>NZ_CP060696.1:1498100-2996201 GCF_014467055.1 Caproicibacterium amylolyticum | reverse complement strand
GTGTTCAGCTCTCCTCCGTGATAATTAGCGTTGCATTTAAACATTTAAATATAATTCATAATAGCATAAACGGGGTATTTTTGCAACGAACTGTTATAGGGAGCGCGAAAAACAGCGAATACGGACTTACCAGCGGCAAAAGAAAAAATTTTTTTGAATTTTCGGGAACTTCTTTCTTTTCCAGGCCGATTGTGGTATATTAATTCTTGACAGGCTCTGCAAATGTGAGATATAATGCTAACTTGCAGAGGTTTATTCCGAAAGGAGGTTTTCATTCATGAAAAGAACGTATCAGCCGAAGAAGCTCCACCGCAAAAAGGAGCACGGCTTCCGTAAAAGGATGTCTACAAGCAACGGCCGCAAGGTACTTGCACGCCGCCGCGCAAAGGGCCGGGCACGCCTGACCTACTGATGAAGGCAACGTAAGGGCCACGGCAGCGTGGCCTTTCTTTGTATGTAACGGAGCTGACCGCATGGATTATGTACCTATAAAGGAAAACAGAGACTTCCGGCGCATTTACAGCAGGGGCAAAAACCTGGTGACGCCGGTGGTGGTTTGTTATACCTTAAAAAACAGAACAGGCTTGGTGCGCATGGGTATTACCACCAGCAAAAGAATCGGCAACGCGGTAAAACGAAATCGTTCGCGCAGGATTATCCGCGCTGCGTTTCGGGAACTGCTGCCGCGGGTAAAACCGGGCTATGACTTTATTTTTGTGGCGCGTGCAAAGACCCCGTATGTCAAAAGCACTTCTGTACAGCGCGCAATGGAACAGCAGCTGCGCAAAGCGGGAATGCTGCAGTGAAAAAGCTGCTGCTGAAACTGATCCGGTTTTACCAGAAGCACATTTCCCCGCTGCACGGCCCCATGTGCAGGTATATGCCGACCTGTTCCAACTATGCAATAGAGGCAATCGAGCGCTTTGGCCCGCTGAAGGGTACAGTGCTTGCTTTGTGGCGGATCCTGCGGTGCAACCCTTTCAGCCGGGGCGGTTACGACCCTGTTCCGGAGAAAAAGATAAAGATCAAAAAAGAAAAGAAAAAACGGAAATCCTTATAAAAGAGGAGAATTTATCGCCTTATGCAAATTTTTAACGGACTCGGCTGGCTGATCGGCTATGTGCTGTACGGCCTGTACTTTGTAGTGCGCAACTATGGTGTTGCGGTCATTTTGTTTACGGTGGTGCTGAACCTTTTAATGTTCCCACCTTACATCAAGCAGCAAAAGGGCATGGCCGGCAGCATGAAGATGCAGAAGAAAATGCAGGAGCTGCAGAAGATTTACGGCAATGACAAAGCTAAGCTGATGGAAGAGCAGCAGAAGCTGTATGAAAAAGAGGGCATGGGCGGCATGGGCGGCAGCTGCCTGATGATGTTTATTCCTATGCTCATCTTCATGAGCCTGTTCTATGCGCTGTCCAGTCCGCTGACAAATATGCTGCATTTGGACGCTAATGCGGTTACGCAGGCTTCCAACTTTATTCAGCACGTACCGGGAGATGCGCTGGCCAGTACATTGGGTTCCTATGCCACCACCTACCACGAGTTGGACATTGCAAAGGATTTTACACAGATTCAGCCGTACATCACTGATATTTTCAGCCATTACGATATGCAGAAGCTGCAAATGTTCAGCGGCAGCTTTAAGTTCTTTGGACTTGACCTGCTGCAGGCGCCGGCTGTTTCCGGGCACTTCTGGTCTTCGCTGTTCAGCAGCCCGCTGTTCCTGCTGCCGCTGGCGAGTATCGGCCTGCAGATTGGTTCTACGATTTACATGACTTACAGCCAGAAAAAAATGGGACAGGCTCAGCCAGGCGCCCAGCAGGGCTGCATGACGGTTGTAATGGTTGGCATGTCTGTTTTCTTCGGCTATGTAACCTGCATTGTGCCGGCCGCTATGAGCCTTTACTACACCATTAATGGTCTGATGGGACTGGTAAGAACCTGGATGATGCAAAAGTACTATTCGCCGCAGATTTTGACGGCACAGGCGGAGGGTTCTCACGTGATGCTGATGGAGCAGAACGAAGCGCGTATGCAGCCGCTGCCGCCGGATGTGCAGGCGGAACTGGAACGCAAGGTGCGTAACTGGAACCAGACTTCCCCCAATGGAGAAGGCGCGAAAAAGAAGAAGATTGCTGCCAATGCTCAGTCTGCCAAGGGCAAAAACAGCGGTGCACAGAGCAAGAATGACTATATGGGTCAGAAAAAATAAGAGCAAATTTAGAGTTCTGCAGGCCGGGATGCCGGCATAATACGACGAAAAAGCTAGGCTAAAGACAAAGGAGGATGCTGTTATGCGCAGAGAAGTAATTGGTACAGGAGAAACAGTGGAAGCCGCCCGCGAAGCCGCGTGCCGTGAGCTGGGTGTACAGTCAGAAGAAGCAGAATTTGAGATACTGGAAATGCCGGTTAGAAAAACACTGGGACTTTTTGGCGGCAGCCCTGCAAAAGTTCGTGTTTTCGTGGAAGAAAGCCCAGCAGATAAAGCGGCTTCCTATCTGCACAGTGTTCTCTGTAATCTTGGCCTCACAGACGTTCAAATTGAGATTCAGGAAGAGGAAAATAGCGCAATGCTTTCCATTACCGGCGGAGATGTTGGCTTTATCATTGGCCACCGCGGTGAAACGCTGGATGCTCTGCAGTATCTGGCAGGTTTGGTGGCAAATCACACGGAAGATACCTATTACCGCATTACACTGGATATCGGTAATTACCGTGAAAAGCGCCGTGAAACACTGGAAGCACTCGGTAAAAAACTTGCCGCCAAAGCGGTTAAGTCTGGCCGAAACAATTCTTTGGAACCGATGAATCCCTATGAGCGCCGCATTATTCATACAGCTGTTCAGGAGATTGAGGGTGCTACCAGTTGGAGTGAGGGGCAGGATCAGGCACGCCATGTGGTCATCGGGCCTGAGGGCGGCGAGCGGTTTCAGCCGCGGCGGCCAGGCGGCAGAAGGCCGTATAGCAATACCAATAACAGCCGCCGCCCGGGCGGGGATTTCCACCAGAATCGTAACGGCGGCTACCACAGTGGCCCGCGCCAGTCTGGCGGGTACCACAGCAGTGGCAGTCCGCGGCAGGGCGATTATCACGGGACGCAGCAGTCTGCTGGCCGCGTAAACCGCAACTCCTCCAGCGAAAACTAAACAGTCAGACCGCTTTTGAATTTCAGCGCTCGCGCCCAGACGGGCGGGGCGCTTTTTTTGTGAAAGGAATGGTTTTATGCACACCATAGCAGCCATCAGCACACCGCAGGCATCAGGCGGAATCGGCATTGTGCGGATTTCCGGTGATAATGCGCGTACCGTAGCGGGTAAGGTCTTTTCATCTGTGTCTGGTAAAAAACTGGACGAAATTGCGGGCTATACATCCCTGTTTGGCTCTGTACATGATGATGAGGGTACATTTGACCAATGTGTAGCGGCAAATTACCGTGCACCTAAAAGCTATACGGGTGAAGATGTAGTGGAGCTTTCCTGCCATGGCGGTTTGTATCTGCTTCGGCGGCTGCTGAATGCCTGCATTGCCGCAGGGGCGGTGCTGGCGCAGCCAGGTGAATTTACACGGCGCGCCTACCTGAATGGAAAGATGGACCTAACACAGGCGGAGTCGGTTATGGAATTGATTTCCGCACAGGGAAAAGGTGCCGCCCGCGCCGCTCGTGCTGGGCAGGAGGGCAGACTGCACGATAAAATCTGCGCGGCTCAGGAACAGCTGACGGCTGCCGCCTCTCACTTGGCGGCATGGGCAGACTTTCCGGAAGAAAATGTGCCGGAAGTTGAGAGTGGCACACTGGGCACACAGCTGAAAGAAGTACAGCAAAAGCTGAGGGAACTGCTTTCGGGGTTTGATACCGGCAGGGTACTGCGCGAGGGCGTTGATACGGTTATTGCGGGCAGACCCAATGTTGGCAAAAGCACGCTGATGAATCTGCTGGCCGGTTGCGAAAAAAGCATAGTTACTTCCTACGCCGGCACCACCCGTGATGTTGTGGAGGATACCGTTTTGCTGGGCGGGATTCCACTGCGTCTGGCGGATACCGCCGGATTGCGGGATACCAGCGACCCGGTGGAACAGCTTGGTGTACTGCGCAGCCGCAGCCGCGTGGAAGCGGCACAACTGGTGCTGGCAGTGTTTGATTCCTCGGAACCACTGCGGGAGGAAGACCAGCAGTTTATTGAAATGCTGGGTGATACACCTGCCATTGCAGTTATTAACAAAAATGATTTGCAAAGCAGAATAGACAATTCGTATATTCAATCAAAATTTAAACAAATTGTATATATTAGCGCTTTACAAGGAAGTGGATTGAAGGAACTGCAAAATGCGGTACAGCAGGTGCTGCATTTGCAATCTATTGATCCAACTTCCGGCGTACTGTTTACGCAGAGACAGCAGGCGGCGGCACAACGTGCCCTGGCTGCGGTTAATGAGGCACTGGAAGCACTGGAAAATGGTATGACACTGGATGCGGTGACTGTTTGTGTGGAGGATGCCATTTCGGCGCTTTTGGAGCTGACCGGTGAAAATGTTTCGGAAACGGTAGTAAACCAGGTGTTTGAAACGTTTTGTGTGGGGAAGTAAGGAACGAAAAGCAACAAAGACCTTGGGAGCCTGACTTGCAGGCTCCCAAACCCGCTGGCGCTTCTCAGGATAAAGGCAAGGTTAAGAACAGGCCGCGGCGGGCGTTGCCCCGCACCCCTAGTCGCTTTCTAAGAATACCCTTTCGGGGTACGCGAGCGACGGAAAGCAACGATTTGATTCTAGGTAAGCAAGTGATAAGAGGAAGTTGATAATTATGGAACATGAATATGATGCCGGGGCCTATGATGTAGCAGTGGTGGGTGCCGGTCATGCCGGAATTGAGGCCGGGCTTGCCAGTGCGCGGCTCGGCTGTTCTACTTTGGTGTTTACAATTAATCTGGATGCAGTCGGCAACTGTCCCTGCAATCCGAGTATCGGCGGCACGGCTAAGGGACACCTTGTGCGCGAGATAGATGCGCTCGGCGGCGAAATGGGACGCACAACCGACAAATGCTTTTTGCAGAGCCGTATGCTGAACTTGGGCAAAGGTCCGGCAGTACATTCCCTGCGCTGTCAGATTGACCGGCGCAAATACAGCGAAACCATGAAGCATGTGCTGGAACTGCAAGACAATCTGTATTTGAAGCAGGCAGAAGTTGTTGATCTGCGCCATGCAGCGGATGGAAAGCTGTGGGAACTGGTCACACGCATGGGTGCGGTTTATACGGTGAAAGCCGTGGTACTGGCGACCGGCACTTTTTTAGGCGGCAGAGTTTACATTGGCGAGGTCAGTTACGAAAGTGGCCCGGACGGCATGTTCCCAGCCGCATTTTTAAGCGAACCCCTGCGCAAACTAAACTTGCGTCTGCGACGCTTTAAAACTGGTACACCGGCGCGTGCCCTGCGCAGCAGCATTGATTTTTCGGATTTGGAAGTGCAAAAAGGGGATGACCCCGTTGTTCCGTTTTCATATGATACACTGGAACCGGGAAAAAACCGGGAAGTTTGCCATGTTTCCTGGACCAATGACCGCACTAAGGAAGTCATTTTGAAAAATATCGGCCGCAGCCCGCTTTATAGCGGACATATCAAAGGAATCGGTCCGCGGTATTGCCCGAGCATTGAAGATAAAATCATGCGGTTCCAGGATAAGCCGCGGCATCAGCTGTTTATCGAACCCTGCGGTCTGCACACAGAAGAAATGTACCTGCAGGGCATGAGTTCCAGCCTGCCGGAGGAAGTGCAGCTGCAATTTTACCACACGATTAAGGGTTTGGAGCATGTTCAAATCATGCGCTGTGCCTACGCGATTGAGTACGATTGCGTAGATCCGCAGCAGATGGCGGCAACGTTGGAGTTTCGCAGCCAACCAGGGCTTTACGGTGCTGGACAATTCAATGGCAGTTCCGGCTATGAAGAAGCCGCCGCGCAGGGAATCGTTGCGGGCATCAACGCGGCGCTGAAAGTGCAGGGGCGCGAGCCGATGATTCTTGACCGCGCGAGTTCTTACATTGGAACGCTGGTGGATGATTTGGTCACTAAGGGTGTAACGGACCCATACCGTATGATGACAAGCCGCAGTGAGTATCGGCTGGTGCTCCGGCAGGACAATGCAGACGAGCGTTTGACATCGATTGGCCGTAAACTGGGGTTAATTGGTGACGCACGCTGGGCGCGTTTTCAGAAGAAAGAGGAGCAGAAAGCCGCGGAATTCAAACGTGCGCAGAAAACCGTCATGCCGCCGAGTAAGGCTCTCAATGCACTGCTTGTTTCACATGAAACATCTCCGGTAACAACTGGTGTGCGGCTGGCAGATCTGCTAAAACGCCCGCAGATTAACTATCAAATATTAACCTCTGTAGACACAGACCGTCCGGATTATCCCGATGATGTATTTGAAAATGTAGAAATTGAACTTAAATATGAGGGATACATCAAGCGGCAAAAAGCAGATATCGCGGAAATGCGCCGCTTAGAGGGCAGACTGCTGCCGCAGGAGCTGGACTATACAACAATTACTGGTCTGCGCAGTGAGGCACAGGAAAAGCTAAACAAGGTGCAGCCATCAAATATTGGTCAGGCAAGCCGCATTTCCGGTGTCAGCCCGGCGGATGTCAGTGTTCTGCTGATTTGGCTTACCAAGGAGAAGAACTGAATGGAAAATATCGAAAATCTACTGCGGCAGGGCGCACAGTCCTGCGGTCTTGCTCTAACTGTAGAACAGACGACACAGTTTCAGTCCTACATGGAACAGCTTTTAGAGTGGAATACAAAATTAAATTTAACGGCAATTACAGAGCCAAATGAGTTTGTGGAAAAGCACTTTTTGGATTGCTTGTGGCCGCTGCAGTGGTTTAATCCTGCTGGTAAAACATGCCTTGATGTCGGAACAGGCGCTGGATTTCCGGGTATCCCCTTAAAGCTTGCTGTGCCGCAAATGCAGCTGACACTGCTGGACAGCCTGCAAAAGCGCTTAACGGTTTTGGATGATGTGTGTGCCAAGCTAAATGTCACAGCAGCAACCGTTCACGCAAGGGCAGAGGAGGGCAGCAGAAAACCGGAACTGCGGGAGCAGTTTGATTTTGCATTTGCCCGTGCAGTGGCACCACTTTCTGTACTATGTGAATACTGCCTGCCGTTTGTGAAACCGGGCGGCTATTTTTGTGCTTGGAAAGGCCCTGCTGGAGCTGAAGAATTGGCGGAATCGCGGCGCGCACTTCAGTCGCTGGGCGGCTGTGTCAAGAAAAATATCGTGTACACGCTTCCGGATGGCAGTTCCCGGACGTTTTTAATGATTCAGCACGTCCATGCCTGTTCACCAAAGTACCCACGTGTAGGGGAAAAAATTAAAAAGCAGCCGCTGTAGTTTTCCACATAGAAAAGTCAACAATTTCAGGACTGTCGACGATTTTAAACATAATTTTCAACTGCTGTTTTGCAAAGTGGAAAGTGCAGCTGCTTGTGAAATATGGGATTGTGCAATTTTGCTAAAACGCGTTTTATAGAGCAGGCAATGTCATATCTAAAAACTGTTTTTCAAAAGTTCATTTTTATGAAACCGGTAATTTAGAAACTCTGCCTTTGCATAATGCAGCAAAAAATTATGCAAAAGAAAATTGATTATTTTCTCACCATTCTACAAATTTGTACAGCCTGGCTGTGTTACGATAGGGACAAGCAGGAGGTGAGAGAATGCTTGGACAGCAGCATATCCTGAAACTGGACATTGACAGTATTCGGCCGAATCCCGCGCAGCCGCGGCGCACATTTGCGGCGGAGGAACTGCGAGAGCTGGCGGACAGTATTGCATCGAATGGTTTGCTGCAGCCGCTGGTGGTAAGGCGTGTACAGGGTGGTTACGAACTGGTTGCCGGCGAACGGCGGCTGCGTGCCTGTAAGTTTATTGGCATGCGTGAAGTCCCGGTGCTGATTACAGCCTGTACTGACCGCGAAAGTGCAATTTTTGCGTTGACAGAAAATTTACAGCGGGAAGACCTCAATATGTTTGAGGAGGCTGACGGCCTGCGGCGTTTAATTGAAGAATGGAACATAACGCAGGAGGAATGTGCTGCACGTTTGGGCAGAAGTCAGTCTGCTGTGGCAAATAAACTGCGTTTGCTGAAACTGTCCGGCAGCGCACGGGAAATTATTCTTGAGAATCACCTGACGGAACGGCACGCGCGCGCACTGCTTCGGCTGCCAAATGCTGAAATGCAAAAGCAGGTCTTGGAAATGGTGCTGCACAGCCAGCTAAATGTGCAGCAGACCGATGCACTGGTCAGTAAACTGTTGGAATCTGAACCGAAACACAAACAGCATCAGCTGCCAATCATTAAAGATGTGCGTATTTTTGGGAACACGATCGAACACGCAGTCACCACTTTGCGCAGCACCGGGGTTCCAGCCGAAACATTCCATACGGAAACTGACGATTACCTGGAGTGGGTCGTGCGTATACCGAAAGCAGAGGGCGCAGGGAGGAAACCCGCCTAACTGTGCAGTTATTAGATTATAAGAAACCCATTTTCTTATCATTTTCCCACAATCATTTACAAAAAGGGAGCTTGCAGAAATGTAAGCTCCCTTTTTGTTTTACCACTTGTCTTAGAAACTACTTGTCTTTTAAAGTGTTTCACGTGAAACAAAGGCCTTTCACATTGTTTTAAGAGGAATAAGTGGAATTCTTCACAGAAACAGAGTGGGACCACTTTATTTGCGGCTTTATTCGTGGTATAATAGGGCATACTGTAAAAATAGAGAGGGAGGAGCCTTATGTGCCGCATTATTGCAATCTCAAACCAAAAAGGCGGTGTGGGGAAGACTACCACGGCTGTCAATCTGGCGGCCGCGCTTGGCGCTGCCGGAAGAAAAACTCTGCTGGTGGATACTGACCCACAGGGAAACTCCTCCAGCGGAGTTGGTGTGGACCGCAGAAAACTGAATGAATCGGTTTACGATGTGCTGATTCGTGACGCAGATATTAAAAAAGCAATTCATTCAACAGAGTTCAATCATTTGGACCTGCTGCCCAGTTCTCTGGATTTGGCGGGTGCTGAAATTGAACTGGTAGACAAACCGCACCGCGAGAGTGTTTTAAAACGTGCTTTGGTGCAGGTAAAGGAACAATATGCGTATATTATCATTGACTGCCCACCGTCGCTCGGCTTTATTACAACCAATGCACTGAATGCTGCAGATAGTGTTTTGATCCCGATTCAGTGTGAGTTTTATGCATTGGAGGGGTTGAGTCAGCTGATGAACAGTGTTCGCCGTGTAAAGCGTCAGTATAACAGTGCGCTGGATATTGAGGGTGTGCTGCTGACGATGTATGACGGCCGGCTGAACCTGACACAACAGGTAGTCGATGAAGTTAAGAAATATTTTAAAGGGAAGGTATTTGGAACGGTGATTCCCCGCACAGTGCGGCTGAGTGAAGCGCCCAGCTTTGGGCAGCCGATTCAATACTTTGACCGAAACTGCAAGGGCGCGGAAGCGTATAATGCCCTTGCTGCCGAACTGATACATAATAATGAAAGCTGAGGTGAAACGGATTGTCCTCCAAACAAAGAGGTCTTGGCAAAGGATTGGACATTATTTTTGCGGAAAACGATGCTGAAGACGGCAATGTTTCTGTTACCCTAAACATTAATGAAATTGAACCGAACCGAAGTCAGCCGCGCCGCGAGTTTGACGAAACGGAAATGGCGGAGCTGGCGGACTCTATTGCAAAGCACGGAATTTTACAACCGCTACTGGTTCGTCCGCTTCACGATGAGGGCGGCTACCAAATCGTAGCAGGGGAGCGCCGCTGGCGTGCGGCCCGCATGGCGGGTTTGCAGGAAATACCTGCATTGGTGCGTGAGCTTTCAGATCAGCAGGTAATGGAGCTGGCGCTTATTGAAAACCTGCAGCGTGCGGATTTGAATCCATTGGAAGAAGCGCAGGGGTTTCAGGCTCTGATGGACGAGTACGCAATGACGCAGGAGGAAGTGGCGGACAGTGTGGGCAAATCACGTCCGTCCATTGCGAATGCACTGCGCCTGACCCGTCTTCCGGCAGAAGTGCAGAAGCTGCTGTCTGAGGGAAAGCTGACCTCTGGGCAGGGGCGGACGCTTCTGGCGTTCCCGCCGGAGCATCAGGTCCCAATGGCTTTTCGCTGTGTGCAGGAGGGACTGACTGTCCGTCAGCTTGAAAAGCTGGCAAAGCAGTTCAGTACCAATCCTAAAGAAGCAAGTATTCAAAAAGAAATTCCATTTTACGATGAAGCTGCGCTTTCCCTGCATGAACAGTTGGGCAGGCGGGTCAAAGTGACCGGCAGCCGCAAAAAGGGTGTATTGCAGATTGAGTTCAGCGGGGAAGAAGACCTGAAAGCACTGCTGAAACTGTTTGAGTAAAAACAGTAAAGGTTTCGCCCGCCTTTGCAAGGCGGTATGTGTGGGCGAAGCCCACGGTCTGATCTCTTGCCTGTAAAACCCTTATTTATGAAAAAGGTTTTACAGCCATGGCAAATCTGCGGCGGCGAAGGCACGCCGCAAAGGACAAGACCTTGGGACCTTTCTCTTGCAGGTTTCCAAACCCTGCAGCCTTGTGAACAGGGCTTGCGAAAACTTTGATTCTTGGGGTACAAAGAAAATTTTAATTATTATTTGAGATATAAGACAAAGGAGAAAATTAAAATGGTAGACATTAAGCTGATCCGGGACAATCCGGACTATGTAAAAGCGGCAATTAAAAAACGCGAAATGGATTTGGATAGCGTTGTGGATGAAATCCTTGCAGTAGATAAGGAACGCCGTGAAGCAACCGGTGCTGTGGAAAGTAAAAAGGCCGAGCAGAATGCTGTCAGCAAGGAAATTCCGAAAATTAAGAAGGCTGGCGGGGATGCTTCCGAAGTCCTGGCAAAGATGAAGAAGCTGTCCGAAGAAATTAAGGAAGCGGACGCAAAGCTTTCTGAAATCAATGATAAGCAGCAGGAACTGATGCTGTGTCTGCCAAATCTGCCTGACGAAGATGTGCAGGCTGGCGGCAAAGAGCAGAACATTCCGGACCATTACTTTAAGGAAAAGCCTGTTTTTGATTTTGAGCCGAAAAATCATGTGGACCTTTGCGAAAGCTTGGGTATGATCGATTATCAGCGCGGCGCGAAGATTGCCGGCAATGGCGCATGGATTTACCGCGGCTGGGGCGCACGCATGGAGTGGGCCATTCTTAATTTCTTTATTAATGAGCATCTGGCTGACGGCTATGAACTGATTCTGCCGCCGCACATGCTGAACTATGAATGCGGTTATGTTGCTGGTCAGTTCCCGAAATTCGGTGATGAAGTTTACTGGATTCAAAACCCGACCAGCACCGATAAAAAATTTATGCTGCCTACGGCTGAAACTGCATTGGTCAACCTGCACCGAGATGAAATTCTGACTGCTGATGAACTGCCGAAGAAGTACATTGCATACACCCCGTGCTACCGTCGTGAAGCCGGTTCCTACCGCAGCGAGGAGCGTGGCATGATTCGCGGACATCAGTTTAATAAGGTGGAAATGGTTCAGTACACAAAGCCGGAAGACAGCGACGCGGCTTTTAAGGAGCTGGTTGGCAAGGCGGAACGTCTGGTTCAGGAGCTTGGCCTGCACTATCGTCTGAGCCGTTTGGCCGCAGGTGACTGCTCTTTCTCCATGGCACGTACCTATGATATTGAAGTATGGATTCCGTCTATGGGCATTTACAAGGAAGTTTCTTCTGCTTCCAATGCGCGTTCTTACCAGGCACGCCGCGGCAATGTAAAATTCCGTGACGAAAATAAGAAACTGCAGTTTGTGCATACACTGAACGCTTCCGGTCTGGCAACTTCCCGAGTGCTGCCTGCTATTGTAGAGCAGTACCAGAATGCGGACGGCAGTGTAACGGTGCCGGAAGTGCTGCGCAAGTACATGGGTGTTGATGTTATTAAGCCGCAGGACTAATTCTGCACGTATCAAATGAAAATATTGGAATAAAAACAAACACAGATTCACACACTAAGTTCAGGGCTGTTGCAGGCGCAACAGCCCTGTTTTGAAAGAAAGGAAAGGGAAAACATGAATTCACCGGCACAACAGCCCATTGTTTCACCGGAAAGCTTTGAAAGAACTGCACGCGTTGAAAGCCCGCAAATTGGTGCAAACGGCCGTATCCGGCTTTCCGCGATTCTGCGTATGGAGCAGGAAACCGCAGACGAACATATGGATGCAGTCGGACTTGGCTACGAAAAAATGCTGAAAGACGGCATTGCACTACTGATTACAGAAAATCAGGTGCAGGTACGGCGTTTTCCAAAGCGCAATGAGCGTCTGCATATTCACACACTGCCGCTTGGCGCCGCGGGGGTACACGTATACCGTGATTTTCACTTTTTAAGCGGGGAAGAAGAAGTTCTGCACATCCGCCAAGTCAGTGTCTGTGTCAACTGCGAAACACACCGTCCTCTGCGTCCGGACGCACTGTATCAGTATCATGTTTTTAAGCAGCAGGTGGTCCCGCCAGAGGAACGGGTAAACAAGCTTCGTATTAAGACCACACAGCCGGTGCTGGGAAATCGCCCGATTCGCTACAGTGATTTGGATATGAACCGGCACCTGACAAATACAATTTACGGCGATATTGTAGAGGATTTTATTCCTGAAGTATACCATGATTGGAAGAAAATCCATATTAGTTACCTCTCTGAAAGTGTTTTGGGCGATGTCTTGGAAATCAGTGGTTCGCAGCAGCAAAATGGCTTTTTGATGTCGGGAAGCCGCGCGGGTGACCTTAGCTTTGCGGCTTTCGTTGAAAGATAAAGTCAAATTACATGGTTTATTCATTATTTGGTCATGATTTTTTAACAAAATGCAGAAATTTTTTGGCAACAACAAAATCAGACCAAAAGCGGCATTCCTTGTATTGAAATCGATTTTGAGGGGTGCTATAATGTAAAAATATTATACCCTGCTGTTTGAAACCGCTTTAGCTGTTTAAAACAGCTTCCTTTTTACACGGCGAAAAAGCAAAACGAGTAGAATCAATCTTAAAGAAAAGACGGAGGATGCTGCAAAATGGCTTTTTACTACGATGAACCTTGTCATACCTTTAATGAGTATCTGTTGGTGCCCGGATACTCTTCGGCAGAATGCATACCGGATAACGTAAGCCTGAAAACCCCGATTACCAAGTTCAAAAAAGGGGAAGAGCCTGCCATTACCCTGAATATCCCAATGACTTCGGCGGTTATGCAGTCTGTTTCCAATGATACACTGGCGGTTGCTCTCGCGAAGGAAGGCGGCGTTTCCTTCATTTACGGTTCACAGACCATTGAGCAGGAAGCAGCCATGATTGCCAAGGTAAAAGCCTACAAAGCGGGCTTTGTAACCAGTGACTCCAACATTAAGCCAGACCAGACACTTGCAGACATCCTGAAGCTTAAAGAAGAAACCGGCCATTCCACTGTGGCTGTAACAGATGACGGCACCGGCATCGGCAAGCTGCTGGGCGTTGTTACCAGCCGTGATTACCGTGTAAGCCGTATGGCGGTGGAAACCCCGGTTTATTCCTTTATGACTCCTATTGAAAAGGTCATCTCCGCACCCAAAGGCGCAACCCTTTCCGAGTGCAACGATATTATTTGGGCGAACAAGCTGAACTCTCTGCCGGTCGTGGACAATGACGGCAAACTTTGCTACTTTGTTTTCCGCAAGGATTATTCCGAGCATAAAGAGAATACAAGCGAACTGCTGGACGCGCAGAAGCGCTATATGGTCGGTGCCGGTGTCAATACCCGCGACTACGCAGAGCGTATTCCGGCGCTGCTGGAGGCTGGTGCGGACATTTTCTGCATTGATTCTTCCGAAGGTTACACAGAGTGGCAGAGACGCACCATTGCATGGGTACGCGGCAAGTACGGCGACAAGGTGAAAATCGGCGCAGGCAACGTGATCGACGGTGACGGCTTCCGCTTTTTGGCCGAGGCCGGTGCGGACTTTGTAAAAATCGGAATTGGCGGCGGTTCCATCTGCATTACCCGAGAAACAAAAGGTATTGGCCGCGGTCAGGCCACAGCGGTTATTGAAGTTGCCAAAGCACGCGATGAATACTACAAAGAGACCGGCATTTATGTGCCGATTTGCTCTGACGGCGGTATTGTGTACGACCACCACCTGACCCTTGCACTGGCAATGGGCGCAGATTTTGTCATGCTCGGCCGCTACTTCTCCCGTTTTGACGAATCCCCGACGAATAAAGTCACCATTAATGGCCAGTATATGAAAGAGTATTGGGGAGAGGGCAGCAACCGTGCCCGCAACTGGCAGCGCTATGACATGGGCGGCGCAAAGAAACTTTCCTTTGAAGAGGGCGTGGACTCTTATGTGCCGTATGCGGGTGCTTTGAAGGACAACGTCAGCACAACCCTGAGTAAAGTTCGCTCTACAATGTGCAACTGCGGTGCGCTGACGATTCCGGAACTGCAGAAAAAAGCCAAGCTGACGCTGGTTTCCAGCACCAGCATCGTTGAGGGCGGCGCACATGATGTTGTCTTGAAGGACAGCAGCAACCAGGTAAAATAAGCTTCGCAGAGGAAAGCTTCAGGCTTTTTCAAAAAGATTTGAAAAAAGGCTTGACAAAGCAGGACAAGTTCCGTTATAATAATAAGCGCTTCGCAGTGTGCGAAGCGCAGATGGCGGCATAGCTCAGCTGGCTAGAGCATTCGGTTCATACCCGAAGTGTCATAGGTTCAAATCCTATTGCCGCTACCATCTGGCCCAGTCGTCAAGCGGTTAAGACACCGCCCTTTCACGGCGGGTTCATGGGTTCGAATCCCGTCTGGGTCACCACTTTTTTGTCATCCTTGTCTGGAGCTGTGGACGCGTAGCTCAGCTGGTTAGAGCGCTCGCCTCACACGCGAGAGGTCATGGGTTCGAGTCCCCTCGTGTCCACCAAAAACTGAAGCGGCGCTTTTTGGGACCGCAAAAGCAGAAAAACCGCTCTTTGCAGCGGTTTTTCTTCTATTCAGAAAAATTTGCCGGGAGGTTACTCATGAAGAAAGCATTGATTATTGCCGCTGCCGCCGCACTGGCGGTGGCCTGCACAGGCTGCGGTGTGGGGGATGTAGCAGTTTCCGGAACGGAACCTGCGGTTTCCTCAGCAGCTTCTGCGGTTTCTTCACAGGCAAGCAGCAGCGAAGCTGCACCTGCCAGCAGCGTGGACCCCACCAAGTATGACGACAGCCTGAAAGGGCTGGCTACCTACCTCGGTGCGTGCGGATACATTGAGGGGAACGGCGATGCCATGCGCAGTGAGCTGATTGGCGCTAAGAGCGGTTATCGCTACTCCGGTTCCGTGGATAAGAAGCAGACAGTTACTGCAGAGTTTTATGAGTACGACCCTGCCAACCTGAATGACACCGCAAAAAAGGTGCTGGATGAAGTGAAGCAGAAGGGTAGCTTTACTTTGTTTGAAAAAAACATTCCTGCTGTTGTGAGTGACAGCGGAAAGTACCTGATGATTTACAAGGACTCCGCTTCCGGCGAAGCAAACGAAACCCGCAAAAAGGCAGTCCTTGAAAAGTTCAAGACTTACAAAGCGTAAATCTTAAAATCACCTGCTGCGAAAAATGCAGCAGGTGATTTTTCTTTGTAGAAAAATAAAGCGGCTCCATCAGCAAAAACTGTACCTGCGAAAGAGAAAAAACGTATTTCAAAGAGTCTTTTCGTGTTATTTGTAGGTGGCGCAGCGGTCGAGCCGCCAAAGCCGACAATTTCCTTGACGCAGAAAGAAAAGCAGACCTATAATAAGGCTGAAAACTGCAAAAGGAGATAATTACATGGAAAAAGACCAAAATCTGAATAAGCAAAGCTTTGGAGCATACTTTGTGCAAAAACACAGACAGGCGGGGCTGACACAGGAAGAATTAGCGAAGCGGCTGTTTGTAACCAATACAACGGTTTCCAAATGGGAACGGGGGCTTTCTTACCCGGACATTGCGCTGGTAACCGATATCTGTCGGGAACTTTCCATTTCTGAGCATGAATTTTTTACAGCCTGTGACGATGTGGCGGCCGGCAGGGAAAAGAAAGATGCTAAGGTATACCGCGTTCTTCACCGCAGAGTGCAGCAAATATTTACCTTCTGTTATGTCGTTACATTAATCATTTGTTTTCTCTGTAATCTTGCAGTCTATCATACGCTGAGTTGGTTTTGGATTGTGCTGACAGCGTTGCTGTTAGCTTTCAGTTTTACGAACGTACCGCTGATGGCAGAAAAAGAAACAGGTGTGGTGACACTGGGCTGCGCAACGGGCAGTCTGTTTTTGCTGCTGCTGGCTTGCTGGGGTTACACACGAGGTGCTTGGCTGGGTTTTGGCATTGCTGTTTCAGCGGTCTGCCTGGCATTGCCCTGGGGGCTGTATCTGCTGGGACGCTTTTGCCCTAGGCACCGTGGATTTCCTGCGATTGTGCTGGCAGCTATTACCGGATGGAATGTATTGCTTGTGATACTTTGCGTTGCGGTAACAAGTGGAGGAAATTTATTCCGAGCACTTTTAATTACCGGTATTAGCTATCTGCCGGTCTGGGGTATTTTTGCGATTGCTGTTTATGTCCCACTGCACCGCTGCTTAAAGGGCGGATTGATTTGCTTCCTTAGTGATTTTTCCATTCCGTTTATGGAATTGAGTCTAAATGCACTGATGATTAACCAGGATACTAACGGTCTGCGAATACTGGCGGATTATTTTCAGTGGGGAAGACTTTTTCAACAGGAATACTTAAATGTCAACTTGTTGGTCTTTGCACTTGGATTTATAGCGAGTGCGTTGGTAACGATTGTTGGTGTCATACTGCAACTGCGCGGAAAAAAACGGGAAAAACAGGGTATGATCGTTTAATAAAAAAGGACTCTGCTTCCGGTGAAGCAATAGAATCCCGCAAAAAGAAGTCACAACGAAGTTCAAAGCGTATAAGGCTTGAAATTTTAGCGACAGGCTTCCCTAACAAGGGGAGCTTTTTTGTACTCTCTTGCCCGTTGACAGATTCTTGATTTCATTTTATACTAAAAAGTAAATAAACGGAAAAGCAGGATTGGGGGAGTAGAAGTGCGAAAACGGTTTAAAAAGATTTTTGCTGGGGTTGCCGCAGCGATGCTGGTAGGTGTGGCTGTTGTTGCTGTTCCGTGGTATGGGAAAAGTAATGGCGCACGTATGAACTTTCAGGACACCGTGAAGTTCAGCAAAGCAGATCTTACAGCTGCGGGAGAATGCGTAAAACAATACTTTTTCAAATTTCGTGATTGTAAGCTGACAGATATTTGGTACGATGCCACAATGGACACTTATCCCGTGAATTATGTTGAAACGAACAACAATGGGTTTATTCCCAAGGGCACTAAGGGGAAAGATGTACTAATGCTGCTTTCAAACTATAAAACTGGTTCAATGGCACCGGAGGGTTTCAATAAAAATAATACCTATAAGAATTATGAATGGTGGCTGGTACGCAACAGCGCTGGAGAATGGCGTGTCGTCAGCTGTGGTTACGGTTGACAGATGATATTCGGATAGACTAGAATAAACGCGCATCTTATTATAAAAAGAAGACACGAAAAATGATTCGTCTGCATTGAGAACAGCAAAACCGAATTTTCGGCACAGGGTTATAACGAAAGTTGTACCCTTACTTTGCTGTACTCAAATTGGAAAGGGCGAAATTTTTCGTGCGAATAAAAAAGAATATTTTCATTATGTATGCCATTGCCTTGCTGCAGGGAATGGTGTTTTACGCGCCGGTCGCAACGCTTTACCGGCAAGCTGCAGGCGTTTCGATATTCCAGATTACAATTATTGAAAGCATTTCACTGGCAGTGTGCGTGGCCATGGAGCTGCCGTGGGGAATTCTTGCAGATCGAATTGGATACCGCAGCACCATGATTTTCTGCTGCCTGCTTTACTTTCTTTCAAAGATTATTTTTTGGCAGGCAAATGGGTTTGGTGCATTTTTGCTGGAACGTATCTTGTTAGGAATCATCTTTGCCGGACTTTCCGGTGTGGATACCAGTGTACTGTACCTTTCCAGCCGCGAGGACAGCGCACAAGGCGTTTTTGGGGTGTATGACAACCTCGGCACGATTGGCTTACTGAGCGCCGCAGCGGTCTTTTCTCTCTTTATTAAGGATAATTATCGTTTGGCGGGTCTGCTCACGGTTGTCAGTTATGGAATTGCAGCAGTGCTTGTCTTTGGGCTTACGGAAGTCAAACCCAAAAGGAGAGAAAGGCAAAATCTTTTTTCAGAATTTAAAAATGTCATTCATCACATTTCCAAAAATAAAACCCTTGTGTTGCTCCTGCTTGCGGTAGCACTGCTGAATGAAACACACCAGACCATAACTACGTATCTCAACCAGCTGCAGTATGAAAAGTGCGGAATTTCCACCGGTGCGATGGGATACATCTATATTATCGTGTCAGTGCTAGGGCTTTTTGGCGGTCTTTCCGCGCGGCTGACAAACCGATTTGGTATGGCTCGGTTTGGAACTGTATTGTTTTTAGCCTGTATCCTTGCGTGTGGAACACTCACAGTGACCGACAGTGCGGTTTCCTCAGTGCTGTCCATTGTGTGCCTGCACATTTGTTACTGCCTGTTTCAGCCACTCCAGGTGGACTTACAGAATCGGCAGGTGGCTTCTGCCAATCGTGCAACAGCCCTGAGTGTTAATGCGCTGCTGATGGATGGCGTAGCGATTGTGACAAATATCGTGTTTGGTAAACTGGCAGAGATGAAGTTGTCTTACGCAATGGCATTGGGGACTGCTTTCTGCACAGCGGGCTTGATTCTGTTTTTACTGTGGGGAAGAAGCAGGAGCAGAACCTGTCTGGAATAATCTTTTAGTTGTTATACATATATATATGTAAGAAAAAGCACCTGACAGAAAACTGCCAGGTGCTTTATTTTTTCACGCATTTCAGGAGCAAAAGCGATGCTTGCCGATAACGGTAATAATTGGGCGTGAAAAAATCCACTTGTTTGTGCTTTTAGCGGGGTTATAATAATAGATAGCACCGCCTGAGGGATCCCAACCGTTTATTGCGTCGCGTGCAGCCTTGTAGGCGGAATCTGACACAGCGGCATTGACACCGCCGTCTGTCAGACAGCTGAACGCACCCGGCTGATAAACAACACCGGAAAGCGTGTTTGGAAAGGAGGGGTGTTCAATTCGATTCAGAATGACGGCGGCAACAGCCACCTGCCCCTCGTAGGGTTCCCCGCGCGCTTCAGCCGAAACAATCGTGGCCAGCAGTTTAATGTCGTTGCTGGAGTATTTGCCGATTCCGCTGGTGCCGCCGGAACTGCCGGAGACACCAAGGGCTTTCAGCGTCTGTGTACCGGCAATGCCGTCCGCAGTGATTCCCTGCTGCTTCTGAAAGGATACCACTGCTTTCTTTGTGGCATTGCCATAGACGCCGTCTATTTTCCCGGAGTAAATCCCCAAGTTCTGCAGCTTGGTCTGAATCTTTGTGACCTCCGTACCCTGTGAACCAACCTTGGAGAGAGTCTGTGTGCTGCGCCCCACGTTTGCAAGCAGGCCAAAGGCAACGCAGCTGACAAGAACAACTACCAGCACTCTCCATGCTGTAACGCCTATCTTCTTCATATATATCCTCCTTTTACATGAATTGTCCCCGAAAAAGGCGCTTTCATGCGGGTATTTGGCACTTTTCAAAAAAAAGCGAAAAAAGTTCAAAAAAGGTGTTGACATAAGGGAAGTAGCGTGGTATTATATATGAGTCGCCGCAAGACAGGCACACAAAACTGAACAAGCTGCTGCAAAGCGGGGCGGAAAGTTGAAAGATGTTTGTCAAGCATGACGACGACAGGACCTTGAAAATTAAACAACGATGACAATAGAACGGACCCGAAAATTCCGAGAGGAATGACGAGAAGCTGACTCGTATAAAAACAGCAAAAGCGATACGCAAGCGTATCAAGATTGAGCTTACAAAAGCTCTGAAATAGATTTGAGCGTCGAAAGATGTTTAGATACAATATTTTAGAGAGTTTGATCCTGGCTCAGGACGAACGCTGGCGGCGTGCCTAACACATGCAAGTCGAACGAAGCTTTTGATTTCGGTTGAGAGCTTAGTGGCGGACGGGTGAGTAACGCGTGAGTAACCTGCCTTACAGAGGGGGATAACGTCTGGAAACGGACGCTAATACCGCATGACATTTCTTTATCACATGGTAGAGAAATCAAAGGAGCAATCCGCTGTAAGATGGACTCGCGTCCGATTAGCTAGATGGTGAGATAACAGCCCACCATGGCGACGATCGGTAGCCGGACTGAGAGGTTGAACGGCCACATTGGGACTGAGACACGGCCCAGACTCCTACGGGAGGCAGCAGTGGGGGATATTGCACAATGGAGGAAACTCTGATGCAGCAACGCCGCGTGAAGGATGAAGGTCTTCGGATTGTAAACTTTTGTACTTGGGGACGATAATGACGGTACCCAAGCAGCAAGCTCCGGCTAACTACGTGCCAGCAGCCGCGGTAATACGTAGGGAGCAAGCGTTGTCCGGATTTACTGGGTGTAAAGGGTGCGTAGGCGGCTATGCAAGTCAGTTGTGAAAACTATGGGCTCAACCCATAGCCTGCAATTGAAACTGCGTGGCTTGAGTGAAGTAGAGGTAGGTGGAATTCCCGGTGTAGCGGTGAAATGCGTAGAGATCGGGAGGAACACCAGTGGCGAAGGCGACCTACTGGGCTTTAACTGACGCTGAGGCACGAAAGCATGGGTAGCAAACAGGATTAGATACCCTGGTAGTCCATGCCGTAAACGATGATTACTAGGTGTGGGGGGTCTGACCCCCTCCGTGCCGGAGTTAACACAATAAGTAATCCACCTGGGGAGTACGACCGCAAGGTTGAAACTCAAAGGAATTGACGGGGGCCCGCACAAGCAGTGGAGTATGTGGTTTAATTCGAAGCAACGCGAAGAACCTTACCAGGTCTTGACATCCTACTAACGAAGCAGAGATGCATTAGGTGCCCTTCGGGGAAAGTAGAGACAGGTGGTGCATGGTTGTCGTCAGCTCGTGTCGTGAGATGTTGGGTTAAGTCCCGCAACGAGCGCAACCCTTATTGTTAGTTGCTACGCAAGAGCACTCTAGCAAGACTGCCGTTGACAAAACGGAGGAAGGTGGGGACGACGTCAAATCATCATGCCCCTTATGACCTGGGCTACACACGTACTACAATGGCCGTTAACAAAGAGAAGCGAAACCGCGAGGTGGAGCAAACCTATAAAAACGGTCTCAGTTCGGATTGTAGGCTGAAACCCGCCTGCATGAAGTTGGAATTGCTAGTAATCGCGGATCATAATGCCGCGGTGAATACGTTCCCGGGCCTTGTACACACCGCCCGTCACACCATGGGAGCCGGTAATACCCGAAGTCAGTTGCCTAACCGCAAGGAGGGCGCTGCCGAAGGTAGGATTGGCGACTGGGGTGAAGTCGTAACAAGGTAGCCGTATCAGAAGGTGCGGCTGGATCACCTCCTTTCTATGGAGAACTGAACAGATGAAACAAGCTGTTCTAATATCCAAGGTCGGTCGGGTCCGTTCGAAGAGTTAATCGTTGTTTAATTTTGAGGGTCTTGCAAAAGATTCTCGAAGGTGGATGGGGAAAACAGCCACCAGTATGGGGGTATAGCTCAGCTGGGAGAGCGCCTGCTTTGCAAGCAGGAGGTCAACGGTTCGATCCCGTTTATCTCCACCAAGGGCTGACGGTGTAAGAACCGGGAAGCCGGGAAATGGGCTTATAGCTCAGCCGGTTAGAGCGCACGCCTGATAAGCGTGAGGTCGGTGGTTCGAGTCCACCTAAGCCCACCACTTACTTTCTCTTTGCGAGAAGAGAAAGTAAGCAAAGAGAAACGGCCGAAAGGGCGGAACTCTTTGCTGCAAATTCAATAGGAAAGCAAACGCTGGGTAAAAGTGAAGTAGGGAAGAACACGAAAGTGGACGTAACCTTCAGCACATAGCCTGCGGGGGCTTCCCCGCTTGTACATTGAAAACTGAATAAAGAAAGATTGCGAAAACGATATTAAGTAAAGTTAAAAAATTACTACAATTTTGCAATTTACGAGTTCGTATAATTATACGAAGAATGAGAACCAAAAGAACACATGGTCAAGCTACAAAGAGCGCAAGGGGAATGCCTTGGCACTGGGAGCCGAAGAAGGACGCAACTAACTGCGATAAGCTATGGGGAGCCGTAAGTGGGCATTGATCCATAGATTTCCGAATGGAGCAATCCGGCTGGAGTCATGTCCAGTCATCGTAAACTGAATTCATAGGTTTACGAGGGGAACCGCCTGAACTGAAACATCTAAGTAGGGCGAGGAAGAGACATCAAATGAGATTCTGCTAGTAGTGGCGAGCGAACGCGGAAGAGGCCAAACCGAGGGTAGCAATACCTTCGGGGTTCGGACAGCATTTAGCATGCTAAGCTTTAGTTGAACGGTATGGAAAGGCCGGTCAAAGAGTGTGAGAGCCACGTAAACGAAAAGGCGAAGCAGCGAGCTGTATCCAGAGTACCGCCGGACACGTGAAACCCGGTGGGAAGACGGGGGGACCACCCTCCAAGCCTAAATACTACCCAGTGACCGATAGAGAACAGTACTGTGAAGGAAAGGTGAAAAGCACCCCGGGAGGGGAGTGAAATAGAACCTGAAACCTTGTGCTTACAAGCACCGAGAGCCCGTCAATGGGTGATCGGGTACCTTTTGTAGAATGGTCCGGCGAGTGAATGTAACTGGCGAGGTTAAGGACTTAAGGTCCGGAGCCGCAGCGAGAGCGAGTCTTAATAGGGCGCATAAAGTCAGTTGTATTCGACCCGAAACCGGGTGACCTACCCATGTCCAGGTTGAAGTGAGGGTAAAACCTCATGGAGGACCGAACCGACTCCCGTTGAAATGGTAGCGGATGAGGTGTGGGTAGCGGAGAAATTCCAATCGAACCCGGAGATAGCTGGTTCTCTCCGAAATAGCTTTAGGGCTAGCCTCGTATTAGATTACCGGAGGTAAAGCACTGAATGGTTAAGGGGCCGAGAGGCTACCAAGACCTATCAAACTCAGAATGCCGGATAATTGATGTACGGGAGTCAGACAGCGTGAGATAAGTTTCGTTGTCAAAAGGGAAACAGCCCAGACCCACAGCTAAGGTCCCCAAACACGGTTAAGTGGAAAAGGATGTGGGGTTGCACAGACAACCAGGATGTTGGCTCAGAAGCAGCCATACATTAAAAGAGTGCGTAATAGCTCACTGGTCGAGTGACCCTGCGCCGAAAATTTAACGGGGCTAAATCGTGTACCGAAGCTTGGGATCCGAAAGGATGGTAGGAGAGCGTTCTGTATGGGGTGAAATCAAAGCGGAAGCGTTGGTGGACTATACAGAAGTGAGAATGCCGGAATGAGTAGCGCGAAATGTGTGAGAATCATATTGACCGAAAGTCTAAGGTTTTTGGAGGAAGGTTCGTCCGCTCCAAGTAAGCCGGGAGCTAAGGCGAGGCCGAAAGGCGTAGTCGATGCACATACGGTGGAAATTCCGTAGCCGCCAAAAGATTTAAGTTAAGAGACACCTGCAAAGCGAATAACCCGGGCGATGGTTGCCCCGGGCGTAAGGGACCGAAATTAGAGTAGGGAAGTATTTGTAGAGCAGGGCAAGAAAAGCTTAATGTATATCTGAGGCGCCCGTACCGCAAACCGACACAGGTAGACAGGAAGAGAATTCTAAGGTCAACGGGAGAAGGGTAGTTAAGGAACTCGGCAAATTGGCCCCGTAACTTCGGAATAAGGGGCGCCTCCTGCAAGGGAGGCCACAGTGAAAAGGCTCAGGCGACTGTTTATCAAAAACACAGGTTTCTGCCAAATCGAAAGATGACGTATAGGAGCTGACACCTGCCCGGTGCTGGAAGGTTAAGAGGAGATGTGCAAGCATTGAATTGAAGCCCCAGTAAACGGCGGCCGTAACTATAACGGTCCTAAGGTAGCGAAATTCCTTGTCGGGTAAGTTCCGACCCGCACGAATGGTGTAACGATCTGAGCACTGTCTCAATTACCCGCCCGGCGAAATTGTAGTACCGGTGAAGATGCCGGTTACCCGCGACAAGACGGAAAGACCCCATGGAGCTTTACTGCAGTTTAATATTGGGTTTCGGTAATTTATGTACAGGATAGGTGGGAGACATGGAAACCGGTGCGCCAGCGCTGGCGGAGTCGACCTTGGGATACCACCCTTAAGTTGCTGAAATTCTAACCTGCGGCCGTGAAACCGGCCGGGGGACATTGTTAGACGGGCAGTTTGACTGGGGCGGTCGCCTCCTAAAAGGTAACGGAGGCGCTCAAAGGTTAGCTCAGCACGGATGGAAACCGTGCTACTGAGTGTAAACGCATAAGCTAGCCTAACTGCGAGGATGACAGTCCGAGCAGTAACGAAAGTTGGAGTTAGTGATCCGGCGGTATGAGAGTGGAATTGCCGTCGCTCAACGGATAAAAGCTACCCTGGGGATAACAGGCTGATCTCCCCCAAGAGTCCACATCGACGGGGAGGTTTGGCACCTCGATGTCGGCTCATCACATCCTGGGGCTGTATTCGGTCCCAAGGGTTCGGCTGTTCGCCGATTAAAGTGGTACGCGAGCTGGGTTCAGAACGTCGTGAGACAGTTCGGTCCCTATCTGTCGTGGGCGCAGGATATTTGAGGAGAGCTGTCCTTAGTACGAGAGGACCGGGATGGACGCACCGCTGGCGCACCAGTTGTCATGCCAATGGCACAGCTGGGCAACTATGTGCGGATCGGATAAACGCTGAAAGCATCTAAGCGTGAAGCCGACTCCAAGATAAGATATCCCATTGCGTAAGCAAGTAAGACCCCTTGAAGACTACAAGGTTGATAGGCTGCATGTGTAAGCACAGTAATGTGTTCAGCTTGGCAGTACTAATAGGTCGAGGGCTTGACCATAGTTCATGGTCTCGTCCAATATCCAAATTCGCATTCTAATCTTTATTCAGTTTTCAGTGTACAAAAACGTTAAGCCGACTCTTGTGAGTCGGTTTTTTTGTTGTTCAAAATGTTGCTATGTTTGTAAAATACAGCATAATTTTTAAAAATGGTTATAAAAATCAATAAATGCTTTGTTATATTGTAAAATGGCATTGACAAGCTGGATACAAAAGTGTATAAAGTAAGTAAAGGAATTCCTTACCACTATAATGAAAGAAGGAGTAAATTGTGAAAAAGTTTGTTAGCTCCTTTTTGGCTGTATGCATGATGTTTTCAATTAGTTCAGTAGCGGTACATGCGGAAGAGGCAGATCCAGTTAATAATCAAAAGACTGCTACACCTACCATTATAAGTCAGTCAGCAAAAATTCCCTTACCTTCCGATAATCCCAATATTAAAAAGTATCAAGTTACGACATCATACAGTACTGGTATTCGTGTGGTTGACACAATGATTGATGAAAGAATGTCAGTTGAAAAAAATAATAAAGTAGTTGAAACTACACTTGCAACTACTAATTCATACAATCATCAAGTTAGGCTTGAGACGGATCGCAATGTATATTCTGGTAGCACATTATTGGCTTATGTGCGTAGTGTAGGAAATTTTTAATATTCTCCAGGCGTGACTGGTGCGATTACTGTACATGATACCTACGGTTCTAGTGTAACTTCAAAAAGTTCGTCAGTAAAATCATATACCTGTAAGCGTTCTGTTGAATATAAACAGTATCACTCCTATGCTTACGTTCACGTAGATTATACTTTAAGTGGAAATGGAACAGTTTTTAACGGGACAGATTTTGGAAGGGTAACAATTGGATGCGATATATATGGTAATCGCCTTTAAAAGGGAGTGACTAGCAAATGAACGGTCTTCAATTCTACTATATCGGATTTGATAATGTTTTAAAGAAGTTTTATATTTCACATTCCAATTTATCAGCATTGTTTAGTCCAGAGGGAATGGATGCGCAGACAATCCATATGGCACACGCTTTGCTTTTACTGTGGGTATTGGTTATTGCAGATTTGGTAGCTGAGCGGATTTTCATGGCCACAGCAGTTTACCGAGCAGGTAAGGCTAGCAGTATGAAAAAGTTAACATATTGGACAGCCGCAACAGGGGTACTTGGCTGGTTGCCAGTGGTGGTTTTCTTTGCAGTACGTCGAATGTTGTATACGAAAAAAGCAGTTTGTGATACTTGTGGAAGCGTTACCTCCGTTGCAGTTCCTTATCCACATGCAGCACATTTGCGTCTGTGGGCGGTCCTTGGGGCGGTGGCATCAGTTTTGGCTTTTATTTTATATAATTACACTGCTTCTTACACTTTCGGGCTTTATGCCATACAGGCCATTCCCGCATGGATACGTAATTTTCCATTTTAATAATAGCCCAAAACGATAAAAGAGGTATACGCTATGTTCGGTTCGCTTGGTCCAACCTTATGGTACATTGATGCTTTATATTATTCCGGCATTCCTGCTTTGCGGGAGTGGCATCCATTCTTAATCATAAATGCTCACCCGCAGGATGCAACTGGCACGGAAGTGCCGTTAATTCACGCTATGCTGTTTTTGTGGGGTATGATGCTGCTGCTCTTTCTCGCAGAACGGATTTTGTTTGTAGTCACGGCTTATCAGGACGCGAAAACCGGCTGCCCAAAGCGGGCACCAATGTGGGCGGCGCTGATTGGTGTGCTCGGGTTGGTACCGGGTGTTGTGTACTTGATTCTGCGAAAAAAAGTTTATGTCCAGAAAATGGCCTGTGCGGACTGCAGTCATACTGTGAAAGCAGTTATGGCACCGCGGCCGAATGTGCGGAAGCTGCTGCGGCTGCTTGTGATTTCCTGCATTGTGTTTGTTGCTTTTCTGATGATTTACAATTATCTTGCGAATATAAGCAGCAATCTGTTTGATGTCAATTCGGCACCTGCGTGGATGCTGAATTTTCCGTTTTAATTGCAATTAGGTGCCGCTTTTTGCAGCACCTAATTTTTTTAAAAAACTTTGAAAAAAAGCTTGCATTATTAAAAATGTTGTGGTATTATATATAAGTCGTCAGGAACGACGGCAAAACAAAAACAAATAGTTGGTGCTGATGACGGTGAGGGTCCACCTGTTCCCATTCCGAACACAGAAGTTAAGCTCACTCGTGCCGAAAATACTTGGCTGGTAACGGCCCGGGAAATTAGGTAGGTGCCAACATCAAAAGCTGCCACCCAATAGGGTGGTTGTTTTTTACAAAATTAGCTTTAGCAAATAAAAGCATAAAAGCTTTAAATCAGAAAAGCAATAGTTTGGAGGAGGAATCCGCATGATTATTTTAATGAAAAATAACTGCACAAAAGGCCAGATTGACCACGTAATTGCTGCTCTAAAGGATAAGGGACTGGGTGCAAACCTTTCTGTTGGCAGCGAAGCAACTGTTATTGGCGTTTTGGGAGATAAATCTAAGCTGAATACGGAAAATATTGAAGTTATGGACGGCGTTGAAAAATGCGTGCCAATCATGCATTCCTACAAGCTCGCGAGTCGCGAAATGGTGCCGGAGGGACGCAAGGTAACAGTAAAAAATGTTACCTTCGGCGGTGATAAGCTGGTTATGATTGCCGGTCCCTGCGCAGTCGAATCGGAAGAGCAGGTAACAAAAGCGGCGCTGGGCGTGAAAGCCGCCGGTGCACAAATGCTGCGCGGCGGTGCTTACAAGCCGCGCACCAGCCCATATGCATTCCAGGGTTTGGAAGATGAAGGATACCGTCTTCTGCGGAAAGCCGCAGATGCTGCCGGTTTGCTCTGCGTCAGCGAAGTAGTGGATGCACAGGATTTGGATGCCGCAGGAAAATACTGTGATATGATTCAGGTTGGTGCGCGTAATATGCAGAATTTCCGTCTTCTGCGCGCAATCGGACGTTCCGGCCTGCCGGTGCTTTTAAAAAACGGAATTGCCTGCACCATTGAAGAGTGGCTGGATGCGGCAGAGTATATTTTAAGTGAGGGCAACCAGAATGTGGTGCTGTGTGAGCGCGGCATCCGCACCTTTGAAACTGCTACACGCAACACCTTGGATGTTTCTGCAGTTCCGGTTGTCAAAGAGCGCAGCAGCCTACCAATTATTGTTGATCCCTCCCATGCTGCGGGCAAACGCAGTTTGGTTACGCCGCTTGCCATGGCCGGAATTGCAGCAGGTGCAGATGGCATTATTGTTGAGGTACACCCAGACCCGAAGGTCGCGATGAGTGATGCCGCACAGCAGCTGACGATTCCAGATTTTCAGGAATTTATGGGAAAGCTAAAAAAGGTTGCAGCAGCAGTTGACCGCAGTCTGTAAGCGGACTTTTCCACATTCTGAACTGCAGATGTTGAAAATAGGAGCGAGGAAGCGGCTGCCAAATTGCCGCTTCCTCGCTTTTTTTAGTTTAAGCATTGCAATTTTTGTTCATATCATTTATTGTTAAAGAAAAGAAATTATAACAGAATGGAGCGAACAGTATGCAGCCAAAACAGTACGTATGTCCCAAATGCGGATGTAGCCAGTATGAAACAGACCAATTTCAGGCAACCGGCGGAAATTTTTCAAAGATTTTTGATGTACAGAACAAGCGGTTCATAACGGTATCCTGCACGCAGTGTGGGTATACGGAACTGTATAAAGCACAGACGGACGCGGGAATGAACATATTGGATTTCTTGATTGGAAACTGACGGCGGATTGTCGTAAAAATGTGCTGAAGTTTACAGCAGGCTTCAGCATTTCTTTATGTGCTTTTGATTAGTTTGCAGAGTTTCAACCGAATGTGTACGGTCTGTTGAAAACTTTCTTGCTTATTGGTATTTATTATTGAAAGAGGGAATGAACTTGAAAACATCTACAAAAAATTTAGTACTCTGTGCGATGTGTGCCGCGTTGACCTGCGTTCTTGCACCGATTTCCATCCCGGTGGGACAGGTGCCTATCAGTTTGGCGACCTTTGCGGTGATGCTGAGCGCCGCACTGCTGGGGCCAAAGTGGGGTGTGCTCAGCCAAGTGGTTTATTTGCTGCTGGGCTGCATCGGCGTGCCGGTGTTTGCTGGGTTCAGTGCAGGCGTTGGCTGCATTGTTGGCCCGACCGGCGGTTATCTGCTCGGTTACTTGGTACTGGCAGCGGTGGAAGGCCTGCTGTACCGCCTGCTTAGCAGTGAGAAACAAAAACTGCTGAAAAAATCCGGTGTACTCATCGTTTCTATGGTCGTTGGTACAGCGGCGCTGTACACAATGGGTACTATTTGGTTCATTACTGTAACACATACACCGCTTGCCGCAGCGCTGCTGGCCTGCGTGGTACCGTTCCTGCTGGGGGATGCGGTCAAGATTGCAGTTGTCACGGTGCTGGCACCGCAGCTGGAACGTGTTCTGAATCGGCTGAACCACCGTGCACAGGCTGTTTAAGATGGATGGGACAGAGGAACTTGTTCTTCGGCCGCACCATGGGCTGTGCCTGCTGCATTTTGTAGGGGAAGGGTACAGTGACGCATTTACCGCGAATATGGCGGCTGCCGCAGCGCGGCTGCGTGAGAATCCGGAAACATTGGTGCGCTTGTGCATTGGTGCTGACAGCTTGTGTGCGCATTGTCCGCACCGAACCGGCAGCACCTGTGAAAGTGCAAAGCCTGCTCGATATGATACCGGAGTTTTGCAGCACAGCGGGCTAAAGGCGGAACAGACGCTGCGTTGGGCCGATTTGCGCGAAAAGATGGTAGCCCTTTCCCAAGTACACCTGCGTGAGGTATGCGGGGATTGCCAGTGGTACAGCCTGTGTGCCGCGATTGAAGAACAAAATAATTCTTAAAAAGAAAATGGCTAAGACTGTTTTGCAGTGATGAAGCGCTGCAGCAGTCTTTGTTTTTCGCTGTATTAAAGTTGCTTTCTTAGAAAGCAACCGCAGTGTGGGGCGCGCAGCCCCACGACCTTGCCCTTAGCAGCATGAGTAGCAGGCTACCCCGATTTTTCAGCAATTTATTGGACTCCTATAGTAGTTGTCAAAAAGAGCTTTCAAGGCTGTTTTCATACGGCGTGGCTGCGCCGCCGCAGGGAATGCTGCTTGTATTCCATTTTGATACACAAGGGCGTTACGGTCAAGAGATAAAACCGTGGGTTTCACCCATACCCACCGCCTTTGAAAAGGCGGGCGAAACCTTTACTGTAAGGGCAGGTAAACATAACTTTTAATTTTTCCATGAAAGGTGGAACGAAAATGCAGGAAAATTTATATGATGATCAGGTATTCTTTAAAAATTACATGGAACTGCGCGAAAATCCGGTAAGCTACAATACCTTGCTGGAGCAGCCGGCACTGCAGGCGATGCTGCCGCCGCTTGCCGGAAAGCACGTGCTGGACCTCGGCTGTGGGTTTGGCGAGGGCTGTGCAGGTTATCTGCGTCTTGGTGCGGCACATGTGACCGGTGTGGACTTGTCACAGAATATGATAAACGAAGCAAAAAAACGCAATGCAAATGAACGCACAGCGTATTTCTGTATGGATATGACGCAGATTGCAAGTTTGGGAGAAAACTATGATGTGGTTGCTAGTTCGCTTGCTGTACATTATATAGAAGATTTTGACGCATTAGCGCGTTCTGTTTACGCAATTCTAAAAAAGGGAGGCTCTTTTGTCTTTTCGCAGGAACATCCGCTGACTACTGCACCGAAAGAGGGGCCAAACTGGGTCTATGACGAGGAAACACACAAGCGCTTTTATCCGCTCAGCAGCTACAGCTGCCCCGGCCCGCGCACGGAGGAGTGGCTGGAGTGCAGCGTGCACAAGTATCACCGTACGTTTTCCCAGGTTTTGAATGCATTGCTAGGTGCCGGATTCGTCATTCGGGAACTGCGTGAACCAGTACCAGATGAACAAACAGTGCAGAAAAACCCCAGAATGGTAAAGGAATACGACAAGCCCAGTTTTTTGCTGATTGCGGCTCAAAAGCCATAAAAACTGAAATGACGGGGAAGCTACAGCCAGAATAAGGCCATTTGGGCACGAAAATGAAAGCTAAGAGCCGTTAAATTTAAAAAACGGGACTTTTACTCTTGACACAGAGAGGAACTTGTGGTAGTATCATAAATGCAATTCCTCTGTGGTACAGGTTTTCTGCACCGCACCGCTTAAAAAAGGCAGCCCCGCCCGGGGCGGGGCATTGTAATATTTATTTTTGGAGGTTGCGCTCATGTCCACTTATATGGCGAAGGCTCAAGAAGTCACCCGCAAGTGGTATGTCATCGACGCCGAAGGCAAGCCCCTCGGCCGCGTGGCTGCCCAGGCTGCCGTTCTTCTGCGCGGCAAAGAAAAGACCACCTACACCCCCCATGTTGACTGTGGTGACAATGTCATCATTATCAACTGTGCCAAGACTGTTTTGACCGGCAAAAAGCTGGAGAAGAAGCATTGGTACCACCACACCGGCTACATCGGCCACTTGAAGGATGTCCGCTACGACACCCTGATGCGCGAAGACCCCTGTGCCGCAATGAAAAAGGCGATTAAAGGTATGCTGCCCGATAATACCCTCGGCCGCAATGCGCTTACCCGCCTTCGCACCGTTGAAGGCGCAGAGCATAATCACGCCGCCCAGCAGCCGACTGCTTGGGAACTTTAAGGGAGGAGGACAAGCATTATGTATGATAAAACACCTTACTACTATGGTACCGGCAGAAGAAAAAGCTCGGTAGCCCGTGTACGTCTGTATCAGGGCACCGGCAAGGTCACCATCAATGACCGCAGCATCGACGATTACTTCGGCCTGGAAACACTGAAGCTCATCGTTCGTCAGCCGTTGGAACTGACCGGAAACGCCGGCAAGTTCGACGTTGTGTGCCGCGTTGCTGGCGGCGGTGTTACCGGCCAGGCCGGTGCTATCCGTCACGGCATTGCACGCGCCCTGCTGCAGCTCGACAGCGAAGGTCTGCGTCCGGCCCTGAAAAAGGCTGGCTTCCTGACCCGTGACCCAAGAATGAAGGAACGCAAGAAGTACGGCCTCAAAGCTGCACGTCGTGCACCGCAGTTCTCAAAGCGTTAATCTCCGCTTTACAAAAAGATTTTTCAGACCCCGGAAGTTTTTCCGGGGTCTTTTCTTATATATTAGTGTTGCTTTCTAAGCAAAAACCTTACTATATTATATAGTAGGAAAATTGCACAGCTGACTTCTGACAAAATTGAGCAAGGCAGGTCAGGAAACGATAACGCTTTCTATATATAATAGAAACATGAGGTGAGCAAAGTGGACTGCATAACAAGCATACAAAAAGCATTGGACTATTTGGAAGAACATCTGCTGGAGCCGGTTGGTTATGAAGATGTGGCAAAGCAGGTGTTTATGTCTGGTTATCATTTTCATCGGGCATTCAGTATGCTGACCGGCACGACTGTTAATGAGTATCTTCGCAGCCGCCGTCTTTCCATGGCTGGGCAGGAAATTGCGCGGTCGGACAGCAAAGTGATTGATTTGGCATACCGTTATGGATATGATTCGCCGGAAAGCTTTACCAAGGCTTTTACCCGTTTTCATGGTGTATCGCCAATGACTGCCAAAAAATCCGGTGTGCAGTTAAAGCTTTATAACCGTCTCATAATAAAAGTATCTGTGGAAGGCGGCAGTATTATGGATTACAAAATCGTAGAAAAAGCACCGTTTCAGACTTTATGTAAGGTGGAAAGGTTTCGTAATGAAATAACGGCGGAAAAGGGAAATCGCGAGATTCCGGAGTTTTGGAACCGAACTATGGCATCAGATGCGCCCAAAGTTTTTGAAAAATATGGGGAGGATGCGGACGTGTATGGTATGTGTACACCCTCATCCCAGGAAAGCGGCTGCTTTCAATATGGTATTGGTGTACGTTACAGCGGGACCAAAGTGCCGGATGGGTACAAACTGTGGCAGGTAAAGCCAATTCTATGGGCAGTTTTTCTCTGCTATGGGGAAAATGAAACGTGTATCCGCGATATATGGGACAGATTTTATAAAGAGTGGCTGCCCGGTTCCGGGTACAATATGGTGGATGATACGGATTTTGAGCTGTATCCCTTTGCACTGCACCCGCACGAAGCAAACAGCAGCCTTTACTGTGAAGTGTGGATCCCCATTTGTAAAAAATAAAGTTATTAACATCTCTCAACAGTCTGCAGTTGAAAACTGCAGACTAATTTTTTATATTATGACCAACTAATTGATAAAAACAAATTAAAATAGAAGCATTATGAACAAGTACCACTTTGCCGAAAAGGAATTTTTCACAACACTTTCCGGCAAAAAATGCAGCCGAAAAAGCAGGATATTCTGCAGCACAAAAAGGGGTTTTAATGAAATTACTGGGGTGCACAGTAGAAAGCGCACAAATAATTCATATTCTTGCAAAAATAGTGAATAAATATAGACTCAAAAAATGGACAAACTTTTCCCTAAACAGATAAATCTTACCACTCACCACAGCGAACAAAAAATTCATGATTTTTCACCACTATTTCACATAAAAAAGGAAATATTAAGCCGAAAAGTGGGAAGCAACTATTATGTAATCTTTGTAACAGCTTTGTAATAGTTAAAGTTTTTACATAATGCACAGAAAACTGCTGTACTGTCCACCTAAGCCCCCCTGAAAAAGAGGGCGTGATTCTCTTTTTCGGCACGTTTTTTTCAACAGCGATTGTGCAATATAAACAAAATTTTACTTTCAAAAGATTTGACATAAGCAGGTTGAACAGGTATGATGCAAGCGTTGACGGGAAACCGCCGCAGTTGTACGCGGAAATTGCGTAACACAAACACAGAATGCACATAGAGAGTCAGGTGAACCAGATGCATAAGGCAGGCAAAACGTTACTCGTACTGGGCGCTGTTTTTACAGTGGGGCTGGGTACAGCTGGTACGGTGATAGCAACTACACAGAACGCGGTTGTTACCAAGAACGGTGAAACCAAAAAGCTTTATATGCTGACGAGCGATGACACGAATGACATCCTGAAGACAGCTGGTGTTCGCACCAGCCACGGAGATTTGGTTTTGCGCTCTACCAACGCGCAGGGAAACATTGAAGTCAACGTGCGCACAGCGTACCCTGTAAAAGTCATTGCAGACGGCACGGAGAAGCAGGTTACCGCCCACTTTGGCGATACTGCCCGTGATGTTCTGCAGGAAGCAGCCATTACATTGGGCCCGGTGGATACCGTGAATGTTCCGATTGACCAGTTGGTTGAAGAGAACACAAAGATTTCCGTTCGGCGCAATCATATCGTTACCGTGAAGGCTGACGGTATTTCAACGCAGGTGGTCACTTCCACCGACACCACTGCAAAGCAGGCAGTTCAGAAAGCCGGCGTTTCGCTCGGCAAGCATGATGAACTGACTGCAGAAGCCGATCAGCCGCTGACCCAGGAGCAGTACGTTGCAGTAAACCGCGTAACGTACAAGGATGAAGTCCTTACGGAGGACATTCCGTTTGACACTGTGACAGAGGACGACAGTTCCATGTTTGTCGGTGAAAGCAAGGTCAAAACAGAGGGCAGCAGCGGTCAGAAGAAAATTGTTCGCCGTACTAAGTACATAAACGGTGTGGCCGGGGAAACCTCCGTTGTTTCCACCAGTGTGGTGAAGGATGCGGTGAACAAGGTTGTGCTGAACGGCACAAAGGAACAGCCGCAGGAAGAAGAAACCAGCAGTGCACAAATCAGCAGCGCTAGCTCTAGCGCAGGCCAGCAGGTAAACGGACTTTCCTACAGCCGTGTGCTGACTGGAAAGTGCACCGCTTACACCGGCGGCGGTACGACTGCAACCGGCCTGCCGGCAGCAGTCGGACGTGTAGCAGTGAACCCAAATGAAATTCCCTACGGCACACGTCTTTATATCGCTTCTCCGGACGGCAGCTATGTTTATGGTTATGCTGTTGCGGCGGACACCGGTGGATTTGTTTACAGCAGCTCTACCATGGTGGATTTATACATGGACACCGAGGCGGAATGTGAAAACTTCGGCCGGCAGACAATGAATATTTATATTTTGAACTGATTGAACTGAGAAAAACGTCCCGCTTTCTGTGCAGCCCGCAGGGCAGTGCAGCAGGCGGGCTTTTTGTATTCATTTTGTAACTAATACGCTGTAAAAATTAAAAAAATGTAACAAAAGGCTTGCGGTATTGAGAGCATTATGGTATCATGTAACAATGATTTGGCAAATGGACTCAGGATTATGTTAAGTTTGTAAACCTGGACGATGGAAAAACGGAGGGACACGGGATGGACAGCTGTTTATACATGGGACTGATGTTGGTGTTTGCGGCGTGCGTTTTGGTTGCGGTTTTTCGTCCGCAGGAGCGAAAGGGCAAGCTTCTGTGTCTGCTGTTGGCACTCATGGGCGCCATGACAATCTCCTTTCAGGAGGACGGTGTGTTTCTGCTGACAGCGCAGATGCTGCTCGGTGCCGTGATGACCCTATGCACAACGGGCGTCCTGCTTGCCGAGGTTCACGCGCGCCGCGCCGCGAAAGCAGCAAAAAGGCGTGCGCAGCACCGTTCTTCTGCCCGCCGTGTGTCCGAACAGCCTGTCTATGTGCAGGAGGAGCGCCGCGCCGCCTGAGAACTGCTTGGAAAGGGGGAAGCAGCCTTTGCAGTATGTGTACACATTGATGTGGCTGGTGGTTGGCCTGCTGCTCATTTTTCAACTTGGCCGCAAAGAGGATAAAGTCTTTTATGCGGCGGGTGCTTTCTTTTTGTTCCTTGCCGGGTGGTGGGGTACGGCGGCGTTTACAAAGCTGAACTTGTTTCACGGTACATGGGGCTGGATTTTGCGGGGTGTGGCGGCAGTGTTCCTGCTGATTTTGGTTCCGCCTTTTGTAAAGAAATACCGCAGGGAGCGCAGCCAGCCCCGGCAGGAACCGCCGGAGGATATGACCGGTGTGGATTGCGTTACACATGAGTACGAAGACGAAGAAAAACAAAAAGGAAAAAAGAATTATGAAGCAGAAAACCGCACAAACAACTGACATCTGCATAGAATGTGAGTGCGGGGCAAAGCTTTTTAACCGCTTTATTATAGATGAGGAGTGACGGGCAGTGTGCTGCTTGTCGCTCCTTTTCGCATATTCCGGACTTTTCTACAGCGGATTTTTATGGTATAATTAATCAAATAATAAATTCAATAGCACGGAAAACGGGAAACGAAGGCATTAGGAGGAGCACCATGCGCATATCGGTTTCAATTTTGGGCGCGGACTTTGCAAGGCTGGGCGAAGAAGTGGAACAGATCAATCAGGCCGGTTCCGACTGGATTCATGTGGATGTGATGGATGGGCATTTCGTGCCGAACATCACCTTTGGCCCTAATATGGTAAAATCGCTGCGTCCCATGACGAAGCAGCCGCTGGACGTACATCTGATGATAACCGAGCCTCAGCGCTTTTTACAGCCGTTTGTAAAGGCCGGCTCGGATTACATTACGTTTCACCTGGAAGCGGAGGGCAACCCCGCCCAGACGATTTCCATGATTCACGGCCTTGGTGCCAAAGCGGGCATTTCCGTGCGCCCGGGTACACCGGTAGAGGAGCTTTTTCCATTCCTCCAGATGGTGGATATGGTGCTGATTATGGGCGTGGAGCCGGGCTTCGGCGGGCAGAAGTTCAATATGGATACCCTGCAGAAGGTACGGGTACTTAAACAGAAGCTGCCGGAGCTTCTCATTGAAATCGACGGCGGTGTCAATGCCGGAAACATTGCGGAAATCGCACACGCCGGTGTGGATATTTGTGTGGCCGGCAGCGCCATTGTTGGGCAGCCGAATTACACTGCGGCAGTGTCTGCACTGCGCAGTGCGGCACAGCAGGGAAGACAATGAAAAATACAGTGTGGGCTAATACCGCAAGTTACGGTGGTTACCCGCGCTTTTTTATATAGCAGAAATTTTTAAAAACTTCCCGTAAAAGATTAAATCTTTGCAGGCGGGGAAATTTTAAAATGAAATAAATGCCGAAAAACAAATATGAAAACGGTATCGCTTTCAAAAAAATAAAAAATCTGCATCTTTTTATGATACAAATGCGTGCGGCAGGCGTATTTTTGAAAATCCTGCAAATACTATCCATTACCTGACAAAAAGCGCAATGATTTCTGATAAGGGGATGTTGGTATTGAAAGCAACCGGTATCGTAAGAAGGATAGATGACCTTGGGCGGGTGGTCATACCAAAGGAAATCCGCCGCACACTGCGAATCCGCGAAGGCGATGCACTGGAGATTTTTACAGACAATCAAGGCGGTGTCATCTTTAAAAAATATTCGCCTGTCGGCGAAATGGCACTGTTTTCCACGCAGATGGCAGACGTGCTCAACAATTCCGCAGGGCTGCCGGCACTCATCTGTGACCGCGACCATATCGTGGCTGCAGCGGGCGTTTCCAAGCGGGAGTATCTGGAACGCAGAGTCAGTCAGGAGCTGGAGGAGTGCATTTCCTCCCGGCAGGACTTTGTGAAATCATCTGGAAAAAGCCTGCACCCGGTGGAGGGAGTTGACTGCACGGCGGCGGTGGTGTGTCCCATCTTGGCGCAGAGTGACGTGACCGGTGCGGTGGTGCTGCTCAGCAACGGCGAAGAAGTGTCGCAGGACGCCGAGCATATGGCGCAGGTTGCAGCTGGTTTCTTGGCAAAGCAGCTGGAAGGCTGAAGGACCGCCGTGCAAAGCCGCTTTTTTGCGAAACAGCTTGCAATTATCCGGCATATGTGGTACACTTAACAAAGAATAGACTGGAATGATGAAAGAGTGGGGCGACCCACTCTTTTGTTTGCATTATATGCTTTATGAGGTGAAACGATGGCAGCAAAGAAGAAGGGGAGAAACACCGCCGAAGCTGTGCGGGAACTTGCACAGCCGCTTGCGGATGCACTTGGCCTGACTTTGTGGGATGTACGCTTTGTAAAAGAGGGTGCCGATTGGTATCTGCGCATCTTTATTGACAAAGAGGGCGGAGTTTCTATTGATGACTGTGTGGATATGACACACGCGGTAAATGAGCCGCTGGATGCGCAGGACTTGGTGCAGGGTGCCTACACGCTGGAGGTCAGCTCCCCAGGCATTAACCGGGAACTGACCCGCCCGGAACACTTTGCCGCCTGCAAGGGTCAGCAGGTGTGGGTGCGCTTTATCCGTCCTTTTGCGGACGGCAGCCGAGAGGTAATCGGTACGCTTCGTTCGTTTGAAAATGACACCGTGACACTGGAAAGCGCAGAAAAAGAAACAATGTCTTTTGCTCTTGCTGACGCAGCATGGGTAAAGCTTTACGATAATGACGATTTGGGAGGAAACGAAGATGAGTGAGGAAGACATCAGCATCATTGATGCCCTGGACCTGCTGGAAAAAGAACGCGGAATTCCGAAGGATTATATGATAGATCAAATCTGCAAGGCGATCACTACTGCCTGCAAGAACAGCTACGACAACGATGAAGCCAGTGTGCACCTGAATGAGGAGAAAAACGAATTTGAGGTGTTCCTGCGCAAGGAAGTTGTAGACGATGTTGCGGTTCCGAACTGCGAGATCCTGCTGGAAAAGGCACGCCGCATTGACCCGACCTGTGTGGTGGGCGACAAAGTCAGTGTGCAGCTGCACACCAAAGAGTTCGGGCGCATTGCAGCACATCAGGCGCGCGGCGTTATTCGTCAGGGCATCCGCGCGGGTGAACGCGGCCTGATGATGCGGGAGTTTGAGTCGAAGCATCAGGAACTGGTCAGCGCAGTGGTGGAACGGGTGGATCCGCGCTCCGGTGCCGCAACGCTGATGATTGGTAAGAGCGAAGCGATGCTGCCGCGCAGTGAGATGGTCGGTGAGGAAGTGTTCCACGAGGGCGACCACATTAAGGTGTACGTCGTCGATGTACATGAGACCGACAAAGGTCCGCACGCCATCATCAGCCGCACGCATCCCGATTTGGTCAAACGCCTGTTTGAAACTGAAGTGCCTGAAATTTACGACGGCACTGTGGAAATCAAGGCGGTTTCGCGCGAAGCCGGTTCCCGCACCAAGCTTGCGGTTCTTTCCAATGATCCGGCGGTGGACGCAGTGGGTGCCTGCATTGGTGCCCGCGGCGGCCGTGTCGGAACGATTGTCGATGAGCTCGGCGGCGAAAAGATCGACATTGTTGAGTACAGCGACGACCCGAAGAAATTCATTGCCAGTGCACTTTCACCGGCAAATGTTGTTTCTGTGGAGCTTGCCGAGGACGGCAGCCATGCCTGCCGTGTAACCGTGCCGGACAGCCAGCTTTCTCTGGCCATTGGCAACAAGGGCCAGAATGCCCGTTTGGCCGCGAAGCTGACCGGTTGGAAGATCGACATCAAGCCGGAAAGCGGATTTTTCGGTGAGGAAGGTGCTGCAGCGGCGCAGGAACCGGCTGCAGAAGAACCGGAGGCATGACTTTCCGGCAGAAAACACGAAGTGAACTGCGAACATGAATCGGGGAGAGGACCCCTCATCAGGCCCCTCCCGCAGGAGGCCTGTAATTGCACCAGAAAAAAGTTCCGCTGCGGATGTGTACCGGCTGCGGTGAAATGAAACCGAAAAAAGAACTGGTCCGCGTGGTACGTTCCCCAGAGGGGGAAATCACGCTGGACCTGACCGGCCGAAAACCCGGGCGGGGCGCTTATGTGTGCCGCAGCACCGAATGCCTGAAACGCGCCAGAAAAGCACGCCGCTTCGAAAAGGCCTTTTCCTGCCAGATTCCGGAGGACGTTTACGACCGTATGGAAAAGGAGATGGAACAGGATGCCAAATGACAGACTGCTTTCCTTGCTGGGGCTTGCCCGCCGCGCTGGAAAAGTGCAGCTGGGGCACGACCCGGTGCTGGAAAGCCTTCGCTGCGGCCGCGCACGGCTGGTGCTGTTAGCCGCCGACCTTTCCCCACATACATCCAAAGGAATTCTTTATGCTGCTCAGCAGGAGGATGTTCCGATTTATACACTGCACCAGACGGTGGATGATATGGGCGCTGCACTTGGAAAGCGCGCCGGTGCTGTTGCAGTGGAGGATGCCGGCTTTGCAAAGAAACTCAAGACGTACTGCGCGGACAGATGAGGAGGAATGTTTTATATGATGATTAAATACCGGGTACACGAAGTTGCAAAAGATCTCAATGTCCCAAACAAGGACGTCATTGATATACTCGAAAAATATACAGGTGAAACGAAAAAACACATGACTGCCCTGACAGAGAACGAACTGGATATTGTGTTTGAGGCTTTCACACAGGAAAAGGCGATGAAGGACCTGAACACATATTATGCACAGCGGGAAGAAAAGGCGGTTACCGTCAGTACCGAGGGCTCACAGAAAGCAGTTCCGCTGAAAGAAGCCACTGAAAAGAAAGTGGAGAATTCTGTGCCCAAGCAGCCGAAAAAGAATCCACAGCAGAATCAGCAGCATCAGCAGAACCAGCAGAAAAAACAGAATCCGGCTGCACCCCGCGCAAAAGCACCGAAACAAGCACAGCCGCCGATTCGGCAGCAGGCAAAAGTGCTTGGTCACATTAATGTGACCTCTACTTCCGACAATACCATCCGCCGCCCGGCAGAACGTATTGTGGATACCCGTTCACACAATGTTGAACTGGATAAATACAACGAGAAATACGACCGTCTTGCCAATGAAAAGGTGAAAACGGACAATGTGGTTCACAAGCAGAAGCTGAACCAAAAAAGTGCGCAGTACCGCCGCGGCCGCCGCCCGAAGCGTGAAACCGAATCCGAGCGTCTGCGCCGCATTGCAGCAGAGCGTAAGGCAAAGCCGATTACCGTACAGATTCCGGAGTCTATCACTGTTGGCGAACTGGCTCTGCGCCTAAAAGCGACTGCCGCGGAAGTCATTAAGAAACTGATGGCAAACGGCGTGTTTGCTTCTATCAATGATGAAGTCGACTTTGACACTGCCTCTGTGGTAGCAATGGAATTCCACGCAAAAGTGGAAAAAGAAGTTGAAGTCACCATCGAGGAGCAGATTATTGACGACAGCGAAGATACCGATGCAGATTTGGAAACCCGTGCACCTGTCGTGGTTGTCATGGGACACGTTGACCACGGCAAAACCAGCCTGCTGGATGCAATCCGCCACACCAATGTAACAGAAAGCGAAGCCGGCGGCATTACGCAGCACATCGGTGCTTATCAGGTCAATCTGGACGGCCGCATGGTCACATTCCTGGACACCCCCGGCCATGAAGCGTTCACCACCATGCGTGCCCGCGGTGCGATGGCAACGGATATTGCCGTGCTGGTTGTTGCTGCGGATGACGGTGTCATGCCGCAGACCGTTGAGGCCATCCACCACGCAAAGGCTGCTAAGGTCAATATTATTGTTGCAATCAACAAAATCGACAAGCCCGGCGCGAACCCGGAACATGTTATGGAAGAACTGACCAAGTACGAGCTGGTTCCAGAAGAATGGGGCGGCGACGTGCCGTGCATCCGTGTTTCCGCAAAACAGAAAACCGGCATCAAAGATTTGCTGGAAATGATTCTGCTGGTCGCAGACATGAAGGAACTCAAGGCCAACCCGAACCGCGCAGCCAAGGGTGTTGTTATTGAAGCACGCTTGGACAAGGGCCGCGGCCCGATTGCCACCATGCTGGTGCAGAATGGTACGCTGCATATCGGGGATATTATTGTTGCGGGTACCAGTGTCGGCCGCGTGCGTGCCATGGCAAGTGCGAGTGGAAAAGAAATCGAAGCAGCCGCGCCCAGCGTGCCGGTGGAGATTACCGGTTTGGACAGCGTGCCGACCGGCGGCGATACCTTTAACGCGGTTTCGGATGAACGCCTTGCCCGCCAGCTGGTGGAGCAGCGCCGCACCGCGCAGAAAGAGGAGCTGTTCAACTCCCGCACTAAGGTCACTTTGGATAATTTGTTTGAGCAGATGCAGATTGGCGACATGAAGGAACTGCAGATTATCGTGAAAGCGGATGTGCAGGGCTCTGTTGAAGCTGTACGTCAGTCCCTTGAAAAGCTTTCCAATGAAGAAGTGCGCGTCAATGTGATTCACGGCGGCGTTGGTGCCATCAGCGAAAGCGACGTTATGCTGGCATCAGCCAGCAACGCCATTATTGTTGGCTTTAATGTGCGTCCTGATCCGGTAGCGGAAGAAAACGCAAAACGTGACGGTGTGGATCTGCGCCTGTACCGCGTCATTTATGACTGCATTCAGGAAATTGATTCCGCTATGAAGGGCATGCTTGCGCCGAAGTTCCGCGAAGTGCAGCTTGGCCGTGTAGAGTGCCGTGAAACCTACAAAATCAGCAGTGTCGGCACGGTTATTGGTGCACACGTTGTTTCCGGTAAAATCACCCGCGGCGCTGATGTGCGTGTTGTGCGTGACGGCATTGTCATTGCGGACGACAAAGTTGCATCTCTGCGCCGATTCAAGGATGACGCAAAGGAAGTATTGGAAGGCTATGACTGCGGTGTCTGCCTGGAGAAGTTTGCAGACATTAAGGTTGGGGATATTTTGGAAGCCTACACCATGGAAGAGTACCGCCCTGAATAAAGCCGGCGGTGCCGCAGGTTTACGCGTTTTTAAATTTACAATTTTATAATAGGTCAATTATTAAAATGCAGGGTGCGGTGCGCTCTGCATTTTCAGACAGGAGGGGTTTGTATGCCAAGCCATAAGTTGGGCCGTACCACAGAAGATATTCGCCGGGAACTGACGGCGATTTTCCGCGAGCTGAAGGATCCGCGTGTCAACAACACGCTGCTGAGCATTGTGCGGGTGGAGGTCAGCCGCGACCTTTCATTCTGTACGGTTTATGTCAGTGATATGGAAGGACTGCAGCGCGCGCAGCGGGCTGCAGAGGGCCTGAAATCTGCGGCCGGATACATCCGGCACGAACTGGGGCAGCGCCTTTCCCTGCGGCACGTTCCTGCGTTGACCTTTAAGGCAACGGATTCGATTGAGTACAGCGCAAATATTTCGCGTATGCTGAGCGACCTGAAGGAGGACGATGATGGAAGTAAGTCTGATTGAGGCTGCCACGTGGCTCTTGCAGCAGCAGGATATCGGGATTCTCTGCCATCAGTCCCCCGACGGAGATACACTGGGCAGCGGCAGTGCGCTCTGCCGGGCGCTGCGCAGTTTGGGCAAGCGCGCGCAGGTGCTGTGCAGCGACCCAATTGGCAAGCGCTTTGCTTTTTTGTTTGAAGGGCTGGAGGAGCAGCAGTTTGAGCCGAAAGCCATTGTTGCGGTGGATGTGGCAGATGAGCAGCTGCTGGGGTCCTTACAGCCGGTTTACGGCGGAAAAATACAGCTGTGTATCGATCACCATCCCAGCAATACGCATTATGCAGAGCGATGGTTTGTCAATCCGCAAGCGAGTGCTGCCTGTGAGGTGATGTACAGCCTGATTCCGCTGTTGGGCGTGAAAATAGACATTGCCATTGCTTCGGATTTGTACACTGGGATTGCAACGGACACCGGCTGCTTTCAGTATATCAATGTGACACCGCGCACCTTTCGCATTGCAGCGGAGCTTTTGGAACTGGGTGTGCCCGCGCCGAAAATAAACCACGCTATGTTTGCAACCAAGAGCCGCGAGCGTCTGCAGCTGGAGCGCGAAGCGCTGAACACTGTGGAATACTTCCGCAATGGAGAAATTGCTGTGATAACGCTGACCCGAAAAATGGTGAAAGAATCCGGCGCGGCAGATGAGGATACAGACGGCATTGCATCCATTCCGCGCTGTATTGAGGGCGTGCATGTCGGTGTGACTATTAAAGAAAAAGCAGACGATTTGGTGAAGGTTTCTCTGCGTGCACCGCAGCCGTACAATGCTTCGGAAATCTGTGCGAAATTTGGCGGCGGCGGGCATCCGGGTGCTGCCGGCTGCGCCATTCACTGCGGCGTTAAAGAGGCAAAAAAACAACTGGTTGCCGCCATCAGTCAGTATCTGGAGGAAATATGACCGGTGTACTGATACTGGACAAACCGGAGGGCTTTACTTCCTTTGACGCAGTGGCTGTACTGCGCAGGCTGACCGGCGAGCGGAAAATCGGGCACACCGGCACGCTGGACCCAATGGCAACCGGTGTGCTGCCTATGCTGCTGGGCCGCGCGACCCGCGCACTCCCGTTTTTAGCGGACAGGCATAAAACATATGAGGCTTCTTTTGCGTTTGGTGTGCAGACGGATACTCTTGACCGCACCGGCAAGGTGCAGGCGGAGGACGGCACACCGATTTCCCGGGAGCATTTACTGAATATACTTCCCCAATTTACCGGAGAAATTGAGCAGGTGCCGCCTATGTACAGTGCACTGCGCAAAGACGGCGTGCGGCTTTACGACCTTGCCCGGCAGGGAAAAACAGTGGAACGGCAGGCACGCAGGGTGACGATTGATTCTCTGGAACTTTTGGAGTACGATGAAGCCGCGCGAACCGGCCGGCTGGTCATGACCTGCTCCGGCGGCACCTATGTGCGCACCTTGTGCGACGACCTTGGGCGGGCACTTGGCTCCCATGGCATGATGACAGCACTGCGGCGCACCGCCGCTGCTGGTTTTTCCCTTGCGGATGCCGTTACACTGGATACAGCAAAAGCAATGGACCAGCAGGAGCTGCTTGCACAGGTGCGGCCGGTAGAGAGCCTTTTTCTGGATTTGCCGGAAGTTGCCGTAACACTGCCGCAGGCAAAGCGTTTCAGTAACGGCGGCGGACTTGCGCTGGAGCGTCTGCATCCGCAAACACCGTTTGCCGGAAACTGCCGGGTGAAAGACGCGCAGGGGCGGTTCCTCGGCTTGGGTACTGTGGATGCCGAAAAGGGGGAGCTTGCGGTAGCGCGCCTTTTTGCACAGGAGGACTGAACATATGAAAATCTACGAAGAACTGACACCTTGTGAGGGTGAAACCGCAGTAGCGCTTGGTTCCTTTGATGGTCTGCACTTGGGGCACCGCGCGGTGATTTCCCAAACGCTTGGGGAGCCGGGGCTGACTCCAACCGTGCTGACTTTCGCCGACAATCCGCTTTGTGACCTTGGCGGAAGTACCGGCGGAGAGCTGATGACGCGGGAGCAGAAGGTGCAGGTACTGGAAGAATTCGGTGTTAGGCAGCTGTATCTGCTTCGCTTTTCCACCATCATGAATTTTACAGCAGAGCAGTTTGTCAAAGATGTACTGATGAACGTCCTGCACGCGAAAAAAGTTTGCTGTGGGTTTAATTTCACTTTTGGCGCGGGCGGCCGAGCAGGCAGCAAGGAACTGCAGCAACTGTGTGCTGCACAGGGGCTGCGCACAGCGGTCGCGCCGGCAGTGCTTGCGGACGGCGAACCGGTCAGCAGTACCCGTATTCGGGCGCTGGTGGCGCAGGGACATATGGGCGGTGCGGCTGAGCTTTTGGGTCGGCCTTACGGCTACCTTGCAGAGGTGCGGCACGGCCAGCAGCTTGGCCGCCAGTTGGGTACCCCAACGCTGAATCAGGAAATTCCGAAAACATTTGTCTTGCCGCGCTTCGGTGTTTACGCCAGCCGTGTTTACCTGCTTGGCAGCGCCTACTGCGGTGTTACAAATGTTGGCCTGCGCCCAACGGTGGACGGCCACCATGTGACTGCGGAAACGTGGCTGCCGGATTACAGCGGTCCGGAATTTTACGGCGAAACGGTGCGTACCGATTTGCTCCATTTTCTGCGCCCGGAGCAGAAATTTCCCAGCGTGGAGGCGCTTGGAAAGCAGATTCAAACGGACGGCGAGCGGGCAAAGGACTTTTTGCGCCGCAATGCCAAGGAACTGTTTGCATAATTTTATGTCTTGTGTTATACTAAACAATATGCCCACTTCGCGGAGGCCGGCGACTGCCCGTTTGCGGGACTCCACAATGACCCTCCTCTGCGTTTGCGGTAATTTTTAAAAAGGTGGTTTTATCCATGACAAAAGCTGAGAAAACTGAAATCATGAAGCAGTATGCTACCCATGAGGGAGACACAGGCTCCCCGGAAGTGCAGATTGCTGTTCTGACAAAGCGCATTAATGACCTGACTGATCATCTGCGCACCCATCAGAAGGATCATCACAGCCGCCGCGGTCTGTTCAAGATGATTGGCACCCGCCGCAGCCTGCTGAACTATCTGACAAAGGTGGACATTGAGCGCTATCGTTCCATCATTGCAAAGCTCAACATCCGTAAGTAATTTTTACAAAGAGAATTTCCTGCCGGAGGCACAAACGTGCTTTTGGTGGGAATTTTTTATATTCTAAAAAATAATTGAATATATACTATAAATCTTTAAACATGTGTGCTATACTTTATGCAAAATAAATGAATTTTTTGCAGAGCGCAGGGGAATGCGCAAAGGAGGAACCACCATGTTTGAGCACAGCAGAACCTTTGAAACTACGCTTGCAGGACGCAGTCTGCGTGTAGAAACCGGAAAAATGGCACAGCTGGCAAACGGTGCGTGCTTAGTCAGGTACGGCGAAACGGTCGTGCTGTGCACAGCCACGGCGAGTGTGCAGCCGCGGGAGGGTGTGGATTTCTTTCCACTGTCCGTTGATTATGACGAAAAACTGTATGCAGCAGGGCGCATTCCCGGTTCGTATTTAAAGCGCGAAGGCAAACCGCCGGAAGAAGCGATTCTTGCCGGGCGGCTGATTGACCGCTCTATTCGGCCGCTGTTCCCGAAAGATATGCGCAATGATGTCAGCGTTGTCTGTACAGTCATGAGCCTGGACGCGGACTGCTCGCCGGTCATAGCGGCGCTGCTGGGTGCCAGCACAGCGCTTTCCATTTCCAATATTCCGTGGGGTGGGCCGGTTGCTGCGGTTCATGTGGGCTTGCTTGACGGGGAATATGTGGTGAATCCTACGGAGGGGCAGTGTCCGCAAAGCCGCATGGCGGTCACAGTCGCGTCCGCGGGCGAACGCATGGTAATGATAGAAGCGGGTGCACAGATTGTTTCCGATGAGGAAATGTACGAGGGTATTCTTATTGGTCACAGGGCGAATCTGGAGATGCTCGCCTTTATCCGGCAGATTCAGGAGGAAATCGGCAAGCCGAAATTTACGTATACAGCGGAGCACGCCAGTGACGAAATGCAGCGGGATATTATGGATTACGCGATCGACGCGGTGCGGGACGCACTGGATACCAACGACAAAAATGTGCGGGATGCGCGCCTGCAGGAGATATATACGGATGTGTTTGAACATTTTGCAAAAGTGTATCCCGACAGCCAAAAGCAGCTGGATGAGTGCCTTTACAAAACGCAAAAATACATTGTACGCCGCTGGCTGCTGGATGACAAAAAACGTGTGGACGGCCGCGGCATGGATGAAATGAGGCCGTTGGCGGCAGAGGTAGATGTGCTGCCGCGCGTGCATGGTTCCGGTATGTTTACCCGCGGACAGACGCAGGTCCTCACCACCGTGACACTCGGCCCGGTCAGTGAAGCGCAGCAGTTGGACGATTTGGGCGGACAGACCGAAAAACGGTACATGCACCAGTACAACTTTCCAAGCTACAGCGTGGGGGATACGAAACCGAGCCGTGGGCCGAACCGCCGCGAAATCGGCCACGGTGCTTTGGCAGAACGCGCGCTGCTGCCGGTTATCCCCAGTGTGGACGATTTCCCGTATGCCATGCGCTTGGTCAGTGAAGTGCTGTCCTCCAACGGTTCCACCTCACAGGCGAGCATCTGCGGCAGCACACTGGCACTGATGGCGGCGGGAGTGCCGATTGCGGCACCGGTTGCGGGCATTTCCTGCGGACTGATTACCGAGGGTGACCGCTGGATGACCATGGTGGACATTCAGGGGTTGGAGGATTTCTTTGGGGATATGGATTTTAAAGTAGCCGGCACCAAAGAGGGCATAACGGCAATCCAAATGGATTTGAAAATGGAAGGCCTGACGCCCGCAATGGTAAAAGAGGCGCTGTATAAAACGCACAAGGCACGCAATAGTATTATTGACGATGTTTTGCTCAAAGCAATTCCCGCACCGCGCAAAGTCCTGTCGCCATGGGCGCCAAAACTGCAGGTTGCGCGGGTGCCGGTGGAAAAGATTCGTGAAGTGATTGGTTCTGGCGGCAAGGTCATTCATCAGATTTGCGATGAATGCGGTGTTAAAATGGATGTGGCAGAGGACGGCCATGTTTATATTTCCGGTATGGACGCGGAAGGCGTTGAACGTGCACTGGAAATTGTAAAAACGATTGCCGAGGGTCCGAAACCCGGCGCCTTTTATCACGGAAAAGTGACGAGATTGATGGATTTTGGCGCATTCGTTGAAATTGTTCCGGGAAAAGAAGGACTGGTGCACATTTCGCAGCTTGACGTAAAACATGTTGAAAAAGTTTCGGATGCTGTGCAGGTGGGCGATGCTGTCACTGTGAAAGTGCTGGAAATAGACAACCGCGGGAGGCTGAATCTTTCCCGCAAAGCGGCACAAATCGAGCAGGAGCGGCTGACACCAGAGGAAATGGCTGCGGTTAATCAGCCACAAACATGAAAAATGGGCTGCCTGTGTCTGTTGTTGACACAGCAGCCCATTTGCGGCCTTGATGCCGAACTTCAGTCGATGTGACCATCGGGGTCAATGGAAATGTGCTTAAAGAGAATGGAAATGCACCACAGTGCCGCAATGGCGATAATTACGTAAATGACACGGGCAGGCCATGTTTGGGCACCGCCGCAAATCCACGCAACCAGGTCAAATTGGAAAAGTCCAACCAAACCCCAGTTTATGCCGCCGATAATTGAAAGAAGCAATGCGATTTTATCAAACATAGGAAAACTCCTCCTTTGCAGAGGTAGTATTTGCACATTTAATAAAAATATTTGATTTTGAAGTAAAAAGTAAATTAAACAAGCAATATATTAATATGCGGTATCATATTAATGCTGTCCTTCAGATACCCCATAGGGGAAATGGTTGAAACATTTGGATATCCTTATGGCGTTTGTTGCTTCGGTTGCAGATGATGCAGTTGTACATATCATCAGTAAATGGCCGGACCGAAACAAATAGGGCGGCCAGCCAAAAGAGAACCCCCGGAAGTAGAAACCTTCGTCTTTTTCTGTGCTGTGATTTATGGTATAATGCTTATAAAACTGAGGAACGGCAGGGCGGATGCTGCCGCGGGACGGAGGAAATGAAAATGTCACATATTACACAGGCAAAGCGTGTGGTCGTTAAGGTTGGTACCAGCACGCTTACCTATGAAACCGGGCGGCTGAATCTGCGCCGGGTGGAGGAACTCTGCAAAGTACTGTGCGGCCTGCAGAACGAGGGCCGCGAGGTGGTTCTGGTGACCAGCGGCGCGGTGGGAGTCGGCATGGGAAAACTCGGTCTGCACAAACATCCGGAGGAAATAGAGCAGCGGCAGGCGATTGCTGCGGTGGGCCAGTGCGAACTGATGTTTATGTATGACAAATTTTTCGGTGAATACAATCACACAGTTGCGCAGGTGCTGCTGACCAAGGACGTTGTGCAGGATACGGTCACGAAACGCAATGTGGAAAACACCTTTCAAACGCTGCTGCAGCGGGGAATTATCCCAGTTGTCAACGAAAACGATTCCGTTGCAACAGATGAGCTGGCAGGAAAAAATTTCGGCGATAACGATACGCTTTCCGCAACGGTCGCAACGCTGACGGAGGCCGACCTTCTGGTGATTCTGACGGATATTGACGGCTTGTACAGCAGCGACCCGCGCAAAGACCCCAAGGCACAGCGGATTCCGTATGTATACGGAATTACGGACGAAATTCGTGCGCTGGCAGGCGGTGCCGGCAGTGACCGCGGTACCGGCGGCATGGCAACGAAAGTTACCGCGGCCTGCATTGCCAATGACGCAGGAATCCCCTGTGTGGTGATGTCGGGAGCAAATCCGCGTGACCTTTATGATTTGTTTGACGGCGTGGTGCTGGGCACTACGTTCTTGCCGCTGGGCGCGGAGAACTGACTGAAGTTACGAAATTCATTATCTTTTTTAAAAAACAGGTGTTATACTGGCAATGAAACATGAGGCAGCGGAGGGGGATTCGGTAGATATGACTCTTACAGAAATGGGACAGGCCGCGAAGCAGGCGGCAGCGGTGCTGGCGCAGGCTGGTGCCAAAAAGGACAAGGCTCTGCGGACAATTGCGGAGATACTGGAGCAAAATGAAAAAACGCTTCTGGCTGCAAATGCAGTCGATTTGGCGGATGCAAAGCAGAATGACATGCGTCCGGCGCTGTTGGACAGGCTTGCACTGAACCACGACCGTATTGCCGGTATGGCACAGGGCGCCCGCGAAGTAGCCGCACAGGAGGACCCCATCGGTCAGGTTATTGAGGGCGGCGTGCGTCCAAACGGACTGGAGATTCGCCGGGTTCGTGTGCCTCTGGGTGTCATTGGCATTATTTTTGAGGCTCGCCCAAACGTGGCGGCGGATGCGGCGGCACTTTGCCTGAAAGCGGGAAATGCGGTCATCCTGCGCGGTGGCAAAGAAGCAATTCACAGCAATCATGCCTGTGTGGAACTGATGCGCACAGCGGTGGAGTCAGCAGGGCTGCCTCGTGACAGTATTCAGCTGGTAGAGGACACCAGCCGCGCTTCCGCAACCGGTATGATGGAAATGACCGGCTATTTGGATGTGCTGATTCCCCGCGGTGGCCATGGTTTGATTCAAAGTGTGGTGAAAAACGCGCGCGTGCCGGTGATCCAGACCGGCGCGGGAAACTGCCATGTCTATGTGGACGACAGCGCGGATATTGAAATGGCGGCAAACATTATTTATAACGCCAAAACCAGCCGCCCAAGTGTCTGCAATGCAATTGAAACCATTTTGATCCATAAAAATATTGCAAAAAAAGCCCTGCCCGTTATCGGGGCAAGGCTGGCGGAAAAGAATGTGGAGCTGCGCGGCTGCCCTATCACCCGGGAAATATTGGGTGAACAGGTGAAGCCTGCGACAGAAGAGGACTGGGCAACCGAGTACGACGATTACATTTTGGCGGTAAAAGTAGTGGACAGCATGGACGATGCACTGCAGCACATTGCGAAGTACAGCACCGGCCACAGCGAATGCATTGTAACCAGCAGCTACACGAATGCACGCCGCTTCCAGCAGGAAGTGGACAGCGCGGCAGTGTATGTGAATGCATCCACGCGCTTTACGGACGGCGGCGAGTTTGGTTTGGGTGCAGAAATCGGTATCAGCACCCAAAAACTGCACGCTCGCGGCCCAATGGGTGTGAACCAGCTGACCAGCAGTAAATTTTTAGTGATGGGGAACGGGCAAGTGCGTTAAAAGTGCCCGTACAGTAAAAGTTCCGCCCGTCCTTTCAAGGGCGGCAGGCGTGGACAGCACCCACGGCCTTATCCTAAGAAGCGCTCGCAGGTTTGGGAGCCTGTAAGGGAGGTTCTCTCTAGGTCTGCCCTTACAGCAGTAAATAAAGCATCGCAAAAATCAGCGCCGGGTCAGAATCCTTTTCTTCCATGAGCAGAAGCAGAATGCCCAGCACCAAGTTGCGTTCACTGTCTGAAAACAGCGCCTGAAAAAAGCTTGGCGGATTCTGATCTGCGGTCGGCGCGGCACTGTTAGATTCCGGCGGTTCCGATTCTGGTTCTGCTGACTCCTGCTGAGGCGGCGGGGGCGGTGCAGACGGCTGCGGTTCTGAAAAGGCACTGCCGGTGTAGCCGGGCGGCGCCTGCGCACGGCGGTACATTTCCTGTGAGCGGCGGATTGCGTCCTGCCGCATCTGCTGTACATCATTCGATTCCGAACCTGCCACTGCTGCCGCCTCCTTCCTTCTTGTTTTTTTAGAGCAGCTGCCCCAGAATTCCCGACTGCCGAAGAAGCGGCAGCATGCGCATCATCTGCAGCAGCCGAATTGCCTCATCCAGTTTTTTTTGCCGTGTGGCACCCAAAAGCGGGCGCAGCGCGTGCAGCAGACGGGTGCTGTCATCCTCCTGTTGGATGGAGGAAAGCATTGGCGCAAGCCGTGTGACCAGCCCAAGTGTTTCTGCATTCAGCCCGGAACTGGTCAGACCCGCCAGTGCACCTAAGGGATTTGCCGCAGCAGGGGCTGCCGCGGGTACAGGCTGTTGTTGGACGACAGGCTGTGTCGGTGGTGGTGCGGGTGCTGTCTGCCCGACAGAGTTCCCGCTGCCCAGTGCACCCATGATGGACTGTACCTGTGCCATGGTGCTCGGGTCATTCAGCATTGCAGAAAGCTTTTGGGCAAGGTCATCCATAGGTTATTTTCCTCCGCCGAATTTTTTCATCAGGGCCTGTGCCTGCGGCGTGGAAAGCAGCTTCTGAGTTGCTTCCTTGTTTTGCAGGACGGATTCAATCCGCGCTTTGTCAGCCTGCGGCAGGCTGTTCAGCAGCTGCTGAACCTGCTCGGGTGTGACATTCTGCGGATTTTGAGGCATTGGTACATTTCCAAAACCATTTGATTTCCGATTTTGCAAGTTTACCCACTCCTTCAGTAAAAAGTATGCGTGCTGTTCTTACGATATGAGTAAATTCATATGGAGGTTCTCAAAATGCGAGTATTAGTTGTGTCTGACACGCACCGCGACCGTTGGGCGCTGCAAAAAGCGATTCTGGCGCAGCCCAAAGCGGAAGTAGTTGTTCATTTGGGTGATGGTGAGCAGGAGGCACTGGAGGCCAAGCGCTCTTTTCCGGAAAAACAATTTTACATGGTGCGCGGAAACTGCGATTGGGGAAGTGGGCTCCACGCACACATGATGGTTGAACTTGCCGGGAAAAAGCTGTTTTTAACACACGGCTATGCGGAAAATGTAAAAGCCGGTGTCGATGAGGTGATTCGCGCAGCACAGGAACGCGGTGCAGATATTTTGCTGTTTGGACATACGCATGAAGCATTGACAGACTATGTGGATGGACTGTATATTATGAATCCAGGTTCGCTGCACGGCGGGGAGGGAACTTACGGTTTTGTTGATATTACACCGGCAGGTGTGGTTACAAATATTGTGCGTTTGCGTTGACAGTGATTGACTTTTTTAAGTTGTAATGATACGCTAAAGACAGCCGCGGATGTTTGCCGCGGTAAAGGAAATAGTGCTGCTTAATTATGAGGTAAGAAATTCAAACATTTGGGAGGACAGGAAACATGACGGAATACGAAAGATGGCGTTCTCAAGTTCTGAATGACGCGGACTTATCAGAGGAACTGAAGCATATTCAGGATAAGCCGGAAGAAATCAATGACCGTTTCTACCGCAGTTTGTCCTTTGGCACAGCGGGACTGCGCGGCGTAATCGGTGCTGGCACAAACCGCATGAATATTTACACTGTTGGGCAGGCAACGCAGGGCCTTGCCAACTACTTAAACAAACATGCAGCGGGGAACCGCCCCAGCGTTGCGATTGCCTATGACAGCCGCATTAAGTCGGATGTGTTTGCAAAGGAAAGCGCTGCTGTACTGGCTGCAAACGGCATTATCGCACATATTTATCCGTGGCTTTCTCCAACACCGACGCTGTCCTTTGCGGTGCGGTATCTGCACTGCGACGCAGGTATTAACGTGACTGCAAGCCATAACCCAGCCAAGTACAATGGCTACAAGGTTTACGGCAATGATGGATGCCAGATTACCGCACAGATGGCGACCGATGTGCAGAGCGAAATCGACCACACGGATTTGTTCAGCGACATCCGCCGCATAGATTACGAGGAAGGCGTAAAGCAGGGGCTGATTGTAACCATTCCGGACGCTGTGCAGGACGCATTTTTGGATGCCGTATTTGCAGAACGCATCCTGCAGAAACCTTGTGACAACCTGAAAGTTGTTTATTCTCCGCTCAACGGCACCGGCCGTGTCTGCTGCACCCGCATCATGGAGCGTTTGGGTGTGCAGAAAGTGGACGTTGTGCCGGAGCAGGAGTGGCCGGACGGCAACTTCCCAACCTGCCCGTTCCCGAACCCGGAAATTAAGGAAGCTTTGCAAAAAGGTCTGGAACTGTGCGAAAAAACTGGGGATGACCTGCTGATTGCCACCGACCCGGACTGTGACCGCTGCGGCATTGCTGTGAAAAACGGCGATACGTTCCGCTTAATGTCCGGCAACGAAGTGGGTGTGCTGCTGCTGAACTTTATTGCCAGTGCCAAAAAGGAGCAGGGCCGTCTGCCGAAAGTGCCGGTGGGCGTTACGACCATTGTCAGCACGGATATGGCGGATGCTGTGGCAGAGACCTACGGTATCGAAATGCACCGCGTGCTGACTGGCTTTAAGTATATTGGCGACCAGATTGCGCTGTTGGAGGAAAAGGGAGAGGAGGACCGCTTCCTGCTCGGTTTTGAGGAAAGCTACGGTTACCTTTCCGGCGGCTATGTGCGCGATAAGGACGCGGTGGATGCCACCATGCTGATTTGCGAGATGGCAAGCTGGTATAAAGAGAAGGGACTGTCCCTTGCGGACGCGATTGAGGAGCTGTACAAAAAGTACGGTTACTACCGCAATGGCCTGCTGAACTTTGGCTTTGAGGGCGAGGACGGTATGCTGCAGATGCAGCAGATTATGGACGGCCTGCGCAAAAATGCGCCTGCTGAAGTTGCCGGCTTCCATGTTTCGGGTTGGAGCGACTACGAGCGCAGTGTTCGCAGTGACGCAGGGAAAGAGAGCACCATTGACCTGCCGAAGTCAAATGTTCTTGAGTATCGTTTGGAAAACGGCAGCAAGGTCATTGTGCGTCCTTCCGGTACCGAACCGAAAATTAAAGTATACCTTTCTGCCAAGGGCAAAGATGAGGCGGAAAGCATCCGGCTGATTGACAAACTTGCCGAAGGCGGCAAAGCACTGTTGGGCAAATAAAGCGGTTTTTTGTAGAAAATTGGCGGTTGCAATTCCTTATAAAGAATTTTTAGGAAAAAAATTTATTTAATTAACCAAAAAATTTGAAAATACTGTTGACATTTTAGAAGATTATGTGTATACTATAATTACAGTACAGGTTCGGGCAATCGAGGCCCGCGCGATATATTTGAATCAGCGCCATGCGTCTAACGCATATCGCTCTGCATGAGCGAGTAGGAACTGTATAATTCAGGAGCAGCTGCAGGTTTTGCAGCTGCTCCTTTTCTTGTTCAGCAACACTTTAGTGCGGTGCAGTTGAATTTTATTACGCAATCTTCTATAATGAGCGAGAAAATTTGGGGAAAAGGGGATAAAAATGGAGAAGACGTTTGAAATCCGCGCGGCAAAAACATCCGATGGTGCGCGTCTGGCAGAAATCTACGAACCCTATGTATGCCAAACAGTCATTACTTTTGAGGAAGAAGCACCGAGTGCTCAGGAAATGGCACACCGAGTTGTGGAGACACAAAAAGATTTTCCGTGGCTGGTTTACGAGGAAAACGGAAAAGTGCTGGGGTACGCTTACGCACATCAGATGCAGGCGCGTGCGGCTTTTCAGTGGTCTGCAGAGGTCAGTGTTTATCTGGACTGGAACTACCGCGGACATGGCGCTGGCCATGCACTGTATGCACAACTGGAAAAGCTGCTGAAGGAAATGGGTGTGGCGCAGCTTTACGCGCAGATTGCCGTGCCAAATCCGGAAAGCATTGGTTTTCATCACGCATGCGGTTACGAGGACTTGTGTCTGTATCCGCACATTGGGTACAAACGAAACAAATGGTGTGACCTTGCTGTTTTGGTGAAACAGCTGCAGCTGCCGGAGCATCCGCAGCCGCGAAAGAAAATTTAAAAAATATTCAACAAAAGCCGGGAGTGGTGTGGAAAACGCTTCCGGCTTTTTTAGATTCATTCTGTTCTTTTATTGATGAACTGCGGGCGAAATTTGCTGTAAAGAATGGTTTGTTCGGCGTAAAGCCCGGTGTAGCCGGAAAGCGCGTAGGAAATGGCACAGGCAAGGAAAAAGTACGGTGCCCCGCTGTAACCAAACAGAGAACAGCCGAGCAGCAGTGCCGTCAGCGGGCAGTTGACAACGCCGCAGAAAACGCACAGCATTCCAACCGCAGCACCCAGCCCGGGGTCAAGCCCAAGCAGGCCGCCCATCCAACAGCCGAAAGTCGCGCCGATGAAAAAGCTAGGAACAATTTCGCCGCCCTTAAAACCCGCGCCAAGGGTAAGGGCAGTCAGCAGAATTTTCAAAACAAATGCTTCCGGGCGGGCGTGACCGCCGATTGCGCGTGCAATTACATTTGTGCCGGCGCCTTCGTAATCAGAAGTGCCGGTTAAGAGCATGAGAACGATAACCAGCGCACTGCCCATCAGTACCCGTAAATAGGGGTTCGGCAGAAATTGACGGTACAGCCGACCGGCGATGTGCAGGGTTTGGCAAAACAAAATGGCGACTGCAGCGCAAAGCGCGGCCAGCAGGGCAATCTGCAGTGCTGGCAGTAAATGCAGGCCGCTGCCGACTTCAGCGAGTATGTAGTGAGTTGGCACCGCGCCAAGGCGGCTGGCGATGCCGGAAGCCAGCAGGCTGGAAATTGTGACCGGAACCAGTGCGGAGTAATACATCTGCCCTACGCTGACAACCTCCATAGCAAAAACAGCTGCGGCAACCGGTGTTCCAAAAAGTGCGGAAAAAACAGCGCCCATGCCGCACATGGTCACAACGTGCAGGGCTTTTTCGTCTAACTTAAAAAGGCGGCCCGCACCGTAACCAAGACTGCCGCCAATTTGCAGTGCAGCACCTTCGCGTCCGGCAGAGCCGCCAAATAGATGGGTAACAGCAGTCGCAATGAAAATCAGCGGTGCCATGCGTGCGGGCAGCGGCTGAGGAGAGCGCACAGCCAACAAAACCAAGTCGGTACCGCGGCTCTGTTTTACGCCGCATGCGCGGTACAGCCAGACAATGAACAGACCGCCCGCCGGAAGCAGGAACAGAAGCCAGGGGCTGTTTGTGCGTGTTTGTGTTGTCCACTGCAGAAGGTAGTAAAACAGGGTGCCGACTCCGCCGCCAATCAGTACTCCAATACCAATGCTGAGCAGGACCCATTTCAAAAAAGTGAGCAGCCGTTTTTGCCAGTGCTCTGCTTTATGTTTTAATTTTGTTTTTTGCAAATTTGTTCACTCCTTAACAATACAAATCCATTTTACCATGCAAAAAGTGTGAACACAAGCGAGCAGTGTCCCATTTTTGGGACACTGCTCAAATTTGAAGAACAAATATTCGTAAATAGTCTTGAATAAAGAACACACGTTTTGTATTATGGAAATTAGAGGGATTCCGCTGCACAACAGAAAGTGAGTGGTAAAATTATGGATTTTCAGAAATGGGGAGAAGAGTATTTGAGAGAGGCCGAGGCGCTAAAGGCGCATCTTGTTCCAGTGCAAAAACAGCTGAAGCAAAAAGGACTTGGCGTGGAAGAAAGCCGCAGCCTTTCCGCACGGGCAACTATGCTGTACCAAATGTACTTGGAGTGCCGTGCAACCGGCACTTACCTGAGGGGGTGCTGTCAATGAAACATCGGATATTAAGTTATGACCTGTTGCCGCAGGAGCTGAACGGTCCCGGTCCGGACCAGCCGGATTACCGTTATGCGGCTATGCGGCGGGCATTGCGTCTGGCAATGCAGCGTGAACTGACACAGCGGCAGCGAGAGTGCATGGAAAAGCGCCTTGCCGGCGAACAGGTAAAGGAAATTGCAGCGGAGCTGGGCGTTGCACCGCCAACAGTCAGCAAACATCTGCAGCGGGGAGCCCGGCGGCTGCGGCATGCACTGCAGTACAGCTGCTTTGTGCCGACAGACAGTTAAACAAGTTGCTCCTGTCCGCTATCTGTGGTACAATGCAAAGCAGAATTTGTTTACAGGAAAGGGAAATGCAGTGGATAAGCATTTAGAGCGGGTTAAGGACACCCTGACGCAGGGAGAATATACTATAGCCGTTGAAAACAACGGTAAAATTTATACATCCGATAAAAACGGAATTGCACCCCTGCTGGATTTTTTGAAGAATCCGGAAATTCTGCGGGGCGCGGCGGCCGCTGATAAAGTAATCGGAAAAGCGGCGGCATATTTGTTTCTAAAAGGCGGTGTACGTGAATTGTATGCACAGCTGCTCAGTGAGCCGGCAAAGGAGCTGCTGGAGAGCCGAAATGTGCCGGTCACCTATGGGCAGTTGGTGCCGTACATTAAAAATCGCACACAGGACGGAATGTGCCCCATGGAGCAGAGCGTGCTGGAAGTGCAGAATGAGGAAGAAGCACTTCAAAAATTACAGGAAACGCTGGCGCGGTTGAAGGGAAAGCCTGTGCAGTAAGCAATAGATTCCATAAAAATGCCCGAATGCTTTTTTTACGAAAGCATTCGGGCATTTGTTTTATTACGAAATACCACGTACAATCACACCGCCGCCAAGCAGCAGGTCGTCATCATATAAAACAACGGCCTGCCCAGGGGCAACGGCACGCTGCGCTTCATCAAAGTCAAGCAGCAGCGTGCCGTCCGGCTGCAGCACAGCTGTGGCAGGTGCGGGGCGTGCCTGATAACGGATTTTCGCCTGTACACGCAGCGGTTCGCGCGGCGCGGGGATGGAAACCCAGTTCAGTTCCTTCGCAAGCAGCGCTCGGCTGTACTGACTGCCCTCCGGGCCAAGCACAATTTTGTTGTGCTCTGCGTCCAGATGAGTCACATACATCGGTTCACCAAACGCGATGCCAAGCCCCTTGCGCTGACCGACCGTATAGTGGGTCAGCCCGCGATGGCGGCCAAGCACATGTCCCTGTGTGTCCACAAAGTCACCGGGAGCACTGTCACAGCCATTTCGGCGGCAGAGAAATCCGGCGTAGTCGTTGTCCGGTACAAAGCAGATTTCCTGACTGTCCGGTTTATGTGCCACCGGCAGGCCGGCTTCCTCCGCCAGCGCGCGAACTTCCGGCTTTGGCAGGGATGCAAGCGGCAGAATCGTGTGGGAAAGCTGCTCCTGTGACAGGCTGTACAGCACATAGCTCTGGTCTTTTCCAGTGGAGGAAGCATGCAGCTGCCAGCGGCCGTTTGCGGCCTGTTTTACAATGGCGTAGTGCCCGGTTGCGATTGCATCACAGCCAAGTTCCTTTGCGCGCTGCAGCATGGCACCGAACTTCAGCCAGCGGTTGCACCGAATGCAGGGATTCGGTGTATGTCCGGCGGCATATTCGGAAACAAAATTATTAATAACGCGTTCTTCAAACAGCTCTGTAAAGTTGAATACAAAATGGTCAACGCCAAGGGCATAGCATACCCGGCGCGCATCCTGCACATCCTGAAACGAGCAGCAGCCGCCTTCCCTTGTGGGAAAAGCGGGGTCATCCAGGTGAAGACGCAGTGTACAGCCGACTACATCCCAGCCGCTTCGCTGCAGTAAAAGAGCGGCAACGCTGCTGTCTACGCCGCCGCTCATGCCTACTAAAACTTTTCCTTTCACGCCTGCGGTTCCTCCGGTGCAGCTTCCTCGTCTGCGGGAGTCACAGCGGGTTCCGGCTGTGCTGGTGCGGTTGGAGCGGATGTTTCCGTATGCGGTGCGGCCACCGCGGTTTGCTGGAATTCATCCGTTTCCACATTGTCGGGATCCTGTGCAATGGAGGATGGGGTGGTGTCGTAAGGGTCGTAGGCGGCGGCTTCCGAGTCGCAGTCCTCATGGAATTTGCAAACACTGCAGTCATCGTCGCAGTTGGCACATTCCGTATCCTGTACATTGGCGATGTTTTTCTCACGGATTTCGTCCATGTGTGCAAAGGCACGTTTCATGCGTCGGTCGCTGTCATCAATGGAAGCACACAGGGCTTCAGTTTCGGCGTTGCCCTGCTCCCGCAGATGCTCATAGTAATATTTCCCCAGTGCAACATAAGCGCGGGCACTGTTTTCCCGCTCGTTTTTAATGACGATGTGCAGGCGGTTGATGACAGCAGAGCGATGGTTTTTTTCACGCAGGCTGTCAAACGTGTCGGAAAGCTGCTTTCCAAAAGAATCAAATATTCCCATTTTAAGTTCCTCCGTGCCGCACCGACAGGTGCGGAAAAGTTTGCGCATGATTTTGCTTTTATTATACCGCATTGACTGAAAATTTAACAGTGCTATTTCGGAGGAACGCGATATTTTCTGTACATTGCTAAAAAATTGCTGGGGCGGCAGGTTTTGCGGTAGGCATTTCGCAGGATTTGTGCTATAATAAAAAACTATACAATCAGCAACAAGACACGGGGGTGTTTTTACTTTATGTCTACTCAGGTGAATAAAGATGTCTGCTGCCCGCAGTGCGGCAAACCAGTGCGCACAAAAATGTGGACCGGTATCAGTGCGGATACGGAGCCTGCTTTGCGGCAGAAAATTCTGGATGAAACACTTTTCGACTGGCAGTGCCCGCACTGCGGGTATCAGGCGGAGCTGGTTTATCCCTGCCTGTACCATGACAAGGAACAGAAATTCATGATATACCTTGTGCCGGAGGGCAGTGAGCAGGACTTGAAAAAAGTTGAGGTAGACACGCGGTTCCCGCAGCTTGCCGGTGTGCGCAAGCGCGCGGTGACCTCCCCAATGGAATTGAAAGAAAAGGTGCTTATTTATGAAGCCGGTCTGGATGACGTTGGGGTTGAGCTGGTAAAAGCCGGTTTGGCGGCGATTGTCGAGGAAAAGCAGAATAAAGCGGTGGAGGCTGGCTGCTTCTGCTTTGCCAATCAGGGTACTGACCGCATGGGCTTCCTGTTCTTCATGGAAGGTGAGGAAGAACCGCTGAAAAAGGCGACCCGGTTTGCCACCTATCAGAAAGCACTGGAAATCAGCGGACAGTGCGGCGGCGGCCAGGGCGATGACTTCGTTCATGTGGACGGCCGCCTTGCAGCGCGTTTACTGGAAAAATACCAGAGAATGTGAGAGCACCGGCAAGTTGTTTGCTGTCGTTTGTGTGCCCCGAAGGGGTATTCTCAGCAAGCGACCGCAGTGTGACACTTAACCTTGCCCCAAGCATGGCCTTTGGAGGAAAAACAGATGGGAATGATCCGGCAGGTTCCGTTGTATCGCTTTTTAAAGTTCTGCAATGAGTCCGGACTGGAAAAGAAAGTGCTGGACTGCGGTGCGGGCGGCGATTGCCCGCCGCTGCTGCTTTTCGCGGAATATGGGTATGAAACCCACGGAATCGAATTTTCCGCCGAGCAGTGTGAGTTGGCGCGGCAGGCAGCAAAACAGCATGGTCAGGCTTTGCAGATTGAGCAGGGAGATATGCGCCATCTGCCGTTTGCGGACGGTTCTTTTCCGATCGTGTACTCCTACAATTCCGTATTTCATATGACAAAAGCAGAGGTGGCACAGTCCATTCAGGAAATGAAGCGGGTGCTGCAGCCCGGCGGTCTGCTTTTTGTCAATTTCCTGACTGCAAAGGATTTTCGGTGCGGCACCGGTGAAGCGGTTGGAGAGAACCAGTATAAACAGTTGGATGACGGCGTACCGGTGATTCATTCGTATTTTGCCCAAAAGGAACCGGAAGCGTATTTTGCAGATATGACGATGCTTTACAAGGAAGACCGCGTGCCGGAAAGAATTTTTGAAGGCAAGTGGATTTGGCAGGGCTTTGTCGATTATATTTTAAAGAAATAATAAAATGAAAACGGACTGTTGTGAAATCTCACAGCAGTCCGTTTTTTATTCTGCACGATTTAAATAAGCCTGTGTGTAGGGACATACCTGTATGCATTTTCCGCACAGTGTAATTTCTTTGTGAATGTACTGCGCTGCACGCTGGCGTGCAGCTTTGCGGCAGGCATAAGGATTGAAAAATTTATCCCGAAAAAGGTCTGGCTGCCACAGATTACCGGAAATTGCCTTGCCAGGGCAGGCGTCACGGCAAACCATACAACTTCCGCAGCGGGAACTGCGAACCGGTTCTCCGCAGGAAAGCGGGGCATCTGTTACCAATGAGGACAGGCGCACAGCAGAACCGTATTCTTTTGAAACAAACAGCGCACTTTTCCCAATCCAACCCAGACCGGCCAGCACAGCGACTGTTTTGTGCGGTAGCGGTGTACGGTAGTCCTCGGTTTCGTGTACATGCTCTTCGGACTGCGCCCATGCGCGGTATCCCTGCTGCTGCAGCCAGTCGGCAGCCTCGCAGACCAGTGCGTCCAATTTGGCGTTTAATGTATGATATGCTTGAAAATATGCGAGATTTGGTCCATCCGCAATAGAACGAATGATTTGGGCGGGAATGGAAACACAAACAGAAACCCCAATGTGGCAGCCGGGCGCATCCGGCAGTTTCGGCAGACAGGAAAGGTCAGCAAACCCAACCAGATCTGCGCCGGCTTGCAGCAGATGTCCTTTAAAATCTTGCGAAAGCTGGTTCATGATGATGCTCCTTTCAGGAAAATAATTCCTTACATTGTAACATCACGACCAGGCATTGTCCAGAAAATCACTTTTGCAAACTGTACACGCGTGCTTCAAATGGCTGCAGGGTCACTGTGGCACCGAGCAGCTCCGGTTCTTCGCAGTTGCTCAGCAGCAGGCTGCTGCCGCCGAAGCGCTCCGGTACGGCAAATTCTGTGGTTCCTTTGGAGAAACTGCACAGCACGAGCAGTGCCTGCGTTTTATCCTCGCGGATGTAGCAGTAAAGCTGCTCGTTTTCTGGGCCGAGCAGGGTGTAGGTGCCGTTTGTAATGACCGGCAGTTCGTGGCGCAGGCGGATAAGCTGCTGATAATAATGGAAAACAGAATCGGGGTCGGCAAGCGCTGCCTCCGCGTTGATTTCTGTGTAGTTCGGGTTCACGGGAATCCACGGCTCTCCGGTGGAAAAGCCTGCGTTTTTGCTGCTGTTCCACTGCATTGGGGTGCGGGCATTGTCCCGGCTTGAGCGGCGGATATACCGCATCATATCTTCCGGTGCAATCTCACCCTTTTCATCCACCAGTTCGTGGTAGGCGTTGATTGCTTCGATGTCGCGGCACTCTGTAAGGGAGGTAAAGGGATAGTTGGTCATGCCCAGTTCTTCACCCTGATAGATATAGGGAGTACCCTGCTGAAAGTGCAGGCAGGTTGCCAGCATCTTCGCGGAACGAACGCGCAGCGCGGGCGTGTCGGTGCAGCCAAAGCGGGAAACACAGCGGGGCTGGTCGTGATTGTCCCAGAACAGGCTGTTCCATGCAGTGCCATGCAGGCCGTCCTGCCACTTGCTGAAGATGCGCTTTACATCGGAAAGACGGAAAGTACCGTCGCCCCACTTTCCGTACTTGCCGGCGTCAACATCCATCAGTTCAAACTGGAACACCATGTTCAGCTCACGGGTGTCGTTTCCGGCGTATTTCTGTGCTTCCTCCACGGTGACACCGGGGGTTTCGCCCACGGTCATCAGGTCATACTTGGAAAGCACTTCGCGGTTCATCTGCTGCAGATATTCGTGTACATGCGGGCCATTGGTGGTGTCATACTGACCGTTTTCCGGAAGGAAAAACGCAGATGGTTTGGAAATCATACTGATTACATCCATTCGGAAGCCGTCAATTCCTTTTTGGCACCACCAGTTCATCATATCAAAAACTTCGCTGCGCACTTTTGGGTTATCCCAGTTGAGGTCAGGCTGTTTTTTGCTGAACATATGCAGGTAATACTGACCGGTTTCCGGGCTGTACTGCCATGCCGAGCCGGAGAAGCAGCTTTGCACTGGGGTGGGGGCGTGCCCTTCCACCGGGTCGTGCCAGATATAGTAGTCGCGGTACGGATTGTCCCTTGCCTTGCGGCTTTCCACAAACCATGCGTGTTCGTCACTGGTATGGTTCACGACCAAATCCATCACGATTTTCAGGCCGCGTCGGTGAGCCTGTACAAGCATAGTGTCAAAATCCGCCATGGTGCCGAATTCTGCCATAATGGCGCGGTAATCACTGATATCGTAGCCGTTGTCGTCATTTGGACTTTTGTACACCGGGCTGAGCCACAGCACATCCACGCCAAGCTCCTGCAGGTAATCGAGCCGGCTGGTAATGCCGGCAAGGTCACCCACGCCGTCACCGTTTGCATCCATAAAGCTGCGGGGGTAAATTTGGTAAACTACGCTCTTTTTCCACCAGGGAGTTTGCTGCATAAAAAGCACCGCCTTTGTATAAAATGACAATTATATAACTTCAATAGCTCTAGTATAAATACGTTTAACATAAAACGCAAGAGAAAAACAAACGTGATTCCTACAAATTTTAAAATAAATTTTTGTGAATCACGACCAAGCTGCCGCTGACAGAAAATTTGAGCGTTTCTCAAAAAATTACAAAAAAGCAGTTGACAAACAAAAACAGATGCGTATAATAATAAGCAAATAATTTTATATTGTTTCCTGTTAAACCGATGAAGTGGAGATAAAAACGAAGCCAGCGTGTACAGAGAGCCCGGGCAGATGAGAGCCGGGCCGCGAGCAGTTCGTTAAATGGACCACTGAGGGCACGGTCAAAGGCATTTTGCCAAGTATTCCGTGACGTAAGGCCTGCGTAACTGGCCGGGGGTATGTTCGTACCCCGCAAAGGGTGCGGTTCAGCTGAACCGCAAAACAAGGTGGCACCGCGAGTTTGAATTTTCAGACCCGTCCTTGGCAGACAGATTCTGTTTGCCTTGGGCGGGTCTTTTTTATACCTGCCCGTGGAAATCTTTTGGGAGGTATGAATATGGCAAAGCCGTCACTGACCGAGGCAAAACGCTATGCGGCGGAGAGAACCTGCCGGGTGCTGCCGGTCAGCCGCGAAATTTACGCGGACATTAAAACACCGATTGAGGTGCTGCGCATTCTGCAGGGGAAAAGCCGTCACTGCTTTTTGCTGGAAAGTGTGGAGGACACCCAGCAGTGGGGACGCTTCACGTTCCTGGGTTTTGACCCGAAGCAGGAAATTACCTGTGTGGACGGCAATATGTGCATCAAAGGGGAAACCGAGCAGCGCTTTCACACCAAAGACCCCGGCGCGGTGCTCAAAAAAATTGTGGAGGAAAACAAAAGCCCGCGCCTTGAGGGGATGCCGCCCTTCACAGGCGGGCTGGTGGGGTACTTTTCCTATGATTACATCAAGTACAGCGAGCCGCACCTGAAGCTGGACGCGGAAGACCAGGAACACTTTAATGACGTCGATTTGATGCTGTTTGATAAGGTTATTGCGTTTGACAACTTCCGCCAGAAAATTATTTTGATTGTCAACATTTCGCTTGCCGGGGATGTGGAAGCAGCGTACACAACGGCACAAAAAGAACTGGAGGAATTGGTGCAGCTGATTCGCACCGGCACCCCCGCCGAGCGCGAACCCGGCCGCCTGACTTCACCGGTGCGGCATTTGTTCAGCAAGGAGCAGTACTGTGCTATGGTGGAGCGCGCAAAGCAGTACATCCGCGAGGGCGACATTTTTCAAGTGGTGCTCAGCAATCGGCTGGAAGCTGACTTTGCGGGCAGCCTGCTGGACACTTACCGGGTGCTGCGCACGCTGAATCCCTCACCGTATATGTTTTACTTTTCCAGTGATGATATTGAAATCGCCGGCGCCTCGCCGGAAACACTGGTAAAGCTGCAGAACGGCGTACTGCATACCTTTCCGCTGGCGGGTTCCCGCCCGCGCGGGAAAACGGAGGCAGAGGACAACGCTTTGGAAGCGGAACTGCTACAGGACCCGAAGGAGCTTGCGGAGCACAATATGCTGGTAGATTTAGGGCGCAATGACTTGGGCCGCATCAGTAAATTCGGTACCGTCAAGGTGGAAAAACATTTGCAGGTGCTGCGGTTTTCGCACATTATGCATCTTGGTTCCACGGTGGCGGGGCAGATGCGGGAGGACTGCACCGCAGTGGACGCGATTGGTTCCGTGCTGCCGGCAGGAACGCTTTCCGGTGCGCCGAAGTTCCGCGCCTGCCAGATTATCAATGAGCTGGAAAACAACAAGCGCGGTATTTACGGCGGTGCCATCGGCTACATGGACTTTACCGGCAATCTGGATACCTGCATCGCGATCCGCATTGCATTTAAGAAAAACGGCAAGGTGTTCGTCCGCTCCGGCGCGGGTATTGTTGCGGACAGCGTACCCGAAACCGAATATCAGGAGTGCATTAACAAAGCAAAAGCGGTGGTGACCGCCTTGGAAGAAGCACAGGAGGGACTTGACCGTGATTGTACTGATTGATAATTATGACAGCTTTTCTTACAACCTGTATCAGCTGGTCGGTTCGATTGACCATCAAATCCGGGTGGTGCGTAATAATGACGTAACGGTACAGCAAATTGCGGAAATGCACCCGCGCGCGGTCATCCTAAGTCCCGGCCCCGGCCGGCCGGCGGATGCGGGCATCTGCGAGGAAGCGGTGCGGTATTTTACCGGCAAAGTGCCGCTTTTGGGGGTGTGTCTGGGGCACCAGGCCATCTGCGAAACGTTTGGCGGCACGATCGGCTACGCAAAAAAGCTGATGCACGGTAAGCAGTCACAGGTGCGGCTTTCAGCGGAATGCCCGCTGTTTCGCGGACTGCCGGAAGTAATCGGCGCAGCGCGCTACCATTCGCTGTCGCTGGAGGAAAGCACCCTGCCGCCGGAACTCGCAGTTAGCGCACGCAGCCTGGATGACGGCGAAGTAATGGCGGTGCAGCACAAACAATATCCGGTGTATGGCCTGCAGTTTCACCCAGAGTCGATTTTGACCCCGCAGGGAAAAGTAATCTTAGAAAATTTCCTGCAGGTTGGGGCGGTACAAAACTGCGAAGCCACCGGGCTTGCAGCCCAGAGATAAAAAGTAAGTTCTTTCAGTTTAACTTTATAATTTTTACGATTATAGAAATTTTGCATTACACAAAGGAGTGACTTGGTATGATTAAAGAAGCAATCGCACAGCTTACCGAAGGGAAAGACCTTACTTACGAAACCGCAAACATAGTGATGGATGAAATCATGAGCGGCAAAACCACACAGGCACAGATGGGTTCTTACCTGACGGCGCTGCGCATGAAGGGCGAAACCATTGATGAAATCACCGCTTCCGCGGCGGGGATGCGGGCACACTGCGTGAAGCTGCTGCACGACATGGACGTGTTGGAGATTGTGGGCACCGGTGGGGACAACGCTAATTCCTTTAACATTTCCACCACTTCCGCCATCGTGATTTCCGCGGCGGGTGTGCCGGTTGCAAAGCACGGCAACCGTGCGGCTTCCAGCAAATGCGGGGCTGCGGATGTGCTGGAAGCGCTTGGCGTCAACATTGTTCTGCCGCCGGAAAAAAGTACACAGCTGCTGAAAAAGATAAACCTCTGCTTCCTGTTTGCACAGAATTATCATATCGCCATGAAGTACGTTGCGCCGGTGCGCAAAGAACTTGGCATCCGCACGGTGTTTAACATCCTGGGGCCGCTTTCCAATCCGGCAGGCGCCAATATGGAGCTGATGGGTGTTTATGACGAAGCACTGGTGGATCCGCTGGCGCGCGTGCTGTCAAATTTGGGTGTAAAACGCGGTATGGTGGTTTACGGCCAGGATATGCTGGATGAAATTTCCCTTTCCGCACCAACCACCGTCTGTGAAGTAAAGGACGGCAGCTACACCTCCTATGTGATTACGCCGGAGGAGCTGGGGCTTACCCGCTGCCAAAAGGCGGACTTGGTCGGCGGAACGCCGCAGGAAAATGCGGAGATTACCCGTGCGATTCTTGCGGGTGAAAAGGGGCCGAAGCGTGACGCGGTGCTGCTCAACTCTGCCGCGGCTTTGAAGATTGCCGGAAAAGTGAGCGACTTAAAAGCTGGAATAGCACTTGCCGCCGAAACGATTGACAGCGGCGCGGCAAAAGCACAGCTTGAGCAGTTTATTCGTCTTACCAACGAGGAAACCGCATGATTTTAGACGAACTTGCCGCCGCCGCACGGGAACGCGTGGTACAGCGGAAGCAAAAAATCCCATACGAAAAATTATTGGAACAGGCGCGGGCGCTGCCAGAAAACCAGGAGTTCCCGTTTGAACGCGCACTAAAGCAGCCGGGACTTTCCTTTATTTGCGAGGTCAAAAAAGCATCACCGAGCAAGGGACTGATTGCGCCGGACTTTCCGTATTTACAGATTGCAAAGGACTACGAGGAAGCGGGCGCGGCGGCAGTTTCCGTACTGACCGAGCCAAAGTGGTTTTTGGGCAGAGACCAGTATTTGCAGGAAGTTGCGCGGGAAGTGCATATTCCGGTTCTGCGCAAGGATTTCACCGTTGACCCGTATATGATTTGTGAAGCGAAGCTGCTGGGCGCAAGTGCGGTGCTGCTTATCTGTGCGATTTTAAGCGACAGGGAACTGCGAAGCTACCGTGAGCTGGCGGAAAGTTTCGGCCTTTCCGCACTGGTGGAAGCACACACCGAGGAGGAAGCACACCGCGCGCTGGCAAGCGGCGCAAAAATTATCGGCGTGAACAACCGCAATTTGAAGGACTTTACCGTGGATGTCCACGCGGGCGAGCGCCTGCGCAAGTTAATTCCGCCGGAGGTGCTGTTTGTTTCTGAAAGCGGGGTAAAGGGTGCGGCGGAAATCGCCGCCGTGCGGCAGATGGGTGCGGATGCGGTGCTGGTCGGGGAGGCGCTGATGCGTGTGCCGGACCGCAAAGCGGCACTGCGGGCGCTGCGGCAGGAGTGAACGAAAAATGACAAAAATTAAAATCTGCGGGCTGACCCGTATGGCAGATATTGCGGCGGTTAACGCCGCCAAACCGGATTATATCGGCTTTGTGTTTGCAGAAAGCCGCCGCAGAGTTGTGCCGGAGCAGGCGGCGGAACTGCGCGCCGCGCTTTCACCGGGAATTGTGCCGGTGGGTGTGTTTGTAAACCAGCCGGTGGCAGAAATCCTGCGGCTGCTGCGCGTCGGTACCATCTCGATTGCACAGCTGCACGGGCAGGAGTCGGATGCGGACATTCGGCAGATTCAGCGTGCGGGTTTTCCAGTAATTCGCGCGTTTCGTGTGCAGAACGCGGCAGATACGGCGCGGGCGCTGCAAAGTCCGGCGGATTTCCTGCTGCTGGACAGCGGCAGCGGCGGGACTGGGCAGGTCTTTGACTGGAGTTTGTTGCCGAAAATTGACCGCCCGTGGTTTCTGGCAGGCGGGCTTTCGCCCGAAAATGTGGTGGAGGCCGCAAAAACACTGCACCCGTGGGGCATGGATGTTTCAAGCGGCGCGGAAACGGACGGAAAAAAAGATTTAGCAAAGATAGAAGCGATTATAAGGAGGATACGAAATGTCTAAAGGAAGATACGGCGTACACGGCGGGCAGTATGTGCCGGAAACGCTGATGAATGAGCTTGACTGCCTGGAAAAGGCGTATGAGCACTATAAAAATGACCCGGATTTTGTAAAAGAACTGGCCCAACTGAACCGGCAGTACACCGGTCGCCCGTCGCTTTTGTATTACGCGGAGAAAATGACCAAAGACTTGGGCGGCGCAAAAATCTACCTGAAGCGCGAGGATTTAAACCACACCGGTTCCCACAAAATCAATAACGTGCTGGGGCAGGTGCTGCTGGCAAAGCGTATGGGCAAAACGCGGATTATCGCGGAAACCGGTGCGGGGCAGCACGGTGTGGCGGCGGCGACCGGCGCTGCTCTGCTGGGCATGGAATGCGAAGTTTTCATGGGTGTGAAAGACACCGAACGGCAGGCACTGAATGTGTACCGTATGGAACTGCTGGGTGCAAAGGTGCATCCGGTCGAGTCCGGTACCGGTACGCTGAAAGATGCCGTCAACGAAGCCATGCGCGAATGGGTCAGCCGCGTGGATGATACCGCCTACTGTCTTGGTTCAGTCATGGGGCCGCATCCGTACCCCATGATGGTGCGCGACTTTCAAAGCGTTATCAGCAAGGAAGCGCGGGAACAGATTCTGGAGGCAGAGGGAAAGCTGCCGGACGCGGTGCTTGCCTGTGTGGGTGGCGGCAGCAACGCCATGGGAATGTTTTATAATTTTATACCGGACAAAGAAGTAAAGCTGATTGGCTGCGAGGCCGCGGGACGCGGGGTGAACACAGCCCAAACCGCCGCAACCATTGCCACCGGCAAGCCCGGCGTGTTTCACGGCATGAAGTCTTATTTCTGCCAAAATGAATATGGCCAGATTGCGCCGGTGTATTCCATTTCTGCCGGTTTGGATTACCCCGGAATCGGGCCGGAGCACGCGCATCTTTACGACATCGGCCGCGCACAGTACGTGCCGGTAACGGATGACGAAGCGGTCAACGCATTCGAGTACATTGCCCGCACGGAGGGCATTATCTGTGCAATCGAGAGCGCCCACGCCGTGGCTTATGCCATGCAGCTTGCGCCCACCATGCGCAAAGACCAAAGTATGATTATCTGCCTTTCCGGCAGAGGAGATAAAGACGTGGCGGCAATCGCGCGTTACAGGGGGAGGAACATTACAGAATGAACAGAATAGAAAAAGCATTTCAAAACGGTAAGGCGTTCATCGGTTTCGTCACAGCGGGCGACCCGTCCTTGGCAAAAACAGAGGAGTTCATTCTGGGAATGCTCCGCGGAGGCTGTGACCTGGTGGAAATCGGTATTCCGTTTTCCGATCCGATTGCGGAGGGCGTGGTAATACAGGAGGCTGACCTGCGCTCCCTCTCTGCAGGCACCACTACGGACGGTGTGTTCGATATGGCGGCAGACCTGCGCAGGAAGACCGACGCGCCGCTGGTGTTTATGACATATTACAACCCCGTGTTCAGCTACGGCAACGAGCGCTTTTTTAAGCGCTGCGCAGAAGCAGGCGTGGACGGCATCATTGTTCCGGATTTGCCATTTGAAGAAAAAGGCGAAATTACCGAACTTGCCGCAAAAAACGGCGTAAAAGTGATTTCTATGGTTGCACCGACTTCGCATGAGCGTATTCGCAGAATCGCCGCCGAGTCCGAGGGCTTTTTGTACGTGGTTTCCTCGCTGGGTGTGACCGGCGTACGCAGTGACATCAAGACGGACCTTGCTTCCATTATGGAGATTGTGCGGGAAAGCACGAAAACCCCGGCCGCAGTCGGCTTTGGCATCAATACCCCGCAGCAGGCAGAGAAAATCGGTGCCGTTGCAGACGGTGTCATTGTGGGCAGCGCCATTGTGAAAATCATCGCGAAGTACGGCGAAGATGCCGGGAAACCGGTGTATGAATATGTAAAGAGCATGAAAGACGCATTAAAGACAATTTAAGTGCGGCTTTGCTTTTGGCAGCGTTTCTTGTCCTGAATTCATGTTTCTTTTTCAGTGAAGCTGTGGGGCTGCTCGCCCCACGCCCTCGGCAACTTTCTGTATCAGCAGAAAGTTACCAAAGACAGACAAGGGCTGCGCCCTTGACCTGCAAAGCAAGATGGCCGAATTGATTTTTACAGGGCGCGCCGCGCTAGAGTAGCAGAAAAGCTGAAATTACTCGCGCTTCGCGCGGCATTTCACCTTTGCGGCCACATCCGCGCGGGGGACAGTTTGTTTGCGCCAAGACAATTCTCAATTTACTTGTTTGCCGGCATAGGCTTACACGCGAAAATGTTTCGGTTTACGCAAAGACGGCGGCTTTGCCGCCGCACGGGGCGCTTCGCGCCTCTGCTTGACAGATTTGTAAATTTTGTATATTCTGTATGTAAAACTTGCAAAGAGGTGAGCGTGATGGGCGAAGTTTTCACTGCTTTGGCGGCGGTACCGGTTTGTTCTGCGTTCGGTGTGTTTCCAGCATCCCTCTTTTCACATTTCTGGGACAAAAGGCGTCAGCTGTGCCGAATCCTGCGGATTTTATGGATTGTTTTCAGTGCTGGTGCGGCGGTGCATTTTGTGCTCTGGGCGATGATTGGGAACACGGTCCGTTTTTCTGCCGGTATGTGGAGTGTGCCGGATGTGTGGAAAATGACACCTACTGCGACAATTTCACTTGCCATGCTTGCGGTGGATATTTTGCAGTTTCCGCTGTACGCAGCGGCGAAACGAGCACAGGCCGCAAAGCGAAAAGTCTTGCTAGCGGTGGCCATCCTGTGCGGCGCGGCGGTTTCCGTAGCGGCCCCCTTACAGATTCTCACCTCTGTTTTTAACGCATAAGTTTTGGGCGCAAACAAGCCCCTGCCATGGTGTAACACCCAAGGCAGGGGCTTGTTGTTAAATTTTCAGGAAGCCGAGAATTACAGCAATCATACCTACGCTGAAAGCAATAATACGAATGGCAATATCTCCTTTTTTACTGATTTTCTTTTGGAAAATCAGAGCAATCAGAAGAAAGACGCAATTTGCAAATAAAAGGGTCATAGAAACAGTGAATTTCATAAGTTAGTCTCTCTCATTGTGAAGAAATCCAAATAGGGCTAACGGTTGGGAGACTGCTGCCGTAAAGAGGAGGAGCAATCAAAATTTTGATAATAACGCCGCGGCCATTGGTATTATTGAAAGCAATTATGTTGCCTGCAGCTGATAGCGCAATTGCAAGCACTTTGGATACAACAGGTTCTGGAATTAGTACGGATAAAGTACCCGCAATATTTATTCCTGAAGATACTTTAGATGCAGTTTCGTTATTAAGGTATAAGTCGCAGCCATACCATGTCCAAACAACTTTGTTTACACCAGAATAGGCCGTTCTGAGTGTTAAAGTATTATTTTGAATTATGCAATGCGATTTGAGAGGTGATTGCTTGACTGTGTACAAAGACAAATTATTCTTCTGAGCTATAGAAGCTTTGTTAATATTAGCATTGACTGTTTGTGTATATTTTGGTGTAATTGAAATATTACCGGAATGATCAGCAGTTAAAAAGCCTTTTTTAATCATCAGATTGGAAGAAAGAAGACTTTTTTGCGCTTGTTCATATTCAGTGGCGGTCACCCCGACTTGATTAGCACTTTTCTGTATGTACAGGGAACCATCAGACTTAGTAGAGATGTAAGGGGTTAGCTTTTGAATTGTGGATGGACTTAACGTCGCGGCGGTGGAAGATGGTGAGTGCGAATTGATGGACTCAGGAACATTGGTTGCGGCAAAGGCAGGGGTGGCAGAAAAAAATGTCAAAGCCAATGACGCAAAGACAGCAACGAACCTTTTTACAGAACCTTTCCTTATAAACTCTCCTTTCGATAATTAATATTTTTCCAAAGTATACCATTTAAAAAAACAATTGTCAATATATTCCTTGAAATATTTTTTACAGTTCTGCATTGACTGTACTTTTATTAGTATTTCTTTGCTTTGTTACCAAACGCCAGATTTTTTGCAGTGTATAAAGAAAGTTGACGAAAGCGGGTGGGCAGCGTACAATTTAAGAAAGCACTTTAGAAAAGCAATTTAGGAATAAGAGGGAATTTAGTATGCAGTTTGCAAAACGTATGGAACAGTTTGGGGAAGGCGTGTTCTCGGAACTGCTTACATTAAAGCGCGAAAAAGAAGCACAGGGCGTGCAGGTAATTGACCTGAGCGTCGGAACGCCAAACATTCCGCCGGTTGAAAATATTCGCCGCACACTGGCAGAGGCGGCAGAGGACCCCCGCCAGTATATTTACGCCATCAGCGACACCAGTGAATTACAGCAGGCAGTGGCGCAGTGGTACAGCCGCCGCTACGGCGTAACGCTGAATCCGGAAACACAGGTGGTTTCCCTGCTCGGTTCGCAGGAGGGACTTACCCACATTGCGCTGTCCATTGCTGACCCAGGGGATACGGTACTGGTGCCTGACCCGTGCTATCCGGCATTCAGCTGCGGCCCGATGATGGCCGGTGCGCGGCTTGCATGGATGCCGCTGAAAAAAGAAAACGACTATCTCATTGACTTTGACACGATTCCGGAGGAGGACGCAAAAGCCGCGAAGCTGATGGTCGTTTCCTATCCGAACAATCCCACGGCGTCAGTCGCACCGGATTGGTTTTATGAAAAACTGATTGCATTCGCCAAAAAGTATGACATTATCGTACTGCACGACAATGCTTACAGCGAATTGGTGTTTGACGGCAAAATCTGCGGCAGCTTTCTGCGTTTTCCTGGCGCGGCGGAAGTCGGCGTGGAGTTTAATTCATTAAGCAAAACTTATGGAATGGCAGGCGCACGCGTGGGCTTCTGCGTTGGCAATGAGCAAGTGGTTTCCATGCTGAAGCAGCTCAAATCCAATATGGACTACGGGATGTTCCTGCCAATTCAGAAAGCGGCGGCAGAAGCAATTACCGGTGACCAGTCCTGTGTGGTACGCACGCGGGCGGCCTATGAAAAGCGCCGCGACATCCTCTGCGAAGCATTTGACAAACTGGGCTGGCATTTTGAAAAGCCCGCCGCAACCATGTTTGCCTGGGCGCAGATTCCGGCAAAATACGGCGATGATGACAGGCACTTTTCACGCGAGTTGGTGGAAAAGGCCGGCGTGCTGGTAACACCCGGCAGTGCTTTCGGCCCCAGTGGAAAAGGGCATGTGCGCATGGCGCTGGTACAGGACGAGGAAGCTTTGCAGGAAGCTGCACAGCGCATGAGCAAGACAAGCATATTCACTAAATAATTACCAAAAAATTCTACACTGCGCACCGGTTACAAGGCGTATAATAAAAATATCAAATAATGGTATGGGAAGGAGCGAAAGTCTATGGAGAAGAAGAAAGTGGCAGCCATTGTTTTGGCAGCTGCTGTTACGGTGTGCAGTGCTGTTCCGGCCTTTGCCGGCGGCAAAGTAGGGGATATTTACTCAGATACCACACAGGATTTGCAGCGGCAGTATGGAGAGAGTTATGTTTTTCGAGTGAACGGCCTTTTTGAAGGGGATACCTACACCGTTGGAAATGGAAAAGTGCTTGCAACCTTTACGCAGGAAAGCGCGACTACTGATCTTGGCTTTGAGAAAGGCCAGCCAAACCCAAATGTTTTCACCTACCTGTACGGGTTCCGCTGTGTTGGCGAGGGCGAAACCGGCGTGTATATTACCCACCATGGCAAAACAATGCGGCTTTTTAAAGTGAAAGTCGAAGCCGGTTCCCGCTTGAAAGCTGCAACAGCAAATGCACAGAAAGTCATTCAGCGGACAGTGGAACACCCTGACCCCGTTCCGGAGAAATGGGACAAAACCACCGTGATTGATGAAGTAGTGCCAATGTGCGATTTTGCCGGAACAGAAAACTCCTATCTGTTTCTGCTTAAAACCAATGGTAAAAAAGACGGATATATCATGGAAACTGCTAGGGCGGGTGCTGTTTCGGCGGAATCTTACTGTCTTACCGGCAGAGGTGTGGTCAACGTAATGATGCAGCAGCGTTTTCACCGTGAAATCACAGCGGCAGATAAAGTCGTAAATGCGGGCGCATTTAACTTTATACTGCCGAAGGACGGCGGCTTTATAGACTTGGAAACCGGCAAAAAACTGACCGGCACTGCCGCCCAGCTGCAGGAAAAGTACGAAAAGTGGATGGCTGGGATAGATCCTATCCTGCGAAGCCAGACCTTTAGCTATTACAGCCAACAAACGGATACACATTCTAACAAAATAAAATAATCTGCTTAAGCAGTATAAACATATGTGCCTTTGCACTGTCTACTGGAGTTATTTATGAAAACGCAGAAAAAGGTTCTTTTTACAGTGGTCGGCGTACTGCTGGCCTGTGCGGTGTTTTTCGTGGGATTTTTTGCCGGCAAGGCAAAAGCTGCGCGTGTGCCGGACAGTTCGTTTGGAACGGGTGACACGTGGTTTTGGTCTGATACCACACAGAACATGGAACGCTGGGTGGGGGACACTTACACTTTTGCGGTTACTCTGCATAATAACACGGCTGCCAGCAGCGGCCACAGTACCATGCCAATTTCGCCGACCTATTCCGTTGGTAACGGTAAAATTCTGGAAAATTATGAGCCGCAGCCATCTTTTTCGGTAAACCGCAGGGACAGCACCACTACTTTTTATTATGCGTTTCGCTGCCTTTCCGCAGGGGAAACCGGCGTTTATTTGCAGCCGAACAAGGGGGAACGCATGCTGCTGTTTAAGGTGAAAGTAAGCTCAACAGTCGGGATGGGCAGCGTGCTGGGTACGGATGCTTCCAAATTTTCAAAAATTGTAATTTCCCATATGCAGTACGACAAAACGATTACTGACCAACAGCAGATTGCCGCACTGCTGCAGAAAATTTTAACCGTGCAGCTGCGGCACATTCAAGAAGATCCGCACATGGTTGGGTGGGAATATGGCCTGAAATTGTACCCGGCTGACGGCAGCGGTGCTTATCAGTACAGTGACGGCGGCAGCGGCGGTTTTCACAAAGAAAAAGGCTGTACTTTTAACGGGCCGGAGGGCTTTTATCCGCTGCAAAGCAGTTCCTATGGCAAATGGTATGCCACTATGAAGCAGTACTACGAAAACGCGCCGGGAGTGAAGCGGGACAGAACCGCAAATTCATAAACGGATATTTTTGGTAAATAAGTTAGAAAGTCTGTTGCAATAAATATTGTATAATATTATAATAAATCTTGGAAGTACATAAAATTTTATACAATAAAAATATGGAAAGAAAGGATTTAAAATTCGGTAGACTTAGAATTTATTGCCAACAATATCCATCATGGAATTCCACTTATTTTATGTTTGACTCAATACAATGGCTATAATCAAGGGCATGCAGTTGTGTGTTTCGGTTATACAAAGAATTCATCTGCTCCAAAATTAAGGATTGCGGATGGGTTCAACACATCTTTGGCAACTTATGATTTCAATTATGATTACCAGAATACAAGATTTATAGAAAGAGCACTTTATACACGCTGGTAAACTTTGTCACGAAAGGAGAACTTGTAGTGATGAAAAGGAAAAGAATGTTAGCAACAGGATTAGCCGTGTGCCTTGTTGGCTCAATTTATGCCATTCCGGCCTTTGCCGGCGGCAACGTAGGAGATATTTACTCGGATACTACACAGGATTTGCAAAGGCAGTATGGGGAGAGTTATATCTTTAAGGCAAGTGGTCTTGCCGACGACGATACCTACACCGTTGGCAACGGAAAAGTACTGGAAACCTTTACGAAAGAGGCTGTTTCTACAGCACTAGGCAGAGCTGACGGCAAAAAAATGGACCAGATGACAGCACTGTACGGTTTCCGCTGTGTTGGCGAGGGCGAAACCGGCGTGTACATTACCCACCACGGCAAAACGATTTGTTTGTTTAAGGTCAAAGTAAATTCTACAACTGCAATGGCACAGGCTGTTGGAACAGATGCTTCCAAATTTTCTAAAGTGGAAGTGTACCACGCAGGAATCACTAAGACTATAAAAACGCAGTCAGAAATGCAAAAATTATTGCAAGGGATAGGGCAAGTAAAACTAAAAAGACTGCCACAGAACCCCAATATATCGGGTGGCGAGTATGCAATTTCCTTTTACCCAGCAGATGGTAGCGCGGCTTACGTCTATGCGGACGGCGGCAGCGGAAATTTCTCCAAGCGCCCTGGCTGTACGTGGAACGGTCCTGTTGGCTATTACCAAATTCAAACATCCTCCTTTGACTTGTGGATAAAAACGATGAAAGAAGCATTCGGGGCAGCCAAGTAAATGTAATTGGTTTTTGTAAAAAGCTGAATTTCAAAGAAAACAGTGCTTGACAATTTTAATAAATTCAGGTATGCTGTAGCCATAGCAGCCATACAACTGACGGAAGTGGAGTAAACCACATGAAGTATGGCGAAGGAAATGCCGACCGTCTGGGCGAAAACCCGGATGGTGCGGCATTTTTTATTTTCTTACGCAAAAACAAACAGCCATCCGGAGAAAAGGAGGAAACTGCTTGATGCTCGGAAAGATCCATTCACTGGAAACGATGGGACTGGTGGACGGGCCGGGAATTCGGGTCGTGGTTTTCCTGCAGGGCTGTGCCCTGCGGTGTCAGTTCTGCCACAATCCGGACACTTGGGCCACAGAGGGCGGGGAGGAAATGTCCCCGCAGGAACTGCTTCAAAAAATTGTCCGTTACCGCCCATACTTTACACGCAGCAGCGGCGGGGTCACGTTTTCCGGCGGCGAACCGCTTTTGCAGCCGGAATTTGTGCTGGAAACGCTGAAACTGTGCCGGGAAGCGAGGATTCACACCTGTTTGGACACCGCGGGGTGCGGTCGGGGAATGTATGACGAAATCCTGCAATATACCGACTTGGTGCTGTACGACGTAAAGCAGATTACAGAAGAAAGCTATCGCCAGATGACCGGACGTGATTGGACGGAAACCGGCAAATTTCTGCAGGCCGTGCGCCGCGCAGGAACGCCGGTGTGGGTGCGCCATGTGGTGGTGCCGGGGCTGACGGACGGCGAAGCGCATATGGCGGCACTGCAGTCGTTTGTACACGCACATGTTCCAAACGTGCAGAAAGTAGAATTGCTGCCGTACCATCTGCTTGGGGTACACAAATACGAAGTAATGGGGCTAAAATATCCGCTGACGGGTGTGCCGGCAATGGACATCGGAAAAGTGGAACAGTGGCAGAAAAAATACTTTGCAGTGGGGGAAACCCGCAGATGATGCACGGAAGCTCCCGTGAACCGCTCACACTTTCCTGCAGACTGCGGTAAAATAACACAGGTGTATTTTTGGGAGCAGAAGATTTCTACGAATTTTGTATGGACTTATATTTTTAATTTAAAACATGGAGGAATTTCCTGATGAATAACGCATGGAATGGTTTTCACGAGGGCCGCTGGCAGCGTGAAATTGATGTACGCAATTTCATTCAGAAGAACTATACACTGTACGAGGGTGACGACAGTTTCCTTGCCGGCCCTACGGAAAAAACCAAAGCTGTTTGGAGCAAGTGCAGCGATTTACTGCAGCAGGAGCTGAAAAAGGGCGGTGTGCTGGATGTGGAAACCAAACGCATTTCCGGCATCAACAATTTCGAGCCCGGCTACATTGACCGCGAAAACGAAATGATTGTCGGTCTGCAGACGGATGCGCCGCTGAAACGCATGGTGAACTTGTACGGCGGCATGCGCATGGCACAGCAGAGTTTGGAGCAGTACGGCTACAAGCTTGACCCGGAAATTGAGCGGCACTTCGGTGAGTACCGCAAAACGCACAATCAGGGTGTGTTTGATGCTTACCCGAAACGTGTGCGCACAGCCCGCCACGTTGGACTTTTAACCGGTTTGCCGGACGCTTACGGCCGTGGACGCATTATCGGCGACTATCGCCGCATCGCGCTGTACGGCACGGACTACCTGATTGAACAGAAGAAGAAAGACCATGACGAGCTGGACGGCCCCATGAATGAAGAGCGCATCCGCCTTTCTGAGAATGTCAGCGAACAGATTCGCGCGCTGAAAGCTATTACGCAGATGGCGGCCTCCTACGGTGTGGATATTTCCAAACCGGCGCAGAACGCACGTGAAGCGGTGCAGGCAGTGTACATGGGTTACCTCGCCGGAGTCAAGGAAAACAACGGCGCGGCAACCAGCCTCGGCCGTACTTCCACGTTCCTGGACATTTACCTGCAGCGCGACCTGGAAAACGGTACACTGACCGAAGAGGGCGCACAGGAACTGGTTGACCAGTTTATTATCAAGCTGCGGCTGGTGCGCCACCTGCGCACGCCGGAATATGACGAACTTTTCGGCGGCGACCCCACTTGGGTAACGGAATCGATCGGCGGTGTTGGCGTGAACGGCCGTTCGCTGGTTACAAAAAACTCGTTCCGCTATCTGCATACGCTGATTAATTTGGGCACTGCACCGGAGCCGAACCTGACGGTACTGTGGAGCGAACATCTGCCGGAAACATTCAAGCGTTACTGCACCAAGATTTCCATTGCAACGGACTCCATTCAGTACGAAAATGATGATGTGATGCGTCCGATTTACGGGGATGATTACGCGATTGCATGCTGCGTTTCCGCAATGAAGGTCGGCAAACAAATGCAGTTCTTCGGTGCCCGCTGCAACCTTGCAAAGAGTCTGATGCTGGCAATTAACGGCGGCGTGGATGAGTTAAAGGGCATTCAGGTTGTGCCGGACATTGCACCGCTGACCGGAGATGTACTTAACTATGCAGAAGTATGGGAAAACTATAAAAAGGTAATGGCATACGTTGCACAACTGTATGTAGATGCAAACAACATTATCCACTATATGCATGACAAGTACGCCTATGAGGCCAGCCAGATGGCTCTGCATGACACAAATGTGGAACGCCTGATGGCGTTTGGTGTGGCAGGCCTTTCCGTTGCGGCGGATTCCCTTTCCGCAATCAAGTACGCGCAGGTGCGCCCGATTCGCAATGAACAGGGCGTAGCGGTCGACTTTGAAACAGCAGGGGATTTTCCGAAGTACGGCAACGACGATGACCGTGCGGACGACTTGGCAGTCGATATTGTGGAGCGTTTCAGCAGCGAGCTGAAAAAGCATCCGCTGTACCGCGGCGCAAAGCACACCCTTTCCGCACTGACCATCACCAGCAACGTGATGTACGGTAAAAAGACCGGCACGACTCCGGACGGACGCAAAAAGGGCGAGCCGCTGGCGCCGGGTGCAAACCCGATGCATGGCCGCGACAAATCCGGTGCGCTGGCATCCTTAAATAGCGTTGCAAAGATTCCGTACCGTAGTGTGTGCCAAGACGGCGTTTCCAACACGTTTTCCATTGTGCCGACTGCACTCGGCAAGGATGAAAATCAGCGTGAAAGCAATTTGACAGCGCTTTTGGACGGCTACTTCAGTCAGGGCGCGCATCACCTGAACGTCAACGTGATGAACCGTGAAACATTGATTGATGCGATGGATCACCCGGAAAAATACCCGACTCTGACCATCCGCGTTTCCGGTTACGCTGTCAACTTTAACCGCCTTTCCCGTGAACAGCAGGAAGAGGTTATTGCCCGCACATTCCACGAAAGCATTTAAACACAACAGACAAAAACGCAGCGCTTCCGAGTGAAAAGGAAGCGCTGCGTTTTCATATGAACAGTAGGCACGCGGGCGAAAGAAGGCAATGAAAGGAAAAGTTGTATCTTGGCTGTCAAAACGCGTGTCTTGACAGCTAATGGTAAAGCTAATGGTAAAGCTATTCCTCCGCAGGATCGTCCCGGTACAGAATGCCCAGCTGTTTGAGCTGCTCCGTCACCCGACTGCAGGCGGCTTCGTCCGGGCAGAGCAGCGTGTGCAGATGTACGCCGTCGGTCAGCGTGGAAAGGGGCGCGGCATTGTTCTTTTTCACTTTTTTAATAAACGCGTCTGCGTCATACCGTGAGAAGATGTGCAGCTTTCCGCTGAGCTGGCCGTATACACTGTGGGAAACAATCACATCCAGCACTGCACAGCCGTTGTCGGTTATGGTGTACAGCTCCTGCTGCAGGGGCAAAAGCCCAGTGTGACAGCAGGCGATGGTGCGGGTCAGTCCCGCCGGTTTGGTGCGCTCCAAAATGTATCCCCGCGGAGTAGCGGTAATAAGTGCCTGTGCGGCACGCAGCAGAGCGATGTCCCCAACGATGATCTGGCGGCTGACCGTGTACTTTCGCGCAAGGGCGGAGGCACTCAGGGGTGCGTCTGCATGCTCCAAATCCCGCAGCACAGCGGCTCTGCGTTCACGAGGTGTCAATGAGAAAACCTGCTTTCCTGCGAAAAATCGCATTGTTTAATAAGTATAGCAAAACGAAAGCAGGGCATCAAGCCTGATTTTGTTAATTTTACATTTGGACTTCCTATTTTCTTCACTTTGTAGTACAATATTTTGTACGGTTGATTTGCCGCGATTTTGCGGCAGGCCCCCGAATCTGTGAACCTAAAATGACGGAGTTTTTAACATGAAGAGGAAAGTTTATCTGGTTGGTGCCGGTGTGGGCGGTACGCAGGGACTGACCGCCGAAGCAGCGGAGGTCTTGGCGCGCTGCGGCGGTGTGTTTGGCGAAAAACAATTACTGGAAATCCTGCCCGCAGGCTGCCGGAAGCTGGAGCAGACTGCACCGGAAAAAATCCGGGCTTATCTGGACAGTCATCCCGAAATCGGGGAGGCAGCGGCAGTTTTTTATGGTGATCCCGGCCTTCACGGGGACGCTGCACGCCTGCGGGCGGCACTGGAAGATTCCTACACAGTACAGGGAATTGCCGGTGTCAGTTCCATTGCGTATTTTTGTGCGCGCGTGGGCTGTGGCTGGGCGGATGCAAAGCTGCTGCCGACAGATACTCTGCCGGCGCAGGTAGGCAGTGCGGTGAGGATCAACAAACGCACATTTTTGCTGGCCTCCCGCCGCTGCCGGGTGCAGGATGTCTGTGCGCGGCTGTGCAGCGGCGGCCTTGGCAGGCTGCAGATTGTTGTCGGCGAACATTTGGGAACTGACCGTGAACGGATTCTGTGCGGCAGCGCAGAAGAACTGTCTATTCAAAAGTTTAGCCAGCTGTGTGTGCTGTACATTGAGAATGCAGAGCCAATGCAGAAAGAAGTGCGTACCTGTATTCCCGACGATGAGTTCTTTCACAGCGGGGTACCCATGACAAAATGTGAAGTGCGCGCGGTCAGTGTGGGCAAACTTTGTCTGCACAGCGGCAGTGTAGTTTACGATATTGGCTGCGGCACCGGTTCGGTCAGCGTGGAATGTGCACTGCAGGCAAAAGCAGGTATTGTTTACGCGATTGATAAAAACCGCGCGGCACTGAAGCTGACGGCACAGAACCGCCAGAAATTCGGTGTATACAACGTAAAAGCTGTAGAGGGCGAAGCACCGGAGGTACTCAAGGGTCTGCCGGCGCCGGACTGTGTATTTATCGGCGGCAGCACCGGAAATTTGCCGGAAATCCTGGAAGAAGTGTTGCAGAAGAACCCCAAGGCACGCATTGTGCTGAACGCGATTTCGCTGGAAACCGTTACGCAGGCGATTCAATGCATGGAGCGTTTTGCATTGGCGGATGTGGACATTGCCCAGATCAGCGTGGCAAAATCCCGCCCTGCGGGCGGCCACAAGCTGATGCAGGCGCAAAACCCGGTTTATGTAATCAGCGGGGAAGGCACCGCGTCAAACTGAAAACAGGATAAAATGGCACCTAAGTCGGCAGTATGCCGTGCTTAGGTGCCATTTCTTTTGGCAAAAATTACAGTTTAAATTCATCTGCATCCGGTTTGGGAACAGGCGGACGCACCAGCGGTACGCGGCGCAGTGGGTCATACCGGAAACGCCGGCAGGAACCGGACTGCGGGAATTGCCGGCCAAGCAGGCAGGAAGGATTGTTCTGTGCACCGACCGCGTGTGCACAGTAGTCGCAGCGGGGTTCGATTGTGCTGCTGAAAAAACCGCCGCTCTGCATCTTCATGGAAAGCCCCCTTGAAAAGCAGCCAAAAAGAACTGCCTGAAATCACCACACAGTTTGCAGTATGGTCTATCCGGGAACTATTATACCACAGAATTATGTTGACCGCTACTGTCAATTAACAGTGCAGCGCAAAGAATAATCAGAGCAGCGCCTGCGGCGATACCGCCGGAAAGTTCCGGCCGGCTTTGTGCAAAGCTGCCAAAAACATCCACAACAGGTGGAAGCGGCGGTTTTGGCGTAAATTCGTTTTGAAACGGCAAGGTGCAAAGGGCCGCCAGCCCTCCCTGCAGGGCACGGCACAGAAAAAAACGGCCGGGGCGTACACGAAAGGAAAGTCCCTGCAAAACCTGTAAATGCACACACAGGCCGCCCCAGCCAAGGATCAGCGAAATACACCACAGCGGAGCATTGACGTTTGCGGCAGAGCGGCAGCCAAGTGTTACTTCACAGAAACCGGCGAATACGGCAAGCGACGTTCCGGAAAAGAACTGCTGCAATATGCAAAGGAAAGTGCTGAAAAGCACAACAAAGCAGCACATCAGCAGCATGGAGGAGGCACTGCTGCGCACAGCGGCCAGAAGTGCCTTCGCCGGTGAGGGCCAAGAAATTTGGTGCGGTGGCTGTGCAATGTCCTTGTGATGTGAAATTCCCAGCAGAATGCCCACTGCCAGCCCGGAAAGCAGGTGAACAATCAAAAGGAACCGGCCGGCCTGCACGCTGCCGAGAAAGCCAAGACCAACCGCGGTACAAATAAATGCGGGTCCGCCGTTTACCGAAAACAGCAGCAGACGTTCTGCCTGTTCAGCGTTCAGTTCTCCGCTTTCGTAAAGCGCCTGTGCGCCGCGCGAACCGGTGGGGTAGCCGCCCAGCATTCCCATTAGAATAGCCGGCGCGGCGGCGGGCGGCAGGGCAAACAGCTTTGCAAAGGGTTTGCCGATACACCGGCCAATAGAGGATGACAGTCCGCTTTTGACTAAAAATACTGTGATGACCAAAAACGGGAACAGGGAAGGCACAAGCACCCCTAAGCAGGTGGAAATGCCGGCAGAAGCGCCGTCTGCCGCCTGACGCGGAAAAAACAGCAGGGCGGCAGCCATAAAAATCGCCGCTGCTCCCGTAATTTTTTTTGACATGGATAAACCTCCTCTCGTCCACAATGCATATGCAGAAGTTTCGCAGAATATTTTTTCAGCAGAACAAAGTATGCTTTTGTAAAACTGTTGTGTTTTCAACAATTTTAGAGAAGCCTGTGGAAAAGGGAGTGTGTGCGCAATGAAACTGCCGGAAAAACCGGCTCTGCTTGCACAGGCAGGAGAAAAGCTGGAGCTTGCGGGTAACCGGGAGGCCACTGTGGACGGCTGCGGAGGTGTGCTGGAATATACAGAGGATGTTGTGCGCATCCGGTACGGCCGCGGTGTGCTGCGCTTCCTTGGCAGGGGGCTGACACTGCACAGCCTGGCTGTTCGCACTTTGGTCGTGACCGGTTATATTACGGAAATCGATTACGCTGCGCGCGGAGAAATGCTGCCCCAGCGAGAAACAGAAAAGGAGGAACCGTAATGGGTTTAACACACTGGCTGACCGGCTGGGTGCGCTTTCGAGTGGTTACACCGAAAGGCGGGGAACGGTTCCTAAACTGCTGTACAAGGGCAAAAATTTACATCTGGCGGGTACGCCCGGGCAGCAAAGGGATAACCGCCTGTGTACGTGCAGGGCAGTATGCTGCGCTGCGCCGTCCTGCACGGCAGGCAAAGGTACGTTTGCAGATACAGCGGAAAGGCGGACTGCCGCTGAAAATTGCCCATCTGCGGCACCGTCCCGGCTTAATTGCCGGATTTGTGCTGTTTTGGGTGGCACTGCTGGCGTTGGGGCAGTGTTTCTGGACGGTAGAGGTCACCGGCTGCAAAAACATTCCGGAAAATGAACTGCGGCAGGCACTGGCGGAGCAGGGGGTGGCGCCGGGTGTGAAAAAGAGCGGCTTTTCCGCAAAAGAAGTGCAGACCAAAATGATGGAGAAGTTCCCGCAGATCAGCTGGATCAGCGTGAATAACCATGGTGCGGATGTGGATGTGCAGCTGACGGAAAAGGATGAGCAGCCGCCGGTTGCGGACCAGAACGGCTGGTATCATCTGCGTGCGTCTGAAAATGGAATTGTGGTGGAAATGCATGTTTCAGCCGGGAGCCCGGTTGTGAAAGTGGGCGACGGCGTTATCAAGAACCAGCTTTTGGTCTCAGCAGTGGTGGAAGACAAAGAGCAGAAATTCATGCGGCTGTACCATGCGGCGGGTACGGTCATCGCGGAAACCAAGCACACGCTGCAGGTGCAGGTGCCGTTTGGACTTTCGCAGTGGCAGACATGCGGGCAGCCCGCCGAACGCCGCTCTCTGCTCGTGTTTGGGGTACAGATTCCGCTTTCTGTTGAGCTGCCGCCAAGCGGGCAGTTGATGCGTACCGGCCAGCAGACCGCCGTGCGTTTGTGCGGAAAGGAACTTCCACTTTCATTTTTGCAGGAAGAGCTGACGCCGGTGCGGCTGGTGACCAGGCAAAGAAGCAGGGCGGAGGTCGAAAAAGAGGCAAAACAGCTTTTGGACAGCAAGGAAAAGACAGAACTTTCCAGTGCCAGCGTAACAAAGCGGACTGACACCATAAAGGCCGATAAAAACGGTGTGACCGTTACCCGCCAGCTCGTATGCCGCGAAAATATTGCGAAAGAAGTAAAAATTTCACAGTAAACGGCTGGTTTTGCTCCGGTTGCTGCTTATAAAGAAGAAAAAAGCCCCAAAATCACGGAATGTCAGAAAATCGCGTTAATTTTCTGTAAAAATGAACACAATAAACTTGGGAAAAACCTAGTGACTATATTTGTCTTCTGTGGTATGATAAAAAAGCGAACATAGCACAACTTCCGCAGAAATATTACCGAAAATGAACCCAAAGGGGAATGTTTCCGTGGGAAGAAGGTTTTTGAATTTTTAAACAGTGTAAGGTGAAGCATTTGTTTGAACAAAGAGTCAGCATTGACCGAACAGAACAGGCCGCGGCGCTCTTCGGGAATTTGGATGAAAACATCCGTCTGATTGAAAAAGAGTATCAGGTTGCCGCAGTGACGCGTGACAGCGAGATTAAGGTGACGGGTGAGCCGGAAAACGTGGAGCGTGCAGTTCGTGCGCTGAACAGTCTGCTGGCCTTGGTGAACCGGGGGGAAACGCTGACAGAGCAGAATGTACGCTACTGCCTGAGCCTTGTCAATGAAGGGGCGGAAGATAAGGTGCAGGCGCTTGCCGGGGACTGCATCTGCATAACCAGCAAAGGCAAGCCGATTAAGCCGAAAACACTGGGGCAGAAAAAATATTGTGCGGCGATTCGGGACAATACCATCACGATTGGAATTGGCCCGGCGGGTACCGGAAAAACTTATTTGGCAGTTGCCATGGCGGTCACCGCATTCCGCGCACAGCAGGTGGAACGCATCATCCTGACCCGCCCTGCTGTAGAGGCCGGAGAAAAGCTGGGCTTCCTGCCCGGCGATTTGCAGCAGAAAGTTGACCCTTACCTGCGTCCGCTGTATGATGCACTGTTCGACATGCTTGGTGCGGAAACCTACCAGCGGTACGTGGAGCGGGGAAACATCGAAGTGGCGCCGCTGGCGTACATGCGCGGGCGCACGCTGGACGACAGCTTCATTATTCTGGATGAGGCGCAAAACACCACACAGGAGCAGATGAAAATGTTCCTGACCCGCTTGGGCTTTAACAGCCGCATGGTCATTACCGGCGACATTACCCAGATTGACCTGCCGGACGGCAGACACAGCGGGCTCAAGCAGATTACGCGCATACTGCGCGGCGTAGAAGATATTGCACAGGTTGAGTTTACCGGCCGGGATGTGGTTCGGCACAAACTGGTGCAGGAAATTATTAAAGCATATGAAAAATATGAGGAGGTAAAACACTGATTATGGAAAAAATTAGAGTTATGATAGAGAATAAGCAGAAAGCGGTCAAAATACCGACCGGACTGCGTATGCTGGTGCGCCGCTGCTGCAACGCAGTGCTGCGCATGGAGAACTTTGACAGCTCCGCAGAAATCAGCGTGACATTTGTGGACAATGAGCAGATTCATCAGCTGAACAAACAGTACCGCGACAAAGATATGCCGACGGATGTGCTTAGCTTCCCGATGGGCGAAAACGGCGTGTACGACGTTGACCATACGACGGGTGCCAAGATTTTGGGCGATATTGTTATTTCCATGGAAAAAGCAACCGAGCAGGCGGATCGCTACGGCCACAGTTTAGAACGTGAGGTTGGCTACCTGACTGCACACAGCATGCTGCATCTGCTGGGCTACGACCATGAAGACGGCGGAATTCAGCGGGTACGGATGCGCGAAAAAGAAGAGCAAGTCATGGCGGAGCTTGGCCTGCCGAGCAGCAGCAGCTACGTTATGGAAGATGACGAATAAACCGTAGAAATGCTGAGGACGTATCATTCATGCGTTTTATGAAAAGTCTGCGCTATGCCCTGCGGGGTATTCTGTACTGTATCAATACAGAGCGAAATATGCGCTTCCACACGGTGGCCGCGTTTTATACGCTTCTGTTTTCTCCGTTTTTTCACCTTGGCGCACTGGGGTACGCAGTGCTGTTTTTAACGATCGGTTCGGTGATGTCTGCGGAGGTGTTCAACACCGTTACGGAAACACAGTGTGACCTGGTCAGTTCCACTTTCAGCGGCGGCGTGCGCAGCGTAAAAGATCTGGCCGCGGGCGGCGTACTGCTGCGGGCAGTGTTTGCCGCAGGAGTCGGGGTATGCCTTTTTGCAAAGCCTGCCTGTATTGCTGCCGGCTGGCAGTGGCTGACGGACAGGCCATTGCTTTTGGTGCTGCTGGCAGGGTCGGTAGTAGCTGCCATTGTTTATGTACTGCTTGGGCCTCCGGCAATGCGGGACCGCCTGCGGGCATTCCGATGCAGAAAATCTTATTGACTTTTGTATGGCCTTTTACATATTGTTACGCGAAAATTGGGAAAATCGGTCGAAGCGACCGCGATTAAAGAGGTTAATCAGGAAATGGTAAGAGAAGCGAAAAAAACAGATTTAAATAGCCTGCTGCTTTTGTACACACAGCTGCACGATAACCCATTGCCGCAGTCGTCGGGCAATGCGGAAAATGTTTGGCAGCAAATCGTGGACAACCCCTGCTGCCATGTGGTTGTCAATGAAGTGTACGGCAGAATTGTTTCTTCCTGTGTGCTGGTAGTTGTGCCGAACCTGACACACGGCCAGCGGCCGTATGCGCTGGTGGAAAACATGGTGACCGATTGCTCTTTTCGCAATCAGGGCTTTGGCTCTGCCTGTCTGCGTGAAGCAAAGCGCATTGCTGTGCGGTACAACTGCTACAAAATCATGCTGATGACCGGTTCCCGCGAACCGGAAACACTGCATTACTACGAAAAAGCCGGCTACAGCCGGAACGAAAAGACGGCTTTTCTGCAGCGGCTGTCCTGAAATTTTAAATAAATGAGGTACTCCCTATGCAAAACATGAATGTTGAAGAAAAATCTGCGTTTGTTGCAATCGTCGGCCGGCCGAATGTGGGCAAAAGCTCCCTGATGAACCGGATGCTTGGGCAGAAAGTTGCCATTGTCAGCAGCAAGCCGCAGACGACCCGCACACGCATTATGGGCGTACTGACAGAAAGCGAAAATCAGTTGGTGTTTCTGGACACCCCCGGTCTGCTGAAACCGCGTGATCGTCTGGGGGAGTATATGGTCAAAAGCGTGACTTCCTCTGTTGCAGGTGTGGATGCTGCCCTGCTGGTGGTGGAGGCTGGAACCGAGATTTCTCCGGCAGATATGGATCTGATTGCAAAGTTCCAAAGCCTGCAGCTCCCTGCGGTTTTGTGCGTCAATAAAATCGATTTGCTGGAAGATAAATCACGGCTGATGCCGCAGATTGCAGCGCTGAATGAAAAATATAATTTTGCGGCTGTGGTGCCGGTCAGCGCACGCAGCGGCGATGGAATTGACGAGCTGAAAGCGGAACTGAAGAAACTGAGTCAGCCGGGCGGCCATATGTTTCCGGATGACACTCTGACTGACCAGCCGGAACGTGTTTTGGCTGGGGAATTTGTGCGTGAAAAAATGCTGCGCCTGCTCAATAAAGAGGTGCCGCATGGTGTTGCGGTGGTAGTACGCCGCCTGAAAGAGCGCACGGACGGTTCCTGCATTGACATAGAAGCGGAAATTTACTGCGAACGGGACAGCCACAAGGGTATTATCATTGGCAAAGGCGGCGCCATGCTGAAAAGAATCGGCACAGACGCGCGCAAAGAACTGGAACGCTTTTACGGAGTGAAAGTGAACCTGCAGCTGCAGGTCATGGTGAAGCCGAATTGGCGCAATAAAGAAGCCGCACTGTGCAGCTTTGGCTTTGATACAAAAGATTTACTGGAGTGAATTTTGGCTGAAAAACCGGCTCTCCTACCACAAAAGCGGCGAAAAGTACGCTGAAAAAGGTCGAAAATTCTTTTATTTGCCACTCATATCGGTTTCTGCTTGTGCGCATACTGGTAATGAACCTGAAATTCACAGATGTGAGTTTTGAACCAGAGCGCACAGGAAGGGGCGAGCCGTTATGGATGAGAAAACAGCTTGGTCATGCTTTGTGCAGTCGGGCAGTGTGCAGGACTATCTGCGCTATACCCAGTGCAAGGCGGGTTCCGTCGGTCAGGAGGAGAAACCGGATGCAGATACAGACAGAGGGGATTGTCATCCGGGTGGCGGCGGTTGGGGAGAGTGACCGCTTAGTTACTGTGCTGACCCGCGACCGCGGCGTGGTGCGGGCTTTTGCGCGCAAAAGCCGTGCGGCAAAAAGCAGGTTGGTTTCGGCTACGCAGCTGTTTTGCTACACGCGCATCCTGCTGTTTTGCGGGAAAGATAAGTACATGATAGATGAAGCACAGCCGCTGGAAGTTTTTTTCGAGCTGCGGCAGGACATAGCCCGCCTGGCTTTGGCACAATATTTCTGTGAACTGGCCGGTGTGCTTGCCCCGCAGGAGGACGGCGAGCGTGCGGCGGAATTTCTGCGTCTGCTGCTGGCAGCGTTCCGGCGGCTGTGCCGGGGCGGACGTCCTCTGCCGCTGGTAAAAGCAGCTGTGGAAATGCGGATGCTCAGCCTTGCCGGCTATATGCCGGATTTAATTGGCTGTGCGGAGTGCCGCAAATATGAAGATGAAACAATGCGTTTCTTTCCGGTACAGGGGAATCTGCTGTGTCCTGCCTGCTGTGAAAAAACCGGACAGCACGGCGGCACCGTGCTGCACATGGGTGCGCTGACCGCTTTGCGGCATACGATTTATGCCGAACTGCCGAAGCTGTTTTCGTTTGCGCTTGGCGCAGACGGGCAGCGTGAACTTTCGCAGGCAGGGGAACGGTATCTGCTGGCACAGCTGGACCGCAGCTTTAAAACATTGGACTTTTACCATTCGATTCCACAGGAAGAAGCTTCGGAGGCGAACCAAAAGACGTGAGCCGCAGAAGCTTTGGTACATAAAAACACAGGTGTGCTTTTGTGCACACTGTCGGCGGGATTTTCCCGCTTGTGAGGGAGATATGAATAATCAGACAGAACACCATCTCCATGCATTGGAGCTGGATAAAATTTTAGAACTGCTGGCGCAGGAAACTGCAAGCGACGCGGCCGTCGAAATGGCGCGCGAACTGCGCCCAGCAAGTGATCTTGAGGATGCACAGCATCTTTTGAATGAAACATGGGATGCCTATGGCTTGATGGCGAAGTTTGGTTCGCCGTCTTTTGGTGGACTGCATGAAGTTTCCAACCCGCTGCGCCGTGCAGAATCCGGCGGCGTCCTGAATATGGCGGAACTTTTGCGGGTCGCAGGTGTTTTGCGGTGCCTGCGTGCGGTTTGTGACTGGCGCAGTAAGAGCGCAGGTATCAAGACCGTGCTGGATGACCGCTTTGACCGAATTGTAACCAATAAGTACCTGGAAGAAAAGATTTACAGTTCCATCGACTCCGAGGAAGAAATGAATGACAATGCTTCCCCGGCACTGGCGGCGATTCGCCGGAAAATCCGTGCGGCTTCCGCGCGCGCCCGTGAAAAGCTTGATGGAATGGTGCATTCTGCGTATTATCAGAAATTTTTGCAGGACGCAATCGTAACCCAGCGTGACGGACGTTTTGTGGTGCCGGTCAAGGCGGAATTCCGCAGTGAAGTTCCCGGATTGGTGCATGATTCTTCCGGCAGCGGCGCGACGGTCTTCATTGAACCGATGGCGGTTGTGGAGGCAAACAACGAAGTTCGTGTACTGCAGAACGACGAGAAAAATGAGATTGACCGCATTCTGCAGGAGCTTTCCGCGGAGGCGGGCTCTTTTGCATCCAGTATTATTACCGGCTGCACGATTGCGGCACAGCTGGACTTGATTTTTGCAAAGGCAAGCCTTGGCTACAAAATGAAGGCGACTTTGCCTCAACTGAATGATCGGGGTGTAATTGACCTGAAACGTGCGCGGCATCCGCTGATCAATAAAAATAAAGTGGTGGCTACCGATGTGCGGCTGGGGACGGATTTTGACACACTGGTGATTACAGGCCCGAACACCGGCGGTAAAACGGTCACGCTGAAAACAATTGGTCTGCTGACATTGATGGCGGAATGCGGCATGCTGGTTCCGGTTTCCGAAAACAGCCGCCTTTCCGTATTTCGCTATGTGCTGGCGGACATTGGCGATGAGCAGTCGATTGAACAGAGTTTGTCCACTTTTTCCGCGCATATGACCAACATTATTCGTATTTTAAAGCAGGCGGACGGTGAAAGCCTGGTGTTGCTGGATGAGCTCGGTGCCGGCACAGACCCGGTCGAGGGTGCGGCACTGGCCAATTCCATTTTGGAGCAGCTGCGGCAGCAGGGCGCACGGATTGCCGCTACCACGCATTATGCGGAACTGAAGGCTTATGCGTTGGATACACCCGGTGTGGAAAACGGCTCCTGCGAATTTGACGTGGCAACGCTGCAGCCAACTTACCGGCTGCTGATTGGCGTACCCGGCCGAAGCAATGCTTTTGCAATTTCCCGCAGGCTCGGTATGCAGGAGTCCGTTGTGGAACACGCGCAGAAATTGGTTTCCAATGAAAGCACGCGCTTTGAAAGTGTTGTCGGGCAGCTGGAAGAAAGCCGCCGCGCGCTAGAGGATGAGCGGGAAGAAGCCCGCCGCAATTTGGAAGAGGCACGCAAAGCGCTGGAAACCGCACGTGCACAGCAGGAGGAAATCCAGCGAAACGTGCAGAAAGAAATGGACCGCGCACGGGAACAGGCAAGCATGCTGGTTTCCCGCACGCGCGGGCAGGCGGATGCGCTGCTGAATGAGTTGGAAGAACTGAAAAAGCAGAGGAACAAACAGCTGACAGCCGAGCAAAAAGCCAAGCTGAACGCCGGTCTGCGGCAAATGGAGAGTACGGCGGATCCTGTTAGCAAGCGCCGCCGCAACGACAACTACCGGCTGCCGCGGGCACTGCGTGCAGGAGATACAGTCTGCCTGGTTGATTTGGACAAACAAGCCACTGTATTGGAACTTGACAAAGACGCCAAGCACGCACTGGTGCAGGCAGGGGTCATTAAAACGCGGGTGGAGGTGTCCAACCTGCAGCTGGTGACGAATGCCGAAAAGCGCAAAGAAGAGCGCCGCCGCACCCGCACAGTGACCAAGCAGTTTGCCAATGCGCCGGCACATGCCGAACTTGACCTGCGCGGTCAAACAGCAGATGAAGCGCTGGCGAATGTTGATTTGTTTATTGACAATGCGGTTCGCAGCAGCTTGACACAGGTGACGATTATTCACGGCAAAGGTACCGGTGTACTGCGAAAAGCGGTACAGGAGCACCTGAAGCACCATGCAAGTGTAAGAAGCTATCGTCTGGGAACATATGGTGAGGGCGAAAGCGGCGTGACCATTGCAGAACTAAAATAATAGTGGAAGAATAAAGCAAAAGGAACTGCTCTGATGACTTGGAGCGGTTCCTTTTGCTTTTGCGTAGCGGTTTTATCGGCAAAGAAAACGGGTAAAATGTAAATCAGCGATAAAAACGAGTTGATTCATTGAACATAATATTTTAAATAACAAGATGATGCAAAATCATAAAAATTCAGTTAGAAAAACAAAATACGAAAAATCCAGCGTTTGTAACAGATTTTGCGGTTCTTTGCATAGCCAATGCATGAGAAGTCAAAAAATTGGATGTATGCATAAAGCAGAATCAAATAAAACCAAAGAAGATGTAAAAGAGCAGTGCTTACAAATAAAAAGAAGTATGCTATACTGGATAAAACCGGAAAAATAAAAGAGGGTGAGGAACAAATGCAGTCGGAAGGAAACTTAGATATATAATTATTATGTATAAATCTATTAACAATATTTATAAAAATAAAGATGAAAATTAAACAAAAACATCCAAAAATTAAAAATTGTTTTATGATGTCATTATCATTCTAAAACAGAAATACGCGAAGAAAATTCGTGAAAAAGCGGATAATATCGTGAAATTCTGTTTGTAAAGAAATTTACGGTCATATAAAATTAAGATAATTAAAGAAAATGAAATAAATTTAACTTTTTCGTCTGCTGTCTATTGCAATTTGACATACTGTGCGGTATAATGTGAGCATAAAGATAGCAGATGGAATAAAAAGGGGAAGAAAATGATTATTTCTAACCAACAAAATCCCGAATATCTGCATCTGCAAATGTGTGCGAAGGAAGAACGCCGGGGCGCACGCAGGGCGGCCGGACTTTCCGGCTGGCTGGTGCTTGGTTCCATGGCACTGATGATCGTTGTTCAGCAGGCGCTGTATCTGCTATTGGACTTCGCCGGTGCACTGGACGGAGACAACAGCACCCTGTTGGAATATCTGGTTTCTTGTATCGGTTATTTGTTTCTGGCACTGATTCCAATGGCCTTTATTGTAAGCAATGAGTATCCTGCGGAGGAATTTCTGCCGTTTGGCAAACCGAAGCAGGTGGGACTTGGCGGCATCGACGTACTGCTGCTGTGTTCCGTGGGAATGATGCTTACGCTGGCGGCCAACTGGCCGACCGCGTTGGTGCAGCACCTGCTGCAGATGGTTGGCCTTTCCGGAACCGTTCCGGATATGCCGCTTAACCAATCGGCGGGCACACAGGTGTTTTACTTGGTGTATGGTACTGTGATTCCGCCGCTGGTGGAAGAAATCCTGTTTCGCGGTGCGGTGCTTGGATGTCTGCGCAGATGGGGCGATGGATTTGCGATTGCAGCTTCCTCCATTTTGTTTGGGCTGTACCACGGAAATGTTGGACAATTTGTTTTTGCAACATTGGTCGGGCTGGTTTTCGGTTATCTGCGGGTTCGCACAGGAAATATTCTTCCCTCAATGCTGCTGCACATGCTGAACAATGGCCTGGCAGCTGTGGCGGCCTTGCTGAACCAGAACTTTGGCGGTGAGACTTCCGGAATGTTTTCCACAGTTTATTTTATCGTTGTTTTTGCCTTGGCACTGGTACTTCTGCTCCTGCGTTTGATTCGCCAGAAAAAAGATGGTTTTCAAGTTTTCCACCTAGCCGAACGCCACATGGCTTCCACGCAGGCAGGACGGATGCGCGGGCTGGTTACTTCCGTTGGCAGCATTCTAATGGTCGTTTACGGTGTGGTAAGCAGCATTTCTAGGATGGTGCAGAGATGACGGATGAACAGTGTATGCGCCGGGCGCTTGAACTAGCGCAGCAGGCTGCGTCAGAAGGTGAGGTTCCGGTGGGCGCCGTTCTTACCAAAGACAGCGAAATTATTGCAGAGGGCCGCAACCGCAGAGAAAGCGGAAAAAATGCTTTGTGCCACGCAGAACTGGAAGCAATCAACGGTGGATGCAAAGCACTTGGCGGCTGGCGGCTTTGGCAGTGTACATTATACGTAACGCTGGAGCCGTGCCCCATGTGTGCGGGTGCAATCATCAATGCCCGTATTCCGCGGCTGGTGTTTGGTGCCAGCGATGCAAAAGCCGGTTCATGCGGTTCGGTTGTAAATTTGTTCAGCCTGCCGTACAATCATCACCCACAAATTGAACAGGGACTGCTGCAGGAAGAATGTGCGGCGGTTTTGAAACAATTTTTCAAAGACCTGCGTCATCGCAGAGAAAAAAGTTAGATTTTAAAAATAATGAGTTAAAATTACGGAGGGATGCCTTATGAAGAAAATCAACCTGAGATGTTTAGCGGCTTTCGTAGCGGCAGCCCTTTTTGCATCCTCTGCAGCCATTGTGCCGGCTAGCGCAGCTGAAAGTTCTGCCGCAGTACCTCAAAGCGTTGGTCAGCTGGCGGCAAACGGCGAGTATGTTTCCATGGACACCGACCACGCAGATTTGCAGGCACAGGCAGGCAAGGGTTTGCGTACAGCAATTACGCTTCCGGCAAAGTTCGACTTGCGCAGTGACAGCGGCGCGGCCCGTGTGACTACAGTCAAGGCACAGGGCGTGAACGGAACCTGCTGGGCCTTTGGCGCGATTGCTTCCGCAGAGTCCAATTTGCTGACAAATATGCTCAGCAGCGGTGTTAAGTTTTCCACAGCGGCACAGGCCAGCGCAGTGGTCGATCTTTCCGAGCGGCAGCTGGCGTGGTTCTCCTACAACGGCAGCAACAGCAGTGAAACCAGCAAATACGCCGGAAGTGATACATTCTCTGTTTCCAATCCGTTTACCGCAGGCGGTTCACGCGCCATTTCCGTTCCGACAATGGCCCGCTGGTACGGCGCTGCCGATGAAAAAGACCTGCCTTACCAGACAGACTCGAATGGCAATGTTATCAGTGTTTCCAACTCTTCGCTGCAGACAGTTTCCCGCGCGCATCTGAAGAATGCAGAATATCTGCCGGAACCTGTGCAGAATGGTGTGATTGATACGGCAGCCATTACCGCCATTAAGCAGGCAATTCAGGAAAACGGCGCGGTCAGCGTTGGCTATCATTCTCCCACTACCACAGCAGAAAACGCACAGTTCTACAATGCTTCTACCAGTGCTTACTGCTGCCCGTTTGATTATGCTTCCAACCACGAAGTCAGTATTGTTGGCTGGGACGACAATTATGCCCGCACGAATTTCAACGCCAGCTGCCGTCCGGCTAAAAACGGTGCATGGATCGTTAAAAACAGCTGGGGCACCGGTTCTTCCACCCGCGTTGGCAGGGACGGATACTTTTACCTTTCCTACTACGACCAGTCCTTCACCGATGCAACTTCGTTCCAAATGGAATCCATTAACTACAGTTCCTCCAATACCAGCCATGAATACAGCGACATCTATCAGTATGACGGCGTGGGTTTGGGTGCAGGCTGGTACACCATGAATCAGCCCACTTACTTCGCAAATGTTTTCACAGCGCGTGCGAACAGCACTCTTGAAGCAGTTTCCGCATACGCAATCGGCGCGAACAGCACGGTGACTGTGGATGTTTACAAAAATCCCACCTCCGGCAATCCCACCAGCGGCGAGCAGGTTGCTTCTGTAACTTGTCAGATGACCAATGCAGGCTACTACACCGTAGAATTGGGCAGCCAGTCCTGTGACTTGAATGCAGGTGATACTTTTGCAGTTGTGGAATCTTCCTCTTTCCAGCGTAATGGCAGCACACGCTATGCAATGCTGTATGAAACCGGCAAAACTTTAGGCAATATGAATGTGCAGGTTTCCTGCAGTGCCGGGCAAAGCTATATGTCCGTTAATGGCGGCAGTTGGGCAGACATGAGCACGAAGAGCGGCTTTAACGGCGACGGCAGCAAAGTTGGCAATGCAGTAATCAAGGCTTTCACAGCGGGGCGCGCAAATGCAGAAGCTGCTGACACACAAATCAACACGGTCAGTGCAACAAAGGATTTAGCAGTTGGCTCTACATATGTTTTTAACATAACCAGCAAATCCACGCCGACTTTCACAAGCAGCAATGATTCTACCGCGAAAGTTCGTCTTGTCAAGCGGGACACACAAACAGGTGTAACGCAGGTCGAAGTTTATGGGCATGGTCATGCTAATGAAATGGCAGAAATTTACATGACAGCTGATGGGAATACCCAGCTCTTGTGTACAGTTACACTTTTCAACCCACCGTTCACCAGTGATACAACTGTGAATTTTACGAAGCATGTTGGGGATACCTACTGCTTCCGCGTAATCCCGAATGACAGCAGCAAAGTACCCAGCTATACTTCCGGAAACGGCAGTATCCTGGCAACCGGCTACTCCGGCAGCAAGCGTCTGGCGGATGGGTCCATGGCGTACTATTACAAGTTTACCTGCAAATCCGTAGGTGAAGCCGGTATCTATGTAACCCTTGACGGTGTTCCGTACCGTGTGTTTTACTGCAACGTGCAGTAATTTAATAAGAATGTAAGGCTGCGGCAGAAGAAAGTTTTCTGCCGCAGCCTTTTTGTGCCTCTTGACCTGCGCTGTCGAAGGGCATTATAATAGGGAAGAATAGAATCTTTCTTGCAGGGCTTATTGTAAGGAAAAGGTGCGGTTTTTGTACAGGAAAGGGAAAAACATATGAAGAAGTTTCAAAAGGGAGCAGCAGTCTTTACAGCGTTGGCACTGATTTTGGCTGTCAGTGCTCCGGCCAGAGCAGCCGAGTCTATGCAGGGTTCACCTTATATTCAGGAGGGTGCCCTGCAGCAGCGCGATGGTTATCTTTCCATGGTTTCCAATCATGATGCGGTCGCGGCACAGACGGCGGGACAGCGCAAAGCGCAGGCTGCACTTCCGGCAAGCTATGATTTGCGTACACAAAACCGTGTGACTCCGGTAAAAGACCAGCTGTCCAACGGGACCTGCTGGGCTTTCGGTGCACTCAGTTCAGCAGAAAGCGATTTGCTGACCTACTTAAAAAGTATAGGAACTTCCTTTTCTTCCGTAAAGGCGGCCGGCCAGGCAGTTGATTTGTCGGAGAAACACTTGGTATGGTTTGCTTTTCATGGGCAAAACAGCAGTGCTGACAGTCAGTATGCAGGCGGTGATACGTTTACTACAAAAAATCCATTTACGATTGGTGGTTCCCGTGCAATATCCGTGCCAACACTGGCACGCTGGTACGGTGCAGCTGCAGAGTCTGACCTGCCTTACACAACGGATGGCAATGGCGTGCTGCAGAATGTGACGAACTCCTCGCTGCAGACAGTTTCCCGCTCCCACTTGGAAAACGCAGCCTTCCTGCCGGAGCCGGTGGTTTATGACCTGCAAAAAAATGGTTTGCCCGGCGAAATTACATACAGTGAATCAGCGCGCAGCGCTGTGAAAGAATGCATCCGTGACCGCGGCGCGGTCAGCGTTGGGTATCATGCACCAGCAGACACACTGGAGCAGAACCGCTTTTACAATCCAAGCACTTGCGGTTATTACTGCAATGACAAACAACTGTATTATGCAAACCATGAGGTGACATTGGTCGGTTGGGATGACAATTACGCAAAAGCAAACTTCATCAATGTTCCCCAGGGGAACGGTGCGTGGCTGGTGAAAAACAGCTGGGGCAGCAGTGAAACATGGCCTTCCGGCAGCAGCAGTGAAGGCGGCGTTGGCAATGACGGTTATTTCTATCTTTCCTATTACGATCTTTCTTTTTCGGAGCCGACTTTCTTTGACATGGAAAACACCGCGTACGCCGGAACAGCGACTAAGCATACCTACTCACAGATTTATCAATACGACGGCACAGGCGCCGGTGCTTCTACATGGAGTTCTGACACGCCGGTGAAATTTGCCAATTTGTTTACCGCACGTGAGGATACGCAGTTGCAGGCTGTTTCTGTGCAGGCGTTTAAAGCAAACGCGGCCGCGCAGATTGATGTTTACGTCAATCCGGAAAAGGGAAATCCGGAAAGCGGCGGCCATATGGCTTCCATGAAAGAACAATTTACGGATGCCGGCTATTACACAGTCAGCCTTGACAGCAGTATTCTGCTGAATAAGGGCGACACATTCTCTGTGGTGGAGAAGGTAAGCTATCCGGAGGATGGACAAACACGGTATGGCGTTCTGCTGGAAAGCAGCAGCGATACTCTGGCAGCTGACGGCTACGGTGTTACAGTCAGCTGCACGGCAGGCCAAAGTTATTATAATGAGGACAATGGAGGCTGGAAAGACCAGGCGGCTGACAGCATGCAGCTGACGCGCGGCAGTACGAGCGGAAACGCAATCATCAAAGCTTTTGGAAATGGCACAAGTGTAAAGACAACACAAACCGGGCAGGCGGTGCTGCCGCTGGGTTCCACCAGAGTATTCACCGTTACCAGCAAGACTCGCCCGCAAATGCTCTGCGGCAACGGTGCGGTTGCACAGCTGCATGTGCTGAAGGATTGGAATGCTTCAACAGGTGAAATGCAGCTTGAGGTTTACGGCTGCGGTCATTATGGAGAAGCAAGCGGCGTTTATGCGAATATCAATGGAGCAGCGCAGCGCTTGTTCACCGTATCTCTTGCAAAGGCACCCTTTACCAGTGACACGACCGTGGATGTAAAAATGCGTGTAGGACAGACTTATGCGTTCCGTATTATACCGGACAGCAGCACGGCTGTACCGATTTATACCGTTGGCAACGGCTCAGTGTTGGCTACCCGCTACAGCGGCAGTATTCGGCAGGCAGATGGCCGTACAGCGTATTACTATAGCTACCGCTGCCTCAAACAGGGCAATACGGGAGTTTACATTTCCATCGGCGGTCAGGCTTACCGTGTGTTCGCCTGCACAGTCGCTTAAAACAACAAAAAAGGACGGCCGCTGAAAAATCTCAGCGGCCGTCCTTTGTCATATAAAAAGGGGGAAAAAAGGCAAATTAATAATTTTCCGCGCGGCGTTCAAAGTATGCCTGCGGATGCTTGCACGCGGGGCACACTTTTGGTGCTTCGCGGCCAACATAGATGTATCCGCAGTTGCGGCATACCCAAACGGTTTCTTCCTCACACTTAAAGACAATGTCTTCTTTCAGATTGGCAAGCAGTTTGCGGTAGCGTTCCTCGTGGGACTTTTCGACGGTTGCAATCATACGCATGGTTGCAGCGATGGAGGTAAAGCCCTCTGCTTCAGCAGTATCCGCAAATTCCTTGTACATTTCAGTCCATTCATAATTTTCCCCTGCGGCAGCATCTGTCAGGTTGGTAATGGTATCCGGGACATTGTTGTCATGCAGAAGTTTGAACCAAAGCTTTGCGTGTTCTTTTTCGTTGTTAGCTGTTTCTTCAAAAATGGCTGCAATCTGCTCGTAGCCTTCTTTTTTTGCTTTGCTGGCGTAGTAGGTGTATTTATTGCGGGCCTGACTTTCGCCGGCAAATGCGGCAGCAAGGTTTGCTTCTGTTTTGCTTCCTTTTAATTCCATGACGGTATCCTCCTTTAAAACTCCATTATATGATTTACAGGAATAAACCAGTTTATCCCTGCAGGAATGGACAAAGATTAAAATTAAACATTGAAACGGAACAGCACAACATCGCCATCCTGCATTACATAGTCTTTGCCCTCACTGCGGACAAGGCCCTTTTCCTTAGCAGTGTTCATGCTGCCGCAGGAAATCAAATCATTGTAAGCGACCACTTCTGCACGGATGAAGCCGCGTTCAAAGTCAGAGTGAATCTTGCCGGCGGCCTGCGGTGCCTTGGTACCCTTGGTAATGGTCCAGGCGCGAACCTCCGGCTCGCCTGCGGTCAGGTAGCTGATCAGACCCAGCAGAGAGTAGGAAGCCTGAATTAGGCGGTCAAGACCGGATTCGGTCAGCCCCATGTCCGCAAGGAACAGTTCTTTTTCCTCCAGCTCCAGACCGGAAATTTCCGCTTCGATTTCAGCGCAGATGGGCAGCACACCTGCATGCTCCTGCTTTGCAATATCCTCCACTACTTTCAAGTAGGGGTTGTCATGAATGCCGTTTTTAAAGTCATCTTCACTCATGTTGGCGGCATACAGAATCGGCTTGTTTGTCAGCAGATTTACAGTAGCCAAAAGTGCGGTTTCATCCTCCGTGCATTCCACACTGCGGGCAGGTTTGCCGTTGTCCAGTGCTTCTTTTACACGCAGGAAGAAATCCAACTCCTCCTGATATTTTTTGTCCGCTTTAATCATCTTTTTGGTTTTGTCAATGCGGCGTTCCAGCACTTCCAAATCCGAAAGGATCAGTTCAACGTTGATGGTATCGATATCACGGGCAGGGTCAATGCTGCCGTCAACGTGTACAATATCATCATTTACAAAGCAGCGGACAACATGAATGATGGCATCCACCTCGCGGATGTTTGCAAGGAATTTGTTGCCCAGCCCCTCACCTTTGCTGGCGCCTTTTACAAGGCCGGCGATATCCACAAATTCAATGGTAGCGGGGGTGTACTTCTGCGGGTGGTACATTTCTGCCAGCTTGTCCAGACGCTTGTCCGGCACCGCAACGATGCCGACGTTTGGCTCAATGGTGCAGAAAGGGTAGTTGGCGCTCTGCGCGCCTGCGTTGGTGATTGCGTTAAAAAGGGTGCTTTTGCCGACGTTCGGCAAGCCCACGATTCCTAATTTCATGCAGTTCTTTCCTTCTTTTCCAGTGGAAAAACCGTGCTTTTGCGGTGCCGCAAAAGGCGGTTCTTTTCCAACAGTCTTTATATAATGAAAGTATACCATCCCCGCGTAAGAAACGCAAGAAGGAACCGGAAAGCAGAGGGAAAAAATGGCGCAGAAAAGCGCTGCTTCCTGTTTCAAACCGGAAGCAGCGCTTTTGCGTGAAAATCACGAGGCACGCACGTGATATTTATTCTGAAAGTCTTCATTGGACATGGTGAACAGCAGGATTGCCTCTACCAGAGCAACTGCATAAACAATGCCCCAAATCCAACCCGTCCAGCCAAGTGTGATCAGCAGGAACAGAGAAACAATGCCCCAGCCCCACTGCCCGGTGTAAAATTTGTGGATACCGAAAGGCCCGAGCAGCAGGCAAAGCACAGCGGCGGCAACCCGATTGCGTACAGGAGTCATGCTGCCGGGGACAAAGTATCCGTCAAAATGACCAAAGACACGGTTTACTTGACCAAACGGATACTGCGGGGCGGCGGGTCGGGCTGCATAAGGAACCTCACCCTGCTGCTGGCCAAAACCGTAACCCGGCTGCTGGTAGGGCGGCTGATTGTCGGCCGGAGCTGCACCCGGCTGCTGGCCAAAGCCGTAACCCTGCTGTTGGTAAGGCGGCTGGTTGCCAGAGGGAGCAGCGCCCGACTGCTGATAGGATGATGTTTGTGCACTGCCTTCCGGTTGGAAGGGCTGTTGCGGAGCGTCTGTATGGCTTCCTGCGGGGGCATTTGCCTCCGGTTCAGCAGAAGCGGCAGTTTGCTCCACGGAATTCGCGTTAACAGCGGCAGGCTCCGCATCTGTAACTGCGGGAGTTGGTTGTGCGGCAGCCGAATTGGAAGCTGCTGTGGTTGTTACTGCTGCTTCCAGTAAAACGCCGCACTGCTCGCAGTAGCTGGAATCTGCTGGGTTGGCAGCACCGCAGGAAGGGCAGATTTTTTTATTATCCATATTTAAGAAGCTCCTTTCAGCCAAAACGTATAAATATTATTTTAAGTTTACCATATTTCAGTGAAAAAGTGTAATACAAATTGTAAACAGCACAAAATTAATCTGTTGGCGGCAGCAATGAGATAAATTCACGCCAATCAGAGAGTTTGGTGCAGGGAGCTTTTGGCTGGCGGCACTGCTCAAAGTCATTTTGGAAGCGGTACCAGAAAGCACGCATCCCGACGCCGGTCGAGCCTTCGACGTCGCAGATGGGGTTGTCGCCGCAGAACCAGGTATCCCCGGCGGAAGTTCCCATTTTGTGCAGAGCAAGGTTAAAATAGCGGGCATGCGGTTTGCGGAAAGCATATTCGCTGCTGGCCAGAATAAAGCGGAAAGGGTCATCCGGGAAGCAGGCATGCAGGCGCCGTTCCAGTGTGGCACCGGTGAAACAAAGGTTGCTGACGACCCCAAACGGGATAGCACGTTTTTGCAGCGCACGCAGAACCTCTTTTATGTAAGGAGCCGGTGAAGCGGGGGAGGAAACATCCCAGTACAGCTGCTCTGTCTGCAAATCGCTGAGGCTGAGGGTAATATCCAGTGTTTCCAGCAGGTAGCGCTGCAGAGAGAGATACCAAGTTTCCAGAGGGTCGTCCTGCTCCGGATTAAACCAGCCTAAATCCCGCTCTACCTGCTCAGAAAGATTGGCCATCTGTGCCGGCGTGATTTTTCGGGGATTGCTGACCGCATACTGCAGGATGGCGGCAAAACCTTTTTCAATGTCTGCGGGTGGTTCTGTGCACAAAGTCATGCCGTAATCAAATAGAACTGCTTTTGGGTACTGCATGGGATTCCTCCTCAAGGTTTATTAAACACTTTTTGAAAATTAATGAAAACTGTTCCTAATAATTCTTTCATCGTCTTGGTTTATTCTGAAAGTTTTGTTACAATAGGGAAGAGAAAGTCTTTTTTTATCATCATGATAGCATTTTTACGGAGGAATAGCAATGACAGAGAAAGTCGTTTTTACACAGACCGTTACGGAAGAAATGCTGGCTGTGAACGTCGGCAGCGGCAGTCTGCGCGTGTTGGCAACTCCAACCGTGTGCGCGCTTTTTGAGAAAGCAGCGGTACAGCTGGCACAGCAGTTTTTGCCGGAAGATCAGACCACTGTGGGCTGTTCCATCAGTGTGGAGCACACCGCACCCACCCCGCTGGGGATGCAGGTCACCATTACAGCAGAGATGACCGCACACGAGGGCCGCAATTTTTCATTTGAACTGATGGCTGAGGACGAAGCAGGCGTTTGTGCTTCCGGTACACACAGCCGTGTAGCGGTCAGCAGTGAGCACTTTCAGCAGAAAGCAGATGCCAAGGCAAAGTGACCTTGCGTACAGATTTGCAAGAAAATAGAATGGCCGCCTAATTCAGTTGCTGAATCAGGCGGCCGTTTTATGTAAGCTTTACAGAAAGCGCGGCGAGCGCCTGCCGCAGTGCCGCGTGGTCGCGGAGGGTGCTGTCAAAGTAAAAAGTATGCATGCCCATCCGGTTTGGAACAACCAGATTTTTCTCGCGGTTGTCAATGAAAAAACATTCCTCCGGGGAAACGTGCAGACTTTCAACAGCTTTTTCAAAAATGGTGGAAAATGTTTTGCCGGAACCGACACTGGCCGAAACTGTTATGGAATCAAAAAGGCGTTTCCAACTGTGCTGTGTGGCAAGCAGCTCGGTTCGGTCATTGGCATTTACGGTAATGATGCCTGTCTGATAGCCGTTCTGTTTGAGCTGGGCGGCAAGCGCCTCCGTTTTTGTGTCAATCGGTGTGTGAAGAAAAGCTTCTTCCAGCAGGGAAAAGTTCAAGCGGCGGCCAAGCCTTTGGCAGAGTGTTTCCCAAATATCAAGGTGTGAGCAGGTGCCAAGATAAAGGCCATCACTCAGTTTGTCATATTCTGTTTCAAAAACTGCTTTGTCAATGCCGGTTTGACCGCAGACCCAGCGGCTGGTGGAAGTGAGATCATCTGCGTCTGTGGTCAGGACGCCGTCAAGGTCAAAAAACACTGCTTTTATCATAACGGCTCCTTTCAGGAAACACTGCTGCCTGGTTGCGAGGATGCGGAAGAAACGCCGGAGGAAACTGCGGAGGGAGCGGGCAGCTCTTTAAAAACAATTTTCCGGCCCTCTGCCGTCTGCTGCAGCAGTTCCGAGAGATTTGTTTTTGCTTTTTCGGCTGCTTCTTTCAGCAGTCCCTGGCTGGTTGCCTTCTGTTCCATTTTTGTTTTTTCTGTTGCAGCGAAATTGGTGTAGTCCTTCACACTGATGGGATTGAAGATGTTTTTGGTTTCGTCATAAACTTCTATGCTGCCCTCATCAATTTCATGTGAAAGCACTTTTGCCGCAGGAAGAGTAAGTGTAACAGTGCTGTCCGTTACGGACACTTCTGCATTGTTCATATCTACGCCGGCTTTGATGGTGCCATCGTATGTAATGAGAAAACTTTTGGTGGTGAACGGAATTTCGTAGCCGTAAAAATCATTGGACTGCGAAAATTTTCCGACATTGGTGTACATATATTTCACAGTGGAAAGCTCATTGATGCGCAGAATTTTTTCCTTTACAACGGTGCTGGTGACCTGCGCTTCACCGCCGGTACGTTTGGCGCGCCCAACGGTAACGAAAATTGCGGAAACCGCTACAGCGGTAGCCACAACTGTGACGAGCAGCAGCTTAGCTGTTCTGCCCAAACGCAGTTTCCTTTGTCCCTTCATTGCTGCCTCCTAATCTTAGCCACGCATTTCACAGGGAAATGCCGCTTTTTGTCGTTTTAAATTCTATTATAGCGGATTTAAGGCCAGAAAGCCAGAAAAAAAGACGACGGCAAAGTGTTTTTTACACATTTGCGAGCCGTCATTTAAATTTTACACTTGTTTGGTTCTCTTGCTAAACCTGATTGGAAAGCGGGGGAAAATCAAATCCTGCAAACTCCAAAAATTTACGCAAAATCGCAACCCAGTCATAGGTTTCTTCCGCAAAGTTTCGTTCCTCAAGGACAGTGCGCGGGTCACGGCGGCAGCTAAGCACAAATTGTGCCAGCCGTTCCATGTCCACCGGCGTTTCGTCATTCGGGACACGCAGTGCCCAAGCAACGTCGCCGGGCAGGGAATCGTCATCATAAGCATACAGAAACGGCAGCCCAACGGCGGCGTATTCACGTGCCTTTAAAGACGAGCAGCGGGTAATGCCGCGGCGGAAACAGCCCAGGGTGGAAATGCCGACATCCGCGCGGTTGTAAAAAACCTGCAGGTCGTTTCCCGTTTTAAAGCCGGGCATTTCCACGCGGTCAGCAAGCCCAAGTGTTTCTACCGTTTTGCGGAACTCCGGCATTTCTTTTGCATCACCGCCGACCAGTGTAAAGCGAAAATCATACTGCGGTTTTTTGTTCTTCGCGTAGTAATTATGCATTCCCTGCAGCACACGGTCATATGCCTGCCACCAGAGGGTTCCGGCAACACCAATCAGCTGAATGGTGCTGCCGCTTTTTGGCCATGGAACGGCCGGCAGCGCATCGCAGTTAATGCCGTTGGTTGCGTTCATTGCTTTTACGCCGTAAAAAGTTTGGGCATCGTCGCCAAATAGAATGACGGCATCGCAAAGGCCGCGCAGCTTAGACCCGGCAAGCTGGTCCTGCGCTGCACGCAGGTTTACTTTCACCGCCGAAACAGCACGCTGAACCTTGTTTTCAACAAAACGGTAGGAATTTCGGTAGGTGTCAAGGTAGGGATAGTTCGGAATTTCCAAAATGATTTTCTGGACACCGGCGGCACGGGCGGTGCGCAGCAGCTGGACAACGCCGAAGTCAATCATGTCCAACCGTACATACAGTACATCATAAGTATGATGCTGCAGGTGCTCTGCCGCAATTTCATAAAACCGTTTCATAATGCCGTGTTCAGCACTGATGGGAACGGTTTGGCTGACATTGCCCTGAAAGCGGAAATTGTTTCCCTGCCAAAGAGAGTAAGTCACGCTGAAACCGAGTTTGGCAAAAGCGGCAGACTGCCCTCTGATTTTTTTTACAACACCGGCATATAGTACAGAATCTTCCTGAAAAGTCAGATAAAGCAGCTTCAAGTTTTTGCCCCCTAGTTCAGCATTTTCTTTTTAAAATTCAGCAGACCGGCGGAGTTTGGGGCTGTGCCAAACCAAGCTCGGCAGGATTCAGCTGGCCTGCGTTGATTGCGCGGTCACGGGCAAAGATGTAAAGTTCTGCGCGGGCGCTCTGCACATAGGGCAGAAGGAATGTATGGCTCAGGCCGAGCGTCAGCCAGGAAGTGATGCCAACCAACAGATACCACCAGAAGAAGGAGAGGTCAAAAATAAAAATGCGGCCTTTTTCACCATTGGTGAGCATGCGGCTGATTTCACGTGCGCGGGTGCCGGTGAGATTCGGATTGTCAGAAAGCAGAAATTCGACATAATAATATTGATAACGCTTTACAATGCCCGGAATAATGAACAGGAGCGCCCACAGTGAGCAGAAAAGATCAGTCACAAACAGTGCGCCAACGGTGTTGAGCCAGTTGTTCTGAAAGCCGGAGAACAAAGTGGAAAAATTGGTGTCATCAAAGCGTTTGTGGACATAATAGCGGCTGGAACCAACACGCATGGCCGCACCGACAAAAATGCGCAGCAAAATTGCCAGCAGGGAAAGCCCGGAAAGCTGAGCAGCCATGCGGAGAATCATTTGGCCCATGTAAGTCCAGACGAGGTCATAGGCAGAGGAGTCATAACCGTAGTACGGCAGGTAATCCGAATATTGCATCAGCTGGGTGAAGTTCAGGAACATGCTGCGGTACAGTGAATAGGAGTATGCGTAGGTGATGACGGAAATAATCGCGCCTGCCAGCAGAGAAGCCACCAGGGATACCGCAAAACTGAGCCAATATTTGTTGCGCAGGGATACTTTTGCGTTTTCTTTTAGAATAGAACGCTGCCAATACATAATGAATCTCTCCCTTATGGAAATAAATTTGCCGATATTTCTATTTTATACGAAGTTGGCGAAAGATGCAAGGAGAAACTGGGAGTGCAACAAAAAACATAGAAAAAAGGGCCTGCGCAGATTCCTGCGGCAGACCCTTTAATTATACAAAAATTAGTCAGCGTACTTGTCTTCGTTCCAAGCGTACATTTTACGCAGTTCTGCACCGACTTTCTCCAGTTGATGCTCTGCGCCCATGCGGCGGCATGCGTTGAAGTGGCTGCGGCCGTTCTTGTTTTCTGCAATCCACTTGGAAGCAAAAGTGCCGTCCTGAATCTCGGTCAGGACCTGCTTCATTTCTGCCTTTGTTTCCGGAGTGATCAGGCGCTTGCCGGTTTCGTAGTCGCCGTACTCAGCGGTGTCGGAAATGGAGTAACGCATGAAGCTGAAGCCGCCTGTGTAAATCAGGTCAACAATGAGCTTCATCTCATGGATGCACTCGAAGTATGCGTTCTCCGGCGGATAACCAGCCTCAACCAGTGTTTCAAAGCCGGCCTTCATCAGGGCAGTTACACCGCCGCAAAGGACAGCCTGCTCGCCGAACAGGTCAGTTTCTGTTTCAATCTGGAAGGTTGTTTCCATCAGAGCTGCACGGGCAGCGCCTAGGCCTGCGCCGTAAGCCAGAGCAATTTCCAAGCAATGGCCGGAAGCATCCTGCTGCACAGCGACCAGAGCCGGGGTGCCCTTGCCTTCGACAAATTCGCTGCGGACTGTGTGGCCCGGAGCCTTCGGAGCAATCATGAATACGTCAACATCTTTCGGCGGCTTGATCTGGCCGAAATGAATGTTGAAGCCATGTGCGAAAGCAAGTGCTTTGCCGGCGGTCAGGTTGGGTTCAATGTCCTTTTTGTAAATATCGGCCTGCTTCTCATCAGGGGTAAGCACCATGATAATATCAGCTGCTTTTGTTGCCTCTGCGGTGGTCATGACCTTGAAGCCCATGTCTTTTTCTACATGCTCCCAACGTTTGCTGCCCTTGTACAGGCCAACGATGACGTTGACACCGCTGTCACGCAGGTTCAGTGCGTGTGCATGACCCTGGCTGCCGAAGCCAATGACAGCTACGGTCTTTCCTTTAAGTACGTTGATGTCGCAGTCTGCGTCGTAATAAATCTTTGGCATTGTTGTGTTCCTCCTTGACTTGCTTTACTGCAAGAGATGTTAATGTATACGGAACTCTTGGAGCAATCCAACCAAGACTCGCCCCCGCCAGCGCCGGGCGCTCCTCTTCGTAAAAGAAGCTCTGGAAAGAGTTAGGTTGCTTTCATTGATTAAAGACATTATAGCCGCTATTAAAAAAATAAACTGTAAACCAGTTTACAGTTTAAAGCGAAAAATTAAATTATTTTTTCAAATCCCTGCATTTTTCCCGGAGTGTTTCAAAACGGCGGTGGAACGGCTGCCTTTTTCAATGGCAATGGTTCCGGCACGAACAATTTCTTTAAAGCCGAACGGCCGCAGCAGGTCAATGATGGTTTCTGTGCGGTCGTCGGTGTCGCAAAACTCCAGTGTCAGGCTGGTGGTGGTAACATCCACAATGCGGGCCTGCATCAGTTCCGCAATCTTCATGACATCGCCGCGCTCCTGCGTGCGGCAGTTCACCTTAATGAGCGAAAGCTCACGCGAAATGAATTTGTCCGGTTCCAGTACCTTAACTTTGATGACCTGAATCAGCTTGTTCAGCTGTTTTTCCACCTGTTCCACCATGTGTTCATCGCCGTTGACCACAATCGTAATGCGGGAAACCGTGGAATCATCGGTTACACCGACTGCGAGGGAGTCAATGTTGAAGCCACGGCGGGAGAAAAGCCCCGCCACCTTGGAAAGAATACCTGGTTGGTTTTCCACTAGAACGGAAAGCGTATATTTCATGCTGCCGCCTCCCTTAAATGGTCGGTGTGGCGGGGTCTACCCGGCACACCAGAATGTATGGTTCGCTGCACTGCAGCATTTCCTTTGCCTGCTCTTTTGCCTGTGCATTGCTGCAGGCCAAGGAAGCGCGGATGCCGTAGCTTTCCGCCAGCTTGACAAAGTCGGGGGCGCCGTCTTTCAGCGAAGTGCCGATGTGACGGCTGCCGTACTGCTTATCCTGCACCTCTTTTACCATGCCGAGTACACCGTTCTGCATGATAATGATTTTAATATCCGTATCGTTTTGAATCAGCGTGCCAAGTTCACACATGGCCATCTGGAAGGAACCGTCGCCGCACACGGCAACCACCTGACGGTTCGGCTTTGCCATTTTCGCGCCGAGTGCGGCGGGAATGGCGTAACCCATGGTGCCAAGGCCGCCGCTGGTCAGGAAGCGGCCCTCTTTTACGTTAAAGTTGCGTGCTGCCCAAATCTGATTTTGTCCGACGTCTGCCACCAAAATGGCGTTTTCCTCCATCATGGCGGAAAGGTCACGGATGAACACACGCGGTTCCACAGAATCCTCCCGCGGTTCGCCGCGCGGCGGGAACTGATTTTTGTAGTCCAGCACTTTTTGCTTCCAGGCTTCTGGAACCGTGTCGGTCACCTGTTCGGTCATGCTCTGCAGTACTTGACGCACATCGCCGACGATGGGGATATCCACCGGCATATTTTTACCGATTTCCGCCGGGTCAACATCAATATGAATGATTTTTGCCTTTTCCGCAATTTGCTGCGGTGCGGAAACCGCGCGGTCACCCACGCGCGCACCGCACAAAATCACAAGGTCAGCCTGCTGCATGGTCAGGTTTGCGCTGGTGCGCCCGTGCATGCCAATCATGCCCATATAATAATCGCTGTTCATTGGTGTAACGCCGATGCCCATCATCGTTGCACAGACCGGAATCCCGCTTTTTTTGGCGAACGCCGTCATTTCCTCACGGGCGTTTGCCAGCACCACACCGCCGCCGCAGCAGATAATGGGCCGCTCGGCTTCCTCAATGGCTTTCAGTGCCTTTCTTACCTGCAGCGCGTGCCCCTGCGTGCGGGGCTTGTAGCCGCGGATGTCAGCTTCTTCAGGGTAAGACCAGCTTTTTACCTTTTGGTTTTGCACATCGCAGGGAACGTCAATCAGAACCGGTCCGGGTCGGCCGGTAGCGGCAATGTGAAACGCTTCCTTAAAAATACGCGGGAGGTCTGCGGCATCTTTCACCAGATAGCTGTGCTTGGTAAAGCTTTCGCACGCACCGGTAATGTCCGCTTCCTGAAATACATCGCGGCCCAGCAGCCACGAATTTACCTGGCCGGAAATAATCACCAGAGGAATCGAATCCATGTATGCGGTGGCAATGCCGGTAATCAGATTGGTTGCGCCGGGGCCGGAGGTCACCACGCACACACCGACCTTGCCGCAGGAACGGGCATAACCGTTTGCCATGTGTGCAGCGTTTTGCTCCTCACGCACCAAGATGTGCTGGATTGCGGACGGGATCAGACAATCATAAAACGGACAGATGGCAGCACCCGGATAGCCAAAAACGAGGTGAACATCCTCGTTTTCCAGACACTTGACCATAATTTCAGCGCCGCTTGCCAAAATGGACGCCCCCTCTTTTCTAAGATTTAAAATTTGTATTGATTATAAGCGCAAAAACAAAACGCGTCAATACGCGAAATGCAGCGTTCCCTGCGGCACTATCTTGCGGGGCATTCTGCCCCACGCCCTGAGTAACTTTCTGTATCAGCAGAAAGTTACCAAAGACAGACAAGGGCTTGCAGCCCTTGACCCGCTGGGTAAAGTTTGCCGAATTGGCTTTACAGGCCGCGCGGGAAGAAAACACCGAAACCGGTGCTCAGCACCGGTTTTCTGCTTGTGTGCGCCCGCAGGTCAAGAACGGTTACTTTTCGACGTTCATCTGGTTCATCGCAAGACCGGTAATCAGTTTCGGGTAGAAATAAGTGGACTTCTGCGGCATTTTTTCACCGGCGGCGGCAACGTTGCGGATTTCCTGCACGCGGGTAGGATTCATCAGGAACGCACACTGGCTCTTGCCATCCTGTACGCTGGCAATGGCTTCCGCAAAATCGCGTGTGTAGGAAAGGTTAATCTGCTGTGCCATGTTTTCTTTGTCAATGCCCAGCACTTTTTCCAGCACCAGAGAGTGCAGAACGGAAACGTCCAGCCCCTGACTTGCGGCGGACTTTCCGGGCAGGACGGATTCCATGACGGAAAGGTCTTTGAGCACCAGCAGGTCCCAGTCATTTCCGCCGCAGTAGCAGGCAAAGGCTTTCTGACTGGCAGCATAGCAGGCATCCAGTTTTTCCTGAATGGTCTGGGTGCTTTCCTCGCGGGTAACGGTGAAGTGGTCTTTGCAGCCGGCAAGCAGTTTTTCGTGGTCAAATCCGGCAAGACCGTGTACCAGACGGTGGGTGGGGAACACCACCAAGCCAGGGTCTTCCATGTCGACCAGCATCATCATGCAGTAGTCCGGTTCCGCGGAAATGATGCCCTCATCGCGGCAGTGGTTGCGGAAATTCAGAGCGGTTTCGTAGCGGTGGTGGCCGTCGGCTATATACAGCTTGCGCTTTGCAAAGTCGTCGCAGATTGCTTCAATGGCAACCGGATCGTTGACAATCCACAGGCGGTGGGTGACAGCGCCGTCAGAAAATTCATAGCGCGGGGTGTCCTTGCTCAAAGCGTCAATGCGGGAGCGGGTAACGTGTTTCTTGTCCATATAAAGGGAATAAATCTGGCTGAAATTGCAGAAAGTTGTCTGCATCAGGTTGAAGCGATCCTGCTTTGCCTTGCTCAGTGTTTCTTCATGCGGCAGAATTACGCCGTTTTCAAAGGGCTCCAGCTTTACGCGGCAGATAAAGCCTTTTACACGCTTTGTCTGGCCGTAAGCGGTGAATTCTTCCTCATAAATATACAGGCCGGGCTGGGTGTCCTGCTGCAGGATGCCGGATTTTTCCCATTCTTTCAGTGCTTTTCCGGCTTCTGCGTAGGGTTCTGTACCGCGGGGCAGCTCCAGACGAATGACATTGTATGGATTTTCGGCAAGATATGCTGTACGCTCGTCCTCACTTATGATATCATAAGGCGGGCAGGTGAGCTTTTGGATGTCACCGGCTTTGTCGGAATAGCGCAGTGCACGAAACGGTTTGATAACGGCCATAAAATTCCCCTCCAGACAAATTCTTAACAGCGTTCCCACACGGCGAAAATGACGCGCGACAGCTGTAAATATTCATTTTTGTATGCTATCATTGTATACGCAAGAGAAGATTCCGTCAAGTAAAGCACAGAAATTTAAAGCAGAAAAATAAAACCTTTTAACTGGATATCACGCGAACTTCACACAACGTTCAGATTAGAAAGATATACTATAAAAACCACTGAATTAATTTCTGCGCAGATACTGCCGACTCAAAGTGTTTTTGGTGTGTCGGCGGACAGAAAATGTTCCTGATAAGCCTTACCAAAGCAGGTGGGGAGAAAAATAAAGGAGTTGGAAACGGATGATTGAAGTCAGCCACCTCACAAAACGATACGGCCCGAACACGGCCCTGCAGGATGTGAGCTTTGCTGTAGAGGGAAGCGGCGTTGTGGGCTTTTTGGGCCCGAACGGCGCGGGTAAATCCACAACCATGAACATTGTTACAGGGTATCTTTCTGCAACGAGCGGCACGGTTGTAGTTGAAGGACACGATGTGCTGGAGGATGCCGATGAGGCAAAAAGCAACATCGGCTACCTGCCGGAGCTGCCGCCGCTGTACATGGATATGACGGTTGAGGAGTACCTCGGCTTCATTTTTGACCTGAAAAAAGTGAAGAAGTCCAAAAAAGAGCATATCGGCCAGATCTGCCGCCGCACGGGCATTGAGAAGGTGTACACACGCCTGATCGGCAACCTTTCCAAAGGCTACCGCCAGCGCGTTGGGTTGGCGCAGGCGCTGCTGGGCGACCCGCCGGTGCTGATTCTGGACGAACCGACAGTTGGTTTGGACCCGAAGCAGATTATTGAAATCCGCAATTTGATTAAAACACTGGGAAAGAGCCACACCGTTATTCTTTCCTCCCATATCCTGCAGGAAATCGAGGCAACCTGCGGGCGCATCATCATTATTAACAACGGCCGTGTGGTGGCCGACGGCACGCAGGCAGAATTGGCAAAACAGGTTGAGCCGCAGCGCCTGATTGTGGAAATCGAGGCACCCAAAGACGAAGCACAGCAGGCACTGCGTGCGCTGCCGCATGTAGAAGGCATTGAGCAGGAAGCCGCAGGCGCTGAGGACGGCATCTGGCGCTTCTCTCTCAAGGAGCATGATGACGCCCGCCGCGAAGTCTTTCACCTTTGCTGCGACCGGAACTGGACGCTTCTGTCTATGTCCGCCCGCCGGAACACGCTGGAAGATATCTTCCTGCGCCTGACCAGCGGTACTGTGGATGACCGCATGGCGGACCACAGCAAAAAGAACAAAGGCAAAAAAACACGCAGTGTTGTGGCAAACGCGGTAGGCTACAATGTGCCGAAGACCGATGTGGAACTTGCCCGCGAAAGCGAAAAGGCAGAAAAGCCTGCAGCAGAAGCTGCAGAGCCGGAAACAGAGAAGAAGGAGGAGAACTGAAATGGGTGCTGTTGCAAAAAAAGAACTGAGGCAGTACTTTCACTCGCCAGTGGCATATGTCTGCATTGGTGTGATGATGGCGCTGTTCGGATATTTCTATACACAGGTGTTTATGTCCGGCAGTTCCTCCAATGTCTCATATGTTTACAGCAATATGTTTATGTGGTGCATGCTCATCATCCCGATCTTGACCATGCGCACCCTGAGTGAGGAGCGCCGCAGCAAGACTGACCAGGCGCTGCTGACCGCGCCGGTGAGCACGATTTCCATTGTAGTGGGTAAATTTATTGGTTCTTTCGTGATTTATGCAATCGCCATGACGCTTTCTTTAATTCCGGCGGTGGTGCTGATGTTTGTTGCACAGCCAAACATGGGCATGATTTTCGGTGATTACTTAGGCGCACTGTTCTTTGGCGCGGCAATGACGGCAATCGGCATTTTTATTTCTTCCCTGACAGAAAACCCGATTGTTGCGGCTATCGGCAGCCTTGGCATTGCCATTTTCCTGATGGTGATCGATTCCATCGCAACGGCAGTGAACAATGCTGTGCTTTCCAAAGTCGTTACATGGATTTCTTTCTCCAGCCGGTACCAGCAGTTTACTTCCGGCACGTTTGATATTGCTGCGGTGGTGTTCTTTGTGTCCATTACGGCGGCACTGCTGTTTCTGACCGGTCGGCGGCTGGAAAGCCGCCGCTGGCACTGAGGAGGGAAGATAAACAATGAACAAGCGTTCCGAGAAAACAACAGAACTGAAAAAATCAGAATATGTGAAGGATAAAGAGGAAAAGGCGGCACAAGAAGCCGAAATGGAGCGCCGCCGTACCCAAAAAGAAGCAAAGAAAAACAGCAGGAAGCCGCTGAAAGAAAAGCTGAAATCCCAGAAATTCCGCCACGGAACCACTGCCAGTGCCATTACAGCGCTGGGGCTGGTGATCCTTGTGCTGGTGAATGTGGTGGTTTCCGCATTGGGCAGCAAGTTCCCGAGCATGAACATTGATATGACGACCGGCAACGTCAATTCCCTGAGCGACAGCGTTAAAGCGGTTGTGGACGGTGTGAAGCAGAACACCACACTGACCATTATCGGTACGGAAGAGCAGGTGAAAAACAACCAGCTGCTTTCTTCCAGCGTTAAGTACAGCCAGGTGGGCATCATCGCCGGCAAGATGTCGGAGCGCAACAATAAGATCTCTGTTGCTTACATGGACCTTGACAAAAACCCCACCTTTGCCAGCAAATATTCCGAAGATAACCTTGCAAAGGGCGACGTTGTGGTTACTGCGCCAAAGAATTCCTATGTGGTAAAGTCCACCGATTTATTTAATGTTTCAAGTGACAGCCAGACCGGTACGCAGCAGATTTACACACAGGTTGGTGACGCACTGGCTTCCGGCATCAGCAACGCAAACAGTGAAAATACCCCGGTCATTGCGTTTGAAACCGGCCACAGTGAGCAGCTTTCTTCCGATGCGGTAACCGCACTGAAAAAACTTTACACCAGCAACCAGTTTACAAATAAGGATTTCAGCCTGCTGACTGATAAGATTCCGGACAACGCACAGTTGGTGTTCATTGGCGCACCAAAAACGGATTACACCGATGCTGAAATCAAGAAACTGGATGAGTTCCTTGCTTCTACCAGCAGCACAAAGGACCGCGGTCTGGTGCTGACGACCCACATCATTGACCCCGAAAAAATGCCGAAGCTTGCCGCTTTTCTGAAAGAGTGGGGCATTACACTGGCAAATCAGGTGGTCATGGAATCTGACGCAAGCAAGTACGTGATGCAGCAGCCGAGTTATCTGCTGGCGCAGGCAGGCACGGATGTAACGCTGAATAAGAGTTCCTCCTACAGCAATCTGCTGACACCGCTGGCACAGGCAATGACGCTTTCCAGTTCCGTCAGCGGTGTTACCGCCAGCGCATTGCTGAAGTCCAACGATACCTGCTATACCGTCAGTCCAACAGAGAATACAGATTCTTCCGCAGCAAACAAGACAAAGGCAGCTTCCGTTATTGCGGCAATAGGCGAAAAGACAGTCGGCAAGGCGAAAGCAAGCGTGGCAGTCTGCGGCAGTTCTGTTTTCTTTACAGACGGCATTATTAACACGAACACCTACAGCAACGGCACGTGGACTGCCGACCTTGCAAAGTACATGACCGGCACCACCAGCACCGGCGCGGTTACGATTACTCCAGTACAGACCAACACAGCGGATATTTCCCTTTCCAGCGCTGCCAGCAGTATGGTGGGCCTGCTCATCTTTACGATTGTGCTGCCGCTTTGCTGCTTTGCAATCGGAATTGTGGTTTACAGAAAAAGGAGGAAGCTCTGATGAAGCACCCAAAACGGACGCTCATTGCTCTGCTGATTTGTGTAGTCGGCTTGGTGGCCGTCCTGCTGGGTCTGCACTTTGCCCCAACGGGGGGAAGCAGCAGTTCGTCAGAATCCGACCTGCAGACCACTTCTCTTTACAGCCATAAGGACAGCAACCTTATCAGCATGACTGTAAAAAATGCAGCTGGAACTTACACCATTGTTCCGGATAAGGAGGCGACTGCAAAGGCGGCCTCCGAGGCGGCGGCTTCCGCAAGTGCAGCGGCCGCTTCGACTTCCTCTGCCGGCAGCAGCTCTGCTTCTTCCGCTGCACAGACAAAAACTGTTTTTAAGATCAATGAACTTTCCGGTTTGATCACCAATTCCGAGACTATTGGTACTGCTGCGCAGGACGGCTACAGCCTTTCTGCACTGAAAACGATCGGCTCTGCCGAGTCACTGGCGGACTATGGCTTGAAAGACCCGGCGGCTACCTTTACCAGCACATTTTCCGACGGCAGCAAGGTAACCGTGCTGATTGGCAACGAAACACCGCTGGATACTTCCGCACGCTATGTAAAGCTGGAGGGTAAGGAAACCATTTACGCCGCTACGATTGCAGAAAACCTGACGAAGGGTATCAGTTCTTATATTTCCACGCAGGTAACCAGTATTCCGACGGTTTCCTCTGCTCCGTCCACTGCGTCCGGCACTGCTGCGACTGCAGCATCCTTTACAAAGATCGATATTAGGAATGCAGGCGGTAGTTTCGGGCTGGCGCGTTCCGGCAGCAACTGGCTGGTGAACAGCCGCCCTGCCGACAGTACCAAAGTGGAAACTCTGACCAGTGCGCTTTCCTCAATCAGCGCTTCCAGTGTGGAGGCACTGGATCCGACGGCAGACCAGCTGAAAAAGTACGGGCTCAGCAGCCCGGCTTCTGAACTGACCTATACATCGGCAAGCGGCACGGGAACCATTTTGGTCGGTTCCCTGAAAGCTGCCGATACCAGCAGCACTGCCAGCAGCGAAAGTGACAACGGTACTTACTATTATGTGATGCTGAAGGGCGGCCGGATGGTTTATTCGGTCAGCAGCAACGGCATGCCTTGGCTGACAGAAAAAACCTTTGACCTGCAGCGTATGACTCTGGTAACCAGTGCGCAGACGCAGATTTCCGGCGTTTCCCTGCAGGGCAGCGGAGCAGATTACCAGATGGTCGTATCGCGTACCAAAAACGAAAGCTCTTCCACAGAGGATGTGCCGTCCTACACTTACACAACACAGCTTAACGGCAAGAAGCTTTCTGACGAAAAGACCTTTGCGGTGTTTTACAGCAAGGTCACCAGTATGAAGATACTGGAGGACAGCACAGACGCGCCCTCCGGCAGTCCAGCTTACACATTGACCCTCAACGGCTTTGACGGAGAAGCCCGCCAGATATATCAGTTCTATAAAGCGAGTGAACGCCGCTATCTGGTTACGGCCAACGGTGTTGCCTGCGGACTGGTAAACAGTACAGATGTAGATGCACTGCTGACTGCTGCAAAAGCAGTAAAATAAGCGCTGTACGTGTAAAATGAAAAAGGACGCTTTGGAAATTTTCCAAAGCGTCCTTTTTATGTATCAGTAATCTTTGATTTTTGAAGAAAAGAGGATTTACTGTACTTTTTCAGGAAAACCAGCAGGAACATTCCCACAAAGCTGCCGATTGCCACAGCAAGCAGGAAAATGCCACTTAAAAATCCGGCGGCAACGACCCCGTTGCAGGAGGAAGTTTCCTATTCGATCAGCATCTGAAATACATCCGGTGCGGCAGATGAGCTGAATTAGCTGTTCCAGCGCTTCCCCCTTTGTTTTGGGACAGGCGTTTGAGTCAAATGCATCGGGACTGAGAAGCTCCTGAATGTGCATAAAAGCACGTCCTTTCTATTTCAGCCAAGCGGAGCAATTTTTTCAGGAAATGTGACAAATTTTCTTTATCAAAAACAGAATAGCATCAAATTTTGCAAAGGTCAATTCCGGAAAATTGCAATCACCGCCAAAATATGATACACTCAAAAAAGAAAAATGCAGGAACAGACCGGCGGCTGTGCAAAAAGCAGCAGCGGCAGAAACTGAGGAAAGCAGGGTGGAAAAATGGCACAGTTATGGGGCGGAAGATTTACAAAGGAAACAGACAAGCTGGCGTATGCATTTAATGCATCCATTTCTTTTGACCAGCGGCTGCTGCCGCAGGATATTGCGGGCAGTCGGGCGCACGTGAAAATGCTTGCCAAACAGGGTGTTTTAACAGAAAAAGAACGGGACGCGGTTCTTGCGGGCCTAGAAAGCATTTTGGCTGACGTGGAAGCCGGAAAACTCGAAATTACCGACAAATATGAGGACGTGCACAGCTTCGTGGAAGCCAATTTGATTGACCGGATCGGCGACCCCGGCAAAAAGCTGCACACCGGCCGCAGCCGCAATGACCAGGTTGCGCTGGACATGAAACTTTACGTGCGGGACGAAATTGCAAATATTGACGAGGAACTTGCCGAACTGCTGGGTAACCTGCTGCAGCAGATGAAAGCAAATATTGACACATTTATGCCCGGATTTACCCATTTGCAGAAGGCACAGCCGACGACACTGGCGCACCACCTTGGCGCGTATTTTGAAATGTTCCGCCGCGACCGCGGCAGACTGGCAGATGTGAAAAAGCGGCTGAATCTCTGCCCGCTGGGCAGCGGTGCGCTTGCCGGAACCACTTACCCGCTTGACCGCGCCTATACGGCACAGCAGCTGGGTTTTGATGGCCCGACCCGCAACAGCATGGATTCTGTTTCCGACCGCGATTATGTCATTGAGCTGCTCTCTGCGCTGTCGCTCGTGATGATGCACCTGAGCCGCTTCTGCGAAGAAGTCATTTTGTGGAATTCCAACGAGTACCGCTTTGTGGAGATTGATGACGGCTACAGCACAGGCAGCAGCATTATGCCGCAGAAGAAAAATCCGGACATTGCGGAGCTGGTGCGCGGCAAAACCGGCCGTGTATACGGCGCTTTGACTTCCATGCTGACCACCATGAAGGGTATCCCGCTTGCGTATGACAAGGATATGCAGGAAGACAAGGAATTCACGTTTGATGCAATTGATACGGTCAAGGGCTGTGTGAGGCTGTTCAGCGGCATGCTCAAAACCATGCGTTTTAACAAGCCACGCATGGAGGAAAGTGCCAAGCACGGTTTTACCAACGCAACAGACGCGGCAGACTACCTAGTGAACCACGGCGTGCCGTTCCGCGACGCACACGGCATTGTTGGGCAGCTGGTGTTGTACGGCATTGAACACAACAAAGCGCTGGATGATTTTACACTGGAAGAATTCAAGGCGGTAAGCCCCGTGTTTGAGCAGGATATTTACGAAGCCATCAGCCTGAACACCTGCGTGGAAAAGCGCAACACCATCGGCGCGCCCGGCCATGCGGCGATGCAGGCGGAGATTGTGGAAGCAGAAAATTATTTAAAGCAGAAAGTATAAAAATACACTTTGCACAAAAAACAGCGAACCCAATTTTTTAAAAATGGGTTCGCTGTTTTTTGTGGAGTAAATGTTTTAGCCCACAATCAAAAAAAGCGGGACGGTGGGCAGGCAGTATACCGTCTTTTGATTCAATACTGCAGAGATACGGGGCGAAACCAGCAGACTGGCGGGTTTGGTTAGGCGATAGGTAACGGAAATATCATATGCTTTTATCTTTTTTGCCTTTGCAGGGTCAGAGGTTTGGTAAGCGTCTTTTAATTCCTGTGTGTCCTTCTCACTGTATTTCCACGTTGTCTTCTCAATGCGAATAGGATTCCGTTTGGTCAAAGCCACGTGGAAGTCCAAATCGTCGGTCAGCAGAACTTTTAGGGCTTTTCTGCCGCTGCTGCTCTTCTCATCGTTAAAATGTACGAAATGCACAGCGGAATAGCACTGCCGAGCCATGCCAGTGGGTTGGAAGCGGACGCACCGGCAAAACCAAATGGCCCCACCAGCGCAAGTGCCGCTACGGTGCGCATGACCAGCTCCATAATGCCCGCGAAAGTCGGCACAAAACTTTTGCCAAGCCCTTGCAGGGTATAGCGAATCACAAACAAAACAGCGAGAATGAAGTAGCAGCTGCTGTTGATTATCAGGTACACCTGCGCAAGGTCGATTACGCCGGCGGCATCTTCCACAAACAGGCGTACCAAATACTTGCCGAACACAATGTTGACAAATGCCATGACAACACTCAGACCGACAGAAATCATCAGGCACTGCCGCACACCCTTGCGGATGCGGTCCATTTTTCCCGCACCGTAGTTTTGCGCGGCATAGGTTGCCATAGTCATGCCAAAGGACATCATGGCCATAATCGCCAGCTGGTCCACTTTGCTTGCAGCGGTGTAGGCGGCTACAGAGGTGGCACCAAGGCCGTTTAGGGCGGTTTGCAGAATTAGTGTGCCAATGGCAATGATGCTGCTCTGGAAGCCCATTGGAAAGGCTACACGAGCGTGTGCAGTAAGGTCCTGTCGGGTAATTTTCCAGTCCTGCCGGTGCAAATGGAGAATCGGCAATTTTTTTGCAATAAACGCAAAGCAGCAGGCACAGGAAATCAGTTGGGCCAGCACCGTTGCGTAACCGGCACCGGCGACACCCATGTGAAAATTCAGAATAAACACAAAGTCCAGCACAATATTGATGATGCTCGCAATAATCAGGAAGAAAAGTGGGGTGCGGCTGTCGCCCAGTGCGCGAATAATGTTGGAGAGCAGATTAAACAGCATAGAAGCTACAATGCCGGCGAGAATCACTATAATGTATTCGTAAGCCTGTTCCTCAATTTCGGCGGGGGTATTTAGCAAATGCAGAATGGTGCGCGCCAGCGGCACGCTGACTGCTGTTAAAACAACGGTTGTCACAGCGGAAATCAGGATACTGGTCGTGAAGCTTCGCCTCACACCGGCGGCATCCTCCGCACCAAAACGCTGTGCAGTGATGATGGACAGTCCGGCAGTAACGCCCTGTGCGAAGCCGAGAATCAGGAACGTGATGCCGCCGGTGCAGCCGACTGCCGCCAGTGCGTTTACGCCCAGTGTCCGGCCGACAATCAGGGTGTCTGCCATGCTGTAAAACTGCTGAAAAAGATTGCCAATCAGCAGCGGAATGGTGAAGAAGAAAATGAGTTTCAAGGGATTGCCGCGAGTAAGATCTTTGGTCAAGTGGAAACCTCCAGTGCTAGAAAATCTATTCAGTTAAGTAATATTAGTAACGCATAAAAATCGCGTAAAGTCAAGTACCTGCGGCATTTTTCGCATAGGGAAAAAGTTCAAGCAGGGTATGAGAAAAAAACACTTTTAAAATCATCTGGTTTTATATTATTTATTATTGATTTAACTTGATTTTTCTTATTCTGTGGTGTAAACTGAAACCGAAATACAGTGAAAACAGTTGCATATAGAATGGAGCGATACAGATGCTGTATAAAAACGCCCAGTTGCTGGATGGCGACTTTCGGCTGGTGCAGGCGGACCTGCGCACAGAAAACGACCGGATTGCCGAAATCGGGCAGAACTTGCGGGATGAACAGGAAACGGATCTTACCGGCTGCCTGCTGCTGCCGGGTTTAGTAGATATTCATATTCATGGCTGTGTAGGTGCGGATACCTGTGACGCAGACCCGCAGGCAATTCGCAAAATGGCAAAGCACCTGGCAGCGTGCGGCGTAACAGCATTCTGCCCCACAACCATGACAGTCAGCGAGGAAAACATCCGTGCGGCGCTGCGTGCAGTGCGTGCGGTGATGGATGCACCGGCAGAGGGTGCTTCGGTCCTGGGTATCAATATGGAAGGACCGTACATCAACGCCGAAAAGCGCGGCGCCCAAAAAGAAGAGTTTGTCTGCACGCCGAATTTGGCACAGTTTTATTCGTTCTGGGAAGATAGCAACAAAAGTATTAAGCTGGTGGATATTGCTCCGGAATGCACTGGAGCGGATGCGTTTATCCGCGGCGCAAAGGAACTTTGCACGGTCAGCATTGCGCACACAGAGGCAGACTACGAAACTGCTTCGCAGGCATTCCGCACCGGTATTACCCATGCGACACATTTATATAATGCAATGCCGGGCTTCAATCATCGCGCACCGGGTGTGGTAGGGGCTGTGTTTGACAGCAATACTGTTACAGCAGAATTGATTTGTGACGGTTTCCATATCCATCCTGCGGCATTGCGGATAGCGTTCCGGCAGCTGGGTGCAAAGCGCATTTGCGTGATCAGCGACAGTATGCGCGCTGCTGGACAGCCCGACGGTGTTTCCGAACTGGGCGGGCAGACCGTTTATGTGAAAAACGGTGAAGCGCGCCTTGCAGATGGAACTATTGCGGGCTCTACCACCAATCTGCTGAAAGAAGTGCAGAATCTGGTGGCTTTCGGCATCCCACTGCCGGACGCTGTGCGTGCGGCCAGCCTGACCCCGGCAAGCGAAGTGCGGGAGGACCGCACACGCGGCTCTTTGGAGCCGGGTAAACTTGCGGATATGATTATTTTGGACAAAGAAACACTTGCCCTGCGGCAGACGATTGGCAGAGGCAGGGTGCTTGCATAAAACAGAAAGAACCGCCGCCCAGTGTGCTGAAGTCTGCACCTTGGGCGGCGGTTTTGTATAAAAATCAGTAAAATTACTTTCCGCCGCTTTCTTAGAAAGCGACTAGGGGTTTGGGGGCGAAACCCATCACGACCCTGCACTTAGTATACTGAGAAGCAGGTCTGGGCTGCAAGCCTAGGATCTTAGCACTTTCGTACGCTTCAGCCTGCCAGCGACTTGCCGGAAAGTTCTGTGTGCGTACTGCCAACCAGATTCTGCGGGTCCAAAATGCTTTCCAGCTGTTCAGCTGAAAGACCGCTTTCTTCCTGCGCCAGTTTGCGCAGAGGGGTGCCGGTACGCAGTGCTTTTTTGGCGAGCGCCGCAGCCTTGCGGTAGCCAATGTAAGGGCACAGCGCGGTCGCGGCACCGGTACCTGCTTCCAGCAGAGCGCGGCAGCGTTTGCGGTCAGCCTGAATGCCCAGTATGCAGTTGGCGGTAAGGGTTGCGGCTGCGTGAGTTAGGTCTTCAATCGAATCGTACAGGCGGTCAAGCAAAACCGGCTCAAAGGCGTTCAGTTCCATTTGCCCTGCTTCGGCGGCCATGGTGATGGTGGCGTCATTGCCAATAACCGCAAAGCACACCTGCGTAACGACTTCCGGAATGACGGGATTAACTTTGCCGGGCATAATAGAGGAACCGTTCTGCATGGCAGGCAGCTGCAGCTCACCCAGCCCCGCGCGCGGGCCGCTGGAAAGCAGACGCAGGTCGTTGCACATTTTGGAAAGGTCAACTGCACAGGTTTTCAGAGCGCCTGAAACTGCGACAAAGCCGTCTAGATTTTGTGTTGCATCCATTAAATCTTCTGCGGTGTGCAGCGGATAGCCGGTCAGCTGAGAAAGAATCGGCACAATGCGGGCGCGGTAAACCTCTGTGGTGTTAATGCCGGTACCGATTGCCGTGCCGCCCAGATTTAAAACGCACAGTTCCCGCCGCGCCTGTTCCAGCCGTTTTGCGTCACGAGCAATCATGTGTGCAAAAACAGAAAAAGTTTGTCCCATTGTTTCGGGAACAGCATCCTGCAGCTGGGTACGGCCGATTTTTACAACATCGGCAAATTCCTCTGCCTTGTGTGCAAGGGCGTTTTGCAGCGCATGCAGCTGCTGCGCAAGCGGAATCATCAGTTCCAGCGCGGTCAGCTTGCCGGCGCTGGGAAAAACATCATTTGTAGACTGTGCCATATTCACATGGTCATTCGGGTGAACAGCGCTGTAGTCCCCTTTCTGCTTGCCGAGCAGTTCAGCGGCACGGTTGGCAATCACTTCGTTTGCGTTCATGTTTGCGGAGGTGCCGGCACCCCCCTGAATGGGGTCAACGATGAACTGGTCGTGCAGATCCCCCGCAATGATTTCGTTGCATGCCTGTACGATTGCCTGCATTCTGGGGGCATCCAGTGTGCCTGCCTCATGGTTCGCCAGCGCAGCAGCCTTTTTAATCTGCGCAAGGCTGCGGATAAATCCGCCGCGCAGGGTACGCCCGGTGATGGGGAAGTTTTCTTTTGCGCGCAGACTCTGTACACCGTAGTAAGCCGCCGCAGGAACTGCTTTTTCTCCGATAGAGTCACTCTCAAGCCGTGTGTTCATACTGTCCTCCTTAAAATTGTGTATCTATCCATGTGCCACATTCATTTGCTGGAAATGACTATAGCACTTTACCGGGCGGACTGTAAATAGTGTTTCTGAATTTCAAAAAATAGACAGAAAAAAGCGGGCGTGCGCTTTTTTTCACATGCCGCTTTTTAAAAATACTTTATTTAATTTTGAATGGATGCAAGAGGACATATTGTACAGGCAGAACTGCTTTTAATAATAAAGTTAAAATGTGAAAAACTATAGAAATGCAAAATTTTCGAAAAATGCAATAGCGCCGGAGAACCCCTTGCTAGGGTTCTCCACATCAAACACTCCACCGGAGTGTTTAACTCCTTTCCTGCGCTTTTTGTTGATACTAGGGGCAGGCCAAAGTCAAGGAAAAGGTCGTGGCGCTTCGCGTATCACACTGCGGGCGCTTTCTGAGAATACCCCTTTGGGGCGAGGGTGGAAAGCAACCTATTGGCGGAAGTTTTGCTGAAGAGCCATTTACTGCATAATTGTGCTGCCTCAAGGCAGACTAGTTTTAACGGAAACTTATGCTGAGGTGATGAAAGTTGGATATATTGCGTGCGTTTTTGGTGGGCGGTGTTATCTGCATTGTTGGTCAGCTATTAATGGATCTGACAAAGCTGACTCCGGCACGAATCTTGGTGGCGTTTGTAACAGGCGGCGTTATTTTAGGCGCATTGGGCGTTTATGAACCGCTGGTAAATTGGGCGGGCGCGGGTGCAACCGTGCCGCTGACCGGCTTTGGCTATTTGCTGGCGAAGGGTACAAAAGAGGCAATTCAGCAGCAGGGCGCTGTGGGCATTTTTACCGGCGGGCTGACTGCATGTTCGGCCGGCGTTGCCGCGGCGGTGGCATTCGGCTACTTGGCCGCGCTGATTTCCAAACCGGGAGATAAAAGCTGAATAGATAAAAAATGGGGCGGGCCTGCATTTTACAGACCCGCCCAAACTGTTTCTGTTTCCATACGTTCACTGGATAGAACAATCCAGATAGTGCTCCAGTTCTTCTTCATCCTTGCGCTTCTTCTCAAAGTAAAGGGTAGCTGCAACAATTGCTGCAGCAATCGCCGCCAGAGCAGAGATAACGGACAGGAACACAGTGAACTTACTATTTCTCAATTCGAGCACCTCCGTCCAAGATGAACCTTTTTATTATCATACCCAACTTTCAGGTGAAAGTCAAGCGCACAGCCAAAGGGGCCACTGCCGCAGGGTAAAGAAAAAGCAGGGCTTGTTTTGCCCTGCTTTGCACTTTTCGACAAAAAAAGAAACTCAGCCCGCTGCGTTGAGTTTATGAGCCAGTGTGCTCTTCTTTCTGGCAGCAGCGTTCTTCTTCAGGATACCCTTAGCAGCAGCCTGATCGATTGCCTTAACGGCAACGCGGACAGCCTCTGCCTTGCTGGCATCACCGGATTCAATGGCAATGTTTGCCTTTTTGATATCGGTTTTCAGGCCGGAATTAATGGCTTTGTTCCGTGCGGCTTTGGTAGCAATGACCTTCACGCGCTTCTTAGCGGATTTAATGTTCGGCATGGTCACACCTCCTTTTCAGTAGTCGTCACGTACTAATAATACTAGCATTTTTACGTGTTAAATGCAAGGGGTTTGAAAAATTATTTTGGTTATACTGTATTTGTACGGCAAAAGGCAGAAAAACACAGAAAAAAGGCCGGCTGCCGCAATTTACGGAAAAGAGGAGATTTCGGTGGGATACCGCACAGACCTTGCGCTGGAACGCGCGGGCGTAAAAGCACAGAAGGAAGAAATCAACGGGCTGCAGGTCAGCCGGATGGAGGAAAAGGGCATCCGGTATATCACGGTTGAGGCGCCGCAGATAACCGGAACGATTGACGGCGACGGCAAGCTGCGGGCATTGCTGACGCAGGAACTGCAGGATCTGCTGCCGGAAGAAGGGGAAGTGCTGGTAGCAGGGCTTGGAAACCCGCAGGTCACACCGGACGCACTGGGACCGTTTTGTGCGGACAGAATGCTGGCAACACGCCATGTGCGCGGACGAGTCGCTATGGAGGTCGGCCTTGGCGGGTTGCGCAGTGTTTCGGTGACAAAGCCGGGCGTGCTGGGAACAACCGGGGTGGAAACCGCGGAACTGCTGCAGGCACTAATCCGGCAGCTACACCCGGCGGCGGTGGTGGCGGTGGACGCCATGGCGGCGGGACGGCTGCATCGGCTGGGGAAAACCGTACAGATCAGCGACGGCGGGATTTCTCCCGGTGCCGGCGTTGGGAATGATCGGCCGTCCCTGTGCCGGGAAACACTGGGTGTGCCGGTCATTGGGCTGGGTGTGCCAACAGTGGTGGACGCGGCAACACTTTGCAGCGATTTGTGCGCGCAGGAGGTAGAGGGCGCTTCCCGCATGATGGTAACACCGCGCGAAATTGATACGCTGGTGGTGCGGGCGGCGCACCTGCTTGCGTTGGCACTGAACTGTGCACTGAATCCCAGTTTGGAGCCAGAGGTGTATGAACAGCTGGTTGCAGTGTGAGTTTACTGTCCCTGCGCAAGTGTTTTCAGCTGTTGTGCCAATACCTGACCAAACAGCGAACCGGAGTAGGTGGCTTCCTCCAGTGTGTTAACTTCTGTACCGAATTCACACAAAAGCGAACCGCATGTGACCTGCTCATTGTAACGGGTGGGGCCGAAGTCCAGCGGCCGCATCAGGTGCGGGAACATATCGGCGGCACCTTTTTGCAGATGTACGGCAAGCCGCAGGTTTTGTTCCCAGTTTGGAAAGCCCAGTGAACCGTCATCATCACAGCCGGAGATAATCATGATTTGACAGGCGCGTTTGCCGTTTACCAGCACGGTTGGTTTGTAGCGTGTGCCACTTTCGGTGGTCATGGTGTCGCGGTGTATGTCCAGTGTGACCTGAATGGAGGGGTACTTTGACAGATTTTTCGCCATGGTTTCCGCACTGCGGGTATAGCTTCCGTTAAAAGCGGGGTCGTCGTGAATGGTTGCGTCGTGGACAACGCCAATTCCGGCGGCCTGCAGGCTCTTAGTAATGGCGTCACCGACAGCAACAACGCTTTTAGAGGCATCCCGCGTGCGGGTTACATCGGCGTATGCTTCTGTGGTATGTGTATGATAAATCAGCACCATAGGGGTGCCGTCTGTTTTGATTTTCAGCGGCGGTTTTTCCTTTAGCACCGATGTAACGTCCAGTGTGTGGTTCTTATTTGCGTTTTTCACGCGAATGCCGTCCTGTTCCTCACCAGTGTTTGAAATATCAGTTTCAAAAATGTGATTGCCGAGATCTTTGTCCGGCAGCTGTTGGGTGGAACCTTGCCCAGAAGGCTGTGAGGCTGCGGAGCTTGCCGGTGCTGATGAGCTGCTGACAGCGGAGGATGCTGCAGAAGAAGCGGAGGATGCAGGAACGGGCAGGTCAGACGAAGTATAAACGGAAGTTTCCGGTCCCTGCTCCCAGGCTCGTACAGCACCCGTTGGCAGAATAAACCCGGCTGCAGCCAGTGCACTTTCCTGTGCGGAAACTGAAGGAAAACGCGCAATGACGCAGGCACAGGCAGCCACCATGAGCAGAACGGTTCCCACCGCCTTGACTTTCTCATTCATAGCAAAATCCCCCGATTGCTTTAAAAATCCTTGTTCGGCAGACCAGTATAACGAATACTATGGGAAAATAGTGCCAAATATGAGCAGAGGGAAAGAGTTTTAAAATTAGAAGAGGATGTGCCGCATGAAAAAAAGATGCAGAAGAACGTTCCTTTCGGCATTCACTGGTACACTGCTGGCGGTGTTTCTGCTGGCCGGACTGGGCAGTGCAGATGTGATTTGCAGGCATATGGCCTATGCGGACGGACGAACTCTGTATGAGGTGCGTCTGCGTCCACTGATTTCGTGGCAGGATTCCGTTTGTAAATTTACTGATTTATGGTATAATCAATTCGTAAACATTATTTGCCCAGAGGCGCTGGAGGATTGACTGTGACCTGTCGTAAAATGAAACGGAAGCATACATCCCGCGCGGCGGCCGTGCTGCTTTGCGCAGCGGCGGTTTTTTGCTGTGCGGTTCTGCCGGCTTTTGCGGAATCCGGTGCGGCTTCGGAACCGGCAGCTCCCTCACACACGGTGACTTCGCAGGCACCAGTTCCGTCTAAAACGGAACCGCCCAAACCGGCGGCACCGTCCTCACAGGCGCAGGCAGCACCCTCAAAGGCGGTTTTCTCCAAAGCTGCGGTTTCTTCTAGAGCAACTCCTTCCAAGCCGGCATCTTCCTCTGCGGCAGTTTCACGCAGGGCATCTGCCGCGCAGGCAGCAGTGTCCTCACGGGCAGTATCCTCACAGGCATCTTCAAAAAACGCTTCTTCAAAAGCGTCGTCGGCGGTCAGCGCCGCGGCCGGAGGAATTGTGCTGCCGAGTGTGGGCAGCATTTCCGAACAAAATATGTTTTCCAATCCGGTAGATACGACCAGACGAAATGCAACCATCAACGGTGTTGGCATTGCGCTGTGGACAACTGCAGTCACAGTGGTGGTACTGATTTTTCTGGTGGTGTACCGGAACCGGAACAAGGCGCGCAAGGAAACGGTGGGGCATCAGCGTTACCGCTCGGTACGCCGCGATAAAAAACAGCGCCTGCTGGGCAACAAATATTACAATGACAGCAAGTATAAAGACGAATAAAAAAAGGCCGCTGCAAAGCGTTTTGCAGCGGCCTCGTTTTATTCATCCAGCTTTAACACAGCCATGAACGCGTCCTGCGGGAGTTCGACAGAACCTACCTGACGCATACGCTTTTTGCCCTCTTTCTGCTTTTCCAGCAGCTTCTTCTTACGGGAAATGTCGCCGCCGTAGCATTTTGCAAGCACATCCTTGCGCAGGGCTTTTACCGTTTCGCGGGCGATAATGCGTCCGCCGATGCACGCCTGAATCGGCACTTCAAACAGCTGGCGCGGAATTTTGTCTTTCAGCTTTTCTGCCATTTTGCGTGCGCGGGAGTAAGCCTTGTCCGCGTGAATGATAAAGCTCAGTGCGTCTACCACTTCACCGTTAATCATGATATCCAGTTTGACGAGGTTGCTCTTTTCGTAGCCGGAAAGTTCGTAGTCAAAGCTGGCATAGCCACGGGTGCGGCTTTTCAGTGCATCGAAAAAGTCGTAAACAATTTCGTTAAGGGGCAGGATATAATGAATATCTACACGGTCAGTGTCAATATACTGCATATCCTTGAAAACACCGCGGCGCTCCTGACATAAATCCATGATGTTGCCGACGTACTCACTTGGTGTGTAGATATGCGCGTTTGCAATCGGTTCTTTTGCTTCCGCAATGGTGGAAGGGTCCGGATAGTTGGTCGGGTTGTCGATTTTCAGCATGGTGCCGTCGGTCAGGGTAATTTTATATACAACGCTTGGCGCGGTGGTGACTAAGTCGAGATTGTATTCACGCTCCAGCCGCTCCTGAATGATTTCCATGTGCAGCAGGCCGAGGAAGCCGCAGCGGAAGCCAAAACCGAGTGCCACGCTGGTTTCCGGTTCATAGGAAAGCGCGGCATCATTGAGCTGGAGTTTTTCCAGTGCATCCCGCAGATCGGGGTATTTGGCACCGTCTGCGGGGTAAATGCCGCAGAACACCATGGGCTGCGCGGCGCGGTAGCCGGGCAGGGCTTTGTCCGCGGGGCGGTCGGCGAGCGTGATGGTGTCGCCAACGCGGGCTTCCTTAACGGCTTTGATAGACGCAGTGATGTAGCCGACTTCGCCTGCTTCCAAAATACCGGCAGGCTCAAAGGAAGTGGCGTGCATATAGCCGCACTCCACAACGGTGAAATTGCAGCCGGTGGACATCATATGAATGGTGTCGCCGGTATGCACAGTACCCTGTACAAGGCGTACATGCGCTACAACGCCTTTGTAGGCATCGTAGTAAGAATCGAAAATAAGTGCCTGAAGCGGTGCTGTACTGTCCCCCTGCGGCGGGGGAATGAGATGAACAATCTGCTCCATGACGTCCGGAATGTTCAGGCCGGTTTTGGCGCTGATGCAGGGTGCGTCTTCTGCCGGAATACCAATCACGTCTTCAATTTCCTTTTTGACGCGTTCCGGGTCGGCACTGGGCAGGTCAATTTTGTTAATGACCGGTACAACTTCCAGCCCGGCATCCACGGCGAGGTAGGTGTTTGCCAGCGTCTGTGCTTCGATGCCTTGGCTTGCATCCACCACCAGCACGGCGCCCTCGCAGGCGGCAAGGGAACGGCTGACTTCATAGTTAAAGTCAACGTGGCCGGGGGTGTCAATCAGGTTAAAAACATAGTCGAGACCATCATTGGCGGTGTAGACGAGTGTGACCGCGTGTGCTTTAATGGTAATGCCGCGCTCACGTTCCAAATCCATATCGTCTAGAATCTGATTTTCCATTTCACGCAGCGGCACCGACTTGGTTTGCTCCAGAATACGGTCGGCAAGGGTGGACTTGCCATGGTCAATGTGCGCGATGATGCTGAAATTGCGAATTCGTTCGCGTGGAATATGCAAAATTGGGCTCCCCTTTCCTGTATGGGTTACGCTTTATTTTCCGTTAAATATTGTTTATAGTATAGCATAAAGCAATGAAATGCAAAAGAGCCGTTGGAAAGAATTAATTTATACATAAAGTATTAATCTGTAAAATTGTACAGCTAAAACAAAGGAGTGCAGGCAAATGGAACCAATCGGACTTTATATTCATGTGCCATTTTGTGATGGGAAATGCCCTTACTGCGACTTTTTTTCTATGAGCGGGACTGCAGAAAGCATGGATAACTATACAAAAAGTATAATAATCGCAATAAAAAAATACAAAATGGAATTCCCCGGATTGCAGGCGGATACACTTTACTTCGGCGGCGGCACGCCCAGTTTGCTTGGGGCAGAGCGGCTATGCCGGATTTTAACAGCCGCGCAGGAGAATTTCAGCTTGAAAAACGCGGAAATTACAATGGAGGCCAATCCGGACAAGTCCTTGAAAGAACTATTCCGGCAGGTAAAGCAGGCGGGCGTGAATCGTGTTTCCCTTGGGCTGCAGAGCGCAGATGATGCGGAACTGCGCGTACTGGGGCGGCGGCACACCGCGGCAGAAGCAGCACAGGCAGTGCAGGACGCACACGCTGCCGGAATCGACAACGTTTCGCTTGACTTGATGCTGGCAGTGCCGGGACAGACCGAAGCAAGCCTGCAAAACAGCATTGCTTTCTGCCTGAATGCGGGTGTCACGCACCTCTCTGCTTATCTGCTGCGGGTGGAGGAGCATACCGCCTTTTGGCAGCAGCGGCAGGTGCTCTGCCTGCCGGATGAGGACGAGGCCGCGGCACTATATGAAACTGCCTGCGAACAACTGGAAGCAGGCGGATTGCAGCAGTATGAAATCAGCAACTTTGCGCTGCCGGGAATGGAGAGCCGGCACAACCTGAAATACTGGGAACTGAAACCATATTTGGGCCTTGGCCCGGCGGCACATTCCTATTTTTGCGGCAAGCGCTTTTACTGGCCGCGTTCCTTGAAAGGTTTTTTAGATGGAGAAGCACCTTTGCCGGAAACAGACGAAGAAATTCCGGCGGGTTCCTTTACGGAGTATGCCATGCTGCGCCTGCGGCTGACGGCGGGACTGACCGAAGCGGAGTGTCAAAAGCAATTTCAACATGGTATACCTGCGGAAATGCGCCAGATTGCAGAAAAATACACTGTGGCAGGACTTACAGAGGTAACAAGGGAGTACATTCGATTTACCAGAAAGGGCTTTTTGGTAAGCAACGCACTGCTTGCAGAGATGCTGAAAGTGCCCGAAGAATGCGGAAATTCATAATGTATTTACAATTAGCCTATTGACAGCGGGGTAAAGTAATGGTACATTTATAACTGTAGTTAGCACTCGTGCACACAGAGTGCTAACGCAAAAGGGGTGAGGATGTGGAACTGACACCGCGCAAGCAGAAAATCCTGAAAGCCATCATTGAACTGTACACCGTTTCCGGTGAACCGGTTGGCAGCAAGGTTTTGTGTGACTGCCTTGACTTTTCCGTATCCAGTGCCACAGTACGCAACGAAATGAGCGACCTCGCGGCAGTTGGGCTGCTGGACCAGCCGCATACCTCCGCCGGACGGGTGCCCAGCGAAAAGGGTTACCGGATGTATCTTGACGAATTGATGGCACCCACGCCGGTAACGCCGGAGGAACGGCATTTCATTGACGCACTGCTGCTGCCGAGCGCCTATGACCCCGAAAAATTGCTGGACGGTGTGGCACGCACACTGGCGGGGCTGACGCATATGGCAGCGATTACCACCACGCCGAGCGGAAGCAGCGCGGCGGTGGCGGGCATCCAGTTTGTACAGACCAGCCGCCGGACCGCAATGGTGATTTTAATGACAAGCTCCGGCACGATGCACAGCCGCGTATTTCACTGCGACTTTGAACTGACGCCGGAAATCCTGCGTGTGTTTTTCCGTGTGTTTAACGAGAGCCTGGCAGGAAAGCCAGTGCGCAGCATTACACCGGCGTATATCCAGACCATGGGCGCGGCAATGGGAGAGGCGGCGCTGCTGATGAGCAGTGCGCTGATGGCACTGCAGGACGTTGCCCGCGAAGCAATGGGCAGCGATGTGCGTATGGACGGGCAGACCAACCTGCTGTTCTTCCCGGAGTTCAACGCGGAAAACCTGCGCCGCATGATGCGCTATCTTTCCCGCCCGCAGGAGGTTTACCGTCTGCTGGAACGCGCAGGAACGCGGGTCTGCATCGGACAGGAAAGCGGTGTTTCCGCACTGCGGGATACCGGCCTGATTACCGCACACTATGCGGTGCGTGGGCAGGACGCCGGTGCCATTGCGGTGCTGGGGCCGATGCGGATGGATTATCCGAAGCTGATTGGCAGCCTTGATTATCTGGCACGCAGTGTGGGAAGAATGCTCACAGAATTAATTGACCTGCAGTAGCAGAAAGATGGATTATAAGCGATTTCGCTTACGATATACCTTGTAAAAGAAAAGGGGGTACGTGTAATTTTGAATACCGAGGAAAAGAAAGAAACAGAAGATACGGAAAAGGAAACTGCCGAACAGGCACAGGCCAAAGCCGCACCGGAAACGGAACAGCCCCAAAAAGAAGAAAAGAAAGCGGACAAAAAAGAAAAAAAGGCTAAGAAAAAATCACAGGAAGACTTACTGAAAGAAGATTTGGAAGCTGCAAAGTCGGAAGCAGCAAAACAGAAAGATCTGCTGATGCGCACCGCGGCAGAATACGACAACTTCCGAAAGCGTACGGAGCGCGAAAAAAATGCGCTGTATGCCAATGCAACAGCGGACGCGGTGCAGGAGTTCCTGCCGGTGGCGGATAATTTGGAACGTGCGCTGAGCCAGGCAGACTGCTCCGTGGAAGACCTGCGCAAAGGTGTTGAAATGGTGGAGAAACAGATGGCGGCAGCGCTGGAAAAGCTGGGTGTTAAGCCGATGGGTGAAAAAGGCGAGCCGTTTGATGCGCAGTTCCACAATGCAGTTTCGCACATAGAAAGTGAAGATTTAGGCGAAAATGTAATTGCAGAGGTTTATCAAAAGGGCTACCTGCTGGGCGAAAAGGTGGTGCGCCACGCAATGGTGCAGGTTGCGAACTAGCAGCCCAGTTTTCCAAGTCGCTCTTCTTTTCATGAAATAATAAACTTTGAAAATAAAATGGAGGTACGAACTATGAGTAAAACTATTGGTATTGACCTTGGTACAACCAACTCCTGCGTTGCGGTCATTGAGGGCGGCGAGCCGGTCGTTATTGCAAACGCGGAGGGTGCACGCACAACCCCCTCTGTGGTTGCATTTAAGAAAGACGGCGAGCGTATTGTTGGTCAGGCGGCAAAGCGCCAGGCAATCGCAAATCCGGAGCGCACCGTTATTTCCATTAAGCGTGAAATGGGTTCTGACTTTAAAGTAAAAATTGACGACAAACAGTACACTCCGCAGGAAATTAGCGCCATGATTCTGCAGAAGCTGAAGGCAGACGCAGAAGCTTACTTGGGCGAGCCGGTTTCCAGCGCGGTTATTACAGTTCCTGCATACTTCACGGACTCTCAGCGTCAGGCAACCAAGGACGCCGGCAAGATTGCGGGTCTGGATGTAAAGCGTATCATCAACGAACCGACTGCCGCGGCTCTGTCCTATGGCATTGACAAGGGCGAAGAGCAAAAAGTTATGGTTTACGACCTTGGCGGCGGCACATTCGATGTTTCCATCATTGAAATGGGCGACGGCGTACAGGAAGTTTTGGCTACCGCGGGCAACAACCGTTTGGGCGGCGATGATTTCGATAAGCGCGTGATGGACTGGATGGTCGGCGAATTCAAGAAAGAAAACGGCATTGACCTTTCCGGCGACAAGATGGCGGTTCAGCGCCTGAAAGAAGCAGCTGAAAAAGCGAAGATTGAACTTTCCGGCATGACCAGCACACAGATTAATCTGCCGTTTATTACCGCGGACGCAACCGGCCCGAAGCACCTGGACCTGACCCTGACCCGCGCAAAGTTTGACGAACTGACCGCAGACCTCGTGGAAAAGACTATGGGCCCGGTACAGCAGGCAATGAAGGACGCAGGACTTTCCTTCAACGAAATCAACAAAGTACTGATGGTTGGCGGCTCCTCCCGCATGCCTGCTGTACAGGATGCAGTTAAGAAAGCAACCGGAAAAGACCCCTTCAAGGGCATCAACCCGGATGAATGCGTTGCAATCGGCGCTGCACTGCAGGCCGGTGTACTTGGCGGCGAAGTGGAAGGCCTGCTGCTACTGGATGTTACTCCGCTTTCTCTGGGCGTTGAAACCATGGGCGGTGTAATGACAAAAGTCATTGAGCGCAACACCACCATCCCGACCAAGAAGAGCCAGGTCTTCTCCACCGCTGCAGACGGCCAGACACAGGTGGAAATCAACGTGCTGCAGGGCGAACGTGAATTTGCACGCGACAACAAACAGCTGGGCCTCTTCAAGCTGGACGGCATTGCACCGGCACCGCGCGGCATTCCTCAGATTGAAGTTTCCTTTGATATTGATGCCAACGGTATTGTAAACGTATCCGCAAAAGATATGGGCACCGGCAAGGAGCAGCATATCACCATTTCCTCCTCTTCCAACATGAGCAAGGACGACATTGATAAGGCTGTGAAGGACGCAGAGAAATATGCTGAGGAAGACAAGAAACACCGCGAGGAAGTAGACTCCAAGAACAGCGCGGAGCAGATGGTTTACACAGCGGAAAAGCTGATTTCCGACAGCGGCGACAAGATTGACGCGGCCGACAAGAGCGAACTGGAAACCAAGATTAATGCTGTAAAGGAAGCAAACAAGGGTACTGACCTTGCAGACGTTAAGGCAAAGTCCGAAGAGCTGCAGAAGACCATGTTCTCCATCAGTGAGAAGCTGTACAAGGCAAACGCCCCGCAGGGCGGCGCACAGGATGCGGCGCAGAACGGCACTCCGGCAGACGGCCCGGCAACCGACGCAAACGGCAACCCGGTTTATGACGCCGAGTACAAGGACGTTGATGACAAGGACGAAAAGAAATAAGCCTGATGATTTTCAGAATAGCAGGAAAGTGCAGCAGGGGCTTCTAGCGAGGCCCCTGTTGTCCTATCAGGACTTGGAAAAGTGCTGAGCGGGCGGTTTCCCTTGACTTTCCCTGCAAACGCTAGTATCCTTAAAAATTGCCCGGCAGTACGCCGCGGATTTGTGAAATTATTTATGGAAAAAGAAAATTATGTCCTGTGAGGAGGAATTTTATGGCGGACAAAAAGGATTACTATGAAGTAATGGGCGTGCCGAAGAATGCCTCGGAGGACGAAATAAAAAAGGCATACCGTAAGCTCGCTAAAAAATATCACCCGGACCTGCACCCCGGCGACAAAACTGCCGAGGAAAAATTCAAAGAACTCAATGAAGCATATGAAGTCCTTTCCGATAAGGAGAAACGCGCACGCTACGACCAGTTTGGCCACGCGGGCGTTGACCCGAACTTTGGCGGCGGCGCGACGGGTGGAAACCCGTTTGGCGGCGACATGGACTTCGGCGATATTTTTGATACATTTTTCGGCGGCGGAAGCCCGTTTGGCGGGTTCGGCGGCGGCCGGCGTTCCAACCCGAATGCCCCGCGCCGCGGAGCGGATGCGGAAGCGGCACTGGTGATCGAATTTGAGGAAGCAGCAAAGGGCTGCCGCAAGACGATTTCCTATGACAAGGTGGAAGAATGCCCGGACTGCCACGGCAGCGGCGCAAAGGCCGGAACCAGCGCAAAAATTTGTACGGTGTGCGGTGGCACCGGCCAGGTGCGCGTAACACAGAACACCTTTATGGGGGTTGTGCAGACAACCCGCGCCTGCGACCACTGCGGCGGCACCGGCAAGGTGATTGAAACACCGTGCCCAACCTGCCGCGGCACCGGCCACGTGCGCAAGAAGAAGACGGTGGAAATCAATGTGCCGGCTGGTATTGACGACAGGCAGATTTTGAACGTGCCGGGTCAGGGTAATGCCGGTGTTAACGGCGGCCCCGCCGGTGACCTGCATTTGCTGGTGAATGTACGCCCGCACCCACTCTTTGAGCGTAGAGGAAACGACATTTGGTGCGATATGCCGATTACATTTACACAGGCCGCTTTGGGCGGTGAAGTGGTGGTGCCGACGCTGGACGGCAAAGTCAGTTATCAGGTGCGTGAGGGTACACAGCCCGGCGATGTCTTTAAGCTGAAAGGCAAGGGCATTACCAAGCTGGGCGGACGCGGCTGCGGTGATCAGTATGTGCGTATGGTGCTGGAAGTGCCGAAAAATCTGACTGTGAAGCAGAAAGAACTGCTGAAAAAGTTTGAAGACAGCACCAGCGAGAAAAACTACCAGAAGCGCAAGGGCTTTTTTGACAAACTGAAACAGAAATTCGGAGAGTGATTTCCGTATAATAGAAGCAGGGATGCCGATGCAGCAGGCATCCCTGCTTCTTGATTTTGTTGGTGAAATACTGCACATTGACATTGCCTGTACAATTTATTATAATAAATAAGTATATCTAAACGCGGGAGCCATACTCCCTGAAAAGGTGGTAAAACCATGCAGAAACAAACAGTTTTGACCAAGGAAGGCCTTGAAAAGCTCGAAAAAGAGCTGGAAGAACTGAAAGGTGTCAAACGTAAAGAAGTTGCGGAAAAAATCAAAGTGGCACTGGGCTATGGCGACCTTTCCGAAAACAGTGAATATGATGAGGCGAAAAATGAGCAGGCCATTTTGGAAGCCCGCATTGCGGACGTCGAGGCTATGCTCAAAGACGTCAAAATTATAGACGAAAGCGAATTGGGCAGTGCGCACGTCCACATTGGTTCCACTGTGCGTGTGCGGATTTCTGACACAGGCAGCACAGACGGCAAAGAACTGCAGCTGAAAATCGTGGGCAGCAGCGAAGCCGACCCGATTATGGGATGCATCAGCGACGAAAGTGCGGTTGGTGCCGGTCTGCTGGGACATGCACCGGGCGAAAAAGTGGAAATTGACGTTCCTGCCGGAACCAAAGTTTACGAAATCATTGAAATCGTAAAATAAGCGGTTTTCTGCCGAAAACTGTGTTTTTCAGACAGTCTGCGTCAAAGCGGAGCCGGTGCGCGTTTTTGCATCGCTGTCTGCCGCTTTTTCGCAGCTGTTTTGCTGTTTGGATGTTTAAAGTGTCAGTATTTAGGAGGAATCAACAATTCATGAGTGAAAATAAGGAAAATCAGGCGCAGCCGGAGCAGGACCTGGGCGAGCAGCAGCGCATTCGCCGCGAAAAGCTTGCCGCCCTGCGTGAAGCCGGCAAAGACCCGTTTGCTGTTACAACTTGGCCGCAGGACAGCTTTGCCGCCGGAATCAAGGAAAATTTTGAGGAACTGGAAGGCAAAGATGTGTGCATTGCCGGCCGCATGATGAGCCGCCGTGTGATGGGCAAAGCGAGTTTTCTGGATGTGGCAGACAAAACCGACCGCATTCAGGTTTACTTCCGAATCGATGAAGTGGGCGAGGAAACCTACAAGGAATTTAAGTCCTACTGGGATGTCGGCGATATTATCGGCATTAAGGGCCATGTATTCCGCACCAAGCGCGGTGAAGTGAGCGTTAAGGCTACCGGCGCGCAGCTGCTGAGTAAGAGCCTGCTGCCCCTGCCGGAGAAATTTCACGGTTTGACCAACACAGATACCCGCTACCGCCAGCGCTATCTTGACCTGATTGTGAACCCGGAAGTGCGGGATACATTTGTAAAGCGCACGCAGATTATTTCTGAAATCCGCAAATTTCTGGATGACGAGCAGTTCCTGGAAGTGGAAACACCGGTGCTGCACACCATTGCCGGCGGTGCTTCCGCACGTCCGTTCATCACACACCACAACACGCTGGATATGGATTTGTACCTGCGCATTGCGCTGGAGCTGTACCTGAAGCGGCTGATTGTCGGCGGCTTTGAGCGTGTGTATGAGATTGGCCGTGTTTTCCGCAACGAGGGCATGGATACCCGCCACAATCCGGAATTTACGGAATTGGAACTGTATCAGGCATATACGGACATCAACGGAATGATGGACTTGACCGAAAACCTGATTCGCACGGTGGCAACTAAGGTGCTGGGTACAACCAAGGTGGTTGTACACGGTGTGGATGTGGACTTTGCACAGCCCTTTGCACGCATCAGCATGAAGGACGCTGTGAAGCAGTACGCGGGTGTGGATTTTGATGACTTTAAGTCGCTGGATGAGGCACGCGCCTGCGCCAAGGAACACCATCTGCAGGTCTTGGACCGCCACAAGATGGGCGACATTATGAACCTGTTCTTTGACGAGTACTGCGAAGACAAGTTGGTTCAGCCGACGTTCCTGACCGGCCACCCAACGGATATCTCTCCGCTGGCAAAGAAGGACCCGAAGGACCCGCGCTATACAGAGCGGTTTGAGCTGTTCATCTGCGGTACAGAGCACGCAAATGCCTTCTCCGAACTGAATGACCCGATTGACCAGCGCGAGCGCTTTGAAGCGCAGGCAGCCGCAAAGGCCGCCGGCGATGACGAGGCCTGCGATGTGGACGAAGACTTCCTGACCGCATTGGAATACGGCATGCCGCCGACCGGCGGACTGGGAATTGGTGTTGACCGTCTGGTAATGACGCTGACCGGTGCAGAAGCAATCCGCGATGTGCTGCTGTTCCCGACCATGAAGCCGAAGGAGTGAGTTTATGGCACGCGAACGGTATCTGGTTCATCAGGGAGAGGAAACCATTCATAGTGAGAAGCTGGAGCATACGCCGCAGACACCAAAAGAGAAACGGCAGAACTTTTGGTATTACCACAAGTGGCATATTCTGATTGGTGTAGTGGCGGCAATTTTGCTGGGATTCATCATTTATGACTTTGCGTCAAAGGTGGAACCGGACTATCAGATTGGCCTGATCACGGAATATGATGTTCCCGAAAATGTTGTTCAGGATATGGAAAACAAGCTGCAGCTCGGCGCAAAAGACCGCAACGGCGACGGCAAGGTGGTTGTGCAGATCAGCAATTATGCGCTGGGCGGTGAAAACTCCAATGCGCAGATCACAGCGGCAAGTGTCACGCGGCTGATGGGGGATTTTACAACTTACAGCGACATGATGTTTATCTGTGACAGCAAAGGGTATGATTATATCCAGCAGCAGGAAGGCTGGGACTCTTCCAATGTAAAGATGCCAATGCCGAGTGTCATGAAGTACGACGGCTACAGCTTTACTGTTAACATGCGTGTACTGGACAAGGAAAGCGACAAGAAGTACACGGAGCATAAAAAATACTGGGATGCGAGCAAGGAAATCTATGAGAACGCAATGAGCGCGAAAACAGCTTCCAAGGCATCCTGAAAAAAGTCCGGACAGGTGGAAAGCAAATACAGCTTTCAGTCTGTCCGGACTTTTGTGTTTGGAGGGAAGGCGGCGTGAAATATAAACGTTGCTGAAAGGGCAGCAGGCAGCTGCCCTGCTATTCTTTTGCAAAAGCAGTCAGGGCAGCGGGGTCCAGCAGGGTCACACTGCGGTACTGCAGTGTCAGCCACCCCTTTTCCGCAAACGAATGCAGCACACGGTTTACCGTAATGCGGGTCACGCCGGCAAGGTTGCCGAGTTCTTCCTGCGAATTGTGGACAGTGTGTTCCGTATTGGCAAGGGAAACAAGAATGCCGGCGATACGCCGGTCGGCAGAAAGAAACGACATGGTATCCAGCTGACCGGAAAGCATGCGAACGGTTTTTGCAAGCACCTGCAGCATCTGCAGAGCGAGGGATGGATCCTGACGAAAAAGAGAAGTCAGTTCTGCACGGCCAATGCTGACGATTTGACAGTCGGTAATGGTTCTGGCGGAGGTTGTGCGCGGTTTGCCGTCGAAAAAAGCTGCCTCGCCGAAAATAGATCCGCTTTCACGGAAGGTGACGGTTTTTTCGTCGCCTTCGTCGGAAATCAGGAAAATACAGACACGGCCTTTTTTCAGGTAGTAAAAACAATCGTCCGTTTCACCCTGCAGATAAACCAGCTGATGCGAACTGAAATGCCGAAACGGCTGCCCTTCATCGAGAAAAGACCAGCTGAAATCCGGCTCGACAAAGTGAAAATTGTGCGCCACAGATTTCCCTCCAAAAGAATCATTTGAACCGCAGAATTGAAGTTCTATTGAAATTGTAACATGGTTTACATTCTTTGTAAATAATCTGTGGGATAATAAATCCAACGAAATAAGACAGGAGGCATTTTGTATGGGAATGACCATGACACAGAAGATCCTGGCGGCGCACGCCGGACTTTCCAGTGTAAAAGCCGGCCAGTTGATTGAAGCAAAGCTGGATTTGGTGCTCGGAAATGACATTACCAGCCCGGTTGCAATCAATGAGTTTGAAAAATGCGGTGCCAGCAGTGTGTTTGACAACTCACGCATTGCGCTGGTGTTAGACCATTTTGTGCCGAACAAGGACATTAAGGCGGCAGAGCAGTGCCGCCAGACGCGCGGCTTTGCCGGTAAATACAACATCCAGAATTTCTTTGACGTGGGGCGCATGGGCATTGAACATGCACTGCTGCCGGAGCAGGGACTGGTTGGCCCCGGCGACTGTATTATCGGCGCAGACAGCCATACCTGTACTTACGGCGCACTTGGTGCTTTTTCAACCGGTGTTGGCAGCACAGACATGGCCGCCGGTATGATTTCCGGAAAAGCTTGGTTCAAGGTGCCTGCGGCAATCAAGGTCGTGCTGAAAGGCAAGCCGACCGGCTGGGTCAGCGGCAAGGATGTTATTCTGCATTTGATTGGCGAAATCGGTGTGGACGGTGCGCTTTACAAATCACTGGAGTTTACCGGTGAGGGCGTTGCGGCGCTTTCTGTAGAAGACCGCCTGTGCATTGCGAATATGGCGATTGAAGCCGGTGCAAAGAACGGGATTTTCCCGGTGGATGAAAAAACACTTGCCTATGAAAAGGGACGCTTCCAGCGTGAAGTAAAGGTTTACGAAGCCGACCCGGACGCGGAGTATGAACGCACCGTGGAGATTGACCTTGCCGCACTGCGGCCGACGGTCAGTTTCCCGCATCTGCCGGAAAACACCAAGACGATTGACGAAGCGGCAGGGGTAAAAATCGACCAGGCAGTGATTGGCTCCTGCACCAACGGACGTATTGAAGATATGCGCGTTGCGGCAAGAATCTTGAAAGACCGGAAAATTGCGGACGGCGTGCGCTGTATCGTCATTCCGGCGACACAGCAGATTTACCTGCAGTGTATTCGCGAGGGTCTGACAGAAATCTTTGTAGAAGCGGGCGCGGTGGTAAGCACACCGACCTGCGGACCGTGCCTTGGCGGCTACATGGGCATTCTTGGTAAGGGCGAACGTGCAGTTTCCACAACGAACCGCAACTTTGTTGGCCGCATGGGACACGTGGAGAGCGAAGTTTACCTGGCAAGTCCGGCAGTGGCGGCAGCCAGTGCGGTAACCGGTGTTCTGACAGATCCGGAAAAACTGTAAGGGAGGAGAAAACAGATGTTTGCAAAAGGGAAAGTACACAAGTACGGGGACAACGTTGACACTGATGTGATTATTCCGGCGCGCTACCTGAACACTTCTTCTCACGAAGAACTGGCACAGCACTGCATGGAAGATATCGATAAGAACTTTGTAAAAAATGTAAAACCCGGCGACATTATTGTGGCACACAAGAATTTTGGCTGTGGTTCCTCCCGTGAGCATGCACCCATTGCCATTCAGGCAAGCGGTGTTTCCTGTGTGATTGCAAGCACGTTTGCACGCATTTTTTACCGCAACTCCATTAATATCGGCCTGCCGATCCTGGAATGCGAAGAAGCAGCGCTTGCACTTGAAAACGGCGATGAAGTGCAGGTGGACTTTGACACCGGTCTGATTACCGACTTAACAACAGGAAAAAAATTCCATGCAGAGCCGTTTCCGCCATTTATTCAAAATATCATTGATAAAGGCGGGCTGCTGAACAGCCTGCAAAAATAAGACTTCTGGTTGAATCTGTTACACACACAATCAAGCGAAAGCCGCTGTTTCTGTTGGGGAAACGGCGGCTTTCGCTGTTTGAATATGAAAAAAATTGCAGTGCAGAAGCGGGCGTGATAAAATCAGATAAACAATTATGAATGATGGGTTTTGGATTTGCTTTTCTATTTAGGCGGAATCTGCACGGCTGCTGAGTGAAATCAAACAAAAATCAGGCAGAATGGCGCTTCCTTAATAGAATATTCATCATTTGACAGATGGAATAAATTATAATAACACTGTATATTTGTACTTAAAGGAGGGCTTTGCATGTCACAAGGAAAAATTTTGGTTGTAGATGACGACCAAAACATTTGTGAACTGCTTCGTTTGTATATCGAAAAAGAGGGATTTGAGGTTGTAATCGCGAATGACGGACGCAAGGCATTGGAACTGTTTGATGCGCAGAATCCGGATTTAATTATGCTGGATATTATGCTGCCGGAACTGGACGGCTGGCAGGTGTGCCGTGAAATCCGCAAAAAGAGCCAGTGCCCGATTATTATGCTGACCGCAAAGGGCGAAGTTTTTGATAAGGTGCTGGGGCTGGAGCTTGGGGCTGACGATTATGTGGTCAAGCCTTTTGAAGCGAAAGAAGTAGTGGCACGGATTAAGGCAGTGCTGCGCCGCATGGGCAAATCCGGCAGCGAAGCCGTGAAAGAAGTACACTATGACAAGCTTTCCATCAACCTGACAAATTATGAGCTGAAAGTTAACGGCAAGGCAGTGGACACGCCGCCTAAAGAAATGGAACTGATCTATCACCTGGCAAGCAACCCCAACCGGGTGTTTACCCGCGACCAGCTTTTGGACGAGGTTTGGGGATTTGATTACTACGGCGACAGCCGTACCGTGGATGTGCATGTGAAGCGTCTGCGTGAAAAGCTGGAGGGCGTTTCTGACCAGTGGGCGCTGAAAACAGTGTGGGGAGTCGGCTATAAATTTGAAGTAAAAGAATGAGTGGTATTTTGAAAAAAGCAAGAAAAAAGACACTGTTCAGAAAATACCTGACCATGACGCTGATAACAATCCTTGTCAGCTTCTGCATTCTGGGGCTGGTGATGCTGCTGTCCTTTAACAGCAACTGGAAGCACGAAAAACGGGATGGACTGGAAAAGAACGCCCTGAGTGTTTCTGATATTGTATCCCGCAGTATGTCCCTGAGCATGAGCGGGGAACTTTCCATGGACACAGAGGGCATGGGAAAGTTTTTGCCGGCGCTGAGCCGCAACAATTCCAGCGACATTTTTATTGTCAACACAGAGGGAAAAATCATTTTGGATGCCCAGGGGATTGACGGAACCCTGCATACGGACAAAATGATTCCCAAGAACATTATGGAAAAAGCTTTAAGCGGGGTGTATGATGATCAGACGCTGCTGGGCGGGGTGTACGATGCACCCTGCTATGTAGTTGGGGTGCCGGTAACCGCTCAGATTTCCAACAAGACACAGGTGGTTGGGGCTGTTTTCACCAGCGTTGCCGCGCGCAGTCTGGTGGAGTACCGCAAGGATATTTTCCGTATGTTCCTGTTTGCTTCACTGGCGGCTTTTGCAATCAGCTTCTGCATGGTGTGGGTGTTTTCTTACAATATGGTGCGTCCCCTGCGAATTATGGCGGGCGCGGCGCGCAATTTCGGCGACGGCAACTTCAGCACGCGGGTGCCGGTAACAAGCCGCGATGAAATTGGGGAACTGGCGCTGGCATTCAACAATATGGCTGATTCTTTGGCAAGCAGTGAATATACACGGCGAAATTTTATTGCAAATGTTTCGCACGAATTAAAAACGCCGATGACGACGATTGCCGGATTTATCGACGGAATTTTGGACGGCACGATTCCGGAGGAAAAACAGGCGCATTACCTGCACATTGTTGCCGAAGAGGTCAAGCGGCTTTCCCGCTTAGTGAAAACAATGCTGGACCTTTCCCGTATTGACAACGGCGAACTGAAACTGCGCCCCGCCCGTTTTGACATTACAGAAACCGTGCTGACAACGATGCTTAGCTTTGAAAAACCGATTGAATCTAAAAGAATCGAGGTCAGAGGGCTGGAGGACACACATCCTGTGTTTGTGGATGGTGACCCGGATATGATTCATCAGGTGGTATACAATCTGGTGGAGAATGCGGTCAAGTTTACAAATGAAACCGGCTACATTCAGGTGATGATTGGGGACCAGCCCGCGCGTACCACCGTGACGATTCGCAACAGCGGCGAGGGAATTGCACCGGAAGAAATCACACAGATTTTTGACCGCTTTTACAAAACGGACAAATCACGCAGCAAGGATAAAACCGGCATGGGGCTGGGCCTGTATATCGTAAAAACGATCATTCAGCAGCACGGCGGTGAGATTACGGCAAACTCGGTTGTGGGCAGGTACTGTGAATTTTCTTTCTGGCTGCCGCGGGAAATTCCGCAGTCACCGGAATCACAGATGCCCACCACGACCGTCTGCGCGGAAGTGGTGGAACCGCCGAAAGCAAAGCGACAGGAAGCTCCGCAGCGGGATGCTGCTGAAAAAACAGCGGATAAGCAGGACAGGAAAAGCGGTTCCTGAAAAGCCGCTTGAAAACAGGGGGAATACTGGATGGAGGAAAAAGATCCGCAGCAGGGCAGCCCGGCTGAGAATCCACAGGAAAGCGGAGCACCGAAACAGCCGGCGTATCAGCCGGAGGAGTGGTATCCGGATGGCAGCCGGCAGAGCGGTGAAAAAGTTCCGCCTCAACTGCAGCAGAACGCACAGGATAACTTACCGGCAGGGCGGCCGCCGGTAAGTTATCGAAATCCGGCGGTGCCGTACCGGCGCAAACCGCTGAGCAAAGGGATTAAAGTACTGATTGGTATCTTGCTGGCCTTACTGGTGATACTGGTTGGCATGATGATTGGATTTGGTATTCATGATGCCAGACAGAGTGAAGACTTTGGGAGCAGTGAATCACAGGAGCCATCCGACAGTTCGGAAACTACGGTTTCCCGCGCAAAAGATGTGATACCGAACAACGGTGAGAAAACGAACAGCATAATTACCTTACAGAAAAAGGCAGGAAGTACGCTTACACCGGAAACCGTTTTCACAAAAGTCAGCCCCAGTGTGGTGGGTGTGCTGGCCAATATTCCTGCTGCCAATGGAAAGCCGAGTGAAAGTCAGGGAACCGGCATTGTTGCCAGCAGCGACGGCGTGATTCTGACAAACTCACATGTCATTGGGAATACGAACAGTACGACTGTTACAGTAATCCTTTCGGACAGCAAGCAGTACGATGCACGCATTTTGGGATACGATAAAACCAGTGACCTTGCAGTGCTGAAAATCAGCGCGACCGGCTTGACAGCGGCGGCTTTCGGAGAAGCAGAAGAATTGAAAGTCGGGGAACAGGTGCTGGCAATCGGCAATCCGGACGGTATGAACTACAGCAACAGCCTGACGGGCGGCTACGTTTCTGCACTGAACCGACCGATTGCGGGGCACAGCGATAACGGCATGACTTATATTCAGACAGATGCGGCAATCAATCCCGGCAACTCCGGCGGGCCGCTCTGTAATTTATACGGTCAGGTAGTGGGTATCAATTCCTGCAAAATCGTAACGACCGGCTACGAGGGCATGGGCTTTGCAATCCCTATGAGCAAGGCGGTCAGCATTATTAATCAACTGATACAGAAGGGCTATGTGCAGGGCCGGACTCGGCTTGGAATCATTTGCCGGGTTGTGCCGTCCTATGAGGCGGCAATGCTGCAAATTTCCGGCGGCGTGCAGATCATTTCGATTGACCAGGAAAGTTCGCTCAATGGCAGCGGTGTGCAGAAAGACGACATCCTGTATGAGATAGACGGTAAAAAAATCACTGCACTGGACGACCTGACCGGAATCCTTTCCAAGTACAAACCGGGGGATGAGGTTCCAGCCAAGGTTTATTCCACGAAAAAAGCAAAGACACTGCAGGTTAAAATCAAGCTGTTGGAGGATAAAGGCGAAACGCAGAAAACTGTTTCGCAGCCGTAAAGCAACGGCTTAGAGAAAGGTGCAACAGCCATGGTATATGGTGTTATCCTTGATAAGGGCGAAAACTACTATACGGATTTAAGAAAAGTGTTCCGCTCCATTAAAAATGAACAGACTCATTATAACTGGCTTGTTACGGACTGTGTATGTTATGCACAAGATGCCAAAATAGAAAATTTGTTTAACAAAGAATATTGTTGGCTGACAGGGAATGAACTGACCGAAATTGTTCAGAAGGATTCTTTTCCATGGATTTGGGCTGTGCTATCAGGGTTTCAAAAAGATATTCCGCTATCGGAAGTACAAAAATATCCCCTTCCATATGCAGATGGGTATACGGGTTTTTGGGAAAATCCTCTTTCGCTTCAAAATCCGTTAGCCAGTATTGAGATTGTTCCTTGGGATAGTTCCCTTACACTTCTATTGAGCAAGAAAAAATCTTTGGTTGACAGTTTTATGAGTGCTTTTCCTTTAAGTAGGGATCTTGCACAATACAATGCAGAATGAATATAATCTTTATTAACGCAAATGGCGGAAAACGTTGTAAAAAAAGCCTTGAACCGAGTTAAATCAGTTCAAGGCTTTTTTGCTTTATAAAATCAGTGGATGCAGCAACAGACTGTTCTGGTGTTGCATTATTCATGTGCTTTCAGCGTTCTTTTCCCAGAAAGAACAAAGCAATCGTGCCGGGGCCGGCGTGCGCACCGATGACCGGGCCGACAAAATTGATGAGGACTTCCTTAACATTAAGGCGCTTTTTGACCTGCCGTGCAACGTATTCGGCGTCTTGTCTGGAATCAGCGTGGCTGATAAATACAATTTGATTTTTGGGATCAATCGCGGTTTGCTCCATGTGGTCTACCAGTGCGTCTAAGGCGGAACGGCGGCCGCGCGCTTTGCTGACATTGATGAGGTGGCCCTCATTGTCCATATGCATGACCGGCTTGATGCCCAGCATGGTGCCGAACAGTGCGGTCGCGGAGCTGATGCGCCCGCCGCGCTTGAGGTGCTGCAGGTCATCCACCGTGAACCAGTGGCAGAGGTGCAGCTTGTTTTGTTCCAGCCAGTCGGTTACTTCCTGCAGGGATTCGCCGGCTTTTTGTTTTTGTGCAGCATAATAGACCAAAAGACCTTCACCAAGAGAAGCCGCAAGCGTGTCCACTACCCGCAGCGTACGCTGTGGATACTGCGCGGAAATATCCTCACAGGCAAGCTTTGCTGCGTTCCATGTGGCGGAAAGGCCGGAGGAAAAGCAGATGCACAGCACATCTTTTCCACTTCTTAAAACTGGTTCCACCGCGGCTTTGAAATCCTCTACATTGACTGCGTTAGTAGTGCAGGGAATGCCGTCCCGAATGTGCAAATAGAATTCTTCAAAAGACATATTGCTGCCATCCAGCAGATTTTTATAATCAGTGTTGTTGAGCCGAAAGGTCAACGGCAGCACGGTAATATTTAAAGCCTGCGCCAGCTCCGCCGGAAGGTCGCAGCTGGAGTCGGTGATAATTACATAATCGTTCATGGTTTTGCTCCTTCGTTCCATGTGTTTTTATTATAGTAGCATTTGCTGACATAAAAAGCAAGGACAAAAAGTAATAAAGATTAATTTATATAGTATTTAAAATTACATCATCCAGAAAAATTGAAATTGCGCCAAAAGCAGTGGAAAAAACGGGGTCTGCCACTACTTTTTAGCGCAATTTTTTATGCTTTTTATTAAATTAGCCTTTTGAAGCTAATTTATGCCCTTGCCGTGCGGGGGTTTGCAGGCAGACAAAAAACAGCCTGCGGAAACGAGGGAGAAGATGGATACGCGAAACGAAGCGCTGCGCGTTTGCCGCAAACTGGCACGCGGGAGAATCAACGACGCAGTACGGCTGCTGTTTGAGCCACAGGAGCCGGAGTGCCTAAAAAAACTGGACCTTTACTGCGTGGCGGAGGTGAAGAGAAACGACAAAGGAGTGGAAATCAAGTTTGCCGACCGGCTGAAGGCCGCGCAAATGCTGGCACAGCTGGGCGGGGAGGACAGCGTGCAGCCGCTGTTTGCGGCGCTGAACCAATCGGCGCAGGCGGTGAAGGAAACCGCGCAGTACGGCGGTGCGGATGCAGTTTAGCAGGAAGCAGCTGCGTGCCATGAGCTGGTGGTGCCCGGATAGCGCGGACGCTGCCTATGACGCGCTGATTTGTGACGGCGCGGTGCGCAGCGGAAAAACACTTTGCATGGGGCTGGGCTTTGTTTGCTGGGCGATGGCGAATTTTCAGGAGCGCAGTTTTGCAGTTTGCGGAAAAACCGTGCGTTCCCTGCGGCGAAATCTGATTACCACGCTGCTGCCGGCGCTTACCGCGGCGGGCTTTTGCTGTGAACTGAAAAACGGAGAAAGCCTGCTGTTGGTGACAGCGGGACAGCACCAAAACCGGTTTTATCTTTTTGGCGGCAGGGATGCTGGCAGTGCGGCTCTGATTCAAGGAATCACGTTGGCTGGCGTTTTGTTTGACGAAGCGGCGCTGATGCCGCAGGAGTTTGTGCAGCAGGCACTGGCGCGGTGCAGTGTAGAGGGAAGCCGCTTTTGGTTTAACTGCAATCCGGAAAATCCCGGACATTGGTTTTACCGGGAATGGATTCAGGGGGCGGCTGCAAAAAACGCGCTGTATCTGCACTTTACCATGGAGGACAACCCCGGCCTTTCCGCTAAAATGCGGGCACGCTACCGAAGTCTTTACACCGGCACATTTTACGAACGGTATGTGCTGGGCAGGTGGGTGGCAGCGGAGGGATTGATTTACCCGTTTATGACGGCGGCACTGGCGGCGGATGTGCCGGAAGCCTGCACGGAATATGCGGTCAGCTGCGACTATGGCACACAGAACCCGAGTTCTTTCGGCTTGTGGGGAAAAAGCGGAAACGTTTGGTACCGTGTGGATGAATATTACTACGACGGACGAAAAAGCGGCTCGCGCACGGATGAGGAACACTACCGCGGGTTGGAAGAGCTTTGCCGCGGAAAACGGATTACCCGCGTGGTGGCCGACCCTTCTGCGGCGAGCTTTATGGAAACAATTCGGCGGCACGGCAGGTTTGCCGTAGTGCCGGCGCAGAATGATGTGCTGCAGGGTATTCGCCGTACCGGGCTGGCGCTGAAAGAAGGACGGGTGCGGATCTGCCGGAACTGCCGGGATATTTGGCGGGAATTTTCTCTTTACCGCTGGCAGGACGGCAAGGAAGCACCCGTCAAGGAAAACGACCACGCCATGGATGATCTGCGGTACTTTGTTTCGACACTGCTGGAAAACAGGGGCGGTTTTGCGGCGGCGGTAGTGACGCGCGGGGGTTAGGGCCATCCGGAGAATTTGGGAGGAAGAAATGCAGAAATGGAGAAAACGAAAGGAACCGGCGGGCGGCGCGCTGGCAGTGCAGACCGGCTCGCAGGAACTGCCCTTTGAAGCGGTACGCCGCTATGTGCCGCTGGAAGCAGGCGAATTCCGGCTTTACCGGCAGCTGCGCGAAGCAGTACCCATCATTGACGCGGCATTGGACAAACTGGTGCGGCTGCTGGGCAAGTTCCATGTGGAATGTGCTGACAAAAATACGCAGGACAGGCTGAATGTGTTCTTGCACACGGTGCCGGTGGGTGCGGGCGGTGCAGGAATCCAGTCTTTTGTGACTGCATATCTTGACCAGCTTTTGACGTACGGCAATGCCGTTGGCGAAGCAGTGGTGCAGAACGGCGAACTAAAAGCACTTTACAATGCTTCTTTAGAGAACGTGGAACTGCGGGTGAAGTCCCCGTTGGAGGTGGAAATCCGCCGCCGGTGTGTGGGCGGCAGCAAGCCGGTACAATACCCGGAACTGGTGTTTCACACAGCGCTGAATCCGGCGCCGGGCAGCGCGAAGGGTACCAGTGTGCTGCAGGGACTTTCCTTTGTCAGCGATATTTTGATCAAGATTTTTCACACAATCGGCGTGAACTGGGAGCGCGTGGGAAATGTGCGCTTTGCCGTGACTTGCCGCCCCGGTGTGGATGACCGCGCGTTTGCGGCGGAGCACGCGCAGCAGATGGCACAGGAGTGGAGCCGCGCCATGCGCCCCGGCAGCAAAAGTGATTTTGTGGCGGTTGGGGACGTGGAAATTAAAGCAATCGGCGCGGACAATCAGATTCTGAACAGTGATATTCCGGTGCGGCAGATGTTGGAGCAGATTGTTGCGAAGCTGGGGATTCCGCCGTTTTTGCTGGGGCTTTCTTGGTCCAGCACCGAGCGGATGAGCAGCCAGCAGTCAGACATTCTGACCAGTGAACTGGAAGCTTACCGCAGACTGCTCAACCCGGTGATTGACCGAATTTGTTCCCTGTGGCTGCGCTTAAATGGGAGCAGCATGCCGTTTGACATTGTGTGGAACGATGTGACACTGCAGGACAAGACCGAACTTGCCAATGCCGCGCTGACCAACGCAAAAGCGGAGCTCACGCAGCTGCAGGCGGAAAAACTGCGCAGGGAACTGCGAAAGGAGTAATCGAATTGCAAAGTGGATATGTACTGAAAAGCGCACTGAAACCGGAAGCGGGGGATTTGGAGCAAATTAACCGTTTTACGCGCCGTCCGTTTACGGCCGAGGAAGTGTACACCTTTAAGGTGGTGCTGTGCGACAACGAAGTGGACCGCGACGGAGAACGCTTTGCGTCACAGGCACTGTACGGATTGGCAGAGTTGTTCCTCGGCAAAAGCGGAATTTTCAATCATAGCATGGACGCGAAAACGCAGAGCGCACGCATCTATGACACCGCGGTGGAGCTCGACCAAAACCGCCGGACTTCCTGCGGGGAGCCGTACGCGCGCCTGGTAGCGAAAGCTTATATGCCGCACACGCAGGGCAATGAAGACCTGATTCTGGAAATTGACAGTGGCATTAAAAAGGAGGTCAGCGTTGGATGCAGTATGGGGAGTGCGGTGTGCTCCATCTGCGGAACAGACCGGCGCGAAAAAGACTGCGGCCACCAAAACGGACAGAACTATCAGGGGCAGATTTGCTGTACGGTGCTGGGCGACCCGCAGGACGCATATGAATGGAGCTTCGTTGCGGTGCCTGCACAGCGGGAAGCAGGTGTGACAAAAAGCTGCCGTACCTGTACTTCCTCAGAACAGCCGGAAGAAGCGGAATGGGGAAGAAGATGGAAAAACCTGCTGCTGGGCGAAACGGCCAAATATTTTGCGGTTGCCTGCCCGGGAGTACCGGCGGAAGCGGCGCGGAAAATGGCAGAATGCCTTGCACCGGAGGAACTGGAGCAGGTGGAAAAGAGCTTGAAAAAAGCGGCAGGGCGCGTGGTGCCGCTGCAGCCGCAGTTAGTGCCGGAAAGAGATGTGGCCGATGCGGCAGACGATGGATTCCGCATATAAGCTGAGAAAATATACAAATTGTTTTATTACAAGTGTATATACAGTTTGTACTAATAATTTATTGGGTACGAGGAGGAATTTTTTATGGAAACAGCAATGAACGGGTACGCAGAGAACACGGCGACTTTCCGCTGCGAAACAAAGCTTTTGCCGGGCACGCCAGTGATGGTGACGGACAGCGGCACGGTATCAGCGGCAGGCGGCACTTTCTGCGGGGTGGCGCTTTCGTGGCGGGACGGCTTTGCGGCGGTACAGCTGGCGGGCTACGTTTCCCTGCCATACAGCGGCACTAAGCCCGCGGTGGGGTATCAGGTGCTGACCGCTGACGCGGACGGCAAAGTGAAAGCTGCCGCGTCGGGCAGTGCCGGACTTCAGCGGTTGGTGGTGGACGCGGACAGCACAAACATTGGTTTTATTCTGTAAGGAGGGATTTTTAGATGGCATTTTATGAAAACATTCATTTGGAAAAGGGCATGTACGGCACCGGAAAGAATTTTTCACAGGTACTGGAGGCACTGGACAATTCCGAAAATTACCGCGGCACACCGCTGGAGGGGTTGGATGCTTATCAGCGCCAGCTGAAGCGTTTTGACATTCACGTCAGCGGACGCGGCAGTGACCGCGTGGAAAAATTCTTCCAGACCGGGGACAGCGCCGCGCTGTTTCCGGAATACATCTGCCGTGCGGTGCGGCAGGGCATGGAACAGGAGAACCTGCTGCCGAGTATTGTGGCAACCACCACGCAGGTGGAGGGAATGGACTACCGCACCATTACCAGCACGCCGCTGGAGGAGGAAAAGAAGCTGAAAACCGTGGCAGAAGGCGCGGCAATTCCACAGACAGTGGTGCGCACACAGGACCACTTGGTGCAGCTGCATAAGCGCGGCCGTATGCTGGTGGCAAGCTACGAAGCGCTGCGCTTTCAGCATTTGGATTTGTTTACAGTTACGCTTCGGCAGATTGGCGCGTACATTGCCCGCGCACAGATGGGTGACGCGGTGCAGGTGCTGCTGAACGGCGACGACGGCACTGACAAGGCAGAAGAAGTGACCGCCGCCGGTGCAGTTACTTATAAGGACCTGCTGCAGGTTTGGGGCAAGCTGGCACCCTACCGCATGAACTGCTTGCTGGGCGGTACGGCGGCGGTGCAGCAGGTGCTGGGGCTGGCGGAAATGCGGGACGCACAGGCCGGACTGAATTTTCAGGGCACCGGCAAGCTGGTTGCACCGATGGGTGCACAGTTGCTGCATGTACCGGATGTTCCGGACGGAAAGCTGATTGGCATTGACCACACCTGTGCGTTGGAAATGGTGCAGGCGGGCGATGTGCAGACGGAATACGACAAGCTGATTGACCGCCAGTTGGAGCGTGCATCCATCAGCACGATTGCCGGTTTTACGAAAATCTTCAGCGGCGCAGTGAAAGTACTGGGGTATACGGCGTAAAAGCAGAATTTGGAAGTAAAGTTTTCGCCAGCCTCGCGTGCCCCGAATGGGGTATGTTCACAAGGATGCAGGTGTGGGCAGCGCCCGCGGTCTTTCTCTTAACCGTAAAGCCTTTGGTACGAAGAATCAGTACACAGCGGCATTGCCTGGCGGCGGTGAAGCCACGCCGCACGGAAACTGCCTTAAAGCCGTCTTTGCAGATGCTGACAAAAGAAAAATTTTGAGAACCTGGCTTGAAAAAACACCTTTCGTTTTGTAATTTAGAGCGGCACATTGGCCGCGGGGCTGGGGTGGGCAATAGAGGAGGACTATGGAAACAGAAAATGTATGGGCAAGGCTGCGGCTGCTGCGGGAGGTTTCCACACAACAGCAGTCTGCATATCTGCCGCTGGTGCAGGATGCTGTACAGCGGATAGAGGCAAAACGCGCCCAGCCGGGCGGGGACAATTTACTGGAAGCTGCAGCAGCGGCGCTGGTGAACTGGCAGCTTTCTCTGACGGAGCCGGACGGCGGCTTTACTGCCGGAGATGTGCGCTTTGAGGGCGGTCACGCGCAGGACAGCGCACACAAAATCTGGCGGGACGCGTTTGCCGCGGCCGCGCCGTTTCTACATGATGAAGCATTTGTGTTTCGGAGGATTCCATGAGCCGGGCGGCGCTGATTGCAGACCTGCTGGGGCATTACGGAAGCGCGGCGGTTTGCGGGGAGCAGCAGGCTTTTGTGCTGCTGCGGCCGGTGCAGCGGGGCGTGCAGGAGGACAATCGGTATCTGTGTACGGCACCGTATTCTTTTTGCCCCAAAGTGGGTGACACGGTGGAGTGCATGGGGCACGTTTACACAGTACTGCGCTGTGACGGCGTATTTGCGGGCGGGCACCGGCTGTACACCTGGGCGGTGCTGGAACAGCAGGACGGCTGGGGGAGGTGAGTGTGTATGAACGAAACGCTGCAGACACCGCAGGAAGCACTCAGCGGGCAGTTGGAGCAGGAAAGCCTGCGCTATCCGAGAACACTGGAGGAGGATGCTTGATGCAGCTTTATATGGGTTACAAAGAATTTTCATGGCCGCGTTTGCCGGATACACTCTGCATGGAAAATGAAAAGTACACACAGGTATTTCAGCAGCCGGAAAACGGAGAAATCCTTCAGGAACTGGGCAGCCACGGAAGAAAAATTACCGGCAGCGGGGTGCTTTTGGGGGCGGAAGCCGCTGAACAGTGGGCAGCGCTTTGCAGATGCTATGCGGAAGCGGGTGCGGGAATTTTATATTTGCCCGGCAGGGAGCCGATAACAGCGGTTTTTACAGAACTGACGCTAAGCGGTTCGCCACGCAGTGACCGGATTGCTTACCAGTTTGCATTTCATGAAACCGGAAAGGCGCAGACGGCAGTGCGGACTTACCGTGTGCAGCAAGGCGACTGCCTTTGGAGCGCGGCCGCTGCGGCGGGCGTTTCGGTGGAAAGTCTGCTGGCGGCAAATCCGGGCAAAATCCGCTGGGCAAACGAATTGGAAACGGGGATGGAGCTGGTGTTGCCGTGAACTGTACTTTATACGATTGCGGCGGTCAGCGCTGGAAACTGCCTGCACCGGTTTCGATTACGCTTCAGAAAGACACGGACGCGCCGGCAGCAGGGCTAAAAGCGGTTTTCCCGGCAAAGCGCGGCACCCCGCACGCGGCGTTTCTGCGCGTGGAGGAATATGGCTGTGTTTGGTTTGACGGTGTGGTGGATACGCTGCAGGAAACAGACGGTGCGGCGCGGCTGCTGACGGTAACTGCACGCAGCCGCGCCGCGCTGCTGCTGGACAGCGAAGCACTGCCGTCTTTGTACCGTACGCCAAGTTTGCCGGCGTTGGTGCAAAATCATGCGGCACCCTACGGCTTTAACGGAATCCGGGGCAGCACGCAGCTTTTTGAGGTGCCGTACACGGTTGAAAAAGGAATCAGTGAGTGGCAGGTGCTGGCGGATTTTTGCAGGACTTATTTGGGTGGTGCTCTGCGGGAGGAAAACGGAATTTTAACGGCAGAGCCGCCTGTGCTTGGGGAAGCGCTGTTGTTGGGGAACGGCGGACTTCCGTATTTGCAGGTATGCCGGAGCTGGAATCTGTACCGCGGTCTTTCGGAAGTGTGGGGACAGTCCGGCGGGTACTGGCAGAAGCAGCAGACCGATGCGGCGATGCAACAGACAGGCATCCTGCGGCGCAGGCTGGGGGCAAGTCCGAAATCGGTGCTTTCCGCCGCACAGGCGGAAGTGAACTTGATCACGGTGCTGTGTTCCGGCTGGCTACCGGTGCAGCTTGGTCAGCCTGCTGTACTGCATTTGCGCGGCGAAACGCTTCAGCTGAGGGTGCGGCAGATTTTGTACAGTCTTTCAGCCAAAGGAAAAACAGTCCGGCTGGTTTGCTGTGAAAACGGGGAGGAATCATAAGGAATGTGGATATTGAATAAGTTCCTGCGTGCCGAAAGGAAAAAAGCCACGGCACAGGTGGGCAGTGTGGCCGCAAACGGAGAAGTACAGGCACAGACACTATACAACAGTGTAAAGCAGTGTGGCCCGTGGGGTGTGCAGTGGCGCGCACCGCAGGGTGCACAGGCAGTGCTGATGAAGACAGACAGCGGGGAAATTTGTGTAGGTACAGTCTGCGGTACGGATGCTTTACAGCCGGGTGAGTTAAAGCTTGTTTCGCAGGGCGGTGCGGAGGTTTACTTGAAAGCAAGCGGTGAAGTGGTCATTAACGGGCAGGTCTTTCCAGCGGTAAAGCAGGAGGACTAGAGATGGATACGAAATTAAAAAACGGCGATGTTGTATGCACACCGGGCGGTGCGCTGGAAACCATTTCCGGAGAAGAAGAATTACTGCAGCGCGCCGCCATGCGGCTGTGTACCCGGCGCGGAGCATTTGTGTATGCACCCGCCTTTGGCAGCAGACTGGCGGGGCTTTCCGCTGCCACGGCGGGTGCCGGCCAGCAGGCACTGCAGTTTGCACAGGAAGCGCTGGCACCGGTGCCCTCGGTGAAGGTGGTTGCGGCACAACCGGAACAAAATGGTGTGCGGGTGAAGCTGGCCGCCGGGGCAGCTGAGATTGATGTACTGGTTCCCTACGATGAGAGTGGGGTGAGCAAATGATCTCTTATGACGAATTGGTGCAGCGAATGAACACCGCGTACGAGAAGCAGGCAGGATTTGTGCCGGATGAAGCCTCGGATACTGGGGTACGCTTTCGGGTATTGGCGGGTGAAATTTACAGCCTGCTTACTGATCTTGCGTGGCTCAAGCAGTCACTGCTGCCGCAGACGGCGGCGGGTGAACAACTGGACAAGCTGGCGCAGGAGCAGGGGCTGGGACGTTTACAGGCCGCCCACGCAAAAGGCAGTGTTCAATTTACAGCAATGGGCGGAAGTGTTGTGCAGGCCGTGCTGCCCGCTGGAACACGCTGCACGACCGGCGGAGAGAATCCGGTTCTGGTGGAAACGCTGGAGGAGCTCCAACTGCCTGTGGAAGCGGGCAAAACTGTTTCCGTACAGGCACAGGCTGTGTCGGCGGGTGCCGTCGGTAACGTACTGGCGGCTGCAGTTACAGCGCTGACTGCCGCAAATTCGTTCGTCAGCGCTGTGACAAATCCGCAGGCATTTACCGGTGGCAGGGATGCGGAAACGGACGAACAGCTGCGTGCACGGCTGCTGCAGCAGGATACCCAGCAGAACAACGGAGCAAATCCGGCGTTTTACCGGCAGCTTGCGGAGCAGCAGGAAGGTGTTTTCTCAGCAAGTGTGCAGACAGCCACACCCGCTGCCGGAGAAGTGACGGTTTGGCTTGCCGGTGTGGGAGCACAGGTGGCGGACAGCACCGTGCAGCAAGTTCAGAAGGTGCTGGAGGCTGCGCGTGAACTGAATGTACAGGTACATGTGTATCCTGCAAAAATCGTTCCCCTAAAATTATCATTCGTGGTTCAGGAAAAAGAAGGTCAGTTAAAAACAGTAGCACAGCAGGCCGTACGGAAGGCAGTGCAAAACTCTTTTTCCTCGCTGCGGGTGGGTGAAACGCTCTGTGAAACGCAGCTGTATGCCCAGATTTACAACACTGGTGCGGTGCAGAGTGTAAAATTGCTGTCCAATACGACTTTTCCGACGGCGAGTGAGGACACATTGGTTACACTGGCAACTCTGGAGGTGAGCTGATGCGGCCGTTTGCAAGTATGCTGCAGCACATGGAGCCGCTTGGAATATACAACCTGAAAAAGCCCGGAAGTCTTGTGGCGGCGGAGCTTTTCGCCTGCGCAGAAGTGCTGAATCTTGCATATGATGGGTTACTTGAAACAGAGCGGGAGGCGTACTTTAGCAGTGCACAAAGCTGGGGCTTTGAGGGGAAATGTGCGGCTTTAGGTATTGCGGATGGAGGTGAATGGAGCCGCGCTGCCGGACTGCAGCTTTTAAAGGCTCGGCCGGGGCGCTGCACCCGTGCAGATTTTGTGACACTGGCGGAGGCACTGGGACTTGGCCGCATGCTTTATGAGCGCTTTCACCAGCCGCAGGTACTATTTTGCCCTGCACAGCCGCCGCAGGACTGTACCTTTGCAAAAAAAATTTTGCGCAGGCTGCTGCCCGCCCAGTTGGAGGCGGCACTTGACCTGCGTGGGAAAAACGGCACATGGGCGGGATTGGACGCAGCAACACGTTCTTGGGCACAGTGGGATGCACAGGAACAGACATGGGCAGAAACCGAAAAGGATGTCGTTCTTTTTTAGCTTCTGACGAAAAATATTTTTCAGTGCTGTTTTTAAAAAATTCCAATTTTTAACGGGCCCGTTTTGCAGATAGTTTGCTGTGAAACAGGCAAAATACAGGAGGGTAAAAAAGATGCCTGCAAGTAAACAGACCGCACATGGACTAAATCTGTGGACGGCAGATGACCATCCTCTGCGTGAGGATTTTGTCAGTGACAATCAAACAATAGATGACCTTTTCGGCAAGCACATCGCCGACACCACTTTGCACAAAACACCGACGGATCAAACACCGCTGGTATATGGAAACTACACCGGCAACGGCAGCAGCCTGCAGACAATTACGCTGGGGTTCAATCCGCAGGCAGTGCTTGTGTTTCCGTTTAAAGCCCAGATGGTGCAGAAGGACAGCAGCGGCAACCTGGCCCTTTACAGTGGTATAGCTGCCAACGGCCTTTACTGCGGGCCGCTGTACCTGATGCAGAACCAAGGCTTTTCTGTGAAAAACGAGGCTGTAAGCGCAGACATTTATTCCATGCTGAACGAAAACGGCAAAGTGTATGCTTACATTGCATTTCGTTGATTGCAAATACGGCAGTTTTGCAGTAAAATGAAATCTGTTGGAAAAAGTAGAAAATTGATGGGCGGAGGGAATGAAACATGTACGAGAATACAGAGCGGCTGCCCCGGGCGCTGCTGGTTGAGTGCGACACCGGTGAATACGATGTCGAAGCTTCGCTGGCTGAGCTTTATGAGCTGGTGCGGAGCGCGGGCGCAGAGCCTTTCGGCGCAATTACCCAGAAGCGCCCGGCACCGGACACGGCCACCTGTGTGGGCAGCGGTATGGTAGAGGAAATTGCTGAATTCTGTGCAGAGCACGACATTGAACTGCTGATTTTCGACCGTGAGCTGACTCCGACCCAGATACGCAACCTGGAAGAGGCCGCTGGTGCGCGGGTGGTGGACCGCACCATGCTGATTCTGGATATTTTTGCGGCAAATGCCCGTTCCAAAGAGGGAAAACTGCAGGTGGAGCTGGCACAGCTGCGCTACCTGCTGCCGCGGCTTTCCGGGCGCGGAACCGCACTTTCCCGTTTGGGCGGCGGCATTGGTACGCGCGGTCCCGGAGAAACCAAACTGGAAACCGACCGCCGCCATATCCGCACACGCATTCAGAATCTGCAGGCGCAGCTGGATGAAGTTGAAAAGCACCGCGAGCAGATTGACCGCCGCCGCAAAAAAGACGGTGTGGTTACGGTTGCGCTGGTCGGCTACACCAACGCAGGGAAAAGTACGCTGATGAATATGCTGACGGATGCCGGCGTGCTGGCAGAAGACCGTCTGTTTGCCACGCTGGACCCGACAGCGCGAGCCCTGAAACTGCCAAACGGTTTTTCTGTGATGCTGATTGATACAGTCGGTTTGGTGCGCCGCTTGCCACACCATTTGGTGCAGGCATTTCGTTCTACATTGGAGCAGGCGGCCAACGCGGATATTCTGCTGAATGTCTGCGATGCTTCCAGCAAAGAAGCACAGGTACATCTTGAAGTTACCCGCAAGCTGCTGGAAGAACTGGGATGCACCGGAACCGTGCTTTCTGTGCTGAATAAATGCGATAAAGTGCCGGGACTAGACAGCCTGCCGCTAATTGGCGGCGGTGTCCGCATCAGCGCGAAAACCGGTGAGGGCATACCACAGCTGCTAGCGGCGATTGAAGAAGCACTGCCGGTATGCGTGCACCGCGTGAAGCTGCTGCTGCCGTTTACACAGACAGCGCTGGCAGCACGTATTCGGCAGGAAGGTACGCTTTTAAGCGAGGAATACACCGTGAGCGGGCTTCAGGTGGAAGCGTTTATCGGGCCGGCGCTGTTTCAGACCATTGCGCCGTATATAGAGGAACCACAGACTCCAGCGGGCGGAGATTGACTGCAAATATAAATTTTATATAAGCTGTTGAAATAAGGAAATTGAAGTGCTATAATCAGGCTGAGGTGAGGGATGCATGAAACGTGTTTTTAAAACAAAAGTGCTGCTTCCGGCGGCGGGAATGCTGATTTTAGCGATGCTGACCGGTGTGCTGTTGTTGAATCAGCCGCAAAGCAGCCCGGTTATTCCTGCACATTCAACAGTTTACCGGCCTGATGCTTCCTCTCAGTCAGCACAGGTAATTGAGCGTGATGATTATGTTTATTTATCGGATTCCGGTGATACTCCCTCTGAGACCGGCGATACACCAAAGAATATGCCGTACCGGCCAAATGCCGGGAAAGGCTGGTCGGACTTGAAAAAGTGAAGCGTAAACGAAATAAAAACGACGCTGCAGAATCCCTATAAGATGCTGCAGCGTCGTTTTTTTGTGGAGTTTTGAATGGGAATTTTTTCAAGGATTCAATGGAGCCTTGAAAAGGGAGCAGAACTTAAACTTTTAACCCGGGCTTGCAGCCCAGACCTGCTTCTTATGATACTAAGGGCAAGACCGTGACGGGCTTTGCCCCCACACCCCTAGCCGCTTTCTAAGAAAGCGTCGGAAAGTAGTGTACACGTGCACGCTTACTTTTCGTATGCTTTTAAAATTTCGCCAACAAAGAAGATATGATAGTCTTTGTCAGGGTAGCAATGACTGTCAATGGAGGAGTCCAGCAGGCACTTTGGATCCATCGGCTGGCGGTAGAGTTTTTTGCAAACCAGTGTCAGGGATGCCTCCTGAAACATGGGGACGCTTTCGTTTGGAATCAATGTCAGTCCAGCTTCTGCAATTTTTGCGTTTTCTCCGCCGGAGTGGCTGCCGCAGTAGCTCAGCGCACTGCGGTAGGTTTCGTCAAAAAAGCTGAGCGTGTAGGTGTCGTTTGCATCCAAAAAAGAAAGCGTATGGCGCTGTGGGCGGATGCCAATGGCTGCAACGTTTTTACCCCACATAATGCCTAAACCACCCCATGAGGCAGTCAGGGTACTGCATTTTTCCGGGGAGCCGGCGCTGACAAGCATCCAGCCTTTTCCGATTTTGTTGAATGGTGCGAAAGACAAAGACTCTGCTGTGATTTCTTTCATTGCGTAACCTCCGTGTATAAAGATTCTATAATTTCAGTATAACATAAGAATGCAAGGAAAAACAGGGACTCTGTAAATGAGCTTTTGAATTATATCTTGTGCAAAACAGGCATGAAAAGAAGTAAACATCGCAAAATAGTATTACTGATTCACAAATATGAATAATTATGCAAAAACCCTTGATTTTTTACGTATATGCAGTATAATAAAAGCATCATCAAACAAACGGAGGCTGTAACAGATATGGATAAAAAAAATATTAAAAAGGTTGTGCTGGCTTACTCCGGCGGACTGGACACTTCCATCATTATCCCATGGCTTAAGGAAAACTACAACAACTGCGAAGTCATTGCTGTGGCGGCTGACGTGGGTCAGGGCAGCGGCGAACTGGACGGCCTTGAAGAAAAGGCACAAAAAACCGGTGCCAGTAAGCTGTACATTGCGGACCTGAAAAAGCAGTTTGTTGAGGACTACATCTGGGAAACGGTGAAAGCGGACGCTGTTTACGAAAACAAATATCTGCTGGGCACCAGCTTTGCACGTCCGCTGATTGCAAAGCGTTTGGTGGAAATTGCACAGGCCGAAGGCGCTGACGCAATCTGCCACGGCTGCACCGGCAAGGGCAACGACCAGGTTCGTTTTGAACTGGGCATCAAGGCTTTTGCACCGAATATGCCGATTATTGCTCCTTGGCGTGAGTGGGATATCAAGTCCCGTGACGAGGAAATCGACTACGCGGAAGCACACAATATTCCGCTGAAGATTACCCGCGAAACCAACTACAGCAAGGATAAGAACCTGTGGCATCTTTCCCATGAAGGCCTGGATCTGGAAGACCCGGCAAACGAACCGCAGTACAACAAGCCCGGCTTCCTGGAGCTTGGCGTTTCCCCAGAGCAGGCACCGGACAAAGCAACTTATGTGACCATTCACTTTGAAAAGGGCGTAGCAGTTTCTTTGGACGGTCAGAAGCTCTGCGCAGTCGATCTGCTCAGCCAGCTGAACAAACTGGGCGGCGACAACGGCATTGGCCTTGCGGATATTGTTGAGAACCGTTTGGTTGGCATGAAGAGCCGCGGCGTTTATGAAACCCCCGGCGGCACCATCCTGTACCATGCGCACAACAAACTGGAGGAAATCTGCCTGGATAAGGACACCTATCATTATAAGCAGGGCATCGGCGACAAGTTCGCGGAGCTGGTGTATGACGGCAAATGGTTTACCCCGCTGCGTGAAGCGCTTTCCGCTTTTGTAGACAGCACACAGGAAACCGTGACCGGCGACGTTAAGCTGAAGCTTTATAAGGGCAATATCATCGACGCAGGCGTGACCAGCCCTTACAGCCTGTATGACGAGGACATTGCAACGTTCAGTGAAGACGAAGTGTACGACCAGAGCGATGCAAACGGCTTTATCAATCTGTTTGGCCTGCCGCTGAAAGTGCACGCACTGAAAAAGATGAAACTCGGCAAATAAATCACGAAACCCGGCGGACGCAAGTCCGCCTTTTTGTAATCACTGGAAAGAGGGAAAGATCATGACCGTGAAAGCAGGCGTCATCGGCGCAACCGGATATGCCGGCGCGGAACTGGTGCGTATCCTTGCGGGACACCCGCAGGCAGAGCTTGCTGCCATTAGCTCTGTCAGCTTTGAGGGAAAGCCGCTGAGCAGCGTCTATCCGGCCTATTATGGCCTGTGTGATATGCTGTGCGGCACTGAGGCAGAAGTGCTGCAGAAAAGTGACGTAGTGTTTGCGGCACTGCCGCATGGCCTTTCGCAGGAAATCGCGAAGGAATGCCACGACGCGGGCAAAGTTTTCATTGACCTCGGCGCGGATTTCCGCCTGAAACGCCTGAATGAATATGAGGACTGGTATAAAGTCAAGGCGGTGTACCCGGAACTGCACGAAGAAGCGGTTTACGGCCTGCCGGAGCTGTTTCGCGAAGAAATCCGCGGCAAAAAGCTGATTGCCAACCCCGGCTGCTACACCACAGCGGTTCCGCTGGCTCTGGTGCCTGCGCTGAAAGCCGGACTGATTGAAAAAGACGGCATCATCGCCGACTGCAAATCTGGCGTGACCGGCGCCGGGCGCAAATCCACACAAGATACGCATTATCCGGAACTGAACGAGGGGATGCACGCCTACAAAGTGGGCGGCCACCGCCATACACCGGAAATTGAGCAGACGCTCCGCCGTATCTGCGGCGAAGAAGTAACCATTGTGTTCACCCCACATCTGCTGCCGGTGAACCGCGGTATTCTGGCAACCTGCTATGCACATTTGAAGCCGGGAACAACATTGGAACAGCTGCAGAAAGTTTATGAAGACTTCTATCAAGACGAATACTTTGTGCGTGTTCTGCCGGACGGAATGAAAGCGGATATTCATAACGTGCGGTACAGCAATTTCTGCGAAATTGAACTGCACACCGACCCACGCACCAATATGCTGATTGCGGTTTCCGCGATTGACAATATGGTGAAGGGTGCGGCAGGGCAGGCAGTGCAGAATATGAACCTTGCACTTGGGCTGGAGGAAACCGCCGGACTCAAGATGTTCCCGCCGGCGTTTTAAGGCTCTTGCGCTGCTTTCCGTCGCTTCCTTAGAAAGTGCCCGCGAGCGCTTCTTAGGATAAGGGCTTTACGGGTAAGAGAAAGGCCGCGGCGGGCGTTGCCCCCGCACCCCTAATCGCTTTCTAAGAAAGCGATGGAAAGTAATTTTTAACTTTAAACTTATAAAAACAGACTGAATATGCAGGGAGGTACTTCCATGAAATTCATCGACGGCGGTGTGACCGCCCCGCAGGGCTTTCGTGCCGCAGGCATCTATGCGGGCGTAAAAGCCTGCACACATCTGACACAGGCCGAAGCGGCAAACTTTGCGGCAGACATTCGCTCCGGTAAGCGTGCGCCTGAAAGCAAAAATGACCTTGCACTGATTTGTGCGGATGTTCCCTGCACAGCGGCGGGCGTTTTTACCAGTAATCTGGTGAAAGGCGCACCAATCGCGGTTTGCCTGAAACATCTGCAGGACGGCAAAGCGCAGGCGATTCTTGCAAACAGCGGCAACGCCAACACCTGCAACGCGGACGGCGAAGAAAAAGCCGAAGCCATGGCTTCCGCGGTTGCGGAAGCACTGAACCTGCGGGATGAAGACGTTTTGGTCGGCAGTACCGGAGTAATTGGTCAGCCGCTGCCGCTTGAGCCGATTCTTACTGCTGTTCCCGCATTGACGCAGAAACTTTCCACCCACGGCAGCCTGGACGCCGCCACTGCGATTATGACGACCGATACTGTTCCGAAAAATATGGCAGTCGAAATGGAGCTGGCCGGAAAGACAATTCGCATCGGCGGTATTTCCAAAGGTTCCGGCATGATTCATCCCAATATGTGCACCATGCTCTGCTTTTTAACCACGGATGCCGCGGTTGAGGCAAAAGCACTGGACAAAGCGCTGCGTTTTGCTGTTGCGGACAGCTTCAATATGCTGAGTGTGGATGAGGATATGAGTACCAATGATACCTGTGTCATTCTGGCAAACGGTAAAGCCGGAAATGCAGAAATTCAAGAGGGCAGTGCAGATTTTACCGCTTTTGTTGAGGCTCTGAAAGCACTGTGTGTTAAAATCGCCCGCGCCATGGCAAAGGACGGCGAGGGTGCCAGCAAGCTGCTGGTGTGTGCCGTTTCCGGCGCGGCAAGCGATGCGGACGCACGCACTGTTGCAAAGGCAGTTATCTGTTCTTCCCTTGTGAAAGCCGCCATTTTCGGTGCGGATGCGAACTGGGGCCGGGTGCTGTGCGCCATCGGTTACGCAGGTGCTGCGGTGGACATCCACAAAGTGGACGTGGACTTTACCTCTCCGGCGGGAACGCTGCCGGTCTGCCGCAATGGTGCCGGAGTTCCGTTTGACGAGGATTTGGGTAAAAAAATTCTGTTGGAGGATGAAATTACCGTACAGGTCATGCTGCATGACGGAACTGCAGCCGCAGCAGCTTATGGTTGTGATTTAACGTATAACTATGTTAAAATAAATGGCGACTACCGAACATGATGCAAAAAAGTTCACCGCACCAACAAAGAATAAAGATGGGATAAAAATGGAAATTGCTAACGAAGACCGGGCACGGGTTCTGGTACAGGCTCTGCCGTATATCCAGAAATACGCGGGGAAAACCGTAGTTGTAAAGTATGGCGGCAACGCCATGATTGACGAAAAATTAAAGGATGCCGTCATGAGCGACATTGTGCTGATGCAGTTAGTCGGGATTCATGTGGTGCTGGTGCACGGCGGCGGCCCCGAAATTTCAGCAATGCTGAAAAAAGTCGGCAAAGAAAGCAAGTTTATCATGGGTATGCGCGTGACTGACGAGGAAACCATTGATATTGTGCAAATGGTGCTCGCCGGTAAGGTGAACAAAGCACTGGTGCAGCTGCTGGAGGCACATAACGGCCATGCGATCGGCCTGTGCGGTCTGGATGGCAGTATGCTGCGCGCGGAAAAAATCGTTTCGGCGGATGATTTGGGCTTTGTCGGTCAGATTACCGAGGTAAACACCGCCATTATTCAGGACGCGGAGGAGAAAGGCTATGTGCCGGTCATCTCCACAGTCGCCGGCGGATATGAGGGCGAAGTTTACAATATCAACGCGGATGTGGCGGCAGCACGGATTGCGGCATGCCTGCACGCGGAAAAGTTGATTTTAATGACGGATGTGCGCGGCCTGCTGCGTGACAAAGATGACGAAAAAACCATTATCCCGGTGGTGCAGGTTTCTGCGGTACCGAAACTGAAAAAAGAGGGTATTATTTCCGGCGGCATGCTGCCGAAAATTGACTGCTGTGTGGAGGCTGTGCGACGAGGTGTAAAACGTGCGCACATTATTGACGGTCGGATTCCGCACTCTATTTTAATTGAACTCTTTTCCGATGAGGGCATCGGAACGATGTTTTATTAATGAGCTTACAGTAGAAATACGGCGACGAAAAGTAATGTAAGGGCAAAATGCACTTATAAGAAAAACAAGGAGGCCGGTATCATGCAGTTCCCTGCCATAAAAGAGGATGACAGCAAGTACCTGATGCACGCATACGGCAGATTTCCCGCAGCGCTGGTGAAAGGCAGAAACGCCACTGCGTGGGATGCTGACGGCAAAAAATACATCGACTTTACCGCGGGCATCGGTGTAAACTGCCTTGGTTACAGCGACTCGCAGTGGGCGGCGGCTGTGGCGGCACAGGCGGCGCAGGTGCAGCATATTTCCAATTTGTACTACAGTCCGGTTACAATCCAAGCCGCTGAAAAGCTCTGCGCCGCCAGCGGGATGGCGCGCGTCTTTTTCGGCAATAGCGGCGCGGAAGCGAACGAGTGTGCCATTAAAGCTGCCCGCAAATACAGCGCGGATAAATACGGCACAGACCGCAGTGAAATCGTAACGCTGCAGAATTCTTTTCACGGCCGTACAGTCACCACACTGGCGGCGACCGGACAAAAAATGTTCCATGAAAAGTTTCTTCCGCTGACGGAGGGCTTTGCCTGTGCTGAACCGCAGATTGACAGCATCCATTCTGCTGTCAATGACCGTACCTGTGCGGTGCTGATTGAACTGGTGCAGGGCGAGGGCGGCGTTCACCCGATGGACAAAGCCTTTGTGCAGGAGTTGGCGGCATTCTGTGCTGAACAGGACATCCTGCTTCTTGTGGACGAAGTGCAGACCGGTGTTGGCCGTACCGGCAGTTTCTTCTGCTATCAGCAGTATGGAATCCAGCCGGATGTTGTCAGTACCGCAAAGGGATTGGGCGGCGGCCTGCCGATTGGCGCATGCCTTGTAAATCAGAAGTGCGCGGATGTGTTTCAGCCTGGCGACCACGGCAGCACGTTCGGCGGCAATCCGGTTGTCTGCGCGGGTGCATTAGAAGTGCTTTCACGTGTGGCAAATCCGGAGTTTCTGCAGGAAGTGCAGAAAAAGGGCGATTATCTGCGCGAAAAGCTCGCCAAACTGCCGAATATTGAAAGCGTGCGCGGCATGGGCTTCCTGCTGGGTGCGAAGCCCGCTTCCGGCGAACCCGGCAAAATTGCCGCCGCATGTGTGGATGCCGGTTTACTGGTGCTGACGGCCAAGGATGTGCTCCGTTTCCTGCCGCCGCTGACCATCACCAAAAATGAACTGGATGAGGGACTTGCAATCCTGGAAAAAGTGCTGTGCAGTTTCAGTGCGTGAGCGTTGCGTATTCCGCGTGAACTGATATAATTAGCTTTTAGGTTGAAATAGAATTCTGTACACAGATTGTTACTGATAAAAGGAAAAGAGGTTCATTTGTATGAAACATTTACTCAAAATGCTTGACCTTTCCACACAGGAAATTACCGAAATCCTCGACCTTGCGGATCAGCTTAAGTACGAGCAGAAGCACAACATTCCGCATCCGCATCTGGCTGGAAAAACCCTTGGCCTGATTTTTGAAAAGGCCAGCACCCGTACCCGTGTTTCCTTTGAAGTAGGTATGTACCAGTTGGGCGGTCTGCCGATTTTCCTTTCCGCACATGATATGCAGATTGGCCGCGGCGAACCGGTGCAGGATACTGCACGTGTGCTGTCCCGCTACCTGAACGGCATTATGATTCGTACTTTCAAGCAGAGCGAAGTGGAAGCGCTGGCAAACAACGGCTCCATTCCGATTATCAATGGTCTGACCGACTTTTCTCATCCGTGCCAGATTCTTGCCGACCTGATGACGATTCGCGAAAAGCGCGGCGCACTGGACGGCTTGAAAATGTGCTTTATCGGCGACGGCAACAACATGATGAATTCCTTGATTGTCGGCTGCCTGAAAATGAAAATGGAAGTTGCCGTCGCCTGTCCGGCAGATTATCGCCCGGCGGCAGAGGTGCTGGACTTTGCGCAGGCATATCCTGCGTTCAGCATGACCACCGACCCGCTGGAAGCAGCCGTTGGCGCGGATGTTGTCATCACAGATGTGTGGGCTTCTATGGGGCAGGAAGAGGAAGCCGCAAAGCGCCGAAAAGCGTTTGCAGACTACCAGATTAACGGCAAGGTCATGGCGGCGGCGAAGTCGGACGCAATGGTTCTGCACTGCCTGCCCGCGCACCGCGGCGAGGAAATTACCGCAGAGGTGTTCGAAAAGCATTCTGAGGAAATCTTTGAGGAAGCGGAAAACCGCCTGCACGCACAGAAGGCTGTGCTGGTCAAGCTGCTGGGATAAAAATAGTGTCTGTTTACACAGTAAAATAAAAAAATTCCGCTGTTATGCAGTTCAAGCGCATAACAGCGGAATTTTTTATTCAAACTTTTATTTTACCAGTGTACCTGCGTCAGAGGTCTGCAGGATCATAATCTGTTGCTCCATGCCGGTGTCACAGTTGATATAGACCAGCACGCGGTCATTATTGGAACCGGTGCAGTTAAATTCCCAGCACAGTACCTCATTTAAGCCCTCGGTCGGAATCAGTGCCAGCCTGCCGGAATTTACTTTCAAATGGGAACTGACCTTTGATTGTGCCTCGCTCTTGTCCAGCTTCGGCTCGGCAAAGCTGCGCGTGGTGTGGTTCATCACGTAGCCGCTGCCGCCTAGTGCGACGATTTCGCCGTTATCCAATGCAACACCGACTTTAATCAAATCAGGGTAGCAGCGCACATTTCCGTCCTGATAGGCAAAGTTAAAGAGAATGCGGCCGTCCGTCTTCACCCAGTAGGTGACCTGCATGTTTTTGTAGCCGTGCTTTGTCAGATAGTCCTGTGCCTTTTGCTGCGCCGCCTTGGCATCAATTTTTTCCGCTGTTATTTCACGCTTATTTTCCAGAGAATACACCAGACCGCCCTTTTTCGTAATGCAAATGCGGGTGGAGCCGGTACTGAAGTTATAGCTGGGCAGGCCGCCGGCTGTGTCCGCCTCATGTTTCAGCTTGTCGGAGGAAACCCCAAGCCATTGTGCTGCGGTAACCTGCGCATTTCCCTGTTCCACGTCTTTTTTACCCTCTAAGCAGCGCGGGCTCTGGCGGCCGATGTGGTCAGAGAACGGTCCGTCATAAATCATCGAGGGAAAATCAGTAAAGTCTTCCGCGGTTTCTTTGAACTGCTGCGAAAAATTTGCAGAGGTATAATCCGGCTTTACGGAAGTAAGGCTCTGTGAAAGTTTTGTGGCGTAGGAATGCAGTTCTTGAATCGTTTTGTATTCGCTGCTGGTAATCTTGCCGCCTTCACTGATGCGGTTGGACAGCGTCATGGAAAAGTCACCGACTTGACTGATGTATTTGGAAACACTGTCCATGGTGTTGTCAGTAATCGGCAGGGTAGCAAGGGCTTCTTTCGCAAGGCTTGTTTCGCGCATTAGCCGAGCGGCAAGGCCGTTTTGCTGGGTGGCAGTGTTGGCGTAAACGCTCTTGTCCAGCGTTGTTGCAATGTTGTCAACGCAGTCGCGCAGGTCGCCATATGCGCGGTCATAGGTGTACTGCAAATCCCGTTTGGCGGCTTTTTCAGAAGCCATGCTGCGCACAGTAAATGCACCGGCAGTCACCACGGCGGCCACTGCAATAACCGCCATGACGATTTGTTTTGTTTTCATAAAATCACCTTGCCCGCACATGAATTTTTGCATCGGTTTCTCGTGCAAATGAAGCTCAGCGGGACAATGCTATTTTTCGTCAGTGCGGGGAAAATATACGCGTTAAGTTTCCAACCGCAAAACATCCTTTGAATTGCACAAAATATGATGTATAATAAAACAGCGGCGGCACTGGGCCGGCACACGGCAAGCGGCTGTGCAGTATCAAATAATCAGAATTCATATTATACAGTATCAATATATAATATAAAATTATACTTATTGTATAAATACTTGAAGTTGATTTTATTGGAGGAAATTTTATGCCGATAGAAGATTTTTATAAAGAAATGTGCTCAAAGACAGTGGCTTTCTGCGGTCTGGGCGGCAGCAACCTGCCGCTGGTCCGTCGCTTTGCCAAGGAGGGTGCCTGCGTGACCGCCCGCGACAAGCGCACCCGCGAACAGCTTGGTGACCTTGCCACAGAACTGGAGCAGTTAGGGGTAAAACTGGTGTTGGGCGAAAGCTATTTGGAAAATTTGACGGAAGAAGTTATTTTCCGCACACCGGGCATGCCGTATCATCTGCCGCAGCTGGACGCCGCCCGTGCCCATGGCAGCGCCGTGACCAGTGAGATGGAAGTGTTTCTGGACTACTGCCCATGCAAAGTGTTCGGCGTGACTGGCTCCGACGGCAAAACCACGACCACCACCATTCTTTCTAAAATTTTGCGGCACGCCGGAAAAACCGTGCATGTCGGCGGCAATATCGGCACACCGCTGCTGCCAATCATTGAGAAAATCAAGCCGGAGGATGTTGTGGTGGCGGAGCTTTCCAGCTTTCAGCTGATTTCTGTCGGGCACAGCCCGCAGGTTTCTATTGTTACCAATATGAGCCCGAACCATTTGGATATTCACAAGGACATGCAGGAATATGTGGACGCGAAGAAAAACATTTTTCTGCACCAGAATGCGTTTGGACGCGCCGTGCTGAATCTCGACAATGACATTACCGCGGGTTTCGTGCCAGAAGTGCGCGGCGAATGCCTGCTGTTCAGCCGCAAGCAGGCAGTAAAAAACGGCTGCTGTGTGAACGAAAACGGCACCGTTGTTTTTGTGAAGAACGGTGTTGTGACACCGATTCTAAACGTAAACGAAATTAAAATTCCGGGTGCGCACAATGTGGAAAACTACATGGCAGCCATCTGTGCTGTATGGGGTTACGCTTCACCGGAGGACATCCGCGCTGTGGCAACCACCTTTACCGGTGTGGAACACCGCGCGGAACTGGTGCGCGAACTGGACGGCGTACGCTGGTACAACGACAGCATTGCCACCACTCCGAGCCGTACAGTAAAAGGAATGCTTTCCCTTTTCCCACAAAAGCTGATTCTGATTGCGGGCGGGTACGACAAAAAAATTCCGTTTGAACCAATGGGTGAACCGGTGTGTGACCATGTGAAAACACTGGTACTGATGGGTGTAACAGCACCGAAAATTGAAGCGGCAGTGACCGGCGCGGCAAACTACCGCCCCGATGCACCGAGAATTATTCATGTGCAGAGCTTGGAAGAAGCGGTGCAGGTCTGCCGCAAAGAAGCAGTGGAGGGTGACATTGTTGCCATGAGTCCAGCCTGCGCCAGCTTTGATATGTTCCCGAACTATGAAACGCGCGGCGATTTGTTCCGCGAAATGGTCAACAAACTGTAAAAAGAAGGTTGCTTATTCATGCAGATGGAGAAAATTATAAAAACATTATGTGCGGCAGTCGGCACCAGCGGGGATGAATCCGCGCCGGTAAAGGCGGCGCTGCACCTGACCGGTCTGCCAAACGGCAAGCTGGACGCGCTGGGAAACGGCAGTGTGACACTGGGCGACCAGAACGCAAAAACGCACATTTTGCTGGAAGCACATATGGATCAGGTGGGCATGGTCATCACTTCTGTAGATGAGCATGGCTTTTTGCACTTTGCCAACTGCGGCGGGGCAGATGCCCGTGTGATGCCGGGATGCCCAGTACATATTTATGCGTCAGAAACCGCAGAACCGCTGCTCGGCGTTGTTGGAAGCGTGCCGCCGCATTTGAACAAAGGCGGTACAGACAAAGTGCCGGAAGTAGAGGATATGACGATTGACCTCGGCCTGCCTGCAGCAAAAGCAAAGGTACAGATGCGCCCCGGCGACCGTGCAGTTCCGGTGTATGAACCCAGAATGCTGCTTGGCACACGCTGTGCTTCCGCGGCGCTGGATGACCGTTCCGGTGCGGCAGCTGTGGTTCGCTGCGCACAGCTTTTGCAGAAATCCAATCTTTCCGGCGTAAAGGTGACCTGCTTGTTTAGCACACGTGAGGAAGTCGGCGGGCAGGGCGCGCGCACAGCTGCCTTCGCCGCAGAGGCAGACCAGGCGATTTGCGTGGATGTCAGCTTCGGCGTACAGCCCGGCGTGAAGCCGGAGGTCAGCCACAAAGTCGGCGGCGGTGTCATGATTGGCACCGCACCAATTCTGAGCCACGCAATGGGCAGAAAGCTGGCAAAGCTTGCCGAGCGGGAATCCATTTCGTACAAATGGGACGTGATGGGCGGTTCCACCGGCACCAACTGCGACGAGGTCGCCATTGCACGCGGCGGCGTAAAGACGGCACTGATCAGCATTCCGGAACGTTCTATGCACACCCCCGCGGAAGTGGTCGATTTGCAGGATGTGGAGGACACCGCCCGTCTGATGGCTGCGTATGTCTGTGATCTGTGCGGCGCAGAGCTGCCGAAAGCAGCGGACAGCAAGCCCGAAATGCAGGATATTTTCAGCAGCACCGGTTCTGCCGCAGAAGCCGAAAGTGACCAGATTTGGAGCGGCTGCCTGCCGAAGCTTTGCACCGCGCGCGGAATCTCCGGCGAAGAGGATACGGTACGGGAGTTGATTCTTTCATACATTCGTCCTTATGCGGAAAAGATTGAAATTACACCGCTCGGCAGCATCCTTGCTTATAAAAAGGGCAAGAACCGCGCCAAAACCCGTCTTCTGCTCAACGCACATATGGATGAAGTCGGTTTGATCGTTACACATATTACAGACGAAGGACTGCTCAAGTTTGCATCAGTCGGCGGTATTGACCCGCGCATTCTGCCCGGACGCAGTGTGACCGTTGGCTATGGAACGGAAACCGTACCGGGTGTGATTGGCTTAAAGCCGATTCACCTTACGGAAAAGGACGAGCGTCAGAAGAGCATCCCGATGGATGATTTGTACATTGACATCGGCGCAAAGGACAAAGACGAAGCCGCAGCCGTGGTGACACCCGGCGATATGGTCACGTTCGACAGCGTTTATGAAGAGAACGGCTATTCCATTAAGAGCCGCGCACTGGATGACCGTGCGGGCTGTGCACTGCTGATTCATCTGATGCAGCAGGAGGATTGGACTTATGATACCATCTTTGAGTTTGCTGTGCAGGAAGAAGTCGGCCTGAACGGTTCCCGCACCGGCGCTTTCCTTGCCCAGCCGCAGGCGGCAATCGTAGTGGAAAGCACCACCGCCGCGGATGTGCCCGGCAACGAAAAGGAACACCAGATGTGCCGCCTTGGCAAAGGCCCGGTCATTTCCTTTATGGACCGCCGCACCATTTATGATAAGGAATACACCCAGTGGGCGTTTGAAGAAGCGCATGAAGCCGGAATCCCCTGCCAGTGGAAAGAGGGCGTTGCCGGCGGTAATGACGCGGGCGCGATTCACATCAGCCGCGGCGGTGTGCGTACTGTAGCAGTATCACTTGCCTGCCGTTACCTGCACGCGCCGATGGGTGTCATCAGCAAAGGTGACTACGACGCGGCGGCGGTTTTGCTGCAGCGCCTTGCAGAACGCATTGCGGGGGCGGAATGATTCGGCTTGCAGAAAATATTTCTGCCTTAGAGCCTTTTGATGAGGCTGCTTTTGGCTGCAGCGTGATTTCTACAGCCAAGGCATATGGAATGAATACAGAAGCGGCGCAGTTCTGGCTAGGCAGCAGCTTTGCCGTGCGCCGTCAGGACAGCACTGTGACACTGTGCGGAACGGTCAGACAGGAGGATAAACAGGAACTGCGGGAATTTTTACCGTGTATCGGGATGCAGACCCTGGTGTGCAGCCGAAAAAATGCACAGGTGCTTGCGCTGGAAACAGCGGAAACCGGAATTGAAATGGAGCTTACCGGAAAAATTCCCGCGCCGAAAGCGGAACTGCACTTTGCCACAACGGTTCCAGATGAAGATGCCCTTAACTTGACGGAAATGCACCATTTGCTCGTTGCCTGTAAAACGCCGGATTTTATGCCGCCGCCATTTGAACCGTTCTATCTCGATATGAGCCACCGGATTCGTCATGGCGCGGCAGTTGCTGCGGGCGCCTATCAAAATGGAAAGCTGTGTGCCTGTGCTGCAGCGGCACTTTCCCCAAAGCGAATGCTGTTGTTTTCCGGCGCGGCATTGCCGCAGGTGCGCGGAAGCGGTGCCTTTGCCGCTGTCATCGCCGGATTGGCAGAGCGGGCAGGGGAGCGCACCGTTTCATTATTGTGCGGCGAGGGGCTGCGGCGACATTATGAAAAGATGGGATTTGAAAAAGGAGTGCTTGCGGAATGGCTAAGATAGAGTTTTTTGATGAAATCGGTGAAAAACGAATTCGCTTTTCTGTGATTGCAGCGTGGGAACAGGGAAAATGGCTTTTTGTGCGGCAACGCCAAAGAAAGACATGGGAAATCCCTGGGGGCCATGTGGAACCGGGTGAAACGCCCGAGCAGGCTGCCCGCCGCGAGCTTTGGGAGGAAACCGGCAGCACAGAAGCAGATTTGCACCAAATCTGTGTGTACTCCGCCAGCGGTGAAGATATCATTAAAGACGGTTTGATTCAGTCGTATGGTGTGCTGTATTTTGCACAGGTAACTGTCCGCGGTTCGCTCCCTGAAAGCGAGATTGCTGAAGTTGCTCTGCGGGAAGACCTGCCGTCTTTGTCGGAACTGACCTATCCGCTGATTCAGCCTGCTTTGATGGAACGTGTTCACGCTTTCTTGAAAGAATCCAATTTGTAATAAATAATTCATATAATACGAAAAGGAGAATTCTCGTTTTGCAGATACATCCATATTTTAAGATAGACAATAAAATCTGTGCGGCGGCGGATGATGCGCTGGCAAAAGCGCAGTCTGCCCTTGCACGTATTGATGCCGTTACTGACTATAATCAGCAGAAAATGCTGGCTGCATTCATCGAATGCGGTGTCAGTGAAAGCCACTTTGTGGCAAGTACCGGTTATGGCTATGATGACCGTGGCAGAGAGGTGCTGGATAAAGTTTACGCGAAAGCGCTCGGTGCCCAAGACGCTCTGGTTCGGCACAACTTTGTTTCCGGTACGCATGCACTGACCGTTGCACTGTTCGGCGTGCTGCGCCCGGGGGATACGATGCTTTCTGTTACCGGTGTGCCGTATGACACTTTGCAGAGCGTCATTGGTCTGACTGGCGACGGCAATGGTTCTTTAAAAGAATATGATATTCATTATGAGCAGGTCGACTTGAAGAAAGACGGTACCCCGAATCTGGAAGCGATTGAAGAAGCAGTACGGCCTGGACTGAAAATGGTGTATATTCAGCGCAGCCGCGGTTACAGCCTGCGTCCGTCATTGTTTGTAGAGGACATTGAAAAAATCGCGGAAATCGCCAAACGAAAAGCACCAGACTGTATTGTTATGGTGGATAACTGCTACGGCGAATTTGTGCAGAAGGATGAGCCGACGGCACACGGTGCCGACTTGATGGCGGGTTCCCTGATCAAAAATCCTGGCGGCGGCATTGCACCGACCGGCGGCTATATTGCGGGACGCAAAGACTTGGTGGAAAGCTGTGGCTACCGCCTTACGACGCCTGGCACCGGCAGAGAAATTGGCTGTACACTTGGCAATAACCGGGAACTGTTCATGGGCGCGTTCCATGCACCGCATGTGACCGGCGAGGCACTGAAAACAGCGGTGTTCACCTCTGCACTTTTTGAGGAGCTTGGCTATGATGTTACCCCGCGCTGGGACGAGCCGCGTGCAGATATCATACAGGCAGTGCTGCTGTGCGAAAAAGAAGCGCTGATTGCGTTCTGCCAGGGTGTGCAGAAGGGTGCGCCGGTGGATTCTTTTGTTGTACCGGAGCCGTGGGATATGCCCGGTTATGACTGTCCGATTATTATGGCGGCAGGTGCCTTTACGCTCGGCGCCTCCATTGAACTTTCCGCAGATGCGCCGCTGCGCGCCCCATGGGCGGCGTGGATGCAGGGCGGGCTTAATTTCCACAGCGGCCGCTTGGGAGCAATGTTGGCAGCGCAGTCCATGCTGGAAAAGGGCATAATTTAATAATAATTATTAATATTATGAAAACATTTCTCGAAATCAATTGCTTTTGAATTTCAGTTAGGCTATTATGAGAAAAAGCAAAAAGGAAGTAGTGAATATGTACCAATGGACAAAAGATTTGGAAACTGGAAATATAGCGATTGATAGCCAGCACAAAGAACTGATTCAGGCAATCAACGATTTGTTGGATGCGTGTGCAAAAGGCAAAGGGCGTGCAGAAATTAAGAATACACTGGATTTTCTGAACAATTACGTGATTCGCCACTTTGCTGATGAAGAAAAACTCCAGATAAAATACGGCTATCCAGATTACATGAATCATAAGAAGTACCACGAAGGATTTAAAAATACCGTACGCGGGATTATTGCCGAATACGAGAAAGGCGGTGCCACGATTCCGCTGATTGCTAAAGTAAACAGCAGTATTGCCGGGTGGCTGATTAGCCACATCAAGCGCGAGGATGTGAAGGTTGCAGCACATATTCGTTCAGTGGAAAAGTAAATACTTGCGTTTTTACTGAAAATTTCGTATAATATAATGCGTGCCTGCAAAGGCACCCAATATGCGGATGTGGTGGAATTGGCAGACACGCCAGATTTAGGTTCTGGTGCGAAAGCATGCAGGTTCAAGTCCTGTCATCCGCACCACAAAGGTAGCTTGCCATTTATACAATGGCAAGCTATTTTTCTTTTCAAAAAGCCTAGAAACCGCGCGGTTTCTAGGCTTTTTGCCGTTCTCAAGAATTTTCACATGATATAAACCCAGTGCTGTCGCGACTTTTGCACACCCAATAATTATTTTGTGCACACCCCCAACGACGGAAAAAAAGGAATAATTAAAAAGTATAGGAATCGTTAAAAGGTTTAAATTTCATAAATTAAAATGTACCCATAAGAATGGACTAAAATGTACCCATAGAATAGACAGTAAATTAAGATTGGATGTTCTGTTTATTTTCTAAATACCGAAGTGCTCTCTCGTAATTAAATTTAGCTGGGCAGCGATTTCTGGAAACTCACAATTAAGGTCGAGCGTTTTTACACTGATTTTATTCCCACTCATCTGATAAATGTTATCAGGCTGAATGGTTTCATCTGTCCGCGCATATAGGAGCATACCAGATACTTCATGCGGTTTTGAACCCAATTGTGCATCCTTGTTTTTCACATAGGCAAAAATCTGATAGAGATTATTAGAATGCAACGTATGCACATTATACTGGACCTGCGTCGTGTGTGAATAATACTTCGCATCGATAATAAGAACTCTCTCGCCATGTGACAAAGTGATGTCACTTTGCATAACAGGCAGCATTGTTCCGATGCCGTCATCCAAGGCCCATGGTATTTGCGACGCGCTTGCGCTCAGCATCGGAAATTCCTTGATGTAGTATTCCAGAATGAACTTCTCATATAAACGGCACATACGCTGCTCATCGACAAAAGACGCCAGTTTGTATTCGCCCTCTTCTGTTGTCAACAGCATTCCTTCTAGAATAAGCTGGCAGATGCTAATGAGCATACGATATGTCTGATTATTCCGACAAAATCGGATTGCCGTCCATCTAATGGACGTGGGCTCAATGGTATCAACGTTTGAGAAAAACAGCATTTCCTTCTTGAGCGCGTCCTTATGCTCGGAATCGACCTTTGAGAGACGAAGTAAAATCATCACCGTCGTCTTCAAAATTTGATTTAGAAGATTGTTCTCTGACAGATCATCATAATCACATGAAAGAACCTGTTGCCTTGCAATCTTATTTTTGATAGTACCAGGCATATCAATTTTGCCCCGCATGACCACAATATTTTCTTTTTTATTCAAGTATTCGCGGTACAAGCCTTGCTTTAACTGTTGACCTATGCCTTTTGCAAGAATCGAAGCAAGGAGATTGTGCATATTCTCAAATTCTTCTTTTGCTACATTCTCAAAATTTGACTGATTCAATGTTGTAAAAGCATACGACAGCATATAGTATATGTTTTTTATGAAAATGCTCTTGTCCTTAATCATTGAAATACACCACGCAAAATGTTCTCCCAACGCTGGAGCTTTGCGCTGTCATCAAACCAGTATTCACTCAGCATTGGCAAAATATCGTAGTCAACGATGGTATGCATCCATTCATCTGAACAGACACTTTGTCCGCAGAAATAGCTGTGTCCGATGCAAAACCCTTTACCCAAGGATTTATCAAGCGCTATTTCTTTATTCAACTCTTTCACCTTGACTATAAGTTCATTAAAAGTCTCATTGTTTAGCGTGTTTTGATATTTTACAAAGCCATCGGAATCAAAGCCCGGCTCTATCTCAAAGAAGCTGAAGCGGCGGCGAAGCGCGTAGTCAATCATGGCAAGGCTGCGGTCTGCGGTATTCATCATGCCTATGATGTATAAGTTCTTAGGCACCGAAAAAGCCAAACCATTATAAGCAAGCGTGGTCTTTGTGCCTCTGTAATCCCGTTCAATCAACATAAGCAACTCGCCGAAAATTTTACTCATATTGCCGCGATTAATTTCATCAATGATGAAGAAAAAGTCCTTATCCGGCTGGTTTGCGGCTTTCTGACAAAAGCGATAGAAAATACCGTATTTCAGTTCAAAGCCATCATTCACAGGTTTATAGCCCATCATGAAATCTTCATAGGAATAGTTCTGATGAAACTGGACAAATTCAACACGTCCTTCGTCCTTTTCTCCAATCATCGAATAGGCAAGACGCTTTGCGGCGAAGGTTTTTCCAACACCGGGAGCGCCCTGCAGGATGATGTTCTTTTTATTTCTCAGGACAGAAAGCAACATATCATAACGACTTTCGTCCATATAAACCTCATCAAGAAAATTCGCCTTGCTGTATTTCTCCGTTTTTTCTTCTTGAGCCAGTGGGTTTTCATCCCGAATCATATCGACTATGAAGTCATACTCGCCCTTTGCTAACTTAAACAAGCTGCCCTGTGGATTGCTGAAGTATTCCATTCTCTCGAGTTCGGAACAGCTCTTCAGCGTTTGATAATCAATCGGCGAGGAAAGCCCTTCGATTTTTTCAAAATAGATTTCTTCTCCATCTTGTTCCGCACTGACCTTGCCAATCGCAACAATCTGTTTAACGGGATTCGACTCGTAGCCGATTATCATGTCTCCGGCTTTAGCATCCAAGAAATTCTGGAAAATACGGCGCTTATTACCGTTGTCGTTATAAAGAGTATAAGACTGTACTTCGCCGACAGCGATATCTGAAAAACTCCAAATTTTCGGATTCGCATTCAACCACCAATAGCCATGCTGCTCATTGGTATCGCCAAGAAGCTGTGCAACCGTCAAGCCAAAATACGGTTTGAGAATCAATTCCTCAAACAACGGCTTGTCATCAACCTTTATGCAAGTCGAGTTATCATTTGGCGTCCACCACTTTTTGACGCCATCGTAGGAATCATTAATTTTCGGTGTGGCGACAACACGGTATGGACGTTCATACCAGCCATCCTTCAGTTCTGGATTTTCCACAGCGTCGTTGCTTGTGATTTGCCCTAAAAGTTGAATTCTGTTGCCATAGCACAGGTAAAAATAATCGCCCATTTTCATGGAATAGGTAAATGACTCTCCCTGCGATACTTTTGACGTGGCTTTTGCCTTGGTTGTACTATGTGCCACAATAACGCCGCGATCCATAAATATCTGCTTGTTTTCATCTGATATGCCGGTGTTTTCGGTTCCGTGGCTGATTTTCCAAATAGAAGGAGATGCATCAGCATAAAGCGAAATCTCAGACATATCGACTCTATCAATGGCGGCAGATAACTCATCTCGCAGTTTCCATGTATAGCTGCCAGAGTCATCCTTACCCGCATTGCGTCCGACATACAGAATCGGCCACCAGCGAGAACTCTCTTCATCTCTATCCATTACAGGGCAGCCGGTTTTTTCAGCAATACGACGCGCCAAAGCAGAAGAACCGCTATTATAGAAGTTCTTCGTTTCACCGTATTTGATGGAGAGCTGGGTACAAGTAGCCTGCCCGCCATAATCCTTCATGCGCTTCATGATTTCGAGGCTTCCAGTCGTAAACACATCGGGGTCATTAAGAAGTTCTACCCACTCATCGACAGAAATGTTCGGCGCGTAATCTGTCGGAAACCATTCGTCAGTGGTCGCGGATCCTTTCTGCGAATAATAACGGCTGATGTAGAAGCCGACATCAATTGTAAGCGTTCTGTATTCCGGGTCTGGATAGCAATCATCCGTAAGTTGAGATTTGAGCAGACTTCTGAGCTCTTCATCTTTCCTGATTTCCGCGCACAACTCATCGTAAAAGCTATAGAAATTGTGTAGATTGTCCGCATAAGCACCTTTTTTGAATCGATAATCACTGCCTAGCTCATCCGCAGCGGTCTTTATCTCGCCGTATTTGTAGATATAATATTTGTCAGGAAACCGAAGCCATAAATAGGTGCTGACGGCATTCTCGTACTGATAATGCTGTCCTGCGCCGTTGCCATACTTTTCGAGCAGAATGGATGACTGGTCTTTAAAATCTGTAATTCTGGTAACGACATCCTTGCTTTCATCAAACAGGGCAATGAACATCGCCCGCACTTCTTCAGGAGCCGTTTCCGCAAATTTCTCAATCATTCGCGCCGGAAAGTTATTCATGGACGCGAGCAAATTATATGTTTTTGAAAGGGAGAGAGTCAGCATGGCAGCAAAATTCGCTGCATTCACATCCCAATTGTCCTGAAAAAATTTGAGCGCTTCCCACTTGTATTTCTCGTTTCCCCATTGGGTAGAAACGAAATCCTGCTTGTATTTCACAAGAGCGTCATGCAAACGAAATTTCTCAAACATGATAGCCCTCCTTAAGCTTTACGCAGGCTTGCGTATATTTCATCGGTGAAAATACCAAGCACCTGACGCTTTATTTCATCGTTGCTCAAAAGCAGCGAGAAGAAGTCCTGATTCTGCGAAAGCCCCTCGATGAGCGCGTCGTCAATATCGTCAAAATAAGAGAATTCAAAGTCTTTGACGGTGTTGTTCCGTGCGCTGGTTTTCAGCTTGTCCGATTTCAGCAGGATGTCTCTAATTTGCAGCATTGCCTTTACCGCAACATCATTATCGTAGGCTCTTCCTGCACGACTGTTAATTTCGGCGATAATCTGAGATAGTCGTTCCTCTTTTGCTTCGGTTAATCCAAAGCTCTCTGCCGTGGGCAGCTTCATAATGGGCTGGGCAACAAGATCTGATTCCTTATGTTCCTCATCTTTTTTCTGGACGAAATTCGTAACCCTGATTTTTCCGTCGAGATTGTACCCACCACCCGGATGCTTGATGTTGATATATGAAAGCAGGTAAGTAATGAAATTGTACTTCTTATGCAGTTCAATGTCCTCAAAGCAGGAGACCTGAAGCAAAAACTCGTAAAACCGAACGAAATGGCGCATTAAGGCTACAATCTCCTGCTGCTTTGTAACATCGTAGTTTTCAATCAGATTTTTCGCCTTCTTGAAATAGAAGGTCAGTTTCTGCTTGTCCTTCGAGGTAATGTTGTCGCTGTATAGCAGGTCGTTTGCCTTCTCGATATCGTCTGGGTCGAGAACAGTGTAGGCATCAATCTTTGCCTCAAGGTCGTAAATCGCCGTGGGAGTTACTGAATTGGATAACAGTGTTGTCGTGTAGTAAGGCGCGAAGGCGGCGGTAATATCCGCATAATCGTTCACAAAGTCCAGCACGAATGTGCGCTTCTCAAACGGCGGGAAAATGCGGTTCAGACGGGATAGGGTCTGCACGGCTGTAACACCCTTCAGCTTTTTCATGACATACATGGCACACAGCTTCGGCTGGTCAAATCCCGTCTGATACTTATTTGCCACAAGCAGGACTTGATAATCGTCCTTGTCAAATTCCTTTGTGAGCTGCTCCTCGGAAAAACCATTCATGGAGGCTTCGGTATATTCGGTTGTGTCGTCATCCGGCAGCTTCAGCTTGCCGGAGAAGGCCACCAGAGCGCGAATATCCTTGTAGCCCTTCTTCGTGATATAGTCTTCAAAAGCCTGACGGTATTTGACAGCGCTCTGACGGGAAGCTGTAATCACCATCGCTTTTGCCATGCCGCCCAGATCCGTCATAACTGAAGTGCGGAAATGCTCCACAATGACCTCTATGCGTTGCGAGATGTTCGTTTCATGCAGTTCCACGAAGCGGGCAATCTGACGCTTTGCGTCAGAAGTCTTGCAGCGAGGGTCATCCTCGATTTCTTTATTTATCTGATAGAAGGTATCGTAAGTCGTATAGTTTTGCAGGACATCCAGAATGAAGCCCTCTTCGATGGCCTGCTTCATGGAGTAGACATGGAACGCCACACGCTGTCCTTTGGTATTCAACAGTCCGAAAAGCTGGAGCGTAGTCGGCTTCGGTGTCGCGGTAAACGCAAATATCGACACATTGGCTTGCTTGCCGTTGCGGGCAATCTCGTCGGCAATGATGTCCTGCACATCGTTATAGTCCTGTTCGCCAGCGCCGAGAGACTGCGTGACAGCCGCCATGTCTTTTCCGGCAGTGGAAGAATGTGCTTCGTCGATAATAACCGCGAAGCGTTTTGTTTTTAGCCCTGCGACGCTGTCCACGATATACGGGAATTTCTGAATCGTCGTAGCGATGATTTTTGTGTTGCCCTTGAGGGCAATCGCGAGGTCTGCGGAGTTGCACTTGTCGTCCATAACGCGAATCAGACCGGTTTTGTGTTCCATTCCCATAATCGCTTTTTGAAGCTGACGATCGACAACCACGCGATCGGTGATGATGACCACATTATCAAAGATAATTTTATCGTCGACATCGTGCAGCGAAGTGAGCCGGTGAGCAAGCCACGCGATGGAGTTCGTTTTGCCGGAACCAGCGCTATGCTGAATTAGATAATTTTGCGCGGTTCTATTTTCGCGGACGTCGCCCAATAGCTTGCGGATGACGTCCAACTGGTGGTAACGCGGGAAAATGATGCTTTCAGACTTTTTGATTTTACCGGTAAACTCGTCCTCTTTTTCTTTTGTCTCCATAAAAATGAACTTGCTTATGAGGCCGAGTACAGTATCCTTTGTGAGAATATCCTCCCACATATAGGACACGCTGTACTTGTCCTTGAAGGTGGGATTGCCCGCTCCGGCATTGACGCCTTTTCCGTTGCCGATATTGAACGGCAGAAAGAAGGTAGAGTCGCCGGACAGCTTCGTGGTCATATAGACCTCTTCCAGATCCATCGCAAAGTTGACGAGGCAGCCCGCCTTAAACAGGAACAGACGCGTCTTCGGATTGCGCTCCATGCGGTATTGATAAATGGCGTCCTGATAGGATTGCCCGGCGGCATTGCACTTGAGTTCAAAAGACATAATAGCAAGGCCGTTCAGGAAGATGATCAAATCGACACGTTCCTTATCGCTTGCCCAGATCTCCTCCATGACGGAGAAGATATTCTTTTCGTAGTTTGCGAGCAGCTCTTTGTTGAAGGTGGTAGCCGGTTTGGTATACATCAGTTCCAGCTTCATGCTGGAAATTTCAATCCCGTGTTTCAGGATATCCAACAGACTGCCGCGAGACTTTGTCGCCTCGGCATTGATAAAGCTGACAAGAGTCTCCTCCAAATCATCCTTATATATTTTGCGCAGGGCTTCCATTGTTTTCGACTGGGTATCATTAAGAAATTTAAACAGCAATTCACGGTCAATGGAAAACAGGCGGTCGTAGGAGGTGGCTTTACGAATCACATAGCCGTTATCCTGTTCCAGCCGTTCCATGATGAAATGCTGGTATTCTTTTTCGGATAATATATTGTTCATGAAACGTCCCCCCTCTCATTGGAAGTAGCATTATCTCTTTTTATATTCACATCAAGATGAGCGCCGTCTTCGCTTGTGATGGCATTCATCATTTTTCCATCGGTTATAACATAGATTTCGCACCACCTGATGTATCTGATTGGGCTGATATCTCTTTCTTTGACAACAAACAGAACGCTACTGCTTCTCTTAAGCCAGCCTTTTGCTGCGCGATAATGTTGCATAGCGAACTGGTTTTCAAACCCATGCCCAGCAGTGAATGCATCCACAGAAAATCGGAGAAAATTGTATTCTGTTTCGTCATCAAACGCCTTCAAAAAGTCGGAAGCGGAGATTATCATATCCGGTTCCAAGCCTATTGCGGAGTGTGCATATTCTATTTTCATCAGACTACGACCTCCTTTTTGCCTGTGACATATTCGTAGATAAGAGACTTCTTGTACTCCTCAAGGGTTGTGAGCTGTTCGCGCTTTGCTTCAAGCACAGCATCAATCTGATTGCACTTTTCATTCAGATATTGAGCAATTTGTTTTTGCTCATCTGTGGGAATTATAAATAATGGAACCTTTACAAAATTAGCATACCTCAACGCTTGCCCGTCGCGCACAAGATTTGTTGTACTTTGCAATGCGTTTATGTATTTGTTAGACTTGAAAAACCAGCGAAAAAACGGAGGATATACTTTATCTTTATTGGGTATCAGCATAACATAAGCCGAACTGATACAGCCGCGCTGTTCACTATACTCAAGACCGCCTTGAAAACTTCTCATACTGATGACAAAATCATTAGGCTCGACGTGCTTCAGAATTCCGAAGTCTTTTTCCACAGTCACAACCTTTTGATTTTCCATCTCCATAAACTCATCTTGAAACACAATTCCAAGTTTCTGACTCGCTGTGAGCTGGCGGTCGCCAACCATTGCACGTTGAGTTCTCAGATAAAACAGAGCTTTGGGATTAGTCACACTCCAATGCGAAGGAATAACTGGACACCACGGAATCCCGCTGTCCTTTAACTTCGCATCGAGGTTGAGACCCTTGGTGACCGCTTCGGTGATAACGGAACGCTTATATTGCTCCAAGGTGTCAATCTGCGATTGGATATCGGCAATAAGACTGTCGATTTCGGAGCATTTGTTATCGAGGATGTCGGCAATAATTCGTTGTTCTTGTGCTGTTGCTACTGGAATAACCAAATTGCCGAACTTGTCCATCGGTATTCGCATACGAATCGTGTTTAACTTACCGTTGCCAGACTCTTTTATGAGAATACCGTTGCCGAGACCAAATAAACTTTTTTGAAAAACGGTAGTCTGAAAAATATAGTTGAAATAGCGTACGTCGTCTTCATTGCTATACGGTCTGAGCATATAATATACTGGACTTACACATCCGAAATAACGTGACAATCCCACCGAACCAGAAAGAATGTTCATGCTGTTCATCACTATATCACCAGGATATGCCAATCTATATGCACTCACATCTTCTTTTGGCTTATTACCACCGCCTTCTTTTTCGTCATAGGGAATAACCCCCTGCTTTGCAGTAAGCGACAAAATATCAGATGTTCTTATAGGATTGTTTTTCTCTATACGTTCTTTTAGGGTATATTTGATTTTTTTCAGTTCCCAGTTTGATGGAATTTTTCTGAGCCATTGTAACCCACTGTCTTTCATCTCTCTCATAACATCACCGCCTTAATCAAACAGCTTTGCTACGCGATCATTGACCGATTGTTCAAGCGTAGTAAAGCGTTCTTCCAGTTCTTCACTGGGGGTAGGCTGTTGATATTTATAGAAATAGCGGGTGAATGGAATCTCGGCACCGGTCTTGATGACCGGCTTTTTCGCCGCGAGGTTTTCCTCGAAGAATGCCTTAGCGTCCGGTATATGCGGCAGCACTTCACGCGCCATATAGGTGTCGATGTCTTCCTCAAATTTCACAATTTCGGTGTCTTTGCTCTCTTTGTCATAAATAATTTCGCCTTTTTTGTCACGCTGAATTTCGGCGTTCTTATCCATAACCGAAAGACCGTCCGCAATTTTTTCAATCAACTTATTGTCTGCGTTAGAGGAAGAAAGCACCTGTGTCAGTACAGGCAGAAACGCAGCCGGGGAAAGATAAACCTCCTCGGAAACAGCGGCTTCCAGCGCGGCAACGATGCCATCAAACACAGGTTTGTTGTTCTGATAATCCTCCAGCTTCTTTACATCCTTGCCAGACAGTTCTTCTTCGGAATTTTCCAGTTCGCTGACTTTGCCCTCGTCATATAAAGAACTGAGCGCGCCTTTGGAAAGCATCTGCTGGATGCATTCCTCGGTAATGGCATAGCTACGCTGTAAGGGCTGCATCACGGTATATTCACGGTAGATGAATTCCTCGTTATCATAGATTTTGCACAGCTCGTTTTCCTTGAAGTCTGCATACAGCCGTGTGATGGTGGAGCGGTCTTCCGGGGCAATCTCGTTTTTCTTGTTGCCCAATGCCTTGCGTAGTTTATGATAAATGCCCGAAGCGTCAATGAGCTGAATTTTGCCTGTGCGTTCGGTGCGTTTGTTTTTCGAAAGTACCCAAATATATGTAGCAATGCCGGTATTGTAAAAGAGGTCATTCGGCAATGCAATAATCGCTTCAATCAGGTCACTTTGCAGTAACCAGCGGCGAATCTGGCTCTCGCCAGAAGCAGTGCCACCAGAAAACAGAGGACTGCCGTTTTGAATGATGGCGGCACGTCCGTTATACTTGTCCATTTTATCGATTGCAGACTGTAAGAACAGCATCTGCATATCACCGGAACCGGGAAGCCCCGCACCCCAGCGTCCGTCAAAGCCTTTCTTGTATTCGTCATTTACCGCTGTCTCAACACCCTCGGCAGCATCCTTGCCACCCCAAGCTGTACCGAATGGAGGATTTTCAATAACGAAACGCATCGCCGTCCCTTTGAAGCAGTCGGCTTTCATGGTGTCTTGATAACAGATGTTCTCGGAGTTCTGACCCTTGATGAGCATTTCGGAAAGGCACATTGCATAGGATTCCGGGTTGATTTCCTGCCCAAAGAGCCGGACATCGGCGGAGGGGTTATAGCGCTTGATAAAGTTGTAGCTCGTGGAAAGCATGCCGCCGGTTCCGCAGGCTTGGTCTAAAATTGTGATAACCTTGCCGTCGTCAAAGATATCGTCGCATCCTTCCGCCAGCAGAATGTTGACCATTGCCTTGATGATATCCCTGCCGGTGTAGTGGTCGCCAGCTTCGGCATTTTCAGAGAATTTACGGATAAGCTCTTCAAAAATATATCCCATCTTTACATTGTCGATGGTGCGCGGGTTCAGGTCGAGCTCGGAGAATGCCTTTACAACACTGAGCAAGCGGTTATTCTTGTCCATCTTGTCAATCTGCTTATAGAAGTCCAGACCTTTTTCAGCGGACAGCAGAATTTCCTGCACATTAGCAGAGAAAGATTGAATGTAGTTTTTGAAATTGGCGGCAAGGTGGTCTGCGTCGTTCACCAGTTCCGCAAGGTCAAACTCACTGGTATTATAGAACTGATAGGTAGAAACGCGGTACATCGCCTTTGCCGGATAGTTCGGGTCTGCTTTAAACTTGTCCACGACTGCCTTCTTGGTGGGTGCGAGGGCGCATTCAAAACGACGAATGATTGTCATAGGAATAATAACATCTTTATACTTGTCGCTCTGGTACGGGCCACGCAACTTGTTGGCGATGGACCAGATAAAGTTCACTTCTGTAGATACATCAATGGGCGCGTCGTCCCACATTGCGTCAATTACTTTTTTGTCAGTCATAATAATATCTCCAATTCTTAAGGTTACAGACCTGTTCCAAGAACCTCAGCATAATAATTCGCTCAAGCGGACATGTGATAACTCCAAGCAATTCCTTTTAGTCTAATTATATTCCCACACCCGACCAATTACAACAAGAATTGATGGAATATCCGCATTATGCCTAGTCATTTTGTAAAGTGATTGGCAATGCCGTCTCCAAAAGCATTTGACCCTTCGTCAATGTTCAGTCCTTCAGTGACTACATTGTTCTTTACCATTAATTGTGTGAACATTTTTTCAAATTTTGGTTTTCCAATGTATACCATAAACTGCGTTGGAAATACTGTTAATGTAAATATATACCATATAATTCCCCTGAAAACTTCCGAAAAGAGGCCTGCAACATTGACAGGAGGATGAATGGAATGGCCAGTATCCGTTCCTTCAGAAATTACGTTAAAAATCTGCTTTGTGACCTCATCTGTGGCGATACGACGAGGTTCGTTTACAGCAGCCAGGAGCAGCTGAGTTGCGAATTTTACAGTATTGCGAAGAAAACCAAACTGCCTAAATGTTTCACCCAGTGGTGTAAACGAAAAGAAGCAGAACCTTTAAAATGGTGTTACTCCATATACTGAAAATACACAGAACCACATTAGCATGCCCAACAGAGCCGATTCGGAAGAATGCAGGCATTTTTTCCCGAATAATGGTGCCGATGTGGAATCTCCGACACTAAGTTTCTCATCCGAAACTGTACAAGAAATAGCCAATATTCTGTACTCCCTTCCCGGGACATTTTCCGGATCGCTGGTTCAGCACATGAGCCGAAAGAAGTACACTGTGGAGACGCTGGCGGAGCGTTCTTTGGCAAGCACAAAAACCATTCAGAGAATGCGCAACGACGAAAACTACACGCCGAAACTTGGAACCGTTGTGGCCGTCTGCATTGGTCTACAGCTTCACCCTATTCTGAGCGGAGACCTAATTAAAAAATCGGGATTGGCATTTAAATATACAGAAGAGCATACTGCCTATCAATTTATCTTGTCAACTCACTTTCGAAGCTCCATTTATGAGTGCAATAAAAAGCTTGCATGCTGCGGTTTCAAATCGATTGGAAGAGAAGAATAAATATTTTTTACGAGCCGGACATTTTATGTCCGGTTCTTTTTTTATGTCTGCCTCCCTGTTTTTTCGCCGATTTACTTCAATAGGCATGGAGTATGGGATGCTTGTTATGCCCTAACCAGACATTTTATGTCCGGGGGTAAAGATGTTTTTTGCAGTACGATTAGGGCACGAGGTGATTGAGATGCAGGACGTAAAAAATGCCGTGGGAAAGCTGGTATGCCGAATCGATACAAGAATGGGCATTGTTGAAATCATTCACAAGGGCTGCAAAACGCTGATTTGCTTTCAATCGGACGGCACAGTCCGGGTAGTCAACTCTGAGACCGAGCAACCGTAAACACAATTCAATAACGAGAATCCGCAGAGCCGCCAGACGGACAGGATGAACACTTTAAAAAGTGTCTCCTGCCCGTCTTTTTTTCTGTTCTGCAGATTCTGAGACACTGGCTTTCGCGGATTTTCAATTCGAGGGAGTCAAGACATGTCAAAGAAATATAAAACCGGCAGGGCGAACCGCATGAGTTACATCTATTACACATCTGACGGGTCGAAAATCACTCTCACGCCCGGCAAGAATGGCGTTGCCGAAGCGGATATCGAGCTGCTCCACACTATGGATGACAATGAAGTGGACGAGCGGCGCCGCTTTGAGTACCACACTACGCACTTTGACGTCGGCTGTGACAATGCGATTCCAGATGATTATTACAATTTTCTGTCCGACAACCACGCTGATCCCGAAAATATTCTTCTGGGAAAAGAAGACGAGTGTGATTACCAATCTCAGCTTAAAAATCTACACAGGGCGATGGAATCCTTACAGCCGCGGCAGTTAGAGCTTTTTCGCAAGGTGTATGTTGATCGGCGCACCAACACGGACATTGCCGCCGAAGAAGGCGTGACCGAGGCTGCCATCCGTAGTCGGTTGAAAAAGATGCATGAAAAGCTGCGCAAATTTTTTCCCTGAAAAGGGGTTCGAATCAGGCGCTTTTTTCGCATATCGGTGAGGGGCAGAAAAATGCCCCCCGGAAAGGAAACCGAAAATGGATCTGAAACACAGAGTCACCATCAGCGTGGTAAGACCCGGCAGTATTCGCGATCCCGTTCTGAAAAGCGGTTCGTTGAAACTGAGGAGCCGGCTGCTCAACATGATACTGGGCGAGGAAGTCGGTCTGCTCGTAATTACTCCCGGAGATTCGGTCGAGACAGTGGAAATCAGAGAAGTCAAAAAAGGAGGGACGGAAGATGGAAATAACCAAACTGCTTCTGAATGTAGTATTTGACCTGCGGAAACTGGCCGACAGCGTACAGGCTATCGCAACCGCGATGGCAGATACTGGACCTGCCGAGCAAGTCCAACCAGAAAGCCCGGTTCCGGCAGTGAAACCGAAACTGACAGAAAAAACAGTCACGCTGGAAAAGGTTCGTGCGGTACTTGCGGACAAAAGTCATGACGGGTTCACTGCCGAGGTTCGGGCACTGCTTGAAAAGCACGGTGCAAAGAAGCTCAGTGAGATTGAACCGGTCAACTACGCCGCTCTGCTCTCAGATGCGGAGGAACTGAAATGAGCGGTCACGCGATTCTATCCGCTTCCGGCGCCCACCGTTGGATGACCTGCACTCCATCCGCGCGTCTGGAACTGGAATTTGAAGACAACAGCGGAGAAGCCGCCGCCGAAGGAACAGCGGCACATGCGCTTGCGGAACACAAACTGCGAAAAGCCCTTAAACTTCGCTCCAAAAAGCCGATGTCCAAATACGATTCTGATGAGATGGACATCTGTACGGACGATTATGTGGGGTTTGTATTGGAAACAGTTGCTCAGGCTAACTTGTCTTGCCCCGACCCACTGGTGCTCATTGAGCAGAAGTTGGATTTCTCCAAATATGTACCGGATGGCTTCGGTACCGGAGACTGCGTGGTCATTGCGGACGGGACGCTCCACATTGTGGATTTTAAGTATGGCCAGGGCGTTCTTGTGAATGCCGAAGACAATCCACAGATGAAACTGTACGCACTTGGCGTACTGGAACTCTTCGACGGCATTTACGACATCGATGCGGTGTCCATGACCATTTTCCAACCCCGCCGTGAGAACGTCAGTACCTGCACGGTATTCAAAGAAGCACTTTATCAGTGGGCGGAAGAGATACTGAAACCAACTGCAGCGCTGGCATATGACGGCGGCGGCGAATACGCCCCCGGTGAGCATTGCCAGTTTTGCCGGGCGGCGGTCAAATGCCGTGCGAGAGCGGAATCCAAGCTGAAACTGGCGGTGCTTGAATTTGCCCTTCCGCCGCTGCTTTCCGATGAGGAAATCGCAGAGGTGCTTGCTTCCATCGGTGACCTGACAAACTGGGCGAATGAAATTATGGCTTACGCCACCGACACCGCCGTAAATCATGGAAAGCAATGGCCCGGCTTCAAGGTGGTTGAAGGACGCTCCAATCGCAAATATTCCAATGAGGAATCTGTTGCAGAAGCGGCAAAGGCAGCGGGCTACCGCGATATCTATAGGCAAAGCCTCATCACCATCACCGAAATGGAGAAGCTGTTGGGCAAACCCAGATTCAATGAAGTCCTTGGCGGCTTGATCGCCAAGCCCCCCGGTAAACCGACGCTCGTTCCACTTTCGGATAAGCGCCCGGCTATGAATTTATCCAGTGCAAAAAATGATTTTACGGAGGAATAAAACTATGTCAAACACCGCAAACGGAGCCAACTCAACTCCCGCAAATAACCCCATGAAGGTCATCACCGGTGTCGTCCGCCTGTCTTATGCGAATTGCTGGGAACCGAAATCTATCAATGGCGGCGCGGAAAAGTACAGCGTCAGTCTGATCATCCCAAAATCAGATACCAAAACCATCGCGGCCATCAACGCCGCTGTGGACGCCGCCATTGAAGAAGGCAAGGGTAAGTTCGGCGGTAAGGTTCCGAACAAAGCCGCCCTCAAACTGCCTTTGCGCGATGGTGACATTGACCGTCCGGATGACGAGGCCTACGCCGACAGCTATTTTGTCAACGCAAACAGCAACACCGCACCCCAAATCGTAAACAAGCAGGTGGAACCCATCCTCGACCGTTCGGAGGTTTACTCCGGCGTATACGCAAGGGTGTCTGTCAACTTCTATGCTTTCAATTCCAACGGAAACAGGGGGATTGCCTGCGGACTGGGAAACATCCAAAAAATTCGCGACGGCGAACCACTCGGCGGACGCACCAACGCGGCGGATGATTTTGACACCGATGTCGACGACGATTTTCTGTCATGAAAACACTTTCCATCGACATTGAAACCTACAGCGGTACAGACCTCGCCAAAAGCGGGGTCTACCGTTATAGTGAATCACCGAATTTTGAAGTGTTGCTCTTTGGTTATAGTGTGGACAACAGTAATGTTCATGTGATTGACCTCGCTTCCGGCGAAGCCCTACCGTATGAAATTCGTAATGCTCTGATTGACGATTCCGTCCGAAAATGGGCGCACAACGCGCAGTTTGAGCGCGTCTGCCTGTCCCGCTATCTGGGTCAATGGCTAAAACCTGATGCATGGAGATGCACAATGGTGTGGTCCGCCTATCTCGGCCTGCCGCTCTCGCTGGAAGGCGCGGCTCTGGTCGCGGGCGCGGAGAAACAGAAACTTTCCGAAGGCAAGGAACTTGTCCGGTATTTCTGTTCCCCCTGCAAACCCACCAAGGCAAACGGCGGCAGGACAAGGAATCTACCAGGCCATGCTCTGGAGAAATGGGAACGGTTCAAAGCATATAACCTCCGCGACGTGGAAACTGAAATGGCAATTGCGCAGCGGTTCTCAAAGTTTCCCGTGCCGGAGGAAGAGTGGAAAAATTACGCTCTCGATCAGAAGATCAATGACCGGGGTATCCGTCTAGACATGGATTTGGTTCAGAAAGCCATCTGCTGCGACCGACGGTCAAAGGCACAGCTTACAAAAACCATGCGGGAACTCACCGATCTGGAGAACCCCAACTCGGTCGTCCAGATGAAGACATGGCTCGCCAAAAACGGGATGGATACCGACACGCTGGGTAAGGCGGCAGTCACGGAACTGCTGAAAACAGCGCCAGAATACCTTGGTGAGGTGCTGACACTCAGGCAGGACCTTGCCAAGAGCAGCGTAAAAAAATACACAGCGATGGAAAATGCGGTCTGCTCCGACGGCAGGACAAGAGGCCTTCTGCAGTTCTACGGCGCTAACCGAACCGGCCGGTTCGCTGGTAGGCTCATCCAGGTTCAGAATCTGCCGCAGAACCACATGCCAGATCTTTCACAGGCACGGCTGCTTGTGAAATCCGGCAACTTTGAAGCGCTGGAATTTCTCTATGATTCTGTGCCCGCCGTGCTTTCGGAGCTCATTCGCACCGCCTTCGTGCCAAAACCCGGATGCAAATTCATCGTGTCCGATTTCAGCGCGATTGAAGCGCGTGTCATTTCCTGGCTCGCCGGGGAAACCTGGCGCAACGAGGTGTTCGCCACCCATGGCAAAATTTACGAAGCGTCGGCAAGCCAAATGTTCCGTGTCCCCATGGGAGAAATTACAAAAGGCAGTCTGCTCCGGCAAAAAGGCAAAATTGCGGAGCTTGCACTGGGTTACGGCGGTTCGGTCGGCGCGCTGAAAGCAATGGGCGCGCTTGACATGGGGCTTTCCGAAGAGGAGCTGCCGTCACTGGTGGCGGCATGGCGGAGCGCCAATCCGAACATTGTACGGCTCTGGTGGGACGTGGATCGGGCGGCAGCCACGGCGGTGCAGAAAGAAAGTTCAGCACAGACCCATGGCATTCGTTTTTTCTATCAGAGTGGCTTTCTGTTCATTACGCTTTTTCCCGGCCGGCGGCTCGCCTATGTCAAACCGCGTATCGAGCCGAACCGCTTCGGAAACGGCTCGGTCACCTACGAAGGGATTGGTGCAACCAAGAAATGGGAGCGTATCGAAAGCTACGGGCCCAAATTCGTGGAAAATATCGTGCAGGCGATCAGCCGAGACATTCTCTGCCACGCAATGCGTCGGCTGAACGACGCGGGCTTTCCCATCGTGATGCACGTTCATGACGAGGTAGTCATAGAAGCGCCGTCCAGCGTGGACAAGGAAATCGTTTGCCGTCTGATGGGAGAAACACCGCCATGGGCACCCGGCCTTCTGCTCCGTGCCGACGGGTACGAGTGTCCATTCTATAGAAAGGATTGAACAATGTCATGTTGGATAAATGTAATTCCGAAGGCTACCCAGACCCTACGGCATATGAAGCCCTGCTTCGAATCGAGTTGGCGGCAAAAGCATCCGCTTTCCGGCCGTTGGTCTTTATTTGCAGCCCCTTCGCGGGAGATATCATAGGTAACACAGAAAAAGCGCGCGGCTACTCGCAATTCGCTGTGTCGAGAAACTGCATCCCAATCGCGCCTCATTTATTGTTTCCGCAGTTTATGGATGATTCCGACCAAAGCCAGCGCGATCTTGCCATTTTCATGGGGCTTGTGCTGCTGTCAAAGTGTTTGGAAATCTGGGTGTTCGGCGAGACAATCACAGCCGGAATGTCTGTTGAGCTGACAAAAGCAAAACAGAGGGAAATGAGAATCCGGTATTTCACCGAACAATGCGAGGAGGTCGACACTCCATGAAAATAGCGGTCGGAAACAGCCGCATGGACAAAAAATGGAAGAACAGGGACATTTCGTGGGAGGACTTCAAAAACAGCGTCCGCACGACGAAACGAACCACCGAAACGGTGTCGGAATTCCGCAAAATGAGCCGTGCCCGGCAGGATTCCATCAAGGATGTCGGCGGTTTCGTGGGCGGTGCCCTGCGGGAGGGAAAACGGAGAAACGGCTTCGTTCTCTGCCGCTCTCTGCTGACCCTTGACATGGACTATGCCAAGCCCGGCATCTGGGATCAGATCGAGTCACTCCACGACTGGGCCTGCTGCGTCTACTCCACTCACAAACACACGCCGGAGGCGCCCCGACTGCGGCTCATCATTCCGCTCTCTCGCGAGGTCAGCGAGGACGAATATCCCGCACTGGGGCGCATGGTGGCCAAGGAGATTGGCATCGACCTGTTCGATGACACCACCTATGAAGCCTGCCGCCTGATGTACTGGCCGTCCACACCGTCCGACGGGGAATTCGTATTCCAGGAAAAGAACGGTGAACCTCTTGTCACGGACGTGTACCTTTCTAATTATGCCGACTGGCGGGATGCTTCCATGTGGCCGGTTTCCTCCCGACAGTCGGAGGTTGTGCGGCGGGAGATAACCCAGCAGGCTGACCCGCTGACGAAAAGCGGAGCGGTGGGCGCGTTCTGCCGGGCGTACCCCATCGAGGATGCCATCGAAACTTTCCTTTCGGATGTCTATGAGCCTAGCGCCATGAATGGGCGGTATGATTATATCCCCGCCGATTCCTCCGCCGGGCTGGTGATTTACGACGGCAAGTTTGCATACAGTCACCACGCCACCGACCCAGCCTGCGGGAAACTGCTCAACGCCTTTGATCTTGTGCGCATCCACCGCTTCCACGACCTTGACGACAAGTTCCCGGAAGACACGCCGCCCGGCAAGCTGCCCTCATTCAGGGCTATGACAGAACTTGCCGTCGGGGACGAACGGGTCAAGCTCCTGCTTGCAGAAGAACGCCGAACACAGGCGGCTACAGAGTTTATCGGTAGTGATGGTGATTGGCAGAAACAGCTTGAACTGGATAAAGCCGGCAATGTTAAAGATACTCTCGATAACATTGTTATCATATTACGGCACGACTCGGAACTGCGGCATATCGCATTCAACCGTCATCGCGATGGAATCGATGCGAAAGACGGTCTGCCATGGAAGCAGATCAAAGAAGGATGGAACGATTCTGACAACGCCGCGCTCAAGGTGTATCTAAGCAGAAAATATAGGATTTATTCTCCGACAAAAACCAAAGATGCAGTGTTGGCGGTCGCCGCCGAAAGATCCTATCATCCCATCAAAGAGTACCTGGACAGCCTGCCAGACTGGGATGGCATATCGCGTGTGGAAACGTTGCTGATCGACTATTTTGATGCAGAGGATACGTCTTATACCAGAGCGGTTATCCGTAAAACAATGGCCGCTGCCGTAGCTCGAATTTACAGCCCCGGCACAAAATTCGACAGCGTCCTCATTCTGAACGGACCGCAGGGCATCGGCAAATCCACCTTCTTTGCGAAACTCGCTGGGGACTGGTTTTCCGACAGCCTCACCATTACTGATATGAAAGACAAATCCGGTCCCGAAAAACTGCAGGGATACTGGATTCTGGAACTGGGCGAGCTGGCGGGAATGCGAAAAACCGACGTAGAGATTGTGAAGTCTTTTCTTTCCCGTGCGGACGATAAATATCGCGCCAGCTATGGCGTTACTGTGGAAAATCATCCCCGGCAATGTATTGTGGTTGGATCGACAAACGCTGAGGGCGGATTCTTGCGCGACATCACGGGTAACCGACGCTTCTGGCCGGTTCGTGTAAATGGCGGCGGCACGAAAATGCCGTGGCAGATGACCGATGAAGATGTACGGCAAATCTGGGCGGAATCGCTGACGTTGTATCATGCCGGAGAGAAACTGTACCTAGAAGGTGTCAACGCGGCTATGGCGATCACCAATCAGGCTGACGCGATGGAAACCGACGACCGTGAGGGACTGGTGCGCACCTATCTGGACACGCTGCTGCCGGAGGAGTGGGACGGGATGTCCCTGTATGAACGTCGCAACTTTTTAAATGGCAGCGAGTTCGGCGTGGATGCTCATAAGGGCACAAAACGGCGTCAGTATGTCTGCAGCATGGAAATATGGACGGAATGCTTTGGAAGGGAACCGTCCGCGATGCGGAAATCCGACTCCTATGAGATAGGTGCAATCATGCGGCGCGTTACCACATGGGAGAAATACCAGCGCTGCAACGGGCTTTTCTTGTTCCAAATTTACGGCAGACAGAGAGCTTATGTTCCTGTACAAGTGGAACAAGTCTGATGCTTGTTCTCTGTTCTTGTTCTTTTGAAAACGCCCTTATTTACTAAGAAAAACGCTGTAACGGAACAAGTGAACAAGATTTTCATAATGACCTATGGATTATAAGAAAAAAGAGCAATCCTGTGCACGTATAACGCGCGTATAGCATTTATAGGAAAATCTTGTTTTTCTTGTTCTCTTGTTCACAAACGAAGGAAAGTGATGGAATGCCATGCGTGAAAAAGCAATAGAAGCAAAACTGGTGAAGTCCGTAAAAGTCATGGGTGGCATCGCACCGAAATTCGTAAGCCCAGGTTTCGATGGAATGCCCGACCGTCTTCTGCTTCTGCCGGGTCGGAATTTTGCCTTTGTGGAAGTTAAAGCTCCCGGGATGAAACCGAGGCCTCTGCAGGTAAAGCGGAAGAGGCAGCTGGAAGCACTTGGCTTTTCAGTGTACGTCATTAACGATGAGGGGCAGATCGGAGGGATGCTGAATGAAATACGAGCCACATGAGTATCAGACCTTCGCTACAAATTTCATCCTTAAGCATCCGATTGCGGCTGTCCTGCTGGAAATGGGCCTTGGTAAGAGTGTTATTACACTGACCGCCATCTTCGATTTGACTTTGGACAGCTTCCTGATTCGCAAGGTTCTGGTCATCGCCCCGCTGCGTGTCGCCCGTGATACATGGCCTGCTGAAATTGATAAATGGGATCATCTCCGCGGGCTGACCTATACGGTAGCAATCGGAAGTGAAGCCCAGCGGAAAACAGCACTCCTGCAGAAGGCTCAGATTTATCTGATCAACCGCGAAAATGTAGACTGGTTGGTAAATAAAAGCGGTTTGACATTTGACTACGATATGGTAGTAATCGACGAGCTTTCGTCCTTCAAAGCGTATTCTTCCAAACGATTCCGGGCGCTTCGGAAAGTCCGCCCCAGCGTAAAAAGGATGGTTGGTCTGACCGGAACGCCGTCTTCCAACGGTTTGGTCGATCTGTGGGCTGAAATCGGAATCCTAGATATGGGTCGGCGGCTTGGAAGGTATATCACGCATTTCCGCAGCAGCTTTTTTGTACCGGACAAACGCAATCAGCAGATAGTTTTCAGTTACAAACCGAAACCCGGCGCGGAAGATGAAATATATCGCCTCATCTCCGACATCACCATCAGCATGAAAAATACTGATTACTTGAAACTGCCAGAGCTAGTGATCAATGAGGTTTCTGTGCGGCTTTCCGAAGAAGAACGGCAGCACTACCAGACTATGAAGGCAGAAATGGTTTTTTCGTTCAAGGGCAAGGAGATTGACGCCGCCAACGCAGCAGCCCTGTCGGGCAAGCTGCTCCAGATGGCCAACGGCGCTGTGTATGATGGAAACGGAGGCGTTGCCCGCATCCATGACCGCAAACTGGACGCGCTGGAAGACCTCATTGAAGCGGCAAATGGCAAGCCTGTTCTGATTGCCTACTGGTTCAAGCATGATTTGGAGCGGATACTGGAACGATTCCCGACAGAACGGCTGGACAGCACCGACTCTATCCGGCGGTGGAACAGCGGCGAAATTTCCATAGCGGCAATCCATCCAGCTTCCGCGGGCCACGGGCTGAACCTGCAGGCGGGCGGCTCCACTCTCGTATGGTTCGGATTGACGTGGAGTCTCGAACTTTACCAACAGACCAACGCCCGCCTCTGGCGGCAGGGACAGAAGGAAACGGTGGTCATTCACCACATTATCGCCCGCGACACGATCGATGAGCAGGTGATGGCCGCTCTTAAACGAAAAGACAAAACCCAGTCCGCACTGATTGATGCGGTCAGGGCAAATTTGGAGGGAATTTAAGATGAATAATTTTTTAACCTGCGCTTCACGCAACTCTGATAATACCTGCAGAAAGCTGATGGTTCCGTGTTCAGGGAACGAGTGCCCTTTCTGCCAGACAGAGGCGGAAGCCGCCGCGTCCAAAGAAAAATCAGATGCCCGGCTTCGTTCCCTTGGTGAAATAGGACAGCGGTATATTTCCGAAAAGTATTATGAAGGTTCCCACCCGTGGATGAACGGCGGTGTCAAAGGATGAATGCCAAGGAATATCTTAGCCAGGCATTCCGCATCGACCAGCGGATCAATTCAAAGCTGGAACAGGTCGCTTCGCTGCGTGGGCTGGCCATAAAAGCCGTATCCACCCTGTCGGACACCCCGCGCAGCGCAAGCCCCGATATCCAGCCGATGGAAACCATCATCGCCAAAATGGTCGACCTGGAAGCGGAGATTAACTACGATATTAATCGGCTGGTTGATTTAAAGAAAGAGCTGGTCGAAGTTATAAAAGCAGTCAAAAACCCAGAGTATCAGACACTGCTTGAGCTTCGCTACCTTTGCTTCAAAAGCTGGAGACAGATATCGGCTATAATGAAATACAGCTCTAAACATGTTTTCTATCTTCACGGCAAGGCACTGGAAGCTGTTTCCGCCTTGCGAAGTTCGTACCTTTTGGGATAGTATCGTACCTGCTTCCTGTGATACCATTACAATTGCAAAGAGTATAAAGAAGGACACACGGATCTGTCTTAATCCGAGTGTCCTTTCCTTATGCCCGAACGAGGTGATTCCGATGCCATATCGACCCAAGCGACCGTGCTCTTACCCCGGATGCCCGAACCTGACGAACGGGCGGTTCTGCGAGGAACATGCTAAAGAAGAAGCCAAACGATACGAACATTACCAACGCGACCCGGTCACCCGCAAGCGTTACGGTCGTGAGTGGATACGCATCCGCAATCAGTACATTGCTGCCCATCCTCTCTGCGAACAGTGCCGCAAGCATGAACGTATCACACCCGCTGAGGAAGTACATCACATCAAGCCGCTCTCTCTGGGCGGCACCAATGATTTTGATAATCTTATGGCGCTTTGCACCTCCTGCCATTCGGAGATTACTGCCAGAGAAGGCGGACGCTGGGGGCGGTAGGGGCGGTCGAAATCTCTACAGCTATTTTATCGAGCAACGGGCGTGGGGCTTCGTGTTAAAAAACGCGGTTTCAAACGGAGTAATAGCCCCTCTGCGAATGTGAGGTGAACAATTTGGCAAAGGATGGCACAAACCGTGGCGGCGCCCGCGCTGGTGCGGGTGCAAAAAAGAAACCGATAGCCGACAAAATCGCAGAAGGCAATCCCGGCGGCAGAAAGCTGACTGTCATGGAATTTTCGGACACAGCGAATTTGCAGGGTCAGGCGATGCCGGAGCCGAACAAAATGCTCGAAGCCACACAGAAGGATGGCAAGACGCTCGTCGCGAGTGAAATATACAAATCCACCTGGCAGTGGCTGAATGAGCGCGGCTGTGCCGCTCTCGTATCCCCGCAGTTACTGGAACGTTACGCCATGAGCGTGGCGCGTTGGATTCAATGCGAGGAAGCGGTTACCGAATATGGCTTTCTGGCGAAACACCCCACCACGGGCAACGCGATTCAAAGCCCTTATGTGGCAATGGGTCAGAACTATATGAACCAGACCAACCGCCTGTGGTATGAAATTTTCCAGATTGTGAAGGAAAACTGCACCGGCGAGTACAGCGACGCGAATCCGCAGGATGATGTGATGGAGCGGCTGCTCTCGGCAAGGCGAGGAAAATAACATACACAGATTGGAGATACCCATATGCAGATAGAAAAGCTGAAAACTGACCGTCTTATCCCAGCGGATTACAATCCCCGTAAAGACCTTAAGCCGGGCGACCCGGAGTACGAAAAGTTGAGACGCTCCATCGAGCAGTTCGGTTATGTTGAACCCGTTATATGGAATAAGATCACCTCTCATGTTGTCGGCGGTCACCAGCGTTTGAAGGTGCTGCTTGATATGGGCATCACCGAAGTCGAGTGCGTGGTGGTCGAGATGGACGCCGAAAAGGAAAAGGCGCTCAACATTGCGCTCAATAAAATCAGCGGTGACTGGGATAAAGACAAGCTGGCTCTCCTCATCGCCGACCTGCAGGGAGCAAACTTCGACGTATCACTTACGGGCTTCGACCCCGGAGAGATTGATGACCTTTTCAAGGATTCCTTGAAAGACGGTATCAAAGACGACGATTTTGATGTGGACGCGGAACTGCAAAAGCCCGCCGTCACAAAACCTGGTGATGTCTGGATGCTTGGCCGCCACCGGCTGGTCTGCGGCGACAGCACCACGGCAGGCACCTTTACCGCTCTGATGGACGGCAAGCTGGCAAATCTGGTTGTGACCGACCCGCCGTACAATGTGAACTATGAAGGAACGGCGGGTAAAATTAAAAACGACAATATGGAAAGCGGAGCGTTCTACGGTTTTCTGCTTGCGGCGTTTACGAACACCGAAGCGGCAATGGCGCAGGACGCTTCTGTTTATGTATTCCACGCCGACACAGAGGGACTCAATTTTCGCAAGGCATTCTCCGACGCGGGATTTTACCTCTCCGGGACTTGTATCTGGAAGAAGCAGTCCCTTGTTCTTGGGCGCTCGCCTTACCAATGGCAGCATGAACCCGTTCTCTTCGGTTGGAAAAAGAAAGGTAAGCACAACTGGTACGCGGACCGCAAGCAGACTACCATCTGGGAATTTGAGAAACCCAAGAAAAACGCCGACCACCCCACCATGAAGCCGATTGCGCTCCTGGCATATCCCATTATGAACAGCAGCCTCACAAACTGCATTGTGCTCGACCCCTTTGGCGGCAGCGGGTCTACACTCATTGCCTGCGAACAGTCCAACAGGATTTGCTTTACCATTGAGCTTGACGAAAAATACTGCGATGTCATTGTAAAACGGTACATTGAGCAGGCTGGGAATGCGGACGGTGTTTCCGTGATGCGCGACGGGCTGTCGTACAAATATGGTGAACTGCCGGGGGTGAGCGTTGATGGGTAAGCTCACCCTCGGTTCACTGTTTGATGGCTCCGGCGGATTTCCGCTCGGCGGTTTGCTCTGCGGTATCGAACCGCTCTGGTCAAGCGAGATTGAGCCGTTCCCGATACGGGTCACCACAAAGCGGATACCGCAGATGAAGCGCTACGGCGACATTTCCACTCTGAACGGAGCGGATTTGCCGCCGGTTGATATTATAACCTTCGGCTCGCCCTGTACCGATATGTCGGTCGCCGGGAAGCGAGCCGGTCTGGATGGAAGTCAATCCGTCCTTTTTTATGAAGCGATACGAATCATAAAAGAAATGAGGTGCAAAACCGATGGCCGATATCCAAGATACGCAATCTGGGAAAATGTTCCCGGCGCGTTCAGTTCAAATAAAGGCGCCGATTTCAAGGCGGTCCTCGAAGCGGTCGTCGGCATCGCCCGGCCGAACGCCGAGGTGTCTGTGCCAGAAAACGGCAGATGGCCTTACGCCGACTGCTATATGGGTGACGGATGGAGCGTTGCTTACCGAACTGTCGACGCGCAATTTTTCGGAGTGCCCCAACGCCGCCGCAGAATCTACCTTGTCGCAGATTTTACAGGCGGATGTGCCTTTGAAGTACTATTTGAGCGCAAAGGCGTGTCAAGGGATTTTGCGCCGCGCGGCGCTTCGTGGCAAGGAACTGCCCGAAATGCTGAGGGCGGCGCTGGAACATCAGGCGACAGCGTAACCTGCCTCAACGACCAGGGCGGCGGTTTTATGTCGGCTTCGGATAATGTCACAGCGACGCTCCGGGCTGAGGAACACGGGCATCCGCCCTGCGTCATACAGTCGAATGGCTTCTGCACTGAACACAGCGCAAAGAGCCGAAGTGTCGGTTATGAAGAGGAACGCTCTCCCACGCTTCGCGCCGGGGTTATGCCGGGTGTCGCAATTGAAAACCATCCGACGGACAGCCGCATCAAAATAAGTGAGGACGGCAAAGTCCAGACGCTTAGCGGTCGTATGGGAACAGGCGGCATGAATGTCCCGCTGACCATGCAGGCCTACGGCATCTGCTCCGACAAAAGCAACTCCATGCTGTCGGAAAATCCGCTCAGTGGTATCTATGAAGCGGAAATCTCGCGTACCATCGACGCCAACGGAGGAAACCCCGGCTGCAACCAAGGCGGCATCGCCGTTGTCGCGCTGCAAGGCCCTATGCTCGGCCGCAAAGAAAAGAACAGGCCGCAAGGCAGCGGCATCAATGAGGATGTGAGTTTTTCACTCACCGCCGCCGACCGTCATGCAGTGGCTTACGCCATGACAACAGGCTATTTTTCCGAAGTGCATGAGGACATGGCGGCGACGCTTATGGCGCGGGATTACAAGGATATGCAAATCGTGAATCAGCCGCAATATGCCGTCCGCAGGCTGACACCCACCGAGTGCGCCCGGCTTCAAGGCTTCCCGGATTACTGGTGTTCCGACCTTGGTACGGAAAATCCGACCGAGGATGAAATCGCATTCTGGTCTGAGGTCTGGGAAACGCACCGTAAAATCATCGGCGCAAGCGAGAAACCCAAAAGTCGCAGACAGATTATCAAATGGCTGAAAAATCCGCACTCCGACGCCGCCGAATATAAGATGTGGGGAAACGGCGTGGCTTTGCCCTGCGTCTGCTTTGTACTGACGGGCATTGTGTTTATGAACCATTAGGTTCATTGTACACAAGAAACCGCCGAATACTCGGTACAGTATTCTCCGCAGAAATCGCATAAAACCGTTGCTATATAAGCGGTTTAGAGTGATTAATGTAATACCGAAAAAGAAAGGCGGTACGAAAAATGCAAATTAACTACAATGTTACAGGAGAAAAACGCAAATCACTGGTCGGCGCAATCAGTCAGGAACTGAATGTTCCAATCAAATATCTCGGTGCGCCTACATTCACCTATGAAGTGGGCAGCTACCATATCGACAAGAATGGGACGGTCACAGGTCCCGACAATCTTGATTTGGAGAATGCCTTGCACCAACAGGGGTTTGACACCGAAGAACGCGAGTATGACGAACCCGACCGGCTGACCATCGAAATGCCCCGTTCGGCTTTTACCGACGCGGCGCTTGAAAACCTTAAGCGACTGGTGGAAAGCAAGACCAACCTTATTAAAAAGGCGCTCGGCACGGAAACACTCAAACTTGAAATAACAGATGACAAGGTGCGGTTTCCATGGTTTGAGGATGGTACAGACCCTGACGCAGTCAAGGCATGCACACATTTTGTCACAGCCTTATGTGACATGGCGAAAACACAGCAGAGGGTCAGTGCGACCGAAAGGCCTGTGGACAATGAAAAGTACGCACTCCGCTGCTTCCTTCTCCGGCTCGGCTTTATCGGTGCGGAGTATAAAGAGGAGCGCAAAATTCTGCTTTCAAAACTAACCGGCAGTTCTGCTTTCAAGAATCCGGTTGCGGGAGGTGCTGACAATGAATAACTTTCCATCAAGAGAAATCGTTGAGCGAATCCGCAAGCAGTACCCGGTGGGCTGTCGTGTGGAGCTTCTCCGTATGGATGATGTCCAAGCGCCGCCAATCGGTACGAAAGGCACCGTGCGGTATGTGGACGACCTCGGCAGTTTGGGCATTGCGTGGGACAACGGCAGTTCGCTCCAAGTGGTCTACGGTGAGGATTTGTGCAGGAAACTGGGGGACACAAGTGATGGACAGTAAAGTGAAAGAGCAAATTCTCGCTATCCGTAAAACCGCGCTTACAAATATGTTCGACACCCTCGCCGTTCAGCGCATAGCCCATGAAATGAACTTCTTTGAACTGGTGGTTTTTCTTGAGGAGCATAAAGACAAATACGTCCGTTTTATCCTCACAGGAGAAGAATAGCGGCTGTAAACTACACTATTCTGGGGTGGTATTTGCTCGAAAGATCGTGTAGATTATACCCGGATTGATCGCGTAATTTCCTGGATATCGTGTGCTTTCAGAGTTAATATGTGACTACCGAAAGAGAAAAACACACCAAACGGAGGAAATGAAAATGAACGAAAAGCAGATAAAGCAAATCGAAAGCCAACTGCCGCAGGGCGAGAGAATCGACAGAATGTACACTGCCTTTGAGGGCGGCATCAGAGTGATTACCAAAAACGCTGACGGCTTTGAAATCCGCTACAACGTGAGTTTCGACGCCGACGGCAGCGCCAGCATCAAAAGGTTTTAAGCAGGACGCGCCGGAGACGGCGTGTGTCTCGTACAGATAGATTTTGGAGGCTTGCTCTTGCAAACGTTGCAATCGGCAGGTCTGTTTTTATGCCCGAAGGGAGGCGGCGGATATACGGAGGCTCAGAAAATACGCTCCGACACGGTTCAAGTCGGCGGATTCCGCTTATGACAAGTCCGCCGCCGACTATGCGGTGTCTTTTATACAAGCGCTCTGTCATACCAAAGGCACGTGGGCGGGTAAGCCGTTTGAGCTTATCGACTGGCAGGAGCAGATTATCCGTGATGTATTCGGAACGCTCAAAGCCAACGGTTACCGGCAATTCAACACCGCTTATGTGGAAATACCGAAAAAGATGGGAAAAAGTGAGCTTGCGGCGGCTGTTGCCCTGCTGCTCACCTGCGGCGATAATGAGGAACGCGCCGAAGTGTATGGATGCGCCGCCGACCGCAACCAGGCGTCCATCGTGTTCAATGTGGCGGCGGATATGGTTCGGATGTGCCCGGCATTGTCGAAACGGGTAAAAATCCTTGATTCTATGAAGCGGCTGATTTTTCATCCAACGGGCAGTATCTATCAGGTGCTGTCCGCCGACGTCGGCAACAAGCATGGCTTCAATACTCACGGCGTGGTGTTTGATGAGCTTCACACGCAACCGAACCGAAAGCTCTACGACGTTATGACCAAGGGAAGCGGCGACGCGAGAATGCAGCCACTGTATTTTCTAATTACAACTGCCGGTGATAACCAGAACAGCATCTGCTGGGAGGTACATCAAAAGGCGCTGGATATTTTGAATGGCAGAAAGCACGACCCTGCTTTCTATCCTGTAATCTACGGTGCCGCGCCGGAAGATGACTGGACAGACCCCAAGGTATGGAAAAAAGCGAATCCCTCGCTCGGAATCACGGTCGGAATCGACAAGGTAAAAGCTGCCTGTGAGAGCGCAAAGCAGAATCCTGCAGAGGAAAACAGCTTCCGTCAGCTTCGTTTGAACCAGTGGGTTAAACAGGCGGTGCGCTGGATGCCAATGGACAAATGGAATAAATGCGCTTTCCCCGTAAACGCAGATAACCTGCGCGGGCGCGTCTGCTATGGCGGGCTTGACCTCTCATCATCCACGGATATAACGGCGTTCGTGCTGGTATTCCCACCGCTTGATGAAGAGGACAAATACAACATTCTGCCGTTCTTCTGGATACCGGAGGACAACATCGACCTGCGTGTTCGCCGCGACCATGTGCAATATGACCTCTGGGAGAAACAGGGACACCTGCTGACCACCGAAGGAAATGTTGTGCATTACGGATATATCGAAAAATTCATTGAAAAGCTAGGCGAAAAATACAACATCCGCGAGATTGCCTTTGACCGATGGGGCGCGGTGCAGATGACGCAGAACCTTGAGGGGCTGGGCTTTACGGTCGTGCCTTTTGGGCAGGGTTTCAAGGATATGTCTCCGCCGACCAAGGAACTAATGAAACTGACCTTGGAGGAAAAACTCGCCCATGGCGGGCATCCTGTTTTGCGGTGGATGATGGATAACATCTACATCCGCACCGACCCTGCCGGAAACATTAAGGCCGACAAGGAAAAGTCCACCGAGAAAATTGACGGCACAGTGGCGACGATTATGGCACTCGACCGTGCAATACGGTGCGGGAATGACAATTCGGCTTCGGTCTATGATGAACGGGGAATTTTAATTTTATAGGATTACTTGCAATTTGCCGAACGATTGCATATTGTAAAGTAAATAATGAACTTCGGATAAGTTATAAACGAAGCAGCAAAAACTGTAAAGTGGAAAAACTAGGAATTGATCACAAGTACAATACGTGTTAAGATGGAGATAATTTTTGAAAGATAGGGGTTATAGCATTGATGGGCTCGAGTAAAGGAAGTGGCAATACTCCACAGGCTTTTCCACACAGAACCTCAGTGACCATAAAGGGTATGATGATTCTGCTGTTCATTCTCTCTTTTTTCTCTCTTCCTTCAGGACTGGCTCTTGAGTCGGCACAGCTTTCATTCAGTGCGGCAGCCACTGATTATTCATGGATGTTCTTTCTGTTGCTTCCCATTCCATTGGCTAACTTAATATTAGGTGTGGTGTATAAGCGAAGGGGTTTTAAAACAACAAAAAATATTATTGTTGGGATAATTTTTACTATTTTACTTTGTATTTATGGTTCCTTCACTTTTATATTTAGTGGCACTTACTTACACAATTTATCTTTTATTGATGATATCTCATCAGAAGTCCATTTTAGTCTACCGGATAGAGGTCATATCACAACACAGAAATTTCAGGAAAACGTCCCAAATTCATCATCCGTGTCAACTACGTCAAAAGTGGTTGAAGATTCCGTAAATTATTACTCCATGAGTAGTATTGAATTCACCGATGAAGAGCAGATTTCGGCTTTTAAAACGGCGGTAAACGGCAGCAAATTCTGGGTGACCACTGTAACTACACCGCTTTCCAGCATCATCCCCATGTTATACTCCACACAGAGTTCTGAATTCAATTATTTTATGGTCTATAATGTAAACTTGGGAACGTACAATACCGTTCCCAGCAAATCCGGCAATTATAGATTTATCTATATTGCTTACGACAGTAGTGGAAACAAAATGCTGATTGGTGAGTACACTTATAATGTCACTTTATAATAATTCCCATTATGCCTGCGAATGTAAATTTAAAGGTGTTAATTATGAGAATTAAGTGAAGCATAATTCAACAGCAAAAGACCAAAGGACGACCAATCGGCCGTCCTTTTCTTATACCCATTTTTCGGAGGTGACGCCATTTGAGTATCTTTACCGGTCTGTTCCGTTCCCGCGATAAGCCCCAGAACCGTGTCGGCAGCGCGTTCTCGTTCCTGTTCGGCAGCACGACATCGGGCAAAACGGTCAACGAGCGGACTGCCATGCAGACCACGGCGGTGTATGCCTGCGTTAGGATACTGGCCGAAGCCATCGCCGGGCTGCCGCTGCACGTCTACCGGTACCGGACGGATGGCGGCAAGGAACGCATCCCTCAGCACCCGCTGTATTCCCTGCTTCATGATGAGCCAAACTCGGAGATGACTTCATTTGTGTTTCGAGAGACACTAATGAGTCATCTTTTGCTTTGGGGCAACGCCTACGCGCAGGTGGTACGAAATGGGCGGGGGCAAGTTGTCGCACTCTACCCACTGCTTCCGAACAAGATGGAAGTTAACCGAGCGGTAGATGGTGAACTTCTTTACACCTATTACCGCGACGCGGACGAAAGTGGAATCAAGCCGGAGGGCGGCTATATTACGCTTCGCAGGGACGAGGTACTTCACATCCCCGGCCTAGGCTTTGATGGTCTGATTGGCTACAGTCCCATCGCCATGGCGAAAAATGCCATCGGAATGTCGCTTGCCACCGAAGAATATGGCGCGTCGTTCTTCGCCAACGGGGCAAATCCCGGCGGAGTGCTGGAACACCCCGGTGTTATCAAGGATATTCAGCGGGTCAAGGACAGCTGGAACACCGCCTATCAGGGCAGCGGTAACGCCCATAAGGTTGCTGTGCTGGAAGAAGGGATGAAGTTTCAGGCCATCGGAATTCCGCCGGAACAGGCGCAGTTTCTGGAGACGAGGAAGTTCCAGATCGATGAAATCGCTCGGATATTCCGTGTTCCGCCACATATGGTCGGAGACCTTGAAAAATCCAGCTTTTCAAATATCGAACAGCAGTCGCTGGAATTTGTAAAGTACACCCTCGACCCGTGGGTGGTGCGCTGGGAACAGTCTCTTCAACAGTCGCTGATTTTGCCATCCGAAAAGCCGTCGCTGTTTATAAAGTTTAACTTGGACGGTTTGCTCCGCGGCGATTATGCCAGCCGCATGAGCGGCTACGCCACGGGGCGGCAGAATGGTTGGTTCTCGGCGAACGACATCCGCGAGCTGGAAGATATGAATCGCATTTCCGCCGTGGAGGGTGGTGACCTGTATCTGATTAACGGCAACATGACAAAGCTGGCGGACGCGGGCGCGTTTGCCGCAAATCAATCAAAGGAGGTTAGTAGATGAAAAAATTTTGGAACTGGGTTCGGAATGAAACAACTGAAGAGCGTACCCTCTACCTCAACGGCGTCATTTCCGACGAGACCTGGTGGGGCGATGAGGTTACGCCCAAGCTGTTCAAGGATGAATTGCTTGCCGGGAGCGGCAATGTCGCCATTTGGATCAATTCCCCCGGCGGCGATGTATTTGCGGCGGCTCAGATCTACAACATGCTCATGGACTACACCGGAAAAGTCACGGTTAAAATTGACGGCATGGCTGCATCGGCGGCCAGTGTCATCGCAATGGCGGGCGGCGACGTGTATATGTCGCCTGTGTCAATGCTGATGATCCACAATCCATCAACAATCGCTATCGGTGATAGTGAGGAAATGCTCCGTGCCAAGGCTCTGCTGGACGAAATCAAGGAAAGCATCATCAACGCTTACGAATTGAAGTCCGGGCTTTCCCGCGCAAAACTCTCGCACCTCATGGACGCAGAAACCTGGATGAATGCAAACAAGGCTATTGAACTGGGCTTTGCCGATAAGGTCTTGTTTGAGGAGGGCGAGCCGACCGAATCGGCGGACAGTTTCGTCTTCAGCCGGGCGGCGGTAACAAATTCGCTTATCAGCAGGCTGCCGAAAAGAGAAAAGCCGAAGACTGGTACCCCGATTGAATCGCTTGAAAAGCGGCTTAATCTTTTAAAAGTCTAAAATCGATTATTTCAGTTGGATTGCGATTGGCTTGATTCAGTAACGGCGTATATATCATTTGTATAATCAATTTCATCACCCTCGGGAGTAACCAATTGGAACAGAATACTTTCTTTTGGATTGTAGGGCGACAAATCCTTACTGGGTATTAGCAAGGCCTGCAATCCGTTAAGAGATGGTCTTCCGATAACCACAACCTGATTTCCAAGCGTAACAATTTTATCGACTTTTGTCAGCATTACCACCAGCACGATGTTTTCAAATGGAGTTCTTGTGGGAATCTGAAATTTATCACTTTCATCCCAAATTCCGAGATCATGGGTGAAATCGTAGAATACTGAAGCCGTAGGATAGGTGACGAAAATACGGTGCATGGCATAGTGAATACGATTAGGAACATAGCTCCAGCGGCCGTAGGAACTATGCCAGTATTCTTTATATGCCTGACGTTTCCAATCCGGATTATTGTAGGCAAACTGTAAAGGAATCTCTTTTCCGTTTTTCATTACTTCGCTGACAGGTACCGTTTTTGTCGGATATGGAAGTTCGAATGACGGGTCGTCAATATTCTTTGGTGTTTCAGGTTCTATCTTCCACATGGACGTGCTGAGTACGGCAATTGCCTGATGATCATGAAAATTGCAGATAATTGATGCAGCAAAAATAATTACCGCGCAAATTAAAGCGACTCGGAGAATATGCTTTTTCGGCATGACTATAACGCAGTTTTTCACATTCTCATCTCCCGTTTATCCCTAATCATTTATATTCCCGGGAGATGCCTATATTTCATTTAACTATATAAAATTAGGAGGAAAAATTATGAGTAAAATTCTGGAACTGCGCGAGAAACGCGCAAAAGCGTGGGACGTGGCGAAAGCGTTCCTTGACACCAAGCGCGGCGGTGACGGGCTTCTGTCCGCTGAGGATACCGCCACTTACGACAAGATGGAAGCAGACGTGGTGGCACTCGGCAAGGAGATCGACCGTCTGGAGCGCCAGACCGCCATCGACGCAGAACTTGAGAAAGCAACCAGCAATCCGATCACCAACACCCCAACTGGCGGCACGGAGGAAAAAACCGGACGCGCGACCGCCGAATACAAAAAGGCGTTCTGGAACGTGATGCGTGCGAAAAATCCGCACTACGATGTGATGAACGCCCTACAGATCGGCACCGATTCTGAGGGTGGATACCTTGTGCCGGACGAGTTTGAACGTAGCCTTGTAGAAGCACTCGAGGAACAAAACATCTTCCGCACTCTGGCAAACGTCATTACGACTTCTTCCGGAGACCGCAAGATTCCCGTTGTGGCGACCAAGGGCACCGCTTCGTGGGTCGATGAGGAAGGTGCAATTCCCGAAAGTGATGACAGCTTCGGGCAGGTGTCTATCGGCGCCTACAAACTGGCAACCATGATCAAGGTTTCCGAGGAACTGCTCAATGACAGCGTGTTCAACCTCGAAAGCTATATCACCAAGGAATTCGCCCGCAGGATTGGCAACAAGGAAGAGGAAGCCTTCTTCACGGGCGACGGCACGGGCAAGCCGGTGGGCATTTTGAACGCAACCGGCGGCGCGCAGGTCGGCGTGACCTCTGCGGGCGCGACTGCCATCACGCTGGACGAAATGCTCGACCTGTTCTACAGCCTGAAAGCGCCTTACCGCAACAGGGCGGCGTTTGTCATGAACGACTCCACCATCAAGGCCATCCGCAAGCTGAAGGATTCCACCGGTCAGTACCTCTGGCAGCCATCAATCAAGGAAGCGACACCAGATACCATTCTCAACCGCCCGCTGTATACCTCGGCATATGTCCCTGCCATTGCGGCAGCCGCGAAGGCTGTCGTGTTCGGGGATTTCTCCTATTACTGGGTGGCCGACCGTCAGGGTCGGGTTTTCAAACGCCTGAACGAATTGTTCGCCGCTACGGGTCAGGTTGGCTTTATTGCTACCCAGCGTGTGGACGGCAAGCTGATTCTGCCTGAAGCGATCAAGGTACTACAGCAGAAGGCATCATAACCGGAGGTGCAACGGTATGAGTTTAATCGATACCCTGCTGCCAAAGGTCAAGGCAAATCTCATATTGGAAAACGGCACGGATGACGACCTTCTGAAAGGTTACATCCGTGCCGCTGTTTCCTACGCCGAAAGCTATCAGCATATCGTATCGGGTTATTACGAGGAGAACGCTGTGCCGCCCACCACTGAACAGGCTGTCATTATGCTGGCATCCCACTTTTACGAAAGTCGGGACGGCAGCACCGGCGGCTTCTTCGCGGATAACGTTCAGGCCGGACAGCAGGTGTGGGAAACCGTCAACCTGCTGTTGAGGCTTGATCGCACATGGAAAATGTAAGGATCGAATTTTATTTTGCGCACAGGCAAAACGGGTGGCCTTCAGGATCGAACATGGTTACCCAATCACCGCCGCCATACTGACTTTCCGCTTTGACTGCACCGATTGCTTCCGCCTGCTTTACTGCGGTCAGTAACTCGTCAACCTGAAAATCAAAGTGCATCTGCTTTTGCTGTTTTCCGGGCTGCTCCGGCCATACGGGACGTATATAATCGAAATCATCCGCCTGCATAAACAAAAGCACAATACCGCTTTGACTGCTCACTGCGGGACAGTCATACTTTTCACACTTTTCCCAACCGAGAAGTTCAGCGTAAAAATCTTGAAGTTTCCGTGCATCTTTGCAGTCAATTGCAACGTTACCCAAACAAACACCTGTAATCATAAAAGCACCTCACAAATTATTTTTTCATTTTTATCATAATCTGTTGATCTGTTCCTGTCAATCTTTTCAATGACGGAGGTATAAGCGCATGAGCTTTGGCAAAATGAACACCTTCATCGATATCATTAGCACCGCCCCCAGCAAAGATGATGAGGGCTTTGTCACCGAGGGCGACACCATCCTTGCTTCTGTGAGGGCATATAAGGAAGATCGGCACGGAAATGAGCGATGGGCAAATATGGCGGCATTCTCCACCGCTTCGGCGATGTTCCAGTTTCGCAAGATTCCGGGCGTAGAAATTTCTACGTCCCTTTTCATTTTCTGTGCCGACGGCAGGTACCGGGTTCTCAGTGTAGAAAACGTCCGTGGCCGCGGCATGTATCTTGAGGTTCTGGCCGAAAAGCTGGAACCGTCTGTGAGGTGACAGATATGGCACGAGTGGATTTCAAAATGCCGGAGGAGTTTCTTCTGAAAGTTTCCCGGCTGGCAGAGCAGACCGATGTGATCATTCCAAAGGTACTGGAAGCTGGCGGCAGCGTAGTGCTTGAAAAGGTGAAAAGCAACCTCGCTTCTGTAATTGGAAAAGGCACGAAAACCGAAAGCCGCTCCACAGGCGAACTGTTCTCCGCACTCGGTGTCACAGATGCCCGTCAGGACCGGGACGGCAACTACAATGTGAAGGTTGGGTTTGCAGAGCCACGCTCCGATGCCCGGAGCCCGGGTGGCGGAGTGAGCAACGCCAAAATTGCCGCCGTTCTGGAATACGGCAAACACGGTCAGCCCGCAAAACCTTTTTTGAAGCCCGCTAAATCCACTTCACGGAAAGCCTGCATTGCGGCGATGACCGCCAAACTGGACGAGGAAATCGAGGGCTTATGAGCACTTTATCGGAACTGAACACGCTGCTGGGCGCGTTGGGCATCGCGGTGGAGACCGGCGTTTTTCAAGAGAAAGCCCCGGATGAATATGTGGTAATCACTCCGCTCGCCGATACCTTTGAGCTTCACGCGGACGACCGGCCCCGTCAGGAGATACAGGAGGCGCGGCTTTCCCTGTTCTCCAAAAACAATTACCAGCAGAGGAAAAACCAAATCGTCCGCTCCCTGTTGGATCACGAATTCACCGTGACCGACCGCCGCTATATCGGTCATGAGGATGATACGAATTACCATCACTATGCCATTGATGTGGCAAAAATATATGATTTGGAGGAAACTTAAATATGGCAACCGTTGGATTTGATAAGCTGTATTATTCAAAAATCACGGAAGCGACAGACGGCACAGAAACCTATGCTGCTCCGGTTTTACTCGCCAAGGCAATCAAATGCGATCTATCGATTGATCTCGCGGAAGCGACGCTGTATGCCGACGACGCGGCGCAGACCGTCGTGAAAGAATTCAAATCCGGGAAACTGTCGCTGGGCGTAGATGATATAGGTCCGTCGGCGGCGGAAAACTTAACCGGAGCGGTACTGGATACGAACGGCGTTCTTGTTTCCGCAAGCGAGGACGGCGGTAAGCCTGTCGCGATCGGATTCCGCGCAAAAAAGGCAAACGGAAAATATCGGTATTTCTGGCTGTACCGTGTGGTGTTCGGCGTCCCCGCGACGAATCTGGAAACAAAGGGTGACAGCATAAAATTCGCTACGCCAACCATCGAAGGTACAATTACGCAGCGCAATAAAGTGGATGGCAACGGAAAGCATCCCTGGAAAACGGAAGTCAATGAGGACGATTCCGGCGTTTTGGCGGCGATAATTTCCGCTTGGTTTACCACCGTTTACGAGCCGGATTACACTACGGGGACGTAAGGAGATGGCAGATATGAGCATTGAAGACAAAAGCGCGATCATTGCAGTCGGGGGCGAGCAGTACCAGCTCGTCCTGACGACGCGCGCTACAAAAGAGATTGCCAAACGCTACGGCGGGCTGGAAGACCTCGGCGAAAAGTTGATGAAGTCGGAAAACTTTGAAATGGCCCTTGAAGAAATCGTGTGGCTGATCGTGCTTTTGGCGAATCAGAGCGTCCTGATTCACAATTTGCAGAATGCGGAGAAACGGGAACTGCTTACCGAGGAAGCGGTCGAGCTTTTGACTTCTCCCTATGATCTGGCAAATTACAAAAACTCTATCATGGAAGCGCTGATGAAAGGCACGAAACGCTATGTCGAAAGCGAGGAAGAATCCTCAAAAAACACGGTGGTCGGGTAAGTGACGAGGAGTTATTTGCCCGACTTTTATATTACGGCGTAACGCAGCTACACAGGCCTGAATCCGACGTGTGGTTCATGCCTATTGGCGATCTGCTTGACCAATGGGAAATCCATAAACAGTTTAATGGGCTGGCGAAACCGAAACGGGAATTATTTATTGATGATGTAATGCCGGATGGTTTGGATTAAGTATCTATTCTTTTTAGTTCCACCATTGCTTTGTTGCGGTAAATCAAATCTTTACGAACAGTGAAACCTCTTTTTTCCCAGAATTTGTTGCCAATAGAATTTTTAGAAAAAACGACCAGAGCAACTTTACAAATGCCCTCTGCTTCTAGTGATTTTATCGCTGCGCTCAACAGTGCGGTACCAATACCGCACTTACGCATGGATGCGCTGACAGCTGTATGGTAAATATATCCTCTGCGTCCATCATGGCCACTGAGAATTGCGCCGACAATCTCATTTTGCTCAATAGCAACAAAACATGTACGGGGATTTCGCTCTAAATATTTTTCTATCCCGGCTCTGGAATCATCAATATCATTCAATCCCATGCCGGGCGTATTGATCCAAAAATTATAAACATCATTATAATCAGCAATTGTCATTAGTCGGATCATTTCTGCACCCACCTTTCATGAGATTATATTACACCATATCTTCCTATTTCTCAATCTGAACATTCTCCGAAAGGAGTGATCACATATGGCAGACAACTTTGGCTTCAAAATCGGAGTTGAGGGCGAAAAGGAATTTAAGAAAGCCCTTTCGGATATTAACCAGAGCTTCAAGGTTCTGGGCAGCGAAATGGCGCTTGTCACCAGCCAGTTTGATAAGAATGACAGGTCAGTGCAGGCTGTCACCGCCCGAAATACAGTTCTGAACAAAGAAATCGACGCGCAGAAAGAGAAAATCGGCACCTTGAAAGCGGCGCTAGACAACGCCGCTTCCTCTTTCGGTGAAAACGACCGCCGCACCCAGAATTGGCAAATCCAACTGAACAAGGCGCACACGGAACTCAACGGCATGGAGCGCGAGCTGTCCGGAAATGAAAAGATACTCAATGAAATAGGCGACGAGTTTCAGGACGGCGCCAAAAGCGCGAATAAATTCGGCGATGAAATTACCACCGCTTCGAAACAGTCAGATGAAGCGTCAGGGCGGTTTGACAAGCTCGGCGGAATCGTAAAGGGCATCGGCGCATCGATGGGTGTCGCTTTGGCCGGAATCGGCGCGGCGGCTGTGGGCGCGGGAAAGTCGCTGGTGGACGCTTCCGTGAATTCTGCGGCCTATGCGGATGATATTCTGACGATGTCCGCGCAGACGCACATGAGTACGGAAGCACTGCAAGCCTACAAATACGCCGCTGAACTGGTGGATACTCCGCTCGAAACGCTGACCGGCAGCATGGCAAAACAGATTCGTTCCATGAATTCGGCGGCGGGCGGTTCCAAGGACATGACTGCAGCTTACGCAAAGCTGGGTGTTTCAATTCAGGATTCCAACGGACATCTGAAAAACAGCGAGGATGTTTACTGGTCGACCATTGATGCGCTGGGGAAAGTAAAGGATTCGACCGAGCGTGACGCATTGTCCATGCAGATTTTTGGAAAATCCGCGCAGGATTTGAATCCGCTGATTGAAAAGGGCAGCGCAGGGATTAAAGAGCTGGCTGCAGAAGCGACGAATATGGGCGCTGTCATGTCCGGTGATCAGCTTAATTCGCTCGGTAAATTTGACGATACCGTGCAGCGGCTCAAGTCCGGAGCCAGCGCCGCCAAGAATGTTCTCGGCACGGTGCTTCTCCCGCAGATGCAGACGCTCGCCAGCTCCGGCGTGTCGTTGCTCGGAACCTTTACAAAAGGCCTTTCAGATGCGGGCGGCGATTGGACAAAAATCTCAAAGACCATCAGCACGACGATCGGTGGACTGACCAGCTCCATCCTTGCCGAGCTGCCGAAGGTCGTACAGGCGGGGCTGGATATTGTGCTGTCAATCGGCAATGCGATCACTGCAAATCTGCCGATGATTATCAGTTCTGCGGTCACCATCGTTATGACGCTCCTGCAGGGGCTGATCGGCGCACTCCCACAGATCACGCAGGGCGCTTTGCAGCTAATTCTTGCATTGGTAAACGGCATCATTGCCAACCTTCCGCAATTGGTGAGCGCCGCGCTGACAATGATTATCACGCTGGCATCGGGCATCGGCGATGCGCTTCCGAAGTTAATCCCGGCGATCATCGATGCGGTTCTCACGATTGTAAACACACTTCTGAACAACATGGATAAGGTAATCGCCGCCGCATTCAAGATCATCGAAGGGCTGGCGAAGGGACTGATCAACGCGCTGCCGCGGCTGATCGACCGGCTCCCGCAGATTATAGATTCAATTGTGAATTTTATCATTAACAACCTGCCGCTGATTATTGAACTGGGCGTAAGAATTATCGTCGAACTGGCGGTCGGACTCATCAAGGCAATTCCGACGCTTGTGGCAAAACTCCCACAGATCATTTCTTCGCTGGTGAACGGTTTCGGAAAACTGCTCGGCGCATTCAACAATATTGGCAGCAACATTGTGTCCGGAATCTGGCAGGGCATTTCTGGGATGAAAGACTGGATTTATGCCAAAGTGAAAGATTTCTTCAGTGGTATCGTGGACAGCGTAAAGGGTATGCTCGGAATTCACTCGCCGTCCACTGTGTTCGCCGGAATCGGCGGCTATATGGCGCAGGGTTTGGGACAGGGATTCAGCAAGGCAATGAGCGATATTTCCGCCGATATGCAATCGGCAATTCCGACCGCCTTTAACTTAAATCCTGCTCTTAACATTGGTAGTTCTATTAACAGTGCAGGCGGTAAGTCCCTAGCGGGCGGCGGCTTCACGCTTCATATTGAAAATTTCGTAAACAACACCGACAAGGACATTGAACGGCTTGCCTATGAATTTGAATTCTATCGGCAGCAGGCAGCGGCGGCAAGGGGGAACGCATAATGCTGAGTTTCACATTCGGCGGCAAAGACAGCTTTCAGGACTTTGGTATTTATGTGGCAACACGACCACACATCCCGTCGCCGGAACGCCGGGTGACCTATATCGAAGTGCCGGGGATGGATTCCAGGCTCCGGCGCGACGAGGACACTTACAGCGATATCACGTTGTCCGTGGAATGCTCGTTTCTCGGTGACCCTAGCACGAAAATCAGTGCGATCAAAGGCTGGCTTTTGGGCGCGGGTGAAGCCGACCTCACTTTCAGCCACATTTCAGGCCGGAAGTATCTTGCACAGGTCGTGAACAGTATCGACTTTGAAATTGTCCTGCGGATTACCTCGCATTTCGTAATTATGTTCAACTGCCAGCCGTTCCAATATGCAACGGCTAATACACCTATCTCAGTCAGCGAAAACATGATACTCACCAATCCCGGAACGCTGAAATCTCTTCCTATCATAAAAGTAAACGGCTCCGGCACAGGTGCTCTGTCAGTGAACGGAAGTGTGGTGTCTTTCAGCGGCATCGATGAGAGTGTTATCCTCAATTCTAAACTGCAGGAAACGTACAAAGATACAGGCACGGCGCTGGTCAGCAAGAATTCCACCAAGACCGGAGAATATCCGATACTCTTGCTGGGTGACAATACGATCTCGTTTTCCGGCGGCATTACTTCTCTTGAAATTACTCCGAACTGGCGGTGGCTGTAATGGTTCCGGTTTACGATTCCAAGGTACAGGAATTTAATAACGATGGGCTGGGGACGATCACTCCCAGCTCTTGTGCTGTTTCGGAAGAAATCAACGGCGCGTTTGAACTGGAACTCACCCACCCGATTGATGTTTTCGGCAAATGGAAACGTCTGCAAAAAAGCAACATCATCCGGGTCAACACACATCGCGGCGTGCAGGCGTTCCGCATCTACCGGGTAGTAAAAAACGCGGTTGACGGCACGATCAAGGTAAATGCACGGCACATCTTCTATGATCTGCTGGCAAATTTCGTGGAAGACGTCAGGCCGACCGGAAAGAATGGAACGCAAGCCGGACAGCAGATTCTCAGCGGCTGCCAGTACCTGACCCCTTTCACCTTCGCGAGCGATATCACGCACACGGTCACGGCATACTTCATCCGGCAATCTCCGGTGCAGGCTTTTCTCGGTGACACCGACCAGGCGTTCATCTCCCGGTGGGGCGGCGAAATTATCCGGGACAACTACAACATCGCGATCAACACGCGGCTCGGCGCGGACAACGGCGTGCGGATTTCCTATGGAAAAAACATGGCAGGGCTGGAATTCAACGAGGACACTTCCGGCGTTGCGACGCGGATACTTCCCACCGCTCTGACCGCCGACAATCAAATTCTACTCTTGCCGGAAAAGTACGTTGACAGCCCGCACATTTCAGAATATCCCTTTCCCATCATAGCGACAATGGACACCGGCTACCAGATTGGCAAGGATGTCGACGGCGCGGTTCCTTACCCTACGGTCGATTCCTGTTATACGGCGATGCGGCAGTTCGCCAGCGACAAATTCCTCGCCGGGACTGATATTCCGAAGCTCTCCCTTTCTGTGGACTTTGTGGACTGGAAGGACATCACCGGGTACGAAAAATACAAATCTCTGCTAACCGTGGGGCTGGGCGACGATGTGACGGTCGACTATGCGCCGTTCGGCGTCAGCGTGAAACTCCGCGTTTGCGCGGTTTCCTACAACTGCCTGACAGATCGGTATGAAACGCTCACCATCGGAGAAAAACGAATCTCCGTGGTTAATTCCATTAATTCCGCTTCGCAGAAAATTGATGAAGTAAAACAGGCAATCACGGTAACAAACCAAAACGTGTCCGCTGTTACAGAGAACGTAGAGGATATCAACAGCGACAATAAGCTGACGCCGATTGAGAAAAGCGCCGCCCTGCGCGACTGGAGTTCCTTTGCCAATGAAAAGGGAACTCTCAACACGCAGGCCACCGCGCTTGAAATCACGACCGAGCTGTCAGCCTACAATGACGCGTTCCAGCTTCTGTCCAATTATCTCAACGGAGGTGCTCTTTATACAACCGGCATCCCGCTCTGGTTGGATGCTGACCACCTGAATGTTACAACTGACATCAGCGGCGCACAGTTCCGGCAGAAGTTTGCCGATTACTATGCTGCAAGAAACACACTGGTTCAGGCAATTACGGTGAAGCTCAAGGCTTTGGCCGATACCGCGCAGAACGGTGTGGATACCAACACGGGTGAAATTACCACGATCAATTCTACGCTCACGACCGTTCAAACCGATGTCAGCGGCCTGAAAACTTCCGTGTCCAGCATCGACAACCAAATCTCTAATACGGAAGACGGCATCGCACTCCGGCTTTCCAATGCGGAATCCACCATTGAACAGCACAGTTCTTCCATCGTAACCAAAGTGGAAAGCAGTACGTTTGACGCGTATATTTCTGATAATGGTTCGAAGTTGGAAGATGTCAATACGCAGATTACCACCATGCGGCAAACAGTCGATGGTCTGACGCTTTCCGTGAGCCAAACCGGTTACCGGAATCTGCTGAAAAACTCGGCGGGCAAGAACGGTCTGACATTCTGGAACACGACAGGCACGGCTGCCACCGTCTCAAACACGGACACGTCAAACAACACCGTGAGCAATTCGGCGTTCAGTATGGCATCGGGCAGCACTATTTCGCAGGACTTCTCTTTAAAATTTAATGTGCCGCACACCGCATCGCTGCTGTATGAAGCGTCCGGTTCCGGCGGCCATGTGTCGGTCAGCATCACACAGAACAGCACCGAATCTGTACTGTATGACAACACGAATACCGGCACGGAGTGGACATTCGTTACTTTTCCATTCAATTCGCTTAACACGGTCTGCACCATTAAGGTCACAACTTCCGTGAACCTGCTTGCCTCCGACCTGATCGTTTCCGAGGGCACGAACGTTGCGCCGTGGGTACAATCCGACGAGGAGCTTTACACGACAAACTTTATCGCGGACAGCACCGGCCTGACGGTCGGCAGCAATACCACGGATATGAAAGCCCATATCTCCACCTCGGCGTTTGAAATTTATCGCGGCGACGACCTTCGCATCAATGTCGCGCCGGACGGCACACGGCTGCAAAAAACCATCATTGAGGATGATCTCACGGTCGGGAGCGTCAAGGAGATTGTGCGGAGCGGGGTCGGCGTTGATTTTGTGGTGATTTAAGGAAGGAATGATGGAATGTCTGAAATTGTCAGCACCCTGCAAAACGGTTCGCAGGTCAAGGTGGTCTACTCTTATACGCAGAATATTTCCGCAAACACCTCAACAATCACTGCTGCCCTGTATGTTCACCGCGACAGCTACGGGCCTTCCACCGATTCGAGCTGCTCGGCTTACATTAATATAAACGGCTCGCGGGCCATGACGTACATGTCGGGTTTTACCATCGGGTCAAGCTGGGTGCAGATCGGCAGTACAGCCGCCATGAGCGTCGCACATAACGCCGACGGCACGAAGATTGTTAACATTACCGGGTATTTCAATTCCAGCGTCACCGCGAAGCTGGAAAATCTCAACGTTTCCCAAAATATCACGCTGACGACCATTCCAAGGGCGAGTCAGATTACGGCTTCCATTAATTCATTCAATATCGGCGGTTCCATTACAATTTACACGAATCGGAAAAGCACCACCTTCACGCACGCTCTGAATCTCTACTTTGGAAGCTATACGACCACAATTGCCTACAACATTACCGACAGCTATGTTTGGAACACCGCGTCGTGGGCTTCTTCCCTGTACCAGCAGATTCCAAACTCGAACACAGGAACCGGCACGCTCCGGCTGATCACCTACGACGCGGACAGCAACATGGTTGGCTATACGGAAGTGGGAATCACCGCTCATGTCATAAACAGCAATCCGACATTCACCGGCTTTTCCTATCAGGATGTGGATTCCAACACGGTCACGCTGACCGGAAATTCCTCTCTGATTGTTCAGTCGAAATCCAATATTCAGGTAACCGTGACCAGCGCGGCTGCGCAAAACTACGCAGCCATTTCGTCTTACAAAGTGCAGTATGGTTCCAAAACGGTGACGAGCAGTTCCAGCGTGATCAGTTTCGGCACCGTGTCCGCAAGCGACAGTCTGATCGTAACCGTCATCGACAGCCGGGGCAATTCGAACTCACAATCTTCCACTCTTACAACAATCGCCTATTCCTCGCCCGCGTTTTCTTCCGTGTCGCTGGCTCGCGTGAACAACATCGAAGCCGGAGCGATTTTGACGTGCACCGGCAATTATGCGGCGTATATGGTAACAAAAAGCCAGTATTTCCTGAAATACCGGTACAAAACAACCGCGTCGGGGACGTGGAGCAGTTATGTCACAATCACTCCGGCGATGAGTGGCGGAGACTTTTCGTTTAACGCCAGCATCGGAAACTTCGACATCAATTCGTCATTTAACTTTGAGATCGCGGCGTCCGATTACTACACCGCAGTAACACAATCAGCCTTACTGCCTACGGCAAAGCCGGTTTTCTCTATCCGTGACGGGCAGATAGGTATCAACAAAATTCCGGAAGATGGAGCGCTCGACGTGAGCGGCGATATATACACCTCCGGCAATAAAACCTACAGCGACGGCTACCATCCAAACGCCGACACTGTGGGCGGTCTGCATGTTCTGAAAGGCTCGGCGAGTGGCACAATCGCCACATCAACGGCCTATGGTTCGATTTATTATTCAGCCGATATTTCGGTTAATTTCGGAGCTACCCTGCCGAGCATTCCGGCAGTGACCACTGGCTTATACACAAACGGTATTGGTTTTGTCAAAATCAAATCCGTATCAACTACGGGATTTATCTGCAATCTTGTAAATGCGGTAACTTCATCTGGCGTTAGCTATGTGATTTACTGGGTTGCAGCGTATTAAGGATAATTAATGTATCGGTTTAAAGGCGCTTTTGCGTGGGGCAAAGGCGCTTTTTATTATATAAAATCAACTTGATTGGAGGAATAGAAATGAAAACAATCTGGAACTGGGCGCAGGCGGTCTTTGCCGTTCTGGGCGGTTTCCTCGGGTGGTTCCTTGGCGGGCTTGATGGAGTCCTCTACGCCCTCATCGCGTTTGTGGTGATCGACTATCTGACTGGCGTAATGTGTGCCGTTCTTGACAAAAAACTTTCCAGCGAGATCGGTGCGAAGGGTATTTTCAAGAAGGTGCTAATTTTCGCACTGGTGGGCGTCGGGCATATTCTGGACGAACTGGTTTTAGGCGGAGACGGGGTCATCCGCACGGCGGTCGTGTTTTTCTACCTGAGCAACGAGGGCGTTTCCATTTTGGAGAACGCCGCACACATCGGTCTGCCTGTTCCACAGAAGCTCAAGGACGTATTGGAACAGCTGCACAATCGCGGTAACAAGGAGGACAACTCATGAATCTGCATAAACTCATTCTGACGAATAGCGCATGCTACAAGGCGGGCAGAACCATCAATCCGAAGGGTATTATGGTGCACTCTACCGGGGCGAACAACCCCAATCTCAGGCGCTATGTCGGACCCGACGGCGGCCTGCTCGGGAAAAATCCGAACAATAACGACTGGAATCAGGACAGGCCAGGCGGCAGAAATGTCTGCGTTCACGCTTTCATCGGCAGGCTGATGGACGGTTCCATTGCCGCCTATCAGACACTGCCATGGAACTATCGCGGCTGGCACTGCGGCGGCTCCGGCAACGACACGCACATCGGGTTTGAAATCTGCGAGGATGGGCTAACAGATACGGCGTATTTTGGCAAGGTCTATACTGAAGCGGTGGAGCTTTGCGTGTATCTCTGCAAACTCTATGGTCTGACTGAGAAGAACGTCATTTGCCACTCCGAAGGGTTTAAGCTAGGAATCGCCAGCAATCACAGTGACGTCATGCACTGGTTCCCGAGGTTCGGCAAGTCGATGGATATCTTCCGTGAGGATGTCAGAAAGGATCTGGCCGGGATCGCGGCGCCTGTAGTATTTTCTGTCGGCGACAGGGTTATTCTCAACGGCGCGGTTTACGCCGACAGCTACGGCGGCGGGAAGGGACGAACGTTTCAGAACAAGACTTGTACCGTTACCCGCATCGTCGATCTTAAACGCAGCTGCCCATACCTGCTGGACGCGCTGGGTTGGGTAACAAAAGACAGCATCCGGAAAGCATAACAGAATATTTTATAACATTGCCGCCTGTGGGGTTTTATTACCCTGCGGGCGGCTTTTTTGTGTTCAGGGGGTTCGAATCCTACCGATTTTTCGCATATCGGTAGGAGGGTATCGATGATGACAGAAGCTCAAAAAGAATCACTTCGTTTTTTACGTTTAGAAGGCTGCGGATATGCGACGATTGCAAATACTCTTGGTGTTTCTGTTAATACGGTAAAAAGTTATTGCCGAAGAAACAATCTGTCCTGTATTCAGAAACCGGTTCAGAGCGCCGAAAAAGAAAAACTCTCTTTGTCATACTGTCAGCACTGCGGAAAACCGCTCATGGTGACAGTAAAAACAAAGCCGCGCCGTTTTTGTTCAGACGCTTGCCGTGTGGCATGGTGGAACAGCCATCAGGAAAGCGTCAAGAAAAAGGCGGTCTATCATCTGGTATGTGCAGGCTGCGGCAAATTGTTTGACAGCTACGGTAATAAAAGCCGTCGCTACTGCTGCCACACTTGTTATATCGCCGACCGATTCGGAAAGGCATAATTTCCACCGAGAATTACGCCATAATTGATACAATTCCAAGCCGTAAATACAGACCGATTTTTGTCGGATGTTTATTGGGAAATGGCGTTGCTATATCTGAGAACCAGAGGTAATATGTGACACTGACAAGGAGGTAGGTCTATGCAAAAGATAGTTACAGATATTACTCCCACAATGTCGCAAGCTCCCGCCAAAAAGCGAGTTGCCGCATATGCGAGAGTATCCAGTGGGAAGGATGCCATGCTGCATTCACTTGCCGCGCAGATTGATTATTACAGTAATTTCATACGCCAGAACCTAGAATGGAATTTCGTCGAGGTCTATGCCGATGAAGCTCTGACAGGTACAAAAGATAACCGTGCTGAATTTAAGCGGCTGCTTGACGATTGCCGGAAGGGTCTTATTGATATGGTTATCACAAAATCAATTTCCCGATTTGCCAGAAATACGGTACTCATGCTGAATACTGTTCGTGAGCTGAAGCTGCTGGGAGTGGACGTTTATTTCGAAGAACAGAATATCCATTCCGTCAGCGGCGACGGCGAATTAATGCTGACAATCTTGGCATCCTTTGCGCAGGAAGAGAGCCTTTCCTGCAGCGAGAACTGTAAGTGGCGCATCCGTAATAATTTCAAGGACGGCATACCAAATAATCTACGCATTTACGGTTACGATTTTGCCGACAAACAATTAGTTGTCAATCCCGCCGAAGCCGAGGTCGTGCGAATGATTTATACCGATTATCTAAACGGCATGGGCAAGAATGCCATTATGCGCAATCTGATCGCTTTGGGTGTGCCGACAAAGAATGGTGGTCGATGGTCTGAAGGCGCCATTTACGTAATTTTGAGGAATGAAAAGTATACGGGAAATATGCTCTTGCAGAAGACATTTTCCGAAAACCACCTTACAAAGGCGAAACGGATAAACAAAGGCAAGCTGCCGATGTATTACACGAAAGGGACGCATGAAGCTATCATTGAGCAGAGTGTTTTTGACGAGGTTCAAACCGAGATTGCCCGACGCGCCCAAAAATTTTCAACCGCGCCGAAGACACCTTCCTACTCCGAATTTACAGGAAAAATCCACTGCGGTATTTGCGGCGCAAATTTTCGCAGAAAAACGACGACGTATAACGTCGCATGGTGCTGCGCTACCTTTAATAAGAAAGGCAGAGCCTTTTGCAGCTCCAAGCAAATACCGGAAAATATCCTGAAGAAAACAGCGGTGGGGGTTCTTGGGCTTGCCGAATATGACGCTTCTGTTTTTAAGGCGAAAATTGAGGAAATCCGTGTGCCGGAAAACGGCATCCTGCTTTTTGTATTCACGGATGGCAGAGAGGTTCTTCGCACCTGGGAAAACAAGCCGCGGAGTGAAGGCTGGACTGCTGAAATGCGAAAAGAAGCTCAAAAAAGGACATTGGAGAGGAAGGCACAATGAATACTGGAAGAGAAATTACGGTAATACCCGCTACCGCACCGCGCTTTTCGGCACAGTGGCAGGGGGCGGTTACAAAACGGCGGGTTGCCGCGTATGCCCGTGTGTCCACCGAAAAGGAAGAACAGCAAACCAGCTACAAAGCGCAGGTTGAATACTACACAGACCGCATTAAAATAAATCCCGAATGGTTTTTTGTAGAGGTCTATGCCGATGAGGGTATCAGTGCCACCAATACGAAAAAGCGCGAGGGTTTCAAGCGTATGATTGCCGATGCGCTGGACGGAAAAATAGACCTTATCCTTACGAAGTCGGTCAGCCGCTTTGCCAGAAACACGGTGGATACGCTGACGACAGTGCGTAAGCTTAAGGAAAAAGGCGTGGAAGTATTCTTCGAGAAGGAGAACATTTACACGCTCGATTCCAAGGGCGAACTGCTCATTACGATTATGAGCTCACTTGCGCAAGAAGAATCAAGGTCAATGAGTGAAAATATTACCTGGGGGAAAAGAAAATCTTTTTCGGATGGGAATGTCACTCTTTCTTACAAGAGATTTCTCGGCTACGAAAAAGGAGCGGACAAACTTCCGCAGATTGTAGAAAGTGAAGCGGTTATTGTCCGGCGTATCTATAACGAATTTCTTGAAGGCAAAACGCCCTACAATATCGCATTGCGGCTGACTGCCGAGGAAATCCCCACGCCCGGCGGATTTGCGAACTGGAGGGGGCATACCGTTCAGAGTATTTTGACAAATGAAAAATATAAGGGAGACGCAATCCTGCAAAAAACATTTACGGTGGATTTTCTCACCAAGCAAAAGAAAGTCAACGAGGGCGAGGTTCCGCAGTATTATATTGAGCATAGCCACCCGGCCATCATACGTCCCGAAGTTTATGAGATGGTGCAGGAAGAATTCCGCCGCCGCGAGGAAGCGGGTGGGCATACAGTATGCGTCAGTGTCTTTTCAGGCCGCATCATCTGCGGAGAGTGCGGAGGTTATTACGGCAGAAAAATGTGGCATACGGGCAGTAATTACCAAGCGATGGTGTGGCACTGCAACAATAAATATGCAGAGCGCAAATACTGTACCACACCGACGCTCAAAGAAGATGCAATCAAAAAAGCCTTTGTGGACGCGTTCAACAGCATGATTTCCAACAAGGCCAAAATAATTGCAAAGTATGACAAGACGCTGGATACGATTACAGACGACAGCGCATATAAAACGGAGACGGAGAAAATTGACCTGCAGTGTTCGGAAATTGTAACACTCACAGAAAAGCTTATCGCCGCCAACGCGCGGTCACAGACGGAGCAGCGTGACTATAATGAAAAGTATAATGCGTATTTGGAGCAGTACCAAAAGCTCCAAACGCGCCGCCGCGAGCTAAGTTCCGCTATTGCGATGTGCGCCGCAAAGCGTGTGCAGATTACCGGATTCCTTGCGGAGCTCAGAAAGCATGACGCACCGCTCTTGGAGTTCGACGAGCGGGTTTGGCAGGCGGCGCTGCATCACATGAAGATTTTCAGCGACTGCAAGGTGCTGTTTGTGTTCCGAGACGGTACGGAACTGCCCTGGACGGTAGATTGCGGGGTTCGGAAATATGCGAAAACGAAGCATCAGTGAAATTGTGCAAACCCGTACTCCCTCGCATTTGGTTTCAAAGCTGAAAGTGTGTGCTTATATCCGGGTGTCGACTGAGCATGAAAAGCAGCTGAATTCGCTCGAAAATCAACGCCAGTATTATGAGCGGCTCATCAACGCGAATCCCGAATACGAGTTCTGCGGCATTTTCTCGGATGCCGGAATCTCTGGCGCGAAAGAGAATCGCCCGGGCTTTCAGTCAATGCTTGCCGAAGCGAGGAATGGGGGACTCAACCTCATCTTGACAAAATCGATTTCCCGTTTTGCAAGAAACACAGTACTTCTGCTCGAATCGGTGCGTGAACTGAAAATGCTGGGTGTAGGCGTTATCTTTGAGGAGCATCATATTAATACACTTTCCTCTGATGGCGAGCTTATGCTGACCGTGCTTGCGTCCATTGCCGAGGAAGAACACAAATCTGTCTGCGGAAATGTTCAATGGGCAATCCGCAGCCGGTATAAGCGTGGATGCGCCATGATCGACACCAACCGTCTGATTGGCTATGACAAGGATGAAAACGGAAATCTCGTCATCAATGAAGAACAGGCAGAAATCGTCAGGCTGATATTCAAACGATATCTTGATGGTATTCGAGCGTATCAGCTGGCAAAGGAACTGAACAGCATGAACATTCCGACGTATACCAATAAGCCATGGTCGTCAAGCAGGATACTGCGCATTGTTTCAAACGAAAAATATAAAGGCGGCTGTTTGATGCAGAAGTCGTTTGTGGACGAGCGCGGGAAATCAGTGCGAAACGAAGGTCAGCGCGACCAATATTATATAGAAGGTAACCACCCGGCCCTCATCAGCAAAGAACTGTGGCAGTCGGCACAGTGTTTGCGGGAAAGTCGGAAACCGAAAAGCTATCCGTTCAGCGGGCGGCTTCACTGCCCTCTATGCGGTGCCGTACTCATCCGAAAGGCCTCCAGGTGGGGCGTCGACTGGGAGTGCGGCACTTATTTGCATAATGGGAAAGCCGCATGCACCGGTATCCGTATTCCGGAGGATATTCTGGATCGGATTGCGGCAGAACATTTTCACGGTCACTGGGTGGTTACGGGGGAATCGAATGAAGCAAAAAGCAAACGGGAGAAAAGTTATACCCTTGTACCCGCTGCCGGATACCCGTTCGGCGAATCACGGTGATGAAGCGCCAAAAAAGAAGGTCGCTGCTTACTGCCGCGTATCCAGTGAGAGCGAGGAACAGCTTCACAGCGTCAAGGCGCAGATCGATTATTATCAGGAATATATCTCATCAAACGAAGATTATGAATATGTCGGCATTTATGCAGATGAGGGTATCAGCGGTACAGGAACGCTCCGCCGTGAAGCCTTCAACCGATTGATGGCAGACTGCCGTGCCAGGCTTGTAGATATTGTGATCACCAAGAGTGTGTCGCGCTTTGGCAGGAATACGGTGGATACATTAAAAAACGTCCGGGAGCTGAAAGCTCTGGGCGTTGATGTTTTCTTTGAAAAAGAGAATATCCATACCATGAACAGCGAGGGCGAAGTCCTGCTGACTTTAATTTCGGCCGTAGCGCAAAATGAGAGTCTTTCTCTGTCCGAGAATGTCAAATGGGGCATTCGGCGTAAATATGAGAATGGCAGTGTGAAAAGCGTACCGTGCGGCAAGTTCCTCGGCTACGATAAAATTGACGGCGAACTGATCATTAACGAGGAACAGGCTGCCGTAGTGCGCAGAATTTACTATGAATTTCTTGCCGGTAACAGCTTTTCTCAGATCGCGGCTCATCTTACGGAAGATGGCATATTATCCGAACAAGGAAATGCTGTCTGGAATCTGAGCAGTGTAAGACAAATCCTCACAAACGAAAAATTCAAGGGGGACACACTGTTTCAGAAAACCTATAACACAGACCATCTGACGAAAAAGCGTGCGGACAACAAGGGCGAGCTGCCGCAATACTATATTGAGGACAGTCATCCCGCAATTATAGATAAGGATACATGGGAATGCGTCCGGCTGGAACTTGAGCGGCAGGAGCAGTATTGCCGTGCCCACCGTATCAGCAAGTACCATAATCATAACAAAGAAAACCCGCTGTCGGCAAGGATTACTTGCTCGGTCTGCGGGTCTACTTATATGCTCTTGAAATCAAAGAAGGCCGGTGAGGAAGACCAGAGATACTGGCGATGCAGCAGCTTCCGCGGCAAGCGCGAAACGGAAATTGCTGGACGGACCTTCACACCGCCGCCTAGGGCGCTATGGAGCAAGGATACGGACAGCCGTGCGGCGCATTACCGGGCGAAACACCGCAAGTTGCCTGCTGAGCGGCAGATGTTCTGCACCGATATTCAGATTCCCGCCGGCGCGCCGGAGAAGGCTTTTGTGAAAGCGTGGAACCTGCTCGTCAGCCACCGCCTGCGGTACGCATCCAGCTTTAGCCGTATTGCGACGACAAGTCCTAATCTTTTGGTACGATACAGGGCGAATGAGATGCTTCGAGTACTTTCAGAGGTAAGCCGGATTGAGACGTTTGATTACGAATTATCCCTCAAAATCCTTGATCATATCGAGGTCACGCCCGATGGAAAGCTTGCTGTAACCTTTTTGGCCGGGACGAAAATTACTTGTTGAATATTGTGGAAAAATTTCCTAAAAAGGCTTATACTAGTGTCGAATTACGGATTGTGTTATAATGAGATGTGGTAATATGTGGCAGTGAGATGATATAGCAAGCTTACCCCTGATTATGCGAAGTTTATATGCTAACTATAGTTTATTTGTCTCCACGAACAGAGCACGTTGAGACGGTAGTATTGATGTCAAGGGCAAAAGAATGAGTGTACAGAAATCCCAGTAAATAAGCCATTTCTGTGGTTTTTGGTTTTTTAAACTGTACACTCAAATCGTGATTTTGCTTGTTCATGGGAATCGGTCTATCGGGTCGGATTCCGTTCGCGAGAGAACAGAATTGATAACGGGCTTTCACGAGAGAACAGAATAGATGTTTTGCGTTTTTGGGGCTTGGTGAGAGAACAGGATAGATGTTTTTTGAGTTTTGGCGTGTGTGCGGGAACAGGGCGAGACGTATAAATTTAAGTGGTGAGGAGATAAAAAATGAAAGCGAAAATATTTCTGGCTTGGCAAAGTCAAGAGAATGATATAGCACGCTTTATTAAAAAACAACTTTCTAAATCCAAAAAATACTTATTACAGACAAAACAATTAGATTTAGATATCATCTTTGCACCTACTCAAGAGGAGTCGGGTTCTCCCGATATTATAGAAAAAATATGGAGCCAAATTTCAGATAGCGATGTATTTATAGGCGATATATCACATATAGCATTACTTGAAAACGAAGCTCAGGTTTCAAATCCTAATGTAATGTATGAAGCCGGTATTGCAACGGCTCTACTAGGGGAATCTCGTACGATTTTATTGGTATCAAAATCAAGTAATATTGAGAAGTTAGCCTTTGATATTAATCACAAAAGAATCTCGACTTTTGATATCAAAAATAACGATTTTTATAAAGAATTATCTGATTGGATTAATTGTGCAATGATAGACGCAACCAATCAAGGATTTATTAAGCAGTACTTAGTAAAAGATATTTTAGAGGAAATGAAAATTCTGTATAATAATCTATTTCGTCTTATATACGGAACTGAAGCCATTGAATATCCAATGAACTTTAAAAATATCACAATCGAAGAAATAACTAATAAGTTAAAAGATAATATCTATGACGTATTCCAAGTCAAGATAGACTACGCAGAGATAATTTCAAATATAGAAAAAAATATCAATTCGATGTATCCTTCTGGAAATAGATTTCTAATATACAATGCAATAAAATTAATAGACTCTCTGAGAAGTTATCAAGCAATAAATGAGTTAAATGATTATAAACAGTTTGAGTGTTTAGGAATAGACAAGAACTGCATTTATAATTTGATGGATTGCAACAGTTTTCGCCTAGAAAGCATAAAAAATTATGATGAATTAGAAAGTGGCCTTTACTTTAGAAAAGATGTAATGTTACTTTCGAAAGTTTCCCCTGCTTTACCACATATTAATGTATTTAAAAAGTCAGGCATATCTCAGGCCATGCTGGAATGTCAAACTAAAGTGGAATACAACATGACAATTGCGTTAGTTACGAAATATAGATTTAAACAAGAAGCGGCAGTTGATGAATATGCTGAGAGAATTTATTCAATGCTTGAAACGATGAATAGTATTCTGGATTATCTTAAGCTTGAACCGTGTAATCAAAATAAAGAAAAAGGGACAACTACAGGGTTGATACACTTTTCCAATTGAAGTACGTACCTCCTAAAAGATTTATGATTTTAGTTTAAATAAAGGGAGAAGGCACCCTACGTCAAATTTCGTAGAGTGCCTTGCTTGTTTTTGCCCTTATTCATCCACATCCATCATCACACCGGACTTAAATTCCACCGTGAATTTCCCCTCGTAGACGGTGACTTTTTCAATCAGTCGCCGGACAAGCGGCTCGTCGTATTCCGTCAGGGTGGTGGGCTGTTCCCGAAGGAAGGTGCCCATGTCGGCGATGCGTTTTTTCTGCTCATCCCGCCCGGCACTTTCCAGCTGAAGCTTCTGCTTTTCCTCACGCAGACGGTAAAGCAAAAAAATACTACCCGTCCATTGATAGGCTTGATAGTTGGAACAAAATAAAAAGGACAAAGCAACTCTTTGCCTTTTTCGTCTTACTCCATGTATTAGCTTTCGTATATGGTAGCTATATCATGTATTCTACGCTTCATTTCTGTGCGGATATGTAACGGCTCTAAACACTCGCATTTATCCCCAAAACTGAAAAGAATATCATAGTGGTATTCATTTTCTATGAACGGAAAACTGACAATGTAATACTCGTCGCCGTCTGGTGAAAAATCTTCATAGGGGCAATAATCAAGTACCCTATCCATGATAGATTTATGAATACGAATTTTGATTTTTATTTGCATGGTTGCCAATATATCATCAAATTCTAACTGCGGTTTTGGAAAATCCCGTGGTGTGAAAGTTTCCGTTTCCATTTGCAAGTTCGATATGCGGGATAGTCTGAATAAACGAAAATCATTTCTTTTATAGCAATACCCTTGCAAATACCAATGACTACTTTTCAATACAAGCTGATACGGTTCAACTGTTCGTGTGGTCTTATTTCCGTTGTGGGCTACATATTCAAACGAAAGTAGCTTGCTTTCCTGCAAAGCTGTTTTGATAATCTCTAAATATGGTTGTATGCTCCTGTTACCCATCCACGGACTTAAATCTATACATATTTGATTTGCTTTTAATTCAATGTCTTTCGCTCTGTCGGCGGGGATAAAACTCTTGACTTTCGCAAGGGCGTTTACCAGTTCATCACCCCGTATCATGTTGGAAAGACTGGAAAGCCCCATCAAGATAGCGGAAAGGTCGGCAGTCGAAAAAACCTTTCTATCAATCTTGTATTTCTGCATAATTTCAAAGCCGCCGCCCACTCCCGATGTTGAGCAAACAGGAATACCCGCTATGTTGATGGTGTCTATGTCTCGGTAGATTGTGCGGGGTGAAACTTCAAACATATCTGCTAACTCCTGTGCGCCAATCCGCTCTTTATCAAGGAGTATCATAATAATGCTAACAAGCCTGTCTACTTTCATCTGACAGCCGCCTTTCAAAACTTCTTTTTTGATTGTTGCCATACTGTTGTCAACGATTACATGGTACTATAAAAAAGCAAACAAATCAATAAAGCAATGAAAGAGGAGAAATTTATGTTTACAATCTATGTTTATGTTCTTGATACTTTAGCTGACTGGGAGTTGGGGTATGTAACTGCGGAGCTGAATTCCGGTCGATTTTTCAAAAAGGGCGCGCAGCGTGTATCGCTCAAAACGGTTAGTTGTTCTAAAGAGCCAATCCGTTCAATGGGCGGGATGACAATCGTGCCCGATTGCTTAATTGATGATATGGCTGTGAGTGAAACAAGCGTGTTGATCCTGCCGGGCGCGAATACATGGAACGACCCAAGGCATGGCGCTATCATCGAAAAAGCCAGCGAATTTCTCTCTGCAGGCGCTACGGTGTGTGCAATCTGTGGGGCGACCGCTGCACTGGCGAGTGCCGGGCTTTTGGACAACCGGCCGCATACCAGTAACGGGCTGGGATTTCTTGAAATGGTTTCTCCTGGTTATAAAGGGCAAGGTTTTTATATAGACAAGCCATCTGTAGCGGATAACAACCTTATTACTGCAAGTTCCACCGGAGCTTTACTGTGGGCGAAACAAATTATTGAGCATTTAGGTGTTTTTCAGTCAGACACACTGGAAGTCTGGTATGAATATTTCAGTACCGGTGAGGCTAAACATTTCTTTGCCCTCATGCAAACATTACCGTCTGGGAATGAAAACTAATACATCTTTGTCATAAACAGGACATAGACCATATGGGATGCCTAACAAACAATCTTTTAAAAGTCACACCAGACGGATTGCTTTCTGCAATCCTTTTATCCGGGACGAGGATTACGTTTGGGTGGAGTACCGCAGAGTCCTTCATCGAAATTATAACATTTACAAGCGGCGGCAAACAGGCTGAGATAAGCCCGTTTACCGCCACTTTTTTCAATGCACACCCCTAAAACAAAATGCACACCCCCAAGAGTGCATCGTGGAAGAATAATTAAATTGTATCAGTAACTAACTCTCCATACAAATCAAGACGTCAATAGTAATACTCTGTTGACGCAAACCCCGGAAAGCCTTTGTTTATCGGCTTTCCGGGGTTTTTCATTTACATTATGCACAAGCTGTGGTTTCAGGTGGACAAGGCGTTTTTGCCCAGTGTACAAGCCGTTTTCGAGGTTTGCATTGGGACAAAATAAGACCGGTTACACTAAAACACGAAACGGCTTGTGCATAATGTTTTAGTGTAACCGGGGTTGTACAGCCCGCTAAATTATTAATTCAACAGGAATCGGAGTCACCACTCCTGATACTTTCTAACAAAGCACCCATTTGTAAATGTGCTTTTATCTAAGCTTCCAATTTCATTATCAAATAAAGAATCTTTCATTTTTGTTAACATTCGGGATATTTTAAAATTAGAGTTATCTATTTTCCCTTCACCTATATATTTTTCAATAATATATTCTATTTGTTCCTGTGGCTTGTCCCTATAATACTCTATCAAAATATCCATTACCTTAATCTGTAGTTCTAAAGAATCATAAGCTAAGTCATAATATGATTTCATCGTTTTATTATCTACTAAATCCTCGCCGTTTACTGTGATTACGCCCTCATACATCTTGGTAAATACAAAAATTGTTAAAAGATACGTAAGTAATAAGAATTTATGGCCAGTATAAGTGAATCCACTTGGACTGAAATAGCAGGATATTGCGCCGTAGCTACAATGTGTATATTGGCATAAGAAGGGATATAGCTGATCATAATAATCTTTCTCTTTGCCCATGATAATACTTCTTGGATTTTTAATGTCCCCAACTTTTTCATTGTTTTTAGTAAATATGCCAGATCTCCCGTGAGACTCATAATAATCAAATGAAACACCTAATGGTGCAAGTACGAAATTGTCTACTACTTCCTTTTGCTTTTCATTGTCGTCAATGTTTTCTCTTACATACCGGCTAAGAATATGATTTTCAAATATCGAGCGAATGAGCGCAAAGCAATCCTCTGAAAAATTATAATCCTTACATAGTAGCAATTGATGAATTGCCAATAATGTCTTTGTGCTTTTTGCAAAAGCAAAATAATCATAATCATAACTTAATTTTGAACTATATTTTGAATCATCTTCAATTACCCCTGTTGCAGAATAAATTTTTAATATGTCCATAAGTCCATCAGGCACACAAGAAATATTACAGAAATTACGTGATTTCATTATTAATCGATTCACTAATTTACTGCACATGCTAATAAAACTATCCATGTATGTCACCTGCTCCTATTATGACTTTTGAAATGAAACAAAATATTGGTTCGACAGCATAACTTTTTCTTTATTTATATACTACATTTACCGCTCTGTAATGTCAACATTCACCTCCTGCCCGTCGCGGAAGCGCACCACAATATCCTTCTTTGTTCGGACGGTCATGCGCTCGACCGATGCCCGCCAGAGCGGCTCGTCAAAGGCAGTCAGCAGGCTTTCGCGTTCCCTGACCGTATCCATAAAACGCAGGATATTTTCCCGCCGAACTCGTTTAGCTTGCTTCTCGTCGGCAACCTCAGCGAGCCGCCCTTTGACCGATTCGTAGCGGCTGTTAAGTTCCGCATAGCGTTCGCGCAGTTCATTCTGATTTTGTGCCTTCCGGGCGCTTTCGTTCACCAGCGCCTCCATCTGGGCGTGGATTCCGTCTGCGCGCTCCTTTAAAACGCATTCTTCTGTATCCAGTTCGCCGGTGTCGGCAAGAAGCTCCAATATAGGTTCGAGGTTTGCTATGTACCGTTTGCGGTCGCTAATAATCTGATTGAGCGCCAGCAGAAACGCTTCTTTAATCTCTTCTTCCGTAACATGGATGGAAGGACACACTTCTCCGCGCTCCGGATATTTCGCGTTGCACTGCCAGACCTGACGTTTCACAGGCTGGCGGTTTTTTGTCGTAGTCCACGTTTTGCGGGAATAGACTTCGCCGCAGTACGCACAGAAAATCTTGCCGGAAAAGCAGCTGACACTGCTTCGCTTATATCCGGCGGTGATGACTTTTTCAAGCTCTGCCTGTACCAAATCAAACATCTCAGGCGAAACAATCGCCGGATGCGAATTTTCTACATAATATTGAGGAACCTCGCCCTCGTTACGCTTCATTTTTTTGGAGAGAAAGTCCACTGTAAAACGCTTTTGCAGAAGCGCATCGCCCTTGTAACGCTCATTGGACAGAATGCTGCGCACAGTGCTGACCGCCCAGTTCTGTTTTCCGCCGGGGGTGGGAACACCGCGCTGCGTTAATTCTCTGCATATCTCGCGAATGGAGATATTGTTTAAAAACATTTGAAATATCTCACGGACAATCCGGGCTTCTTCTTCCACAATCTTCGGTTTGCCGTCCGCGCCTTTGATATAACCGAGAAACCGCCCGTAAGGCATCGTGACCTTTCCGTCGGAAAAGCGTTTTCTTTGCCCCCATGTCACGTTTTCGCTGATTGACCTTGATTCCTCCTGCGCCAGCGACGACATGATGGTCAGAAGCAGTTCGCCCTTGCCGTCAAACGTCCAGATTGATTCCTTTTCAAAATAGCACTCCACATGTTTTTCTTTCAGCTGGCGTATGGTGTTCAGGGAGTCTACGGTATTCCGTGCGAAGCGGCTGACCGATTTAGTAACAATCAGATCAATTTTCCCCGCCAGAGCGTCCGCGACCATCTGCTTAAATCCCTCGCGGCGTTTGGTGTTTACCGCTGAAATTCCCTCATCTGTATAGACCTTGATGAACTCCCAATCATCGCGCTCTTTGATGTATTTTGTGTAATAATCCACCTGTGCCTCATAGCTGGTTTGCTGTTCCTCGCTGTCGGTGGATACCCGCGCGTAGGCCGCCACGCGCCGTTTCGCGGTGGGGTCACCGAAAGCGGATTTTTGGTGAAGACCGATAGTCGCGGGAATGACCGTTATCTGTTTTTTGCTCACCAGTTTTTCTCCTTTCCCCGCTGCTGAAGGGCTCTTTGCCGGGCGGCTTCGCGCATTTCAGGCGTCCAACTCTCACGGCGCGACGGGTTTTGCCATTCGCGCTCAATTTCCGAACCGTTCTTCATGCGGAAGATCAGCCGGTTCGCTTCCGGCACCATAACTTCGGATATTTGTGAGATACCGCCTACTTCCTCTGCCAGTGTTTCCAAAACAGACTCCGGGATCTGCTGGCTGTCGCATTCGGCCTTTCCCAGCGTATTAAAGGTAGCGCATATCCACACGATTTTCTCATAGGGTTTTCCTGCATTGGCGTGCTTGCGCCGGTAGGGCGCGCCGCATTTTCCGCATCGAATCAGCCCGGTAAATGGATAACTGTCAGGTGCTTTCCTTGGGGGATGAGAATTAGCACGGCGGTCTATTTTATCCTGCACGGCGTCCCATGTATCCCTGTCAATAATTGCCTCGTGGCTATCCTCCACAAAAAACTGCGGAAGCTGCCCTGTGTTCTTCATTTTTTTCTTTGTGAGGTGGTCTCGTACAAAGGTTTTCTGTAAAAGCATAGAGCCTATATATTTTTCGTTTCGGAGAATACCGGAAACCCCGCCCTTGCTTATGAACACGCCGCGCGCACGGAATTTTTTCACGATTGCGAGCATACCCATGCCGCTTAGATAATCTCTGTAAATTTCCCTGACCGTTTCGGCCTCCTCCGGTACAACGGTCAATACTCCGCCGGAAAGGCGGTAACCGAGCAGCCTTCCCGTGTTGGGGCGGCCCTCCTGAAAGTCCTTGCGAATCCGCCACTTGCAGTTTTCAGAGCAGGAACGGCTCTCCTCCTGCGCGAATGAGGATAGGACGCTCAGCATGAATTCGCCCTCGCCGGAAAGCGAATGGATATTCTGTTCCTCGAAAAAGACGTCCACTCCGATGGCTTTCAGTTCCCGCACCGATTGCAGTACGGTGACGGTGTTTCTGGCAAACCTCGAAATGGACTTTGTGATGATCATCTGGATTTCTCCGGTGCGGCACCGGCTCAGCATTTTCTGAAAGCCGGGACGTGACTCTTTTGTCCCCGTAAATGCCTCGTCGGAAAAAACTCCGGCATATTCCCAATCAGGATTTTTGCCGATCATTTCACTGTAATAGCTGATCTGCGCTGACAGGCTGTGAAGCTGTTCGTCGCTGCCGGAGGAAACCCTCGCGTAAGCGCAGACACGCTTTTTTACCGGCTCCGGCGCGGGAGTATAGATTTGTCTTACCTGCATTAAATTCACCTTCTTCGTTACCATTAACGCTCTGAAAGCAAGGCAAGTCAAGCGATGACGGCCTATTCCATATCATTCCTGACGTGCTTCGGGGAGTTCTATCCGGCGGAACACCGGACAGTAACGGTCAAGGTACATCGTATCAATGCGGGTGAACTCCTCGCGACTGATGACACCCTCCTCCAGCATTTCACGCACCAGTGCCATAGCGGTGCCGTAATCAAGTTCTTTTTGAAACTGCTCGCGGTTCATTTCCATAATGCTTTGCCTCCCCGAAACGAGCGGATATGTAACAGGCGTGGCAGCAGTAGCGCTGTTTAGAATCTGCGAATTTTTCAAATTCCTTTCCGCAGTGGGCGCAGACCGAACGGCATAAAGCTTCTTGGTGAACAGCGCGCCGGTTATGATTCCACCAAGCCTCGCGGCATTTGTCACAGCAGAATTTCTTCGGCTTCTTTTTCGCCTCATGTGGGATTGCTTTGCCACAGTTCAGGCAAAAGTTACCGAAAGGGATTCGCGGCTGCTCAGTGGAAGCAGCGGGTGTGACATGGTGCCGCCAGCAGAAGGTTTTCACCGTGTTTTTGGGCAGGCCAAGCTTTTTGGCAATCTCGGTGAGATTCGCCCCCTGCTCTCTCAATAGAACTATTTCCTGTTTCTGCTCACCGGTCATGCGACCGCCCCCCTTACGGCAAAGCGCTAAAATCAACAGTGTTCCGTCCGCCATGATCAATACACCGCGAGCCAGTGGATTCCCCAGTTTACACCCGAGGATGTGACCTCATTGGTGATTTTGACTGTGAACCCGGTCGTACTTGTGCTTTTGATGACGCAGTAGCCGAAGCCGTTCGTGTTGAACGACGTCAGGACATACGGAACCACCGGCAAAGTCGTTCCGAAGCTGATGTTGATATCCGCCGAATAGTAGATGGAACCGTAGACCGTCTGTGTGGCAGTGGTCCCGGAGGCCGCGCCGCGCAGAATGTGCAGCCCGCCCACGGTATCGGCGCCGGGATGATAGCCGTCGCTGTAAGCCTTGGAACCGGAGATATAAACGTCGCCGCTGACGTCCAGCGCCCCGTTCTCCGGGATTTTGTTGACGCCGATCTGTCCGTCGCGGATGGAAAAGACCGGCTTTGCCGTGGGCAGCAGGGCAGACTGTACGGTTGAGACATAATAGTCGGACGCCGCGATCTCAAAGTTGAACGACGAGTCGATATCGAAGTTCCCGATGCTGGCGTTGAACGAGAAATCACCGCCGCTCACGGTCGGCGTGACGGGGACATAATCGCTCCATGTGCTGGAAGAAGTTGTCTTGTACCGGTATTTCAGAAAATACTGGCTTTTCATTACCATGTAGGCCGCGTATGTTCCGGCGCATTCCAGCACCGTTCCGGCTTCGATGTTGTTCACGCGCGAGAGTGAAACGGAAGAAATCACCGGCGGGGAATAGGCAATCGTGGAAATTGCCGTGCTCTGCTGAGCTGTGTTGCCCCGGCTGTCCACGACGGTCACGATCAGGCTGTCGCTCGCGGACACGGTTCCGAAGCTGATCACGCTGGAATTGCTCGTCACTGTTTTTGAGCCGTACTGCACCCGGTAGGAAGAAACCGTCGCGTAATTCTGTGCCGCCGCGCCGGTCACGGTCACCCGGAGATTCGACTTTGTCTGGACGATCTGCGAAGAATCGCCTGTCAGCGCGACGGTATTGGAATCCACATCGGCATAGGAGAAATTGGCGAATGATGGATTGCTGTTAACCACATGGGCCGTAATTCCCAGTTCCGTGTATCCGACCACGCTGCCGCCCGCGTCGTAGGTGATGAGCCGCAGCGTGCCGGTTCCGGTATTTGTGTTCGGAATCTGCTGGTACATGGCCGAGGCCCACCCGGAGGTGTTCCAAACATAGCTGTCGGTAATATCGTAGGTAATTGTTGTAGCATAGCCGCCGAAATACAAATTCAGTGCATGCGTAAAGGAAATACTCTTCCGGTTCGTGTAGATTGTAATGGAACTGCCGATGTTGAAAGAACCGGATGACGCCGTGATTTGGCTCGCCCTTGGAATCGTTGCCAGTGTGATGTTCTGGGAAACACTGAGATTTTCCAGTTTTGAGGTGACGCTGGAATTGAAGTATCCTGTGATGTTGACGATTTTTGTACCGTCGGCATTGTGCGCTACAGTCGCGGTCGCCGTGCTGCCGATCTGCACCCAGCTCGACCCGATCGTGAAGCCCGCCGTGTATGTCATAGCCCGAGCGCCGTTGATGTTGATATACGCTGTACAGGAATCGGCATACGACGGTCCGTAGCTGTCGCGGTGAACATACAGGGAAGCGGTGACCGCCGATGTGTTCGCGGAGATATTTTGGGTGTAGGAATAGACTACCTTGACCTGCGAACCGTTCTGCAGGGCGCTGATGATTTCACTCATACGGTTTCTCCCTATATTACAACGAAATCGACGCCGACCCCGGCCCGGACGATTTCCTTGACACTGCCGACCGTGAGATCGTCCTCAATGATGGTTTTTTGCAGGCGCGTTCCGTCCGGCGCAACGTTGATTCTAAGATCATCGCCTCGAAAGATTTCAAATGCCGAAGTGGAAATGTGGGCTTTCATGTCGGTGGTATTGCTTCCGATCGTCAGACCGGTGCTGTCGGCGATGAAGTTTGTTGTATATAGCTCTTCGTCGGATTGTACCCACGGCGCAATATTCGTCCCCTCGGAAACGATCAGATCGGACACGAGGATTTCAATGGAAGCTGTAATTTTAATGGAGCAGACCGTGCCCAGAGAATGGAAAGAAAAGGTAACAAACTCCCAGTCCGTGCCGGTATTTGTGTTGTCATATAAAACGGATTCGGCACCGTTTTGTGTAATGCTGACCGTAACTGTTCCGCCCGAGCCGGAAGCCCGAAAGAGCAAAGAGGCCGTGTGTGCCGTGTTGAATTTCAGGGAGAAATCCTGCGAGATGGCGCTGTCCGCCGCCATGAGGAAGGCGGAATTGCTGACCGTGTTGTTTGAAGTATCCGTATTGGAAACGGTAGTGACTGTTCCGGTTGTGCTCCAGAAAGTCAGCCCGTTCCGGCCCGCCGAATTCTTCAGCAGATTCCGGTAGCCGGTCCTGCTGATGGACAAGGTCAGACCGTCCACGGTCTGCTGCATCGTGGTCAGCCGGGTATCAACGTCTGAAAACTGTGCGTCATTTTCCGAAACATATCCGTCGAAGGTGCTGCTTTCGACTTTGGTGACAATGGAAGCGCTGTGCTGTTCAATGGTCGATTCCGCGTTCGAAAGCCGGAGCGCGATGCCGTCCTCGGTGTTGGAAATCTGGTCGTCGATGCTAGAAACGGTGGTTTGCAGGCCGCCGACATCGGTCTGGATGGTGATAAGGGTCGAATCAATGGTCGTGATTTCGCCCGTGTTGGCGTCGACGCCGTTCTGCGCGGTGTCGGCCAGCGCCTTGAGCTTCGCGGTGATTGCCTGAACAAGTATGTTCCGGGCAACATAGTAATCCTCAAAGTTCTGCCGGTACTGTTCGCCGCTGATGTCCGTGGTGGTATCCCGATGCCCATCATCCAGCCAGAGCGGAATGCCGGTCGTGTACAACGCGCCGCCGTTCAGATAATTGGAGAGGAGCTGGAAAGAGTCGTTGTAGGCAGACAGTTCGGTTGTAATTCCAAGCGCCGTGGCCTGCGTGCTGAGCGTTCCTTTTTCATTGGCAAAGGAACTCCACTCCCTCAGAGCGGCGCTTTTTTCACCCGGAGTCAGCTTGTCGTCACTGTTCAGGTCAGATACGTTTTCCGTGACAGAGGACACGTTCTGATTGGTAACGGTAATTTCCCGCTTTACTTCGCTGATCTGCTGCGAAGCGGAGTTGATGGAATTCACGACGGATATTCGCTTCTCTCCGACGGTCAGTGTTTCAAACCGATCGGTCAGGCAGTTGTATGATACCGCGCACACCCGAAGCTTGACGCTGACACCGAACGGCTCATAATCGACCGTAACATCATCGCCGAGGTTCACAGTCAGCAAAGACCTGTATTTTTCATATCCGGTGATGTCCTTCCAGTCCACGAAATCCACAGACAGGGAAAGCTTCGGAATGTCGGCCCCGGCAAGGTACTGATTGGCAACGAATTCTCTCATGGCTTCATAGCAGGAATCGATTGTGGGGTAGGAAATTGCGCCGTCGACTTCTTTGCCGACCTGAAATCCGGTGTCCATCACTGCAATCACCGGAAACGGATAATCAGCGATGCGCGGGCTGTCAATGTACTTTTCAGGGAGAATCAGAATCTGATTATCTTCGGTCAGGGCCGTCGGCAGAATCCGCGTCGCCACGCCGGATGCGTCCTCCTGAAATTCCAGCCCCGCCATGTTCTTTCCGTAGGCGATCCGTACTCCGTTGTCCGTCCCAAGCCGGGTGTTGACGGCGATGCTGAAATTGTCCCGGATGATCTCACCGCCCCACCGGGAAATGAACGCCTGATCGGCGTCACCGAGGAACGCTTGCACCGGAGACTGGCGGAGATAGTAAGCGGTGGAATTATGTGTAATGTCGCTTGAGAAGGTGAACGGAGTCAGATACTGGCATCCGCTCAGAATCTGCTGCCCGGCTTCCGCTCCGGTCTTGCCGGTCGGACGGACGTCCTCCACGAAATTGGCCAGCAGGTCATAGAAGATGTGCCGGGCATTCACCTTCACCGTACCGTCGACAACGTTTTTGACCACCCGGTAGATGCGGAATGCCTGAATCCCATGGTGTGTGTTCGCCCGGATGATATTGTTTTTCTGGAGCCGTTTCCACTTGCCGAAGGAATCGACCGGATGCGTCAGTTCCAGTTCAAACGCGCCGTTGATTTCTTCCGAAACGACGCAGGAACTTGGAGTGACCGTCCCAAGTCCGTCATTCGAAAATTCCTGTGCTTTGGAATCGTAGACCCGAATCATCATAGCCACCGCCAGTTCGGAGTGATTTCAAGGGACGTGATTCCGCCGGAAAACGAGATCGCGTTGTCACCCGGCAAAAGCACTGAGTAATTCCCAATCTTGGTGGAATTCTTGCTGATGAGCGACGTGCCGGTGTCCTGATACGTTTCCTGAATCGTGGAATCAAGCGTCACCGTGCCGTCGATGTTGCTGAAAGACACATTACCCCCGTTCACCGTTAGAGCTCCCGCGCCGGAGCCAGTTATCTTTATATTAGGAAGAGATTTCACCGTTCCGGGATTGGACAGAACATATCCGGAACCGTCCGTTACAACAATTGGCGCATTGTCCGTCGCGTACTGGAACGGCTGACAGTTGAACAGAATCACGAAATGCGAGGTGATTTTCAGCACGATTTCAAAGTCGATGCTGTTGACCACCTGCGCGCGATACTTCCGACCCGGAATGTGGCTGAAAGTCAGATCGGCTTCGCCAGCGCCCAGAAGCCATCCTTTAACGGCGCTGATTTTCGGAACGGGGTCGCCGAGAAACGAGCATTCCACGGAAAGAGTGATATCGCCGTAGGTGCCCTCGTCGCGCCGGAGCCGGGAGTCCATCCCCGGCACGTCGATGTAGGTCACCCGGCGCTCCGGGGATGGGATATGCGGACGGGAAGCCACAAAGATACCGAAGTCCTGAAAGCTGTTCTTGCCTCCGAACGTGAAGCTCAGCATCACGCGTTCCCCCTTGCCGCCGCTGCTTGCTGCCGATAGAATTCAAATTCATAGGCAAGACGCTGGATGTCCTTTTCCGTGTTGTTCACAAAATTCTCGATGTGCAGCGTAAAGCCGCCGGAGCCTCCCGCCATGCCAGCGGAACCGCCTGCAAACCCGCCGACACCCAGCGCAGGATTGAGGTTAAAATTTGTAGGAATCGAATTCTGCATATCGGCGGAAACATCGTTCATCGCCTTACTGAAGCCCTGCCCGAGCCCCTGCGCCATGAAGCCGCCGATTCCGGCGAACACGGCGGACGGGGAATGAATCCCAAGCAGTCCCTTTACACTGTCAACGATTCCGCCAAAGAAATCACGGACTTTGGCATGAATCCAGTCCTTCATCCCGGAAATGCCCTGCCAGATGCCGGATACAATGTTGTTCCCGATATTGCTGAATGCGCCGAGCAGCTTGCCGAAACCGCTTACCATCGCGGAAATAATCTGCGGCAGCTTTGCCACGAGCGTCGGTATCGCCTTGATCAAGCCAGCCGCCAGTTCAATGATGATTTTTACGCCGGTTTCGATGATGAGCGGCAGGTTGTTCACGATGAAATCCACAATGGAATCGATGATCTGCGGCAGTCGGTCGATCAGCTTCGGCAGGGCATTGATCAGCCCTCTCGCCAGCCCTTCGATGATCTTGAACGCGGCGGAAAGCACCTGATCCATATTGTTGAGAAGCGTGTTCACAATTGTAAGGACCGCGTCAATCATGGCGGGGATGAGCTTTGGGAGTGCGTCGCCGATGCCCGACGCCAGCGTAATCACCATCGTTAGCGCGGCGTTCACCAGCTGAGGAAGATTGGCGATGATACCGTCCACCAGTGACAGAACTAATTGCAGCGCGCCCTGCGTGATCTGCGGCAAAGCGCTCACCAGTCCCTGCACCAGCGTCATGACGATGGAAACCGCCGAATTGATGATTGTCGGCAGATTTGCCGTGATTGCGTTTCCGATTGACAGCACAATGTCCAGCCCCGCCTGCACGACCTTCGGCAGTTCTGCGAGGATGGAACTGGTCAGTCCTCCAATCGTCGCGGCGATAGCCGCTGAAATTTTTGTCCAGTCGCCGCCCGCGTTCGAAAGTCCCTTTGTAAAGGTGCCGAGCAGCGACACGCCGGAGCTGGCGAGCGTCTGCATCTGCGGAAGAAGGACTGTACCCATGACATTCTTTGCGGCCTCCGCCCCGGATTTCAGACGCTGAACCGTATCGTCGAACTTGCCGAGAGAATTAAGCTGGTCGCCCGACATGACCGCGCCCATGTTCTGCGCTTCGGCGGTCAGTTCTTTGATTCCCGCACTGCCCTTCGCAATCAGCGGATTCAGGCCCTGTGCGGATTTGCCGAAGATCTGCATCGAAAGCGCGTCCCGCTCGGTTTCATTGGATATCTGCCCGAGTGCGTCGATCGCCGACCAGTAAACATCCTCACCGTTTCTCAGGTGTCCGTTTGAATCCTGAATCGAAACGCCGAGCCTTGCGTAAGCCGCAGCCACTTCCTTAGAGCCTCCCGCCGCCGAATCCATAGACCGGACATTCCGCGCCATGCTCGCGGTAAAGGTTTCGAGCGGTGTGTCAATCAGTTCGGCGGCGTATTGGTAGGCCTGCAGGGCCTCCGTGCCGACGTGCGTCTGGTCGGAGAGCGTAAGAACTTCGTCGGCGTAGGCGGCGGAGTTTACGGAAGCATCCACCAGCGATTTGCCCGCGCCCACGGCAGCCGCGCCGATTCCGGCCAGAGCCACGCCAAGGGAAGCGCCGATCCCCTTGACGACACCGCCGAGTTTATCAAAGCGCCCGGACGCTTCTTCCGACTGCTTTGATGCGCTTGTGATTTCATTGCCGAACTGATTCGCCTGCTTTTCGGCGTCGTCGAATTCTTTCCCGGCGTTGTCCAGCACACTGTTGTTTTTTTGGAGTTCCTTTTCCATGCCGTTGAGGTCGGCTTGCGCTTTGTTCAGTTGTATCTGCCAGTTTTGCGTTCGGCGGTCGTTTTCTCCGAAAGAGTCCGACGCGTTCTGCAAAGCGGCGCGGAGGGTCTCGATTTTCTCTTTCTGCTGGTCAATTTCTTTATTCAGGACTGCATTCCGGGCGGTGACGGCCTGCACGGATGAGTCATTTTTGTCAAACTGGCTGGTGACCAGCTGCATCTCGGAGCCGAGTACTTTGAAACTCTGGTTGATGTCGCGGAGCGCATCCTTGAAAGCCTTTTCGCCCTCGATGCCGATCCGCACCCCAAAATCGTCTGCGATATGCGGTCACCTCCTTAAAACATATGGTTATCTACAAATTACAACTTGTGGTGTTGAACTATCTTGACAATCACAATATGTAGGCTGTATAATTTTAGTGTTAGTACTTAGAATGTCTGACTGATAATGGTCAAAACGTATGGTTTAATAAGATTCAACGTAAAGGAGGGCTTAAAATGACTCGGAAGACAAGGAGCGATTGTACGGTAGGTTCCTTCGAAAAGAACCACGGATTACCAGCGGGAACAATCCGAAATTCTGATGGTCGGGACACACGATCTGATAAACAAATTGGAACCATCCGTAAAGAGAGTAAAGAGAGTAAAAAGAAGTAAAAAGAATCATGCTTAAACGTCATGGGGGGGATTGACAAATAATATGGATAAGTTAAAAACCAATATTCCAGTAGGGCTTAATTCTGCTCTTTCTAATCCGGTGCTAGAATCAGCACTTAAACAGCAGGCAACCATCCAGCGAATGATCAATCCGCCACTCATGAGTGCGTTGATGGTTCAACAGAATTTTGTTGCTAAACAAGCCATTGCGATGCAACCTGCTATTTCCGTGAGTGAGATGGTATCGAAGTCTCTGGCTCCGGCTCTGAGTTCCCTAGCAAATGAAGCATCAAGAGCACTTCAAACATCGTTGCCAAGATTTGATTACCTAGCAGAGTCATTAGTGAAATCGATTCAACCATTACAGATCAGTCTTTCCAAAATGGACTATTTAACTGATTCAATTCGCGCAATGACCAGTGGTTTGCAAAGCTTATCAGATACCCTTATTCCGATGACGAAGCAAATGTCGCAAATTACCCAAGGCTTTACTGATGCGTTTCGATTTCAGATTTCTGGGCTTGTAAGAGCCATTCCACCAATTGATTTTTCACAATTTTCAGAAGCATTCGCTCATATGAGAAATTTTGAAGAAAAAAATAATCTTCTAAGAAAATTTGGCTGGCTTTTAGTTTCGGAGCTTCCTGAAGAAATTGTTGATAATATATATGAACGAAGAACTGAAATCACACAAGAAGAAGTGGACACTCTGATTGTTCAACATTTCAGGAATAATAGATGTGCTGCCCTTAAGCAAATTGTAAATGGATGGAGCGGTCCTTCTTACTTCGAGTCAAGAAAAAATGTATTTCATGAAGCACTGATAGGCCACTCAAGGCGAATGTTCAATTCTTCTACAACAATACTCTCTCTCCATTTTGAAGGAATTGTAACTGATTTTGTCCGTGAAAACATGGCGAATCCAATGTATCGGGGAGAGAAGGCACTTCAAAGTGTGACAGATCTTGCTCTTGAAATGCCCATGAATGTGATGCCTTTCACAGATTGGATTATTTGTAGATGTGTTCTGGACTGTGTAGATAAGACTTACACCGAAAACTTTTCTCCAGCTGATCCGGATAGCTGCCCCAATAATTCAAGACATAAGATAGCCCACGGACATGCGACAGAGAAAGAAACGGAAGCTAATTCCCTGCGCAGGTTTATATATATGAATGAAATGTACAAGTTGTTTTTGTGTTTAGAAAGCAAAATTCAAGTAGTTGCATGATTTAACTATCACTTGGTATCACATCATCCACACTTATCTCCCGATACGGTGTCTCAATTCCCAGAAACTGTTTGTGACAGGCCCATAAATCCAGAAAAAGCCCGATGGGCGTGAGCCAGAATTGCTCCGGCTCCATATGCATCTGAACGATTCCGTAATAATACAGCCGGGTGAAAAGTTCGCTGTCGCTCACCCGGCTGGTGTGTTTTTTAATGGATTCTCTGCGCATTCGCTGACCACGTTCCGGGCGGTGCCCCGGAGCATGGCTTCGGTGATGGCGTTTTTATATGACGCCAGCTGCAGGGGCGAGGTGAGAAGCTCCACTTCCTCCTCGGTCAGCAGTTCCTTCGGCGCATCTTTGTGTTTGAGGTTGTAAATCAGGACGGACTGGTTTGCAAGCAGTGTCAGAAGCCAGACGATCTCATCCAGCGCCATCTCAAAATTCTCCGAGCGCATCAGCTTTTCACCCAGATTTTCAAGGCCGCCGTAGCGCCCGGCGATGGCCTTTGTCGCCTTTGTGGTGAGAATCAGCTCGTATTCCTCGCCGCCGATGTCAATCAGCGCGCCGCGTTCTTCTTCCATGAAAAAATCCCCCTTTATGTGCCGGACGGCGGCGCGGTGTAAACCGGCTCGTAAACCTGCGCGTACCAGCCGGTAACGGTTGCGTCGGATACGCCGGCGTCGCCTTCGGTCACTTCGGCTTTCCAAGGATGATTGCCCTTGCTGTCGGCCTTGTTCCGGCGCATCACGGTTCCCTCAATGGTCGGGGTCTGGAAGGTGATGGAGTCGCCTTTGGTCTGCAGATTCGCGGCGGGGATGCCGAATTTTACGCGGTACAGCCAGAAATAGCGGTATTTCCCGTTCGGTTTGAGCGCCCGAAAGCCTACTGCCACCGCCGCTCCCTCATCTTCACCGGTGGACACCAGAACGCCGTTGTCGTCCACGACTGCCCCGGTCAGGTCCTGTGCCGCCTGAGCGCCGATGTCCTCAACACCCAGCGACAGCGTACCGGTTTTGAACTCCTTGACGACATAGGCTGTGCCGTCGTCGGCGTAGAGCGTCGCTTCCGCCAGATCAATGGTAAGATCGGCTTTAATTGCCTTTGCAAGCTGGGTTGGCGTCGCGTATGTTTCATCCCCGTCGGTGCCTTCGGTAATTTTAGCGTAATAGAGTTTATCCATGCCGATGGTGGCCATCTTCATTCCTCCCATGCATACGGTTTTGCCGTGTCGATGGCATAATGGTGGTAACCGGTATCGTCCTCATGTTCGATATACCGATGGTCGGTGACGGTAAAACCGGCGGCCAGCAGCGCGCGGAGGACGCTGGTTTTCAGCGCGATGTAGTTTCTTTTGGAAAAGAGCGACAGGCGCGCCTCCTGCGTTTCATATTCCGGGCGGTTGTCGCCGAACAACTCAAACGAATCGGTCAACGGCGTTATAACTATATACTCTGCGGGAGCTTCTCCGGAAAAAACGCCGGTTTCCACCGCAAGCCCCAATCCGGTGATGAGTGCGGTCAGTTCCTGAAGGATGCTCATATTTTTTTGATTTCCTCCTCCAGCTTTTCCTTCATCGCCTCAATGCCCGGTTTGCGCGCCTGTGTTTTTGCGGGCTTTAAAAAGGGCTTCGGCGGCTGGCCGTGCTTGCCGTACTCGAGGATGTTGGCAATTTTGGCATTGCTCTCCCCATCCGGGCGCGGTTCCGAAAAGCCCACTTTAACGTTAAAATTGCCGTCCTTATCCATCCTCGCCGGAGAAAGCCCCAGCGCCGACGCAAGCTCTCCGGTGGAACGCGAAGGGGATTTGGTATCCCGGCCTATGACCGATTCCAAATTATCGCGAACCTTTTCGAACGCGACCTCACCGCCCGCTTCCAGCACACGGGGGATAATCTCGTCGGTTTTCTCGCCGAGCGCGGAGACTTTCCGCAAAAAGTCGGCTGGCATAGAAAAACTTACCTTTGCCACAGGAATCCCTCCTCAATGCTTACTCGGCTCCAGCCGTTCCGCCAGAACCTCGGTGTACATGCCGCGCCCCCGCACATCCTCCGCGCTGAGAATACGGAACCGTTCGCCGGAGCAGACGATAAAAAGCGAGGGACGGATTTCTACGCCGGGAATCCTGCGGAAACGGAACAGGCTGGTCGCTGCCGACCACGCCGCGCGGTTCGCCCATATCTCATTCCCGTGACGGTCTTCCCGGTAGGCGCGGGCGCTGGCAAGCACCGTATCGGTCGAGGTGACGAAGCCGTCGGCGTCTTTGCTTTGCTCGGTCTTTACAACATCAATGAAAGCGTTCATTTTACCGAAACTCATGTGTTTTCCAACTTTCTCAATTACTTGGTTGACAAAGCGCCAACTTAGCATTATACTAGCGTTGGCGATACGCCAATTTCTTAGAAGGAAGGAATATCAATGGAAATAAATGAGCAACTAAAACTTTTTCGTCAACGTGCTGGAAAAACTCAAAAGGATGTAGCTGATGAGCTTGGCATAGATAAATCAACCTATGCTCATTATGAATCAGGGAGGCGGACACCAAGTACAAAGACGTGGATTCAACTTGCTGAGGCATTACACTTTCCCGTTTTTCCCGCACAAATTCAGATTGTATATCCAGATGGATTACTTGACAAGTTAGAAACTTGTTTAAAAGAAAATGGGGACTATACTGACGATTACAAGGAAAACAATCGGCGTTTTTGGGCAATTAATGCTGTGTTGGATGAAATTTATAAGGTGCATAGTGAGGCAATGAATATTGACGATTTACCGCTCAACAAGTTAATGGATTCACACATCAGTACTCCATACACTTTTATGAATGTCGCTCTTGATGTGCGAGGAGAGAAATTGATTAATCAAGCACATGAGTGCCAATCAAATCTTGTGAAGAATATATCTCAAATCATAGAATGATATTTCACACCTTCCATTCGCGGTCGAGGCGCAGGAGCATATTCACGGTATCCCATACCTGCTGTCCCGCCGGAACGCTGTCGGCAAAAAATCCCCCGGTGGAGCCGTCGCGGCTTTCATAAAAGTGGCTTGACAGCATAATGATTGCCTGCTCCGTGGTTGCGGACATCGTATTTTCGGCGTAAAAACCGTCTGCCACATGTTGGTATTTTTCGGCGTAGGCGGTCGCGGCGGCGATAAAGCTTTGGAGCAGGATATCATCCTGATTGTGCTCCAGAATCAGATTCTTCTTAACCTTATCCAGCAAATCCGCCATATCATGACGCCGCCTGCTGAAGCACCTGCACCGCTTCCGGCAGAATCAGCTTTCCGTCCACCCGCTCGGTTGCGATGAAACCCACCTGCCCGGTGGTGGCGTACAGCTCGTTCAGCCGCTGGAATGTGCGCCCCTGCCGGTCGGCGATCCAGTAGTAACTGAAATCTCCGAACGCCACGGTTTTCGCACTTGCCGCGACAGCCGGAACATAGGCGGAGGTATAAATGGGTTTGCCCAGAATCGTATCCGGCGCGGAAGCGGTAATCGCCGGCTGCCAGAGGTACTGCCCGTTGCTGTCTTTCAGCTTGCGGACGGTTTTCACGGTCGTGTCGTTCGTGATAAACACAGCTTTTGCCCGGTAAGGCGACCGCAGGCTGTAGTACAAATCGAGAATTTCATCCAGCGTGATGGCGGTTGCCGACGCCGTTGTTTTGCCCACCTGCGCGCCGCCCGTCGCGGCGAGAACGCCGGTGGGCTTTTTTGTGCCGTCGCCGACAAAGAACGCTTCTTCCTCTTTGGCTCCGATGCGCCGGGCGAATTCGCTCGCGATATAGCTTTCCAGCGGGAAGATCGAATCGTTCAGCAGTTCCTGACTGACCTTAATCAGCGTTGCCAGCTTATACGCGCTGAGCGTTACCTGAGAAAAGCTGTTGTCGCTCTCGGGAATCTGGCCTTCCTCATCCACCCAGCTTGCGGTGCCTTTGGTTGCGACCACCGGAATTTTGTGGTCGCCGCTGGCAGTCTGAATAATCCGGGCAAGTTGCCGGAAAATGTTCTGTTCCTCGAGAGTTTCCATCAGCTGGCGGTCGAATTCGTCCGGCACCAGATATCCACCCTCGCTGTCGGTGCCCACCTGCAAAGCGTTTGCCGCCTTGCGTCCGCGAATGGCGTCCCAGAACGCCGCTTTGTAAGCGTCGGACGCCCTGCCGGACTGAGCCTGCGCCGGAACGCCGGGATTCCCGGTCAGCGGCTGACTGGTGGGGGAGGCAAGCTCCTGCTCGTATTCGCGCGCCCGTTCTTCGCGGTCAATCTGCTGTTTGAGCGCGATAATTTCAGCTTCCATTTTATCGTAGGCGGCAGCGTCTTCGGCGGATAGCATTCCATCCGGGGTTTTCTTGAGATCAAGAAAGACCTTGGCGGCTTCCCATGCTTTGGCGCGTTTCTCGCGCAGTTCAAGAATTGTCGGCATCATCAGTTCCTCCCGATATGTTATTTTAAGAGATTCAAGCGCGATTCTCGTTCTGTGGCGGATACTTTTGGAAGCGGCTTCTTCGCGGGGAATTTGCTCAGAAGTGAATTTTGAACCGCCATGCGGGAGAAAATCAGCCCGCCGGAGGTATCCTGCGGCGCGGATTCCGTATAAAGAATGCCGTCCGCAAAGTGAAGCTCCACCGCTTTTTTGGCGTTCATCCACGTTTCATCGTTCATCATGTGAGAAATCGCGGCGCGCGACTGGCCGGATTTCGCTTCGTAGGCGTTGATGATGGATTCCTTCACTTCATCGAGCATTGCCTTTGCCCGGAGCATTTCGTCGCCGTCCCCGATGGCGATGGTCGAGGGATTATGGATCATCAGATTGGAAACCGGTGACATGAGCACCTGGTCGCCCGACATGGCGACGACTGAGGCCGCCGAAGCGGCGATCCCGTCAATTTTCACGGTCACTTTACCGGAATATTCCTTAAGCATATTGTAAATCTGCGCGGCGGCGAACACGTCCCCGCCGGGAGAATTGATCCAGATGGTGATGTCGCCGGAGCCGGAGAGTAGATCGTCCTTGAACAGCTTTGGCGTGGCCTCGTCGCCCCACCACGTTTCGTCGGCAATTGCGCCCTCCAGATACAGGGTGCGTTCCTCGCCGTCGTTGTTTACAAAGTTCCAGAATTTGCGGCGAGCCGCCGCTGGCAATTCGCGCCTTGGAGTGGGTGTGTCCTGCGAGCCGTTCGCCTGCAATTGTTCACTCATGTACCGGAACCCCCTTTGTTTTCTGAGGATTGTTTCGTATACGCCGCGCCCGCGTCAGCCATCTTCACCATATTGCCGTTGACAAGATACAGATCGCCGCCCTCCTCGGGCGTGATTTCGTTCATGTTCTCAAGCCGCCGGATGTCGTTTGCCGACAGCCAACCGTTTTGCCGCCCGATGGCGTATCCGTTCATGCGTGTGGCGTAGTCGCCGCGCAGCAGGCCGTCCAGATTGAATTTGATATAAACGGAGGCTTTTTCGGACGGCAGGAGCAGAGACTGGTTCATGGTTTGCTCCCAGCGAACCACCCACGGGTCGAGCGTGTATTTCACAAATTCCAGAGACTGCTGCTCGATGTTCGAAAAACTGCTTTTTTCCAGATCGCCGACCATATGGGGCGGGATCCGGAAAATGCGGGCAATTTCGTCGAGTTGAAATTTGCGGGTTTCCAGAAACTGCGCTTCCTCCGGCGGCACCGAAATCGGGTGGAATTTAAGCCCTTCCTCCAAGACGGCAATCCGGTGAGCTTTGTTACCGCCTTTGTAGAGCATTTCCCACGCCGAGCGAATCTGGTCGGGATTTTTCAGTGTCCCCGGATGCTCCAGAATGCCGCCGGGATTGGCGTTGTTAGCGAAGAAGGAAGCGCCGTAATCCTCGGTGGCGATCGCCATGCCCACCGCATTTTTGGTGAGCGCGATGGGCGAATAGCCGACCAGCCCGTCAAAGCTCAGGCCGGGAATGTGCAGAACGTCGTCTTTGGAAAGTGTCACGCCGCCGCTTTTCTCATTAGGGCGGCTTTCGTCCGTGTTCCGCCAATAGGTGTAGTAAATCTGCCCGTCCGGGCCACGCCAGACATCCGTTTTGTTGGGGAGAAGAGGGTAAAGTGCCAGCACCCGACCGCCGCCGTCCCGGATAATTTGCGCGTAAGCGTTGCCCCACAGGAGCAGGTGGCTCATGAGCGTTTCGCGAAAGACGAAGCTGGTCATTTCCGGATTCGGCGCGTTGTGAAGGATGTTATACAGAGAATGGCCGGGCAGAAGTTTGGAACCGGTATCCTCATAGCGGTAAACGTGCAGCGGCAGGCTCGCGATAGCCTCCGAAATCACGCGGACACAGGCGTACACCGCCGCCGTCTGCATGGCGGTGTTCTCGTTGACAAAGGTGCCGGAGGTGGAACCACCCCAGAAGAAGTTTTTCGAGGTGGAGAGGCTGTTCTTTGGATTCTTTTTCCGTGAGAAAAAGCCCATCAGTTCCACCCGTCCTCTCCGTACATCAGCAGGCTGTGCGTGTCGTACACGCTTCCCGGCAGCGCGCCCTCGTTGCGTATGGCGCGGTCCAGCGCCATAATGAGCGCCACCACGCCGTCGATGCGCTCGGTCGCTTTCTGTTTGTTGGGCTTGATATTTCCGGCGGCGTCGGTGCTGACGCAGAGGTTATCCGCCATCCAGCGCAGAGGCGGATTTCCGGCGTGGGCGATCTTCCGCTCCAGCGTCAGGCGCATCAGTTCCTTCGTCGCCGGGGACATATCCTTGAAGCCCTGCCCGAACGGCACGACGGTAAAGCCCAGTCCCTCCAGATTCTGCGTCAGCTCCCACGCGCCCCAGCGGTCGAACGCGATCTCTTTGATGTTGTATTTCTTGCCGAGTTCCTCAATGAATTTCTCAATAAAGGAATAGTGGATGACGTCGCCCTCAGTGGTGTTTAAAAAGCCCTGCGCTTTCCACAGGTCATACGGCACATGGTCGCGCCTGACGCGGGTTTCGAGCGATTCCTCCGGTATCCAGAAAAACGGCAGGACGACGTATTTATCTTCCTCATCCTCCGGCGGGAACACCAGCACAAACGCAGTGATGTCCGTGGTGCTGGATAAATCCAAGCCCCCGTAGCAGATTCGGTTTTCCAGCGCCTTCGGGTCGAATTTGAAGTCGCAACTGTCCCACCGCTCCATGTTCATCCAACGGACGGACTGCTTCACCCACTGGTTCAGGCGCAGCTGGCGGAAAATATTCTCGTTGACCGGATTCTGCTTCGCGTCCTCAAAGGACTGACGCATCGTTTCCATTGTGACCGTGATGCCGAGGGATGGGTTCACCCTTCGCCAGACTTCCTCAGAAGTCCAGTCCTCATCGTCGGCGGCGGAATAGATCACCGGGTAAAAGGTGGGATCGATGCGCTTGCCGCGCAGAATGTCCTCGGCCTTCTGGTGCATCTCCCAGCAGATGGAGTTGCGGTCGGTTCCGGCTGTGGTGATGATGAAATGCAGGGGTTGTTCACGCGCGTCGCCCGAGCCCTTCGTCATGACGTCGAACAGTTGCCGGTTCGGTTGGGCATGAAGCTCGTCAAAAATGACTCCGTGGGCGTTGAGGCCGTGCTTCGTGTACGCGTCGGCGGACAATACCTGATAAAAGCTGTCAAGCGGCGTGAAGGTCAGGCGCTTTTGCCCGATGTTCAGCTTCATCAGCTTGCTCAACTGCGGGAACTGGTCGACCATGTTCACCGCCACATCAAATACGATGCTCGCCTGACTGCGGTCGGAGGCGCAGCCGTAGATTTCGCCGCCGTGCTCCAGATCGGCGCAGGTGAGCAGAAGAGCGACCGCCGCCGCAAGCTCAGATTTGCCCTGCTTTTTAGGAATCTCCACATACGCGGTTCGGAACTGGCGGCACTCGTCGAATTTGCGGACGATGCCAAACAGGTCGCGAATAATCTGCTCCTGCCAGTCAATCAGTTCGAACGGCTCGCCGTACCAGCGCCCTTTGGTGTGGCGCAGATTGTTGACAAAATACACCGCCGAGTCCGCGAACCGCTCTTTATATACCGAACCCGCCGCCTTAAAGCGGGACGGTTTGTAGTTTTTCAGGGTTCTGAAATCATCCACAGCACCACCTCCGAGAATGAAAAAGGGAGTCCTTTTCGGGACTCCCGGCAGGCTTATTATCATTTTTATGCGGCGAGTTTTCCCATTAGGACGCCGGACAGCCCATAAAAATATAGATTTCGATAGACAAGCTGGCACTTTCAGCCGACTGGCAGGATAATCGTGCAAATTGTTTAAAAAGAAATGGACGAAGCAGTGAAATAGTGGTAATATGGGAATATAATGTAGAAATATAGGAAGAAATCGGGGGCAAGCACAAGGGGTACCCCTTGTACTTGTAAACAACAAGATAGCATGATAAATTAAAATGGTAGATTAGTACCATGATGCGAAGTTCGCCGAGCAATAAAGAAATACCATAATTTGCAGATCATGCCGGTATCGCTTACAACAAGTTGCAAAGATCATGAAATTAGCGGAGTTGATAATATGTGTGAATTTTTACTTGAGTCATTAAAAATCAATCATCACGGTAAAGAAATAATGAATGTACAATTTGTAGCTCAAAGTAATACCCCTAGAGATAAAATATTTACAACGTTAATTCTTGGCGTTAATGGCTCAGGCAAAAGCTACTTATTAACGATTATTGCAAACATATTTATATTCTTGGAAAAAGCAAAGAATTATCAAAGAAAACCTAAATTTAGATATGATCAGTTTTCAATTGGATACGAAATTAATGGCTATAAATATGAAGTAAAGCGATTATCAGGTTCAGAAATTTATTGCTATCGAGATAGTTTATTAATTAATTTAGAGGAACTTGCGCTTCCTTGCAAAATTCTTGCGGTATCATTTCTTGTCAATGATAAGTTTTTATTTACAACTCCAGAAATGGGAAAGTTTTTTCCATCTTATATATATTTAGGAGTTCGAAAGTCTTCAAACGCAACTTATACGAGTTCCATATTACAGAATGTAATGCGCAATTTCTTTGAAGTTACTTTATCTGAAAATTATACCGAACTTATTACAATACTATCGTTAATGAAGTTTGATAAAAAAGTTCAATTTAAAGTCATTAACAACAATACGTCAAAATCTATAGATGGTTCCAAAAATATACTTAAAGACGCAATCTGGGATTCAAATATTTCAATTGACTTCCAGAATGATAGAGATGAAAACAGATTATATTTGAATGAAAATAAAGAAAGCATTTTGTCTTGCATCAAAAGTGATGAATTGGAATTGTCTAATATTATATTTTTTAAAAATGGCGAGCGAATTCCCTTTGAAGATTGCAGTTCTGGTGAAAAGCATTTAATTTTCTCTTTGACTGGAATTCTAAATAATATTAAGCCTAATTCCCTTGTACTAATTGATGAACCGGAAATAAGCCTGCATCCAGAGTGGCAAACCAAGTATATTGACTTAATAAAGAAAATATTTCACAGGTATGGGAGTTGCCATTTCCTTATTGCAAGTCATTCTCACTATCTCGTTTCTGATCTGGAGCCACACACATCATCTATTGTTTTTATGAATAGAGCAATTGATACAACATCACCAAGCGCAGAATTATTACCTTACAGTACGTACGCGTGGTCTGCTGAAAATGTAATTTACAATATTTTTGGGGTGAGGACAACAAGAAATTATTACTTTGAGGCCGACTTAAGAAAAATAATTGACTTAATGAATTCAGATGATGGTACAGGATCAAATGTTGATGAAATACAGAATTTAGTTAATAAGCTGAGAAAATTTATATTTGATCAATCAGACCCTCTTAATATAGTATTAGACCAAGCACAGGAGTTTTGTGATGTTTACAAAAAAAATATATAACAAGATCAAAATACCTAAATCACTGAAAACTAAATTAAAAAAGCATGCGGTTGCAGGTGGGTGGAATTCCGGCGCCGCTGAAGTAAAGAAGTTTAAAGCGATTGCTAAACTGCAACTCATGGAAAATCAACAAAATAAATGTGCATATTGTGAGCTCCCATTGCTTTCTTCTGAAATTGACCATATCGCACCGAAGGGTGGGGATAAACACCCCAAACATGTCGAATACACTTTTTTGCCCGTTAATCTTGTTCTATCATGTCATGATTGTAATTCAACATTCGGGAAAGGACAAACCGATGTAATTAAACGACTTGGAAAACATTACACTGATTCTGATTTTTCAATTGTACATCCCTATTTAGATGATCCTGAAGAGTTTTTTATTATTCCTAGTTGTAAAGATGGTACTCCCGGTGCAATACCATTTGTCAAACCTAATACCGATAAAGTACATAAAGAAAAGGCGAGACGTTATATTGAGATGTTTCATCTAAACACGGAAGCCAAAATGAATGAACTTGCTAAACAAAGGGTTGCAGAGAAATATTCTGATGAAGTTCATGAATTTATTACTGCAATTACTTCTTATAAATCCCATCTATAAAACTGAAGATTTTTTATGATTTGAACTTTACATAATATTTATTTTTGTAAGTCAACAGATCATACTGCGGGTAAGCGGAGTAATTATCAGCTTGGTTAGCTCAGAAGTTAGCAGTTATGGGAAGCAAAATATGGGACACATAATTACGAAAGGAAAATACTTATGAGTATAACAGCGACTGGTTGGAAAAACAAAAAAGGGACGAGTAATCGTTCATGTAATTGCGGATCGTGGAAACAGCATTGGATAAATTGCTCGAAAGAGGAATGGCCAGAAAAATGTTCAATAAGTGGATGTAATAATTCCGCTACATTAGGTGCGCATATTTATAACACCAGTAGTAGTGTGACTGGCGAATATATTGTGCCTGCCTGCGATTCATGTAACAAATTAGATTCTGAATTCAGCTTGAAGGGCGGTATTACACTAGTTTCTGCCAACAAGCAAAATACATGTGAATAATACTATAAAGGCTACAGTCAGAGGCTCTAATGATTGAAAGCTATTTTGCTTCTCATAATGTTTATAGTGCAAGCCTTCATTTCTTATTACCTTCCCAGTGAGGGGTTATACAACCCCAAATTTATCTACGCCCGGAATCAAACTCAGCGAGGAACCGCAGTCCCACGCGCACAGGATATTTCCGGCATCGTCCACGCCGCGAACCGTCGCGCGGTCGCCGGGCTTCAGTTTGGTGTAGGGGTCATCCATTGAAATCAATTCCACCCGAGTTCCGGCGGGGTATTCCCGCCGGAGACGCTTGACTTCTTCTTTTGAGGGAAAGTTATTCATGGTCGGCACCTGATTCTTCGGCCACGTCCGCCCCCGTGTCGGCGGTAGGTGCGGCTTCTTCCTCTGCCGGGGCGGTAAGCGCCGCCGGGTTTTCTTCGCCAGCGTCCGCGCAACCAGCGGGGTCGCTGGCCGTTTTTTTATCCGGTGCGCCGTATCGCCACGCGGCGTTTCCAGTGAGGTTTTGGAGCAGGAGTTTCCGCGCCAGCTTGTAATCGTCGCCCACCATGCCGAGGCCGATCAGCCACACCCGCATGGTAAAGCGCGGGTTCTCAAATTCGTCCTGTACCTTCGCGGTTACGCGTTTTTTCTCTTTTGCCGTTTTACAAAGGGCGGCGATGAACTGCGTGTATGCACTCACCGTGTCGCTGTCAAGGCCGCCGGAAAACCATGGGAAGCGGAGTGTCTCGTCGGTCGGTTCAATGGGCAGGTCCTCCGCGCTGAGTGCGGTTTTGATGAGTGTGGCCTTGCTCGCCACCATCTTTTTCAGGTTATCCAGCTTTTCCGGCGTGAAACCGTCCATTGGCATCTCGATGGTGAGGTCAGCTTCTTCCGGCGGTTCGGCTATATTGGGCTCTTCCGCAAGGGGAGCGCCGACAATCGCAAATTTGACGGAATGTTCACCGTTTCCGCTTGGCTTGCTGTAGATATTCCGCCCCTCATGGGTGAAATACATTTCGTATCCTGCGGCGCGGGCTTCTTCCTCAGTATCGAAGTGTTCCTCAATCAGCAGGGTGCCTCGCGGCGTGATGAAGTGCAGGGTCTGGTACGGTTCCGGTTCGAAGCCTTTCCCGGCAAGAGTGGAAAGAAGGCGCGGGTTGTATTCGCCGCTGACCGTTCCGTCCTTATCCACCGTGTATTCACCGACTTCGTAACCGAAGCCCGGCGCGCCGAGATATTTCATCGGGAAATTGAGAATTTCGCTGATTGTTTCGACCAGCCTTTTACGTTCCGCACCTGTTACGTTAAACCTGAATTCCATTTTTGTTACCTCCGAAAATTTATGATTTGCGTTTCCGCAGTACCATTCATCACTCTTTTCGGGGGTAAAATCAAGTTGAAATCCATGGGTGTCAGCCTTCAATTTCGTTATACGCCAGCTTTTCTCCGCCGCGCAGGAGAAAGACGCTTTCGTCGCTTTCCCGGAATTCGATGTAACGCTTTACGATCACATCGCAGTATTTCGGGTCAAGCTCCATGGAACAGTTGACGCGGTCGGACTGCTCCGCCGCCAGAAGTGTGGTGCCGGAGCCGCCGAAAAGATCAAGCGTTACGTCGCCGGTGTGAGAAGAATTCGTGATTGCTCGCCCCGCCAGCGCAATGGGCTTCATGGTTGGATGTTCCTCCGACTTTTTGGGGCGGGGAATCTGCCACAGGTCGCTCTGCTGACGATCCTGTAAAGGGCAGAGGCGCTTTTCGCCGTCCAGCCAGCCGTACCAGATTGGTTCGTACTGCGTGTGGTAATCCTTCCGCGACAGAACGAGCGAGTCCTTTGCCCAGATGATTGTGGATGACCAGTGAAAACTGGCCTCTTTCATGGTGCTCATGGCCGTGCCCCATTCCTGCGCCGACATCACCATGTAGACCATCGCGCCTGGCTCGCAGGCGGAAGCCATCGCTTTGAACGCCGAAAGCAGAAACGCGTAAAACTGCTCCTCAGTCATTTTGTCGTTGAGAATCTGCCGGGGCTTCCAGCTGGGATGCTTCGCGTCGCCGCCGTAATCCACGTTCCACGGCGGGTCGGTAAAAACCATCCGGGCTTTCCTGCCGTCGAGGAGCCGCGCGACCGCGTCCGGGTCCGTGCTGTCCCCGCACATGAGCCGGTGCCTGCCAAGCAGCCACACATCGCCGGGCCGGGTGACCGGCTCCGTGATCTTCGCCGCTTCGGCCTCGCTGTCGAAATCGTCCTCGACAATTTTACCGTCCTCGCGATTCAGCTTCTGGTATAGCTTATCAATCTCCGGGGCCTCAAACCCGGTTATGTCAAGTGAAATGCCGTACTGCTCGATGTCCTTGAAAACCTCCGCCAGCTTTGCGGTATCCCAGTCGCCGGAGATCTTGTTCAGCGCGATGTTGAGCGCTTTTTCCCGCGCCTCATCCATGTCGACGACGACACAGTCGATCTCGTCAAAGCCCAGCTGCCGCAGAACCTTGAAGCGCTGATGTCCGCCGACGATGTTCCCGGTACGCCGGTTCCAGATGATCGGCTCGACATAGCCGAATTCATCCACCGAGCGCAGCAGCTTTTCGTATTCCGGGTCGCCCGGCTGCAAATCCCTGCGGGGATTGTATTTCGCCGGATTCAGCTTTTCAGCCGGGATTTTTTGTATCTGCATGGAATCCATCGGGCGGCTCTCCTCTCGGCTTCGATTTGCGCCTGCGACCGCCGATGATGACAGCCAGCAGGTCTTTTTCCGGATTCGCCACCAGCTGCTCGCTGTTGCGCGAAACGATATCCCAGATCGGTTCCCACGTCGCGAGCACGTTTTTCTGCATTTTCAGCATGGCTTCGGCAAAGTCGGTGATCTCGTAGGTTTCGGCGGACTCTTTTTTCAGCCCCTTTTTGATTTTGACAACCGTCGCCGTTTTGCCGAGCTCATACTGCGCGTGGAGCAGGTAGTATTTCGCCATCGCGTAATCGGCGATCAGCGCGGCGGGAACCAGATTCAGGCAGCCGGACGGCTCCAGATATTTGACCGTGTCGGTATACAGTTCGGTCGGTGTGGGAATGCCGGGTCGGTTCTCCTGCTCCCGCTTTTCCATAACGCGCAGATAACTGGGCGGCTCATGAGGGTCAACGCCGCCGGTTCCCGTGAATTCCACTTTTTTTAAAGGCCGGTGTCCCGGATTTCCCGCCGCCAGCTTCTCGGCGAGCGGCTTCGGTTTGCGCCCCGCGCCCTTCCTTGCGCCTCCGCTGGGCATAGCGCCGCCTCCCTTTTTTGAAAAGTGTCTTTGCATGTATATGCGGCTTTTTTTCAAAATGTGCCCGCTTTTTCCGCTCTTTTTGTCGGGGCCTGTCCCGTCCTGTCGCTGTCCGCCGCCCGCGTCTCCCTGCCAGATTCCCGAAAATCTCCGGGATTTTCCGCGCAGACAGCCTGTACGCTTTTTGAAAAAAGCTGACTCTTTGAAAAAACAGCCTGTCAACCCTGTTTTTCAAAACGAACAAAGCCCCGAAACATCAGCGTTTCGGGGCAATTCTGATATTTTTGAATTCGCGCGTGTCGTGCGCGAAGGCCTGCCGCGCTGTCCGCAAGGCAGGGCCGCAGAGATTCGACCGCCCCCCTAGGGTCAGCGGTGTCTGTTTTCAGCTGCTGCGGTGATCGCGGAGTGGCAGGATTTGCAAAGCGACATGAGGTTCGACTCCTCATGGGTGCCGCCTTCGGCGATTGGAATGATGTGATGGACTTCCTCGGCGGGAACATACCGCCCGGCCTTGAGGCACTGCTCGCAGAGCGGGTGCTTCGAAAGGTACAGGGCGCGAATGGTTTTCCAGCGCCGTCCGTAGATCTTGTTCGAGTCGGGGTCGCGGCGGTACTTGTTATACTCGCGGTTTGCTTGCGAAGCGTGGACTTCGCAGTACCTGCCGTCGGTCAGGTTCGGGCAGCCGGGGAAGGCGCAGGGTTTCTTTGGCTTGTGGGGCATAGGGACACACCTCCGGGTGAAAATGAGGACTGGCACGGACGGATCAGACGGACTTTAAGCGGGAATATTAATTCCTTTTATTGAGTTTGAGCATATTTTTTCTCTGGCGCGTTCATACGCAAAGAATGCGCGGACTCCGTTCGGTGCGTTCGGATGGCGGCAAAATCTGAATAAAATCCGTCCATGGGTATATTCGGTGTCCGTTCGCGATGCGTTCGGGATGAGCCGTTACTCTGAAAGCCGGATGCCGATCCAGACATGCCTGCGGGTGACGGTGTCCCGTCCACGGGACAATCCCTGTATCGCTTCCAATTCACGGTTGAACCGGATTTGAGAGACAGGCTTCAGCGCGTTTGCGGAACAGTATTCCTGATAGGCCGAAAACAGATCTTCGCTCATGCAGGTGTGTCCGCCGTTTATTTCGCAGCATTCCCCGACAAACGCCAGCGCACTGCTGTTCTCCGCCTTGTAGCTCACAAGTTCCGCCTTTGTCCGCTGGGTTTCGGAAAACCGGTAGGAATTCTCCATCAGACGCCGGAGCCCGGCCATTGACCACGCCAGTATGCCGTCGGCCTCGGCGGCCAGCTTTTCTTTCAGATTCGGGTCGCGCTTATCCTCCGGTATCGCCCGGTCAAAACGGATCAGCATCAGGCGGCGGTAGAAGCCGTCCGAGCGGTCGGTGTAGCTTTTGGGGACACTGTTGCAGGAAAACAGCAGCCGCGCAAAGGGCTTGAAAGAGAAGTATTCCTTAAATTTATGCTGTGCGGAGATATAGTCCTCGCCGGTGATTGCCTTGAAGGTTCCCGTGTCACGGATATTCTCGGACGGGAGGTCGGCGAACACATTTGCCAGTTTGCCGAAAAGCTGGACCGTTGCGAATTTCTCGTCCAGCGCCTGCCAGGTCAGGGTGGATACATTGTCAGCGCCGAGCAGGACGTCCTGCACCACGGACAGGAACGTCGATTTTCCACTGTCGCCTTTTCCTACAATTACAAACGATTTCTGCGCTTTGTTGACCGGGACGAGAAAATATCCCAGAATCTCCTGTATCAGCGGGACTTCGCTTTCCGGCAGGACATCGGAAAGGTAGCGCATGAAAATAGGGCACCGTGCCTCCGGGTCATAATTTCCGCCCAGCCGGATTGTGGACAGGTATTTCGGGTCGTGCGGCAGGAATTCATCGGTCATCACGTTGTACAGCCCGTTTTTAAAGTTCATGATGTAGGGATTTACATTGATTTCACGCACTGTTTTGTCGACCAGCACCTGCCATTGCCATTCCGCGTCCCGAATTTCAGCCGCCAGCGCGTAGCGCGCGTTCATATAGGAACGCACCTTTCGCTGTGCGGTTTTGTCGTTTTTCGGCAGATACACGCCGTTTTCATAGAAATAGTAGCTGTCGGCACAGTAAAAAACATGCTCGTTCTCGGCGCAATGGTCGGCGAGCACACCGGGCAGGAAATTCCACTTTCCTTTTTCGGAAACTTCATACCACGCGGGAATCTCGCTCCCGCGCCGTTCCTTGCGCGCTTCCTGCGTCGCCGAAAAAGCTTTATACAGTTCTTTTTGGTAGGCCGGAAGCGTTTTGAGGTCAGCCGCCTTAAATTTAAAGTGGTTCTTAATATTGTCGCCGATAAACGCACCCGCGATTCCGGGGTCGATGTTATACAGGTAATCGTTGATAAACCGACGTGCCGTATGAATGTCGACGGCGGCCTCCTGCTTGGTCTTGACGGATGCGAGCGCTTTTTTCAGCTCTTCCACGCTCATCGGGTGAAATGCCAGCCCAGCCGGTGATTTGCAGGTGCAGCTGCCGCCGCGCATTTTCGGGCAGACAAAACCGCGCTCCGCAATCTTTCGGCAGGTCATCGGTTTGGTGCCGGATTTATAGAAATGGTCGATCTTCGCCTGTGTGGCGTTATAGTCATAAGCCGGATACGGTTTCGACAGCTTGTGGATGACGACCTCGCCGCCCTCGAAAATCGCCAGATTGGAGATCATGGCGTACCAGTCCGGCTCTGAGAGGGTTTTTGCGTTCCTTTTACAGTGCTGAATGAACGCACAGCGGCGGCCCACCAGCACCAGCCCTTTCTGGGAGCCCCGATCTTTATTCGGCGATGAAGCAACGTGCAGCGGCTCATTTTCTTCAGAAAGTTTCGGCAGAACAGCCTCGAGCTCTTTTTGGGTATACCGCAGTTCCGGATTGAATTTAACGCATTCCACAGGAACAGGTTCTTCTTTGCAGTGCAGAAAGCCCGGGAGACGGAAAACCCGGCTTTCGTTTACGCAAGCCGGGTCTGCTCCGAAATATGCGATCAGCCGTTTCTGGATAGGCCGGAACCGTTCCACTTTGGCATTTTTCATCAGCCAGTAGCAGTGAAGCGACTTTCGGGTCCTGACGATCAGCGATGGTTCGAGCGGAAAAGCCTGAATTTTCGCCAGCTGCTCTTCCAGCGGAATATCGTCGCACTCCATGAACTGGGCGTTGATGCGGGTAATTTCGGAATCCTCATGCCCGCCGTAGTTGATGACAAAATATATCCCGCGATTCTGTCTGTTGTGGGCTTTTAGCGTATCGACAATTTTGTCGAAATGCCCTTGTTCGATTTTCAGTTTCTGGCCGGAAAACGCGTTATCGGGGCGGTCGGAGAAGATTCGCAGACAGACGGACTCCGCCGGTTCAAAAAACGCGCCGAGGAATTCTCCCGGACTGACCGGAACCGCATTCAGAGAATATTCACTCACAGGCATTCCTCCAGCTCATGCAACTCCCCAAACCGGGTTCCGGCGGCGGCATCCGCCACAATCGGCACCGAAAACGCATCAAAAGGTTTCGTTTCCATGCAGTTTTTGATGAAAATAACGGCCTCTTTGAGGTGATTTTCGGGCAGTTCAAAGACCAGTTCGTCGTGAATCTGCAGTAAAGGACAAAGCCATGGGCGTTCGGGCAGGCCCCGGACAATCCGTCCAAGAGCAAGTTTGAGAATGTCCGCCGCCGTGCCCTGAATCGGCGTGTTCATGGCCACGCGCTGCGCGAAGGACTTCACATTCCAATCCCGAGAGGTGATGCCCGGCAGGGAGCGCCGCCGACCGAGCCATGTTTCGGTATATTTGCGGAACTCGGCGCGCTTTTTCGTTTCCTCCTGCCAGCGCGAAAGGCGTGGGTATCCGGCCTTGAGGTTGCGGATAATGCTCTCACATTCATTGAGCGACACATCCAGCCCGGCCTTGAATTTCAGTGTTTTTTGCAGGCCTTTTGGAAACAGTCCGAAAAAAGTGCCGAAGTTGCAGTTCTTGGCGATGGTGCGCCGCTCCTTGTACTCCGGCGCGCTTTTGTCCTTTGCCTGCTCCAGCGGAATTTTGTAAATGACAGAGGTGGTCTGGGCGTGGATATCCCCGCCGGAGCGATAGGTTTCAAGCATCTTTTCATCCTTGCAGTAGAACGCGCCTACACGCAGCTCGATTTGTGAGAAATCCAGCGACAACAGAATTTTTCCCTTCGGCGCGTTGATAAAATTGCGGACGCCGATATCGTCTGCGCCCGCGCGGGGCATGTTCTGGCAGTTCGGATTTTTGGATGCGAAGCGACCCGTTTCGGTGGCCAGCGGCAGCAGATCGGGATGGATACGCCCGGTGGCCGTGTTGACATATTTGAGGTATCCGTCTATGTAGGTGGATTTGATCTTTCCCCAGCGCCGGTACTCCTGCACCAGTTCAAATAAGCGCACCAGTTCCGGACGGTTCTTTTCACAGTGCTCTTTGAGCAGGATCAAAGTTTCGTCATCCAGTGCGTCCTGCTGTTTTTCCGTTTGTTTTACTTTCGGCAGCTTCAGCCGTTCAAACAGGTATTTTTTGAAAGCGGCGGTGCTGGCGTTTGCACCGATGGGGATGTCGCCGATGATGAATTCGATTGATTTGCGTATTTCCGTGAGATGTTTTTCGGCTTCAATTCGTTTCGCTTTCATTAGTTCCACATTGAAAGGTAGCCCGTTATACCGCATCAGGCCGACATAGACGGCGGTGGGCGATTCGATTTTTTCTACAATGAACCGGTGTTTCGGCAGGAAGCGGTCAAACCAGCCGTTGAGAAGATGATACAGCCGCAAAGCGTAATCCGAGTCGGCACAGGCATACCGGACGGTGCGCTCCGCCTGCGGATCGAGCTCGTCAAAATGAAGGCCGCCAACCGTTTCGGTGTAGGATGGAAGCTGTTCGCCGAAGTATTCCGGTACCAGTGTTTTGAGCCCGCAGTCGCCGAGCGAACGGAACTCCTTCTCACTTTTATATACCAGCTGCGCCGCCGCGATGGTGTCGTAACAGGGTTCCTGTACCACGATGCCGCGCGCGTACAGAAATGCGCTCTCAAACGCGAGGTTATGGACGACCTTGGTGACGGTGGGGTTCATGAAAAGCTCTGGTTTCAGCCACGCCCAGATGGCATCCTGATCGGTAGCGTTTTCCCCGACGCGGTGCGCCAGCGGCAGATAGACGGCGTCACCCTCGGCCACCGAAAAGCTGATGCCGACGATATGCGACTTGTGTGCGTCCAACGCGGCGCGGTCGTCGTTCCGGTATGCGTCGTCCGGTGCGGTTTCAAAGTCGAAGGCGACGATGGATGCGTCGAAAAGATAGGTTTGCAAGTCCGACAGAGACAGAATTGATCGATATGGCATGGACATTCCTCCCGCAGTATAGTATTTCTTAATGCATATGCGGGATAAAATAGGAATTTATTTTGTCCATTGTTGCAAATGCCAATGTCCATCGTTTCTTATTGCCCTTTTATGTAGGACGCGGTATAATAATTCCAATAGGTAAAAAGAGCAGTTCCATACCGCTCCAGTAATTGAGCTCTGCTCAGACCTGTAGATAACACCGCAACCAATAATTATTGATGGATAGTTGTGAATAACATCAAAGGCAAGTCGTTTTGTTGTAAGGCCACTGTTGACAGTAAAGGAGAATTAATATGATCAACTATAAACCAATAGAAAAAATGCATGTTTCTGAGCAAGGTTCTGTGGTATTAAAAGTTGAAAATATAGATACTCATGAAATATGTGCACTTAAGCTAGTAGGGCAGTTAAGTAACAAACTTAATAGATTAATTTTCAAACGTGAAATCGGCGCGTTAAGAGCTTTAAACCAGTTTAATGACATTGTTAAAATATATGATTCATCTGATACTCTGATTTATAACCAGAAATGCGATTACGGAGCTATACTACTTGAATTTGTTGACGGGCAATCATTAGATAGAATTGATTTCTCAAGCTATTCTGATTTAGAAAAAATAGTTATATGTAAAAACATAGCAAAAGCTATCTTGCATGCTCATCAATGTGGTGTTTTGCATCGAGACATTAAGCCATCCAATATTATGCTTGTCGATGGTATATCCAAGGTGAAAGTTATTGACTTTGGGAACAGTAAGTTGAAGACAGTGGTAGATGAAGAAACAACAAAATGGGTTTATTCAACTGGATATGTTGCTCCTGAAGTAGCTCAAGGCCAAGAGGCAACAGAGAAGAGTGATATTTACTCTTTAGGTGCGGTTTTTTACTACATCTTCTTTGCTGCCCCTCCGGCAAACGTCGGGTGCCTTTCAGAAAACTTGAATTCATTCGCAATAATTCCGGCAGTGCAGAGCTTGCTTATGCAAATGCTTTCTGAAAAAGTGGAAGAAAGATTTGATGACGTTCAACAAATCGTTGAAATACTTGATGAAGTGATTGGTTGTCTTAACGCCAATAATAGTACTTTTTGGTTTACTGTAGATACTGAAAAATTGACATCATTGAAAAGGCAATTTACTGTTGAAAGTATTATGACATTTTCGCAATTCTTGTCAACATATCTCGTAAATGAGTTTTCTACTATGTATGGCATATATAATTCAAAATACGATTTATATGAATTTGTTGGGAATGAATTGTACATGTCTTGCTTGTATAAAAAAGACATTAGGGCCTTTAGTGTAATCAAATTATACAGTATACCGATTGACAAGCGAACTAAATTACAAAGAATATTTGGAATAATAGAAGGGAAAAAGTGTTTTTCTGGTTTTGGTTTCCCTATAAGTGGTAAAAACGATAGCAACAGACTGGAAGTACAATTACGCAATTATGATAATGAACGACAAACATTAGAATCTAAAAACAATCTGTTTGAAGAGCTATTCGGAAAATGGAGACAAAGCATTTTAGAAGAATTTGAAAAACTTAAAGAGAAGAGCATTCAAGTTTCTTATACTGATCATTGGTTTGATGGTAACCGAATTTATCTAAGCATCGATAATATTCAAGGAGTTGATATTGATGACTTGTCGCCAGAAATCAAATTTGTTTTTGATACACCAGAAAATCCAAAGGAAAGATGCATTCCCATTGGCAGCTTTGAAGATGTTGTTTTTGAGGACGATAAGACTATATTAATTTTAACTCTAGAACGAGGCATAACCAGTGGAAAACTCTGGCCATTTTTAAAAATCAAAAAAACTATAATTGAGGACTATAGAAGAAAAAGCGTTGCTTTACGACGTCAATTATCAGCAATTAAGGCATTAAAAAGTGAGGAATACAATTCCCCCGGTTTAAAAGATATTATTCTGGAACTTTCTGCGCCGACAATGACACATTCTATTACTTCATTGCATTATTTTAATAAGAACTTGAATGATTCTCAGCGCCAAGCGGTTATTAAAGCCATGGATTCAAATAGTATAAGCTTAATTCAAGGTCCTCCAGGAACGGGAAAGACAAGTGTCATTTCTGAGATTGTGCAGCAAATATTGTCTAAATCTTCCCCAAGTGATATTCCTCCCAAAATTTTAGTTGTCTCTCAATCGAATACAGCTGTTGATAATATCTTAGAAGGAATTTTCTCTTGGAATAGTGGAGAGAAGATAAGGGTCGTTCGAATTGGAGATAAAACTAAAGTTTCAAAAGATGTTGCCACAAATTATCTTGTTGACGCTATAAAAGACAAACTTTTTGAGAATGTACATAATTTATCAACACAGTTTGTCAAAGACAAACTTGCGGTCTATACCGTTCTAGAATCAGATGATCAACGAATTCAGGAATCAAAAATATCAAATTTAACAGTGTGGAGAAAAGCAGAAGAGATTCAAGAGGATTGGTTAAAAAGATGTGGGGATTACAATGCATTACGATATCAAATCATCAATAGTTCAGCTATAATTGCTGGAACATGTGTTGGGTTTCTTTCTGATGAAAATGTTAGAGATATGATATTTGATTATGTAATAGTTGACGAAGCTGCAAAGGCTACAACTCCCGAATTGCTGGTATCAATTGTAAAAGCAAATAAAATCGTCTTAGTCGGAGATCAAAACCAATTGCCACCTTTTGCTGATGGTAGTCTTTCTCAATTATCCACTTCCTTAGTTAAAGATCCTCAATATCGTCTTTTCGATATACTATTTGATTCACTTCCGGAAACACATAAACAATTTCTCTCTACACAATATAGAATGTGCAGTACAATTGGTAATTTAATTAGCACTGTATTTTATGACGGCAAGATTATAACTGGCATTAATGATGAGGATAGGAAGCATGGGGTACCTGATTTTGAAGGATTCTCTATTGTATGGATCGATACATCTAAATTGAAAAGACATGATTCGCAAAAAGAAGCAGGAGGTTCATCATATAATTTGACTGAAGTAGGTATTGTCCGTACTCTTCTTGAAAAGATGAATTCGCAAAGCAATGCAAAAGATCTTGATGTAGGTATTATAACTGCTTACAGAGCTCAAAAAGAAGCTTTGCTCAAAGTGTATAAAAATGGAGATTATAAGGCTATCGGTAATATTGATATAAATACACTTGATGCTTTTCAAGGAAGAGAAAATGATATAATCATATACAGCACTGTTAGAACAAATGGAAGTATTGGTTTTCAGAGGGAAAAAGAAAGAATAAATGTCGCATTTTCTCGGGCAAAGTGTCTGCTAATTGTTTGTGGAGATATTGATTTTTTTGAGACATGGTCTGATGGTGAAAATAAATATGTAGATGTTATAAATTATATTCGGAACAATTCTCGTACATGTAAAATAATGGATGCTCGAGAGGTTATACAATGATAGAAAAATATATTAATGACATTTTTCAAAATCGTGTTCCTGATAATAAAGGATATATTTATGTTACGACAGAAACAATTCAAATACCTATATATAAGGTTACACTGAGCATATCTAAGAGGCATATAACAAATCTCGAGTTAGTCGAAGAAATGATTCTTCGGTTGTCCTCAGTTGGAATCACTAATTTGGATACAATTGCAGGGGTGCTAGGGTTACCTCGAGACATTGTGGATATCACTGTTGGCGATTTACATTTAAAAAATTTGGCATTTCACTCATCGGGGAATTGCATTCTTATGGCTAAAGGAAGAGAATCTATTAAAAATCTTTCAGTAATTAACCGTGAAAAAGACATACTAAATAATGTGTTTGTAGATGCCATAACCGGCGAAATTAGCGGTGAGAAAAATGATTATTTTAGAGAAAGCTTTGTTTATAATGATACAAAAATGAAGCATATCTATGATGCTAATACAATAGAACACTACAGACGGAATATGGACAGTATTAGACTGATTTTCGACCTATCCGCAAAGACCTATCTTGATGATAATATGAAAGTTCAGGATGAACTTGTCAGCATAGATGCCGTTGAAGATGTAGTCACCGGTTTCATAGATACTCCAATACATATATATGCAAGTGAAAGTGGATACGAAATCGATATTGTTGCACAGAGGAGGTCGCAACGAAAATTTTTAGAAGCGCATAAAGAATCAATAATAGAACAACTCCGTGATAGAAAGCTATTGCCTAATTTAACTAGCTATTCTTCGAGCGGTCATGCAAATTTATCAAAAGGTGAATATCTTTCAACTCAGGATGTATATGATCAATTGAAAGAAATGTCGGGTAATACCTTAACTACTGATCTTGAGACTCAAGCACATACTATATTATTTAGTCCACGAATATTGTTTGATAATGAATTAATTGATTTTTGCCGCATTGCATTTTCAAAAGCAAATAAAGTGGAAATAATGATAGACAACTTAAACTATTGGTCTAAAAACTACAAGTTTTTAACTATTTGTAGTTTACTCAAACCAAATACAGAATGCTTTATTTATTATTGCAATTCAGGACAAAATATTTCTTCGCAAATTAGAAGAATTAAGAAATCCGGTCCCAACATTAATGAAAAGAGAATTTTGAAGGCTGTACATAACAACTGGTTTCAGATATTAGTCGATTCTAAATTTACTATTAGTACTTTCGCAGAATCAGTCAAAGTGTTTGGGGATAATAGATATATTTTGCGTAGCGTTTCAACTTTATCTTTGATTAGTAATCAGAATTAACCTTTTTTGGTAGAGAGTACACTCGAAAAATTTAAAAAATGTTTTGTATGCCGGATGATGTGATCTGCCAGTGGGACAAGCTGGACTTGTACACTGTCGGAGAATGTCGAAGAACGAAAAATGTTTTAGTGTAACCGCTGGTTGCAAAATGTTTTTGTATGTTGGATGACGTGATCTGCCAAATAGAAAACCAATGATTGATACAATTGTTGGTTTTCTTTTTTTGCCCTGAGCGCGGGAAAAACCCAGCAATACTGGGCTTTTTGAGACTTTTGCTGATTGCCGTCTGGTATTTTACCGGACGGCTTTTTTGATTTTTATGGGTTGAGCATTTGCTGCTGATGCCAAATGCAACTCCGAGGAAGAAATCGTTCAATAGTATGGGGTATCGTGTAATCGTATAGGGAACGTTCATTATTGCAGATAGGAAATAATAATTGGAGGGAGCTACATAAACAATCTGAATTTGTTTTGGATTTCTATTATTCTACTTACTTGCCGGTATAGAATAAATACATGTGGCAGCATCGATATTATCGCCGGACACTGCCAGTTCTGTGGCAGTGATACCGATACACATCAAAATAGTGATAACTTCGAGATGGGGGGTGTTAGGTGGCTTTAGCCGTAAATAAACCTATCGGCTTTCAGCCGATAGTGCTTTAGTTTCTTGATGCCACAGCAATGGCGATTGGGCTGAATGCGGAGCAGTATTTTACTACGCTTTTCCTCAGTTCCCTCAAAAAATCCTCTTATCCTAAAAATTATATCTTACATCCCATCCTATTTTTCCGCCTTCGGGCGGCTTTTTCTTTGCACTACGCGGAGATATGGGCGGTTACACTTTGTCTGCTATTTTAACACAGATGCGTAGATCCTCTTACAATTAGTACCGGCAGAGTAGTATAGGATTGGACTTGCAAGGATGGAGTTTTAATCTTTCTCAGCAGCATAATGCCAGCCTGCATGCCCATATCATAAACATCAATGTTAACAATGGAGAGTGGCGGCTCTGTAATTCGTGAATATGGGTAATCGTCAAAAGAGATCACGGCAGTTTCATCTGGAATCTTAATTTGCAGGTCTTTCAGTGTTCGCATTGTGCCAAGCGCGATTGTATTATTTGCGCAAATAATAGCATCTGGATGCCTGCTGTCAACCAATGCTTTTGTTATTTTCTGTGCATCCGATATAGTCGTAGCTCCCAAACAAATGTTGTTGTCAGGTATAGAAACATTGAAATCTTTTGCAGTCCGCGTAACACCCTGCAGCCGGTGCAAAGAAATATGGTCTTGTTTTGCACCACCGATATAGGCAATATTGTGACATTTAATTTCAATTAAGTGCCGCATAGCAATGGAGCCGGAAAGCTGATTGTTTGTATCAATCCAACACAGTTCACTATTAAAGTCCAGCTTTCCAATTACAATGTGTGGAAATTTATTTTCTACTAACACAGATGAAACATCTGGTGTTACGGCGGATATGTGTAAAATGATACCGTCCACTACTTTCTGCTCTATCAATGCTTTGATTGTGTCGCATTCGTTTTGTTCAGCAGTAAGACCAACAAAAATTAAGTGGTAGCCATTTTCATTCAGTTGCTTTTCGGCACCACACATGATTGCAAAAAGGTGAGGATTGTTAAAAGCAGTTGTGTTTTCTGTGTGGGCAATGAAGGCAACGTTGTATGTCTTTTGCTTGGCAAAATTTCTAGCCTGTTCATTAGGATGATACTGCAGCCGTTCCATAGCGGCACGAACTTTTTTTGTGGTAGTTTCAGAAATGAGTGGAGAGTGGTTTAAAACTTTTGATACCGTAGAAACAGAAACACCTGCTTCTTGGGCAACATTTCGTATACTTACAGCCATAATTATAATACTCCTTTCTTATAAAGATATTACAACGGTTTCATGAAAAAGTCAATAATATTTACAATATATAGTTGACTTTTTATATAATTGGCTATATAATGATCTTGAAATCGATAAATAATCAAATATATACTAGTCCGTACTAGAAATATTATTATATCGGTTTCATAAATTTTTAATGGGAGGTCGTTGTTTTGAAAAAGTGTATTGCAGTAATAGCTGCAGCAGCGTTGATAATGGGAACTGCTGCAGGATGCCAATCAGGAGGGAGCAGCAGTACTGCTGTATCGAAAGCTGCCAGTGCAGCAAAAAGTCCAACCAATATAACAATTTGGTATGAAAATGACCAGACAATCGGGGATGCTCTTCAGAAACAGTTGGACAGCTTAGCCCCCAATGTTAAGGTGAAGCTTCAACGCAAGGATAAAATGACAGATGCATTGAAATTGGTTGGAAATGATACACAAGGCGCCCCGGATATGTTTTTCTTTGCTCATGATAAGGCTGGCATTTTTGCAGAAATGGGCATTTTGAGCCCTATCACCGATTTGATTTCCAAGGATTCTTTGTCTGATTTTATTCCCATGACATTAAATGCCGGTACATATAAGGGCACTCTATATCAACTCCCCATCTACTTTGAAACACAGATGTTTATGTACAATAAAAAGTTAATGAAGGTGCCGCCAAAAACAACGGATGAGCTGCTCAAATTTGCGAAGGAAAACACCAAAAATGGAACATATGGATTTGTTGAGCAGCATAGCACCGCTTATTACGCTGTTAGTTGGATGCACGCATTTGGCGGGTATGTAATTGACAAGGATTCAAAGCCTGGTCTGAATTTAAAGGGGACAATTGATTCCCTGTCTTACCACAAACAATTTGTACAGTATCAGCCGGCAGATGGTGATTACAATACAATGACAACACTTTTTAAAGAAGGAAAAGCAGCATCAACAATTAATCTTCCAAACCTTGCTGCAGATGCAAAAAATTCCGGAATTGATGTGGGGTATGCAACGATGCCGACCATTCCATCCGGCAAGCCGCTAGCACCATATTCAGGTGTACAGGGTATTTATGTGCTGAAAAGCGCCGGAGCAAACAAGAAAGATGCCGTTACTCAAGTTTTACAGACGCTTGCAAAGCCAGAGGCCGGCATCGCAATGTCAAAAGTGACAAATGATGCACCAGCCAATAATAAATCTTATGCTGACTCTGAAATTGCATCTAATGAAATTGTAAAAACGCTTAAAGCATCTGCAGATACGGTAGTGCCGATGCCAAATGTTCCGGCAATGGATGTCATGTGGTCTGTAACCGAAAATATGCTGACTGCTGTTAATAAGAAAAATGCAAATCCAAAAACTGAGGCTGATAAGGCGCAGCAGGATGCTTTAGCACAGATTGCAGATATGAAGTGAAGAAAGCATTCCTATGTCATTCAAAGTGATGCTTCTAAAAATGATGTCGCCGCAAAACTGATAGAAAACACCAAGTGAAATTAGACCCACGCTGAATCAAAGGCCTGCTGCCATAGAGTTTGAAAAAGCTTTTATGAAAGATGGGCGAAATGATAAGGGGTGGGTTTATAAATGCAATGGAGAAAAAGGCAAGCGTGCATGGAACCGGCAAAAGGGTTGATGTGGTGGAAAGCAGGAACGCAAAGGCTGTATAAACAGGCTTTCAACGTAAGCTGTACAAGATTGAAATTTAGTATGTTTGGGAAAAACTTTCCACTGTCTCTATTCGGGATTAAAACTGTCACGCTTGCTAGAACTTTGGTATTACACTAACATCTTCGACGGATTCTGCCGCCTGACAGACAGGCTCAAAACTAGGGTGCTGACTGGCCCACTTGCGGGACGTTCCCGCGGTCAAATATCCAGCGAGATAATGCCCGGAATACATTTCAGCGTTTGGGTGGAATTTTCTCCGATGTTTTCAATCATTTTTTGACACTACCATTTTCGAAATAGCTAGCGAGTTAGGGGGGGATAGACCATGAAAAAGAGAACATACCGTTCATATTTGTATTTACTGCCGTCACTATTGGTCATAGGCATCATTGTGGTATTTCCAATTTTATATACTGGATATATCTCAGTGACCAATATGAATGTTTATCACTGGTTTAATCCAAGAATTATTGGATTCCAAAATTATGCCAAAGCCTTTGCTGTACTTGATTCTGGATTTTTGACAGCTTTGTTAAGGACCATTGTCTGGACTGTTCTGAATATGGTTTTGCAGATGGTCATTGCCTATGTCATTGCTGTGCTGCTGAATACAAAAGGATTACGGGCTCATAAAATATATAAAACAATTTTAATGTTTCCTTGGGCCATGCCCGGATATGTATCCATTTTACTGTGGAAGATGGGGATGTTTAATAATGAATATGGCTTGATGAATCAATTCCTGCATTTGTTGGGGAAAAGTGGTATCAATTGGCTAAATGGCGATGTAACAGCATTTTTATCCTGTACACTGGTTAATCTCTGGCTTGCACTGCCTTTTATGATTATGATTATCGATGGTGCACTCCAAAGTATCGATAAAGCCTATTATGAAAGTGCAATACTGGATGGCGCGGGATTTTTCACCAAGCTTCAAAAAATCACAATTCCACTGGTAAGGCCTGTGATTGCACCAGCTGTTGTAATTACAATTTTTACAACCTTTAAGCAGTTTGATATTATTTATCTTTTAACACAGCAGCAGGGAGCCAAGACAGGCGCAGACATACATACAGTCATTACGTATACTTACGAAAAGGCATTTGTTACTAACAACTATGGGTATAGTTCCGCTATATCCATCATCATTTTTGCAATCCTGATTATTTCTTCAATATTGACAAATCGACAATTAAAGGAGGGAAATGTATGAAAACAAAACATAAAATTGGTATGATTTTTCTTAATTTGTTTTTCATTTTTCTGTGTTTCATATGTTTAATTCCTATACTCTATGCTCTGACAATTTCGCTAAATGCAAAAAATGATTTGTTAAGTTCAAACTTCTCTTTCATTCCGAAAAGTTTTACACTTCAGAATTATTGGGAAATCCTTGTTAACAGGCCTTTTCTGCTTTGGGCGAAAAACAGCTTGATACTATCTGCTTCAACGGTAGTCATAGATCTGACAGTTGCTATTCCAGGTGCATATGTACTTTCCAGAAAGCGCTTTTCAGGCAGAAAAGCAATTTTAAATTTACTAATATTATTGAACGCATTCCCAGCTATCCTTTCCATGTTTGCAGTGTACCGTATCTTAAAACCGGTTGGTTTGATAAATACTTTCACCGGCCTTGTGTTGATTTACATTGGCACAATGGCAATCTTTGCTTTGTGGAATATGAAAAGCTACTTTGACACAATTCCCTTAGAAATTGAAGAAGCAGCGATGATGGATGGTGCAGACGATAAGCAACTGATTTGGCGTATGGTTCTTCCGTTGGCCAGACCTTCGATTATTGTGACAGCAGTCATGATTTTAATTTATGTATGGAATGAATACATATTTGCAGTGACATTTATTAATGGAGCCGATAAGTATACCTTGGCAGCTGGTTTATATTCACTCCAGGCTACGGATTATACACGCAACTGGCCGCTCTTTTCTGCGGCATCGCTGCTCGTTTCTTTTCCAGTATTGATTATTTTCTTCTGCGTGCAGAAATATATGGTTTCAGGATTAACTGCAGGCGGGGTAAAAGGATAAGTAAGGAGATATTTACATGAACTATGAGGCAATTTTGCATGTACCACTTTCTAATTACGCGTATGGCACTGATGAAGAACATATCGTTTTTCGCTTGAGAACAGCACGAAATGATATTAAGAGCTGTATTCTTCATTATGGTGACCGTTCCTGCCGCCAAACACCAGTGCTCTTTTCAGAATTACCGATGCAGGTAATAGCCAGCGATACATTATTTGATTATTATGAAGTGAAATTGAGAACTCCCTATACCCGTGTCTGCTATTATTTTGAAGTCAGCGATGGCAAAGAATCAAAGCTGTATTATGCAGATGATTTTCATACTGGATTGACTGACGAACGATCTGAATACTACCAGTTTCCATTTAACCGTAAAGAGGATATTGCAGAAGTGCCCAAATGGGTCAATGATGCAATTGTGTATAATATTTTTCCGGACAGCTTTGCGACAGGCTACCGCTTTATTTCAGGATGCAAATGTGAAAAGCAGTATCAAGGACATTTGGTATCTGGGAAAAATGGAGGTACTATTGGCGGAATCCTCGAAAATTTAGATTATATACAGGATTTGGGTGCTAACTGTATTTACTTAAATCCGATTTTTGCTGCAGGAGAATATCATAAATATGATCTTCTTGATTATTTCCATGTCGACCCATGCTTTGGTACAAATGAAGATTTCCATCTGTTGGTGCAAACTTGTCACCAGCGGGATATTCGTGTAATTATTGATGGTGTGTTTAACCACTGTGGATGGAACTTTTCTGTATTCGAAGATGTTGTTAAAAATGGTGAGCAGTCTAAATATAAAGACTGGTTTTACAAACTGCAATTCCCGGTGATTCGTCCGGATAATATGGAGGACTATCCCAATTATTCGTGCTTCGGATATGAGAGAAAAATGCCTAAGATGAATACTTCAAATCCGGAAGTTATCGCATACTTTCAAAAGGTATGCAGCTATTGGATTAAAAATTTTGATATTGATGGCTGGCGGCTAGATGCAGCCAATGAAATTAATTTCGACTTTTGGAGGATGTTCCGTAAAACTGCAAAAGCTTTGAAACCAGATTGCTTGCTAATAGGAGAAATTTGGGAATCTGCTTATCCATGGCTTCATGGTGACCAATTTGATTCTGCCATGAATTATGATATGAGAAAGAACTGCCGTGACTTTTTTGCACTTGAGCAAATTGATGCTGCTCAATTTGAAAGCCGGATAACAAACATGTTAATTCGCTATCCAGAGCAAATGCTTTATGCCCAACTTAATGTGCTTGATACACACGATGTGCCACGCTTTTTGTCTCTGTGTAATGGAAATCAAGAAAAATTCCGGCTAGCGGTTGTGTTCCTATTTACATTCATAGGAATTCCTTCTGTATTTTATGGAGATGAACAAGCCATTCAAGGAATTACAGAAGAGGACTATCGGCAGGTAATGTCTTGGAAAAATACAAAAATGGTTGAATTTTATAAAAACATTATTCAAATTCGCAAATCGAATTTAGCTTTGCGGGAAGGCAAATTTCAAACCGTAAAGGCGAAAAAAAACTCCCGACTGTTTGCTTTTGTTCGTGAAAAGAATAAACAGCTAATATATGTTATCTTAAACGCAGGGAATAGAGAGGAGACGGTGCCAACCGAAATATGTGAAAAAGCAGATGTACTTTTTCAGGAGGGAGTGAGTGATGGGAAAATAGTTCCATATGGTTTCGCAATTTTTCAAAAGAAGTAATGTGCAATTTTCGCATGTTACATAGTAAAGAAGGTCGCTTGCCTTTAGCTTGAATTGCTTGTTTATAGCTAAAAACTAAAATATTTAGGGAGGAAAGTTATATGAACAAAAGGTGCTTTGGGTTGTCAAAATGTCTGGCTGTCATGCTATCAATCGCTATTGTTTGTTCGTCAGGCATGACCAGTGTAGCTGCAGAAGATTCAGCTTTGCCTTCAGATGCTACACTGACTCCGGTCAATTCAAAAATGTGATTTATCAGATTATTACAGACAGATTTTATGACGGAGATAAGAGCAATAACGTTCCGTCCGGCTTTGACCGTTCTCTATATGATGGCACAGGGCAAAAGTATCGGCTATATCAAGGTGGAGACTGGCAGGGCATAATTGACAAAATCCCATATTTAAGAGACATGGGCATTACAGCAGTTTGGATTTCAGCTCCATATGAAAATCGAGATACAGAGATTGATGATTATCAGGCAGATGGAACAGTTGACAAGTGGACTAGCTATCATGGGTATCATGTCAGAAACTATTTTGCAACTAATAAACATTTTGGAACACTAAAGCAATTTCAATCGTTGCGTGATGCGTTGCACGCAAATGGAATTAAACTGATAATTGATTTTGTCACAAATCATACCAGCAGGTCACATAATCCAACGAAAAATTTTTCCAATGAAGATGGTAAGCTTTATGAACCAGATAAGAAGCCAGACGGATCTTATGCATTGGATAACAATGGTGAACCCTATGACTATAATCAAGATGGGAAAACCGAAAACTTGTTGGCTGATCCTAACAATGATGTGAATGGTTGGTTCCATCAGTTTGGTGACAGGGGAAATGATAACTCAGTATGGGGTTATCGAAATAAGGATCTCGGATCACTTGCAGATTTTTCACACGAAAATCCGAATGTTGTAAAATATCTTGAAAGTGCAGTGAAATTTTGGAATGCGCAGAACATCAATGGTCTTCGATATGATGCAACGCTACATGAAAATCCAGCTTTTGTAAAGGGACTTACCGATGCAGTAAACTATCAGTCACCCGTTACTCAATTTGGAGAATTTTTTATTGGTAGACCATCAGACAAGTATTCGGAGTACTGCAGTTTTCCAACTCGAACTGGTGTCAATAACCTCGACTTCGAATATTATCGTGCAAATTCCACTTGCTTTGGAGATTTTTCAACTACAATGGATGACTTTTCTAATATGATGCTTTATACACAGCATGATTATCAATATCCTAATCAGGCAGTTACATTTATAGATAATCAGGATGTGCCGCGCTTTGGCTATCAGCAGCAAAATCATAAAATAGTTGATGATTCTCTGGCAGTTTTATTAACTTCCCGCGGAATTCCAAACATTTATTATGGAACAGAGCAGTATGTTAATCCCAATACAGCAGATAATAGTATTGGCAGAATTTTTATGGAAAAACAGTCTGTGTTTAATGAGAATACATCCGCATATAAGTTAATTAAACGTTTATCCGATTTGAGAAAAAACAATGACGCTATTGCATATGGTCAGACATCAATTCTGTACAGCGATGATAATGTAATGATTTATCAGCGCAAATTTTTTGATGATACTGTTGTAGTTGCTGTTAACCGTCAGCCAGATAAAACATACACATTGTCAAATATCAGTACAAATCTTCCGGATGGAAATTACTCTGACTATCTGAATTCCATGCTGCAAGGCAGTGACACCACTGTTTTAAATGGAAAAATCGGTTCACTTACATTGTCTGGAGGAGAAACAGACGTATGGACCTATCAACCATCAACGACAAGTGTTCCTCATATTGGTGACATCATGTCTACTCAAGGACGTAAAGGCACAAAAGTTTACATTTCAGGAAATAATTTTGAAACATCCTCAGTTGTTAAGTTTGGAAAATCACAGGCGCAGGTGATTTCACAGTCGTCTAATCAAATCGAAGCGATCGTTCCGCAGAGTGCGGAAGCCGGATATAATGATGTAACAGTTGTTAATGATGAGAAGACCAGTAATACAATTAAGTACAATGTACTGTCAGGTGACCAGAATCAGGTCATCTTTCATGTATCAGCATCAACATCTTATGGCGAAAAGCTTTATGTAGTAGGCAATATTCCGGAACTTGGAATGTGGAATTCCAGCCAATCTACAGAAGCAATGCTGTGCCCAGGATATCCAGAGTGGTATTTGCCTGTAAGTGTGCCTGCAGATAAAGAAATCCAATTTAAATTTATTAAAAAGGACGGTAATGGTAAAGTGGTTTGGGAAAGTTCAGCAAATCGAGTCATTAAGTCCGCTTCTGATTCCACTGGAGTTGTGGATACACCTATATATAAGTGGAATGAAAACTAGAAGTTTAACCAATTTTATGCTAAAATGAGTTGCTAGCAGGAATATTTCAGCGTGCAGTGCATCCATTTCTTCTTCAAAAAGCTCGTCTGGCGCACGGCGATGAAAAATGCGTTTTCCTTTAAAGACCAATAACAACCATTATGGTTTTCAATTGTCTCTTTTTTGCATGCTGTAATATAGTCCATAGTGTATGTCCTTCCTGTATGAATCGTTGTGGTTTTAACACAGGGCATCCACTATGGACTTTTTGTATTTAATTAGGTAAATCGGTTTACTAAATATAGCTTTCACGGCTTACAGTTTCTTTGTAATCATGCACAGTACGGCGACACCGATGATTGCCACGCGTCCACTTGTGAAATCGCTCATTTTTATGATAAGCGGCTCGCTGGGCGAACATTCTGATAACAGAATAATGGTGTCACCAGTCTGGTTGAAGCGCTTGAGGCAACCGACACCGTCTATGACGCACGCTACAATTTGGCCATCCGCAGCACTTTTTTGCCGGTGAATTAAAATGGTGGCGCTTTTTTCGAGTCCACTGTTTATCATGCTATCATCTTTTACAACGTAGTAAAAATATTCCGGGCCATTTATGACATCAGCGGGAGCCAAACTAAGGATGTTACTTTCTTCAAGAAGCATTGGCTCCGGAAGAATGTCGATAACAGCCGGAATAATGGATATTCCATCGTTAATTGTGGACTTTATTGGAGTCTCTGATTCATCCCAGCCCATAAGCCAAGAAGGACTTACTTTAAATAGTCTTGCTATTTTTTCAATGGTTTCCGGCTTAATGTTTTTAATCGTACCGGTTTCGTATCGTTGTACCGTGGCATCCTGCACGTCGACTTTTTTTGCCAGTTCTTTTAATGTCAGATTTGCTTCCAGGCGTTTTTTATGGATTCGCTCTCCAATACACATGATTATCACCTCGTACGACTAGTATTTGTTTCTCTTTGGGAATTACGCATGGTGCAATTAGAGCTTGGAATAAGTAAAAGTTACCTTTGCAAATTCATTGACAACTGGCCGAATTATTGAGCCTTTCTCGATTTAATAGAGAGAAAGAAGTAGTACAATCGGCTGAAAACAAAGAATATTGCAGAAAAGCTAGCTATGCTGCATTCTGCTGATAAAACCGTCGTCGAAATTCGGCAGGCGGAAGATTGCCAATTGCAGCGTTTCGGCGTTGCCGATTGTAATAGACCTCTATATATTCAAACACGGCGGCCTGCGCTTGTGCCCGGGTTGCATAATGTTCATGGTAAATCATCTCCAGCTTGATCGTACTGAAAAAGGACTCGGCACAAGCATTGTCGTAAGGCACGCCTTTGCGGCTCATGCTGGGTATGATATGATTCTGTTTCAAAAGACTTTGGTAGTCCGAACTTGCGTATTGGATGCCTTGATCTGAATGATGGATCAAGCCTGCACTTGGCCTGTATCGCCGAATTGCGGCATTCAATGCACGCTTGCAAAGATCGGTATCAATCCGGCTGCCGGTAGCAAAACCAACGATCTGAGGATCAAACAAATCCTTGACGGTGGCCAGATACAGCCATCCTTCATCTGTACGGATATACGTAATGTCGCTCACCCAAACTTTGTTTGGAATCTCCACATGAAAATTCTGCTGAAGCCGGTTTGGAGCCACGGGGTAATTATGCCGGGAATTGGTAGTGGCCTTGAATTTACGGCGACGGATGGAATACAAACCATGTTCTTTCTGGATGCGGTAAAGACGATTGCGGCTGCAATGAGGAAATTTCAAGCGCACATCATCCAGCAACTTATCCAATCCCACCCGGCCTTTATTTTGGTCATAGCTTTCCTTCAGAGTGCCATAAATCTCTTGATTTTCTCGCCGTGTCGCGCTTTCCGGGCAAGCAAGCCACCGATAATATCCGCTTTGGGAGACTTTCAAAATCCGGCACATCTTCACCACAGAATGCTCCCCGCTGCGTTCGCGGATTATCTCGTACTTTTTCTCTGGCCTTGACTGAAGATGGCTGCCGCTTTTTTTAAGATATCCACCGTATCTTCCAAATCCGCTTTTTCTTTCCGAAGTTGCCGTACTTCGTTCTCTAATTGCTGCAAACGGATTTTATCAGGTTCCTGACTATCTGCTTCGGCGGCAAGCCAACGTTCCATAGTTCCTCGGGACACACCCAGATTCCGGCACGCTTCCGCAACGCTTTGCTCGTTCTCCAGCACTAGTTTTATGGCACCTTGCCTGAATTCCTCGCTGTATCGTTTCCCATTATTTTTTCCCATGATGGACATCCTTTCGTAGTGCTTTTATTTTACACTACTCCGCGCTCTCCATCAAATCGGGTATAACTCAAAGGCAGTACCGTGTGCATTTGGTATCAAAATTGGTCACTACTTTCAATACAATGGAATGCAGTTTTCAAATAAAGATCATGGTGAAAGAAGAAAGGACTTTGAAGAACTTATTACTGTCAAGGACATCGTATAAATAAAAAATCGGATTTTCTGTGTTTGTAAATGATGTGACCCAAGGAAGAAGGCAAGGCGATCGAGAGGGCTTTTCCATGCCAGAGTACGCATAGCCTTGTTGTTGCTCCATGATAAATGAGTTTCTAGCTTTTGATTAAGTTCATACACACTGGAAAATTTCTCCCAGTCGTAGAAATAGCGCTGGTCGTTACGATGGCTACGTTCCACTTTACCGTTATGCCACGGAGTGCGAGGTGGGATCAGCCTGTGTGCAATCCCTTTGTCTGCCAGAGCCTTTTCAAACGGACTTTTTCCGTCCGGCTAATGAATTTGTAAGTGAACTCAGTGCCATTGTCTGTCTGGATAGTTTGAATCGGGAAGGGGAACACCTTTAATAACCGACCGAGAAAGTCTGCGGAATTCTCGGGGGTATGCTCTTCATAGCCGAACACATACCGCAGCCGTGTGCATTCATCAATCGCTGTCCACTGGTACAGCCGTTTTCCGTCCCGTTTAGCGGCGCCTTTCAGGCAGCAATATGGAACCTCTTTCACATCTATTTGTACTTTTTCACCGGGCGTTGTCAATTCCGGATACCGCCGTGCCGCCGTCGAGGGACGTTTCCATTTCTTCCCCCAGCCTAAGCCCATACGGGTGGCGGCATGATACATACCACCAAAGCTCCGTGTGTAGCCATGCCCTTTCAGCAGTTCAGCATAGACTCCATCCCAGCCATACCGTGCGTATGCTTTGACGAACGCTTGCCGTATGGCTGCCTCTTCTGCCTCTGAATGTTGTCTGGGATGACTGTTCGGTCTGTGTGAACGCTCCTGCAATGACTGCCATGTCCCGTCGTACCGCTTGCTCCACCGCTTAACACTTGACAGGCTGACTCCGTATTTCCTGGCAGCCTCACTCTTGCCGTGCTTCTCCGCGTAGTCAACTACGCCTTGACGTACTCGTGCTTCCTGTGCTAATCTCTTCATGGGAAGTTTCTGTCCTCTCCTGTTGAATGGTTTGTGGTGAACTCATTCTAACATATGGAGGGCTTTGACTTCCTCTTTTTTGGGTCACATCATTTTAACCTATACAATCGTATAAATAAAAAATCGGATTTGTACTTTTTATCAGTGCAATATCTTTCACGGTCGAATATTAATTTTTGTCGTGCAAGCCGGTGGAGTTTACAAAGTGCGTATGTTTCATCTCGATCTTTTGGGCTTTCCTGTTCATTAGCTCCGCAAAGGAACTCTCCGATCCCGAAACTGCTTTTGCAAGGCCTATGGCACATTCCCCGCCGCTCGGCAAAAGCGCACCATACATCAAATCGACGGAACGCACCCATTCTCCCGGATGAAATCCTGCCGTAGATGCGCCCGCTTTCTCCATTTGGTCAAAAACATCGCTGGTCAATGTTATTCGTTGATTCGGCAAAGGTAGCTTCTGCAGAGCAATCGTGACTGCCATGATTTTCGTTATGGAAGCCAGATAGATCTTTTGATTTGCATATTTTTCCATAAAAATTTGTCCGTCGCTTTTCCGAACAAGAATGGCATTATTGCTTTTTAAGACTTTAAATGAAACAGATGGTTTGCTTTCCTGAGAAAGTTTTGGAACCGGAAGTGTGATTGCCTTTGAGTATATTGCACAATGGGAATCACTACCCACCAAAGGAGCAGACAGTGAATACGACCGTAATTGATATTTTCAGAATTCTAATTCGCGCATTTTCACGGTCATATACTGAATTTCAATTTAGGTTGCCTGATGCCTGCAATAAGAATGCACTGCCAACAGGAAGAACACTAGAATCTCGATAGAGCATGCGCTGAGCATCAGATAAGGCGTCCAGATGCTGAACGCTCCAATTTGCACAAAGGGGATTCGGCTGACCCCGAGCAAATGTCTATAAAAATTTCCCTGTATTCCGACGCTGCCGCCCGGGAGCGCATCGGCAAAAAAAGCCATCATGCTGCCGCTAATGTTTCCCCCGCTTTCAACGATAATCTCCAGCATGATTGGAATCATAAAAATCGTGATAGAGAGAATCAGCGCAGTCGTGGAATTACGGCATTTGGTGGAAATAAACAGCGACAGGCAGGCAGTTGCCAGCAGTGACAGTAGTGTGGCAAGGAGCGTGGCGAACTGTCCCTGCAAAAAGCTCAGCGGGGCAAGGCTGTTCGTTGGAAGAGAGAACTGCATGGATGTCTGAAAGCTATTCCATCCGACTGTATTATTAACCAGCAAAATAAAGATCAGAGAACAGGCAAGAAACATTGCGGCAAGCAGAACCAGAGATGCGCATAGCTTAATGATTACGAATTTTCTGCGGCCGTGTTTTGTGCTGCGCAGAATATCGTCCGCACCGCTTTGATATTCTGTTGCGAAATTTGGTGCGGTAATCATGGCGCCAATCGCAACCAAGAGAAATGCAAGAAAGGTTAGACTCATAGCCGTTCCACCGGGATCGCCTTTTGCAAAAATGAACGGTACTTTAGACTGTGCGTTTAATTTCTCGGCCTGCCGCAAAACACTTTGATTTCCGGAATACTGACCTTCCAACTTGTTTTTTATGATGTCAAACCGCTGTGTGTAAAAATTCTGGAGCCTGTCAGGATTCATCGTACCTAAATCCTGATAACCATTGCTTTCATTTGGAAAGTAGACAGCGTTGATTGCATCTAGAAACGGCTGAATGGGACTTATTTTTTGGCGGTAAACATCCGCCGGTATGTCTTGACCGTATTTTTGATAGACATCATGGAAAGTTTTCAACGCCCGCTGTAGCTTTTCCACGGTTACCGGGCCCACATAAGCATCATTGTCTTCTTTGTTGAGGGCGTCGATGGCCTCACGACCGCCGATGAGTTGTCGTGCATCGGGGTCGTTATAAGTCACCCCCTGAACAGCCATAAAGGCCATAAGGACGGAGAGCACCACGGAAGCGGTCAGCATCACAACAATTCTACGCGTTTTTAAAAGACGCTTTAATTCCAACCAAAAAATATGCATGTTATAACACCCTTCCTGTTGCTTTTGTGTTTTTTACGCTGGACGATAATCTTTTTCAGTATTTTCATGTTTTACATCCTCCGAGAAATAATAGAGGTACAGGTCTTCAAGTGTTGGTTCCACAGGTGCTGCGTCCTCGCACGGCTTTTCTTCGGAGACGATACGGATCATGTTTTTATCGCCCTCATGCCGAATGTTGGAAATCGTGTGCTTTGCGCTAAGCAATTCGGCCTCTTGCGGCTTGACTTTGCATTCCCACACGTAACCATTAATTGAAGCGGTAATTTCGTCCGGTTTGCCCTGATGAATCAGACGACCCTCCTTCATGACAAGAATGGTATCTGCAATGTATTCGACGTCCGACACAATATGAGTGGAGAGGATCACGATCTTGTTCTTTGAAATCTCGGAAATTAGGTTGCGGAAGTGAACACGCTCCTTCGGATCGAGACCCGCAGTCGGTTCGTCAAGCACCAAAATTTTGGGGTCGTTCAATAATGCCTGCGCGATACCCAGGCGTTGTCTCATTCCACCTGAAAAAGTCCTGATTTTTTTATTTGCAACACTCTGAAGTGAAACAGTTTCCAGCAACTCGTTTGCGCGAACCTTTGCGGCACTTTTAGTCAATCCCTTGAGTGCCGCGATGTACAAAAGGTAATCCATTGCGGTAAAGACCGGGTAATATCCAAAATCCTGTGGAAGATAGCCTAACAGATCACGGTAGTTTTCCCCCATAGCGGTGGTATCTCTACCGTCGAGCGTGATGTTTCCGGAAGTCGGATTCAAGATGCCGCATACCATACGCATCAGCGTCGTTTTGCCCGCTCCGTTCGCGCCAAGCAAGCCGTAAATTCCGGGTGTCAACTCGAGGATAAGCGAATCCACGGCAGTTTTTTCTTTGTACCGCTTTGTCAGCCGGTTTAGTGTTAATTCCATTTTTATTCCCCCAAAATAAATTACCATGGAACAGAAAGTGTTTCCTGTTTTGAACCAAAAAGTCGGTCTAAGCCACGAAATGTACGGATTAGTTCGATGACAAAATAGATGAGCGAGCAAAAGAACAGTATGATCCATGCTCCCGTGGCAGCCGCTTCATAATATTCCTTAACAAATGACAAACGTAAAAAAGCGGCAATGCAAACGACGCCTACGGCAGAACAGTAGTATCCAGACTGTGTGTTTTTGACATGATCAAGCACGGTCAAGCAGCCGCAGCAAGTTACATTAAATGGAACAGACAAGTATAAAATCATTCGCAGGACAGGTAAGCCACTGCTTGCAACTGAAGCCGCCAAGATTATTGTTAGGCAACACAGGTCTGTCAGACCAAGGATTAGCATTCGTGTACCCACCAATTTTCTTATTGAAAAGCGGGTACAGGCTTCTATTTCGGCCATGCCATTCGAATAGCTTTTCATGATTTCTGGAAACCCAAGAAAAGCAATCAGTGGCACGACACCGGAAATAGTCAAAAACATGGGCCGCATTTCGTTTAAGGAAATCGAACTCAAGCTGATCACAACTAAAGCGAAAACCAAAAGGACTGCCTGTGACAGCCAGAGTCCACGTCCGATAAAACGCACCTGCATTCGTATAAACTCCCAAAGACCGATTCTCTTAGATATCAGGCGATCATGGTAGGCCTGTCGTGCAAGGCGTACCGTCTGCTTCATCTTTTTTGAGTCATAGGGCGGAACTGTATACTGCTGCAAATAATCGCGAAGTTTCCGATCACTTCGATTCATAATCAATCTCCCTTCATAAGCTTTTTAATCGCTTTTACGCCCTGACTTAGTCTGTATTTCGTGACAGATAATCCGGAACCTGTAATCCGCGCAATGTCTTTAATCTTTAAATCCTGATAAAAGCGAAGCAGAATGACATCTCTTTGCTCATTTGGCAATTCAGATAGAGCCCTCTTGATAGAATCCACCACTTCAAAATGCTCTGTTTCTACATTGTTACTGGGTACTTCTTTTTTTACTTCTTCCAGATGGATTGGTGTGCCTTTCCGCAACATACTTACATAAAGATTATGGGCGATTGTATATAAGTAATTTTTCACTTTTCCTCTTTGTGCATAGCTGTCAAAATTGCGGCAGAAATGCAGAAACGTTTCCTGAGTAATATCCAGTGCGTCATTACGATTTCCCAATTTACGGTAGCAATAGGCATAGACCATACCATAATATTTTTGAATCAACTGATCCATTGCATCAGCATCACCTGCCTTAATGCGCTGGATCAGATTTTCATCATCCACTGCTGCACTTCCTTTTCGTTCATTCATTTATATATAACGCATTACAAGCTGAAAAAGTCAGGGACTGTATTTATTTTTTCGTTGATCACTTACAAATAAATTTCGAAAATTGCACACTTTGTCAGAATAAAGTGTCCGGGGGATTTAAAGCTTGCAAATCTGGTCGAGGTATTTTTCAAATAGCTCTTCAGGAGTGCGATAGTTCAGCCGCTTCCTTGGCGTTGCGTTGATTTCATCCGCGAACATGAGAATCTGGTCGTCAGTGTAGTTGCTCATGGACTTTCCCTTGGGCATAAAACGACGAAGAATTCGATTGATGCGTTCATTGACCGGGCGCTCCCAAGCAAGAGGAATATGGATGCGTAAAGTATACCTGTGTGCCGTAGGCTTCCATCTCAGAAAATGCAGCAAACCCGCTGCCATTATCGGTAGTGATGGTGCGAAAAACTTGCGAAAACCGATTTCTAAATTCGTGATACAGTTGCCGCATTGCATCCGCAACGCCCTGTGTCGTTTTCTCCTGAATGCGAATGGTAAGATAATACCCCGTCAGGCGCTCCACAATCGTGAACGTTACCGGTTCACCTTTCTTTTTTCACCCAAGTACAGTGTCGGACTCCCAATGTTCAAATTGAATTCTTTCTGCCACTTCCGCAGGCCGAAGGTCAATACTTTTTCCGCGCAAGCGCTTAGAAATACGGGGTTTACCATGTTGCCGCCTGCTGAGTACCTCTGGAAGTTGAAACGGCGTGATAGGCAAGTCACCACTCCAAAGCAGATTATACAACGTTTTTGTGCAGGGAATGATATGTCCTTCAAACCGCTTCAAAAGCCTTGCACGGCCTACGCAGGTATCGAAAGACCAGTTGTGTATGCAAAGCTTCTCTACCGCCCAGCGAAGGAAGAAGCTGTTTGCAAGATGCCTTTTAGGGCGACGGCAATGCGCTCGATTCGCTCGATACACTGCCGTCCCACGCTTGGCAGAGTAACCGGGTCTACGCCCATGACGGAGTATTCAGGTGTCCCACGTTTAAGCTCATATCCAACCGTTGATGGGCTGCAATGAATCTCTTGGGCAATCGCTCGGTTAGAAAATCCAAGTCGCTTTAATTGCTGAATCGCACCACGTTCCTCCGATCCTAGGTGCTGACCCCGTTTACGTTCTTCCAATTCTGTGATAGGATATGGCTTGTCCATGGTAATTGGCTCCTTCTGTCAGAATGTTGTGTGGTAACTCTATTCTAACAGAAATCCATTCGCTATGGATTTTTCTATGCGGTGTTCAATTTGGCTTTACAATTAACCTAAAGCGATTTCTTTTCGGATGAGCCGAAATAGTTTCACGGAAACACCTTCTTAAAAAAAGCAGGCGGTTGGCTTTACAAAGACTGGCTTGTAAAACCAACCGTCTGATTTGATTTTTCGGATCGGTCAGATTATTTGACGTATAAGTACGCAGAATCAATTACCATATTGCCTTAACAACCAAAAATATGATCAGTAGCCACACTGCCACGATTGGCAGCGCGTAATACCATTTCCTGGGCTTTCCGGCTGGCCAAAGTCCTTCTGCTTCCTTGCGGCATACGTCGAAAACATCCGCTGGAATCATCCGTATGGTGAGCGTCACCAGTGCTGGAAGCAAAATGATATCATCTATATAGCCCAGTACAGGAACAAAATCCGGAATCAAATCAATTGGAGATAGAGCGTATGCAACTGTCAATCCGGCAATTATCTTGGCCCCAACTGGAGTCTCTTTCTTTTTCATGGCAATAAATACTGCAGGAATGTCTGTTTTAAGTTTTTTGGCCCGTTCCTTCAGGTTCATTCGTTATCCTCCAAATATACGTGTTTATTGGCAATGGCCAGATGGTAGACTTTAATGAGACAGAAATAATGGACTATAAAAAGGCAATGGAATTTGCAAAGGCAAGCGGCGATGAAAAGGTCGTGCAAAAGATGACCGCCGATGGATGCCACCTTATTATGGGAAAGACGTTACATGAAAGATGGCTGTCTATTTGAATCACCTTTCTGCTTATATGGGAAAAGACCCTGAAATTACGAATAGCGGCTACCATACAATGAGAGATATGCTGTCATCGGAATATGGCATTATGGACTCCGTTAATTATCTTAGAGTTGTGATTGATACATTTGAACAGGTAAATCCACAGCTTTATGGTATGGATTTGAGAAAAAATACACAAAACTGAAAATCCCAATTTATTTTTTCTCGGCCGGCACAACGCTAACGCTCCTGCTGTCGTAACACAGCAATATTATGATTGCTTGGAGACTTCTCAAAAAGGCATCATACGGTTTGAGTATTCTGGATTACCAAGACCCGAGGCTTTTTGGAACGACTCAAATAGAATTTCATAGTATATAAGCAAAAAGAGAGTGAAGTGAATGAAAGGCATGACAAACTATGACCGTGCATCCGCTGTAAAATATGCTCACAAGTGGGCATTTGAAAGGAACCCTCGCTTTTACAACTATGATAAAGTTGGGGGGGATTGTACAAATTTTGCGTCCCAATGCCTGCTGGCGGGGAACAGCGTTATGAACTATACACCGACTTCGGGCTGGTATTATGTTAATGCCAATCAGAAGTCTCCAGCATGGACTGGCGTTGAGTATTTTTACAATTTTCTGACACGCCGTGCAAACACAGTCGGGCCCAAAGCCGTGGAGTGCGAAATCCATGAACTGCAGCCGGGTGACATTGTGCAGTTATCTACTCAACATCACGGCTTTGAGCATACTCCCGTTGTCGTTGCCGTATCAGAGCCGTTTGACCCGGAGCATGTCTTGGTAGCTGCGCACAGCTACGACGCGGACTATCGCCCGGTATCCACTTATAACTATGTTATGATTCGGTTCCTTCACATTGAAGGTGTCATAAGTGACAATATTATTTTATGATGAATACATTCTTTGAAAATTTTTTAAGATTACCTGCATCACTATCAGAGCCACCAGACAGGCATGATAAAAAGAACCGTACAGACATACAGCCTGTGCGGTCCTTTTTCACACTACGGTAAAGCGAGCCGGTTTATTATCAAAGATGTTATCGGTTTAAGATCCATACGCCACAGTTTAAATATGCGGCAAAAGTTACCCAGCAGAGGTATGGAATCTGTAAAAATGCGGCGGTGCGGTCAATTTGATAAAAGGAAAGAATCATTGCCAAAATCAACACCCAAAGCAGGATGATTAAGATAAATGCAAATAAATAATTTTGGAGGTTAAAGTAAATCAACGGCCAAATAAAATTGACTGCCAGTTGGATTCCGTAAAGGACAAGGGCTTTTTGCGTTTGGTCAGATTCTGCTGTGTAAATCAAATAAGCAGAGATACCCATTAGAATGAACAATATGGTCCAGACAATGGGGAATAGAAAATCAGGTGGAGAAAGCGGTGGCTGGCGCACGTTTTGAAAAGCGGAGGTGTGCTCTTTTGTCAAGAAACCGGACAGACCACCTGCTGCTAACGGAATCAGAAGATTAATTAATAACGGTTTCCATTGAATTGATTTCATAAGTTCACACCTTTCATTTTGTTTAAGTATATGCGCTTTTTTGTGAAAAAATCATCTTAAATAAAGAAGAAAAAGCAAAACCGGATCAAAAAGGCAAGCTTACTGGTCAAAATAAAAGGACCTGTTGCACTGCGGCACGGCAGCGATATATTTGTGACGTATGCCGCAGCTTTAATTGACTATACTTACTGTGTTGGCGTTATCCGCGCAAAGGCAGGAACAGACTTGCTGCATCCGAATTCCTGGGAAAATCAAAATTATCCGCTTCTTCATTCTTTGAGTATGCCGGATCAGATTGGCGGCGGGCATAATTCTTTTGTAAAAGATGAATATGGAAATGATATTTTGATGATTCATGCAATTCCGCTGCAACACTATTGCAGTGATTCAACGGACATGCGCCGTTATCCTGCGTTTCGCACGGTACACTGGGATGCACAAGGGACCCCGCGCTTGGATATGACACCGGAACGGGAACTAAATCCATGCTTTGCAGAAATTAAAGCAAGTGTACATGTAAAATAAACAGAGGAATATCAGCGGCCATAGCGCAATGCAACTGCCCGTTTTATTTCTGCATTTCAAAAACTCATAATTTGAACAGAGCGTCTGTCTTACACAGGCTGCTCTGTCTTTTTTATTAAGAAAGCAGGCAAAGAACGCGTAAACGTTGTTTTGTCTGCTTTCTTCACTTTATATTTGTAATTGCAAAAGGCTTGCATTTTTTTACAAAAATATTTACGTGTGTTTTAGCCGAGTCCCCAGGTTTCGATACTGGAAACTCGCACATCACCGCCGTGTGCACGCAGGAACAAACCGCTGCTGTTGGCGGAAGGATAAATATTGGAGGACATCACGGTTCTGCCGTCATCTGTAAACACTTCGATTGAGCAGGTATCCGCAAACAAGTGCAGGGTAAGCGTGTTGGAATGAGCCGATTCCAGCGGACAGCGTTTTACCCCATTGTCATAGGTGGATGACGCGCTGCGGTCAAAGACCAGATCGCCATTTTCTAGGTCACAAGTTAAAACAGTCTGCTCTGTTTCGGAACAGCGCAGGAACAGACTGATTTGTTTTGCGGAAGTTGCAGTGAGGTCAAAGCAAATCATCAGTTCAAAGTGAATTCCATCGCCTGCGTGCAGAGTCTGTGCGGTTTCCGCCTGCAGTGTGAAGCCACTGGCGCTCCATGCATCCGTTCGCAGAGTCTTTAACTCCTCAACTGGATGGAAGGAGAGCTTTCCGTCATCACATACTGTGACTTCCCGCGGCAAATTCATGTGGCCGCACCACAAATCCGGCTGTGTTGGACCGAAGCCATTCCACCAGGGCATCCAGTCCCAGCCGTTTGCCCATCCAATCATAATTCGGCGTCCCTTTGCATCCTGAAAAGTTTGTGCCGCGTAAAAGTCAAAGCCCCAGTCTGTTTCACCCAATGTTTCGGCAGCGAAAGTTCCGCTTTCATAGTTCAAATGTCCGGTCAGATAACTTGCTTTGCGGTCCTCAAAACCAACTGGTGAAAACAGCAGTACGCCGGTCCCGTTTATTTCAAAGAAGTCCGGGCACTCCCACATACTGCCCAGTTTGGGGTCGCCGCCGGCAAGCAGACTTAAAAAGTCCCAGTGGATTAGGTCAGTGGAACGGTAAAGCAGGGCGGAGCCGCTTTCCTTTTCCTGCGCCGCGGTGACCATATACCAAAAATTTCCGTGTTTCCAGACCTTTGGGTCACGAAAATCACGCTCTGCTTTGCCGCTTCGCTTTAAAATCGGGTTGCCCGGGTACTTTTCAAAGGTAATTCCGTCTTTGCTCTGCGCAAGGCACTGCACCTGAACCTGCTGTCCGTTCACGGTACTTGCCCCTGTGTACAGCAAGTTAAGCATCCCTTCATTTTCCACGGCACTGCCGGAAAAACAGCCGCCTTGCCCTTGTTCATATTCTTCGCTGGGAGCAAGGGCAATCGGAAGATGCTCCCAGTGAATGAAGTCGCGGCTTACCGCATGGCCCCAGTGCATGGGCCCCCAAACTGCTTTGTAGGGATTATGCTGGTAAAAAAGGTGATATATCCCTTTATACTGAATCAGACCGTTCGGGTCATTGATCCAGCCGGCTGGCGCCATAAAATGGTACCGCTGCCGAAATCGGTGGCTTACCTGCCTGCTTGTCTCCTGCACAAAGCGAGTTGCCTTTTGTACGTTTTGCTTGTGTGACTCTTTGGACATAATGCTCACCCTACTCCTTGTTTCAATGTTTTTTTAGCCGTGAAAAGAAGGCCAAGACGGTTCTATTGTGCCGGAGCATATATAACCCGCCGCAAAAAATGGTAACGGCAAAAACAATGCCCGCAATCAGAAGATAAGTTTGACGAATTCCAAGCCATTCGCTTACATAACCACCGCCGATATTTCCTAAAATGCTGCTGATGCCGGATTGGGCGATGACCAGCACACTTTGCCCAACGGCTTTATGTGTCGCCGGGATTTCTCGGTTTATATAGGTTACCATGCTATAAAAAATCGTCATGGAAGTGATGCCCTGCATGGTTTGTGCAAGAATAATCATGCCTATGTTTTGTGCAAAAAAGTAGAGCAGCATTCGTAAGCCGAGCAAGAGTCCGGCGGCGGTGATAATTGTGACAATATTGATGTGGTCAAACTGGCGGGAAAATTTCGTAATCAGTATCAGAACGGGGACTTCACTGATGGAGGATGCACAGAGTGCGATACCAAGCAGAGTACCGGACGGTGTCATTTGTTTCGCGTAGATTCCAACAAAGTTAAAATTAAAGCTTAATGCAAAGAAAAGCACACAGGAAAAACAAATCAAGAAAACAAATTTGCGCTTGTCAAAGGGCTTTTGCTCTGCTTTCTCAGCATGGGGCAAGTTAACTGCTGCATTTGGCTCAGAATTTGGCAGCAGGCAGGAAGTAATTAGTGCGAGAAACAGCAGACCAGAGCAGAGCAGAAACAGTAAATTAAGATGTTCGTTGAAAAAATTACCAAGCAGCAGAACGACTATGGAAAAACCAATGGACCCTCCAACGCGCACAGCACTGTAGTTGTGGCCGGACCGGGTAATGTAATCTACAGCAATCGTGTCACTTAGCGGCTGAATTGCGGTATAAAACAGCATGAACAGCATGGTGATAACCATGTAAAACAGATACCCGGTGTGAACAGAATAGAGCAAAACGGAAGCAGAGCTGCCAAACAATGCGGCTGTCAGGACAAGGCGGTGCTTTCCAGTTCGGTCGCTTACCATGCCCCAGACTGGCTGCACAAACAGGGAGAACAGTGGGCCAATCGTTGTCAATGTTCCAATTTCAGACAGCGAAAAGCCGGCTTTCATATAGTAAATGCTGATGTACCCTCCGTATACGGCAATGCCGGCATACAGGATAACATAATAAAAGAAATACAATCGGACCGGAAAATTCCTGATTTTATTCATAAAACCTCATTGCTTAACGCGGCATTTGCTAAAAAATATAATCATCAGCGGACTGCAGGACAAGGACTTCTTAGTGATGGATCAAGTTTTGTGCTGACGGACAAAGGCAAGGAATCGATAAAAGTTTCTCTGAAACAATTCTGTAGAAATGCGTTCTGCCGAAATTAAGCTGTTTGTCTTTTTCGTTTTGATTAAGGTGCAACGGCCCGGTTTAATTCCATAATAAAGCAGTCAAACTCTTCCTGCGTGTATTTTGCCCCGAACATAAAAAGATTGCGCAGAGGCATGTCCCGCATCCAGTCGGCTTGTGCTTCCAGACCCGTAAAGCCGGATTTTGCAAGGAATTTCTGCAGAATTACGCGGGCTGCTGGCTCATCCCAAACCGCTGCGGTCAGCGTGTGACGGGTAAAGCTCAGGGGCTTCGGCACAGCGGGATGTACTGTTACAGAAGCGCAAAGCGGTGTATTGACACTGGACCCGCCGACAAGGATGTTAAAGACACCGTCTTCAACAGTCCAGCCATGCATTGCAGTATCATAATACGCAAATGCGCGTTTGGACAGGGTGAAAACAACAGTCCGCTCTTCGTCCGGCTTTAGTTCTATACTGCAGAAGTCACGCAATTCTTTGACAGGACGAACGACGCTGCTTTCTGCATCGCTGACATACAACTGTACAATTTCCCGCCCAGCCCTGCTGCCGGTGTTTTTCACGGTTACACGCACAGTCAGTGTGTTATCTTCCTGCATCTCAGTGTGGTCAGTCTCAATAGCAAGATAGGAAAAGGTTGTGTAGGAAAGACCGTGCCCAAACGGAAAGAGCGGCGCAAGCTGCTTCTTCTCGTAATAGCGGTATCCGACAAAAACACCTTCCTGATACTGCACGAGATCGGGACTGCTTGTTGGAAAGTTTAAATAGGAGGGGTTGTCACTCAGCTGCCGCGGGAAGGTCTCCGCCAGTTTGCCGGAGGGGTTGACATCACCAAACAGAATTGCAGCCTGGGCTCCGCCGGTTGCCTGCCCGCAGAGGTAGCTTTCCAAAATTGCGGGAACGCGGTCTGCCCATGGCATTTCGATTGGAGAACCGTTGCTTAAAACAACCACTGTTTTTTTCTGGGCACGTGCGACTGCCTCAATCAGAGCAATGTGGCTTTTTGGCATGCGCATATGAGAGCGGTCAAAACCTTCTGACTCATAGGAATCCGGCAGGCCAGCGAAAATCACAGCGGTGTCGGCTTCTGCCGCAGCTTTAGCGGCTTCTGCAATCAGAGCAGTGTTCGGCTGGTCATCAGAGAGGGAATATCCCGCACTGAAGGAAACGGAAAGTTCGGGTGCGGCTTTCTGGATTTCATCCAGCGGTACGTCCAACTTTGTTGGATGAATATGAGAACTGCCGCCGCCCTGATAACGCTGTGTTTTGGCAAATTCACCGATGACCGCAAGGTGTCCGGACTTTTTCAGTGGAAGTACAGCTTCATTTTTCAGCAGAACCATGCAGTGCTCTGCAATTTTCCGGGCGAGGGCATGGTGCTGCTCAAACATAACTTTGGAATCCAGTTTGTCTGCTGTCCCTTTTTGGGCAGCAGCTTTTTCGGCTAACTTCAGTACGCGTGTGACACATTTGTCCAGAGCCGCTTCAGAAAGATTCCCGTTTTTTACCGCACGTATGATTTTCTGCGGCCCGATGCTGCAGCCGCCGGGCATTTCGAGATCCAGACCTGCTTCAATGCCTTTGTCGCGATCACTGACTGCACCCCAGTCAGACATCACAAGACCGTCAAATCCCCATTCACTGCGCAAAATGTCTGTTAAAAGATATTTATTTTCCGAACAATAGGTGCCGTTTAGCCGGTTGTACGCACACATAATTGTCCACGGCCGTGCATTTTTTACGGCATATTCAAAGGCACTCAGGTAAATTTCCCGAAGTGTGCGTTCGTCCACAATGGTATCCGTGGTCAGGCGCCCGGTTTCCTTGTTGTTTGCGGCGAAGTGCTTCAGGGAAGTGCCGACGCCCTCTTTTTGCACGCCGTTGATATAAGCGGCCGCAAGAGAACCAGCCAGACAAGGGTCTTCGGAATAATATTCAAAGTTTCGCCCGCACAGCGGAGAGCGTTTTATATTGACAGCCGGGCCGAGCAGGACGGAAACACCTTGAGATCGGCATTCCTCGCCCAGGGCAGCGCCCAGTTCGGAAAGGAGGGCTGTGTCCCAGGAGGCGCCAAGTGCGGAGCCGTTCGGGAAACAGGTGGCCGGTTCACTTTGACCGGGGACATCTGTTTCCCGGCGCAGTCCGTGCGGTCCATCAGACACGGTTACCTGCGGAATTGAGAAACTTTTTGGAGATACAGTGTGCCAGGGGTCTGCACCGGAGCAAAGGTATGCCTTTTCTTCCAGTGTAAGCTTTTTTAAAATTTCCTGAATATCCATTGGAAAGCTCCTTCTTAATCAAAGATAGGCAAAACTGCCTTATGGTTTTTATAGCTTTTCTGGTTGGTATTTCTGCCGCACATCAGGTGGAACTGCGCTCAATCAAATTAACAGGTAAAATTGTGCACATGGGTACAATCTCTCCTTTAATTTCATCCAGCAGAAGTTCAAAGGCATATTTGCAGAGCTGCTTGATCGGCTGATGAATCGTGGTGAGCGGCGGGGCAGTAAGGGCGGCGATGTTCACATCGTCAAAGCCGACAAGTTTCAAATCTTCGGGAATTCGCCGTCCCTCTTTAGCGGCAATCTGAATGACCTGAGCGGCAATAATGTCGCTGCTGGCAAAGATTCCGTCAACGTCCGGATGCTTTTGAAATAGTTTCTGGATATTGTTGTAATAGGTCATCGACGAAAACTGGTCTTCGTTTGTGGCAACTACAATCGGCTCAACTCCATTTTTCCGGCAGGTTTCTTCAAAGGCATTGCTCCGCAGATTTGCGGTCATATGCAGAGTCGGCGAGCCGCAGATGTGTGCAATTTTTTTGCAGCCTTTTTCAATCAGATGGGTGGTTGCCAGCAGACCGCCCTGATAGTTGTCAGACGAAACATAAGGAATTTCGTTGCTGAGGATGCGGTCAATGGAAACAATGGGCGGTCCTTCTTGGATTTCATCGTGAATATCCATGTTGCGGCTGCACAAAATGATACCGTCCACTTTATAACCCTTTAAAATTCGGAAATACTCAAGCTCTTTATCACGTTCAAAGTAAGAATTACAGAGTATGATTTTGTAATTCATCTTTGAAGCATAATGCTCAAGATACTGTACAATCATACCGAAATAAGGGTGTGTTACGAATGGAACCATTACACCAATGGTTTTTGTATACTGCCTGAATATGGATTTTGCAAGTTCATTTGGTACGTAATTCAGCTGCTGCATGGCTTCATGCACTTTGTTCTTGGTTTCCTCACTGATGTATCCGCGGTTGTTCAGAACACGGGAAACGGTTCCTACGGAAAGGCCCGCCAATTTCGCTACATCTTTAATATTCGCCAATAAAATCATCCCATTCTTTTCTACAGCAGGAAGGAAGCGGACCGCATCCCTCTGTATGCTTTGAAAATATATTAACAGATTGATATTCAATTATTCTATGTAAGTTTATCATCGTTTTATCAAAAATACAAGTTATTAAGGCCAATAAAACGAAATAAGTTTAATTAATTCTGGACAAATCCCCATTGTGGCGGAAGAATCATACCATTAAACCTGATTTATATATCAATGCGTTGTTATTTCGTTTGCAGAAAAAATGGGATAAACAAGCAATAAGATAGTGACCACAAGGCAAAACAATCCAAATATATTGAATTTAGAACATATAAACGCACAAAAAGTTTAAAAAAATATTAAAAATTATAAATCAACGTATTGACATACATGATTTGTGGATTTATAATACAAGCACATCAAGTAAGCAACTTGCACATGAATACGAGGAAATGTGAGAATAATTTTACACATATGATGTTCTCACGCAAACAAACGATTAGGGAAGAAGAGGTATGAAAATGAAAAGAACACGTATTACATCCATGGCTCTTGCCTCAGTGCTGGCAGCGTCAACACTTTTGGCCGGCTGCGGCCAAACAAACACCGCCTCCTCCACAGCAGGTTCCACTGCCGCTGCAAGCGGCAAGGTAAACATCACTTTGCTGAACAGCAAGAGTGAAATTGCAAAGCCGCTGGAGAAGGCCGTGGAGACCTTTAACCAGACCAACAAAGACGGCATCACCATTACAATGTCAACGGTGTCGGCAAGCTCTACAGTAGATGAAACGATGATGAGTAAGTATGCTTCCGGCAACCCCTGCACCATCAACATGGTGGACCCAACCAACATTGCATCATATGTCAGCAAATCTGCTGATCTTTCTTCCGAGTCCTGGGTCAGCAAAATCAGCCCTTCCTTTACTTCAACTTTGGAAAACGGCGGAAAAGTTTATGCGTTCCCGTTTGCAGTTGAAGGTGACGGCCTAATTTACAACAAGAACACGATTGAAAAAGCCACCGGAAAAACTTTTGATCCGAGCACCGTTAAGAGCCTCTCTGATTTGGAAGCTCTGTACAAGAAGATTCAGGCCGGCGGTGTTGCTCCGGTTCAGATTTCCCACGATGACTGGTCTTTGGCTTCCCACTACCTTGCATATTCCTATGTAACACAGGGTAAATCCGATGCAGATTACTACAAGAAGCTAAAGAGCGGCGAGGCCAGCCTGAAAGACAACACCGTTTACAACGGCCTGCTGAATCTGTTGGATCTGAACGGCAAATACAACATTTACAAGTCTTCTCCGATGTCCTCTGATTACAACACCTCTGACCCGAAGAACATTGCAACAGGCAAGGCTGCTTTCTGGTTCAACGGTGTTTGGGTGATGCCTAACGTTTCTCAGTTCCTGACCGGCGACCACGCAAAAGACGAGCTCGGATTCCTGCCGCTGTTTGCAGACAGCAAAACTTCCGATTCCATTGCCGCTGCTGTAACAAAGGTCATGCTGGTCGACAATACAAAGTCCACTCCGGAACAGCGCAAAGCTGCAAACACCTTCTTTAACTGGCTTGCCACTGACGAAGCAGGACAGAAGGCACTGGGCACCGACATGGGTATCATTTCCGCTTTCAAGGATGCAAAGTATATACCGGACAACAGCTTGGCAAAGTCTCTCGTAAGCTACATCAACGCGGGTAAAACCATTGGATTTGCTAATCTTTCCGGCGATTACTCCACAAAGGTAGGCGCATTTGTGCAGCAGTATCTGACAGGTGCAATGAACAAAGACACGCTTACGAAGTCTATTGACAGCTACTTCCAATCCGCTGCTTGGGTAAAATAAAAAACCATAGGCAAACGACTTTCCGACAAAACCATAAATTCCAAACAAACCTACAAGTGAAATGGAATTTCGGTGCGGCATGTCCCTGCGCGCTATTCTCGCAGCAATGGCGGCGCGCCGGGGGCGTGCCTATTTTATAGTTGCCCAAAACAACAAGAGTACTTTGTAAAGAAAGTCGATTTTACGACGTAAGAGAGGTATAAAATGGGACAAAGCAAAAAGTGGTATAACTTTAAATTTTTCCTCGCGTTTGCAGCTCCAACAGCTTTCATTTTCATTACAGTTATCGTAATTCCGTTCGTTTATGGACTTGCAATGTCCTTTACAGACACAAACGGTATATCCAGTACCAATCAGTTTGTCGGTTTCCAAAATTATATCAAGGTGTTTCAGGATAAAATATTTTGGAAATCCATGCTCACTACACTGAAATATGTACTTGGCTGCGTTATCCTGACCAACGTTCTGGCGTTTGTCATTGCCTATTTGCTGACAACAGGAATCAGAGGCCAGAATTTCCTGCGGGCAGCATTTTTCACACCAAATCTGCTGGGCGGCATTGTGCTGGGCTTGGTTTGGCGGTTCATTTTCCAGAATGCGGTGGTCTATATCGGCACATCGCTTCACATCCCGATTTTTGAGCAGTCCTGGCTCGCAGACCCCGACAAAGCATTGATTACCATGGTTATTGTGACGGTATGGCAGCTTTCCGGTTATATGATGATCATTTATGTAGCTGGTTTCATGGGCATTTCCAAAGATGTGCTGGAAGCAGCGGATATTGATGGCTGCAACTATATGCAAAAAATTATAAAGGTTGAAGCTCCGCTGATGGTTCCTTCCTTTATTATCTGCCTGTTCCTGACACTGTCCAGATGCTTTATGGTTTACGATGTAAATATTTCGCTGACTAAGGGCGAACCTTTCGGCAGCACAGTTTTGGTGTCGCTCAATATTTTCCGCGAGGCATTCAACAATCAAAATTACGGAACCGGCCAGGCAGAAGCATTCCTGCTGTTCCTGATTATTGCTGCAATTTCGCTGACTCAGGTTTATGCCGGCAAAAAGATGGAGGTGGAACAATGACAACCGCTGTAAAAAAGAAATTCCGCTGGGGAAAGTTCTTCAGTTCGCTGCTCCTGTGGGTACTGCTTGTTATTTTTGTCCTTCCTTTTGTGGTTGTTGTGATCGACGCCTTTAAGACAAATGCGGAAATCATGGATAACCCGCTTGCGCTGACCTCTCATCCTACGTTCCAGAATTTTATTGACGCGTTTAACGAAATGAATTATATGAGCGCGCTCGGCAATACCGTGCTGCTCACAGTAGTCAGCGTTTCACTCATTGCCATAGCTTCCGCAATGACAGCTTACTATGTTGTTCGTTCAAACAGTAAAGCCGGAAAAATCGTTTTTTACGCGTTGATTGCAAGTATGATGATTCCTTTCCAGGCAATCATGATTCCGCTGGTAACCTTCTACGGGCACATGGGAATCCTTAACAGCAGACCGCTGCTGATGTACCTTTATGTTGGCTTTGGCTGTGGCATGGGCACTTTCATTTTCCACGGCTTTATTAAGACCGGTGTGCCGATCTCCTTGGAAGAAGCAGCACGCATTGATGGCGCAAACCTGCGCCAGACATTCTTCCTCATTGTGCTTCCGCTGCTGAAGCCGGTGTTTGCAACACTGGTGGTGCTGGATGTTCTGTGGGTATGGAACGACTACCTGCTTCCTTCTTTGGTACTCACCCAGCCTTATCAGCTCACACTTCCGCTTTCCACGTATTCTTTCTCCGGCGAAATGTCGGTTAACTTTGGGCCGCTGATTGCGTCGCTGCTCTTAACGATTCTGCCGGTTCTAATTATTTATATTTTCCTGCAAAAGTATATTGTGGACGGTATTGTTGCGGGCGCAGTAAAGACCTGATTCTGTATGAGGCGTTTCTTAAGTTGAATCAAATTGTAAAAGCAAGGATTAATAATTATGAATTTTAATAACCAAATCATGTTGATTACTTACGCAGACGGCGTAGGAAAAAACCTGAAAGAGCTTGACGATGTTTTGGAAAAACACTACCAGGGAGCAATCGGCGGTGTGCACATCCTGCCGTTCTTTCCGTCTTCGGCAGACCGCGGGTTTGCACCCGTACGGTACGATATTGTTGACCCGGCTTTCGGCGACTGGAAAGATATTCAAAGGCTTTCCAACCGGTATTATTTGATGTTTGATTTTATGATCAATCATATCTCCCGACAGTCCAAGTATTTTAAAGATTTTGCGGAGAAGAAGGATGCTTCCGAATACCGTGACATGTTTATCCGCTACAAAGACTTTTGGCCGAACGGCGAGCCTACAGAAGCCGATGTTGACCTGATTTACAAGCGGAAACCGCGCGCACCTTATGTGGAGGTGCCCTTTGCGGACGGTACAACAGAAAAAGTGTGGTGCACCTTTGACGATGAGCAGATTGACCTGAACTTTAAAAGTGACGTAACAAAGCGCTATGTACGTGAAACGCTGCGTTTCCTTGCAGGGCAGGGGGCATCCATTATCCGTTTGGACGCGTTTGCCTATGCGGCAAAGAAAATCGGGACCAACTGTTTCTTTGTTGAGCCGGACATCTGGGAAATCCTGTCCTCCGTACAAAAGGATATGGACCAAAGCGGCCAGATGATTTTGCCGGAAATTCATGAGCACTACACGATTCAGTTAAAGCTTGCTGAAAAGGGCTATTGGGTGTATGACTTTGCACTGCCCATGCTGGTCCTTTACACGCTGTATCTGGGCGATACGGCACCGCTGAAGCATTGGCTGAAGATTTGCCCGCGCAAACAGTTCACTACGCTGGATACACATGACGGCATCGGTGTGGTTGACGTAAAAGACCTTCTTACAGATGAGCAGGTCGAAAAAACACAAAACTGCCTGTTTGAGCAGGGTGCCCACGTGAAACGGGTTTACAATTCCGAGCTTTACCACAACATGGACATTTACCAAATCAACTGCACTTATTATTCGGCCCTTGGCAATGACGATGATGCGTATTTGCTTGCCCGCGCACTTCAGTTCTTTGCACCGGGCGTACCGCAGGTCTACTATGTAGGCATGCTTGTTGGTGAGAACGATGTTGAGCTGGTGGAAAAAACCAAGCAGGGACGAGATATTAACCGTCATAACTATACGGTTGAGGAAGTTGATGCCAATATGCAGCGTCCGGTGGTAAAACGCCTGCGCAGCCTGATGCGTTTCCGCAACAGCTGTCCCGCATTTAACGGACAATGCGTTGTTGCAGATACAGACGACCATACGATTGAGATTCATCGTGTTTCTGACGGCTGTGAGGCAGTCCTGCATGCGGATCTCTCTGATAAGCGTTTTGTCATCACTTACCGCGATGAACAGGGAAATGTGGAAACGGTAGATTTGGACTAAACAACAGGGGGAGGCTTTGTTATGCCGGAGTGGCTGAAAAAAGCAGTATTCTACGAAATTTACCCACAGTCATTTTTTGATACAAATGGCGACGGAATCGGTGATATCAACGGGATCGCGCAAAAGCTGGAGTATATCCAGGGGCTTGGCTGCAACGCGATTTGGATAAACCCCTGCTTCGATTCTCCTTTTATGGATGCGGGATATGATGTGCGCGATTATAAAAAAGTTGCGCCTCGCTATGGAACAAACGAAGATTTAACAGCACTTTTTGAGAAAGCCCATCGCCTTGGAATGCATGTGCTGCTGGACTTGGTGCCCGGGCACACCTCAGAGGAACATGCGTGGTTTAAGGAAAGCTGCAAGGCACAAAAAAGCGAGTTTACAAATCGCTATGTGTGGACCAACAGCGTGTGGGAAAACCCGAAAGAGTATCACTTTATTACCGGCCGTGCACAGCGCGACGGTAACTATATGGTGAATTTTTTCAGTACCCAGCCCGCACTGAATTACGGTTTTGCAAAGATTACACAGGACTGGCAGCTGCCTACTGACCATCCGGACTGCATTGCATCCCGCGAAGCCATTAAGGATGTAATTCGGTTTTGGCTGGACCGCGGCTGTGACGGCTTCCGTGTGGATATGGCGGGTTCACTGGTCAAGAATGATGACGAAAACAGGACGGCAACCGGTGCCATCTGGAAAAACATTCGTCAAATGCTGGACCAAGCGTACCCGCAGGCGGCGCTGGTTGCTGAGTGGTGCCACCCGGAGCAGTCACTTCCTGCGGGATTCCACTGCGACTTCTTCCTGAACGAAAAGGGCAACGGCTACTATAGTTTGCTGCGGGACGTTGATGCGGAAAGCGGAGAGCCAAACAGCTTTTTCCGGGCGAAAAGTCACGGCGATGTGACGAAGTTTTTGGATGAATATCAGAAGATGCACCGTGATGCTGAAAATTACGGCTACGTCGGTCTGATTACCTGTAACCACGACACCGAGCGTTTGGGCGGCAGCCTGACAGCACAGGAAATGAAACTGGCCTATGCATTCCTGTTTACACTGCCCAGCATTCCGTTCCTGTATTACGGCGATGAAATCGGCATGCGCTACCGCAAAGGAATGGTCAGCAAAGAGGGCGGCTACTTCCGCACGGGTACCCGTACACCAATGCAGTGGACAGACGGCCGGAACGCAGGCTTCTCTGAAGCGCCTGCGCAGGCGTTGTATCTTCCCGTGGATGATGCAGCAGACGCACCGAATGTAGAGCAACAGATGGGTGACCCGGATTCCCTTTATGAAACAGTAAAAAGTTTGCTGGCTCTGCGCAGCAAGTATGCGGATTTGGGCGCGGATGCACCGTTTGAGGTGCTGTTTGCAGAGAAAAACACCTGCCCGCTCCTTTATCGGCGCGGCAGATTTGTTATGGCACTGAATCCGTCAGAGCAGGCTGCGTCTGCACCGATTGCGGTGCATGGGAAAAATGTGTTTTCCATCGGTGCGCCGACAGTGGTCTCAGAAACTGCAATCACAGTTCCGCCGCAGTCATTCTCTGTGATTGCAGAGGATGCTGTGGGCTGATGAATCCATGCCTTTCTGCACAAATTGGTTGCTGTATGAAAGTCTTTAATTTTTCATTGAAAGCAGGTTTTAAAATTGGCAGTTGCGGAAGTGAATTTTTTATCAGAATCTCTAAAAAAGATTGTGCCGTTTTATGCGGTGATTCCGATGGAGCAAAGGAAAAAGGACGGAAATACAGAACGGTTCCGGACACTGTATCTGCTGCATGGGTATTCGGGCAACTACACAGACTGGCTGTTCAATACGCGAATTCAGCAGTTGGCGGATTGGTACCGGGTAGCCGTCATCATGCCTTCCGGTGACAACAGCTTTTACACTGACAACGGCCCAAAAGAAGAACATTACTCCACCTTCCTTACAAAAGAGCTGCCTGCGTTTACGCGGGCGCTGTTCCCGCTTTCCTCCAAAAGAGAAGATACGTTGATTGGCGGCTTTTCGATGGGTGGTTATGGGGCGTTCCTGAATGGTTTTAAACATCCGGAAGTGTTCGGTTCTGTCATCGCGCTTTCCTCTGCGTTTATTGTGAATCGGGTCCTCAGCTTGTCAGAGGGTGAGTACGATAAGATTGAAAGTTATTCCTTTTATCAGAGTGTGTTTGGAGATCTTTCAAAGCTGCGCGGGGGTGAGTGTGACGCTGGCGCAGTTGCAGAAAAGCTGATTTTGTCAGGACAACCGGTTCCGAAGCTGTATTTTGCATGTGGTACGGAGGATGAGCTCATTGGCCCAAACCGTGCGATGCGTGATCGGCTGAAAAAACTGGGGGCCGACTTTATCTATGAGGAAGGCCCGGGCGAGCACGACTGGAAATTCTGGGACTGCCACATTGAACATGCCTTGGAAGCTTTGCTGGGGAAAGCAAAGCGGTAACATAGCAGAAGAAAAACAATACATGCTTCGGCGACAAGCCGGAGCACTATTTTATAGGAGAGAAAATCATGGCACTTATGGAATGCAACTTTGTTTCTTACTCTTTGGAACATGGTGTGGACATTACAATTACACTGCCCACATTGAGTTCCTGTGACCTTGAAGACAAGCCGTGTCATACACCGCCTGCCAAGTATCCGGTTCTGTACCTTTTGCATGGAAAAGGGAACGATTACAAGTCGTGGCTGCGGTATACAAGTATCGGGCGGTTAGCAGAAGAACATCAGATAGCCGTTGTTACCTTTTCCTGTGGCAATCACTTTTACCTGAACTGCCCCAACCACGAAAATTACTTTGATTTCTTAGAAAAGGAATTGCCTGAGTTTATCAGCGGGAACTTCCCGATTTCCAATCGGCCGGAAGACCGGTACATTGCCGGATTGTCAATGGGTGGTTACGGCACACTGATTCATGCACTTAGCTGCCCGGAGCATTATGCGGCGTTCGGCGCATTTTCGTCCCCGATACGGGTTGTGAATGAGGAACCGACGGTTCCTAATGCGATTGATGTTTTTGCTTTGCTGGAAAACTTAAAACAGAACGGCAAAAATATGCCTCAGGCGTATGTGGCATGCGGTAAAGAGGATGCACTGTTTCCCGATAATCTGGAACTGCACCAGGCAATGACAGGCCAGCAGCTTCCGCATGTGTGGCACGCTGTACCGGGTTATGAACATGAATGGCGGTTCTGGAATATGGAAATCGAACAATTTCTCAGCTGGCTCAAGCAGGACGTGCGCACGGATTATTACGCAAAGCTTCCGCTTCATAAAATTTAATGTGTGCACAGCAAAACACATATGTATTTGAAAAGTTCTCACAAATAGCAAAGAGGACATGTCAGCACATTGACATGCATGTTTTACGGATTTATAATACGAACACATTGGGCAGGCAACTTGCACATGAATATGCAGGAATGTGAGAATGATTTCAGCACATCGGATATTCTCACACAAACAAAATAAGAGAGGCGATGTGAGTGTGAAATCTATTCATCAAGAAGCGCTTACGCTGGGTGTTTGTTACTATCCGGAACATTGGAAAGAATCACTTTGGCGTGAGGATTTACAGCGCATGAAAGCATACGGTCTTACGGTAATCCGTATCGCGGAATTTGCGTGGAACAAGTTTGAGCCGGAGGAGGGCGTTTATACCTTCGAATTCTTTGACCGCTTTATGCAGGTGGCGTTGGAAGAGCAGATGCAGGTGATTTTCTGCACACCGACAGCCACGCCGCCCACATGGCTGTCGGAAAAGTATCCGGAAATCCTGAATGCCGATTTGGACGGTACACTGTACCGCCACGGAATGCGGCGGCATTATAATTATAATTCTCCGGTTTACCGCCGCTTTTGTGCCGGCATTGTAGAAAAATTGGCGGCTCACTACTGCCCGTATCCGAATGTGATTGGCTGGCAGATCGACAATGAACTGAACTGTGAAAAGGATGTTTTCTATTCCGAATCAGACCACCTGGCTTTTCGCACTTATCTGAAAGAAAAGTACAAAACACTCGACAATTTGAATGAGTGCCTGGGCACCGTTTTTTGGAATCAGACCTACTCGGACTGGAATCAAATTTTTCTTCCGCGGCCTACTTATCAGAATTCTGCAAATCCGCACCTGGCACTGGAGGAAAGAAAATTTATTTCACACAGTGTCATTGAATTTGCGGACTTACAGGCGCAAATCATCCGGCGCTACGCTCCAAAGGGGCAGTATATCACCACAAACGGACTGTTTGGGCATGTGGATTATGATGAACTGGTGGAGCGTTCCCTTGATTTCATTATGTACGACAGTTATCCGCTGTTTGGATTCGAGCGAAAAGACCAGCCACCAAAGAAGGACGACCTGAAAGACCGGAACTGGAGCTGGAACCTGACACGCGCGCGGGCGATTTCGCCGAACTTCGGGATCATGGAACAGCAAAGCGGAGCGGGCGGCTGGGTCAGCGGGATTGCTACCCCTATGCCGAAACCGGGCCAGATTCGGCTTTGGACAATGCAGAGCATTGCCCACGGTGCGGACTACATTGGCTACTTTCGGTGGCGGACCAGCTGGATTGGAACGGAGATTTACTGGCATGGGTGGAACGACTATTCCAACCAGCCGAACCGCAGACTGGAAGAACTCAAGGGAATCCATCACGATGTTGCTGCTATTGAGCGTCTTGCCGGAGCAAAATATCAGGCACGGGTCGCTGTCCTGAAAGACTATCCCAATGAATGGGACGGTGACACTGACCAATGGTCGGCGCAGGTGAACCGCCTGAGCGACAAAGGCTGGTTTGAAGCAGCACAGCTTACACATACACCGTGCGATTTTCTCTATTTGAATGAAACTGTTACCCTGCAGGCGCTTTGTCAATATGATCTTCTGGTGTACCCACATGCGGTAATTTTGACCGAATGCACAGCCAACTTGCTGCGCCGGTATGTGAAGCAGGGAGGCACGCTGATTCTTGGCTGCCGCACCGGATACAAGGATGAGTACGGCAGATGCCCCATGAGCCCAATGCCAGGGTTTGCTGCTGACTTGTGCGGTGTTGAGGTAACGGATTATACCTATCTCAGTCCGTACGATGAAATGGAGCAGGCAGATTGGAATGGCAGTATGATAGAGGCGCCACTGTTCAATGACATTTTGGAGGCACACGGAAGCACCGCAAAGGCAGAGGCTGTTTACCGCGGAAACTACTACGATGGTAAGCCCGCGCTGGTCTCCAACAAAATCGGGCGGGGTACTGCCTATTACTATGGTGCTGCGTTTTCCAGACAGACTGCCGAGGCTTTTTTGCACAAGCTGCAGTTTGCCGCTCCGTATCAGGGGATACTGGAACTGCCGGAGGATTGTGAACTGGCTGTGCGGCAGAAAGACGGGACAAATTATTACTTTGTCCTCAATTACAAGGAGCATGAGGCTCGCATTTCCGTAAAGAAACGAATGACAAATTTATTAACGGATGAACAAATCACGGGGCCATACGAACTTGCACCTTATGGCGTTCTCGTGTTGAAAGAATCACTTGCCTGATGGATAAAAAAGCATCTAAGGAACCGGATTGTGGGTTGACTTTGCATTCCACGGGGCATCTGGTAAAGCAGATTTAAAAATGTATGAATTGCAGCAAGAAACGGGGAGTTGGTAAAATGTTCGATATAACCGCTGTCGGAGAACTTCTGATTGACTTTACACCTGCCGGCAGCAATGCGGCGGGGAACGCACTGTTTGCGCAAAACCCAGGGGGCGCTCCCGCAAATGTTTTGGCGGCAGCCGGGCGTTTGGGCAGCAAAACTGCCTTTATTGGCAAGGTGGGCAATGACGGGTTCGGAAAATTCTTAAAATCCACGTTGGATCAGAATGGAATCAGTACCGACAATCTGGTTATGACCGATGAGGTGCACACAACTTTGGCTTTTGTGCAGCTGGACGAAAAAGGAGACCGTTCCTTTGCATTTTATCGGAAACCCGGTGCGGATATTATGCTCACAGCCGATGAAGTACATCCTGAACTGCTGAAAAACACAAAATTCCTGCATTTCGGTTCGGTTTCCTTGACGGAAGAACCCAGCCGTTCAGCTACTCTTTATGCAGTAAAAACTGCAAAAGAAGCCGGCGCAATCATCAGCTATGACCCCAATTACCGCGCACCGCTTTGGAGCAGTGAAACGGAAGCAAAGCAGCAGATGCACGCGGCTCTCCCTCTGGCTGATTTGGTCAAACTTTCTGAAGAAGAAATGGTCATGCTCACTGGGGAGCATGACCTCCTTGCAGGTGCCCGCAGAATTCAGGAACTTGGTGTAACACTGGTGCTGGTCACACTGGGCTCGAAAGGCGCTTTTTACCTGTTGGGGGATTCTTTCGGTACACTTCCGACTTATGACGTGAAAACGATTGACACAAACGGTGCCGGTGACACATTCTTTGGTGCTGTTCTCTACTGCCTGAAAGGAAAAAGCCTGCAGGAAATCAAAGAGCTGACTGTTTCCGAACTGACAGAAATCATTTCGTTTGCAAATGCCGCGGGTTCCATGACTACCATGAAAAGCGGAGCCATTCCGGCAATGCCGACACTGGAAGAGGTAGCGCATTGCCAAAAAACCGTTCCCCTGCTGCAAAACTAATGAGAAGTATTTCCAAAATGAATCACGCATAAAATACGAAAAAGGTCTTGACTTGCTGTTTTGCGAGTCAGGACCTTTTTGTAACGCAATTTGCTTTTGACTGACTTATCATTTTAGGCGTCAAACCGAATAGAAAAGCCAAATAATTGGCATCCTATTGCGTGGAAACTGTCAAACAAATTCAGGTGTTCCGCACACGCTGCAAGTAAAAATTTGCGGCCGCATTTCTGAATAAATAACAAGGAGTAAATAAAATGGGAGAAATGTTTTGTTTTCAGTGCCAGCAGACTGCTCATAATACTGGCTGCGAAGGGAAAGCCGGTGTATGCGGTAAAAAGTCAGATACCGCCAATTTTCAGGATGAACTGACAGGTGCGCTGATTGGGCTTGCGCGGGCAGTCAAGTCAGCGAAGCCGACGAAAGCAGCCGATGAACTTGTGCTGAAGGGCTTGTTTACAACCATTACAAACGTTAATTTTAATAACGAAACCATCAATACGCTGCTTGCGCAAGTTAATGCCGAAAAAGAGAAAATTGCGGCCGATGCTGAAAATTACGATGTTCAGCAGATATGGGATGCGGATGAAGATATACGTTCACTGAAATCGCTGATTCTATTTGGTATGCGCGGTATGGCGGCATATGCGTACCATGCGTTTGCACTTGGCTTTACCAGCCAGAAGGTAACCACCTTTTTCTACGACGGTTTGTATGCAGTTGGTGAAGACTATGGCATGGATGAACTGCTGCCGCTTGTTTTGAAAACAGGCGAAGCAAATTATAAGTGCATGGAGCTTTTGGACAAGGCAAATACGGAGAGCTACGGAACCCCTGTTCCGACTGAAGTGCCTTTGACCATCGAAAAAGGGCCGTTTATTGTGGTAAGCGGACACGACCTGCACGATTTAAAACTTTTGCTGGAGCAGACAAAGGATAAAGGCATCAATATCTATACACATTCTGAAATGCTGCCGGCACACGGCTATCCTGAACTCAAAAAGTACCCGCATCTGAAAGGAAACTTCGGAACAGCGTGGCAGAGCCAGCAGTCGGAATTTCACAACATCCCCGCACCGATTCTGTTTACAACGAACTGCCTGATGCCTGTAAGACAAAGCTATGCGGACAGGGTCTTTACAACGTCTGTTGTTTCTTATCCGGAACTTGTTCACATCGGCGAGGATAAAGATTTTACGCCGGTCATTGAAAAAGCACTGGAATGCGGCGGCTATGAGGAAGACCATCCAATGACCGGAATCAACGGAGGCACAACGGTTACTACAGGATTTGCACATGGTACGGTGCTGTCCGTTGCAGGTAAAGTAATTGACTTGGTTAAGCAGGGCAAGATCAAACATTTCTTTTTGATTGGCGGCTGTGACGGTGCAGCGCCCGGCAGGAGCTATTACACGGAATTCGCGAAAAAAACACCAATAGATACCGTTATCCTAACGCTGGCATGCGGAAAATATCGGCTGAATGATTTGAAATTGGGCGAAATTGAAGGAATTCCACGGATTATGGATATGGGCCAGTGCAATGACGCGTACAGTGCAATCAAAGTAGCGTTAGCACTTGCGGATGCGTTTGGCTGCGGAGTTAATGAACTTCCGCTTTCTTTGATTCTCTCATGGTACGAGCAGAAGGCAGTTGCAATTCTGCTTTCGCTGCTGTACCTTGGCATAAAGAATATTTATTTGGGGCCAACGCTTCCGGCATTTATCTCCCCGAATGTACTGCAGGTCCTGGTTGAAAAATACAATATTACGCCAATCAGCACACCGGAAGAGGACTTGAAAAAAATATTGGGATAAAACAAAATCACCCGCAGCTTTTGCGGGTGATTTTTTGTCTGTGTCCTGCCCGCCGGATGCGACAAACATGGGCCTTTCATTGCAGTGATGATACCATTCCCGTGCTTTGTCAATACGGCCTTAACAGTATCGTTGATGATTATATAATCATAATTTCGGTCATGCGGCAGCCAGCAGCAAAACACCGTTGCGCAGGCGGCGCGGTACAACAAAAATCCATTATTTCAGCCAGTAACTGCTGCAGTCTTTGGTGCGTTCCATGTAGCCGTATTCAATCAGGTAACGGCGAAGCATGGCATAGTCGTCGTAAACAGCACCGAGAATTTCATTGACTTCTTTTTCCGTGTACTTGCGGCCGGGCTGAAACTGTTCAGCCAGCTTGCGCAGAATTACGATTTTTTTCTTTTCTTTTGAAGAAAAAACTTTTAGTTTCAGCGGCTCCAGACTTTCAAAGACATTGCCGAGTATTTTCTGGTATTCTTCTTCGGTAATGCTGTAACGTTCATCCACCATAGTGGCCCCCTTGTGTACAGGCAGTAAATCCGCCTGTTGATTGTTCTTTTTTGCTTCCACCATTGTCCACACCGCCAGATACAGCTTAGCGGCTTTGGCACGTTCCCGAAACATAAAGCGCTGGTGCCGCACAGTTGAAGAGGAGATTCCCAGCTGATTTGCGATTTCCTTATCAGAAGCACCGGCATGAAACAGAGTGAGCAGCTTGATTTGATTTTCTGTTAGTGAAAGATATTTGCTGCCGCTGTTTAATAGTTCAGAAAAACGGTCAGGGTGGTTTTCCTGCAGGTGCAGCCCAAGAGCACGTTCTGCGGTAAAGAAATGGCCGCTGCAGGGGTAAACTTCGCCCTGCTCAAAGGTTTTTCCGCAGGAAAGGCAGGTCAGCGTTCCGGCGGTGCTGCGGGTAAATCCGTTGATTAGGTCTTCCAGTACGGCATTTTCAATTTTACACATACAATCACATCACTTGTTTATTGATTTAATAAACGTATTATATCATTGATTATAAATTAAATCAACATTATAAAAATAAATTCTAAAAAAACAAGCTTTACAACCGAAAAAGCATCCGAAAGTATGGTACCGGAGCGATTTTTGCGGTGCGGTATGGACAAAACGAACTTGACCGCCGGGTGGGCAAGTGGTAGTCTGTAACAAAGGAACAGGAGGAAATATTGATGAAAAAGGTCATCGTGTTTGGCAGTATGAATATGGATTTATGTGTTTCCTGCAAAGAAGCGCCCAAAGCGGGAGAAACTGTGCAGGGATATGACTTTTTTACCAATCCCGGCGGCAAGGGAGGCAATCAGGCAACTGCGGCGGCAAGGCTGGGTGCGCCAACCAAGATGGCGGGCTGTGTTGGGCAGGATGCCTTTGGGGACACGCTGCTGCAAACATTGGAGAAAAGCGGTGTTGACTGCAAACTGGTGCGCCGCAGCGGGAAACAAAGCACCGGCGTTGCGGTGATTACACGTACAGGCGGGGAAAATCGCATTGTGGTCAGCGGCGGCGCAAATCTTGAACTGACAGCAGCTGATGTGGAAGCGCTGCTGGATACAAATGCGGCCGCCGGAGATATTTTTATCACGCAGTATGAATGCAGTCTGCAGGCGGTGCAGAGTGCCATCTGTGCGGCAAAGGCACGCGGCTTATTTACACTGTTTAACCCCGCACCTGCACATGAGATTGCGCAAAATGTTTATGAATGTACCGACCTTCTGGTTGTCAACGAAACCGAGTGTGCATTTTTGACCGGTATCTGTCCGCAGACAGAGAGGGAGTGCACAGCGGCCTTTGAAAAGCTGTGCACACTGGGTTGCCGGAATTCAGTCATTACACTGGGCGCAAAGGGGAGCATGTACAGCGGCAGCGAGGGCAGCTTCTTTGCTGAAAGCTACCCGGTAGAGAAAGTAGTGGACACAACCGCCGCCGGGGACACCTTTATTGGTGCGCTGGCGGCAGAACTCCTGCGCGGAGCAACGATGCAGCAGGCCATGCGGTTTGCTACCCGCGCCTCTGCCGCGGCAATCACCAAAGCAGGTGCGCAGCAGTCCATTCCTACTCTGCAGGAAGTTCCGCGGGAGAAATAAAATATAAAGAGGACAAAACAATGAATAAACGCCCAATTATCATAGATACGGACCCCGGCATCGATGATGCGGTGGCACTGGCAATCGCGCTGTTCAGCAAAGAGCTGGAAATAAAACTGATTACAACCGTTTCGGGAAATGTTTCTCTGCCAAAAGTCACGAAAAACGCACTGCGGCTGCTGCATTTCTTTCACAAAAAAGTGCCGGTAGCGGCTGGGGCGGCAGAACCGCTGATGCGTCCTTCGGTGGATGCCAGCGAGATACACGGCGAGAGCGGGCTGGACGGCTTTGATTTTCCGGAACCGGATGAAAGCCTGCTCCTGCCGGAAAACGCGGTCTGTGCCATGCGACGCGTGCTGCTGGAAAGCGGCGAACCGGTCACGCTGATGCCGATTGCGCCGCTGACCAATGTTGCGCTTTTGCTCAAGGTGTTTCCGGAAGTGAAACAGCACATTCGGGAGATTGTGCTGATGGGTGGTTCTACCGGACGCGGCAACCTGACGGTGATGGGAGAATTCAATATTGCGGCAGATCCGGAGGCGGCAAAAATTGTTTTTGCAAGCGGTCTGCCAATTACCGTAGCACCATTGGACGTTGGGCTGCAGGCACGGATTCTGCCGGCAGAAAGTGAACAGCTGCGCCAGATGGGCGGTGTGGGTTTGATGGCATACAGCCTGTTTTGCAAGTACCGGTCTGGAAGTCTGGCATCAGGATTATGTATGTTTGACTCCTGTGCCGCGGCATATCTGCTGGCACCGCAGCTGTTTACCACCCATGCGGCACGTGTGGAAATCGAAACCGGCAGCATGCTGACCGCCGGGTGCAGTGTTATGGATTTTGCGGCGAAAACGCCGAACGCAATTATTTGTACACAGGTGGATGCCGAAGCGTTCCACTGCTGGTTTGTGGAACAGATGCGCGGCTGTGAACTGTGCTGAAACAACATATCCGGTTTTGGGAGTTGCTGTTGTAACAGTAAAGTATGCTTTTTACAGGTTGACTAAACTTAACATATATTGTAATGAAAATTGTATATTTTGTGCGATTGTGATATTATAACAGAAATGTTGCTGCGAAGAATTCGCCCAAACAATTACAAGGGGGGTCGGGACGTGTTTACTGAAGAACGGCTGGATGCAATTATGCAGTGCCTGCGACAAAAGGGTACTGTTAAGGTAAAGGATTTAAGTGCTAAATTTGAAGTTTCTGCGGACTGCATACGGAAAGATCTGAAAGTGCTGGAAAACCAGGGGAAACTGCGCCGCGCTTATGGCGGGGCAATTCTTTCGCAGGATTTTCCGCTGAACCGGGACTTTGAAGATCGGCGCAATGTAAATGTGGAGCAGAAGCAGATCATTGCCCGAAAAGCATATAACTGCATTCGCGAAAATGAAACTATTTTTTTGGATATTTCAACCACCAACATATTGCTGGCAAAGCTGCTGGCGGGGAACGGCAGACATATTGTGGCTGTTTCCAATATGCTGGACATCCTGCAGGTGCTGGCAACCAGCCCGCATATCACTGCGATTGGTACCGGCGGCATAATGGTGCGCTCAGTAAATGGCTTTTTGGGCGCTGCCGCGATTGATGTAATCAAGCAGTACAGCTTTGACAGAGCCTTTTTGGGCAGCTGCGGAGTGGATATGGTGGACAGCTCCATTACTACGCTGGGGGTTGAGGACGGCCTGACCAAGCGTGCTGTTCTGGAAAGCAGCCGACACAAATACATTGTAATGGAACGGGATAAATTTTACTTTAATGATTCTTTCCGGTTCGCACATTTTGATGACATAGACGCGATTGTTACGGATGCTTTGCCGGATGAGGCAACCGTCAATTCTCTTCGTGCTGCGAATGTAGAGATTTTGTGACGGCAAACGCAACTGAGATTTCTGCACGATGCGAAAAGAATCATTCCTGCGGCGATTCGATTATGCGCTTGCTGTGCAGTAACAGATAAAAACACACTGGGTTTTTAGGCGGGTACAGCAGTTTTCAAAGAACTAAAAAAGGACTGAATCCACAAGTGCGGGTTTCGCACCGGGATTCAGTCCTTTTGCAGTCTCAATAATCAGTCTGCTGTAAACGCAGCCGATTTTTGCAGCGGAAACGCACTGCCAACGGCAATCATGTTTTCCGCCAAATCTTCGCGGTAATGGTCATTGTATGGGTCAAGACTGTTGATGGTTACGCAACTGTCTCCAACGTGGCCTGTGGCGTGTACAAACTTTCCGTTGCCAAGGTACATGGCAACGTGGCCGGGAAAGTACAGCAGATCCGCAGGCTTCATTTTGTCTTTTTCAATTTCATGCACTGCATAGCCGGGTTTGATTTCAGCGTCGCGCCAGATAGTAATGCCGTTTAGCTGATAGGCCATCTGCGTCAGGCCGGAGCAGTCAATGCCAAAAGGACTTTTTCCGCCCCAGCGGTACTGTGTCCCCAAATACGAAAGTGCCGAATCGGTAATGCGTGTGCGCATTTCCTTTTCCGGGACGCCATCAAATTTCGGCATCGGCGCCAGAAAGCTTGCCGGGACCCAGCCGGCTTCGCCGCCCGGCAGACAAACGTGCTGCCAGCCGTCCTGCAGTGCCGTGCCGAACTGTCCCAGAATACCGCCGCGCAGCACGGTAGTCAGGCGTGTACTCTGCACACGCGGCTGCGTTAAAATGTCTGCCAGGGGCTGCAAAACAATCAGCTTGGGGGCAAGATCCCAGGCGTTGCGCTTGGCAAATGGCCGCATACGGGTTTTTTGTACCCAGCCGTGGTAGCCGTAGCAGGTTTCCAAATAATACCATCCATCGCTCTGCTCCAAAATCTTCGCACTTGTGCCGCAAAGCGCCTGGTCTACCCGTTCAGTGTTGTCTGGCCGGCTGAACAAATCTGTAACATTATTTATGAAGACGGTATTCATGCTTCCACTTCCTTTAGGTAATCAATTACCATACGGAACAGCCGCCCCAGCAGCTGTTGGTTTTCTGTATTGGAAGAACCATCCGTTGCAAAAAAGCCAAAAAAGTAGGTGTGGTTTTGCAAAAAGAGCAGACCGGTATCATGGTCCAGTCCGTCCAGTTCGCCGGTTTTGTGTGCGGCGCGCAGCGGTTCCCAGATGTAGCGAAATGCAACGGTTTTGTCCTGCTGACAGGAAAGAACAGAAAGGGCATAGTCACATAATTCCGGTGTGAGAATGGTCTTCTGTGCCAGAGCGCGGTAAGTGCGCAGCATGTCATGCGGGCTGGTGAAATTGTTGCGTCCCTGCTGCAGGGCATCCCAGTCCAGCATTTTGCGTTCCAGTTTGGTAGCGGTCAGGTGCAGAACTTCAGCGGAGTAGCGGTTAACAGCTTCCATGCCGACTAACCGAATCAGCAGGTTGGTGGCGGTGTTGTCGCTGATACAGATCATCCAGTGCAGCAGTTCTTCCACTGCGACTTTTGAAATCGGCCGGTCAAAGGCTATGCTGTCCGGCAAAATATCTTCTGAAGAAATTGGCACCAGCGTTTGCAGGCTGAGTGTGCCGTGCTGTACCATATCCAAAGTGGTCAGCATGATCTGCGTTTTAATCGTGCTGGCGGAAACCAGATGACGCTGAGCGTCATGTTCCAGCAGCGGCTGACTGCAGGAGATGTCCTGCACCAGAAGGGAAACACGTGCAGAGGCAGCCGATGCTTCTGCAGCGCATTTTTCACATAAAGTTTGTAATTGCATGGGAGACCACTCTTTTCTGTGGGAAAGGGCTGCCGAAAGTTTCTTGCAACAGTATGGGCAGCTCATTCTTGGCAAGGATTTACAAAGGAAATCATAAATACATAGAGAAATATGTATTTTATGAACATTTCTCTTTGCTATTTTACTGCATTTTTTCGGTTTCGTCTACCCATTTCGGTAAAATACCAAGCCCCGGATTTTCGTTCATAATGATTCTGTTTTCCAAGAACTGCGGCCCGCCAAGGTAAGGGTTGGCGCTGCAAAGTCCGGGGCCATCCAAATCCGCACGGGTAATAATACGTTTGCCTGCGGCGAGGTGCGCGGCGGCGCTGACAGCAAGGCTGCTTTCCAGCATACAGCCTACCATGCAGGTAACACCGCAGCTTTCCGCAATGGAGCAGATTTGCAGCGCACCGTAAATACCGCCGGTTTTCATCAGCTTGATGTTGAGAAAATCTGCTGCACCTTTTTGAATGACCGCCATGGCATCTACAGAAGAAAAGACACTTTCATCCGCGAGAATCGACGTGGAAACGTTGCGGCGGACATAAGCCATGCCGTCCAGATCCGCGGCTTTTACCGGCTGTTCCACAAGGTCAAGTGTCAGTCCGGCATCCTCCATACCACGTATGATACGAACAGCCTGCGCAGGGCTCCAGCCCTGGTTTGCATCTACGCGAATTGCAATTTTAGGCCCAACTGCTTTGCGCACAGCCTGAATGCGGGCCAAATCCAGCTCCGGCTGCAGGCCGACTTTGATTTTCAGAATACGGAAACCGCGCCCAACAGCAGTCAGGCTGTCTGCAGCCATTTCTTCCGGACTGTTCACACTGATGGTCAGGTCTGTTTCCAACTCGGTTTTGCTGCCCCCCAGCAGGCGGTACAGCGGCACACCGAGTTCCTGTGCGTACAGGTCATAAATCGCCATGTCTACAGCGGCTTTGGCACTGGTGTTGTGCAGGATGGCTGTGTGCAGCACGTGCATGGTTCCGTCTAAATCCTCAATTTCGCGGCCAAGCAGGGCGGGGCGGATAAATTCTTCCACAGCGCAGCGGATGGAGCCGATGGTTTCGCCGGTAATGGGTGCGGTCGGCGGTGCTTCGCCGTAGCCGTGGCGGCCGTCATCTGTAGTGACGGTTACCAAAACATCATGAATTGCGGTTACAGTACGCAGGGCAGTTTTAAAAGGCGTGCGCAGTGGAACGGAAAATTCGGAGGTGCGTATGTCTGTAATTTTCATGCAGAAACAAGACCTTTCTAAAATATTTCAGATAGAACAGCAGAAAGCGTACTGTGCGCTCTCTATTGTAGTCAGCTGCCCAGAAAAAAACAAGCTGATTCTGTGGTTATTTGCAAAGCAGAAACCGGAAAAGGTCTGCCACCGACACAGTTATGTGCGGCGGCAGACCTTTTTATATGGAGAGGATATGTTGTGATTAAAGGTAAAATCAGCTTACTTTTGCGCCGTCGCACAGGTCAAGGTCCTGGAAAGCGGTGCGGGTCAGGCCGGTAAATTTGCCGGACATGGTGTAGCACTGTGCCTTAAAGTAAAGCGGATAAATGGGGCAGTCCTGCAGCATCAGCTTTTCCGCCTGAATCAGGAACTCCTGCCGTTTGGCGGTGTCAGTTGCGGTAACTGCTTGCTTAATCAGGGCGTCATAGTTGGGATTGTTGTACTTGCCGTTGTTGTTGCCGCTGGAGCTTGTCAGGGTGTCCAAATAAGTCATTGGATCGTTGTAGTCTGGAAACCAGTTTGTCAAAACGATATCAAAATCACCGTTGCTCATTGCGGTGAAGCGAGATTTGGAGGGCATGGGCTTCAATTCTATATGGATGCCGAGCGTGCTGTTCCACTGCTCCTGCAGAAAAGCAGCCATTTTCTGCGTCTTGCTGTCATCGCTGCATGACAGAGAAATTTTGAGGTTGCTCTTGTTTAAGTTTGCTTCTTTCAGGCCGGCTTCAAAGGTCGTCTTTGCCTTTTCCTTGTCATAACCGAGCAAAACAGAGCCGCGTGCCTTTGCGTAGGTGCCGCCTGTACCGGCAATGGACGGCGGAACCATACCGTCGGCGGCGGTGGAACCGTCTTTCAGTATATTACTGCAAAGGCTGGTGCAGTCAAGTGCCATACCGAGGGCCTGACGGATTTTTGCGTTGCCCAAGCCCAAGTTGGTACGTTTTTCGTTGAACTCCAGATACTGCACACCACCGTCCGAGTAAGTTTTGACTGCCTGCCCTTCTGCTTTCAGGGAAGCCATTTGGTCGCCGTTCACCGTAATTTCGTCCACATCACCGGCCTTAAAGGCATTCAGCATGGCATTTTCGTCTTTCAGCATGGTCAGCTTCACATTGGAAATCGTGGTTTTGGCAGAGTCCCAATAATCATTGCTTTTTGCCAGTGTAATGTGGTCGTCGTGGGTCCACTCGGTCATTTTGTAAGGGCCGTTGGTCAGCAGCGTTTCTGGGCTTTTGCCGTATTTGTCCATGGAACCGCCGGTAATCTGCTTGTAGCCTTTTTCGTTGATTGGCAGGTAAGCGGAGAAGGAAGTAAGGCTCAGTGCGTACGGAATCGGATTGCTGAATTCCACTTTTAAGGTGTAATCGTCCAATGCCTTTACGCCAACTTTGTCGGCGGTAATTTTGCCGTCATAATAATCCTGCCCGCCGGCAATGTTGTCTGTCAGAATGTAAGAGTACTGCGCTCCGGTGGAAGCGGTCATGGCGGTAATCCAGGAGAAAACGAAATCTTTTGCAGTAACCGGCTCGCCGTTGCTCCACTTTGCGTCTTTGCGCAGGTGGAACGTATATGTCTTTTTGTCTGTGCTGATATCCCAGCTCTGCGCAATATCCGGCTGCGGTTTATCATTTGCGTCCTGCTTGGTAAGGCCTGCCATCGTTAAACGCATGATGTCCCCGGAAACCTGATCAGTCGCCAAAATGCTGTTCATCTGCGGCGGTTCACTTGGAATGTTAATTGTGACGGAATCAGCTGCTGTGGTGCCGGGGTACAGAACGCTGGCTGCAGATGCCGCAGAACTGCCGGCTGTGGAAGCGGCGGAGCCGCCGCCGTTTGCGTTGCTTCCGCACCCGGCAAGAGAAGCCGTCAGTACCGCAGCAAGCAGCAGAGATGTAATGCGACAGACCTGCCTCTTTTGGCTGCTGCCGCTGCGAATTTGAACTCTCTTTTTCATCACTTGTATCCCCCTTATACTCATTTTGCCCTACAATCAAAGCAGCTGTGTAAAAATGCAACACTGCGAATCAATAAAGTGTACAGGCAAAGAAAAAAGCAAAGACATACAAAGTCTCTTTCAACTCCAGCGTCTCTGCTTCTTTAAGATTAATGCTAACTTGTTTTTAGCTTTTTGTCAATGCCTTTCTGCAACTTTTTTAAAGTTTCCTGCAAAAAATAATCCAAGTGGAGCAGGGAAGGAAAATTATACGCAACTGGATGAAATTGCGAATTCTGCGGGGAATCTGGTTCGTACAGTATGTAAATTCAGAAAATCCACCGATACGCTGTGGGTAAAAAACGAATTTGAACATTGATAAAAATGCAGGGGAGTGATATAGTTTACCTTATGCGCTGTAAAAATGCGGCTTTTTGCAGCGCACGGGTATATTGAGAAAGAAGGGGTCATTTTTGTCTGCGGTATTAACACAAGTCATCATTATGATGTTCCTGATTCTGGTGGGTATTCTGTGCAGCAAGCTGAACATTATTACGGAGTCAGTCAGCAGGGGACTTTCCAATCTGGTGCTGAACATTGTAAATCCTGTCGTGATTCTGGTTTCTTATCAGAAACCTTTTAACACTCACTTGCTGGCGGGATTGAGCTGGGCACTGGTGCTGTCACTGATCAGCTACGCGGTGGCGCTGTTCCTGCCGGTGGCTTTGGTTCGTGGCGGGCACGATCAGGCGGCTTTGGCAGTGGAGCGCTTTTCCTGTACTTACTCCAACTGTGCCTTTATGGGTATTCCGCTGGTACAGGGTGTTGTTGGCGAGGAGGGCGTGCTGTACGTCACTGCTTTTCTGACACTGTTTAACCTGCTGGTTTGGACACACGGATTGATGCAGATTAAGGGGGAGGCCTGCAACCTGAAAGACACCCTGCAGTCGCTGTGCTCACCTGCAATTTTTGCAACAGTAATTGGCTTGGCACTGTTCCTGCTGAACATTTCACTGCCGAAGATTTTGCTGACCACGCTCAGTGATATTTCAGACTTGAACACACCGCTCGCCATGTTTACTGCCGGCGCGGTGATTGCCCGTACACAGCTGGGCAGCGCACTGAAAAAAGGACGCGTCTATTACATTACAGCAATCAAACTGCTGATTATCCCAATGGTTTGTCTGGTGCTGTTTAAACTTATCCCAGTCAGCTCAATGGTGGCAGAAGTCGTTTTGCTGGTGACAGCCTGCCCGACGGCGGCCACCGGTACACTGTTTGCGGTAGAGTATGATAAAGATGAGGGTTATGCTTCTGAATTGTTTGCAGTGACCACGATTTTTTCAGTGGTGACGCTGCCGCTGGTCATGCTGCTTTGGGGTGTGTAAAACACGCCGCTGCCCGTATGAATTCAAAAAGCACTTTTCTTCCTTATGTGAAATCCATTTCATTTATTAAAAGTGAATGTTTTTGACCGGAATTTTGTAATGGAAATAAGGATGAAAAAGTTTGCAGATACTTTTAGAGTGTGCTATACTAAAGTAGCAAAGTGGCAGTTGTATGCACAAACACCGCTGCTTTTTTCTGTAAGCTAATTTTTACGGGTGACAGGTCACAGCCAAAAGAATGCGGAATATACTGTGGCCGGGTACACAGCAGAAAGAGGGTATGACATGAAACAGTTGGAAACCAATGATTGGCTGGTACTGAACAATATCATTTACAAAATTTACACAACCGAAGATTTTGACGCCATGCGGAAAATGCTGCTTGAGCAGTTGAAAATGGTACTCAATTTCGATAGTGCGGATTTCTTTCTGGCAAACCGTGACGGCAGCCCCGGATTGGTGAAGCCGGTCACTTACAACTGCGACGGTGTGTACCCGCAGACCTACGACGCGCTGGACTACAGCCGCGGCATTATGTACGGCGGCAAAAGTCTGGTGTACCGTGAAACGGATATTATCAGCGACGAAAAACGTGTGGAAACTGAGTACTACAAAAAGGTGTACAGTCCGAACAACTGGCATTATTCGCTGCAGATGATTCTGGCGCGGGAAAAGGAATTTTTAGGTGTCATCACCTTTTACCGAACGATTGGAAAAGATAATTTTCACTATGATGATATTTTCCTGTTGGATATGCTGAAAGACCACCTTGCCTATCGGCTGTATCAGGAGCGCCAGCACGCCGGCAGCCGCAAGCTGACCGTTGCAAAGGCTGCTGTGCAGTACGAACTGACCAAACGTGAGGAAACAATCCTTGGCATGCTCATGATGGGTATGGACAATACCGCAATTTGCAGCAAGTTGGTTATCAGTGTGAACACCTTAAAAAAGCACGTGCTAAATATCTACCGGAAGCTGGGTATCCGGAACCGGATACAGATGTTTAAAATGATTCAGGAGCAGGAGTAAAATACTTACAAAAGAGTATATTGCATAGGCAAAAGATTATATTTTTCATGAAAAAGTTGCATTGCAATTTGTGCTGATTCTGTGTAATATGAAAGCAACCAAAGCAAAGGGGCGTCTATCCAGCGCGGATAGACGCCTCCTTTTTTGCATTCTGATGGGAAATTCTGCGAAATGGCCGTTTTGGCCGTAAGGGGGTATTTTACATGAAAGAAATGGTATTGGTGATTCGACCGGAAATGCTGGAAGAACTCAAGTTGATACTGGATGAGGTGCACTGCGGCGGCATGACGATTTCCAGCGTCATGGGCTGCGGCACCCAGAAAGGCGTTGTAAAAAATGGTGTGAACCAGATTAAGGGCTTTAAGATGAACATTAACCTGCTGCCCAAAATCCGTGTGGAAGTGGTGGTAGAGGACAGTTCAGTGGAGGACATCATTGCCAGCGTGCGTGAGCGTGTGGCAACCGGCCACGTCGGCGACGGCAAAATTTTTATCCGCAATATTGAGGACGCAATCCGCATCCGCACCGGTGAGCGCGGCAGCAAAGCACTGTAAAAGCAGAGAGGGATGATAGATGTGGGTGGAAACGCAATGGTTCAAATCCGAAACGTCAACAAAGCCTACGGCGGCAACCAAGTGGTAAAAAATCTTTCACTGGATGTGTATGAGGGCGAGTTCCTGACGATCCTTGGTTCTTCCGGCTGCGGCAAAACCACAACCCTGCGCATGGTGGCGGGCTTTGAACAGCCGACCTCCGGCGAGATACTGGTGCAGGGTGAATCTATCGCAGAGAAAGAACCCTTTGAGCGGGACGTGAACACTGTTTTTCAAAGTTATGCGCTTTTTCCGCATATGACGGTGTTTGACAACGTGGCCTACGGCTTAAAAATGAAGAAAGTCCCCAAAAAAGAAATTTATACGCGTGTCATGGAAATGCTGGAGCTGGTGCAGCTGGGCGGCTTTGAAAAGCGGATGCCCTCCCAGCTGTCCGGCGGACAAAAGCAGCGCGTCGCGATTGCGCGGGCACTGATTAACCGCCCGAAGGTGCTGCTGCTGGACGAACCGCTGGGTGCGCTGGACTTAAAGCTGCGCAAGCAGATGCAGTTGGAACTGAAGCGCCTGCAGCGCAAGCTGAACATTACGTTTATGTACGTTACGCACGACCAGGAGGAAGCACTTTCCATGAGCGACCGTATTGCGGTGATGCATGACGGAATTCTGGAGCAGGTGGGGGAGCCAAAGGAAATCTATGAAGCGCCGCAGTCCAAATTTGTGGCAACGTTTATCGGTGAAACCAACCTGTTTGAAGGGGTGGTGAGCAGTGTGCAGGATGACCGTGTTTCGATTACCGTTGAACCGGGTACTGTTACTGGCTGCGGCACGGACTTTCATCCGAAAGAAATGGTTGCTGTTTCTGTGCGGCCGGAACGCATGCGGTACTCACAAACGCCGGTGGAGGGCTTTACGATTGAGGGCATTGTGCGGGAGCAGGTGTACGTTGGTTCCGTGCTGAAATCTATCGTGGCGCTTTCAAATGGCAACGAAGTGAAGCTGGAACGCCTTGCGGGTGAGGCACTGCCGATGAACGGCACGGTTTACCCGTACTGGAATCCGGAGGACGCCCGGCTGATTCACCCGCGCGACCAGGAATTTTTCAATGCCGTGGAAAATGTGCAGATGGCGTAAAGGGGGTGTCCGGTATGACAAAGCAAAGGTTTCGTTCCCGCACCGGTCCTGCACTTGCGATGGTTGGTCCGGTGACACTGTGGCTTGCGTTCTTTGTGGCAGTTCCGCTTGTGTATGTCCTGATCATGAGCTTTTGCGGGCTGGACGAACACTACAACGTGGTGTTTCAGTTCACAGCGGAAAACTACCGCAGATTGTTCGACATCAGCTATGTACAGATTTACGGCCAGTCGATCCTGATTGCATTTATTACAACGGTTATCTGCATAGTGCTGGGCTATCCGTTTGCATTCCTGATTTCTCGGACATTTAAAAGCCGCAAAACGATTTTATACATGATGGTGATTATTCCTTTCTGGACGAATTCACTGATCCGCATTTACGGCTGGCGCACATTTCTTGGTACCAGCGGCTGGCTGAACAAAGCATTGCTGGCGCTGCATATTACCAGCGAGCCGGTGCAGTTCCTGTTTAACCGCGGTGCAACTATCCTCGGCATGGTGTATGTGCTGTTTCCGTTTATGGTGCTGCCGCTGTATACAGCGATTGAAAAGCTTGATCAGGCGCAACTGGAAGCCTCCGCCGACTTAGGTGCACGCGGAGGTGCTACTTTTCTGAATGTTGTGCTGCCGCAGACGGCCAGCGGCATCTTTTCTGGCTGCATCATGGTGTTCATCCCATGCCTTGGCTATTTCTTTGTTTCTGATATTCTCGGCGGCGGCAACGCGGACGTGATCGGCAACCTGATTCAGCGGCAGTTCCAAAGCGGCAACAACTGGCCGCTGGGTGCGGCGCTGTCCATTATCCTGATTGCCATTACGCTGCTCTTAGTGAAGCTGTACCAGAAGTGCGGCGGCGACCTGCAAAGCTTGGGGGTGTAAAGTATGCGAAGCCAAACGAAGAAAAAGTGTAAACGCACCGGCGGCGCGGTGTACTGCGGGCTGGTGTACGCGTTTCTGTTTTTGCCCATTGTGGTGATTGTTGCAAATTCCTTTAATGCAACTACCTCAAAGCCGTACTTGACATGGAAAGGTTTTACGCTGGATTGGTACAGCAAGCTGTTTGACAATACCGCACTGCTGCAGTCTTTTGGCAACACCATTTTCATTGCGATAACCAGTATGCTGCTCTCTACCTTTATCGGCACCATTGCGGCGGTGGGCATGTACAAATACAAATTCCGCGGAAAAAGCATAATTGACGGCCTTTTGTACATCCCGGTTGTTATTCCGGAGATTGTGCTCGGTATTGCGCTGCTGACGCTGTTTTCTAGCACCGGCATCCCGCGAGGTCTGCTTTCGCTGGTGCTGGCGCACACAACCTTTTGTATTCCCTATGTAATTTTTAATGTTCGCGCCCGGCTGGACGGTTATGACAATTCCATTGAGGAAGCGTCCATGGACTTGGGCGCCGGGCGGCTGAAGACCTTTATGCAGATAACCCTGCCGGTGCTGGCGCCGGGCATCGCGGGTGGTGCACTGCTGGCGTTTACGCTTTCGATTGACGACGTGATTATCAGCTACTTTACCAACGGGCAGACCAAAACCTTCCCACTGAAGGTAATGGAGAGCATTAAGAGCGGCGTTGCGCCGGATGTAAATGCACTTTCCACGCTGATTTTGCTGGTGACCACTGCAGTGGTGATTTTGACACAGAGCGGCCTGCTGAAAAGGTTGAAAAAAGCACACGGCTGAAAGACCGCGGCGGGCTTCGCCCCGCCCCTGGTTGCTTTCTAAGAAAGCGACGGAATAACAATCAAAACAACACTTAAACAATTAATAAATGGAGGGAAAAGTCATGAAAAAGAAACGAATCGTTGGTGCCTTGCTTGCATGCGCTATGCTTTGCACCAGCCTGACCGCCTGCGGCGGCGGCAGCTCCACGGCGGCAGCCGGAAGCAAAGGCGAACTGAATCTGTTCATTTGGACAGAATACGTCCCGGATTCCGTGATTCAGGGCTTTGAAAAGGAAACAGGCATTAAAGTGAACGCTTCCACTTTCTCTACCAATGAAGATATGCTGGCAAAGGTAAAGTCCGAAAGCGAGGGTGCGTTTGACATTGTGCAGCCCAGCGATTACATGGTGGAGCAGATGATTAGCCAGGGAATGCTGCAGAAGCTGGACTCCTCCAAATTGACCAACCTGAAAAATATCGGTGAAGCGTACCAGAAACGCGCCTACGACCCGCAGGGCGCATACTCTGTGCCGTACTTGGGCGGTGTGGCTGCGATTGCAGTGAACACCAGCAAAATTAAAGACACGATTACCGGCTATGCGGATTTGTTTAACCCAAAGTACAAACAGAGCATTGTTGCGCTGGACGATTACCGTGCGGTGCTGGGCATGTCTGCCCGCAGCATCGGTTTGAGCATGAACGAAAAAGATGACGCAAAAATTGCACAGATGAAAGCACAGGCGCTGAAATTAAAAGACAACGTGAAACTGTACGACAGCGACAGCCCGAAGTCTGCGCTGATTTCAGGGGACTGCAACCTTGGATTTTGCTGGAGTGCGGAAATTGCGTTGGCGATGAAGGAAAACCCTGCCATCAAGATTGTGTTCCCTAAGGAGGGCGCTTATGTTTTCCTGGATAACTGGTGCATTACCAAGGGTGCAAAGAATGTGTCAAATGCCCACGCTTTTATTAACTATATGCTGAAGGCGGAAACAGCAAAAGCGGTTTCCGAGGAATACCCCTACCTGCAGCCGAATGCCGCAGCAGTTGACCTGCTGGGCGATGACTACAAAAATAACAAAGCACAGAATATCCCGACGGACGTAATTAAAAAGGGTGAATATGTTTCTAATTTGGATACTGAAACGCTGACAAAGTACGATGCCATTTGGACGGAACTGAAAAAATAATCAGATGCTTTTTGACAGGAGGGAATCCCGTATGCCAATTCACAAAATGCTGATTGATGGGGAATGGACCGAAGGAACTTCCAAAAAAATAATTGATATTGTAAACCCCGCCACAGGGGAAGTGTTTGACCATGTGTATGAAAGCAGTGTAGCGGATACCCGCAAAGCCGTTGCTGCGGCAAAAAAGTCCTTCTACGAAACGCGTGACTGGCGCGATATGGATTCCCAGCAGCGCGGCGATGTCCTGCTGAAGGCAGCAGACCTCATAGCCGCCAACGCGGCAGAATTGACGCGGCTGGATACGCTGGACAACGGCAAGCCCCTGCGGGAAGCCGAGGGCGACATTGATGACGGTATCCACACCTTCCGCTACTACGCCGGGCTGATAAAAGCCCCCTACGGCGGCGTATACGACGTAAACAGCAATTTTGGTGCCATGCACTCGTACACCATTCATGAACCGGTGGGTGTCTGCGCGCAGATTACACCGTGGAACTATCCGTTTTTGATGTCCGTCTGGAAAGTGGCGCCCGCACTGGCCGCGGGCAACAGCATTGTTTTCAAGCCAAGTCCCAAAGCCCCGCTTTCCACAATCCGACTTTTTGAACTGCTGGAGCAAGCCGGCCTGCCTAAGGGCAGCATCAACCTGCTGCAGGGGGACGCCGAGGTTGGAACAGAGCTGGGCGAAAACAATGATGTAGATATGATTACTTTTACCGGCAGCACAAAGGTCGGCCAGAGCCTGATGCGCGCCGCGGCCGGAAACGTTAAAAAAATTGGCCTGGAACTGGGCGGCAAGTCCCCCAACGTCATTTTCGCGGATGCGGATATTGACGGCGCGGTCGAGTGGGCGATGATTGCCATTTTCTTCAATCAGGGTGAGGTTTGCTCCGCCGGTTCCCGCATTATCATAGAAGAATCGATAAAAGATGAATTTGTGCAGAAGCTGGCGGCACGGGCAAACGCCATGACGATTGGCAACGGCCTGATGAACCCGGATTTAGGTCCGCTGATTACCGAAAAAGATATGGAAAAGGTGCTGCGCTACATTCGCAGCGGCATTGAGGAAGGTGCTGTACTGGTTTGCGGCGGGGAGCGCCACACAGAAGGCGACTGTGCCAACGGCTATTTTGTGCGTCCTACCATTTTTGACGGCTGCACAGCGGATATGAAAATTGTGCGGGAAGAAATCTTTGGCCCGGTGGTGACTGTGCAGACCTTTCAGACAGAAGCAGAAGCCATTGCAATGGCAAACGACACCGAGTATGGTCTTGCCGGTGCCGTCTTTACCAGTGATGTGACCCGCGCGGTGCGTGTGATTAAGGAAATACGTGCCGGGATTACGTGGATCAACTGCTACAATCCCACGTTCAATGAAGCACCGTGGGGTGGCTACAAGCGCAGCGGAATCGGACGTGAACTGGGTGTGCATGGACTGGAGGAGTATCAGGAAGTGAAGCAGATCAACCTGAATCTCAACCCCGGTAAAGTGGGCTGGTACGAAAACTAAGTGCAGCAAAGCCTATCCATTATTTGTATCTATCCTGTACCATAATTACTATTCCATAAAGTAAAATAACCTTTATGAATATAATATCATGATTAAAAAGTATTATAAAAATAAAACTGGTAGTAAAAAATAGGTACACAAAGTGAATTGATGCATTAAACAGAAAGAGATAGAATAATACCAGAAGCAAAGAAGCGATGGGCGCCGGTACCCGTCGCTTCTTTTTATAATAACCGGACAAAACAGGAGGATTTTCACATGAGTTACGCAGAAGTAAGCAGAGATTTGGAGCGCGTGCTGGGTTACATCCACGCACAGAAGCTGACAGAAGCGGAAATTGACACCATGACGAAGGAAACGCTCCATTACTTTGATGAGTACGTCAGTCCCGGCTGGCTCAAATACCGCAAGTCTGTTTCCACCAATTCCGCCGTGTTGGAGTGGACGGACCACGACGCAGTGGTGGACGGCACCAACGGCGAGGAATTCATTGACTGTCTGGGCGGTTTTGGCATTTACACCTGCGGCCACCGCAACCCTGAAATTCTGGAAACCGTAAAGGCACAGCTTGATCACCAGGCACTGCATTCGCAGGAGCTGCTGGACCCGCTGCGCGGCTACCTTGCCAAGGCCGTGGCGGATATTACCCCCGGCGACTTGGAAAAGTGCTTCTTTACCAACGGCGGCGCAGAAGCGGTGGAAATGGCGCTGAAGCTTGCGCGTATTGCTACCGGCGGGCGCTGGTATATCTCTATGGTAGGCGCTTTCCACGGCAAGAGCATGGGCGCCATTTCTGTTGGCGGCAAAAATACCTACCGCATTCCGTACACGCCAATGGTGCAGCAGGTGCAGCACGTGGAGTACGGAAACGCGGAGGATGCACGTAAGGCCATCCGCAACCTCCAGACTGTCGGTGAAAAGGTCGCCGCCGTTATCGTAGAGCCGATCCAGGGGGAAGCGGGTGTCATTGTACCGCCAAAGGGTTACCTGACAGAACTGCGCAAAATCTGTGATGAATACGGTGTTGCGCTGATTTTTGATGAAATTCAAACCGGTATGGGCCGGACCGGTACCATGTGGCGCTGCGAGGTGGAGGACATTACACCGGATATCATGACCTTCGGTAAGGCGTTTGGCGGCGGAATTATGCCGATTACCGGTATCATCTGCCGCCCGCCGATGTGGACACAAGAGCTGATTGACAACCCGTGGCTGCTTGGTTCCCCAACCTTTGGCGGCAACCCGGTCTGCTGCTCCGCGGCGCTGGCAACGATTAAGTACATGATTGACAACGACATTCCGGGGCAGGCAAAGAGTAAGGGCAAAATCCTGAAGGACGGTCTGCTGAAATTAAAAGAAAAGTATCCAACGGTTATTGAGGATGTTCGCGGCGAAGGACTGATGCTGGCAGCTGAGTTTGTGCAGAGTGAGGTCGGTTATAATATTGCAAAGGGCTTGTTTGCCCGCGGTGTTTTGACTGCCGGTACGCTGAACAATAGCAAAACCATTCGTTTTGAGCCGCCGGCCGTCATTACCGAGGAGCAGATTGCGGCGGTGCTGGCACGCATGAATGAAGCGCTGGCAGAAACAAAGGAAGCCTTTGCACTGTAAGCGTGTCTGACTGCGGTTATCATTGCTTCCATACGAATTTGCGATAGGACAGCGTGTGCGGAATAAGTGTTATATTAAAAGCCATACTGAAACAACGGCGGCAGAGCAAGACTCTGCCGCCGTTGTTTTGTTGACAGAAAAAATTGCCGGGGGTAAAATAAAAAGCATAGTTGAAGATTATGGGAGCAGATGAAATTGAAAGATTCCGGGAAAGTAAAAAATTATATATGTCGTTATTTGATCTTAACAGCAGGACTGCTGATTTTGGCCTTTGGCGTGGCACTGTCCATTAAAGCGGCGCTGGGAACTTCGCCAATTTCCTGCCCGCCGTATGTACTCAGCCTGCTGCTGCCGTGGTCAGTGGGAGAGATCACGATTGCCATGCATGTGTGCTTTATTCTGCTGCAAATTGCGCTGCTGCGGAAAGCGTATCAGCCGATTCAGCTTCTGCAGCTGCCGATTGCGTTTGTGTTTGGCTACTTTACAGATGCGGCGCTGTATCTGGTACGGAATCTGCAGGTACCAAATTATGCCATACAGATTTTTTGGTGCATTGTCAGCCTGTTTTTAACAGCGCTGGGGGTCTACTGTGAGGTCAAAGCAGATGTGGTCATGCTGGCGGGCGAGGGTACAGTAAATGCGATTGCAATCGTGACCGGAAAGCCGTTCCCGAAAATCAAGGTGCGGTTTGACTGTACACTGGTCGCTATCGGCATTTTGATTTCACTGATTAGCTTTCATCGTCTGGAAGGTGTGCGCGAAGGGACGATTGCGGCGGCGGTCGTTGTTGGGATGATTGTACGCGTGTATGACAAGCACATCCATGTTCTCGATAAAGTAGTGGTTCACTGATACCTCGCTGCTTTGCGCCAGCAAAAGAGAGGAAGTATTCCTGAAAAACTGGTATTCTTTGATGCAGAGGTGATGAGATGGAGTGGCTGGAAAGCTGGAACAAAGCAGTCAATTATATTGAGGGGCATCTGGAAAGTGAAATCAGCATGGACGAAGTTGCAAAGCTGGTCTGCTGTTCCTCCTTCCGCTTTCAGCGGATGTTTTCCTACATGACGAATCTTTCTCTGACGGAGTATATCCGCCGCAGAAAAATGACCAGAGCCGCGGCAGAGCTGCAGCATGGTGCCAAAGTAGTTGACGTTGCCTTCCGCTATGGATACGAGTCCCCCACAGCTTTTAACCGTGCGTTCCGGAGCGTTCACGGTGTTTCACCGTCCATGGCAAAAAAAGAGGGAATTGTTTTGAAAGCCTATCCACCCATCAGCTTCCATATTACAATCAAAGGAGAAGCTGAAATGAAGTATCGCATTGTAAAGAAAGACGCATTCCGTATTGTTGGGTACCATAAAAAGATAAACGGAATGGAAGGAAATTTTCAGGAGATTCCTGCGTTTTGGGAAAAGACAGAGCAGGCGGGCGGCATTCCAAAACTGTGTGTGCTGATGGACGGTGAACCGAAAGCAATGCTGGGTGTAACATGCAGTGCGGAAAACTGCTGCGAGGACTATTATATTGCGGTGGCAAGCAGCGCCCCGGCTTCTGTTGGGATGGAAGAATATATGATTCCGGCGGCAATGTGGGCTGTTTTTGAGTGTGTCGGTCCAATCGAAGGGCCAAAGGAGTGCGTAATGGGAGATTTGCAGAAACGCATCTTTACGGAATGGCTTCCCACTTCCGGTTATGCGTATGCGGATGCGCCGGACGTTGAGGTTTACCCGCAGGGCGACCTGACTGCCAAGGATTATCACTGTGAAGTTTGGCTGCCGGTTGTCAAAAAATAAGTTGTGTGAAAAAATACTGCGGTAAGCTGACTGCCGCAGTATTTTTCTTGCCTGCTTTTGCCCGCACTGGTATAATAAAAAAAACACAATGCACGGGATGCAGGAGGAAAGCTATGCTGACAGAGCAAAAAAAACAGTTTATCGAATTCATGATGACCGCAGATGTGCTCCGATTTGGTGATTTTATTACAAAGAGCGGACGCAATACACCTTACTTTGTCAATACGGGAAATTACCGTACCGGAGCGCAGATTGCCGGGCTTGGAAAGTTCTACGCCGGTCTGGTGCATAATACCGGCTGTTCCTTTGATGCCATGTTTGGGCCGGCTTACAAAGGCATCCCACTGGTGACCGCCTGTGCAGGTGCACTTTACAACGAATACAAAGAGGACAAGCCGTATTTCTTTAATCGCAAGGAAGCCAAAGACCACGGTGAGGGCGGTTCTCTGGTCGGTTACAAGCCAAAGGACGGCGACCGTGTGATTATTATTGAAGATGTCATTACCGCCGGTACAGCTGTGCGCGAAACCATGCCAATTCTCAAAGCCTGCGGCGATGTTTCCTGCAAAGATATGTTCATCTCTGTGAATCGCTGTGAAGTGGGGCAGAACCCCGGTAAAACCGCCATCATGGAAGTGCAGGAGGAGTTCGGTATTAAGGTGCACGCGCTGGTGACCGTGCGGGACATTCGGGAATGGCTTTCTGCACACGGCGGATACGAAGCACTGCTGCCGAAGATGGATGCCTACATGGCAAAATACTGCATTTGAGAAAAGAGGAAACCTGAATGCTGAACGCAAAAGAACTGCAGCAGCTGCGCACCGGCGCGCTGCTGGACAGCAAAATCGCAGGCAACCGATATGAGCGTGACCGCGGGCCGTGGCGTTTTCGGGACTGTCTGATTCTCTACTATGATGGTCGTGTGAGGCTGGAACGCAGTTGCTACGGCGAAGCGGCTGGCTTGGTATTTACCGTTTGGGCTGAGCGCGTGGAAGAGGATGGAAACCTTGTATGGCAGGAACTGCCTGCCACAGCGGAAAATGTACCGCAGAAAATTACAGCGATAAAAGATGGCACGTTGTATCTGGACGAGAAACCCGTGGCGTGGAAATGCACGGAAGAACTTGCCGCGGATAAACAGTATGGCTACCGCAAACGGAAGCATGGATTGTTCCGATAAAACCAATCTGCAGACAGTGACATAAAAAGGACTCCGAAACCGCTTCGCTTCGGAGTCCTTTTATATTTTGAAGTTTACTTTGTCAGGAACATTACGCCGTAGGGCTGCAGTGTAACGGAAGTGCCGGAAACACCGCTTTCCAATTCTGTCATGGATTCATCCAGAGGGAAGCAAATCGTTTTCGCATTGAAGTTCTGCACAATGATATACTTGGTGCCGTCCTCTGCAAGGCGAAGGCTGGCAGTTACCCCGTCAGGCAGTTCAGTACTGCCTAGCGCAGGTTCTACCCCAATTTGCTCAATGAGCAGACCGTAAAAGTCATTGTAAAACGCATCCTCTGCACGGGCAGCAAGGAAGTAGGCAGTGCCGCGTCCGAAATGGTTTACAGTGAACGCAGGGTGGCCAGCATAAAAATCATCACTGTAACTGGCAAGCGGCTGTGCATTGCTAGGGCGAACCAATTCACAAAGTTCATGCAGCTCATAGGTCTTGCCGTCCCAAATCATGTGGTTGCAGTCTTCGTCACGCAAACCGTCAATTTCTTCTGTGCGCAGTCCGTAAACCTCGGAAAGTCCCTCGCCGGGCGTTGCACCCTCAAAGCAGAGGTCGTTTTCATCGACCAGCCCGCTCCAGTAGGTGCCAACCAAAGTGCCGCCGTTTTCTACAAAGGTGCGCAGTTTTTCAGCGATACCCGCGCGGTGTAGGTACAGCATCGGCGCAATCACCAGTTTGTAGCCGGAAAGGTCATCTTCCGCATTGACAAGATCAACGTTTACACCCATGTGCCAGAATGCCTGGTAGTGGGATTCAATGGTTTCCTCATAGTGCATGGCACCGTTGCGCGGGCCGCATGTAGCGTCCAGTGCCCATTCGTTTTCACGGTCAAACAGAATGGCAACTTCCGGCTTTACGTTGGAATGGCACAGCGCAGAAAGTCCCTCCAGCCGTTCGCCAAGGTGCGCAACTTCGCCGAACACGCGGGTGTCGCTTTCACCGTAGTGGTCAACCACGGCGCCATGGAATTTTTCAGAAGCGCCGCGGCTTTGCCGCCACTGAAAATACTGGACCGAGTTCGAGCCGTGCGCCACCGCCTGCAGGGAAGCAAGCTCATGCAGGCCGGGTGCTTTCAGGCGGTTTACACTGCGCCAGTTGACTTGGCTCGGGGTACTCTCCATCATCAGGAAGGGTTTGTGATTGACGCAGCGCATCAAATCGTGCGTCATTGCGATATGCACCGCAACTTTTACGTCATTTTCTTCTGTGCGCCATGCGGGGTAGTTGTCCCACGAAACAATGTCCAGCACATCTTTGAATTTTGTGTAGTCCAAATCGTAATAAAAACCCATCAGGTTTGTAGTAACCGGCAGGGTGGAGCCGCCGGCACGCACGGCCTGTTTTTCCCAGCTGCAGAAATCCACGGTGCGCGCGGTTACAAAACGCCGCCAGTCCAGTACCAGCCCATGCAGCAGTTCTTCGCCGCGCGGGCCGGGTGCTTCAATCTGTTCCCAATCAGTATAGGTGTGGCTCCAAAACGGTGCCCACCATGCTTTGTTTAAAGCTTCCAGTGTGCCGTACTTTTCTTTCAGCCAGGTGCGGAACTCCGCCTGGCACAGCGGGCAGTAGCAGGCACCATTGTATTCATTGGAAATGTGCCACAGCAGCACACCCGGATGGCTTCCAAATGCCTCAGCAAGGCGGCGGTCCATTTCCCACACTTTTTCCCGATAGACTGGAGAAGTGTAGCAATGGTTGTGTCTGGCACCCATGTGGTTGCGGTGCAGGGTTTCATCAACACGCAGCACCTCCGGGTATTTGTGGGCCATCCAAGCCGGGCGCGCACCGCTTGGAGTGGCAAGGACGGTGTAGATGCCGTTTTCGTAAAGGGAGTCAATCACGCGGCCAAGCCACTCAAAGGTGTAGTTCCCCTCTTCCGGCTCCAAAGCAGTCCATGCAAAAATGCCGACGGAAACACAGTTGATGTGTGCCTGTTTCATCAGCTCAATATCTTTTTGCAGAATGTCCGGCCGGTCAAGCCACTGGTCCGGATTGTAGTCGCCGCCGTGCAGCATTTGATTATTCAGCAGGGTATCCATGTACAAGATCCTCCGTTTGTATTTTTTCTGAAACTGCTTTCATTATAGCAATCCAGAATAGAAAAGAAAAGGGATATTTTTAGCTGAATTTACTAGACTTTTTTAAGCAAAAAGGCGAAATCAGTAATTATTGATTCATTTGCGGGTTGTCAGTACGCTCCAGCAAATAATCCACACTGACGTGGTAATAATCAGCCAGCGCGCAGAGCACCTGCGGCGGAATCATGCGTTGGCCGGATTCATAGTAAGCATAGGTGCGCTGCGGCAGATTGACAGCCGCGCCGATTTGTGCCTGCGTCATATCATGGTCTTCCCGCAGGCTGCGAATTCTGGGGTATCATTTCATAAACATCACCGCTGAAAGTATACCCTGTGTTCAAAAGAAAGACAAGCACCACCTTTTGGGGCAGTGCTTGTCTTCTTTTTGTGGAGATTGCATTGAAAAGAGCGTGAAGTGCTTTTTGCTCAGTCAATCGTTTGCATATGCTTTTCGCGGATGACCTTCAGTGCGGCTTCGTCTGCAAAAACCGTAACGTCGCTGTGCAGCTGCAGGATGGAAGCCGGAATCTGCGGGCGGATTGGCCCAAACAAGGCCTTTTCCAGAATGTCGGCTTTGTTTTCGCCATTTGCGACCAGTACAATTTTTTTTGCTTTCATAATGGTCTGAATGCCCATGGTAATGGCCTGCTGCGGCACATCAGCTTCGCTGTCGAAAAAGCGTGCGTTTGCCTTAATAGTAACTTCTTTGAGGGTGACAATGTGCGTCATGGTATCAAAGCAGTCATTTGGCTCGTTAAAGCCGATATGTCCGGTGTTGCCAATACCCAAAAGCTGCATATCAACGCCGCCGAGGCTTTCCACCAGTTTTTCGTAGCGGATACACTCGGCTTCCATGTTATGTGCGGTTCCGTTTGGCACATGGGTGTTCTCAATCGGTACGTTTATATGTTTAAAAAGATTTTCGTTCATGAAGGAGCGGTAGCTCTGCGGATGCTGAACCGGCAGGCCGATATATTCGTCCAGATTAATGGTGTGAACCTTGGAAAAATCAAGATCTCCCTTTTCATACCAGTCAATTAACTGGCGGTAAACGCCGACTGGGGTGCCACCGGTGGCAAGTCCAAGAACACAGTCCGGCTTCAGGATGACCTGCGCCGAAAGAAGATTGGCGGCTTTGCGGCTCATAGAAACATAATCTGGAGCGCTGATGATTTTCATATAGACCGACCTTTCTGTAAAGCAGCAGAATGTATTTGATTTCACCCACAGTATATATCATTTATTATTGTTTTGTCAATATTTATTATTTTTTATTCGTATTTGAAATTGAAAGTTCTTTTAAATTCTGCATAAAACACATGAAAACGCTGGAAAAACAGGCTTTTCGCCAAATTAACATAACAAGACTTGACAAATCACGGTGGGGGCATGGTATACTGCTACAATAGGTTCTTGCGTAAGCCAGAGAGGAGATATCTATGCGGCTTATTTTAAAGTATTTAAAAAACTATAAGGGATGGTTCCTGCTGGACTTTGTGTCGGTGTTTGGGTTTGCACTGACCGAACTCGGCATCCCTACCTTGGTGGCACAGATGATTGACGGAGGCATTGTTGCCAACAATCCCGCCTACATCCAGAAAATGTGGTTGACAATTATTGTGATTTCCATCATCGGCGTGGCGGGTACCATTCTGCTGGGGTACTGCTGCGCGCGGCTGTCATCTTCCATTACAGCAGACATGCGCAATGATGTTTTTGAGAAAGCACAGCAGTTTTCCCATACGGAATTCAGCAAATTCGGAATTTCGTCTATGATCACCCGCACCAACAACGATGCGTTTCAGGTGCAGATGTTTTTGAACATGCTGCTTCGCATGGCACTCATGACACCGGTCATGCTGGTGGCAAGCTACATGATGACACTGCGTGCATCCCTGCAGCTTTCGGTGATTGTTGCTGCGACCATTCCCGTGATTATTATCGGCGTTATCATTGTGGCACGGGCAAGCAAGCCAATCAGTGAGTCGCAGCAGCAGTCGCAGGACAGCATGAACCGCATTACGCGGGAAAACTTGAGCGGCATTCGGGTTGTGCGTGCGTTTAATAATGATACGTATGAAGAAGGACGCTTTTCAAAGGAAAACGAGAGCTACACGCAGAACTCCAAAAACATGTTCAAACTCATGACATTGACACAGCCTGCCTTTTTCCTGGTCATGAACGTGGCGTCGGCGCTGATTTACTGGCGCGGCGCACAGCTGCTGGGGGTACAGCAGCTGCAAATTGGCCAGCTGACAGCATTCATGGATTATTTGTTCCACGCCATGATATCCACTATGCTGTTCTGCACGGTGTTCATGATGTACCCGCGCGCAGCGGTCAGTGCGCACCGAATTCAGCAGGTGCTGGAAACACAGCCGTTGGTGACCGACCCGGAGGGCGGCGCGGAATTGGGCGCTTCTGTGGAGGAACTGTCGTTTGACCATGTGACTTTTGTTTATCCGGACGGGGACGAGCCGGTTTTGGAGGACGTTTCTTTTCGGGTGCGCCGTGGGCAGACGATTGCGTTTGTCGGCAGCACCGGTTCCGGAAAAAGTACACTGGTCAATTTGATTCCCCGTTTTTATGACGTGACCAGCGGTGCGGTGCGCATTAACGGCACCGACCTGCGCAAATTCAGCTTGACTTCTCTGCGGGACGCCATTGGGTTTATTCCGCAGAAAGCATTCTTATTTAACGGGACGATTGCGGACAACATCCGCTTCGGGAAAGACGATGCAACACAGGAGGAACTGGAGCATGCGGCAAAGATTGCCCAGGCTTATGATTTCATTCTGCAGAAGCCGCAGGGCTTTGACGAGCCGATTGAGGAGAATTCCGCTAACACCTCCGGCGGTCAGCGCCAGCGGTTGTCCATTGCGCGTGCGGTGGTGCGCAGACCAAAAATCTATGTGTTTGACGATTCCTTTTCCGCACTGGATTTCCGCACAGACGCGAATCTGCGTCAGGCGCTGAAAGCGGAAACGAAGGACGCAGTCGTTATGATTGTGGCACAGCGTGTTTCCACAATCATGGAAGCGGACTGCATTGTTGTGCTGGATGAAGGCAAAGTGGTTGGCACGGGCACCCACCGGGAGCTGCTTGAAAACTGCCCGGTGTACCATGAAATTGCGGTTTCTCAGCTGAGTGAAGCGGAGCTGCGGGGTGCTGCGGCAGCGGGCGGCTGCTGACAATCCGGCAGTGGTTCTATACGGCAAGTTTCGTTTGGCGTTTCGCGTGCCACACTGCGGTCGCTTTCTAAGAAAGCGGCGGAAAGCAGTTTACCAGTATACTTGAAACTTGCTAAAGTTATCTGTTTCTGAATGAAGGAGCTTTTATGAAACAAAAACAAAACAAAGCAAAGGGCTCACTGCGTCTTTTGCTTCCCTATATAGCACCATGCAAGTGGGCATTTTTGCTTGCGGTGCTGATGATACTCGTGCAGAGCGTCTGCCTTGCGATTATGCCTTCAGTGGAAGGTGGCATCACTACCCAGTTGGCAAGTGACTTGATGGCGATTACAAAGGGTGAGGCTGGCGCACAGATTCACTACGGCATTGTGCTGCATATTATTTTAACACTCGCCGTGGTGTTCATTCTAAAAACAATTTCCGGAATAATTTCCATTGTCAGCGTAACGGATGCAACACAGAACAGCATGCGCAGCCTGCGGAACGCGCTGCAGAAAAAGCTGCATACGCTGCCGGTTGCTTACTTTGACGCACATCCCTATGGCGATGTGTTGAGCCGAATTACCAACGATGTGGATACCATTTCAAATGCTTTGCAGCAGACACTGCTGAATATTATTGCCGGTGTGCTTTCGCTGGTGCTGGCGCTGGTAATGATGTTCCGCATTAACGTTTATATGGCGCTGATTGGCAGCTTGATCATTCCGCTGGCACTGGTGATTACCGCCTTTGTGGTACGGCACAGCCAGAAGCAGTTCCGCCTGCAGCAGGACGCAGTTGGTGAACTGAACGGCAGGGTTACGGAACTGTACACAGGGTATAATGAAATACTATTATACAACAAGCAGAAAGACGCGGTCGAAAACTTTAAGGAAGTAAATGCACGGCTGCAGCACCACGCATTCCGGGCACAGTTCCTTTCCTCGACCATGTCGCCGCTGATTTCGCTGGTGACTTACCTTGTTATTGGCACGGTGGCAGCGTTGGGCTGCTCCTACGCGCTTGCGGGTGCACTGACGATTGGTTCATTGCAGGCATTTATCCGATATATCTGGCAGCTAAATGACCCGCTTTCACAGGTTTCGCAGATGTCCGGTCAGATTCAGTCTGCATTTGCCGCCTTGGGACGCGTAACAGACTTCCTGAATCAGCAGGATGAAATTCCGGAGCAGAATCCGCCGACGGAGCTGGGAACCGTGCGCGGAGAAGTTTCTTTCCAACATGTGAACTTCGGCTACGGCGAGGGTGAAATCATCCATGACCTGAGCTTTGACGTGAAACCGGGGCAGATGGTGGCAATCGTCGGCCCGACCGGCGCCGGCAAAACGACGCTGATTAACCTGCTGCTGCGCTTTTACGATGTAAACGGCGGGCAGATTCTGATTGACGGCAAGGATATTCGTTCCCTGCGGCGGGATGACTTGCGCCGCGCTTTTGGCATGGTGCTGCAGGACACATGGCTGTTTTCCGGCACTATTTCGGAAAATCTGCGCTACGGCCGCCTGAACGCGCGTAAGGATGAGGTGGTTGCCGCGGCAAAGTCCGCTAATGTGCACCACTTTATACGCACGCTGCCGGATGGTTACGATATGCAGGTGAACGAAGAGGGCAGCAATATTTCACAGGGTGAAAAGCAGCTGCTGACCATTGCGCGGGCACTTCTGCGCGACCCGGAAATCCTGATTCTGGACGAAGCCACCTCCAGCGTAGACACCCGCTTGGAAAAGCGGCTGCAGGATGCCATGCACAACATTATGAAGGGCCGCACCAGCTTTGTCATTGCGCACCGGCTTTCCACCATTCGCAGTGCAGATTTGATTCTGGTGCTGAAAGACGGCGACATTGTGGAGCAGGGCACGCACGATTCTCTGATGGAACAGGGCGGCTTCTACTCTCAGTTGTACAACGCACAGTTTACCCGCTCTGCGGGATAAAAATGCTGCTTTCAGAGCATATCCCTTTGAGATACGTGAGCGATGGAAAGCAGCATGAAACCAAACAAAAAAGGACGGTGCCTGCAAAGGCACCGTCCTTTTTTAATATGCAAAACCCCAAGGTGGGGGAACTTTTAGTCTGCCATGTCGTGGAGTCGGTATTCCGTCCATCTCCAGTCACTCGGCAGTAATTAAAATGTAAAGCATGCAGCGCACAATTTCTATTGTACAGCACTTTCACAAGCAGGTTCTGTCACTTCCTGCCCTCTTGGAACAACTATAGAATACTAAAGAAAAATGTACGGTATGTGAACGTATGATAAAAAATTGGAGAAATTCTGTTACAGTATTATGAAGAAAAACGGAAATCAGCAGAAAACGACTCTGTCAGCCACAGTAAAACTGTGTTATAATTTAGGAAAACGCCGGAGGAGGCGCTGGGTTTGGTAACCATCAAAGATATCGCGCGAGAAGCGGGGGTCAGCTTTACAACGGTTTCCAATGTGATTCACGGGAATGCGCAGCATGTTTCGGCGGCAACGGTACAGCGTGTTCAGCGGGTCATGGAACAGTTGCAGTATGTTCCCAATATGCGTGCACGCGGGCTTGTAAGCAGCAGCTCGCACTTGCTGGCGTTTGCGTACGGGCATGATGACACCGCTGCCCGAACTGTTTTGGAGGACCCTTTTGCCAGTACAGTTGTTGGCGCGGTGGAGCAGGAGGTGCGTGCGCGCAGCTATTTTCTGCTGTTTTCCGGTGTGCAGAGTTCCGGAAATCTGGTGCAGACGGTTGATTCATGGAATGTAGACGGTGTACTGGTATTTGGCCTTTCCACACAGTCAGCTGCGGAACTGCGGCAGGGTGTGCACTGTCCGCTGGTGTTCATTGACGGCTGTTTTCCGCAGGACGGCGGTAAATACGTGAATGTTGGGATTGAGGACCGTGCGGCAGCGCGGCGGCTTACAGAATATCTGCTTGCACGCGGGCACCGAAAAATTGGTCTTTGCAGTGCCTGTGCGCCGGAAAACCGCACAGGGGCGGACCGTGAGCGAATGCTTGGCTGGCAGGATGCTCTGCGAGGGGTGGGAATCTTGCCTCCCGCCGACTGGGTGCTGCCCTGCGCCACAGAGCAGGACTGCGCGAACATTTTGGAACGTCTGCATGACTTTACCGCGCTGTTTGTCTGCTCTGACTTACTGGCGGCACGGCTTCAGCTTTATTTGCAGGACAGGGGCGTGCGTGTGCCGCGTGACATTTCCATTGTCGGCTTTGATGGGAATGAGTATGCGGATATGGCACGTCCGCGCATTACTACCATGCGGCAGGATGTGCACGAAAAAGGCCGCCGAGCGGTGCAGCAGCTGCTGGAATATATTGAAACCGGACATGTGCAGCAGCCGGATGTGCAGCTGAAATGCACGCTGATTGAGCAGGACTCTGTAAGAAATTTAAATGAATAAGGCCTGTTTGTAAGCCAAAAAAGCTGTCTGTAAAAAAATTCTGCAGACAGCTTTTTTACGAAAGTTATTTAAAATACAGCAGCACAAACAGCAGGACCAGAAGCAGACCGCTGCCCACCCATGCTGTGCGCAGCCCCAGCACACTGCAGAGCAGTGCCCCCAATGCCGCACCGGAGAAAAACAGCAGAATCACAAGGAAGTAGCGCAAAGCATCGCGCCCGTTCTGCGGGTCGCGGAAAGAACAGAACTTGTACAGCTTTTCGGCACAGCTGCGCAGGTTGCCGGTGCACATGGTAGTTGCAAAGGGCAGGCCGCGCGTTTTACGGAAAGCGTTTACCTGCATGGAGCAAGTGAACGAAATCAATACAATAACAACTTCATCCGGCACCTGCGGCGGCAAAATTCCAACCACAAACAGCAGAACGATTTCAATGATTACCACAATATGCTGCCATTCGATAAAAACCGAATCCGGCATTTTATCTTTCAGCATTTCCGTTAAAAAAACGCCCAGAAAATAAGTCAGTATTGGCAGGAAGGCGTTAATTGCACCTGAAAAGGAGCCGGTTACCAACCGGATGCCTACCAGCACAATGTTGCCGGTCTGTGCATTCGCGAAAACACCACCTTTTAAAACATAAGTATAAGCATCCAGCAGCCCGCCTACAAATGCAAGACACAGACCAGTGAACAGCATTTCATGTGCAGGCATGTTTTGCAGCCTTTTTCTCAGCGACACGGTCAGGTTCCTCCTGTTACTATAATATTTGGTGAAAGGCGCAGCAGTCATCAGCGCAGTACAGACTGCCGTGTATCTGCTTTTCTCTGCAGAGAGAAAACAAAAAAGAATGCAACAGCGGGAAAGGTTAAATCAGCTGCTGCGGCTTTGCCAGTGCGCCGCCGATGGTCAGCCCTTCCAGAAAAGACTGTGCGGCGCAGGAAAGCCGGGTGTCCTGCAGCGCAATCACACAGATTTGGCGGGTGGGCAGGTGCTCACAGGTATGTACTTCAAAGAGTGTGCCGCGTTCCAAGCTGCTTTTGGCCAGTGCCCGCAGAACAATGCCGACCCCAAGCCCGCTTTCCGCAAATGGAACGATCATGTCCGTTGCTTCCAGCTCAAATTCGGGGTGCAGAACAATATTGTGCTGCAGAAAGAAACTGTCCACAAACTGACGGGTAGTGGTGCCGGGGGAGCAGCAAATGAGCGGCAGCCGTGCCAGTTCCTGCAGAGTTACGTTTTTGCCGAGCAGCTGCGAAAAGCTCTGGTTTGCAACAAATATGTCATAGATACAGCAAATCGGCACTGTGACAAGCCCGTCCTTTTCCACCGGAGAGGCAACTACGCCAACATCGATCCGCCCGTCACGCAGTGCGGCGGTTGTCTGCGGGGAATTGCCGGTTACCAGATGAATTTTTACACTGGGGTACAGGCTGTGAAATTTCTGCAGATAAGGCAGCAGGAAAAAGTGCATGAGCATGTCGGAAGTGCCAATACACAGGCTGCCGCTGGAAAGTTCCCGCAAGCTGCGCACACGTTCTTCCCCGCGGGCAAGCAGGTCGCAGGCGTGGGAAGCGTAGCGGTACAGTTCCTGTCCCTCGGCGGTCAGCCGCACGCCGTTTTTATTTCGCTGGAACAAAATACATCCCAGTGAGGCTTCCAACTGATGAATGGACTTGCTGACGGCCGGCTGGGTAATATTCAGGGTCTGCGCTGCAAGGGTCATGCTGTGGTGTTTGGCAACCTGACAGAACACCCTGTAGTATTCAAAATTTGTATTCATGGGCGGCACCTTCTAAATAATCTGATTCTATTTTATCAGAATTAGCAAGACCCTGCAAGCATATACAGTTGCATCCGCGCGGGGCTTCGAGTATAATGGGGAACGTCAGCAGCCGGTAACAGATTTGAAACTGTTCAATCTGTACAGGAAATGTTATACTGGGTAGGGCAAAAGTCGGGAAACAGGGGGTGCGGTGTGTGAAACTGCGAAAAAAGTGCAGAGTTTGGAAAGCAGCGGTGTTGGGGGTTGCCGCCAGCCTGCTGCTTTCCGGCTGTTCATTTACCGGGCTGGATGCCCGCTCTTTAATGCATCCGCCCCGTCCTACCGGGGAAAAGGCGGATATTTATGCATTGCTGGAGTCCAAAGCGGGCAAAAATTTCACTCTGAAATATCCGGCGGCGGGCGACTACCGCTCTGCCATTATTCAGCACAACCTGTGCGGCAACTCCCACGCGGAGGCAGTGGCACTGTATCAGCGCGGGGATGACGACACCTCTGTCAATATCCTTTTCACCGCAGACGAGGACGGTAAGTGGAAAGATATCGGTTCCTTTACAAACCCCGGTGCGCAGGTGGACCGTATCTGCTTTGGTGACTTGGACGGCGATGGAACGGACGAAACCATTGTGGGCTGGGGCAGCAGCACCGGCTCTGCCAGCACGATTTCCGTTTACAAATACAGCAAGGGCAGAATGAACGAAATCAAGCTGGACCAGACCTACAATGAAATTGCGCTGATGGATTTTGACGGTGACGGCAAAAAGGAACTGTTTACTGCCAGTATTCCGACAGACAGTCAGCAGCCGATTACCGCAGGGCTTTTCCGTATGAAAGACAGCGCTCTGCAGCTGATGGGCAGCATCCGGCTGGACACCGGCATTTCCAAATTTTCGGGTCTTGCGGCTGGAGACGTCAGCAAAGGGCAGCCGGGGGTTGTGCTGGACTGTGTGCAGACAAACAGCAAGACGCTTTCGGAACTGATTTACTGGAACAAAAAGAAAAACACGCTTTGTGCACCGCTGTACAATGCGCAGTCGCCGCTGCAGAATGTTACACTGCGGGATATGTCGGTTGCCTGCAGTGACATTAACAGCGACAAAATTTTGGAATTCCCAATCGTTACGCGGCTGCCGGGCTACACCGGCACAGCGGCCGATGACGTGGGAAATGAAGTACAGTGGACCCGCTTCGATTCTGCCAGCGGCAACTACGCAACGGTTTCCTGCATGATCATCAACGCGCGGGACGGCTACCGGGTGGTTTTGCCCGACAAGTGGAAGGACACAATTACCACAAAGCAGGACGTCAGCGCGCGCAAGCTGACATTTTACGCATTTGATTCTGCAAAGGGAACAGCCGGCAGCCCGCTTCTGGTTGTTCAGATCTTTTCTAAGAGTGAATGGAACAGCAAAAAGCCGGAGGGCTTTACCGAGGTGCTGGCAGACGGAAGTTTGATTACTGCAATTTCCTGCCCCACCCCAAAGGCAGCACTGGCAATTCCGGCGGCGCAGCTGAAGCAGTGCTTTCAGACTGCGGCAGACGGTGCTTAATTAAGTATATTTTGCGGCTGCAAAAGAACGGAGGCATTCATGAAGAAAATATTGGTAGCGGAAGATGAACAGGCAATTCGCGAATTTGTTGTAATCAACTTGAACCGCGCCGGCTATGATGTAACGGAAGCGGAAAACGGCGATCAGGCATTGGAAATCTATGCGCAGCAGGACGGCAATTTTGATGTGGCTGTGCTGGACATCATGATGCCCGGCGAGCACGACGGCCTTTCTGTCTGCAAGGAACTGCGCAAGCAAAGCGGCTCCATCGGCATTATTTTGCTGACAGCGCGTACACAGGAAATGGACAAGGTAAGTGGCCTGATGATGGGCGCAGATGACTATGTGACTAAGCCGTTTTCACCCAGCGAGCTGGTGGCGCGTGTAGATGCGGTTTACCGCCGTGTGGCACTGGCACAGATGCGCGACGAAAATAATTTTACAGAGGAAATCCGCTCCGGCGAATTTGCCCTGAATCTGCGCAGCCGTACCCTGATGAAGGGTGCACAGCACATTGAATTGACGCAGGTGGAGTTCCAAATCATGGAATTCTTTTTCAGCAACCCCGGCACTGCTTTGGACCGCAGCGCCATCCTTAAGCACGTTTGGGGGGACGCTTACGTTGGCGAAGAAAAAATTGTGGATGTCAACATCCGCCGCCTGCGTATGAAAGTCGAGGATGAGCCAAGTAACCCGAAGCACATTGTTACTGTGTGGGGACTGGGTTACAAGTGGGAAACCTGAGCTGTGCTGCAGCTGCAAAACTAAAGAAAGGAGGAACGGCGGATGAATGCTTCCAAGATTTCGCGGCGGTGGCTGCTGAATTCTTTGGGAATGACCATTGGAATTCTGGTGGTGCTGATTATTGTTCTCTCACTGGCAGTGCGCGGCTACACCTACAACGGCATTCAGACTGCGATTGACTCCAGAAGCGAAGAACTGACCAATATCTTTGCGGACTACGGCCGCCGCTCCCCAAAAGAGTTCAGCAAAGCCGGACGGCAGTATGTAGAAAACTTTCCCGGCAAAGAAAGCATGGAATTGATGGTCTTTAACTCCAGCGGCAAGGTGATTAACACAAGTCTTGGCTTTGCGCCGGATGAAAATGAACAGATGCCGGACTACAAGGCGGCTTTGCAGAGCAGAAACGGCTATGGTACCTGGACGGGCAAGCTTTCCAGCGGGGAAAAGGTAATGGCGGTCACACGCGTGCTGCACAGTGACACCGGAGATTTTGTCGGCGGAATCCGTTACGTGGTGTCCCTTTCCGCGGCGGACTGGCAGATTTTTGTCATTGTGCTGATGCTGATGGCAGCCGGGCTGGTGGTGATTGCGCTGGTCATGCTTTCCAGCCGCTACTTCATGCGCAGTATTCTGACACCAATCAAGGAAATCGGCAGTACGGCAAAGCGAATTGCACAGGGTGACTTTAACGCACGGATTGAAAACATTCCGAATAATGATGAAGTCGGTGAGCTGTGTGAAACCATCAATGACATGGCAAAAGAACTGGATACCGCTGAACGCATGAAAAATGACTTTATTTCTTCTGTTTCCCACGAGCTGCGCACGCCTTTGACAGCAATTAAAGGCTGGGGAGAAACCTTGCAGGGCGGTGGCCTTGACCCGAAAAACTTCAACAAAGGCATGGATGTAATTATTAAGGAAACCGAGCGCCTTTCCGGTATGGTGGAGGAATTGCTTGACTTTTCGCGCATGCAGTCCGGCCGCATGACACTGACGATGGATCGCATTGATATTTTGGCGGAGCTGGGCGAAGCGGTGTATATGTTTAGCGAACGCGCAAAAACCGAAGGCAAGTTCCTGCTGTACGAAGAGCCTGCCATGCTTTCGCCAGTGCTGGGAGATGTGAACCGCCTGCGTCAGGTGTTTGTCAACATTCTTGACAACGCCTTGAAGTACACCGGCCGCGGCGGTACCATCAATGTTGCGGCAAATGAGGCAGAGGGCTTCATTCAGGTAACGATTGGCGACGATGGCTGCGGCATTCCGGAAAAGCACTTGCCCAATGTGAAGAAGAAATTTTATAAAGCAAATCAGACCGTGCGCGGCTCCGGTATCGGGCTGGCACTGGCAGATGAAATTATGACCCTGCATTCCGGCAGCCTGGATATTGAAAGCACAGAGGGTGTGGGCACGGTTGTAACCATCACCATCCCTACAATCCAGAAGCTGCGGGATCACCTGCAGGAAGAGCAGGAAAAGAAGCAGATGGAAGAAAGGAAAATGAATGACGACTCAGCAACCTAAAAAGTGCATTACCTCTATTGGCGGGCAGGCATTGATTGAGGGCATCCTGATGCGCGGGCCAAAGCGGATAGAAGTGGCGGTGCGCACGCCGGACGGTTCCATTGACTCTGAAGAACTGAAGTATGTTCCTCTGTGGGATCGTTACAAAATTCTGCGTCTGCCCATTCTGCGCGGGGTGTCCTCTTTCATTGACAGTCTGATGATGAGCAGCAAGGCACTGAATATGTCAACGGAAAAATCCGGTATGGCGGAAATTGAAGCCGAAGAAAGCGAAAGCAAGTTTGACCAGTGGCTGGACAAACACCTTGGCGACAAACTGGGCGGTGTCGTCATGGCGATAGGTGCAGTCCTTGGTGTACTGCTGGCGCTTTTGCTGTTTTTTATGGTGCCGACTATACTGTTCAATCTGATCTCCAATGCAGCCGGCCCCTCTGTTTCAGGCTGGCGCAGCCCGTTTGAGGGGGTTCTGCGGCTGCTGATTTTCATTCTGTACATGGGTTTGATTGGCTACCAGTCGGATGTAAAGCGCATGTTCCAGTACCACGGCGCGGAACATAAAACCATTTTTTGCTACGAAGCGGGTCTGCCGCTGACTGTGGAAAATGTAAAGAAGCAGGGACGCTTTCACCCACGCTGCGGTACCAGCTTTATGGTACTGATGATTATTATCGGCGTTTTTGTGGGCATTTTTATTCCGTTTTCCAATCCGTTTCTGCGTACATTCGTTAAGCTGCTGTGTATCCCGATTGTGATGGGACTGGGCTATGAGCTGATTCGTTACTGCGGCAGGCATGAAAACCGGCTGACGCATTTTATTGCTGCACCCGGACTGTGGATGCAGCGCCTGACGGTGAAAGAGCCGGATGACAGCATGATGGAAGTAGCGATTGCCGCAATGGAAAAAGTAATTCCGGAAAACGGAGAGGACAGAATCAAAGCATGACGAAACAGCAGGCGTATCTGCAGGCAAAAAAAATATTGCAGCAGGCGGACAATGAAAGTCCTGCTTTTGACGCGGTCTGCCTTTGCCAAAAGGTGTTTGGACTGGACAGAACCGGCCTGGCCATACACGGGCATGAGGAAGCGACGGACGCACAAGCGCAGCAGTTGGCGCATTTGGCAGAACTGCGCGCGGGCTGTGAGCCGCTGCAGTACCTGCTGGGAACATGGCCGTTTTTAGATTTGGAACTTTCTGTCGGTGAGGGCGTGCTTTGCCCGCGCGAAGAAACGGAACTGCTTGCCCGCACTGCGGCAGAACTTTTGCCGCAGTGCGCAAGTGTGTTGGATTTGTGTGCGGGCAGCGGCGCGGTGGGGTTGGGACTCAAAAGCCTGCGGCCGGACTTGTCGGTTTCCTGTGGGGAAAAGTTTGTGGGGGCCTTGCACTTTTTGCGGAAAAACTGCGAAAAGTATGCATCCCTGCAGGTGCAGCCGCTGCAGCTGGATGCGTTTTCCCCAGAGGACGCAAAGTCCTGTGGAAAACTAGGCGGTTTTCTCTGCAATCCGCCGTATGTGGAGGCGGGGGAGATACCGGATTTGCAGCCAGAGCTGCACTTTGAGCCGGAAACCGCACTGGACGGCGGCGCGGATGGCTTGCAGTTTTACCGTGCGATTGCCAGACTGTGGGTTCCGCAGGCCGTGCCGGGCGGCCTTTGCGCAGTGGAAATCGGCGAAAGCCAGGCGGCGGCGGTTTCAGAGTTGTTCCAGAACGCGGGGCTTACAAACATAACGGTGCGCAAAGACTTCAACGGTTTTGACCGCGTGGTGTACGGCACGGCGTAATTTTCAAAGCCGCGAAAAAGTTTCTTGGTATTTATGAGTATTGTATGAAACCGGCGGGAAATACACAAATATAAAGTATACAGTCAGGCAAGGCTTTGGCCTTGCTTTTTTAGATTGCAGAATCTGCCGGAAAAAGACGGGTTCTGCCGTGCGCTGCCGAAAGAGCCGTGCAGCTTTTGCCGAATCTTTGCGGCAAGTCAAAAGCCTTTACATTTTACAAAGGATATTAGGATATGGAAATAATTTCAAACCAAAGATCCGGTTGAAATTGTGAACAAACGTTCAAATATATTGCTTTTTTCCGGCGGTTACGGTATACTTAAATAGAATTGCGGCAGATGCATCAAATGCGGTGCACTGCCGTTTTACCACACACAGAAAATACTGCGCCGGACAAGTAACGCCGCATCTTTCAGGAGGAATATTATAATGGCAGCAGCAAATAAAGCCGCAGAGGACGCGAAAAATAAGGAGGAAGCGCTGAAAACCGCGCTTGCTAAAATTGAAAAGCAGTTCGGCAAGGGCGCTGTCATGCGTCTGGGGCAGAACGAGGCCATGCATGTGGAGGCAATCCCGACCGGCAGCTTAGGGCTTGACCTTGCTCTGGGCATCGGCGGCTTCCCGCGCGGCCGTATTATTGAAATCTATGGCCCGGAAAGTTCCGGCAAAACAACGCTGGCACTGCACTGCGTGGCAGAGGGACAGAAAAAGAAGGGCAACGCCGCGTTTATTGATGTGGAACACGCCCTTGACCCGATTTATGCCGCTGCACTGGGCGTGGATGTGGACAGCCTTCTGGTGAGCCAGCCGGACACCGGCGAGCAGGCACTGGAAATTACGGAGGCACTGGTGCGTTCCGGTGCGATTGACGTCATTGTGGTGGATTCCGTTGCCGCACTAGTGCCCCGCGCGGAAATTGAGGGCGAAATGGGTGACACCCATGTTGGCTTGCAGGCACGTCTGATGAGCCAGGCGCTGCGCAAACTGGCGGGCGCTATCAGCAAAAGCAACTGTGTCGCGATTTTCATTAACCAGCTGCGTGAAAAGGTCGGCGTGGTATACGGCAACCCTGAGGTTACCCCAGGCGGCCGCGCACTGAAGTTCTACGCTTCTGTGCGAATCGACATTCGTAAAATTGAAACTCTGAAAAGCGGTACGGAACAGGTTGGTTCCCGCACACGCGCAAAGGTTGTGAAAAATAAAATTGCTCCGCCGTTCCGTATTGCGGAATTTGACATTATGTATGGGCAGGGCATTTCCCACGCGGGCGAACTGCTTGACCTTGGCGTAAAGTTGGATATTGTGGAGAAGAGCGGGGCGTGGTTTTCCTACAACGGGCAGCGCCTTGGGCAGGGACGCGACAATGTGAAGAAGCTGTTTGAGGAAAACACTGCACTGGCGGAGGAAATTGAAGCCAAAGTGCGTGCAAACGCGGATAAACTCTACGCAAAAACGGTTTCCACGCGCGCAAGTGCAGCAAAACCGCTGGATGATGCGGCTGAGGAAGCAAAACCGGCATCCGCAGATGGCACCGGAGCAGAGAACGAAAAGCCGGCAGCTGAGCAGGCCGGTACGCGCGGACGTCAGGTGAATATCGACATTGAAGCCGACGATGAATAACCATGAACGAAAAGAGGCGTTTGCGCAGTGGAATTAACAGCCATGGAGCCCAGACGCCACAGTATGACAGCGCTTTTCATTGACGGGGAGTATGCTGTCAGCGTGGATACGGAAACACTGCTGCAGGCGGGTTGGAAACTTGGTCGGGACATTACCGACGAAGAACTGCATGAACTGCTGCAGAAGTCTGACACACACCGTGCCAGTGAGAAAGCACTGTATTTGCTGGAACACCGCAGCCACTCCAAAAAAGAACTGGCGGACAAAATTGCCCGCACGGTTTCGCGGGAAGCGGCAGAAGCCGCCGCACAGAAAATGGTGGACCTGGGGCTTGTGGATGACGATGACTTTGCGCAGCGGTTTGCGCGGGAACTGTACCGCAAAGGCTGGGCGAAGCGCCGCGTCTGCTACGAACTTTCCCGCAAGGGAATTGCACCGGAGATGGCGGAGCAGGCAGCGGAGGAAAATGAGCCGGACGCACAGGAAGCTGTGCTTGCGGTTCTGCGCAAAAAGTACAGGGATCTGTCAGATGAAAAAGTAAGGCGCCGTGCTTGTGCCGCTCTGCAGCGGCTTGGCTACGGATATGACGATATCCGCGCGGCGATGCACCGATACTCTACAAATGAGGATGAATGGGATGGCTGAATCAGTTGGAATCGTAAGTCTGGGATGCGCCAAAAACCAGGTGGACGGAGAAATGATGCTGGCAACGCTGGAAAAGGCCGGCTGGGAAGTTAAGGACGATGCCGCACTTGCAGATGTTGCAATCGTAAATACCTGCGGCTTTATCCAGAGTGCCAAACAGGAAAGCATTGATGAGATTCTTGAACTTGCCCGTCTGAAAAAAGAGGGGCAGATTAAGGCAATCGTTGTAACAGGCTGTTTGGCGGAGCGCTACCGCAGCGAAATTATGCAGCAGCTGCCGGAGTGTGACGCAGTGTGCGGCATTGGTGCGGATGCGGATATCAATTACATTTGTCACGCAGCGCTGGCGGGTGCTAAACCGGAAGCTTTTCCGGAAAAGGAGAAACTGCCGCTTTGCGGCGAACGCAAACTGCTGACACCCAGCTACTTTGCCTATTTGAAAATTGCGGAGGGCTGCGACAACCGCTGCAGCTACTGCGCGATTCCGCTTATCCGCGGAGGCTACCGCAGCCGTACCATGGAGGATATTGAAGCGGAAGCGCGTTCCCTGGTGATAAACGGCGCAAAGGAACTCATTTTGATTGCGCAGGACACCACCAAATACGGCTGGGACCTTTATGACCACAAGCTGGTGCTGCCCGAACTGCTGCGCCGTCTGAGCAAAATTGACGGCCTTGTGTGGATTCGGATGCTGTACTGCTATCCCGATTACATCACAGACGAACTGCTGGATGTTATGGCAGCAGAGCCAAAAGTGCTGCCGTATATCGACCTGCCTTTGCAGCACTGCAGCAAAAAAATACTCAAGGCCATGCGTCGCTGGGGCAGCCGTGAAGAATTGACACAGTTGCTTTCGCATATCCGCGAAAAGGTGCCGGGCGTTACCCTGCGCACCACACTGATTACCGGCTTCCCCGGTGAAACCGAGGAAGATTTTACCGAGCTGTGCGAATTTGTAAAGGAAATGAAATTTGACCGGTTGGGCTGCTTTGCCTACTCACAGGAGGAGGGCACTGCCGCCGCGGAAATGCCCAATCAGATTGACGAAGACGTTAAACAGCACCGTATGGAACTGATTATGGAAGGCCAGATGGACCGCACGCAGACCGCCGGCGAGCAGATGGCAGGGCAGGTGCAGACAGTTCTCTGTGAGGGCTGGGACCGCTACGCGGAGTGCTGGTTTGGCCGCACCGCCGCACAGGCGCCGGACGATATTGACGGAAAAGTTTACTTTACCGTGCCAAGCGGCGTGAAAAAGCCGGTTATGGGCAGCTTTGTGCAGGTGGAAATTACCGACTGCATGGATGGCGACCTTGTCGGTGAGCTGCGCCCGCCAAAGGAGGCGTAAAAATGAACCTGCCCAATAAACTTTCGCTTGCCCGCATTATTCTGGTGCCGGTGTTTGCAGCGTTTTTGCTGGCAACTTCACTGCCCGGTCATTACGTTTGGGCACTGTTGGTTTTTGCGGCGGCGTCTTACACAGATCATCTTGACGGAAAAATTGCACGAAGCCGCAATATGATCACAACTTTTGGGCAGTTCCTTGACCCGCTGGCAGACAAGGTTTTGGTCATGACGGCGCTGATCTGCTTTGCCAGCATGGGGCTGTGCAATATCTGGTTTGTGTTGATTATTATGCTGCGCGAATTTGCGGTGACTTCTCTGCGGCTGGTGGCGGTGGAGTCCGGCAGAGTGATTGCGGCCAACAAATGGGGCAAGACCAAGACGGTTTCGCAGATGATTGCCGTACTGGTGGTACTGATTCTGCAGAGTATGCAGGAGTTGGGTGGCTTTTATGCCGCGTCGGGCGCATTTTTGCTTGTTGGAAACATCTTTGTGGGCATTTCCTGCGTGTTCACCATTATCAGTGGTGTGATTTACATTAAGCAGAATTATCAAGTCATCAACACCATGAAATAATGTGCGGCTGTTGACTTTTTGTGAGCGGAAACATATAATAAACGTATCGTGTATGAAATGCTGGGAACGGAAGAAGTAACAGGGTAACGGTGAAAGAGAGAAAGCGCCATGGGCTGAAAGTGCTTTTCACCGAACCTCTGCGAAGCATGCGTCCGGGAGCAGGCAGGGGGAAATCCCTGCACGGTGGGAGCCGTTATCGTCCGAGAGTGAGAAACCGGAGTGGAACCGCGGAATTTTTTCGCCTCCGTCTGTGCAGGATGTTTCCTGTACAGGCGGAGGCTTTTTTCGTTCTCCGGTCTTGCGCACCGACACAAGGAGTGTTACCATGTTTAATAAGCTAAAAGCAGAGATTGATTCCATTATGGAGCGTGATCCCGCCGCACGCAGCCGACTGGAGGTCTATTTTCTTTACAGTGGGTTCAAAGCAGTGCGCAGCTACCGCAGGGCGCACCGGCTGCTGGAAAAAGGGCATCCGTTTTTAGCGCGGTGGGTCAGCCAGAGAGCACGGCATAAAACGGGCATTGAAATCCATCCGGGTGCAAAAATCGGCAAAGGTCTGTTCATTGACCACGGTATGGGCGTTGTGATTGGCGAAACCGCGGAAATCGGTGACTACTGCACGCTGTACCAGGGGGTAACACTTGGCGGCACTGGTAAGGATAAGGGTAAGCGCCACCCAACGTTGGGCAACAATGTGCTGGTTGGTTCCGGCGCAAAGATCCTTGGCCCAATGACCATCGGCGACAATGCCCGCATTGCCGCCGGCGCGGTTGTACTGGACGCAGTGCCTGCCAACGCGACCGCTGTCGGTGTTCCGGCGCGCGTGGTGCGCATTAACGGCGTGCGTCCGGATAACCTTGATCAAGTGCACGTAACCGACCCGGTTGCGCAGGAACTTTGTCGCATGAATGTAATGCTGGAGCGCGTGGAAAAGAAGCTGGGGGTCGAACAGGCCGCCGCTGACCAGCAGTACGAGGATGAATTTGATAAAGAACAGACGGCAAAATAATAATCGCAAGCAAGCTTTAGAAATTACTTTCTGTCGCTTTCTTAGAAAGCGACTAGGGGTGGGGGCGAAGCCCGCCACGGTCTTGTCCTTAGCAGCATAAAAAAGCAGCTCTGGGCCGCAAGCCCAGGACTTTAAAGCTACTAGTAATTAGTAGCGCTTTAAAATGTAAATAATAAAATATTGAAAAATATAACACGGAACTTGTTTAAGGAAAAAACAAAATTCTGCAGGGGGAATACTGTTCATGAAACTCTATAACACACTTTCACGCCAGAAAGAGGAGTTTGTACCGATTACGCCAAACGAGGCAAAGATTTATGCCTGTGGGCCGACCGTGTACAACTTTGTTCACATCGGCAACGCAAGACCAATGTGCGTGTTTGACGTGCTGCGCCGCTACTTGGAGTACAAGGGGTACAAAGTGACCTTCGTGCAGAATTTTACGGATATTGATGATAAAATCATTAACCGTGCCAATGAGGAGGGCACAGACTACCTGACTGTGAGCCGCCGCTACATTGACGAATACAAAAAAGACGCAGCCGGACTCAACGTGCGCCCCGCCAGTGTACATCCGCTTGCAACGGAAAACATTGACGGCATTCAGGAAATCATTTCCACGCTGATTGAAAAGGGCTACGCCTATGCGGTGGAAAACGGTGACGTCTATTTCCGCACATTAAAAGATAAAGGATACGGCAAGCTGAGCCATCAGCCGCTGGAAGATTTGCAGGCGGGCGCCCGCATTGCGACCGGCGAAGTGAAAGAGGATGCCATGGACTTTGCCCTGTGGAAAGGCGCAAAGCCTGGCGAACCTTACTGGGAATCCCCGTGGGGACACGGCCGCCCCGGCTGGCACATTGAATGCTCCGCAATGGTGCGTCGTTACCTTGGCAAGACCATTGACATTCACTGCGGAGGGCAGGACTTGATTTTCCCGCACCATGAAAACGAAATCGCCCAGAGCGAATGCTGCAACGGCGTGCCGTTCTCCCACTACTGGCTGCACAACGGTTACATCAACGTGGACAACAAAAAAATGAGCAAGAGTCTGCACAACTTCTTTACCGTGCGGGACGTTGCCAATGCATATGGCTACGAACCCATTCGTTATCTTATGGTTTCCGCACATTACCGCATGCCGATTAACTACAACGAAGAAATGATTGGGCAGTGCAAAGCTTCTCTTGACCGCCTTTACAACTGCCGCGACAATTTGGCATTTGTGCTGAAAAACGCGCAGTCCGGCGCAAAGGACAGCGATGCTGCTGTTAAAGAAAAGTTGGAAAACAGCCGCGCAGCCTTTGAAGCGGCAATGGATGACGACCTGAACACTGCCAACGCGGTTGCCGCGCTGTTTGAAATGGCAAAGACCATTAACACGGAACTTTCCGCAGACAAGGCACCCGGAAAGGAACTTTGCCAGTACGCCTATGACCTCTTTACAAAGCTTGCGGATGTGCTTGGTCTGCTGTACAGCCGCCCGGCGGCCGGAGCAGAGGCAGACGACGGCGAAGCTGCCGAAATTGAAGCGCTGATTGCACAGCGCGCGCAGGCACGTAAGGAAAAGAACTGGGCGGAAGCCGACCGTATCCGCGACGAGTTCAAGGCACGCGGCATTGTGCTGGAGGATACCCCGCAGGGTGTGAAGTGGCACAAAGCGTAAAAATTGAATTGTGAACAGATAAAAGGAGCACAGGTACTGCATGAATTTACAGTGCCTGTACTCCTCTTTTTAGTTCAAGCGTATTGGTTCAATTTTTCGAAAAGCGGTGCGTGAATTTGATTTGTATGGTACTGTGCGGCTCGTTGTGCCATGACGGAAAGACTGCTTTGACAAACCTTTTTTATTTGACCAGTAGTGCCGCCTTTTTGCACCTGGTTTTCCAGCAGTTCCGAATAACCGCTGGAAATCTTTCGTTCTGCCGCATCAATCTGCGCTTTTAAGCTGTCCATCATTCGGGTGCGGTCAGAGGGGGGGAAGTCCCGCTGGATGGTTTGGCGAATAGATGTATAGAGGGAAGAAATGTAATCAATGCGGTTTTGCAGCTTTTCAGCACCGAAACTGCCATCTACAGACAAATCAAGCCCACGCAGGTCAAACTGCAGCCGCGCCAGAGCTTGTTCTGCGGCGGAAATTCCAGAGGAAGCCGGCTCGGAACGCAGCCCTTGCAGATAACCGTTTGGTGCTGCATCCGAAGCAGCAGGTAAAACACGATGGTATGAATCTTCACCGGCAGGCAGACTGTGGGTCAGGCTGACCGTGTCCTGCTGTAGACCGCCGCTGCGCATGGTTTGCTGCGGAACTTGCTCTGAGTTTTGCCCGCTTATGTTGTATTTGGCATCAATATTTGAATTTTTGTTTGTATAAGAATTGTGTACGAACTGCAGGGAATGAATCATTCTATTTCTCCTCAAGTCAATCAATGTACAAGCTGCACTGTATAAAAACTTACATATAGAATAATCGCACACTGCACTCAAATTCTCAATATCTTTCTAATGGAATTTTCGCAAAAAAGCACTCTGTAAAGACAAAATTGGAAACCTTTACAGAGTGCCTTTTGTGAATGATCACTATTTCCCTGCCCGGTCAAGCAAATCAAGCAGTTCATCGATTTTTTCGTCCGGATTGCCGCTTTCCACCGCTTCCGTTACACAGCAGCGCATATGCGCGTGCAGAATTTCACGGTTCGCTTTCTGCAGAATCGCCGTGGCCGCCTGCAGCTGGTTGCTGATGTCAATGCAGTAGCGATCATCGTCCACCATTTTCATTACACCGTTCAGCTGCCCAATCGCGGTTTTCAACAGGCGCTGTACGGTTGCCTTGTCCGCCTTCATCAGGCTTCCTCAACTTTGCCGGGCCGGTAGCCCGCTTCGGTGACTGCTTTTTGCAGGGCTTCGTCGGTTACCTCTGCGCCGCAGGTAACAGCAGCATTTTTCTGCTCCAAGCTGACGTTTGCTTCGGTGACACCCGGTACTTTTTGCAGGGCTTCGGTAACGTGCGCTTTGCAGTGCTCACACATCATACCTTCAATGAAAATTACTTTTTTCATGGGAACAGCTCCTTTAGAATGAATTGAATTATTTTGTGTACTGGGAATAGAAACCGCCGGCGTTTTTTCCGCCAGGAAGCGCTGTGTCTGCTTTGGCTTAAAAAGCCGCAGACGAAGCGCATTGGTCACAACAAATACGCTGCTTAAACTCATTGCCGCCGCCGCGAACATGGGGTTCAGCTGCCAGCCAAGCAGGGGGTAGAACACACCGGCCGCCAGCGGGATGCCGCAGACGTTGTAGAAGAATGCCCAGAAAAGATTCTCTTTGACATTGCGGATGACTGCGCGGGAAAGTTCGATTGCGGTGACAGCATCCAGCAGGTCGCTTTTCATCAGCACGATATCGGCGCTGGCAATGGCGATGTCCGTGCCTGCGCCGATGGCAAGTCCAACATCGGAGCGTGTCAGCGCCGGCGCATCGTTGATGCCGTCGCCGACCATGGCAACTTTGTGGCCTGCTTCCTGCAGGGAACGCACCTCGCGTTCCTTGTCCTGTGGCAGCACCTCCGCGACGGCGCGGTCAATGCCAAGCTCGGTGCGGATTGCTTCCGCAGTGCGGCGGTTGTCGCCGGTGAGCATGACCACGGAAAGGCCCATGTGCCGCAGCGCCCGCACAGCGGCTTTGCTGGTCGGCTTTACCGGGTCTGCCGCGGCAATCATGCCGAGTGAGCGGCTGCCTTTGGCAAAGTAGAGCGGTGTTTTGCCCGCTTCTGCCAACGCCTGTGCCTGCTGTTCCAGTGTGGAAATATCCGCACCGCATTCATGCATGAATGCTGCATTGCCGGCACTAAAGACTTCACCGCTGAGTTTGGCACGCACGCCGCGTCCGGGAACGGCTTCAAACTCCTCCGCTTCCTGTATGGAAACACCCTGTTCTTTGGCATACTGTAAAACAGCCTGCGCCAAAGGATGCTCGCTGGGCTTTTCCAGCGCGGCGGCGGTTTGCAGAAGCTCTGCTTCGGTAAATGGTGCCTGCGCCAGCACATCGGTAACGGCGGGGCGGCCCTGCGTCAGGGTGCCGGTTTTGTCCAGTACCACGGTGTCAATGGTGTGCGCAGTTTCCAACGCTTCAGCGGATTTGTAGAGGATGCCGAACTGCGCGCCTTTTCCGGTGCCGACCATGATGGCGACCGGCGTGGCAAGGCCGAGTGCGCAGGGGCAGGAAATGACCAATACGGCAATGCCCGCACGAAGTGCAAACTCCGGTGCATAGCCCAGCAGCAGCCAGATTACAGCGGTCACTGCGGCAATCGCTATGACAATGGGAACAAAGACCCCTGCGATTTTATCCGCCAGACGGGCAATCGGTGCCTTGCTGCTGCCCGCGTCCTCCACCAGATGTATAATTTGCGAAAGGGTAGTATCGTCACCGACCTTAGTGGCGCGGAACACCAGCCGGCCGGTGCCGTTGATGGTGGCAGTGATGACTTCATCCCCTGCCTGCTTTTCCACCGGAATGCTTTCGCCGGTAATGGCGCTCTGGTCCACAGCGGAAAGGCCGTCTGTTACCACACCGTCCACCGGAATACTGGCGCCGGGGCGCACAACCACCAGTTCGCCGGTCAGCACTTTGTCAATCGGAACTTCCTGTTCCGTGCCGTTTCGCAGAACCACGGCAGTCTGTGGCTTTAGGTCCATTAATTTTTCCACGGCTTCGGTGGTCTGCCCGCGGGAGCGGCTTTCCAGATATTTGCCGACGGTAATTAATGTTAAAATCGTTCCCGCTGATTCAAAGTATAAATCCATATGGTACTTTTCTGCAAGTGCCATATCGCCGGCGGCAAGGCCGTTGCCCATGCGGCAGATGGCAAAAACACCGTAGGCCACGGCGGCGGTGGCACCAATAGCAATCAGGCTGTCCATGTTCGGCGCGCGGCCAAAAAGGGAGCGGTAGCCGTTAATGAAGTAGCTGCGGTTTGCATAGGCAATCGGCAGCAGAAGAAGCAGCTGTACCATGCCGTAGGTGATGGCGTTTTGCATACCGGAAAGAAACGACGGCAGCGGCAGTCCAATCATATGACCCATAGAAATGTAAAAAAGGGGAATAAAAAAGATAAGCGATAAAATCAGCCGGCTTTTCATGCTGTGCAGTTCTTCTTGAGCCCGCTGACGCGCAGTTTTTTCTGCGGCGGCAGGATTTTTTCCAACCGGCTGCGCACCATAGCCAGCTTTTTTTACAGCAGCGCAGATGTCGCCGTCAGAGAGCGCGGCTTCGTCAAACTGTGCGGTCATTGTGCCGGAAAGTAGATTTACATTGCAGTCCTGCACGCCCTGCAGGGTGCTGACCGCTTTTTGTACATGCGACTGGCACGCCGCACAGGTCATGCCGGTCACTGTAAATTTTTCTTGTTTCATAAAACCTCCTTTACGGAATCGGCAGCAGTTGTTTCGTCAGTATTCTTTGCGAATATTATAAAACCATGCGCAAATCACCCCACCCCTGGGGCGTATTGTTAGTATATGCTTACGAAAGCAAAAAGTCAAGCACAAACTGCTTGACAACGGAATAACATGTGTATATAATGAACGTATGAACAGATATTCATATGTTCATACGTTCAGGAAAGGGTGAAGTATTATGCCGGATAAAAATGGAATGGAACGCTGTGACTGCCTTTGTGTACATGAGGATATTGTAGATAAAGTGCAAAGGGAAGTGCCGGACGAAGAGGTTCTGTATGACCTTGCGGAGCTTTTTAAAGTTTTTGGGGACAGCACGCGCATTAAGATTCTGTACGTTTTATTTGAAAGTGAAATGTGTGTGTGTGACATTGCACAGCTGCTCAACATGAATCAATCCGCAATTTCGCACCAGCTGCGTGTTTTAAAGCAAAATCAACTGGTAAAATACCGGAGGGACGGCAAAACTGTTTTTTATTCGCTGGCAGATGACCATGTGCGAACAATTTTGGGAACAGGGATGGAGCACTTAACGGAATTAGGTGCGGCAAAGTAAACAGAAAATAATAGCTGCTTTTCACTGCTGCGCCCTTACGGTAATGTTTTCGCCAGCCTTGTTCACAAGGCTGTAGGGTGTGGGGCAAAGCCCCACGACCTTGCCCGTAAAGCCCTTGGTACGAAAAATAAGTACACAGCGGCGTTGCCTGCGGCGGCGAAGCTACGCCGACAGAAACAGCATGGAATGCAATTTTTTCAAACTGCGGGCAAAGTGCAAAGACCTCGGGAACCACCTTTTGTCCGCTGCGCGGACATTTCCCCTGTTAGGGGAATCTCCCCCAGTCGCTTTCTAAGAATGCCCCGCGGGGTACGCAAGCGACGAAAAATAATGAAAGAACCAAAACTCAAAACAATTTACAGGAGGCCAGCATCATGAAAAAACGTTTTCAATTACAGGATCTGGACTGCGCAAACTGTGCGGCGAAAATGGAAGAAGCCATTAACAAAATCGACGGCGTAAACAGCGCCACAGTCAGCTTCCTTTCCCAGAAAATGACGTTGGACGCGGCGGATGACCGCTTCGACGAGATTGTAAAGCAGGCTGCAAAGGTCTGCAAAAAAATTGAACCGGACTGCACGATTGTCGTGAAGTAAAACTTACCCGGTTTCCGACTTTTCAAAATCTGCGACTGAGAAATGAGGAAAAATCATGACTGCAAAACAAAAACGAACGCTTTTCCGTATTCTGCTGGCAGCGGGGCTGCTGGTTGTGTGTGTGCTGCTGCCCGTGGCGGGTGTGCTGAAATTTGTATTGTTTCTGGTGCCGTACCTGCTGGTGGGGTATGATGTGCTGTGGAAGGCTGTGCGCAATATTGCACACGGGCAGGTGTTTGATGAAAACTTTCTGATGTGTATTGCAACGATTGGCGCGCTGGCAGTTGGGGAGTACCCGGAAGCAGTCGCTGTCATGTTGTTTTATCAGGTGGGGGAGCTGTTCCAAAGCTACGCCGTTGGGCGTTCCCGCAAAAGCATCAGCAAACTGATGGATATTCGTCCGGACAGCGCAAATCTGGAAGATGCGGACGGTTCTGTGGCTGTCGTTGATCCGGAGGAGGTTCCGGTTGGCAGCGTGATTGTGGTAAAGCCCGGCGAGCGCATCCCGTTGGACGGTACGGTGCTGGAGGGACACAGCATGGTGGACACCTCCGCACTGACCGGCGAAAGCGTTCCGCGTGAAATTTCCGCGGGCGCACAAGCTATGAGCGGATGTATCAACCAGAGCGGCGTGTTGCGCATTTCCGTAACAAAAGAATTCGGCGAATCTACGGTAGCAAAGATTCTGGATTTGGTGGAAAATGCGAGCAGCAAAAAAGCAAAAGCGGAAAACTTTATTACAAGGTTTGCACGGTGGTACACGCCAATCGTTGTTTTTGCGGCTGTGGCGCTGGCGGTTCTGCCGCCGCTGATGCTGCATGAGTCTTTTCAGAACTGGCTTATGCGTGCATTAAATTTTCTGGTCGTTTCCTGCCCCTGCGCGCTGGTCATTTCGGTGCCGCTTAGCTTCTTCGGCGGAATCGGTGGCGCCTCCCGCAGCGGCATTTTAATCAAGGGCGGCAACTACATGGAAACGCTGGCGGATACAGAAGTGGTTGTGTTTGATAAAACCGGCACGCTGACAAAAGGAACATTCCGTGTAACGCAGATGGCGCCGCAGGGCAGTGTAAGCAAGGAACAGCTGCTGGAAACCGCCGCTCTTGCGGAAAGCAGCAGCAACCACCCGATTTCACAGTCTTTGCGCGCGGCGTACGGCGGGGAACTTGCACCGGCCCGTGTCACGAATGTGGAGGAAATTGCGGGCCACGGTGTAAAGGCGGTTGTGGATGGTCGTACGGTGCTTGCGGGCAACGGAAAATTGATGAAACAGGCAGGAATTCCGTATGAAGAAGTGACGCTGCCCGGTACAGTCGTGCACGTTGCGGCGGATGGGGTTTATCTCGGCTGCCTGCTGATTTCCGATGAGGTAAAGCCGGATGCAAAGGAAGCCATTGCACACCTGAAAGCAGAGGGCGTCAAGCGTACCGTTATGCTGACCGGCGACAGCCGCGCGGTTGCGCAGGCGGTGGCAAAGCAGCTCGGTGTGGATGAGGTTCATGCGGAGCTGCTGCCCGGCGACAAGGTGGATGCGGTGGAAAAACTGATGCAGGAAAAAACCGGCAGTCTGGTTTTTATGGGTGACGGTATCAATGACGCACCGGTGCTGGCGCGTGCGGATGTTGGTGTTGCCATGGGCGCGCTGGGCAGTGATGCGGCAATTGAAGCGGCGGACATCGTACTAATGGACGACAAGCCCGCGAAGCTGGCGGCAGCGGTGGGCATTTCCCGCAGAACACTGCGGATTGTGCGCCAGAACATTGTGTTTGCGCTTGCAGTCAAGCTGCTGGTTCTGGTGCTTTCGGCGCTGGGCCTTGCGAATATGTGGGCGGCAGTTTTTGCCGACGTTGGCGTGTCTGTCATTGCAATTCTCAACGCTACGCGCGCACTGCATGCGGCGAAATAAAAGCCAAAGGAAAAAGCAGATGAAGTTGTACTTCAAAACGCTAAATCATCTAATTTTCGGCACTTCTACACAATAATCAAAATAATAAAAGCAGTTGACAAATAAAGGATTAAATGCTAAAATATTATTACAAATTATTCTATATTCTATAGGAAATGTTAATATGAAAAAATGTAACATTCATGTAGCAGCTGTAATTGCTGCATTCTTAATTGTTACCAGTATGGCTGCACCTGCAAGTGCGGCAATGAGTAATCAGATAATCACAGATGGTGTTATTTACAATCAAGTGACAGATGACAGTTCTTTAACTGAAAATTTTATTGATAAAACAACACATATGACATTCTCTCAATTAGGAAAGAAGTATGAGGAATATTGTGTTGAACAAGGTCTGCCAGATTTAGATGCACAATTGAATGAAAACGTAGCCCCCGATACGATTAAAGTACAAATTAACAATTTTGCACAGCATGAAGTTGATAAAGGTGTTATTCCCAATACTGCTGAAGCGAAAGCAAATGTGGCAATTTCGGCAGCAAGGTCTGCAATTTGGAATTTGGCTGATCAACTTAAATCAAGGGATCCCATGGCAGTTGCATTTTTACAGCATTCTTTACAGGACAATCCATCCAATTTATATTATGCGCCAAGCACTGCATTTGCTGGAGAGGTTAAGGGCTCAAGGGAATGCAGAAACTTGGTAACAAATTATGTAAATTATGTAAATTATGTAAAAAGAATGCACTTTTCAAAGTATTCTTCAGGAAATCAATCCACCATATTGAATAGTACCGAAGATTTGCATTTAGCGTTGAACCAAGTTAATTTTGTAGAGTCGGGCAGTAAAAACAGTGTGGGTAATTGGAACTTATTTATAACTTTTTCTGATACATACGATTTTGACCCTTCATGGGGTTCTGAAGGTGCGGCTACTATCATGAATAACATAGCGGCATATGCACAACAGGGCGGAGTGATTGTACCGTACCGGGTACAAATAAAAATCGGCACTTCGTTTGTAGGTTAATTTGACATTTTCACTTGAAAAGAAGGTGCTTGTTTGTACTCTTTATTTATATTCTTGCTGTTTCTTTTCCCATGCATTGCCGCCTTTGCGGAACCTACACTGTTTGCAGTTTATTTTGCGAAAGACAGAAAAGTGTTTTGGGTAGTTGGTGTGCTTCTCAGTTTATTTGCTGTTTTGCCTTGTATCTATTCCCTTTTGGTTGGACTGTTCGGGATTGGTCCTGGACTAACGGATACGCCCGGTTCATCGGTAGCACCAAACTGGAGTGCAAGTTTAATTTGGAACGGCGGAATACAATTGGCAGCAGTCATCCTGCAAATCCCGCTTTTTTGGTATGCACACCGTGTGAAGGAACAAAAACGAAAGGCACATTATTTTCTGGGTGCGGGTTTTGTGTGCGGTGCTGTTTCCGCGATATGGACGCTTACGCTGGTATGCGGTCGGCATTAATCAAACCAACGCTCCCGTTGCTATAAATTCATTTTTACATTTCCATTTTTCAGAGCCTGTGTTTTCACAGGCTCTTTTTGTATTTTTATGAATAGGTAGAAAAAACTTTTCTCAAAATTTTAATCGTAACTACCAATTTTTCTGCCAAAGCTATATAATAAAGAAACAATGGACAAGGGGCACTGGCAGAGATGGCCACAGCGGTGCAAAAGGAGAAAGATATGGAACAGAAAGAAAAAACATTTGAAAGCACATGGATTATGCTGGTCTGCATTTCCGTTGCATATATTGCGGGCGGTGTGCTGCTGCTGCTGTTTCCGCAGGTTTCTCTGCCGGCGCTTTGCCAAGCGATGGGTATACTGCTGATTATTGTCGGGATTGTACTGATTTTTGCCTACTTTCTGCGCAAGCGCTACCTGACTCCCGGGCATTTTGAGTTTGCGGGCGGAGCGGCGTGTATTTTGTTGGGCGTTTTTGCATTGATGCGCACCGGAGAAGTTGCATTTGCGTTCAGTCAAATTCTCGCGCTGCTGGTGCTGGGGGACAGTTTGGTTAAGCTGCAGTATTCCACTGACCTTCTGCGCCTGCAGGAGAAAAAGTGGTGGGCAGTGCTGGTGGCCGCGGGAATCAGCATCGTGCTTGCCATGACTGCGCTGGCGAATCCTTTTGGAAAAGATCAGGACAGGCTGACCTTTACTTATGTGGTCCTAATTGCGGACGGTGTGCTGAACATTGCCGTGGTGCTGTTCCTGCGCTACGCACACCGTGTTTACGAAAATCAGATTTTAAAAAACTCAATGGAAGATACAGAAGAATTCCAGCCGGAAGAGTATGGGGAGTAACCCTGAAACTCAGCAGGCTTTTTGACTGTCGTCTGCGGATGCTGTTTCCGCAGACGGCAGTTTTGCGTTTTCTGCTTGATAATGCTTTCCCCAGGCAGCCATGGCATCCAGAACAGGTTTTAAGCTTCTGCCAAGGTCCGTCAGGGTGTATTCCACGCGGGGCGGCACTTCCGCGTAAACTTTGCGTGTCAGCAGACCGCTTGCTTCCATATCGCGCAGGTTTGCAGTCAAAACTTTCTGTGTGACCTTGCCGATTTCTTTTTTCAGCTCGCCAAAGCGTTTGGTTCCGGCCATCAGGTGGTTTAAAATCAGGACTTTCCAGCGGTCGCTGATGAGGGTCAGGGTGGTTTCCACTGGGCAGGCGGGCAGTTCTTTCCGATAAAGCATGGCAGATTCCTCCTCTTTAGTATCCAAAAAGATACTACAGCACAAAAAAGTGCTTACTTTACAATAGATACGAATAGGCTTATTATATACCTACAGGCTGACAATCGCAAGCATTTAAAAACATTGAATATTATCAGCAACAGGAGGAAATGCAGCATGAACAAAATCGTAGAGGAACTGAAAAAAACCGGTACATTTTTTGTGGCAACAGAGGACGGCGACCAGCCCCGCGTGCGTCCGTTCAGCAGTGTCACCGAAATTGACGGCAAACCGTATATCTGTACCAACAACCAGAAAAAGTGCTATGCGCAGATGATTAAGAATCCGAAGGTGGAAATCAGCGGCATGCAAAAAGACGGCTCGTGGATTCGTGTAACAGCCAAGCTGGTGCGCGATGACCGTGACGAAGCGCGTGCGGAAATGCTGGCGGATCCCACCGGCCCCAGCAATCTTTACAAGCTTGGGGATAAAATTTTTGAGGTGCTGTGCCTTGAGAATGGTGTCTGTACCAAGTATTCCATGACCGCAGAGCCGATTGTCATTCAGTGAACATAAGAAATGCACAGAAGCCAGACAAAATGTTGATAAGTTACTTTCCGTCGCTTTCTTAGAAAGCGACTAGGGGTGCGGGGGCAAAGCCCGCCGCGAGCTGCTCTTGATTTTAGCAGCATGAGAAGCAGGTCTGGGCTGCAAGTCCAGGGCCTTGACTTGGTACACAAAAATTTATGTTATTAACAAAGCCGCTTGGGCGCAGTTTGCCGGAGCGGCTTTTTCGTGCCTGCCGGGAAGCATTAGTCGCCAACGGCTAATTTTTCGCATAATTTACGGGGAGGGCGAAAGAGGTGACTGATATGAAAGGAATCGATGTAAGTGAGCATAACGGTACGGTTGACTGGCAGATGGCGAAAAACGCCGGTTTGCAGTTTGCCGTTTTGCGCTGCGGCTACGGCAGTGACCTGCAGAGTCAGGACGACCCGACCTATGTACGCAACGTGCAGGAGTGTGAAAGACTTTCCATTCCGTACGGGGTTTATTTGTACAGTTACGCGCTGACTGTGGAGGATGCCAAAAGTGAGTTGGCACACATTCTGCGGCTGGTAAAGGGCTGCAAACCACAGTTTCCAATCTATCTGGACATGGAGGATGCGGACAGCTACAAAAAGGAAAACGGAATGCCCAGCAGGCGGGTGCTGACCGACATCATTAAAACCGTGTGCCAGGGACTGAAAAACGCTGGCTATTTGGCGGGATATTATGTAAATAAGGATTGGTACACAAATTATATTTACCCCGGTGAACTGCAGGAGTATCACTTTTGGTACGCAAGGCCCGGTGTGGAGCAGCCCGACAATGTATGCGGAGTGTGGCAGGATTCTTTCCCGGAGACCGGCGGACGTTGGCCGGGTGCCAATATTCCCGGTTCGGGCTGCGACACGAATATTTCTTATGAGAATTATCCCCTTTTGGTGCGCAAAGAGGGCCTGAACAACTGGATAAAGGAAGGAGGGGGAAAAGTGCAGAAAGCAGCTTCCGCCGCAACCGGTGGAGTCGTTTGGACAAAATGCATAATTGATACGACAATGGATGTCACCAAACCCGCAGGTGTCTGTTACACTGTGAAGATGACCTGCAGCGAGCGCCCAGTCATTCGCGCGGGAACAGACGGTGTGGTTTGTATCTGCCCAGTCACCTCTGCCGGAGAAAATATCTGGCTGTGCAATTTGGTGGGGTTCGGCAAAGGAGAAAGCGGTATTTATACAGAAATTGCAGGGGAAGACCCGTGCAAGCGCTTTGTGTATAAGGTACAGTAAAAAACTGAAAAATCTGCAAAATAAAAGTCTGTCCGCAGTGGCGCGGGCAGACTTTTTCCGTATTTAACCTGTAGCTTTTCGGTAATAAGAAAGTGCTTTGCACCCCATACTAAGGGGGCAGGGAAAAAACCGGACAGCGTGTGCGGGTAGGAGAGACCTACACACATTTGTCAGGGAAAAGAGGGTGCAGACATGGCAATGGAGAATACTGAAAAAAACGGTATGACGGTCGGCGTTGTTGTGGCGTCGGAACAGACAGTGCTGCAGGAAAAGAGCAGTGTGGCACTGGAGTATTGGGGAATGTGGCTGATGGGAGGAGGTCTTTACTGCCTGTTGGAGGTTGCGTGGCGAGGCTGGACGCACTGGACAATGTTTTTGGTGGGCGGCACTTTGTTTTTGCTGATTGGCACGGAGTGCAGGCAAAAAAAAGAGAAGTGGTCGCTGATTTCGCAGGCGGTACTGGCGGGGCTTACCATTACCGGAGGTGAGTTCTTGGCGGGCTGTGTGGTAAATTTAGCTTTGCACATGCGCGTCTGGGACTACTCCAACCAGCCTTACAACCTGTGGGGACAGGTTTCACTGATTGCATCACTTGGCTGGTGCATGGTGGGGCTGTGTGCAATTCTTCTTTATGACGTACTGGCGTGGCTGCTTTTTGGGGAGGAGCGTCCACACTATAAACTGCTCTGAAAACAGAAGATTATACAGAAAAAGGAAAACCAAAGCGGAATTTGTGCCGTTTTGGTTTTCCTTTTTTGCGTGAAGGATATTCACGTTCCCTACTAAGGAACGGAAAACAAAGAATATACTGTAAGAAATATGACGAATTTTGACAGAAAGACCAACACGTGGAGTGAATTGCATGAAAAACAGAAGAAATAAGAAAATGTTGTTCCCTAGTACGGCAGTGCTGCTAATTCTGACGCTGATGGCTGCTTTGCTTACCTGTACACCCGGCAAAGCCGAAAGCGCAGCACAGCAGTGGACAATTAACCATGATATCTCTTTTACAGTTGTGAAAGACAGCACGGTACTGCAGACTGGCGGGCAATGTGTCAGTTTTACAGGCAGCCTGCGTGCGGCCTGTTTGGAGCAGACCAGCAGTACGATTTTTGTGCTGCTATACCGCGATGACGGGCTGTATGTGGATTTCTATCGTCAGGGAAGCAAAGAGCTGGTTTGCGGTACCTTTCCAATGCCTTTTAGCGCGGAAAACGTATCTCTGGAAGCGGGAGTTGACCCCACAGGGAAAATCTTATATATTTGCTGCCGTATGGGCCAAGGCAGTGGGGAGGTTTACCGCATACAGGAAACAGGCGGCGAGGCGTTCTGCATAGCAGAGACTTCTTCCGCCAATGTAATTTGGAACAGTCAGGCGGCGGTTCAGCAAGCAAACACTGCATCTGCTTCGTCACAGGAGAGCATTCCTGAAAGCAAATCGGAAAGCCAGCCAAATTCAATGGTATCTTCTGAAGAAAGCAGTGCACCCGAATCACAGGTGCAGCCGGAGAGCAGACAGGAAAGTTCAACTGCTTCGGTTAGTTCTGCGGCAAGCACACCGCAGCAGATAAACCGGATTTACCGCTGCAGCGGACCGTTAACGGTGGCAGAACTGCAGCAGATGGTTTTGGAACTGCACCCTCAGCAGATTGCCGGGCAGGAAACAGTGCAGGTCTTTACTTCCAAAGGTGTGGAGCGCAAGACCGGTTCGCTGACGACTGGGGACGTGCTGCAGGACCGCCGCGAGGGCAAAGTGGAAACGGTGCAGCTGGTCATCCCCGGTGATTTGTGCGGCGGCGGCCGTCCGAATCAAGCTTCATACAGCCTGCTGCGCAGCTGTGTGGCAGGCGGGGCACCACTGAGTGGGCTGACAGCTTACGCAGCAGACATGACGCAGCCTTCAGGTGACATTGCGGCAGATTCACAGCCGGAGCTGACTGCCGCAGATTTGCTGCTGCTGAAACGTGCGGCCGATATTGCCTGAACGGCAAAGAGTTTTGAATGGAGTTACCGCTTTTTTGGCGGAAATTCGGAAATATCAGAAATCAGCCGGACGTGCTTACAGCCAATCAGCAGTTTCCACAGACCAATTAGAAAGGTAAAAAACAGGAATACAGCCATTAAAATTTTTTTCATAGGGGGGCCTCCTTACTAGATTGCGGGGTAAACTTTTATTTCTATTTTATGCAATACTCTTTTCAGAAGCATTAACAAATTTATAACAAGCAGCTTGCCGCTTTCGCGAAAAACGCCTATACTAAAGTTATCAGAGCTATTTGCGGAGGAAAAACATGAAACAGACAACAAAAAGTGCAGTTTGTGCGGCACTGCTGCTGTGCCTGCTGACCGGCTGCGGCGCACGGCAGACCACAGCATCACAGATTTCGGAGCAACATGCGTCATCCAAACAACCGCCGGTCTCCGCTGCGCGGAGTGAGAAAGCTTCATCTTCTGCCGTGTTGCAGGCGGTATCCAGTGAAGCATCAGCCGCTTCTTCACAGACAGAGGAACAAACGGAACTTGACAACATGACGCTTTCGCAGAAAGTTGGACAGCTGTTTTTCCTTTGCTTTCGCAAGGATACGGACGGAACCAATCTTTTTACTTACAATGATACAGTGAAAAACACCATACAAGCCATTCAGCCAGGCGGTATCGTTCTGTTTGGAGAAAATATCCATACAACTGCGCAGGTGCGCCGGCTCATTCAAAATATGCAGCAGGACTGCAAAACACCGCCGTTTGTCGGCATTGACCAGGAGGGCGGCGCAGTGCAGCGTGTTACGGAAACGGAGCTGATTCCTGCTACCGTGGTTCCCTCCATGTGGCGGGTCGGACAGACCGGCAGCACGGCGCTTGCAAAGCAGGTGGGCGGTGTGCTGGCGAGCGAACTGAGCGTTTTTGGCTTTAATCTTGACTTTGCACCGGATTGTGATGTCTTTTCAAATCTCAATAACACAGTAATCGGCACGCGTGCATTTTCCAGTGACCCACAGCAGGCGGCGGTATTTTCCACAGCGGTCAGCGCAGGCATTCGCGGGCAGGGAGTCATTCCGGTATGCAAGCATTTTCCCGGCCATGGGGATACCGAGGCAGACACCCACGAAGGATATGCGGTGGTAAACAAAACATTGGAACAGCTGCAAAAAACAGAATTGGTGCCGTTTGAAGCACAGATAAAAGCCGGTGCGGAAATGATTATGGCGGCGCACATCAGCCTGCCGAAAATCAACGGCGACAACACCCCGGCTTCCATGTCAAAAAAAGTGCTGCAAGGACTGTTGCGGGAGGAACTGGGCTTTTCCGGTGTCATTATTACCGACGCGCTGAATATGGGCGCGGTGGCAGACAACTATACATCCGGAGAGGCGGCGGTGCGAGCGGTGCAGGCTGGTGCGGATATGCTGCTGATGCCCGAAGACCCGCAGGCGGCCTACAATGCTGTACGAAAAGCCGTGCAGGACGGTACCATTCCACAGTCACGCATTGAGGAATCTGTTAAGCGGATTTTAGCACTGAAAAAGAAATATAAACTCTTTTCCAAAAGAGAACTGGGGGACGAAAGTCTGCTTGGCTGTGAGGAGCACCAACAGGTTGTTGCACAGATCAGCTGACTGTTTTTACCGGCGGATTCTCTTCGCTGCGGCCTGCACAAAGTTAACGGCCAGTACCGGTTCGCTCAAAAAGTAAAGGCGGGCAAAGCTGGCAAAAACGGAGCCGTGCGCAAAGCCGCAGGCCCACTGGGAACCGTTTTCGGTATGGAACAGCAAATCTGCACCGCGTGCATCGGTGTCCTGGCCGGGTGCGGTAAACACCCGCAGATGGGTACCTTTGCCGCAAAGGAAATTGTCCTGCCAAACGGTTAGACGTGTGCAGCCGCCCTGCGGCCTTTTGCCGCGAAAGCTGCGGCCCGGCAGCACACCGCACATTGCGCGGGAAGTGCCGCTGCGGTTTTCAATGGACTGTCCCAGATACAAAAATCCGCCGTCTTCTGCAAGGGTCGGCAGGCCATCCAGCACAACTCGGCGGATGCTTTCCCGCATGGAAATGTTGCGCGAAAGGGCGTCGGCGTACTGTTCCGGCAAGGTGCCGCCAAGGTAAAGTGCTTCGCAGGGCGGCAGCACGGAGTCCGCAAGCGGGCTGAAAGGAATCAGCACTGCGCCGAGGTGCTCCAGTAATTCAAGGTTTTCCGCGAAGCGGCAGCAGAAAGCGTCATCCTGTGCAACGGCAATGCGCGGAGCCTGCTGCGTAACGGGCTGGCTTGGCAGTAGGGCGGGACTCAGCGGCTCCGCGCTTTGGGCAATTTGCAGAAGCAGAGTCATGTTGGCCGTGCGTTCCAGCTGCTGCACCAAAACTTGAATTCTGTCCTGTGAAGTGCTGCCTTCCGCTTTTGGCAGGTACCCGGCGCAGGGCAGACCGGTTTCTCTCTCAAGCACCGTTGCCAGGACTTGGTACTGTGCTGCACAGCAGGAGTACAGTAACAGTGCCTGTATACCGCTTTTTGGCCGGAAATGCAGCAGCCCCTGCACTTGTGCAGAAAGGGTCAAAGCCGACTCCTGCGGCCGCAAAAGGAGCACAACGGGCGTTCGCGTAATGCTGGCGATGTCCCAGGCACTGGAAAGGTCTGAGCCTGCGGCTCCGTCAAAAAAACCGCTGCCGCCTTCCAGTACAGCCAGCTGACTATTGCTGGCATCTGCGTACAGCAGGGACTGCATCGTTTCTTCCGTTGTCAGGAAATGGTCAAGACACCGGCTTTTTACGCCGGGAATCTGCTGATGCAGCGCAGAACTGCCGCAGCCTGCACCGCACTGAAAAGCGGTGGGAAGCAAGCCGCGGTCAGCGGCTGCCTGCAGAAACGCACAGGTCAGTTCGGTTTTGCAGATATCCGGCTGTGCGGCGGCAAACAGCAGGCGTGGGTAAGCAGGCATGGCAGAAACTCCTTTTCAATAAAATAAAAAGAGGTTTTCCACCAAAAAACAGATTTTGGTGGAAAACTTCGTCGATTTGTTTAAACTTACGGGTTGTCACCAAGTTCAGTGGCAAGCAGTTCCAGAATTTCACCGTAGCGGTAGCCGCTTTCCTGTACTGGCTGACCAACTACAAGCACATTGACTGCAGCTTCTTCAGCGGCAGTCATTTTTTCTGCAAACCCGGATTCTTGGCTGTTTCCGCGGACAATCAGCCAGTGAATGTGAAACTGCCGGAAGAGAGCGGCGTAGGCTTCTCTGCTGAGGGCGCTTTGCGCAGCAATGATGTGGCTTCGTGGAATCTGCGCAGCTTCGCAGGCCTGCAGGGAGGCAAAGGTTGGCTGTATGTGGGCAAAAACACGCATGCGCGGCAAGTTGGCAAAGCGGCGGATGTCATCGCTGCAGATGGAAAGCAGCAGGTTTCCCTCAGTACACAGCAGCAGGTCAGAGGCTTCCTCTGTGTTGGAAACGTAACGAATGCGCTGACTTGCACTTTTGGTGCGCAGCAGCCGCAGGTACGGTACACCGCTCGAGCGTGCGGCGGTGCGGATTTCTTTGGTGACATCTGCGGTACAGGGATGAGTGGCATCGATGACCCATCCGAAATGTTCCTGCTGCAGGAAGTGGCAAATGGCTGGCTCATCCATGCTGCCGGTGTGAATATGTACGCCCTGTGGAAGCGTGGTTTCGCTGCTGCCCGCAGCAACGCAGGCGGTAACTTCCAAAGGCATGGTGCGCAGTACCTCGGCAAGGCGGCGTCCTTCCGCATTGTCGGCAAACAATAACAGCTTTGGTTTCATGGCTCTGTTCATCCCCCCGGCGGCATTTCCCCGCCGAACATAAACTGATGCTGCAGTTTCTGCGCTGCTTTCTGCTTTGCCGCAGACAAAAAGGCAGCGGTTTTAAATTGTGAAAAACCCAGCATTCAAAACTAATTGTATAGTGTACACGTTCTTTTGGCACCTGTCAATCAACAGGACTTGCAGGAAAATTTATTTTATGTTATTGTAACTAGACGAACCCTGCGGAAAAATGATTTTTTTCGCTATCTGTATGGGTGGATTTGCTTAAAAGACACAATACTTTGTGGAAAAGACAAATGATTAAAGGAGAAAATGCAATGGCAAAATTGAGGGCAGAAGACATCGCGCGCGTAAAGGGCATGGGCTTTTTGCTGAACCGCGGCACCCAAGTGTTTTCCGGCAGAATTGTGCCGGAGGGAACTGTTTTTTCTGCGGAAGATTTGAAAACGGTTTCTGAGATTGCCGAAAAATACGGAAATGGAAAAATTGTTTTTACAACCCGGCTTGCGGCAGAAATTGTGGGCATTCCTTACGACAAAATTGATGAAGCGATTGCCTATGCGGGAGAGCGCGGCTTGAAGTTTGGCGGAACCGGCGCAAAAATTCGGCCGATTACCGCATGCAAGGGGACTACCTGTGTTTACGGAAATTTTGATACACAGGGTATGGCAAAGGAACTTTACCATGCGTTTTACATTGGATGGGCAGATGTAAAGCTGCCGCATAAGTTTAAAATTGCGGTCGGCGGCTGCCCAAACAGCTGTATGAAACCGAGCCTTAATGATTTTGGCATAGAAGGGCACCGTGTGCCGCTGTATGAAAAGGACAACTGCCGGGGATGCAAAGTCTGTCAGGTGGAAAAACACTGCCCCATGCACGCCGCAAAACTGCAGGAAGGCAAAATGCATATTAACAAAGAACTCTGCAAAACCTGCGGTGTCTGTACCGGCAAGTGTCCGTTCGGCGCGGTCGCCAAGAAATCTCCGGTAAGGTTCCAGATTTATGTCGGCGGGACCTGGGGCAAACACACGCGTATGGGTACCCCGCTTTCCCGCCTTGTAACCCATGAGGAGGTTTTCCCGATTCTGGAGAAAACCCTGCTCTGGTTTAAAGAGAATGCATATCAGAAAGAGCGTCTGGGCATGGCGATTGACCGCCTTGGCGCGGAAAGTCTTGAAAAAGCGTTGTTTAGTGAGGACTTGCCCAATCGAAAGGAAGACATCCTTGCGGCACCGGTGAAGACACGCCCGTAAAGGATGCAGAAAATCGACGCTTTTTCGGCGCCGGTTTTCGCTTCTCAATTTCAATAGATTCATACAGGGGTGTAGAAAATACATGAAAACTGTATAGGTTAAAATGATGTGACCCAAAAAAGAGGAAGTCAAAGCCCTCCATATGTTAGAATGAGTTCACCACAAACCATTCAACAGGAGAGGACAGAAACTTCCCATGAAGAGATTAGCACAGGAAGCACGAGTACGTCAAGGCGTAGTTGACTACGCGGAGAAGCACGGCAAGAGTGAGGCTGCCAGGAAATACGGAGTCAGCCTGTCAAGTGTTAAGCGGTGGAGCAAGCGGTACGACGGGACATGGCAGTCATTGCAGGAGCGTTCACACAGACCGAACAGTCATCCCAGACAACATTCAGAGGCAGAAGAGGCAGCCATACGGCAAGCGTTCGTCAAAGCATACGCACGGTATGGCTGGGATGGAGTCTATGCTGAACTGCTGAAAGGGCATGGCTACACACGGAGCTTTGGTGGTATGTATCATGCCGCCACCCGTATGGGCTTAGGCTGGGGGAAGAAATGGAAACGTCCCTCGACGGCGGCACGGCGGTATCCGGAATTGACAACGCCCGGTGAAAAAGTACAAATAGATGTGAAAGAGGTTCCATATTGCTGCCTGAAAGGCGCCGCTAAACGGGACGGAAAACGGCTGTACCAGTGGACAGCGATTGATGAATGCACACGGCTGCGGTATGTGTTCGGCTATGAAGAGCATACCCCCGAGAATTCCGCAGACTTTCTCGGTCGGTTATTAAAGGTGTTCCCCTTCCCGATTCAAACTATCCAGACAGACAATGGCACTGAGTTCACTTACAAATTCATTAGCCGGACGGAAAAAGTCCGTTTGAAAAGGCTCTGGCAGACAAAGGGATTGCACACAGGCTGATCCCACCTCGCACTCCGTGGCATAACGGTAAAGTGGAACGTAGCCATCGTAACGACCAGCGCTATTTCTACGACTGGGAGAAATTTTCCAGTGTGTATGAACTTAATCAAAAGCTAGAAACTCATTTATCATGGAGCAACAACAAGGCTATGCGTACTCTGGCATGGAAAAGCCCTCTCGATCGCCTTGCCTTCTTCCTTGGGTCACATCATTTACAAACACAGAAGGGGTGTAGAAAATACATGAAAAAGAAATTGATTTCCGCTGCACTGGCGCTGCTATTTCTATTGCCTGCAGGCTGTGGGCAGGCGGCTTCCTCCCAAAGCATGACACCGTCTTCCGCTTCCGTGATTTCTGAAAAGAGTTCTTCCACAAAATCCGCTTGGGTTTCTGCCAGCTGGACTTTTACGGATGCAAAAAAGCGAAAGGTGACGATTCCCGCCGCACCGAAAAGGGTAGCAGCGCTGTACGGAAGTTTTGCGGAAGCTTGGACACTGGCGGGCGGCACACTGGCCGGTACCACCGAAGATGCCGTATCGGAACGTAAAATGTCCCTTGGCAGTGCGGTAAAAGTAGTTGGTACGGTGAAAGAACCGAATCTGGAGCAGGTGCTGGCACTGCAGCCGGACTTTGTGATTCTTTCTTCGGAGATTTCCGCGCAGGTCAAGCTGGACGCTTCGCTGACAAAATTGAATATTCCGCACGCCTATTTTTCGGTTAAAACTTATCAGCAGTATCTGGAGATGATGAAAGGTTTTACCGCACTCACCGGCAGGCCGGATTTGTATGAAAAAAACGGCGCTTCTGTGCAAAAACAGATTACAGAAATTCTTGCAAAGGTGCCAAAAGATAAAAAACCGACGGCGCTGCTGATCCGCGCGTTTTCTTCCGGCGCAAAAGCAAAGAATTCCGATGACCTTGCCGGTGCAGTGCTGAAAGACCTTGGCGCGGACAATATCGCCGACCGGAAGAAAAGCCTGCTGGAAGATTTGAGCATGGAGGAAATCGTAAAGGAAGACCCGGATTATATTTTTGTGACCGTCATGGGCGAAAGCGAAGAAAAGGCATTGGCGGCACTGAAAAAAGGGATTCAGGCCAATCCCGCGTGGGCGCAGCTTTCCGCGGTGAAGAATAACCGTTACGTGGTGCTGCCAAAAGAGCTGTTCCATTACAAGCCAAACGCGAAATGGGGGGAAAGCTATGCCTACCTTGCAAAACTGCTGTACCCGGATGTTTTCAAGTAAACACAAAAAGCCGTTGCTGTTCACAGGGCTGACCCTGTTGTTGGCAGCGGCTATGATTTTAAGCGTTTGCATCGGTTCCACGCGGCTTGATCTGCTGGATGCTCTGCGTACCCTGCAGGACCCGCAGTCTGCTTCCGCACGGATATTGCTGTATGTACGTTTGCCTCGCACACTGGCGCCGGTGTTGGCGGGGCTTGCCATGGCGGTCAGTGGGGTGCTGATTCAAGGGGTGCTCAATAACGCGCTTGCCGGGCCAAACATCATTGGTGTAAACGGTGGAGCGGGGCTGTTTGCGCTGCTTGCGGCGGTGCTGCTTCCGACAGCACCGGAAGCGATGCCTGCCGCCGCATTTGCGGGCGCACTCTGCGCAAGTATGTTAATTTATCTGACTGCCATGAAAACCGGCGCTTCCCGCGTAACGATTGTGCTTGCCGGTGTGGCATTCAGCGGCATTTTTTCAGCGGGCATTGATACTATTCGGACACTATACCCCGACGTTGTGGTGGGGGCGAACAACTTTTTGATTGGCGGCTTTTCTGGTGTCACGCTGGGCAGCCTGACACCCGCCTGTTGGTATATTCTGGTGGGGCTTGTTCTTGCATTTTTGATTGGCCCGGAGCTGAATGTGCTTGCACTGGGGGAGGATACTGCGCAGACGCTTGGCATGCACGTTAACGCGGTACGGTTTGTGCTACTGCTTACAGCCAGCCTGCTGGCGGGCGCGGCAGTCAGCTTTTCCGGGCTGATTGGCTTTGTCGGTCTTTTGGTGCCGCATGTGGTGCGGCGGCTTTTTGGCAGTGACCACAGGGTGGTGCTGCCTGCCGCCGCGCTGCTGGGGGCTGCTTTTGTAACGCTGTGTGATACGCTGGCACGCACACTTTTTGCACCCTATGAAGTGCCGGTCGGTATCCTGCTTTCCTTGATTGGCGGGCCGTTTTTTCTGGTTTTGCTGCTGCAGAAAAAGCACAGGGGGCGTGTTTATGATTGAACTGAAAAACCTTTCGGCGGGGTACGGCGGCAAACTGGTTGTACAAAATGTATCCTGCACCTTTGCACGCGGGCAGGTGACGGTTCTGGTTGGCCCGAACGGCTGCGGCAAAACAACGCTTCTGCGGGTGCTCGCCCGCCTGTTGCGGCCGGAAAGCGGGCAGGTGCTGTTGGAGGGCCGCGCAATTTCTGATTTTGGCCGTACAGAATATGCGCGGCGGGTTTCCATGCTGCCGCAGGTGCGGGGCATACCGAATCTGCCGGTGGCAGATTTTGTGCTGCACGGACGCTTTCCGTACCTTGGGTTGTCCCGTAAGCCGCGCGAAAAAGATTATGCAGTGGCGGAGGATGCAATGCACCGGGCAGGCGTGTGGGAAATGCGCGAAAAAAATGTGGCGGAACTTTCCGGCGGTGAACGGCAAAAGGTGTACATCGCGATGGTGATGGCGCAGGATACAGAAACTGTCCTGCTGGATGAGCCGACCACATATTTGGATATTGGCCGCCAGTATGAAATACTGGAGCTGGTACGAAGTTTGCAGCACAGCGGAAAAACAGTCATTGTGGTGCTGCATGACTTGCCGCATGCGCTGGAGTATGGTGACAGGCTGATGGTTATGGACAGCGGGCAGCTCTGCATGACAGGTTCCCCGCAGGAAATTTTGCAAAGTGAAATTTTAAACCGTCTGTTTCAAGTAAAGATACAACGGACGTCGGACGGTGCGTATTACTGTACACATAAATAAAGCAGCCAACATGTTTCAGCTGTGTGAAAACATGCTGGCTATTTTTTAAAAAAGTACAATTTAATAAAAACAAGTACCGCAAACAATGTTAGGAGTGCTGGGAAAAGAAGATATGTGATAGGCTCCAGAGCAGCATAAATATTTGGGGTTAAGTTTGGAATGAAGGCCAGGCAGGCCGATAAAGACGCTGTGAGCAGAAGTAAAATGATTACAAGTCTATTGATGATTTTTTTCTTGTTTTTCATTGCGCTATTTCTCCATTTTAACAGGAAAGAAGTTGTATGATAAACAATTTTACACTTCATTTTCAAAAAAACTACATTCAATTCCAATATGCTTAAAATCCAACCTGTTTGTCGTCTGTACAGTGAATTAATCCTCTTTGGCTTCTCCTGCGTTCATCATGCGTTCAGAGGTAAAGAACAGCGAAACTACAATACCGACTGCCAACATGACTATAGCCACCGCAATCCCACCCGCTCCAGGCAGAGTAAAGACTTTGTTTGCAGATTCCGGCAGCAGTGCACGCTGAACCAGTGAGATTGTGGAACCGCTCACCAGACCCAAAATGGCAAAGAACGTGGCCTGCGGGAAACGATGCAGACAGTAGTCAATTATTTTTGAACCAAACAGCAGACCGCAAAGCACACCAATCGCAACTGGAATCAGCATCATGATGTTGAGTTTGCTGATGGCGGCAATGACAGAGGCGTAAATGCCGAAAATAACCATAATCATGGAGCCGCTGATACCTGGCAAAATCAGGCAGACCGCCGCAAGAAAGCCAACCAGCGCAAACCGGATGAAGGTGCCTGCGTCCATGGTGGAGATGACACTGCTGTTCGTCAAGGAGTAGAAGCACGCCAGCACAATCATAATTGCCAGCGTAATGATGAACGGCAAAATGTGAACTGGCTTCACGCCGCCCTTGCAGGCGCGGCGGAACAACATGGGGATAATGCCGATTACAAGCCCGAGGAACAGGAAGTTTACCTGCATGGGGTAATTTTGCAGCAGCGGGCTGATGACGTGGCTGAGCGCCAGAATAGAAAGCCCCATGCCGAGGACGATTGGCAGCAGATACAGCACACTCTTTTTAAACTGCTCTTTCAGGTGGCTGATGGCTCCAATGAGTTTATCGTAAATGTTCATGAGTACAGCCATGGTGCCGCCGCTGACACCGGGAATGATTTCTGCAATGCCCATTACCGCACCGCAGAGCAGATCTTTGATGAATCGCATAACAAAATACCTTTCTTACGGCAGCTTCACGCAGAAAATCTGCCGCATCCTGTTTTTTTGATTTCTAGAATAAGCCGTAAAAATTTCGGAATTTGCTTTCCGACGTTTTCTTAGATTACTTCCAGTTTGCAGTATAGCAGACCCGCCTGAACAGCAGGTGAACAAGTTTACAAAAAAATAGCGGCTGCGCAGCCGCCCCGGAAAAAATAAATTTTTACGCCGTAACTTTCAAGATGGGTGTAAAGGAGAGCAGAATGACCGCCGCACCCAGCGCAATTCGGTACCAGCCAAAGGCTTTAAAGTCATGCTTGCGCACAAACTTCATCAAGCCTTTAACAGCGAAGATGGAAACGATGAATGCTACCGCCATACCAAGCAGCAGCACACCGGCCTCCATTGCAGAGAAGCCAGCCCCCCACACTTTGAAATAATCATAAACATCTTTCAGGCTGGCGACAATCATGGCCGGGATTGCAAGGAAGAAGGAGAATTCGGCGGCAGCAGGGCGGGCACAGCCCAGCAGAATAGCACCCAGAATCGTGGAGCCGGAGCGTGAAGTACCCGGAATCAGCGAAAGACACTCAAACAGGCCAATGAAAAATGCCACCTGATAGGTAATTGCGTCGGTTGACTGCAGCCGTGGCTTTTTGCGCATATTTTCAATGACAATGAACAGCACGCCGTAAATAATGAGCATTGCGGCCACTACCTGTGCGTTGAATAAATTTGTTTTAATGGTTTTTTCAAACAAAACACCGACAATACCGCAGGGGATAGAACCAATGAAAACTTTAAACCACAGGTTCCAGGTCCCTTTTTTCTGTTCCGATGTTTTGCGGCGGCTGAACGGATTCAGCTTGTGGCGGTACAGCACCATAACGGCAAGGATGGCACCAAGCTGAATGACCACCAGAAACAGGTCAATAAAGGCTTTTTTGCCGCGGTAAAGAGCGGGGTCCATTGGCCAGAATGAATTGAACAGAATCATGTGGCCGGTGCTGCTGATTGGCAGCCATTCGGTGATGCCTTCAATGATGCCAAGAATGATGGCTTTAAAAAATTCCAATATCGGCATAAAATATTCCTTTCGTTTATGTACTCAATTTACCAAAAGCGGTACTTATTATACCATGTATTCGGTAAAAATGGAACCAAAAATTTGTGCAGGAATTTGCAATGTACTATTGTACTAATCAGCTAATACAATAGCGCATTTCACAGAACTTGTCAAGCGGCAAAAAGAAAAAGCCAGAGGAAAGCGGCAGTTTTTGCTTTCCTCTGGCTTGTATATGACAAAGATGTTTGTTTTATGCCTTTTTGCCCAATGCATCTGCAGCAAGAATCGCAGCGTACAGCTGCTGAGGTGTAACGTCGCCGGACATGTTGTGGATGGACTCGCCCTCCACACAGGACTTTTCAGCAATGGTCTTTACCTGCTCGTCTGTGGTAATGCCGATTTCTTCCAGTGTAACAGGCAGGCCAACGCTGCGGCAGAAGTCTTGAACTTCTTTAAATTCGGCCGTCGGGGCATTTTCCAGCACCAGCTGAACCAGTGTGCCAAATGCAACGCAGTTGCCGTGCGGTGCGGAGTGTCCGCCCAGCGCGGTCAAACCGTTGTAAAAGGAATGCGCAACCGCAAGGCCGCCGTTGTCCGCACCAACACCGGAAAGGTATACGTTTGCTTCAATCACAGCGTCCAGTGCGGGGGTGACAAGGTGGTTTTCACAGGCGGTTTTTGCAGCAACGCCGTATTCCTTCAGGGTTTCATAGCACAGCTTGCAGAGAGCCATTGCGGAACGGGTGATGCCGCCGAATTCCAAGCTGGGAGCATCGGTACGCTGGCAGGCGCGTGCTTCAAAGTAGGTGCCCAGTGCATCGCCCATGCCGGCAACCAGAAAGCTGACCGGTGCGTTGGCAATAACTTCGCTGTCCACGATAACGGCTTCCGGGTTCTTTGGGTAGAACAGATAGCTGTTGAAAGTTTTGTCATCATTGTATATTACAGAAAGTCCAGTGCAGGGAGCATCTGTTGCTACAACGGTAGGAATGATGACGACCGGCAGATGTTCATAGTGGGCGGTTGCCTTTGCGGTATCGATTGCAGAGCCGCCGCCCACGCCGACCACAACATTAATGCCATCCTCTTTTATGATTTTGCGCATTTTTTCGATTTCACCAACGCTGGAAACACCGCCGAAAATTTCATAGCGGCGGGTGTCTGTGGTGCCGGAAAAGCTTTGTTCAATTTTGCCATGGCACATTTTGTGGCCGCTGCGGGAGCAGATAAACAGCCACTTGCTGCCAAGGCTCTGCATCTCTTCATGGAATTGCAGCAGGGAGTCTTTACCCTGTACGTATTTCTGCGGCGCGCGCATCAGCTTGAGTCTGGACATAATAGGGCCTCCTTGATAAAAAAATAACAATGCTTGTATACTTTCATTATAATCTTTCCCGAAAAAAAGTCAATTCCTGTTGCAGAAAAGATTTTAGTTTCTAGATTATGGCCGGGAGAGCACCTTTTCGTAAAGTTTAAAGAGGTCCAGACCGTAACAGCCAAGCCCCATATCTACCGTGGAAACATACTGAAAACCACATTTTTCATAAAGATGGATGGCGGGGAAATTTTTTTCAAACACATCCAGACGGATTGCGCGAAGTCCCTCCTGCACTGCCTGCTTTTCGGCGAAGCTGAGCAGCTTGGTGCCCACACCGGCCTTTAAAAAGTTTGGGTGTGCAGCAAAAGTATGTACAATAAAAATCTGCTCATCCGCGGCGTCAATGTTCCATTTTATCCGATGATAAGGAGATTCCGGTTTATGATTTAAAATAATGGTGCCGGCAAGCTGACCATTTTCTTCCGCAACGTAAAGGGTGCCGTCGGAAATGCCAGCCGCAGCATCCTCTTGGGTAGGATAAATGCCTTTTACCCAGCCCGGATAGTTGGTGGTGTTTTGCAGGTGGTCGATTAGATCATCGTAAAGCTTTGCCAGCGGTGTCACATCGGCAATGGTTCCTTTTCTAAAAATCATGGTGAGTTCCTTCCCTTTATAAAGAGAAGCAGCGGCTTCGCAAATCCATATATAGGCTGCGAAGCCGCTACTTAAAAACTCTTTATTCGACTGTAACAGATTTTGCCAGGTTCCGTGGCTTATCTACATCGCATCCGCGCAGGACAGCAATGTGATACGCCAGCAGCTGCAGTGGTACTATGGTTACCATGGGTGCCAAAATGTTGTCTACATTCGGTACGCGCAGCAGATTTTTGGTCAAATCCGGTTCTACTTTTGCATCTTTGTCGCAGACCAGCATGACATCCGCACCGCGCGCCTTGACTTCCTCCAAGTTGCTGACCGTTTTCGGGTACAGACTGGGCTGCGTTGCAACCGCTATGACTGGGGTGCCGTTCTCAATCAGCGAAATCGTGCCATGTTTGAGTTCGCCTGCGGCGTAGGCTTCGCAGTGGATGTAAGAAACCTCTTTCAGCTTCAGGGAACTTTCCATGCAAAGAGTATAGTCCACCCCGCGGCCGATAAAGAACACATGCTGTGCGTTTTTCAGCTCTTCCGCGCAGGCAAGCACATCCGGTTCACCGTCAATGGCTTCCTGAATCTTCGCCGGCATTTCCAGCAGGTCACTGCAGAGCTGCTGTTCTTTCTCAGTGGAGAGTTCTCCGTGCAGGGAACCAAGTTTTACTGCAAGCAAATACAGTACAGACAGCTGTACCAAGTACGCTTTGGTGCTGGCAACGGCGATTTCCGGCCCTGCCCAAGTGTAAAGCACGTCGTCCGCTTCGCGGGCAATGGAGGAACCCGGCACGTTGACGATGGCAAGCGTGCGGATGCCGCGTCCCTTTGCCAGACGGAGAGCAGCCAGTGTGTCAGCTGTTTCACCGGACTGGGAAATGAGCACGACAAGGTCATTTTTCCCCAGCACCGGATTGCGGTAACGGAATTCAGAAGCGATGTCCACTTCCACTGGAACGCGTGCGAGTGCTTCAATGGCATAACGACCCACCAGGCCCGCATGCATGGCTGTGCCGCAGGCTACAATGTGGATACGCTCCGTTTTGGCGAGTGTTTCATTCGGCAGACCGGGGATGTTCAGCTCAATTTTTCCGTCGCGGATGCGCGGAGAAATGCAGCGGCGAACCGCATCCGGTTCCTCGTGAATCTCTTTGAGCATGAAGTGCGGGTAACCGCCTTTTTCGGCGGTGCCGGCATCCCAGTCTGCGGTCAGCACTTCTTTGTGAATCGGCTTGCCGTCCAGCCCGAACATTTCTACGCTGTCCTTGGCGATCACCGCAATTTCACCGGGTTGAGGCAGCAGGTACTGCTTAGTGTGCTGCAGCAGAACGGTCATGTCAGAGGCAATGAAGTTTTCACCTTTGCCAAGGCCGACCACCAGCGGGCTGTCACGCCGTATAGCGTATAAAGTGTCGGGCTGGTCATCAAACAGGATGCCCAGGGCGTAAGAACCCTCCACTGCTTCCACCGTTTTTGCGATGGCAGCAATGGGGTCGCCTGTGTAGAAGTGGTTCAGCGTGGCTGCCGCGACTTCGGTGTCGGTTTCACTTTGAAAAACGACACCCTCCGCAGTGCGTTCGGCTTTGAGCTGCATGTAGTTTTCTATGATGCCGTTGTGCACCAAGGTTACATGACCGCAGCAATGCGGGTGTGCGTTTACATCACTCGGCTCGCCGTGGGTTGCCCAGCGGGTGTGGCCAATGCCGCAATTACCAAAGGGGCGTTCGCCAGCGTCGATTTTGTCCTGCAGGCACTGCAGACGTCCGCGTGCTTTCACAACGGAAACACCGTCTTTGCCGTAAACCGCGATTCCCGCGGAATCATAGCCGCGGTACTCCAGTCTGCGAAGTCCGTCCAGCAGAATGTCAACGGAGTCCTCGTTTCCTACATAGCCAATAATTCCACACATATTCAGTTTTTATCCTTTCCGTATTGCAAAAAATTTACGGAAACAGCGGTGCTTTTGCCGCGATTCTCCACGGGGTGCTGACACCCGCATCGCGCTTTGTACACCGCCTTACGACTGCCCGTTTTGCAGCCGGAAGTGCATCCGCCGAAACCTTCGATCACACTTCTCCTCGTCACGCAGGGGATGCTCTGGCAGGGGGCAGAACCCACGGGGGTCTGCCCGCATCCACGCGTCTGGCGCTTCATTAAAATTCGCAGTTTTTTGTTTTCAATGCATCCCTCCCGGAAAGTGATGTACCCTATTATACACAGAAATCATGTATTTCGTCAACATAAAACCGAAATGCTCCCTGATACTGGAAAATTTTAAGGAACTGCTTGCAGTTTTTTCTGGACTGTGATATAATGCTTTGTATAAAATAGAAATGATAACTATTATTAGGAGGCGCAGCTTCTATGTACTGCACACAAAAGGTAACAGATGACATCATTTGGGTTGGCGGCAGCGACCGGCGGCTCGCTTTGTTTGAAAATCTTTTTCCGCTTCCGGACGGTGTAAGCTACAACGCATATTTGATTCAGGACAGCAAAACAGCCCTGATGGATACGGCGGATGCGGCCATCACCCGCCAGTTCTTGGAGAACGTAGAGCACGCATTGGACGGCCGCGAACTGGACTATTTGATTGTCAACCACATGGAACCGGACCACTGCGCGGTGATTGGCGAGATTGTACGCCGCTGGCCGCAGGCAAAGCTGGTCGGCAACGCAAAGACTTTTCAACTGATTGGGCAGTTCTTTGATTTCCCGCTGGACGACAAATGTATACAGGTAAAAGAGGGCGATACGCTGGATCTTGGCCACCACCTGCTTACATTTATGATGGCACCCATGGTACATTGGCCGGAAGTCATGATGACCTATGATGCCACTGACAAAATCCTGTTCTGTGCGGATGCATTCGGCACCTTCGGCGCCTTCCACGGCTCTGTTTTTGCGGACGAAGTGGATTTTCAGAACCGCTATGCAGATGAAGCACGCCGGTATTATGCCAACATTGTTGGCAAGTACGGTTCGCAGGTGCAGTCTGTGTTAAAAAAAGCCGCCAAGCTGGACATTGCGATGCTGTGTCCGCTGCACGGCCCTATCTGGCGGCAGGACATTGCGTGGTTCCTGAAAAAGTATGACCTCTGGAGCCGCTATGAGCCCGAGGAACAGGGTGTTATGATAGCGTACGGCTCTATGTATGGCAACACTTCAAATATGGCGGAAGTGCTGGCAAATCTGCTGGCGCAAAAGGGCGTACATGCTCTGCGGGTTTACGATATTTCAAAAACCGACACTTCCTATTTGATTGCCGATGCATTTCGGTACAGCAATCTGGTGTTGGCAGCGCCGACCTACAACAACGGCATTTATCTGCCCATGGAAACTTTACTGCATGATATGGCGGCGCTGAATCTGCAGAACCGCCGCTATTCTTTGCTGGGCAATGGCAGCTGGGCACCGATTTCCGCCAACAAAATGAACGAGCACCTTTCCGCAATGAAGGGGATGCAGCAAGTGGGCGAACCGCTGCAGATTCGCTCCTCTTTGAAGCCTGAGCAGCTGCCGCAGCTGGAAGCATTGGCACAGGCAATCGTGGATTCTTTGCAGTGATATGAACCTTAAGTTCTGCTCAAAAATTAGATAAGCAGAATAAAATATGACACTTTGTCTAAATGCATTCGGGTGGTAAAATTACAAGCGCCCGGGTGCTTTTTTATGCGGTTTTGTGCAAAAAGGAAAAGCCAAAAAATTATTATAAGTTTTCACTCATATAACATGAAATGTTGATGAAAAATCACAACAAAAATGGGATTGACACCGAAACGGTTAGAATGTATACTCTCTTACAAGAAATCAAACCAAAGATAGAAATTGACGAAAATTAGATTTGTCAAATCCATGCGAAAACATGAATCTACTTTTGAAGCATTTGGAAGAGAGGCACATCCATGAAACATACTGAAAATTGTAAAGCAATGCTCCACCGGCTGGCCTGCGCAGCTGTTGCCTGCACAGTAGCAGTTTCCTTTACAGCGGCAGCTTTTGCGCAAACTGGCGACGGCAGCCAGCAGAAAACCATTGTAATGGAACCAACAGAAGCTCCGCAGACCAATGGCCTTACCGCACAGCAAATTGCCGCAGGCTTAGGCAAAGCGCGGCAGTATGGAGTGGTGGCAAATCTGCTGGAAAATAATCTTGATTTTGAAACGAATATTGCAGTCAACACCCTGACCGGCAGCAACGGTGAAATCGGCAATACACATGATGTTACATATCCGTCCGCTGCTTCTTTGACGATCCATGTGTATAATGCAAAAGCTGCCTGCCAGTTCGGTATTTTTGCGGATGCAGAGGCAGCACAGCAAATTGGAGAAAATGTAACTGTTGGTGTTGATGAGAATGGCAGCGGCAATACTACAGTCAGCAGCCTGGAGGCAGGCAGGACTTATTATGTTATGCCTTACAAAGATGAAAAACCAGACGCAGAGCACGCTGAAAAAGTAACAGTTCCGCAGACAACGGACAACCTGGCAAGCGGCGCAGTCAGCTATGTCGGTACCGTAGAATCCAGCACCGGTGTTTTGACATTGAAAAGCGCAGGGGAAACAAAAAGCAAGGTTGTGTTTGGTGCAAACAACAGTCTGCAGGGCGAGGGAGGTCAGCGTGTTTTGTCAACGGCTGACAGCCGCCGGTATACAATTAATTTAAACGGCAGTTCGGTTGTAATTGATGATGGAACCCAGAATCCCAATGTCAGCGGAATGCTTTCCAGCTTGTCTGGTTTTGCAGACCGGCTGAGCGGCCTTGCGCAAAATGTGAGCGAAGACGCAGCGGTTAAAGTACTGAATCTTTCTACAGCAGACGGCAGTGCAGAAAGCCTGCGGCAGGCAGTGGCCGCTGCAATGGGCTTTTCGGATGCCAATGCGGTGCAAAACAACGGGATTCTGCTGAACAGCAATCAGTATTTAATTATTAATATAAATTCTTCAGCTCCGGTCACTCGGCTGCCGGAAGTGAAAATCGGCGGCGTTAATCCCGGAGAAAGCTGGAACACAGTTGCGAGCCGTGTTATCTGGAACTTTGGCAGCTACAGCGGCACAGTACATACCTCTGCGAGTGCCGGTACACTCGGAACGCTGCTGGCACCAAATGCACAGGTGATTGCCGACGGTTCTTCAATGAATGGCCCTGTATATGCCAATGAAGTGCATCATATCAGTGGCGGCGAGATTCACCGTATTCCTTTTCAGGCAGTAAGTTCTGCGGACGTTTATTTTGCTGCAAAGGAGGAAGAGTCCTCGTCTTCCTCTGAATCTTCTACAACATCTTCAGAAATTATTGTGACACCGAGTTCTGAAGCTTTAAGTTCCGAAACGCCGAGTGAGGAAAGCAGCAGTACGCCGAGCCATGGTAATGGTGACAGTTCGTCTGAAAGCAGTGTGAGCAGCACCCCCTCCGACAGTTCTTCACAAAGTAGTTCTTCCAATAGTTCCGGCACACCGAGCAAGGTGGACAGCGACCCGAACAGCCATGGGATCGGCAGTTCATCCGAGAGCGGTTCGAGCAGCTTACCCTCCGACAGTTCTTCACAAAGTAGTTCTTCCAATAGTTCCGGCACACCAAGCAAAGTGGACAGTGACCCGAACAGCCACGGGACCGGCAGTTCATCCGAGAGCGGTTCGAGCAGCTTACCCTCCGACAGTTCTTCACAAAGTAGTTCTTCCAATAGTTCCGGCACACCAAGCAAAGTGGACAGTGACCCGAACAGCCACGGGACCGGCAGTTCATCCGAGAGCGGTTCGAGCAGCACACCATCCGATAGTTCCTCACAGAGTAGTTCTTCTAGTAGCAACAGCACACCAAGCAAAGTGGACAGTGAACCGAACAGTCACGGAACCGGCAGTTCATCCGAGAGCGGTTCGAGCAGCAGCTCCAGCAACAGTTCTTCCAGTACTTTTTCACATCCGTATTATCCGCCGGTAACGTCAAGCAGTGACCCTGGCTCTTCTTCGACTGGTTCCAGCGAAGCACCGAGTCAGGAAAGCAGCAGCACACCCAGCAACGGCAATGGAGAAAGTTCTTCCGCATCTTCTGAAACACCGAATGCAGAGTCTGGCAACACCCCGAGCAACGGTGCCGGAACCGTATCCTCTGCAAATCCGAGCGCTGATTCCAGCATACCGGCTTCCAATGGAAACAGCGGCGAAGCCGTTACGAATAACGAAAAATTGCCGCAGACCGGCGCGGATGTTGTGCCCATTCTGGTGACCTTTGCCTGTGGCAGTGCAGTCATTCTGTATGGCATTATTGAAATGATTCATGGACGCGCAAAGAAAAAGCATGAATAAAAAGCAAAAACATGGTCTGGTTGTTTTACTGATTGGCATTGCAGTTGTCCTTGTGGGAGCGGCATTTTGGGCGGTGAATAACCACGCAGATGAAGAAGCCGGAACCAGTGCGGCGAAGCTGCTTGCGCAGGTGGAAACAAAAATCAGCAGTGCTTCGCAGACTGCTTCGGCGGGGTCAGCTGTCAGCTCTGATTCTGCGGCATCCGGCAGACAGAGCAATGCAAAACCCACGGCTTCTGGCAGTAGCACTTCAACATTGTCCCTGCCGGAGAAAGACGGCTGTATTGGAATTTTGGAGCTGCCCTCTCTCGGTATCAAGCTTCCCATACAGGCAGCATATACACAGGATGCACTCAAAACTGCACCGTGCCGTTATACAGGTGAGAACGGTGAAATTTCCCGATTTGTCATTTGCGGGCATAATTACCGCAGGCACTTCGGTTCCCTGCAGAGTATGCAGGTTGGCAGCCGTGTGACGTTTACCAACCTAAACGGAACCGTGTATCAGTATACAGTTTCTGAAGTGACAGAAATTGCTTCCAATGATTTTGAAGCTCTCAAAACGGGGGATTGGGATTTGTCTCTGTTTACGTGCAATTTTACCGGCCAAAAGCGTGTGCTAGTGCGCTGCCGGCAGACTGCATAAGTTATCTTAAAAAACGCTCCTGCACTGCGGCAGATTCCGCAGATGCAGGAGCGTTTTTGTGTTCATGAAAACAAATTAGAATTGTGGGGCAAACTGTTTTAAGAAGCGCATGAGGTTGTCCATTGTCAGGAAAAGGTCGGCGCGGCTGCGCAGCTTTGCCTGTGCGTATGGCACTGCCGTACGGTTAATACTGAAAACGGCAGAAATCCCGGCTTTATAAGCGTCTGCGGCGGTGCCTTCAATGTCGCCGACAACGGCAATCAGTGGAACACCGGCGGCTTTTGCGCGGCGGGCAACGCCGGAAAGCACCTTGCCGCAGAGGGATTGGCTGTCCAATTTGCCTTCACCGGTAAAGACCAGGTCGGTATCTTTCAGCATTTCGTCAAAGTGAACCGTGTCCAGCATGGTCTCAATGCCGCTTTGCAGCGGGCTGTGAAAGAAAGCAGCCATACCGCCGCCCATGCCGCCCGCTGCACCTGCGCCGGGAAGCTGGGAGATGTCACATCCGGTTGCTTGCTGCAGAATTTTCGCAAGGTGCAGAAGACCGCAGTCCAGACGCTTGACTGCGGCGGGGCTGGCCCCTTTTTGCGGCGCAAAAACAGCAGCGGCACCGGTTGGCCCGCACAGTGGATTTTCAATATCACACATGGTGAGAATCTTTGTATCAGATAGAACTTTTTGCAGTGAAGAAAGGTCAACAGAAGCAATGTCCTGTAGGGTGCCGCCCACCGGAATAAAGGTACTGCCGTCTGTTCTGCGGAAAACTGCACCCATGGCTGCCGCCGCGCCGCATCCGCCGTCGTTGGTTGCGCTGCCGCCAAGACCGAGGATGATGGTTTTGCAGCCGCTTTCGATTGCGTGCCGCAGCAGCTGCCCGACCCCAAAGGTGGTTGTCTGTTCTGCATCTTTTTTGTTTCCCACAAGAGGCAGTCCGGCCGCCGCCGCCATCTCAATGACCGCTGTTTTGTTTGGCAAAACGCCGTAAAATGCAGGAACTTCTTCAAAGAGCGGTCCTTTAACGGTTGCCACAACTTTTTTACCGCCTGCTGCCTGCAAAAACGCATCTACCGTGCCTTCACCGCCGTCCGCTACTGGTACACTGCAAAGTTCCGCCTGCGGCTCATGTGTTCGCACCGCCTGAGCCATGATTGAGCAGATCTCTGCGGAAGTCATGGTACCCTTAAAAGAATCCGGTATGAAAATGCATTTTTTCATTTTTATGCTTCTTTCAAAAAATCATTTTATAAACTGTAGTATCGCATTTTTTGTAAGATTCACAGCGCTTTCCATGTTTATTTTCTGCTGGCTGCCAAATACTAAGGCAATACAAAGGGAGGAACACAGGCATGGAAATTGTACAAGTGATACTGTCTACGTTTTTGTCGGTCATAGCTTTGTTCTTGATTGGCAAGCTGATGGGGCACAAGCAAATAGCGCAGCTGGACTTTTTTGACTACATTACCGGCATTACGATTGGTTCCATTGCAGCGGAACTTGCAACAGAGCTGGAAAAGCCGTGGAAGCCACTGATTGCCATGCTGATTTACGGTGTGGTTTCCGTATGTTTAAGTATACTGGAAAACAAAGTGCCGCGTGTCCGCCGCATTACCAACGGTATGCCGACGGTAGTAATGGACAGCGGCAAGCTGAACCGTGCAAATATGAAAAAGGCCAAACTGGATTTAAGTGAGTTTTTGGTGCTTTGCCGGCAGGCCGGATATTTTGATTTAAAAGCAATTCAGACCGCTGTTTTTGAGTATAACGGTTCTTTGACGATTCTTCCGGTTTCCACAGAACGGCCGGCAACTCCCTCAGATTTAAACCTTTCACCGCAGCAGGAAACCTTTTTTACAGAGATTATTATGGATGGACGCATACAGGGGGAGAAGCTTCACAATTTAGGCCTGGATGAAAGCTGGCTGCAGCAGCAGCTCAAGGCGCAGGGTTACCGCTCTGCAAAAGATGTTTTCCTCGGGATGTGCGATAAAAACAATTCGGTGCAGTTTTATACAACAAAATAAAAAGGGCAGGAGCTGCGTGCGCGGTTCCCGCCCTTTTTTGTGTAGACATTACTTTAAGTGCTTTTCAATGCGGAAGCGCGGGCGTCCCTTTACTTCACTGTAGATTTTACCAATATATTCGCCGACAACCCCAAGGCACAGCATTTGGATGCCGCCTAAAAGCCAGATGGAGCAGACGATGGCTGTCCATCCGGAAACCGTGTTGCCTAAAAAATGGGAGATCAGCGCATAGAGCAGGCCAATGATGGAGATCATTGCAACAAAAATACCGATGTTGGAGATGATTTTTAATGGTTTTACGCTGAAAGAGGTGATACCATCCATGGCAAAACTAATCATTTTTTTCAGTGGATATTTGCTTTCACCGGCAAAACGCTCGTGGCGGTCATAGTATACGTAATCACTGCGGTAACCAATGAGTGGAACAATGCCGCGCAGGAATAGATTCACTTCCTTATATTCAGAGAGCGCATCCAGTGCACACTTGCTCATTAGGCGGTAATCAGCGTGGTTGAAGACAATGTCAACGCCGAGCTTCGCCATGACTTTGTAGAACCCCTCCGCCGTGGTGCGTTTGAACCAGGTGTCCGTTTCACGCTTGTTGCGCACACCGTACACCACGTCGCAGCCATCCTGAAATTTCTGCACAAACTGCGGCAGCACAGAAACGTCGTCCTGCAGATCAGCGTCCAGACTAATGGCGCAGTCTGCTTCTTCTTTGGCTGTCATCAGCCCCGCCAGCAGGGCATTTTGATGACCGCGGTTGTGTGCCAGTTTGAGGCCATTAACGAATTGGTTTTCTGAATGAAATTGTTCAATCAGTTCCCAAGTGCGGTCTTTGCTGCCGTCATCTACAAAGAGCATACGGCTTTTTTCATCTGCCAGTCCCTCCTGCACCATGGACTGCAGCTGTGCGGTCAGTTCCTTTACCGTTTCCGGCAGCACGGCTTCTTCATTGTAGCATGGTATTACAAAATAAACAGTAGACATATTGGTTACCTCTCATCAAAGCAGCCAGGCAGGCTGCGGTAAATTCTGTAAACTATTTTAACATAGACGCCAACAGTTTACAACAAATTGTAAAAAATATCCAGAAATTTGCTTTGTAAATAATAAGATACATCCCCAACCTGTAGAAAAAATGAACGAAATTCGTACAACAAGTGAAAATCAGGAGTGACTCTTATGCTTTTGCCCGCGAATTACAGCAAAAATCCTTTTGGATGCATAAGATGAAAGAGGGAAATTCCCCAGGAAAGGAGTTATTTCGATGGAGGAATATATAGACGGTCAGGCCTGCAATGCGCAGACACTTTCGCCTTTGCCGAAAGACCCGGTTCTGGCAATGGCGTATGTTCCGTTTCAGAAATTTGAAAATTTGTATGCACCGGAGCAGGCACTTGATGCCGGCACTCTGTTCTGTGGATTGGATAAGCCATTTTTGGGAGGTGCAAAAAAGTGACAGAGCAACAGAGACTTTTACGGAAAATCGGTGCCTGCCAGTTTGCCATGTGGGAACTGAAAATCTTCTTGGATACGCATCCCAATGACTGCGGGGCCATGAAACGGCTTGCAGAGTACCAAAAGCAGACACAGGAACTGATTAGCCAGTACGAAGAGACTTACGGTCCACTGAATATCAGTGAGGCAACTGCTAACAGAGTAGCATGGGTGCAGGAGCCATGGCCCTGGGAGATACAGGCAGAAAGGGAGGAGAAAAGCTAATGTGGAGCTACGAGAAGCGACTGCAGTACCCAATAAACATTAAAAATCCAGATCCGGCTATGGCAAAAATTATTTTAAGTCAATACGGCGGACTATACTGTAAAATGTGATAATTAGTATACATAAAAAATATACGCGCGGTCATGCGTAATAAAACACCGCAATTCCGCAGGTCTTGCGGTTAAAAACAATATGGTCAACAAACGAGCGCATGAGCTTCGACTTTTCATCCATCGGTACATCCGGGGACTTAATGCGTGCCAGCTTCGCCAGATTCTCTTTGCAGTATGCCTTAATATCCACTTTCGGAGTGGATTGTTTAAGCTGACTTTCCAGCTTGGCAATTTGCTTGTTTATTCGCATTTTGTTTTGCTGGTATTCTTCTAGGGTGTCTACACCCGAAGCATATGCTTCCTTTACGCGGGACAGCTTTTGGCGTTCCCGGTCAAGCTGCTGCCGCACAATCGCGACAGAGCCTTTCTCCTGTTCTGGATGGGTGCGGTGGATAAGCGCAACATCACCGGAAGTTAAATCTCTTTCAATGAAATAATACGCCAGTGATTCCAGCTTGTCGAGTGCAATATAGTGCGATACAGTACACCGACCGTGAGCAAAAGCAGAGCATTGGAAGCCACCGCGGGTAAAAGACATTGTGGCGCCGCAGTTGCTGCACTTGCACAGCCCCTGGAGCGGACTGTGCAGCGTTGGCGTAATCTGATGTATATACTTGCTGTGCAGCACCCGGTTCTTTGCAATTTTTTCCTGCACAGCGGCCCAGGTCTTTGCGTCAATAATTGGTTCATGCTGACCGTCAACGATTCTAACGGATGGGTCGTCATAATCACGGCGGGTAATATGGTCCGGGTTCCAGCGAATTTTACCATGATACACCGGGTTGCGCAAAATATAGTCTACCGTGCGGTTTTCCCATAGATTCCCGCGCCGGGTGCGGATACCCATTGTATTGATTTTCATAGCGATTTTTTTAGCACCCAGTCCGTCAAGGTAATCATGAAAGATCATCTGTACCAATGGGGCAGAGTCCGGGTCAGGTACCAGCTTGCTTTCTTTCATAAGGTAGCCGATTGGCGCAATGGAAACCGGATGGCCGGTTTCAAATGCTTTAGTCATGCCGCGCTTGACTTCGCCTGCAAGACGGACAGAATAATAGCCGTCCATCCATTCAATAATGCGTTCAATCAGACTGCCAAATTCGCCGTCAGCAATCGGTTCCGAAATGCTGACAACAGAAATACCTTTTTCGCGTTTCAGCAAGGACTTGTAGACAATGCTTTCCTCCTGATTGCGCGCGAAACGACTGAACTTCCAGACCAGAATGACATTAATGTCACTTTTATCTGAACGGGCTGTGGCAATCATCCGCTGGAATTCCGGACGTTTTTCCGCTTTGCGGCCGCTGATACCTTCCGCTTCACGGAAAATGTATTCTGCCGGCAGAATCATATCGTGCTCTTTGGCGTATTGCTGAATCAATTCCAGCTGGCTTTCCGGACTGTACTCCAGCTGATCATCCGTACTTACACGGATGTAGGCTGCTGCTGTCTGCATGGTATCACCTGCTTCCCTTAGATAATTCAATCGGCAGACTTGCAAAAGTCCTCCATCATTTTTGTGAGCTGTCCGGCTTGGCTGACACCGGCCTGTTTGCAGGCAGCCGCGAAATTATCAACGATTTCCTGCTGCAGTTTATAGGACTTTGAAACGAGTCCATGTGCCGCGTTCCAGCGGTCCTGCGGACGAATCTTCTTCTCAGTCAGCATTCTCGCGCAGCATCCTTTCCACTTCTTCATCGGATGCAAATTCGTGACAGTCGGGGTCATGTTCAATGGCATCCAGCATTTTCTTATCAAATTCGTCCGGTTCTGTTTCCGGGGCAGAGTCAAGCACGAGTTTGTTCCAGAGAGCCTGCGCCTGCTCTTCCGACATCACAGTGATTGCACCGATTAGACGTTCTTTAATATTACTCATAGCAGTCAACTCCTCACTTATAAATCTGGCCGCGATTGTCTATACGAATGATGAGCACTATCTGACCGTTTGAATCAAATATAACCCGGAAGTTGCCGACTCTTAACCGGTATCCGTCACGGCCTTGCAGTTTTTTGATGTCGCCATTTGGGAGATTATTAATTGCAGCAACCAAGCGTTTTCGTGTGGGTACATCCTGACGGTTAATGAATTTTAAAGGTTGCTTCATGAATTTAATCTGCATTGTTTATATCTCCCTTCCATGATTTATTATACTATACGGTGTACCGTAAGTCAACCTATTATCACCACAAATACAAAAAAATTCCCGGCCGGTTAAGGTCGGGAATGATAAGTGATAGCAATTAATTAATAAGCGCATTTGTCGCAAGGATCTGTCTTTCCGGCGGCCTTCGCTTCTGCGAGTGTGCCGGAAAGTATGGTCTTTGAACGGGACAATGTCGGACAGTTGCGGTTAAAGTGATAGCTCTTTCCATGGGGAGTCCAGTATACGGTTTGTCCGTTTTCCGCCGCGGCGGGGGCTGTGGTTCCTGCATCATTGGAACTTGCAGCTGTTTGCTGCTGCTTTTGAGCGGCGGCCTTTTCGGCTGCTGCCTTATCTGCTGCAGCTTTGTCTGCGGCGGCTTTTGTGGCCGCCTCCTGTTTGGCTTTTGCATCTTTTTGACCTTGCAATGTTGTTTCGGCGGCAGTTAAAACCGCATAGTTCGTAACGAGCTTTTTGCCTTCATCAGATAGCGAGTCATATTGCTGGCGTGCGTCTGAAATGGCGGATTCTCTTTCCAATGTAACCGTACCAATAGAAGCAATCGTTTTTTGTACTGCAGCAGCATCTGCTTTCAGCTGTTCCTGCGCTTTTTCATTTACAATCGTGGCTTCTGCTGCTGTTAAAACATCATAGTTGGTAACCAGTATTTTTGCTTCATCGGGCAGACGATCATAGCCTTCACGGGCAGCCTGTACATTGCTTTCACCTGCCAGCGTGACGGTACCCAATGCATTAATCTGTGAAACAACTTTATCAGCTTGCTTTTGCAGTGCGGCCTTTTTGGCTTTATCTTCAACAGTAACTTTTATCTTGTTGCTGACAACGGAATCATTGTATGTAACATACACTTCGGTGGAACCTTCAGATACACCGGTGACGGTTCCGGTCAGTGTTCCGCTTCCGTCATTTCGGCTGAATGTAGCCACAGCGGCATTGTCCGATACGAATTGAACAGTGCCTGTATTAGCATCGGATGGAGTGGTTTGGACTTGAAGTGTTACCTTTTCTTTCAAATCGATTGTTTGCACATTCCCAGTCAGCTGCAGTTGTGCTGGATACTTGGTGGATGCCACAGAGATAATACCAATCATCCAGAATAGAAACCAAAGGCCGGATACAACATCGGCTGTGATTTTCAGCGGCTTTTTCCAATCGGGGTGATATTTGTACATGAGGAATATGCCGATTGGGCAGAAGAGCACAAGCAGTAAAATGCAGGCCCACGTTTTTTCATACCATTTTCGGTCAGGGTCAGGATTAGACCACAAATTTCCGGTTGGCGGTTCGTCGGAGGTGTTTTGCGGAACTGGGTCAATGCTTGGCGTGTTTTGCAGCGATTCGGAAAACGAAATACTCGGTGCCGCATGGCTAGAAGAACCGCCGGACTTGAGTAAATCAGATACGCCAACAGTGGTGCGGTGATAGACCGCGTTGTATGCTGCCTTCTTGGGGTCATGCAGCCAGCCCATGCCTTTTTTGCCATAGCCGGGTATGACTGCTCTCTTAAGTGCTCTTTTTGCAGCGCCGGTAGTGCGTGCAGAAATTGAGCGTTTCAGTGATGGTGTACGAATGCCGAATTTCATAATGAATCCCCCTTGGATTTAATAGAACAGAAGCAACGAAGTCGAGTGTCGTTGCCAATTACCAAACGCCTGATTTATAGTAAACTGTAAATTGATTTTGCTGAGAATGCCAACAGGCTGATTATTACATATCCGCCAAGTAGACCAGTAATTAGTCGCAAAAGATTGTTGGATGTTCGCCATCCCCACAGTTGCGTTAATCCGTCAACTAGCATGGGGAGGATTAACAGCAGTATGGGCCAGAAGAAAGGGATAAAGAACGACAGCAACAACCCCGCGATTTCTCCGAACAAAATCCCCGTGCATCTGGCACACAGCGGAAACTGGTAGGAACCAATAAAAAAACTTCGTTCAGGCATTTGATGGCAGCCCCAGTATTTCGCAAACCATTCCATTGATTTAATCCAACGGCGAGTGTGCTTATCAATCATGCTTTGAACTTATGTCCGCAGCTCTTGCATACCCAAAATTGTTCGTTCTTTGTTTTTCCAGCACCGCACAATCCGCAAATGCCGAAAAGACAAACCTTCAAGCCGCTTACACCTTTTCCTTTAACTTCGTTGATAATCTGCAAGTCTTCGCTGCCGCATTTTGGACATTTCATTGTGAATTCTTCCTCTCATGTTATAGTATGTAAAAATTGTACCACAGAAAAATGCAAATATCTACAACACAATACTAATAATTACATTTTCGGTGCTTTGCACAGCAAATTTTTTAACGAAAGTTAAAATATTTTAGCAAAGTCCCAAATTTGGGACACTGCTAAAAACCTTTCAAAAAATTCTGCACGAAAGTATTGCATTGCACGAATAATAGTTCTATTATTAGCAGTAAGGAATTTCGTGGAAGCATCGTGCGGGACTTAGTGGAGGTGCCGCAGCATGACAAGCGAAGCAGAAATTAGAGAAGAAATCATAAACCTTATTGAACAGATACAGGAGGAAAGAAAACTCATACGTATTTTAGAACTGGTATCGTATCTGTCACATAAGAATTGAAATAAAAAACGCCGACATTATTTGTCGGCGTTTTCTTTTTGTCCGGAAAGATTCTTGCTTACTTCGGTGATAACTTTATACAGCGTTTCCCACTCGGAATCGTCCAACTTGGCGAAGGCTTTGAACACAGCCTTCGCCGTTTCATTTTCTCCGGCCATAATGCGGTCAAACACTGCAGTCGTTGCCATATCATCGTCGAGGAACATATCTCCAACACCATCAACCAGCCAAGCGTGAGATACGTTGAATTCTCGGCATATGGACAGAACCATTTGTTCTGTGATATTGCGTGTTCCATTTTCTAGCTTTGACACACCGCCTCCGGTAATTCCTAAGCGTTTAGCAAAATCATCTTGCGTAAGGTTTAAAGCCTTACGCAATTCTTTTATACGTTCATTCATGCTTTCACCTCCTGCACTCATAATAGCAACAAAATTGTACTAAGTCAAGAAAAAAGTATTGACATTCTGGACTTAGTACGGTATTATTTGTACAGAGGACAGAAAAGAGGTGACACAGTATGACAAAAAGTATTAAAGAACGTGCAGCAATCGCTTTTACCAAAATGCCAGAGTCAGGAAAAGAATACATCGAAGGCTATATGCGCGGAGTGCTCATGGCCTATGAACACATGAGAGAAAAAGAAGCGCAGCAGCCCGAAAAGCAGCCCGCCTGACACAGCGGGCACCGAAAACAGCCAGACAGCATAGCATAAAAAGAGGTGATACGCATGGCACGCAAAACAGAACGTTGGACGCTAAGTTCGTCCTTTATTGATAAAACGCATGGTGGTGAGCCAAAACCCATGACAGAACGTGTGGTAGACCTGCAAAAAGATCCGAAAACCGGGAAATGGGTTGTCCATGAAGTAGAGTGCCGCCAGCTGATGCCAGAGGAAGAACGAAAGGCCGTCGTTGATGCCATCATGCGGAATGCATCGGAACAGATGTCGGAGTACATATCCACGCATGACAGCGCAATTGCCCCGGGAACGTACAAAATAGTGGATTTGTTGAGAGGAGGAAGTGAATGACGCTGGAACAGCTCATTTATTACTGTATAGGCCATGCCGCATTGGGTGCCGCGTATGCGTGGGTTATCCTCTCCGGCATAGCCCGGAGGGACAAGCATTGTATAAGTTAAAATGCCGAAAGCAGCAAATGTACGATTTGGCGGCTGATTATGGGATACAGCTGCCGCCAGCGCGAAAGGTAGTGTACTCGCAGAGCACTATCCATCGGAGACTAGAATTTGCCGGACGCTACGGGGAGCAAGTCAAAGTGAAGCTCATGTTAATAGAAAATCACTGCTATTGTGACGGAATATTGGAAGCGAAAAAGAGGACGCTTGCGCCATACGGAGGAGTCAAAACCATAATGAAAGTCGTAATTGAGAATTCTGAATTACAGAAACGCGGAATCACAATAGTGTGCAGGTAACACACTGGAGGAATAGTAGTGGAAGCGTTAATCGTTGTGTTCGCATGGTCGGCGGCCTTAATGACGGTTGCTGCTACCTATTGCGGGATATGTGAGTACATAGAGGACAAGGAGGGACAAGCATTGGCACAATCTTATATACAGCACCTGCAGGCGGCGCGGCGCATCGCCATTAAATCCGCCAGCGCTGGCAGTGTGGATTGGCTGCAGTCACAAAGGCTGTTCGCCGCCGCGAGTCAGCTGCAAGATCTAATTGCCGATGCTCAGCAGGACTATGTTGAAGTGGTCAGAAAACCGGAAGGAGATGAACATGGTGCTTGATTTGAGCAACGGAGGACTAATGTGTTCAGGACTTGATGCAGTCGAATTTTTCGAAATGCTGGCCGCAGGAGAAGATATTGATATTGATGCAAAGACACCAGAATTTTGCGAAGCCTATGATAAGGCGCTGAACCGCCTGCGCTACGAGGTACGCAAGAGCGTTCCAGTACATCCAAAGGTAATTAAAGCAAAATACAGAGGTCAGTCAAATCGTTACAGTTGTGGCCATTGTGGCTTTGATCTGCGTCCATCAGACTTGGCAATTTATAAGTTTTGTCCTAACTGTGGCCGAGAAATTTTGCACAAGGAGCCTACCCCATGACTGCGCCAGACATTGGCCGATATTAACGTTTAAAAGAAGCATAAAAAATTGGCTCCTTGAAGCAGCATCCCCGAATTGTATGTCAGTGCATTAAGGACTAGTCCTCTATGCAGCAGAGATAATCGGTGGAAACGTTGAGCACGTTTGCAATTTTGGGAAGGGTTGCATGACGTGGCTCATACATTCCACGCAGCCACCGTTGAACAGTAATAAGCGAAACATTTGATCGCGTTGAAAGAGTTTTGTTGTCTATGTTTTGATTTTCCATAGCAATTCTCAAGCGCTCAGGAAAAGCATCAGGGGAAGTTTCGCGAAAGAAAAAAAAGAAGAAGGCAATCACCCCCTTTCGGGCGGGGATGCTGCTTCAAGGAGCCAATATTTATCACCAATATTTTACAGCAGGAAAAGAGAAATCGCAACAGGTGGAGGAAAGCTGATGGACAAGAAAGTAATCGAAGCCCTACACCAACTGAACACAGCGTTGGAAGCGGCAGCGGATACGAATAATGTGGCTGTGCTCAATGCATATTTTGTGATGGAGCAAGAGGTCAGCAACGCCGCGGGGCATTGTGGGCAGGCGTTGTATTGGGCCGAAAAAAGCAAAGTCGTACACCGTGGCCGCGCCGGGCATCTGATTTAGCAAATCACAATATATTCACAATTTTAAAATAGCAAGTACATGATATTGCGGTTTGTTAACAGATTCAACAGAGTTTTCAACGGAAAGAGTGAAAAGCCATGAGAAATGAAAAAGGATGTACCGGGTGCGGCTTCCACGCGGCGCGCGGTGTCATCCAGTGCGAGTATTGCCTACTGACCGGACACCCGCGAGGCTGTCCTACCGGTCCGGGTTGCACCAAACGGCAGACACCCGCGCAGGTGGCAAAGCCGCGCAAACAGGTGCAAAGGGCGGGGTTGGCTCCGGCGGAACCGTGGGATGCCATATGGACATAAAAAAGCGGCGGCTGAGTGATGCAAACACCCAGCCGCCAAGCCTTACGCGGTAAAACTTCTATACATATATATAGTATACCACGCAGGGCGCAAATAATCAATATTTTTGACGGGGGAAAACCCGCCTTGCCTATCTTGTTAAAGGTATTAAGTTATCGACCATCAAGGGGCAGAATGTTGAAAAGTACAGGAGTGTGAAAGGTGCCTTATGTGGAAGAGATCTGCCGGGCGGGCAGGGTAATGGAAACGCGCAAATATTACACGGCCAGATATCACAGGCTGGGCATCCCACGGCAGAAAAATTACAGGCCAACTCCAAAAGAGCAGGAACGCGTGAATGAACGTCATGCAAGAATGAAACTGCGCAGGCTGATTAACGAGAATTTTGCGGCGGGTGATTTGTACCTGACCATAACATTCAAAAAAGAACTTCGCCCCGATGTTCAGAAGATTCCCGGGATTTTGGAAAAGTATTGGAAAGCACTTCGCAAGTCATTCCGTGCTGCAGGGCAGGAATTGCGGTACATAGTAGTGGCCGAGGTTGGAGAACGTGGAGCGGTGCATTTTCACGCAGTTATTCCAAAGTTCGATGTGCAGATAGTCAGTGAACTGTGGAAATATGGGGCAGTTAGCATAAAAGCACTGGACAGCAGCGGGCAGTATGCGCAGTTGGCATCCTACCTGATAAAACAGACAAGCAAAACTTTTCGTAGCGGGAAATCTCCTTTCAAGCGCCGTTGGAACAGCAGCCGGAACTTGCGTAAGCCCAAAATCATAAAAAGAGTGGTAGGCAGAAATAGTTGGAAGAAAAAGCCCAAACCGCTCAAAGGCTACTATTTGGAACAGGAAAAGACCGTGGACGGTGAAATATTCGGGTTTGAGTATCAGTTTTACAGCATGGTGCAGTTGCAGGAAAAGCGAAGGTGTTGAAATGACAAAAAATGAATTGATGGTAATCATGTACAAGGCTTTTAACGAGGCTATTCCAAATACAGTTGGCAGTGATCCGCTGGAAGCGTGGACAAACTTTACAGACCGCTTTGATGCTGCCGGCCGCCGGTTTATCCAAGAGCAGGAGTCAGGCAATGCACATTGATAATTTGGACTGCTTGGGTCCGGTGGTGAGGGCAGAACTGGAAAAGCAAATGGCACAGCGGCGACAGCAGGAAACCCGCAGGACGCACTGCAAGCGCCGCCTGCCGGAGGGCTTTGACAGTCAGGCAGAAGCAAATTTCTATTACAGCGAGGTTTGGCCGAAAATCCACAGCGGCCAGATTGTTGACTGCGAGGTGCATAAAACCTTCCTGTTGCTGCCGCCGTCAGAATACTGCGGCTTGAAGCTGCACAAGGCAGAGTACACACCGGATTTTGTATTGACGTACAAAAACGGCTTAACGGAAATAGTGGAAGTAAAAAGCAAGGCAATCCGGCGGCTCCAGCAAAGCTATGTGTACCGCCGTCGGTTGTTTATAGACAAATACGCTCGGCCACAGGGCTGGACGTTCCGTGAAGTGATTGTGGATTAGCCATAATCCCAAACGTTTACGATTTTTAGGAGGACAAAAATCATGAGTGAAATTACAAAGCAGGCACAGGGAAAATTGAAGCAGGAAAGTAAGCAGAACAAGATTGGGCAGTATGCCTCCGCAGTCATTCAGCCGGTGTACAAAGCACTGTGCGGATTCTGCAAAGAGGAATGGTTTGCACAGGAAGTTTTGGACATGGATAAGACGCTTGGAGATTGCTGCGAAACCATTATGCAGGGCGTAAAAAGCAGCATTTCGGATTTGGAAGTGTACAAGCGCGCCGTTGAGTTTTATGTGCCGGGTTCGACTGTGCAGTTTGAAATGAAAGTATGCCACCATTGGCACGAAGAGGAAGAGCATCAGGATGCAGAAATTCCGCAGGTGGTGGACAAGCCGGACGGCCAGATCATCCATCTGGAAGATTTGTTGTAAGGTGGTGAAAACTCATGAGCAGAATAACAAAAGCTGATTTGCTGAAGATACCCGCCCAATACTGCACAAAGAAGGCCGTTAAAAATCTGCCCTTTGCAGACCCGCAGCGTGTTGAATTTATCATTACTGCTGCGCCGTGGCAGGTAAAGAACAGGTGGATTTTAAAAGCAACGCTTTTCACAGCGGCCGAACGGAAGCCGGCATTTTATATTTTCTGTGATAGGGAAAGCGACCGCTATTACACTTATGATGTGCTTTGCACAAGGTGGACGGACTCGTTGATTTACAATTTGCCAGAGGACAGAAGAACACCCATGCTGGCCATAGCAAATACGGACAGCACGGAAGCGCAGAAATATTTTGGGGATGCCAAGGGGCGGCTTACCGCTTACGCGATTCTTAGTTTTGAGCTGAAGGTAAAGGATGCTCACAGAGAATTTCACATGAACAGCAGAAGCAGAAATTCATACGATACTTATTACAGCAGTCAGATGTATTTGGATACTGTGATGGCGGAAGCGCATGAAACGCCGGAATATGTCAAAAAATTTGTGCTGAATATTGCACTTGAACGCAGCTGATATATGTATTACAAGCGGGCGGGTGGAAAGCTGCAATGCTTCTGCTCACACTGTCAGCAAGAGGTTGAGATTAAAATTCCAGGCACAGCAGAAAAGGGAAAGCAGTTAAACGAAATCATTGTAAAATGTCCGCACTGCCACAGTAACGCAAGGCTGAAAATGGCCGGACGCGCAACGAGGATGACAGACGGCGAAATGATACAGTACGCAGAAAGGGCAGCAGACGGCATCTTAATTCACCAATGCACTGCAAGATTGCAGCACAGCAAGGACTATAAAAATCATGCGCCGGAGCTGGAAATCACTGAAAACATAAGGCAGATGATATCTATCGGCGCAGCGTACACCACGAAAATGTTTGGGCATATCTATCACGGCTTCGGCAGAGAACCAGAATGGAGATGGGAAAGAATTGATAGATACAACTGCTATGTTGAGAATGATGTTGTATGCCCATATGGTCTGAAAAAAGCCCTGGCAGGAACGCGGTACGAACACAGCGGCTTGCCTGAATTTGCCAAAAACGCAATTACGAACAGCAAAATCTACCAGTTTTCAGTGGAGAGATATTTGAATGAATACCGAGGGCACCCGGCACTTGAACTGTTGGCAAAATGCGGGCTTATACGGTTGGTAGTAGATTCCTGCGAATATTGCGGCCAGCATTCATTCGTTTCTCCTTTCGCGAAAACGCCAACCGCGGCACTGGGCGTCACAAAGCACGAACTGAAAGTAATGCGCGCAATGGATGTAAGCGCGAACGAACTTGAGGTTTTAAAGCATTTGCGGGATAAATCAAGAGAAGCATTTTCAGACAAAGAGGTTGCTGCACTGCGTGAGGCAGGTATAAACAACACGTGGAAAGTTGAGCGAATCGAAGAATTTGAAAATCCGCTGAACGTTATTAGCTATTTGAAAAAAGCCGGAATAGAAATGAACCGGCTGAATGACTGGGCGGATTACATAGAAAACGCACGCAAATTAGGATACGACATCACCAGGAAAGAAGTCAAGTATCCGAAAGACTTTTCAAAAATGCACGATAGGTTTGCAGAGCAGGTTTATGAAAAAGAAAATGCAAAGCAAATTAATATTTTTAAAGAATTATATCAAAAGCGGAAACAGTTGTTTGAATACGAAAACAGTGAATATCTCGTAAAGCTGCCGCAAACGCCTTACGAGCTGACGCGGGAGGGCAGAGAAATGCACCACTGCGTGGGAACGTACATAGGCAGGTACGCCGAAAGCAGCAGCATTATCTTGTTTATCCGCCGGAAAGCGGAGCCGGATGTGCCTTTCATCACAGCGGAAATCAGCCCCAAAAACTTTGAACCGGTGCAGATACAGGACAAGTACGATAAGCGGCCGTCCGAAGCAGTTATGCAGTTCTGGAAAAAATACTGCGGGATGCTCAAACAAAAAATTCACAAGACGAAAAAAGGAGAAAAGGCAGCATGAACAATGAAATGGTACAGGTACGTGATGCAGAGGTTGTCGCGGCAGAAATCAATACTATCAAAGAACAGACCCGAAAAATCATGCTTGCGTCCAGTGTGGAAATTGGTCGCCGCCTGCAGGAGGCGAAGGAACTGGTGCCGCACGGCAACTGGACAGACTGGCTCAAAGAAAAGGTGGATTACAGCCAGTCCACAGCGGACAACTTGATGCGGATTGCACGGGAATACGGTGATGAGCAGGTCAATCTCTTTTCGGGGGAGGCAAAATCCCAAACGTTTCGGAATTTGACGTATAGCCAAGCCGTGGCGCTTTTTGCCCTGCCGGAAGAGGACCGCGACGAATTTGTGAAGGAAAATAATGTGGAGGATATGACGGCACGCCAGCTGCAGGAGGCCATCAAAGCGCGCCAGCAGGCGGAAGCCGATAAGAAAAAGGCAGAAGAATCTGCAGCAGATAAGGCAGTGCAAATCAATAGCCTCAATGCAAAGATAGACAGGGTATGCTTGGATGCAGACAAAAAAGCCGAAGAAAACGAGTCGCTTAAAAAATCAGTCAAGGATGCGGCGGAAGAAATTGAAAGTCTGAAAACCCAGCTTGAAAACAGCAAACCTGCCGGTCCGTCGCCGGAAGAACTGAAAAAGCTACAGGTCGAGGCAGAAGAAAAGATAAAGGCTGCATACGAAGAAAAAGCGTCACAGCTCTCTCTTGATAAAGACACAGCGGAAAAGGCGGCAGAAAAAGCCAAACAGGAACTTGCAAAAGTAAAGCGTGAGTATGCGGCAAAAATTAAAGATGCCGCCGCTGAAAAAGAAAAAGCCGAAAAGAAATTAGCGGTTACAACTCCCGAAGTCGAAAAATTCAGCGTCTATTTTGAAAACCTGCAGGTAAATATAAACAGCATGAAAGCACTCATTAGGCAGGCAGGAGAGAATGTACCTGAAACCGCGGGCAAATTGCGTGCTGCGCTTAAAAAGCTGCTTGATGGTTACAGCCAGAGCTTGAGCAATGAGAAATAATGACACAGCGGAAACCGGCCAGCGTCTGCAGCACAATCCGTGGGGATATCAGGTAAATGTCAATCACCCGCAGGTGCGGCCAATCTATGAGCGTTATAAGCGCAATTACCTGCATGTGCCGGACTGGTGCCCGCTTTCCGATGCAGAGCGCAGGCAGTTTGAAGCCGCATTTTTGGAAGGAGTGGAGAAAAAAGTAAAGCGGGAGGCAGGGCGAAGCTTAGCGTATCTTACAAACATTGATGAAGTATAGGAGCTGAATTTTATATGGCAACACCAGAGAATCAGAAGAAAATTAGTTGGCTGTCCCGATTCCGCAAATCCGAAGCGGAGTTGAGTCGCCTGTATGATGAACAGGCGCGGTGGCGGGCAAAAGCAGAGAAAGTCACACAGCGGATATCGCCCATGCCGCCGGGAACACCCAGCGGCAACCGTGTGCAGGACGCAGTCGAAAGAATCAGCGCAGTGGAATCAAGTATCAACCATGAGATTATGGAACAGTGTAAAGAAAGAGATGAAGTCACAGCGGCAATCAACACTGTGCCAAATGCAACATTACGCATGGTGCTGAAGATGCGCTACATAGATGGAATGACGTTTGAACAAATTGCAGTCAGTATGAATTATACGTTTCGCCATATCATTCGGCTGCATGGGCAAGCATTACATGTCCTTTTTTGTCCTACTAAAAATGCGGTATAGTGTAATCAAGGAATTGAGGGGTAGGTTTTAAGCCTGCCCCTTTTGCTACCCGTGCGGGTCTCCAGAAAGGGGACGCATGGAAAATTACATTGACCATATTTACAACGAGGATTGTATCGCGGGGATGGCGCGAATCCCGGACCATAGCGTGGATATGATTCTCACAGATCTGCCGTATGGGGTGACGGATTGCCGGTGGGACAGCATCTTGCCATTTGACCAGCTTTGGGCGCAATACTTGCGCGTGATTAAGGAGCGCGGTGCCATCTGCCTGACAGCTTGCCAGCCGTTCACCACAAAGCTGATTTCCAGTCAGCAAAAGCTATTCCGGTATTGCTGGTACTGGGCAAAGAATTGTTCCACAGGATTTACGTTTGCCAAGCACCAACCATTGCGCTGTATCGAAGAGGTGTGCGTATTTTATAAGCGTGCGCCGGTGTATAATCCGCAGGGCATCATTGTGCTGGACAAGCCAATCAAAGTCCGAGGCAAGCACAACCCTGCGCACGGAGACAGTGCCTATAAAATCACCGGACATCTGGAACACGACACGGAAACCTGCATTACACACTATCCACGCCAGCTGATTGAGATTAAGTGTGAGCGCGGCCTGCACCCGACACAAAAGCCTGTTGCACTGTTTGCATACTTGATTCGCACTTACACCAATCCGGGCGAACTGGTGCTGGATAGCTGCATGGGCAGTGGTACAACGGCCGCCGCCTGCATTCAAACCGGGCGGCACTACACTGGGTTTGAGCTGGACAATGCTTATTACCACACAGCGGAAAGCCGCATAAAAAGATTACAAGAAGGAAAGTCCTCCTAAAAATTGCAACGCTGCTGTATCTTAACGGCGTTGCTTATATGGGAACTGGCATGGCGCACGGCGGGTGCAGCGTTGCACACCGCACCGGGTTCGACTCCCAGAGTTCCCACCAAACAAGATGGGGTGATGTGCATGGGCAGTACAATCAAAGCGCAAATTAAAAATTTCAAAGAGGTTCAAAAAAATCTGAAGAGCATCAAAGCAGCCGGAGAAAAAGCAGTGAAGCGCACGGTCAGCGACATTCGAAGCCGTGCGCCGGGCTGGGTGAGTCAAGAGGTTGCTGCAGTGTACGGCATTAAGAAAGGGGAAGTCAATCCGGCGGGCAAGGGTGCAAAAGCCGGAAGCATTTCTGTGCGCGGTGAAACCATTGACAACCTACAGCTGGTATACAGCGGGCGGGTGCTGACACCTACACACTTCGGTATGACACCACGTTCCCGGCCAGCCAGTCAGCCCGGAGGTAGACCGCGCAAGTATACGGTCAAGGCGGCTGTGTTCAAAGGGCAGAAGAAAACATTAGGCAGCAATGTGTTCCTTGGTGGTAGTGCATCCATTCCATTCAAGCGTGTAGGGAACAGCCGCCTGCCAATCAAAGCGGTCAAGACTTTGTCTGTGCCGCAGATGGTGGGCAGTGACCGCGTGATGCCGCAGGTTAAGAAGCGTTTGAATGAGGAAATTGGAAAAAGATTGGACAACAATGTAAAAAATGCAATGAAATAATGCCGTAGGTACTGTGACGGAAATATTTTTGCCTGCGGTGCTTGCGAGCCCAGAAAACGCAAATTTTTTGAACTGGAAAAATTGGTGATTTCGTTTCGCGTTTTGCGGTTTCAGAAAAATGAAAGTTTGGGGGTGATTTTATCGCGCAGATGGAACTGGTTGGAACATCCGAAATCGCCCATATTCTCGGGCTTTCTGCCCGCCGCGTGCAGCAAATGGTGGAGGACGGAACCCTGCCTTATGAAATGGTTGGAAAGCGAAGAAAATTTTCAATTTCGGATGCTGTTCAAGCGTACATAAATTTCGTTTCCGAGCGAAACGGCAGCAAAGAGGACAATAACCTTGAAACGGAGAAATTGGAGCAGGAAGTGCGCTTCAAAACAGCGAAAGCGAATATCGCTGACATGGAGTGGCAGGAATTAAATGGAGAAATGCACAGGTCGGAAGATGTGCAGGCCATGATGGAGGATTTTGCAGATGAAGTGCGTACATCATTTCTTTCATTGCCGGGACGGATAGCGGTGGAAGTGTCACAAGAAAGTGAACCAGCCACCTGCGCGGATAGCATCCGAAAAGAAGCGTGCGCCATTTTGGAGCATTTGAGCACCTACCAGTATGACCCGGTAAAATTCAGGGAGCGTGTACGCAGTCGACTGGGCAAGAAGGAGCTGCAGGAAGATGCCGAAGATGAGGAAGAAAGCGAATAAATCAGGCGTGCAGCGCCTGAATAACGCAATCCGTCCAATTCTGCGGCAGCTGCGTCCGCCTGAAAATCTCACTGTCAGCCAGTGGGCAGACAAATACAGAATTTTGACATCCAGCAGCGCAGAACCCGGCGCATGGCGCACCAGCCGAACCCCTTATCTGAAAGAAATCATGGACTGTTTTACAGACCCGCATATTCGCCGCATTGTCATGGTAGCAAGTTCACAGGTCGGTAAATCCGAAATGGAACTGAATGTGCTGGGATACATCATGGATCAGGACCCCGGCACTGCCATTTTGGTACAACCCACTTTGGAGGATGCCCGCAAATTTTCCCGCCTGCGTATTGGGCCGATGATTCAAAGCACGCCGGTTTTGCGCCGGAAAGTACGTGCCATGAGTGAGGGAAAAACCAAAACAATTTTGCAGAAGAGCTTTCCCGGCGGAATGCTGACCATTACCGGCAGCAACAGCGCTTCCGCACTGGCATCTACTCCGGCACGGTACCTGATCGGCGACGAACGTGACCGGTGGGCGGCATCCGCGGGGGATGAGGGTGACCCGTGGAAACTGGGCGCTGCCCGGCAGATTACGTTTTACAATGCGAAGTCCATCGAAGTTTCCACGCCGACCGTCAAAGGGCACAGCAATATTGAATCTGCGTTTTACGAGGGAACGCAGGAACGGTATATGCGGCAGTGCCCGGAATGCGGCGCGTGGCATGACATCGTTTTTGACAATATCAAATTCCAGTACGAAACAAAACAGGTGGCGGGCAAGCCAGTGTATTCCGTTACTTCGGTCGGCTGGGCGTGTCCCTCCTGCGGGTGCTTGAGTGATGAGCGTACCATGAAGCACCAGCCCGCCAAGTGGGTGGCGGAAAACCCGGATGCACTGGCTTCCGGCGTGCGGTCCTTTTGGCTGAATGCTTTTTCCAGTCCGTGGGCGTCCATGACATGGAATCGCATTGTCATGGAATTTTTAATGGCCAAAAATGACCCCATGAAGCTGCAGGTTGTGTACAACACGATTCTTGGTCAGCTTTGGGAAGACCGCGGCGACCTGGTAACGGATGATACCCTGCTGGCGCGCCGGGAGGATTACGGTGCAGAGCTGCCGGAGGGTGTGCTGGTGCTGACCTGCGGTGTGGATACACAGGATGACCGGCTGGAATATGAAGTGCTTGGGCATGGCCGCCGCGGGGAAACGTGGGGAATTCACAAAGGAATTATCCTTGGCAGACCGGACACAGAAGAGGTTTGGGAGCGTTTGGATGGCGTCATTGAGCATGATTACGAATTTGAAAACGGCAAAACACTTCGCGTATCTTGTACTTTTGTGGACAGCGGCGGGCATTTTACCCGAAATGTGTACGAACAGACGTGGAAACGTTCTACAAAGCGCGTTTTCGCGATTAAGGGCAGCAATCAGGACAGCGCACCCTACACGAAGCCGCCGACACAGGTTGCAATCGACCCGCACGACCCGCAGAAGCGAACAAAGTGCTATTTGTACACAATCGGTGTCAGCGCGGGCAAGGCGGCCATTATGGCGAACCTGAAAGTGCAGAAGCCGGGGCGGAATTACTGCCATTTTCCCAAGGGCGAGGGTTATGACGAAAGTTATTTTTCTGGTTTGCTTTCCGAGCACCTGACAATGCACGCAGCAAAGGGCGGCGCAACCAAATGGCGGTGGGAAAAGCTGCCGGGGCATGAGCGTAATGAGCCATTGGACATCCGCAACTATGCACTTGCCGCATTTGAAACGCTGAACCCGGATTTGGATGCAGCAGAACGAGCATTGCAGGGAGCGGAAGCAGCGCCCACACAGCGGCCACAGACCGCGAAACAGCGTCACAAAAAGAAAAAGCACAGTCCGTTTGACGATTGGTAAGGAGGAAATCATGACGATTACAGAAAAAGTTGCCGATAAAAAAATCCGGCTTGAACTGTACCGCAAAAAAGAAGCAGACATTTTGACCGGCGGTGTAAAAGCCTATGGTATCGGCGGCAGGAACCTGCAGCGGTATGATGCGGCACTTTCCGAAGTTCGCGCTGCCATCAAAGAGTTGGAAGCTGAAATTGACGGGCTGGAAGCAATGGCGCGAAACGGCGGCTATGCACGCAAGGCGATAGGTGTCATTCCGCGCGACCTGTGAGGTGAACTGCCGTGTTTGACAAATGGAAATATCAGCGGCAGGCAGCCCGCGCCGCCAGCCAATATTACACCCATATGCAGAACAAAGGATACAGTGACGCGGGCGCTTCGTACCGAAAAAAGGCACTCAAAGGTTTTACAGCGCAGTCCGGTAGCCCACATGAGGATATTGACTGGAACAATGCAACCCTGCGCCAGCGCGGCAGAATCCTGACCATGTCTTCACCTGTGGCAAAAAGCGCAGTGGTAACGAACCGCACGAATGTGGTTGGCACCGGTCTGCGGCTAAAAAGCCGAATTGATTACAAACTGCTGGGCATGACACCAGAGCAGGCGGCAGCTTGGCAAAATGCTACAGATGCGGAATTTGCACTGTGGGCAGAAAACAAACACGCTTGTGATGCGACCGGCGTCAATGATTTTTACGCCATGCAGCAGCTGGCACTTGCTTCCTGGCTTGCTTCCGGTGACTGTTTCGCGGTGGTACAAGCCGAGCAGCCAACACTCTTTTCGCCCTATAGCCTGCGGTTACATATCATTGAGGCTGACCGGATTTGTACAAAATACGCACTGCACAGCGGAACCCCCGTCATGATGCGCATCACAGACGGCAAAAACCCGGAAAACGGCAATGCCATTTATGACGGTGTGGAGGTTTCTCGTTCCGGCGCAATTGTGGCGTACTGGATTTGTAACCAGTACCCGGATGAACTGCTGCCAAAGCCGTCCGAATGGACGCGCGTGGAAGCATACGGCGCAGAAACCGGCCTGCCGAATATCCTGCATATCATGGACAGCGAGCGGCCTGACCAGTACCGCGGCGTTTCTTACCTTGCACCGGTTATTGAGCCACTTTTACAGCTGCGGCGCTACACCGAAAGCGAGCTGATGGCGGCGGTCATTGAGTCCTTTTTCACCGTTTGGATCCAAAAGGAAGCCCCTGCCGCCGGAATGCCGTTTAATGAGCCGATTCCGCAGGATGAACAAATTTCAGATGATGAAAACGAATACGAAATGGGGCCGGGTGTGGTTAATGTGCTGCAGAACGGCGAAACCATCAACTCTACCAACCCAACACGGCCGAATAGCGGTTTTGACGCATTCATGAAAGCAATCACAACACAGGTAGGCGCAGCACTGGAAGTTCCGGCAGATTTGCTGCTCAAACAGTTCAACAGCAGTTATTCCGCCAGCCGGGCGGCCATGCTGGAAGCATGGAAAGCCTTTAAAATGCGGCGCACTTGGTTTGTTTCGGATTTCTGCCAGCCTGCCTATGCACTGTGGCTGACAGAAGCAGTGGCAAGAGGACGCATTGCCGCACCCGGATTTTTTAACGACCCACGCATTCGGCAGGCATGGCTTGGTGCGGACTGGATCGGGCCGACGCAGGGACAGCTTGACCCGCTCAAGGAAATACAGGCAGAACAGATGGCAAATGAAAATGGATACAGCACGCGTGCGCAGTCGGCTATGCGGCTGAATGGCACGCAGTACGAACAGAATGTGGAGGTTTTGCAGCGGGAAAACGCCATGCTGCAAGCCGCAAATGTACCAGCAGAAACGAGCAAAGGGGGAACAGCAGATGCCGAAACCAATTAAAAAGTTTTGGAACGTTGCTTCTGTATCAGATAATGAGGGAGAAATCACTCTGTATGGAGATGTAGTCAGCAGCCAGCCGATTGACTGGTGGACTGGGGAGCCGGAACCGGGTAATTACATCTCGCCGGAAGGCTTCCTAAACGATTTGGAGCAGGTGAAGGGCAAGGGAAAAGTAACTGTCCGGCTCAATAGCTGCGGCGGCGATTTGTATACCGGCATTGCAATTCATAATGCTTTAAAACAATTAACCGGCGCAGTGAACGTGATTGTGGAGGGCATGGCAGCCAGCGCCGCAAGTGTCATTATGTGCGCAGGGGATACGGTCAGCGTCATGCCCGGCAGTATGGTGATGATTCACGGCGTTAAGGTTGGGTTGTCCGATTATTACGGCCTGCCTGACCTGAAACAGATTCAGAAAAGCGTGGATGCAAACGAGCGTGCGGTGGCCGCCATTTACGCCGCGAAAACCGGCACTGACACCGATACGCTTCGCAATATGATGTCCCGCGAAACATGGATGGTGGGGCAGGAGGCAATCGACAACGGCTTTGCGGATGAAATGCTGGAGGGAAATCCGGTGCAGATGTTGCTTTCCGGCAGCGTGCTAATGGTAAACGGGATTCAGCACAATGTAAACGGGCTGCATCTGCCAGAAAGAATCCACATTATGAGCCATCCTGTGGCTTCTGCCACTGGAAATATAGCAAATGCGGGAAAACCCGCAGAAAAAACCGAGGAGGTCATTATGGACGAAAAAGAACTGAGGGAAAAATACCCGGACATTGTGGCGCAGATTGAAGGGAATGCACGGGATGCTGCGAAACTGACAGCAGAACCGACTGTACCAGACACGCAGAACGCGGCGCAGGAAGCTGCCCAGCGCGAGCGGGAACGCTTGGAAGCGATTGATAAAATTGCACCCAGCATCGGGGATGCAGCACTTGTCGCTGAAGCAAAGTACGGGAAAACGGCCTGCACAGCGGAACAGCTTGCTTTTCGCGTACTGGAACAGGCACAGGCGGCCGGAAAAAATTATCTTGTAAACCGGGAAAAGGAGCTGACCAATGCAGGCGGGACTGCAAAGGTAACGCCCGCCGCGCCGCCTGCTGATACAGAAGCGGCAAAAATGAAGAGCGAGGCCGGTATGATTGCGGCTGCACGCCCGAAAACGAAATAAGGAGGAAAATTCTATGGAAGCACTCGAAGAAAGAACGTTCGATAGGCTTATTTATGACAGTGCACATCCGCTGACAGCGGTTCAGGTGGTGCTGAAAAGCGGGCAGGGCATTCTGCCGCGCGGCACAGTAATTGCCCAATCCTCTCTTGGGGAGGGGAATGTGGTTCTCGGAACGACTGCACAGGCGGCAGTAACAGGGGATAATCCGAAACCCGCAGAAACGCTGAAGGCAGCGTGGATTTTGTGCGACAGCACCGATACGGGAACCAACGGAACAGTGGTTGCGTCCTGCTACGAAACCGGGCATTTTAACCGAACAGCACTGACCGTGAAAGAAAGCTACACCATGACTGCTGCGGATGAAGCAGACCTGCGCAATGCGGGTATCTATCTTTCCACTGCAATGGACTAAGAGGGGGAAATCAATATGAGTTTATATGATACTGTGACCATGCTGACTGCGATTCAGCAGATGCAGCCGGCAACTACTTTCCTGCGTGACCGTTATGCGCCGACCAACCCACAGCAGGATATTTTCAGCACAAAAAAAGTGATTGTGGATTACCGCAAAGGCACCCAGAAACTGGCGCCGGTTGTGGCACCGCGCCGCGGCGGCATTACGGTTACCCGCGACAGCTTCAAAACCACCGAATGGGAGCCGCCGAAAGTGGCACCGCAGCGCCCACTTTTTTCGGACGACCTGCAGCAGCGCGGTTTCGGAGAAGCATTTATGTCCGGGCTGACACCAGAACAGCGCGAGGGTGCACTGCTTGGACAGGATTTAATTGAGCTGGACGAAATGACATCCCGCCGCGAAGAACTCATGGTTGCGCAGATGCTGTGCGGAAACGGCTACACCCTGCGCCAGTATGCGGATGAATACGGCGGTAAGAAATATGAGGAATTTAAAATCAGCTTTTTCGAGGGAAACACGAACCCTGCGGTATATGCACCCGCAAAGAAGTGGAACGCGGACGGTGCAGCGATTTATGCCGACCTTGGAAAAATGGTAGATATGCGTACCAAAGACGGACAGGCTTCCTCTGACCTGCTGCTGGACCCCGAAAGTGCGGATGTACTTATCAATGACCCGGGCATCCAAAAGCTGCTGGATATTCGCCGCCTGACAGTCGGTGACCTTACCCCGCAGGACAGCAGCACACTTCCGGAGGGCGTTGCGGTATATGGAACGCTTAGTGTTCACGGTCATATGCTGACCATTTATTCTTATTCCGGCAGCTATGCGGATGAATCCACAAAAGAGAGCAAGCAGTTCCTGCCGCGCGGTACCTGTATTGTAACGGCACCGGCAAGCCTGCACACTATGTATGGTGCCGTGACGCAGATTGAAGATGACGGTCATTTCCATACATACGCTGGTTCCCGCGTGCCAAAGGTGCTGGTAAACGAGAACGATGATATTCGCACGCTGCGGTTGACTTCCTGCCCATTGGTTGCGCCGGTAAAGTTTAACCCCGGTACCTTCGCACAGGTGCTCTGATGAGTGCTTTCAGCGAGATGGTGGCGGCGGATGCGCAGAATGTTTTCCTGAACACAGAGGAATTCGGCGAGCGGCACACAGTGGAGGGTCACGCAATTACAGCGGTTGTGGCAACAAATGAGCAGCTTGCTGTTACTGGCGGGGAAGCGTTGGGGATTGACGGGAACGCGGTTGTGCTCTATGCGCAGGAAACGGATATGCCGGAAAATCCGGGTGTCGGCGGCATCCTCAACTTGGACGGTTCGGAACGTGTGGTAGAGGATTGGAACATTGAAATGGGCGTTGTGGTGGTGCGCCTGCGCAGAAATGAGGCGTATGCATGACCAGCGTTGAAGCGATAGACAGTATTTGTGACTTTTGCCGCAGGCAAATCTGCGCGGATGTCAAGCTGAAATACCCGAAGCAGGTGAACGATTCGGGATATGAATACGAATTGGTTACACCATCCGTGCATGGGATGTTCGCACCACCCAGTAAGTCCCCCAAATCGGGGGATACGGTGGAAATTCCCAGCATGACGGTTCAGCTGCTTTCCGGGAACGACTTTCCGCTGAAAAAGGAAACGCGGCTGGAGTTCCAAATCCTGTTTGTCACTTGGAGTCCCGGTATGCACGGCAAAGATATTTTCAAGCAGGATGAAACGAACCCGCTGCTCTTTTTGCAGTGGAACAATCAGGAAGCGAAGAATTATTATGACCGCGCGGAAAACGGCTGGCGTGACGTGTGGAACTGGATAGATAAAGCGCGCCGCGAATTCGGCAATGCCGGAAGTATTGCGGGAATGGAAATAGACCCGGACGGCGCGGGTATTCACTTTGAGCCAATCAAAGAGCAGGACTCGCTGCCGGATTTTTATCCGTTCTGGATGGCACGGCTTACTTTTTCGGCGGAAGCGAAACTGCTGCGCAGCGTGGAGAACGTTGCGGAATTTTTATAAATGAGGTGAAAGAATGGCAGGAATTAAGTACGGCGCTTACGGCGAACTGCGGGAATCCGTTGTAGAGGAAATCACGCAGGCCGAAACGGCCGCCGTCTATATCGGCACTGCGCCGGTCAATCTGGTGCGCGGCTGGACGGATGCCGCGGCGGTCAACAGTCCGGTAAATGTAAAAAGCATGGCAGACGCATACGGAAAAGTCGGTTATTCTGATAATTGGAATGCATTCACGCTTTGTGAGCCGCTCAATGTGCATTTTGGGCAGACGGGTAAAAATATCGGCCCAATTTATCTTATCAATGTCTTGAATCCGGCAAAGCACAAAAAGGAGCAGGCAACCACAAAATCGGTCATTTTTGTGGATGGCAAAGCGGAGTTTGTTTCCGAAACAATTGTGCTGGATACGCTTGCGATTGAGGGAAAAAAAGAAAATGTCGATTATACGCTGGATTACAGCTTTAGTCGGCACGCCGTTCTACTGACCAGCGTCGGGAGTACACCAATTGACGGCACGGTAGAGGTTACATTTGATGAGGTAGATCCTGCAAAAGTTACCGCAGAGGATATAATCGGCGACGAAACAGACAAAGGCGTGTACACTGGTGCTGCCTGTATCAAACTGGTATTTCCGAAATTTGCGGTTGTGCCGTCTATGATTGCGGCTCCGGGGTGGTCCGACCAGCCGGAAGTACACAAGGCGCTGCTGCAGTACAGCTATCAGATTAACGGCCACTGGTACGCAATGCTGTACCCGGATATTCCGCTCACAGCGGCAACCATCCAGGAGGCCATCAAGTGGAAAACAGATAACCACTATGACAGCGAGTATGAAAAGCCGTATTGGCCGCAGGTGAAAGATTCTTACGGAAAGATTTATCATCTGTCCACGTTGGCTGTGGCAGAACAAATGCGTGTTGACCAGAGTCACGACGGTGTCCCGGCAGAAACCAACGGAAACAAGGAAATTAATGCGGTTGCGCAGTATTTCGGGGAAAACAGTTTGAATCAGGGCTTTGACCAGGAAAAAGCAAACACACTTACAGAAAGCGGCGTCAGTACCGCAATTCCGTGGGGCGGGCGCTGGGTGCTGTGGGGCGACCACACCGGCGCGTATGTTGAGGACAAGCAAATTGATGCACGCGGTATTTTTGACGTAAACATCCGAATGCTGATGTTCCTGCTGAATAACTTTCAGCAGCGCTGGGCACCGAAAATTGACGTCAACATGGACCGCGCCATGAAAGATACCATCATCAACGTGGAGCAGGAGCGGCTGGATGCCTATGCCGCGTCCGGTTATCTGCTCGGCAGTCCGCAGATTGTGTTCCTTGCGGCAGAAAACAGCACAGCCCAGCTGATGAACGGCCAGTTTGTTTATACGGCACAGGTAACACCCACGCCGCCCATGAAGGGACTGACCTGCGGGGTGGCATATACAAGCGCCGGATTTGACGCTTATTTCAAGTAAAGGAGAGTGAAAAAATAATGCCGAATTTAGCACTTGACCTGAGCGGCCCGATTCAGGGTACAACGGCATACGCTGATGACGGAAAAGACCCGTGTGCGCGGGACTGCACGGTTACGCTGCCGGAAGTATCTCCGCTGACCAATGATCTAAAGGCGGGCGGTACACTTTCGGTACCGGATATGAGCCAGATTGACTCTATGGAAACCACCGTTTCCAAAATGGGAGTAGACGCGAACTTTGGAGTGCTGGCTGCCGCTAAAAAGCTTGAAATCCGCTTTGCACAGCAGGTTGTGCAGCAGGACGGTACGCAGAAAACAGTGGGCGGCAAAGCCTATTTGCGGGTAATGCTCAAAAAACTGCCGGGTGTACAGTTGGAGACCGGTGCAGCCAATGAAAACGAATACACATATGAAACATCACGATACCAGCTGTTTGTTGACGGCAAGGAAATCCTGCTGATTGACAAGCTGTTGGGTATCGTCAGGATAGGCGGAAAAAGCTTTACGGACTCCGTGCTTTCCGTACTTTAAGGGGGAATTTTCATGCAAAACACATTGGAACTGTACAACCCAATTACGGTTGATGGGAAGCTGATTAGCAAGGTTACATATGATACAGAAAAAGTGACAGCCCAGCAATTTGCACAGGCGGATGCCTATAAGCTGCGTGCAGCCCGCAGCAGTACGGCGGGAACAATGGCCGGAATTTCAGGAGCATTTGAAATTGATTACGGTCTGCATTTGTATCTTGGCTTTCAGGCAATCATCGCGGAAAATCCGAACTTTGCGATGGAAGACTTGGAACGTATTACAGGGAGCGATTTGGTCAATATCATGCGAATTGGCAGAAATTTTATTTCAGCCTCTCCGGAGGCACCGAATTCACTCCAAGAAAACTCCGAGAACTCCTCAGAGATTACGCTAAAGCCTACGGATGCAGTATCAATGAACTCCGCAAAAGCAGATTAGTCGATTTTTTGGTTGAATATGTTGAGGCTGCGGAGGAAGTGCAGCAGCAACAAAAGCGCCAATCCATGCAGATGCAGAGAAGTTTTCGCCAAAGGTGCAGGAGGTGATGGAAAATGCCAAAAGTCATGCAGACGGTTATCAGCATTGCAGGCACAATCGACCCGTCGTTAAGCAAGGCCATTGATGGGGTTACAGGTAAATTGGGAGGGTTGGGCAAGGGTGGGAAGCTTGCCGCATTAAGTGTTGCAGCAACAGGGTTAACGACTGCGGTTGCCGGCGGAGTGGCTGCGGCAGGGAAAGCCCTGAATAATCTTGGGCAAAGCTACGCGAAAGCATCCAACAAACTACAGGTGAAAACCGGCGCAACCAAGGAAGAAATGGCCGGTTTACAGGATGCCATGAAAGGCGTTTATGCCGACAATTTCGGTACCGACATGAATGATGTAGCAAGTGCAATCGGAATTGTTAAACAACAGCTAGGGAATATGCCAACGAATACCTTAAAGGGTATTACCGAAGATGCGTTGGGTATGCGGGATGCATTTGACTATGACGTTGGTGAATCCCTACGAGCGGCGCAGACCATGATGAACCAATTCGGTGTTACTGGAGATCAGGCATACAGTTTGATTGCACAGGGTGCACAAAACGGTTTGGACTATTCGGGCGAAATGCTCGACAGCATTGACGAATATTCAGTGCAGTTCCAAAAGCTGGGACTTAATGCGGAGGATATGTTCAATGTTTTTCAGGCGGGTTCTGACGCGGGTGCTTTTAATCTGGATAAAATCGGCGATGCAGTCAAAGAATTTTCCATCCGAGCCGTTGACGGTTCCAAAACCACGCAGCAGGGCTTCCAAGCACTTGGAATGAACGCTGACCAGATGGCACAGAAATTCGCGGCTGGTGGCAATGGAGCAAAACAAGCTTTTTATCAGGTAATTGATGCGCTTGGAAAAATGAAAGACCCGGTGCAGCAGAATTTGGCTGGTGTTAATTTGTTTGGAACCATGTGGGAGGATTTGGGGCCAACCGTCATAAAGTGTCTTGACAATACGGAAGTGCAGTATAACAAAACTGCAAATGCCATGCAGAGCATCAACAACATTCAGTATAACGACTTGGGTTCTGCGATTGAGGCAATCAAGCGGCAGGCAGAAGTAGGCTTGCTGCCCATCGCGTCGGCAGTCGCAAATTCTTTTACACAGATGATGCCGACTATTTCAAGTGCTTTGCAGTCGATTATGCCGGTTATGCAGAACACGATACAGACGTGTATGCCGTTTGTCACGCAGTTTTTGCAGGGAATGGGGAGTGCCCTTACACAAATAATGCCGCTCATCGGACAATTAATGTCAGGACTTATGCCGGTTTTATCACAGTTTATTGGCTCGATTTTGCCGCCAATCATCAGTTTGATTCAGGCAATTCTGCCGCCATTAATACAAGTAGTGCAAGCAATCTTGCCACCAATTGTGCAGGTGCTTCAAACGCTCATACCAATCGTAACACAAATCATACAGGCAATTTTGCCGGTAGTGCTGTCATTAATACAGCAGTTGGTGCCAATCATTCAGCCGCTTTTGCAGTTGCTGGTGCAAATTATGCAGCAGGTGATTATGCCGATTATTCAGCCATTGATGCAGCTGGTACAGGCACTTCTGCCACCAATTTCGGCGCTGATTGGCGGAATCGTGCAGGCGCTCAGTCCACTGCTGGAATTTTTAAAGCCGATTGCGGATGTGCTGGGAACGATTATCGGATTTGTTGGGAAACTGCTTAGCTGGGGTGCCGGTGCAATCAACGGTCTCTTCGGAGCACTTTCGGGCGGAGGAAAGTCAAATGGAGGCGGAGCCACAGGAAAATTTGCAACAGGCGGCTTTACAAACGGTTTGTCTATTGCAGGTGAAGACCCGCGGTATCCACAGGAAGCAGTGCTGTCCTTTAACCCCGCCTACCGCAGAAAGAACATTGGATACTGGTCAGAGGCGGGCAGAAAACTTGGTGTGCTGGGCGGTTCCGGTATTTCACTTTCCGGCGGTTCGTCCTCAAGTGTTGTGTATGATTTGAGTGGAATGCAGTTTGCACCGAAAATCTATGCCGCCAGTGGAACAAACTCCAGTGACCTGATGCGGCAGCTAAAAGCCTTAATGCCTGAATTTGTGGATATGGTACAGGATGCATTGGCAGAAAGAGAGGAAGCGCAGTATGCAGATTGTAGGATATACTGACTACACCACCCGTCAGGGGGATGTGTGGGACGAACTGGCGCTTGCGGCCTATGATGAGGAGCGCTTATCGCATATCCTCATAGAAGCGAATCCGGATTATTCCGGTACGCTGATTTTTGATGCTGGAGTGCATTTGAAAATTCCGGTTCTGGATACGGTTGAGCAGCCGGAAACTCTGCCGCCTTGGCGAAGGGAGGCAGAGGCATGAGTGTTCGAGTGTGGTATGAGGATACAGAAATCACAGCAGATGTCAGCATAAGCGCCTGCGTTCATGATTTATTTGCTGAAAGCAGTGCGGATATTTTGCATTTAACGTTGAATGACACCCGCAGACTTTGGGACGGCTGGCATCCAAAAGCGGGAGAAAAGCTGAAAGTAACAGACGGTGCGGCGAGCACCGGAACTTTGTATGTCCGGCAGTGCAGCCCGCAAAATGGACTTTACGAAATTACGGCTGCCAGTGTGCCGGAAGCCATGCAGGAAAAACGCACAAAAAGCTGGGCAAGCGTGCGCTTTTTACAGCTTGCGGCGGAAATTGCTGTTCACAGCGGCTTGACATTCAAAACATATGGCGTAACAGATCAGCAGTACAAGTTCGTTTCGCAGGAGAGCCGTTCAAATGCAGAATTCCTACAGCAGAGATGTATTTTAGAGGGATGCGCTTTTCTGGTATATGACCATGCACTGATTCTGTACAGCCAGAAATATATGGAGCAGCAGGAGCCACAGGGGGAACTGGCTGTCGCCTCGGATTCTGATTTTGTCTATAAAGACAGAGGCAGCAGACAATTCGGCAGTGCAAAAGTAAGCAATGGCGGATTTACTGGAAGTTATACGAAAAATAAATTATCCAAAACGTATAAATGTGCACTGCCGGTTTGCATCAGCAGTCAGGAGGAAGCGGACCGCTTCGCCCGCGGGGTGCTGCGGGATTTAAATAAAGACGGAATTACAGCAACACTGCAAACGGGACTTCTGCGCGGTTATGCACCCGGCTCAACGGTGAAGCTGCAAACGTCCGGTGCCGCCTCTTATGATGGCACATGGTTTATTACACATATGCGAAACGATTATGCTGCCGGAACAACCAAGCTGTTTCTGCGAAAGCCACTGGAGGGATATTGATGCAGGCGGGAAGAATTTCAAGCATCAGCGGCACAACCGCCGTTGTTATCCCAGACCTCAACCCGGAAGCCGTAACGCTGCCGCTTGTGATTCCGTGGCATTTGCGCGGAAACTATGGCGGCATGTGCGCAGGTATGCGGGTGTTTTATGATACCTGCGCTGACGGAAGCGGTGTAGTGCTTGCGCGGGCAGACGGGGAACACGGGGCAGGCTGGAATAGCATTTTAGGGAGTGATGCATCATGATTATGGCATCATGGGGACCGAAAAACTTTGAAGTGACCGGGCGCAAAATTACGGCCATGTCTGATTTTTCAACCGGCCGTAAGCTGAAAACGGAAACGAACAATGACACGGAAGGTTCTTCGGCAACCAACACCCGCGGTATGGAGCTGCAGGAAATCTCCTGCACGGTGAAGCTTTCAGCGGGAGCGGGGGCAAATGTGCGTGCAGAATGTGAGAACTGGGAAAGCCTTGTCGGGAAATATTATCCGTTTATGGTCGGCGGTCGGCGCGTGGGGCCGCGGTATATGCAGCTTACAGAAGCGAACCAGAACAACGTAACAACGACAATGCGCGGTACATACACTTACGCCGAAATGCAGCTTGGTTTTACGGAATACGCGAATGAGGCGGCGGGCAGTAAATCCGGCAGTACGAAAACGAGCAGTACGGCCAAAGCCAGCACAGCGGATAAATCCAGCAAGAAAGCGAGGTCAATCTGATGCTTGCAAAGGGGAACGGCTCTCCGGCAGTGTGTACGCTGAATTTGATGCGTACCACGCGAGGAGAAGTACCGTTTGAGCGGTTAAAGGGCATTGATTCTGCTTTGGTTGACCGGCCAATTTCTGAAATCAGCAGCCTGCTGTTGGCAGATTTGCAGTGGCTGATTGAAACGTATGAGCCACGTGTGCAGCTGACATCAGAGCAGCTCTTACAGACAGCCGCACAGTCAGGGCAGTTTCAGGCGGAAATCAGTGAACTGCTGACAGGGCGATAAAGGGGGAACGCAAATGACCGAAGAGATTAATTTTGTTAACATAGATGCAGACAACATTTATCGTGAAACAGTGTCACAGCTTGAAAGTGCCGTTGGGGAATCCCTTTATCCGGGTGATGAACGCCGCATTTTTGCGGAAGCGCTGTCTGCTGTTCTGTATCGCTGCTGTCATCCATGAATGATAAGGCACGGCAGCGGCTGCTCCGGTATGCACGCGGAAATGTGTTGGACGCGATCGGAGAAATGCGCCATGTCACGCGCCTTCAGGCGAAACCGGCAGTAAACTACTTTGCGCTTCGGGTAGAAACAGCGCTGGGTGAAATATTATGATACCGCAGGGGACGCGGTACAACAGACGGCAGCGTATATTTTGCAACAGACCATGCGGCCGTACTGCAGGCTGGTAGTTTGAGTGTGGACGTTCCGGCAACCTGCACAGACGTTGGTACGGTGCAAAACGGCATCCGTAAAGGAACGATTACAACGCTTGTTGACTTGATACCTTTTGTCAGTGCAGTGACGAATACAGTGGATACCCACAGCGGGGATGATGGTGAAACGGACACAGGCGGCGATGACCGCTACCGGGAACGCATCCGCGAATATGGCAATTTGCTTTCTACAGCTGGCCCGCGTGCCGCTTATGTGGCTTTGGCCATGGGTGCGAATGCCGATGTTGCGGATGTGAGTGTTGAAACAGACGCCAAAGAGGACGGCACCGTGAATATTGCGCCGCTGATGGTGGGCGGGCGGCTGCCGACCGAGGATGAACTTGCGGAAGTGCGCCGTGCGTGCAGTCAGGAGGACGCCGTGCCTATGTTGGACAAGGTGGTTGTGAAAGTTTCCCACAGCGGTGCCGTATGCGGTGGAAATCAAGTATTACACAACTGTGCGGGAGGAAGCTGCCGCGATTGACGCTATCGAAAGCAGCGGCGGCGCGATTGCTCGTTACCTTGCCTGGCAGAGCGGAGCACTTGGGCGGGACATTAACCCCGATCAGCTGCGGCGCTTCGTTTTATCGCCGGATTGGGCGGACGGCTTGACCGGTGCTGTGCGCCTGGATGTGGTGCAGCCTGTGTTTACGCAGCTTCAGCCGGAGCAGGGGCGCAGCTTAGCGGTACACCCAAAATTACGCATGAGGTGATTACATGAGCAGTATGGATTTGTCCACGCTTGATTTTGCGAAGCTGCTGCCGGTCTGGATGCGAAAAGATGCGGCGGACACAGGGCTTTCACAGGCGCTGGATGTAATCATCCCGTTTGTTGCGGATGCCATTAAAAAGCTTAGTACATGGGATGTTTTGGACAGTCTGAATGATGCGGAATTGGACGAACTGGCTTGGGAAAGTAATATCACATGGTACGACTCCTATGCGGATATTGCGATAAAGCGGCAGACGATAAAGGATGCTGACCGCATTTTCCGTACCAAAGGGACACCGTGGGCGGTGCAGCGCGTTATCAACACTTATTTTGGCGGCGAAAGCAGCCTGCTTCCGTGGTGGGAGTATGCAGGCGGCCGATTTCCACATTTTAAGGTGGTTACCACCAATGCAACACTGAAATATGAGAATTACAAGATGTTTCTGGCGGTGCTGGAGGAAGTGAAGCGGCAGTGCGCAGTGCTGGATACCATTCTTATTTTGATTAAATCGCAGGGGATGGTATATGCCGGAAGCTGTGTGAGAACCGGGGCGGTGACAATCATTCACGCTTACCAGCCGGGGAATATTCAGATCAGCGCAAAAGCGTATGCTGCATTTCCACCGGTACGCAGTGGGCAGAGCACCGTGATTTCGTACAACGCGGAGCAGGGAAAGGAACTCTAAATGGCAAAATATTATTCCATTATGACGAATGTTGGGCTTGCCGCAACTGCGAATGCGGCAGTGCTTGGTAAAAGGTGAATTTGACCACTTTTGCGGTGGGTGACGGCAGCGGCGCGTTTTACAGTCCGGTGCCTACTATGACGGCGCTGAAAGGGCAGAAGTGGAGTGGAACAATCAGCGGATATAATGTCAGTGCGGACTCTCCCAATTTGATTAGCGTTACAGGTTTGATTCCATCTGACGTCGGCGGCTGGACAATCCGCGAAATTGGCGTATTTGACGACCAGGGCAGGCTAATTGCGATTGCAAATTATCCGGACACCGAAAAAATTTCCCGCGACGATGGCGTTTCAACGGAAATTCAGGTGGGCATTGAACTCCTGTTCTCCAATGCGTCAAGTGTAACGATTTCGGTTGACCCGAGCCATGATTTTGGCAACCAAAGCCGAAGTCAACGCGGGTTCAGGACAACTTGAATGATTTTAAGAAAGAGGCATTGACCGGCGGAAAACTCGGAAGGACAGCAGTGACCGTGGCAGGCAATATACTGATTTATCCCTGCCGCTGCTGCTACGCAGGATGGTTACATGACCGCCACACAGGCCCAAAAACTTGACGGAATTGAGGATGAAGCAAACAACTACACCCATCCAACAACAGCGGGAAGCAAGCACATCCCGGCAGGCGGTGGCGGCGGGGCAGGCACTTATGTGGCAGGCAGATGGCACCGCCAAGTGGCAGCAGGTACATTTACACGTTACCGCCGCACTGCCGGCATCCGGTTGGAGCAGCACCGCGCCGTACACGCAAACAGTCAACATTGTAGGCATGACCGCAGACATGGACCCGCACCTGTACCTTGTGCCGGCAACTGCAGGCTCGCCAACCGAAGCGGAGGAGGAAGCGTTTGCCTGCATCACTGGCGGGACTACTGCAGCAGTACAGTAACGTTCCGCTGCCGTGAGGACAAACCCAGTACAGACATTACCGTGCGATTGGAGGTGCATATCTGATGGGCCAGCTTATGATTGGCGGAGGCAGCGGCGCGCGGCTGAAATACAACCTGTTCGTGCAGCCGGAGGAGCCAGATGTGAAAAACGGCTTGTGGATTAAGACGCCGTCTGCTGTGTCCGTATCGGATGTGTTGCTAAAAGGCAGTTATGTGCGTACGGGACATTTCTCGGCGGATACAGACAGCCCGTTCTCTCAAATCCCTAGCAATTCTTATACACAGGGCGGGGATTTCATGGGAAACGTTGATGCTGTAAGTGATGGACATATTTATCTAGGATTTGCGCATGGCTCATATCCGTCCAGTGGCTATCTCCTTGACTACAATTTAAAGACGAATACGATAACAAATCTTGGGACGGCAGGATTTTACATAGGCGGGAGTATTTATAATTTTCAAGGAATTATCGTGGATGGAAACGGAACGCCACGGTATAACTTGAATACTAAAACTGCTTCTGGATACCCTGCTACAACCTATCCCTGCGTTACAAGTTCTGTTTCATATGGCTACAGTTACGCCTGTGCTTGCGATAATGAACGGGTTTATATAGCGAGAACCGATGCAACAGATATGCGCGTTGGACCCCAACTGGCGGAAGTTCAGGAACATATACAGACCTTTGTCACAAGCACATCCCTTCCTGAAAAACCGCATTTCCACAATTCGATAATTGTCGGCGGGAAACTGTATGTATTCTCTCAAACGTATGGTACAAGAATATTAAATCTGAGCACGGGAACTGTTACCACAGGCGCGAGTAATCCCACTAATTTCCGTTTTCTTGGATATGGTCAGGGTGGCTATCCACTCAAAATAGGTGCAGAAATCTTCATATTCGGTCTTTTTATCAAATATTTCCAGCACTTATGCTATGATTTCATACAACACCGAAACAGACACGTTTACCGTATATGATAGTACAAAAAATTACTATAAGTTGTTTACTTATTTTTCTGGAAAGGGCATTTTGTGCAACACTTTCCCCTCCACAACTACATCCACTACTTGCTTGACTGGACAATTCGCACTTGAAAGTCAAGCAGAACCTGCGAATACGCTTTGCCTGCTCAAGGGAATCAAAAATCAATTTTGGGTATTGGGTACTGAAAAGTTGATGAAGGCATTGCCCAAAAACAGTGCGGATATCCTTAACTCTGAATACTATTCTGCACCGAAACCGGACTTTTCGATTGACGATGCTTGGTACTACGATACGGATTTTCGAGAGTATCCGACCTATATTGGTGACGGTACGCAGTGGACAAAAATAAAAAATTAACGGAGGTAATCACATGGCAACAACATACACAGCGCGGTTTTGGGACAAGGCTAGCCCAATTAATGGCTGCCCGGCCGAAAAAGCGCTGACATCTTTCGGACTGGCAGACAGTCAGAAACTTGGTATCCTTTCCGCAGACGGTCGGGACTGTATCACAAAAATTTTTAATGCAGCTGCATCCGATGCAGACCTGACCGCATGGTTGGACGAGCAGAACAATCAGGCAGCCGCCCAGGAGCAGGTGGCACAGCAGGAACAGCAGCAGGGCCAGACGCTGCAGCAGCAGGTCGCAGCGCTTGGGCAGCAGGTTGCAACTCTGACTGCGCAAAATGCTGCCCTTGGCAAGCAGGTGGCCGCCTTGAGTGCCGCAGGAAAGGTAGGTGAATAATCATGGAATGGTGGACATGTGCTTATAATTGGGGCTGGGCAGACAAAGCCCTGCTGAAAACCGTGGTTGGCTATGGCGGACTGACAGCAGAACAGTACAAAACAATTACCGGTGAAGATTATACCGGCACAGCGGCATAAGGCGGTGACTGCATGGACAGCACAATTATTGTTGCACTGATTAGCGGTGCCTGTACGCTGGTTGGCACCTATGCGGGCATCCGCAAAAGTACCAGCCTGACAAATTACCGGCTGAAACAGCTGGGGGACAAAGTAGCAAAACACAATTCGGTGGTGGAGCGGACGTTCCGGCTGGAGGAAAAAGTGGACGTGGCAAATCATCGAATAGCCGACCTTGAAAAATTTCAAGGAGAAGTGGAGGAAGTAAGAATTGAACATTAAACAAGAGTACATTCGGCCGAACAAGTACACTCGTCCCGGCCTGCCGCTAAAAAAGGTGACGGCAATCGCCATCCATTATACGGGCGACCCAGGCGCGACCGCGCAGAACGAACGTGACTATTTTGATGGCACCTGCATCGCAGATGGTCGTTATGCCAGCTGCCATTACTGCGTTGGTATGGATGGCGAAATTGTGCAGCTTATCCCGGAATCTGAATGGGCGTACTGCACCTGTCAGGCGAATGCTTACAGTATCAGCATTGAAACCTGCCATCCGGATGAAAGCGGAAAATTCACAGTGGGTGCAGAAAAGGAACTTGTTGAATTGACCGCATCCCTGTGCAAAAAGTATGGCCTGAATCCGCAGCATGGGGGTGTGGTACGGCACTATGACGTGACCGGCAAAGAGTGCCCACTCTGGTATGTAACGCACCCGGCGGCATGGACAGGCTTTCAGGCGGCAGTTGTAAACTGCATGGCTGGGAAACCGTACAGTCTGCCGTGCAGCGGGCAAGCTGTCAGTACCGCACCCACCGTCAATCCGTATTATTGTGATACCACGTCACTCACGTGCTGCCCTGGCATGGTGTACACGTTTAAGACCGGCGGGGCAATCACCTGTGCAACGGATGCATTTAAACAGATTGGCTGCACAATGGATAACGGATACCGCCTGACAACATTCCGTGCGGACAAGCTGACCGCTGGAGTCGGGTTCTACATCAATGGCCGCCGCGTGTGTGTGGCGGTTATCAAGAAGCCGTACAGCGACACGACAAAAGATTTCACCAAGCGGGTAGGGCAGGAGTATACGTTCAAGACAGACTTCCCGTTGGTCTGTGGAAACGGTAGCATTTTTGAACACATGAACACCAGACAGGCAAGAGGCTATTATTTCACAAAATACCGTGCCGCTGCACAGGGTACCGCAGGATTCTACTGTGGCAGCACCTGCGTTTGCAAGGGCACGGTAACAAAATAATTTTATACGGAGGTACATATTTATGTGGCAGGAAGCATTGAACACAATCGGTACAGCAGCGATGACAGCGCTTGTCGGTGTTGGAGTCATTGCAATCAAAGCATTGGGGAATGCGGTGGAAAAATACATTTCCGAAAAGGCCGCAGCAGTAAAAGCGAAGGCAGGAGCGGACAAATGGAATCATTGGATGAACCTTGCCCGTGCTGCCTGGAACGCAGTAGACGAAGAATTCCGCATTACACCCACACTGGAAAGCACCATTTCCGCAAAGCAAAAGTTGTTTGACGAAGCACTGAAGCAGGCTATTCCGGAGATTACGGATGCGCAGATTGAACAGCTTCGGCAGGCGGTCGCCGGAGAGGTCAACAAAGGCCGCGCCGCCATCTGCGGGCAGGTGACTGACGAACAGGGGAACCTTGGTAGTGTCGCGGTGAATGCATCGGCTGACAGTGTACCGAAAGATGTTGCCACTGCTGTACCAGCAACGCAGACCGCATAATCCCAAATGTTTGAGAATTTGAATATATAAAACAACGTCCCTGACTTCTCACTTTAATGTGGAAGGTCAGGGACATTTTCTGATTTTAATAACTTAAGATATCTAACGTTATTTTATTTGTTTGACTTATGTTTATTCAAACTATATTTTCAATGTTGAAAATGAACTATAGTCAAGTAAGTAGACACAATAATTAGGGAAAACATACTGGAAACAGGAATTAAGCCTGATTCCAGAACAGTTCTTCTTTCTCGTTAGGTGTTAGCATTCGAAGAGAGCCATGAGGCCTTCTTGAGTTATAGTATCCTTCAATATATTGGAATATGGACAACTGTAATTCCTGTAGGGAGTGATAAGCTTTCCTGTTGGTTTCTTCTTTTTTTAGATATTTGAAGAAACTTTCACAGCAAGCATTATCAAAAGGATAGCCCTTTTTGGAAAATGATTGCACAACATTAAGAGAATCTAGAAGCTGTCGAAATGAAAAAGCAGTATACTGAGATCCTCGATCAGAATGAAACATAAGTCCAGAAGGGCAGTTTCTTCTATCATAAGCTTTTTTGAACGCAGTCATGACGAGGTCGACATCTGGCTTGCCTGATATGTTCCAGGAGATGACTTTGCGAGAAAATAAATCCATTACAATACAAAGATAATACCATTTGCCGGCAACTTTGATGTATGTGAAATCACTTGCCCAGACAATGTTTGGAGTTTGCTGATTGAACTCCTGGTGAAGGTGGTTGGTACACTCGCCGTTGTCCCGATGCTTATAATTTTTATAAGGTTTTTCGGTGGACATCCGTGGAAGTTTTAGAGTCCTCATCAGTCGGTACACTCGTCCGACACTGATGTTAATGCCATAATCACGCTGGAGAACATAGGTAATCTTGTAAGCTCCAAGACGTTTGTTATAATCTGCATAGATTTTAAGAATAAGCTTTGCAATCGTTTGATTGTCTTTTGTACGATCAGCCGGTTCGGTGTTGTAATGCTTATAGTAAGTACTTCGATTAACGCCAAGAACCTTACAAAGGAGCTTGATATTGTGTTGGAAACGGAGCTTATGAATAGCTTCTAATCGTTGTTTGAGTGTGGCGTGAAGATGGCAATCGCTTTTTTAGTATAAGGAGTTCCTCCTCAAGCTGAGCATTACGCTTTTGGAGGTCTTTGACCTGCTTAGCAGTTAGTATTTCGCCATCATCCGTTTCGACGATTGAGTATTGTTTAATCCAACGGCCAAGTGCGGTGATAGAAACGCCATACTCTTTACAGAGTGCTGCTTGTGATTTGCCGCCAGATTGATAAAGGTTGACGAGAGTTCGTTTGAAATCTTCGTCATATCGGGTTCCGGTTTTACCAGTGGACATGAGTAAGTGCCTCCTTTTGGGTGTCTACTTAATTATAATTGATAGTTACTTCAGGTGTCCACTTATTTAATATAGATCCAAAAAGCAAAAGCATTTGTGAAGAGACAAATTGCATAACGCTTGTGGGACGCGTATAATAAAAAAAGCTTCTTGTATGATAAATATATACCAGTGGTTTCTGCTGGTACAGTAATATACTTACCCCCATTTTGCTAAATATTTGGGTATTCATTTTAAGTTAATCTTTTAGTTTAGAGATATGTAGCGCGATTCAATGCAACACTGAACTGAAAAAAATTGAAATTTTCCAATCTTCGGTAAAAAACAATCATGGTTTGATTAAAGTGCTGAATTGTGACTTACCTTTTCTGCTGAAATTTTTACTTTAATTTTCGATAAATTTATATAATAATATTGGTATTAGCCTTTATTACAATTATACCCTTTGTTGTAAACGTTGTGAAATAACCAATTATACTAGAAGAGCGAACATTCATCAATCCGCTTTTACTATTAAAATGTAAAATACTGCATATATAAGAAATGGGTGAATAATATGAAAGATAAAATTAAAGCATGTATATACAAACATCTTTATCTGTTTGTTCTATTTATAATTATACCTATTGCTTTGTTAGAAAATCGATTCTCATGGTTTAATAAGTTCATTAATTCAAATAATGTGGAAAGCAATTTTTCAAATTTAGCTACTATATCGGGTACTATGATAGGCTTTTTAATTACAGCCATGACAATTTTCTTTTCTATGCCAAAAGAAAGCCAAATGATGAAGGAAGTATTGCGGTACGAGCATCATAAGACTTTTATATATACTATTATTTTTGGTACAGTGGCTTTTGGAGTTACTATTATTCTATGGTTGTTTGGACCCCAAATGTTAAAAATTGCGGTTTATTCATTTATAGCTGGAATTGCAGAAATAGCAACGACAATCTACTATTTATATAATCTTATTATGGGAAATTTTATTGATTTCCTTTTGCATGGCTGATTTAATATCATCTAAATGATTTTTAGGATTGGTTGAAAGTAATATTGAAGATTTTCTCATAAATGATTTTTGTATCAAATCAAAACTCTGGTCAATATCATCATTAGACTTTCCATCTACTTTTACGGAGGAATATATTCCGTCCCTTAAAGAAACTAAATATTTAATAATAGATTCTCTGTGCTTACTAACTTTCAATTTAATTTGTAAACCATCAATTTCAATTCCGGAATCCCTGATTTCAGGCATGCATTTATAGTCTGAAGCAGACTCTTTAGTGAATGTAAAAGTTATGTGCTTAATTTTTTTGAATAAGTGAAGTACACTTTCTTTGTCGTCTGCAATAAATGGTAGTAATGAAAGCCTATAATTCTTTTCGAAACAATACTCACGTAAGGCATTGTCTAAAGAAGCTTGTTTATTGAAAATAACTGCTAGAATTCCATTGGAAAAATTAACATAAAAGAAAGTATAATATTCTAAAGCTTCTTGAGCATTATTTAATATATCTTCAGTAGCATTGGTTATACGATCTCTAATCTGCATTAAAGGATTGATGGAGACTTCTTCTTTGCTGTAAGTGGCAAATAATTCTTTATTATCAATAGATAATATTTCGAATCTATTTTTTACATCATTATTATCATATTCGTAGCAGCTTTTTCCTTCTGAAAATACACCGTTAAATAGGTCACGTAAGCGTTCTGAATTATTTGTACTTTCTGATGCTTTAAATGATGGTTCAGAAATAGCTCGATAAAAATGTATTTTCTTTTCGCATGTTTTTTCTTCCAAAGATTTCAGCTCCTGTTGACTGACAGGCATAAAAATGCCTGGACTAATTATATTTAGATTACGCTAATGATATTATATAAGAAAACTCATAATGTAAACTCCATACATTTTTCTTTATGATTGGCGCTAAATGCGAGAATTTATTATTTATTCAATTTAACTATAAACCTACAAAAATTGACAGTCAAGCAATTTCGGAATTTTATAGTGTATGTAAATTAAAATTCACAATATTTCCAACAAAATTTTTAATATGATCATCATTATTCATTTATATGTGTTTGTAGATACAATAGTTCTATTCAATAGGTAAAGTAAAGTCCCTGACTTCACTGAGGAGAGGTCAGGGACTTTACTTGGAAACAAATCCAAAACATGTCAGATAGTGTTTAAAAATTGGTGAGAATATCAAAAACGGAAACTATAAAATTAGTATAATTATTTGCTGTTGATACTTAAAAAGATTCATTCCGAAAAAGTATAAGAATTTTTTTTATTGTTTCATAATATTCCTGCATTTCTTGATCCTTTGGATTTATATAACGCGCGAAATTAATTTTGCCAAGTAAGTGATTTAAATAATTTTCACGTGTTTCGGAAATGTGTGATAAATGAGAGTCTAGTCCGTATTTCTTAATATAATAAACCTCTTGACGGATTTTCTTACGTTGCGCTTTTGGAACTTGCATATGGGAATTTACTACAATACCTGTTATTTCTTGTCGTGCATTCTGATATGCAACTCTAGTCTTTTCTGCGTTAATGGAGAATCCTTCTTTAAATACGAGAGAACTTAAATATTTAATAGCAGTATGTGGATTAAAATTGCCAGATAAAGAAATATCATCTGCATATCTAGTATATCGAATTTTCAAAGGACTTGAATAGTCAACAACTTTTTTATCAAACTCTCGCATCCTAATATTTGACAAATAGGGACTGGTTGGAGCACCTTGTGGTAAAGAATAATGATAACAACATAGGTGAGCGATAAAGTTTGAGACATCATTAGAATATCCCAACGTACAAAAGATATTTACTATTTGTTGTAAATTTATGGATGGGAAAAAATCTTTAATGTCCATAGTAACCACAACAGTTTGTGCTCTATGAAATCGAGCATTTTCTTTAACTCCACGCTTTTTGATAAAAGCTTTTGCATAAGTGCTAACTGGTACATTTTCTAAAATGTTAGAAAGAATCCATTGTTGAACAAATTTCAGATCCGGTAAAGGCTCATCAATACTTCTATCTTTGCCATTGGCTTTTTTAATAGTAAAGTGTCTGTAAAAATGTTCAGGAGAAAATGCCATACGGCAAACATAATCATGCTCTAATCCAATCAGCAATGATAAGTGTGCAGGACAAGTTATTATAGGTAAGTTCTGAACAAAAAGTTTTTCTGAGTATGACAGAAGCGCTTCAGAATACTCATCACCTTTGCGGTGCTCTTTACACTTGCGGATTATTGCATTACGCAAAGTGCTCCACTCCATGGAGAAGTCTCCTTTTTTCAGGTTTAGTTGTTTGTAGACTGCATCACTAAAAATTTCCTACCCAACTTTCTAGAACGAAGTTGTAGAAAGTTGGGTGGCGTAGCAGCTTGCTGCGTAGCCGCATAGATTTTTTGGCTTCACTTCCAAGTGAAGTATGAAAAAATCTATGCGGGGCTTGAAAGACAGTTCATAAAAGATTGACGACTCGCCAATCGGTATTCTTGCGAATACAGTCTGATGCAGTCTACAAACAACTAAATTTGTTTGGGTGGTAGTACAATATCAAATTTTGATATTGGATTTGTACGATAGTAATCTTGGGGAAGAATCCATGTATCCTTTTTCTTACAGTCTTCAGACTTGAAATACTGCTGTAAGTATTTTTCCCCGGCTAATGTTAAGTTAAGACCAGATTCGTCCGTCACAATATTCCCACAATCAATTTGTTCCTGTATTAATATAGCAATTTGTGATGGGGTAAGTCCTCTTCTACTTAAGGTAAACAGGCTGCCATTTATAGATATTATTTTTAAAAGAACGATTTGCTTTGGAAGCATTTTGTCACCTCGGAAAAGGAGCATGCGGATTTTTCTTATTTTTGAGCCAGTATACGGGGAAAGTATTGTTTGGTGTATGCATCATCTTTACCAATGCTTCGGATTGAGAATATCCAAATTCATATTTGCTTTTTACATTTATCATATTTTCTATTTTTTTCATTGCAGTTCTATATTTATTCTCATTTCCATCCTTGCGTCCCGTTATGCCTTTCTGTAATATATTTGTTGCAAATACAGTATACCCCCTTCCTTGTAAGAAATCAATTCCTTGTTGCATAGCAATAAGAGATAGTATTATTATCTTACTTTTTTCGATTCCCTTTTTTTGTGTGAAGAACTGTGCTCCAATATTGCTGGTTTCACCGCTTCCAATGAAGTCATCAATCAAGCATAGAATTGATTTCTCGGAAAATTTGGAACTATCAAATGATTGTGGTGCATCAATCCCAACTATGTTAAATTCATTATATTGATTTTGTATAGAAATCAAATTACTTTTAATAACATAATATAAAGCAACTGAACTTTTCGACTCTCCAAAATTCTCTTCTGGTAACAAAGGACAAATGAAGATATTTTTATGTTTGCTGATATCTAAGGAAACAATTAATTTGTGAAAAACAGCCGAAAAATACTTTATATATTCTGAATCCCTAACCCACACAAATTCTTCAGTCAATGAGAGAATAGTATCTTGCTGCTGATCATCTAGTTCTTGCATTAGCTTGCAAAATTCGTCAAAAAAGCATTCATGAAAATATCCATCAATTGGCCAATTTTTTTGATTAAATATAGATTTAATTTTACCAAAGGTTTGAATAGATAGTCCACTTGTGTTAGGTACAACCCCTTTTCTCATAGAAATTATTCTCCTAAATTACAAAGTAATATCAATTCTTTTATTTTTGAACGCTCTCAATGCAACTACCTGGATATTGAATGATTTTTGTCCAATAGGCTACGTTGTTTATAACTTATGGAATTGTATTAACATTGAAAAGTTTACTTATGGTTGATTATTTTAAGTACGCATCAAATTCTTTCTCAAAAGCCCACCTAAGTAAGAAAGTGGTATTAGGAGTCAAATTTTCAGTTTCTAATCCATAATCATAATTTGATATAGAAATCTCCCTATATTTGCAACGGTAATACCCTTTAGGATCAAAAATGCTTACAATATTCTCGTTGAACAACAATTCAATTACTTTATCTGATTCACCGTAAGTGTTTTTTAGTTCATCTTTCCTAACGAAATTATTATAAGCTCCTTTAAATTGCTTATATGAGAATTTTACATGATGTAAAGTTTTAACAAAGTCAAAAAGAAGTTTAATTTGTTCTTTGTCATAGTAAAAACCTAAAGCGGTGCGTATTGCATCTGTAAAATAAGTTGAAAACATGTTTTGAAACTTGTCTGATTCAATTTGGGAAGCTGATGGATTTTCTTTATTCGATTTGTTGCACATATCACTAAGAATAGAGAATATTCGCACAAAATCTCTTGGCCTAGCATTTGTAAGTCTTAAGAAGTAAATAAATGGATCGAATGAATTATTACCTCGCATAATTTTAAAATTAAAATATAGGGGCCACGGTTCTATGGAATCAATGCTTCCCTGTGATATAATCTGATTTACTAACGCATATATATCGGATTGCTTATATTCGTTCTCGTTTGTTACACTCCAATCGAGGAAGGCACAATTATCGGTTACTTTACTGCCGGGATTGCTTAAGCCTGCTGTGAGAAAAATATCTAGTCGAGATAGTAATATTATTTGCAAACGCCCTTTTTTAGAATCTTTGAGCTGTGACAGTATTTCAGAATTCACATCATAAACAGCTCTGACTAAAGAAGAAACACATTTTTTGTAATCGTTGTATGGTATTTCATCTGGACGGACATCAATGCCATCCACAAAAAGGTAATGATGGTTTTTAAGCTTAAGATTTTTAATACTTCCCGCTATGTTGTTTATGAACTTTGTCCATAAATCTTCAAATACCATTAGTGAATGTTTGCTTTCGTGTGATTTGCTATAATTATATGAAAATTTAGCAGAGTCCTGTACACCAGAAGATTTAATTTTTATTTGGTTAATAAATGAACTGATAAAGTTTGAATTGTCAATTATTTTGACTGGGGAAAAACTATCAATAGTCAGCTTGTTATAGTCGAAATCATTAAGAACTTTTTTAATAGAAGATAATACATTACTTTTACTAAAAATTGAATTCACTTCACCATCTGTAATTGTGGATATAAGTTTAATTAGTAAAATTGCTTTCCACATAGTTGTATAAGAAGTATAATTTAGTTGCTTTTCTTTTTTCATAGTAATGATTTTTCCGTAGTCATCAACCGATAGTACATATCTACTTGATTTTATCCCATCACGAAATCCATTGCAAAAATACGCTGCATATGTTGTTTTTCCAGAGCCTTTATCACCTAATATATAGTAAGTAGTATCTTGAATGATTTTCTCATAGTTTTTATCTTTATAAAAGAAAGTGTTTAATTTTTCTTTATTGCTAGGTTTAAAATAATTTTCAGCTTCTTCGAATGGAATTGTTATTTCAGAAAAATTTTTATTCATTAAATTCTCCTTAATGCTTTATTACAATTTGAGTTAATGAAGCTTGTTTCGTTTACAATTCTGGTTGGGCTAAAAAGCAGAATTCTGCAACAACCTCCAATGATTTACAGTTTACCACTATAAATTATTGATTTCAACCTATTATATGGGTGGATATAATTTTATTTGAAGAATAAGAAATTAAAATGGTTTAGCTTATCAAAAAAGCTAAGCCGGTTATGCTAACAAATAAAACATATTGCTTAAGAAAAAAGACAAGTTAAGTTTTGATAAGCCTTCCTACTAATTTTTTACTAATTCTTTGAGAATTCAAGTGATATGGATAGAAAGAAAAATTCAGTAATCATGCGGGTTTGTACGCTCGTGGGGATACACAGATTACTAAATTTATAGATTTCTCCTCTCTCTTAAAAAAGTAGTGCAGGCGTAAAGCCCGCGCTACTTTGGCGTATTTTCTGGTACTTTTAATGAGCCGATATAAATGCAAAGTATAAAATTATCACATTTTATAGTACGGTGGTCCAAACGGAGAATTGGGTGCATCTCTGCGCTATATTTCTCAGCGGTATGTAATGCCATATCCAGAATTAAAGGCAATTTTAACTGATATAGGTACAGAGGAACTAGCTCACCTGGAGATGATTAGCGCACTGGTGTACCAGCTGACACGTAACCTGACTCCGGAACAGATTAAGGCGGGCGGGTTTCAGGATTACTTTATCAACCATACAACCGGTATTTTCCCGCAGGATGCTTCCGGTGTGCCGTTCAGCGCGCTGACGATTGCTTCCACAGGCGACCCACTGGCTGATTTGCACGAAGATCTTGCGGCAGAGCAGAAAGCACGCATAACTTATGATAATATTCTGCGCTATGCAACTGACCCGGAGGTGCGCGACGCAATCAAATTCCTGCGGCAGCGGGAGGTTGTACACTATCAGCGTTTCGGCGAAGCGCTGCGGATAACAACAGACCATTTGGACAGCAAGAATTTTTATGCGCTCAATCCGGCGTTTGACAAACCGGTGTAAAATCCAAAGCAGCTTTCAATGAACACATGAAAAACAGGCACGCTGCGAACAGGAGTGTTCGGCGGCGTGCCTGTTTTATATTTCGTGTATGTGTTGCTGCATCTGCACAGTGGCATCCTTGAGAGTGTCAGTCTGGTATTTCGCATACTCTTGTGCTATAACTAGGGAGGTGAAAAGGCAGGTGGGCGCGCTGTACCAAACGCAGTCAATAAAAACTGATTAAACAGCAGGTGCTGTGAATTTTACATTGATGCGTGCGTTGCTTGTCACAGCGGACAGGTGCTTGGTTTGGCCGGGATAAGACCAGTCGGTTGGCAAATTATTTTGACCGTTGCTGGTGTGGCTGTGAATTGCGTATTCGCGTGCATCTCCGGCCAGCATGGCGGAAATGGAGCCGTTGGCAGTTTTCATGGAAATGTTGTCAGAACTGCTCTGCTCCACCTGAATGGAACTGTTACTGGTGTGCAGTTGCAGCTGTGCCGGAAAGCGGCTGTTTTCAACCGAGATTCTGCTGTTGCTGGTGATAGCGGTGCAGGCTTCGCCGGTTACACCAAACAATTTCAGTGAACCATTAGAACTCTTCAGCTGCAGGGTGCGGCACTCCGTATTGGTAACAGAAATGTGTGCGTTGTTGTTGGTGAAATTGGCAGAACCAATTTCGCGCAGATTTTCCGCAGTAATTTTAGAGTTGCAGGTGGTTACGCTGATGTCTCCGTGAAACGAAACCGGAAGCTGAAGGAGAATACTGCGGGGGCCGCGGAACAGATCCTGCCAATGAAACAGCAGATGCTGCATCATATGCGTAAAAGTGAACACCCCGTTTTCTTCGGTGACGGTTATGCGGTCACTGTCACAAGGGGAAAACAGTACGCGAACCGGGCCGTCCGGTACCGGCTGCACTTGTACGCTGATGTTCTGCGCACTGATCATGACAGCACCAACCGGATTGCATGCTGCATAGGTCTGCATGCCCCCGACCGGCTGCGGTGGCACGGGAGGTACGGTTCCGGAAGCAGGCTGCTGTGCGGATGCGGGCGTATGATATTCTGCACTGATTTGTGCAGCAATATCTCGCGGAGAGCCAAAGTCTTGAATGACGGCTTCTTCGGACTTTCCGTTTTCCACACCATCGAAGATGAGTTCGCGGTAATAATCCAGCACCTGCGCACGCTCCTGCTCGCTAAGTTTGGAAAGGCCGGCGGCGAGTTCCCGTAAAAAAGTTTCCTGATTCATAAGTGTGCTCCTTCCACAAATGCATAAATGCGTTTCATTTCGTCCGCTTCATCCAAAAAGTCCTGCACTTTCTGCAGGCCAGGTTCTTCAATTCTGTAGTATTTTCGCATACGGCCGTTGTGCTCCTGTTTGTAGGTGGAAACACAGCCGCTGCCCTCCAGTCGGCGGAGAATCGGATACAGGGTGGATTCCGAAACTTCAATACATACGGAAATGTCGCTGACAATGCGGTAGCCATAAGACGGCCCGTGCTTCAGTGCCGCGAGCACGCAGATGTCGAGGATTCCTTTTTTTCGCTGAACGTCCATGCCTTTTCCTCCTTTTTGGGGTGTGGGATGTAACCGAATATAATGCAGATACCGTTTTGGTGTTTCACAGGGTTCACGCTCCTTTTTGGATACTGTGCCTAATACATTATTGTGCAATACATAGTATGCATTATATAGTATACTTGCTTACTTACTTTGTCAAGAAGATTTACATATATTTTAAAAAAATTTAGAAAAGAGTGAAAAAACATGGATTTGCGTTACACGTTTGGCGAAAATGCAGAGGATTACGACCGTTTTCGGCCACGGTACTGCCTAGAACTGTTTCAGGAGATTTTTCAGTATGCGAATTTGAAGCCCAAAGCCAGTGCTGTGGAGATAGGGCCCGGCACCGGACAGGCAACGCAAGTTTTTCTGCAGGCGGGGTGCAAAGTGCGTGCGGCGGAGCTTTCCCCAAAAATGGCAGCGTATCTGCGTGAAAAGTTTGCGGGGCAGGCAGCGCTGACCGTCAGCTGCTGCAGCTTTGAGGACTTTCAGGCGGAAAATTCCTCTATAGATCTTGTGTATTCCGCAACCGCATTTCATTGGGTGCCGGAAGAAATCGGTTACCCCAAGGTATATCAAATCCTGAAACCGGGCGGCACGCTGGCATTGTTTTGGAACCATCCAACGGTAAGCCGGGAGAACCGCACACTTTACGAAGAGATACAGGCGGCATATGGTAGGCACCGCCTTACCGGAAAGCCGCCAAAAAAATACGAAGAAGTAGCCCAAACGATTGCACGGTACGGCTTTCGCGATGTGCAGACAAAACTGTTTCACAGCAGCCGTACGTTCAGTGCGGAAGATTACATTCGCCTGCTGAACACCTATTCTGACCACCAGACAATGGAACCAAACGCTAAGGCCGCGCTGGAGCAGGACATTCGTCAGGCGATTTTAGCAGCGGGCGGTATGGTGCAGCTTACAGACACGATGGACTTGTATCTTGCAAAAAAATGACGAGAACACAGTTTGGAAACCGCGTGCAAAACGGAATCCATAAAAGAAGAGCGGCTGCTGCAGCCGCTCTTCTTTTATGGAACTATTGAAGTGTTGTGTTGGGCAGTGGGGCAAATTCTCGCCACAGACGCGCTGCAAGCCAGAACAGGCAGCCAAGGCGAAGCAAAGAAAGAACAGCCCCCGAAAGTGTCAGAAGCTTTGGGTCAAAGTATTGCATCCATGAAAGAAAGGATACGGTACTTTCGGTTATACAACAGAGGGAATCTCCTTTTCGACGACTGGAGACTGCGAAAAGCAGCAGCAGAATATCTGCCGGAAAGGAATATCGTTCATGCATACAGGGGAGCAGTGCGGCACAGCACAAGGTAGAACATGCAGCGAGCAGGAGCAATTGCATGTTGGAAAGGCTGCCGCCGTGATGTAACACCAGCGCCAGCGTGAGAAAAAGAAAAAGCAGCGTCGTGGTAAGTAAAGTGCCTTTCAAAATGGGGTAGGGAAGGCTGCCCAACAGCATTCCGGCACCGGGGCTGTTGACGGAAAGCGAACCGCAGCAGCTAAACTGGACCAAATATGGCCAGTAGGACATCCACAGCGGCGTGCCTGCCAGCATTGCCGGTACACAGGTCAGTACCAGGGCCGCCGGCGCCGCGGTCAGATAACGCAGTCGGAATTTTTTTTCACAGACAGCCATGATGACCAGAATCGGCAACAGGAAAACAGCCTGCATTTTAAAGGCGAATGACAGTCCAAACAGGGCACAGGCGGGCAGATAGGTATGACGCATGAGAAAGTAAACGCAGAGAATACCAAAAGTCGTATAAATTGCGTCACACTGCCCCCAAAGTGCGCTGTTGAAGAAAGTTTCCGGAAAAAACAACACGCCGGTGTAAACAGCAGCGAAAAGGAGGCGCGGGTGGCGGCTGTTCTTTTGAATCAAGTGTGGAACCAGTGCACAACTCAACGCAAGCGCAAAATCCGCAGCGGTGGAAATAGTTTTAACGGCGGTCAGCGCAGGTACATGCAGCGCTGCAAAGGGTGTCAGCAGCGTTAGGTAGGCAATGGTATAGTTGCAGTCCCACAGTGGTTGACGCAGTGTGGGCAGTCCGCCGCCTTGTTCTATCTGCGCATACCACTTTTGCAGGTATACCTGATAATCCCCGCTTTCATAGGAAAAAAGTGAAAAACGCAGCAGAAATGCCAGCACAGTGACCACAAGCATCGTCAGTGGAAAAAGGTTTTTTCGCAGCCACAGGGAAAAGCGTGGAAGCCCACCGCTTTCGGAGCAAATGTTTTTTTGTGAAAAGAAATGTGAAATCAGCCGGGCTGTCACTGCAGATACATCCTCTTTCAAATGTTTTTTAAACTTTGCATGCATCATATCATTTAACTGTACTAATGTCAATAGTACAGTTAATACGCAGTGCATACAGTAAAGCCCCGCCGTATGCAAACAGAGCCAGCGACGGGGACAAAAATTAGAGAGTATAAGAAGAATGTTGGGCAGTGCCCTTTTCGGGCGAAACACATTCGGCTTTCCGCTGAAAAACCAGGCCGGAAAAAGCAGGCAGGTCGGTATATATGCCGAGTCGGCTACCCTGACGGCGTGTTTCACAGGCGGGATTGCGGTGGCCGCCGCCGCCGAACGCGGGGGTATCGGTGCTGAAAATTTCCGCATAGGTGCCGGTTTCCCGCACCGGCAGGAAGTATTCCATGACCGGCCGGGCAGAGAAATTCAGTACCACATACAGTTCTTCACGGTCAGGTTCGTCCAGACTGTCCCGACAGTAGGCAAACACGCACTTGCCCGCATTTGTAAGGTCCATCCATTCAAAGCTTTTTGGGTGGTAGTCATTTTTGTACAGAGCCGGATGTGCCTTGCAGAATTCCTGCAAGGTTTGCGCGAAGTGGTGAAAAGCATCGTGGTTGGGGTAGGTCAGCAGATTCCAGCCAAGCGCGGCATTTTCATCCCACTCCTTAAACTCGGCAAGTTCGTTACCCATGAAATTGAGTTTTTTGCCGGGGTGCGTGAACATATACAGCCAGAAAAGCCGCAGCTGAGGAAACTTTTCTTCGTAGGTGCCGGAAATTTTATCAATAATGGTATGTTTGCCGTGCACCACTTCATCATGTGACAGCGGCAGCAGAAAAATGTCGCTGTAAAAATAGCTCATGGAAAATGTAATGTCTTTGGCGAAGTTGGGGCGTTCCTGCGGACGTTTTTGCATATAGTCCAGGGAATCATTCATCCAGCCGAGATCCCATTTGTAGTCAAAGCCAAGCCCGCCGTATTCTACAGGCGCGGTCACTTTCAGATAGTTGGTGGAGTCCTCCGCAATCAGCATGGCGCTGGGGTGGCGTGCCTGCAGAGCATAGTTTGTACTGCGCAAAAACCACACACCCGCGTCATTGATGCCGCGGCTTTCTTCGCCGCAGGTGTACAGAATCCGGGAAACCGCGTCATAGCGCAGGCCGTCAAAGTGGTAATAGGTCAGCCAGAAATCGGCAGCAGACTTTAAAAAGCTGATGACATGCGGCTTGGCAAAGTCAAAAAAGACGGTTCCCCATTCGCTGTTTCGCAGGGAGGGTTCTGCACTTTCATACAGATAAGTGCCGTCAAATTTGCTGAGCGCGTAGTTGTCGCTGATAAAATGCGCGGGAACAAAGTCCATAATTACGCCGATGCCCTCGCGGTGGCAGCAGTCAACGAAGTGCATCAGCTGCTGCGGGGTGCCGTAGCGGCTGGTGGCGGCAAAGTAGCCGGAAACCTGATAGCCCCACGAAGCATCCAGCGGATGTTCCGTCAGCGGCAGCAGTTCAATGTGGGTGAAGCCCTGCTGTTTGGCATAGGGAAGCAGTGTGTCAATTAATTCGTCGTAGGTGTAAAAGCGCTGTGCGTCTTCTGCGTCCTCTTTCATTTTCCAAGAACCGGCGTGTACCTCATAGATGGACAGCGGCTGGTTATAATTCTTACTGCGGGACTGCATCCAGCTTTCGTCTGTCCATGTAAAGCCGTCAAGGCTGCAGATACGGCTGGCGGTGGCGGGGCGAAGCTCCGCATAAAAACCAAATGGGTCGGTACGGTCAAACATTCCCTCGGCGGTCTGTACACGGTATTTGTACATCTGACCGTCCTGTGCGCTGGCAACGAATATACTCCAGAAACCTTCTGGCGTGCGCTGCATCTGCCACGCGTTCCAGTCGGAGAATTCGCCAATGAGGAAAACATTCTGCGCGCCCGGGGCATAAACGGTAAAGCGTACGCCGGTCTGACCATATGCACTGGTATGATGTGCGCCCAGAGCAAGGTAAGCTTCGCAGCTTTGTCCCTGTATGTATTCGCATAAAATTCTCTCATCCATCGCAAAAGCCCTCTTTTCATTTCAAGCAGATTGCAGAATCAGTTGTGTTCCGTTGCCAGTACAGTAAAAGTTTCGCCCGCCTTTTTAAAGGCGGTGGGTGTGGGCGAAGCCCACGGCCTTTCCTTTTGACCTTGCCCGTAAAGCCCTGCACGAAAAAATGGGAAACAGCAGCGTTCCCTGCGGCGGCGAAGCCACGCTGCAAGGGAAAGGCAAGGCCAGCGAAAACTTTACGGTAAGGATAGATTCTGCAATCATTATAAACGAAAAGAGGGCAAAAAGCTATTCTTTTTTGTTTGAAGCTTCACACACTGCGCAGTACAAATTTCTGTACCGCATAGGCAACACCGTCGTTGTCGTTTGAGCGTGTTACAAAATTGGCGTCATCTTTAACAACCTGCTGCGCGTTTTCCATGGCAACGCCCATGCCTGCAAAACGAACCATGGACTGGTCATTAAAGCCGTCACCGCAGGCAATCAGTGAACTGCGGGTTAGCCCAAGGCGGCCGAGCAGCACGGAAAGCGCCTGTGCTTTATCCACGTTGTTCGGCATGACCTCCAGATAATACGGCTCACTGCAGTAAATACTGCAGGTGGGGAACTCGCGCCGCAGGGAAGGCAGCAGCTTTTCGATGTACTGCGGGTCGCCGGGGAACAGAAACTTGTTTACATGAAAATCGATGCGGGGAAGCAGGTCCCGAACTTCTTCCACTGGCATATGGTTGATGAAAGCATCCCCGCGCACATAGAAGTTGTCGGCCGTTTCCGTGACGATGGAATCACTGCTGTAAATGATGACTGCCAACGGATGCTTTTTGTTCAGCCCGCACAGGCGCGGCAGGAGTTCCTCCGGCAGATAGCGTTCATAGAGTGTTTCTCCGGTTTTGCAGGAAACAATTTTGCCGCCGTTAAAAGAGATGATGAAACCGCCGTTGCGGTCAAGCTCCAGCTCGCGTGCAAGCGGCAGGACACCGGCAGTGGGTCTGCCGGAAACCAGCGCCACGCGGGTTCCGGCGTGCTGGGCACGCAGCAGTACTTCACGGGTGGCGGGGCTGATTTTTTTCTGTGAATTTGTCAGTGTACCGTCAAGATCCAGTGCAATCAGTTTGTAGTCCTCCATGAAGAATGCCTCCCAGCAAAAATGCAGCCATGAAACAGACTGCGCGCATAAAACTTATTACTTAATATTTTACACGTTTTTGCAATGTACTTCCATTGACAGGGCAGAGAACGTTTGGCGCGGCGGCGTGAATTTTTGTGGAAATGGCGCGAAACCCAGTGTGGACTTGCGCTTTTTTTGCTGTACACTTATAATGGTTTTACATACCCGGCACGGCTGAGGGGAAACTTTCAGAGGAGGAACTCCACTTTGCGGTTACGTTACAAAACAATTTTGTTCGACTTTGACGGCACACTCTGCGCTTCCGGCGAGGGCATTATGCACTGTGCAACGCTGGCACTCCAAGAAATGGGGCGGCCAGTGCCGCCGCCGGAAACGCTGCGGCGATTTATTGGCCCGCCTGCAGAGGATTGCTACATGGATTACTGCGGCATGACACGGGAACAGGCAGATGAAGCAGTACGCCGCTTCCGCGTGCATTACGACGCGACCGGTTGGCTGAAAACCACCGTGTACCCCGGCATTCCGGCGCTTCTGCGCGACTTGAAGCAGGCTGGTGCGGTGATTTGCACTGCGTCTTCCAAACCGTATATGATGGTGGAACGGCTGCTGAAGCATTTTGAAATTGCGGACTGTTTTGACGCACTGTGTGCAGCAGATAATGACGGCGGCAATGCGGAAAAGGCCAGCATTATCCGCCGGGCGATGACACTGTGCCACACGGACAGTCTGACGGATACGGTGATGATAGGCGATACCCACTACGATGCAGAAGGTGCCGTAAAAGTGGGCTTGCCCTTTATTGGGGCAGCCTATGGCTACGGCGGGGAAGCAGACCTGAAAGCAGGCGGCGCAAAACAGTTTGCGGCTTCGCCGGAGGAACTGCGCGACTTCCTGTTCTGCAAATAAATAGTTACAATAAATAAAGGCGGCTTCTGTACCAAAACAGAAGCCGCCTTTATTTATTCACTTAATCGGATGCCATTTTCCCTGCAATTTGCAGGCTGCGAATCGCGCACAGCACCATTCCTGCCGCAAGCAGCAGTGTGGCAAGCAGCAGCGGAATGTCAGGGCCAAGGCTGGTTTGCAGCAGGCACCACTGGTCTAAAATAAGCAGCACAACCAGCACAGCCGCCAGCAAAAGATTGAGAACCGCAGTACGCAGGTAAGCGCCCCGGTGCGGTTCACCTTTTTTACCGCCTGCAAGGTGTGCAAGAAACAAGTCCAGATAGGTCAAAAATTTATTTCGCATATTTCTCCGCATATTCTTCGCCGAACCAGAGTGCAATTTCGCGGCGGACGGCTTCGGAACTGTCACTGGCGTGTATCAGATTGTGGCAGCCGCGGTTTTCCGCGGCAGATTTTTCAAAGCTGTCAGTTCCGAAGTCACCGCGAATGGTGCCTTTGTCTGCTTCGGCTGGATTTGTAGCACCCACAACTTTGCGGATGCAGTCAATAATGTCTGGCTGTTCTGATTTGACAATGATGGGTATGACATAGCGGTTGGTAAAGTAATCCGCGTATTTGCGTTCAAAGTCATGCCCCATTTTGGCGATAGCTTCTGCATAATGTTTCAGCAGAACGCCTGTGTTTACCTTTTGGCAGTCAATCATTTCAATTTCAATGCCAGCGTTTTTCAGGTACATGAGAATTGGTACCGTAAGTCCCTGCTCAATGGCGTCCGGCTTAAGCATGATAAAGCTGTAATACATACAAATCCTCCTGATTCCGTTCCGAAAAGTATTCAATCTTTATTTATTATATAACAGGAATGTCCGGAATAACAATAGCAGGCAGGAATTATTTAGCTAACCATAATATTTCTATATTTTTCACAAAAAATAAAGAAGAATTATGGAATTTCAACAATGAATCATTAACAGTGTACAATAATATCGGCAGTAGTTCCACCGGTGAGTTTCAACAGATTCTGAATAGAAAGCTGTACTTGCGTGCCGATTTTTCCACCGCTGACGAAAATCGTGTCATACAGCAGTGCAGTTTCGTCGAACACTGTCGTGAACTGCTTTTTCATGCCGACGGGGGAGCATCCACCGCGGATGTATCCTGTTACTTTATTGATGTCCTTTACGTGTATCATTTCGACGCTTTTGGCCTCTACGCTGCGCGCGGCAGCTTTCAGGTCAAGCTCTTCTGCCACCGGAACCGCAAAAACGTAGTAGGCGTGGTCAGCGCCCTGCGTGACCAGTGTTTTAAAGACCTGCGGCAGTGGCTGCCCCAGCTTTTCGGCAACTGCAATGCCGTCTATTTTGCCGTCCTCATGTTCATAAAAGTGTGGTGTGTAAGGAATCTTTTCTTTGTCTAAAATCCGCATGACATTGGTTTTGTCGTCCTTTTTCTTTGCCACTTTGAAACCCTCCTGTCCGGCTCCATTATACGACACCCGCGTGTATCTGTAAACCGCCTGCTGACGTTTTTGCACCATTTGGTGCACCCAAACAGCCACCTGCCGCAAAAGGATAGATGCGGGTTACGTATTTTCCATTAAAATTGTGTCAACCGGCGGTTGACAGCCCCCAAAAACGCAAAGTTCCACTTTCAAATGCTTGCTTTTCCAAAGTGTCGGCGGTATAGTGAAGCCGATGAGCGAAAGGGGCCTTGTGTATGACATTAGGGGTAATGCATGTTGGCGAATTTTGGATTAAAAGAGAAGGGGAGATGGAACAGATGACACTGGGGCAGCGGATACAAATGTGCAGGAAGCGGCGCGGACTTTCGCAGGAACAGCTGGGCGACCAGATGGGCGTTTCACGGCAGGCGGTTTCCAAGTGGGAACAGGATACGGCACGGCCGGACATCGAAAAGCTGGTGGCGTTGGCACAGTTGTTTGAATTGAGCACAGATGAACTTTTAAAAGGCATTGCGGATGAAGCGGAAGATGACGGCACAGCGTGGCCGATTGACCCGGATGCACCGTTTCGCGGCTGGCGTGGGCGCAAACTGCCGTATAACGGTTTTCAAAAAGGCTGCCGGGTGGCAGGGTGTTTGCTGCTGGGAGGTATGCTGATTTATCTGCTGACAGTTTACCAGTCACTCCCACAGACAATTCCCACACACTGGAACGCTGCCGGAGCAGCTGACGCATGGGGCAGCCGCAGCAGCATTTGGTGGATGTTTCTTGTGGGAGCAGTCATGTACGCAGGTATGGAAGTGCTTTGCCGTTTTCCGTCTGTGTGGAATATGCCCGGGAACCTGACGGAAGGTAACTGGCGCAGTATTTACACAACGATGCGCAATACACTGGAGGTAACAAACTGCATTATGGCAGCGATGTTCTGCTACCTTGCGCTGCCGGCAATTTATCCGCAGTTGCCGATTGGCCTGCCGCTGCTGCTGTTTCTTGGTGTATATATGCTGGTGTTTGTTTTGGGGATGATTCGCGTGTACAGGCTGGGAAAACCGAAAGCGAATAAATGAATTCTGTATGTGAGCACTTCCGAAAGGATGTGCCCTTTTCTTTATGATCGTTTACCGTGTGCACAGCCAAAACAATCAGATAGAACAATTTAATTAGAGTTTCGCACACTTAGTTTGCTGAACTCTAATTTTTTTTACTATGGAAAAATCGTTTTTTCAGCCATTTTACCGGTTCACTCCACAATACGGCTGCCGCAGCCAGCAGAAAGGCCGTCAGCAGCTGGAGCGCAGACAGCGGCACCAAGCCGAAAAATCCGCACAGTGGTGTATACAGCAGAACACTGATTCCGGCGAGTGTGCCGAGGTGGATTGCCCACATTACTTTGTCGTGCCGCAGTACCTTTGCTGTGTGCAGAATGGATTCTGTGCGCGAACTGCCGGTTTGCACCAGAAAAAGATTGCCAAGCATCAAAACGACCAAGCCGATTGTGCGGGCGAGCGCGGAGTTTCCGGTTTGCTGCATCCAGAACAGGTAGGAGCCAAATGCCGCGGCGGCCAGCAGCCCGCCCTGCAGAAAACTGTGCAGCATCAGACGGGGTGTTATCAGTGTTTGCCGTGAACTGCGCGGCTTTTGCTTCATTAAATTTGTTTCGGCAGGCTGACGTTCCAGTACAATGGAGCAGGTAGGGTCAATCAGCAGTTCCAGCACGACAATGTGTACCGGCAGCAAAAAACCGTTTTCCGGTGCAATATGCAGCAGCGGTACCAGCAGCGCGGAAAGCGCAAACGGAATGTGAATCGCAAAAAGATAGCCGACTGCTTTGCAGAGGTTGTCATAGATGCGCCTGCCGTCCCGCACGGTGCGGACAATCGTGGAAAAGTTGTCGTCAAGCAGCACTAGATCCGAGGCTTCACGTGCTACCTCACTGCCGCGTTTGCCCATAGCAATGCCAATGTCCGCATATTTCAGCGCAGGGGCATCGTTTACACCGTCACCGGTCATGGCGGTGACCGCGCCGCAGGCACGCAGTGCTTTCACAATACGCATTTTGTGTTCCGGCACAACGCGTGCAAAAATATTGGTGTGCTGTACACACTGCCGCAGCGTATAGTCATCCATGCAGTCAATTTCTCCGCCTGTGACAACGGCTTCTGCACCGGGCATTCCGGTTTGCCGGGCGATACTTCCAGCGGTTTCTGCGCTGTCACCTGTAATCATAACCACGCGAATGCCGGCGGCGGTGCAGCGACAGATGTCCTGTGTTACACCCGCGCGCGGCGGGTCAGCCAATCCGACAAGTCCCAAAAACGCAGGCGAGCACTCGGAAAGGGTTTCCGGCAGGGGTGTACCCGCTGTTAGCTCCTGAACAGCTACGGCCAGAACGCGCAGGCCGGACGCGGCAAGCTTTTTGGCGGCATTTTCAGCAGCTTTTTGTGCGGTATTGTCCATGCCGCACAGCGACCAAATACTTTCCGGACAGCCTTTTGCGGCGAGCAGGGCGCGGCTGCCTTTTTGCCAAATGTGCCCCATTCGTTTGTCTTCATGTGTAAAAGCATATTCTCTGACCAATGTGCCGCTGAAAAGTGTTTGTGCGGGCAGCCCCTGCTGACTGCAATAGTCCAGAATTGCTTTTTCCATAGGATCATAAGGTTCCGGTTCACAGGCAAGCCCAAGCGCTTCTGTCAAAGACGCTGGATTTGCTGCGAAACACCACGTTTCCTGTACTGCCATTTGGTTCTGTGTAATGGTCCCGGTTTTATCGACGCACAGAACCGAAATTTCGCCCAGCGTTTCCACAGCGGGCAGGCGGCGAACCAGTGCCTGCTGCTTTGCAAGCCGCCACGCACCCATGGAAAGGAATACAGCAAGCACTACCGGGAATTCCTCCGGTATCATTGCCATGGCAAGTGTGACACCCGAAAGGATGCTTTGCACAAGCCGACCGGCGGTTTCCGTACCGGCAAGTTCCAGCCATGTAAAGAAGCTGACAGCGGCAAACAGGACCACAGCAATCACTGTGCAGACCTTTACCAGCCGGTCCGTCTGTTTTTGCAAAGGAGAGCGTTCCTGCGGTGCGGCAGCCACACTGACACCAATCTTGCCGTATTCGGTGTTTAGCCCGGTCTGTTCCACCAGTACAACAGCACTGCCCTCAAGTACCTGTGTGCCGGCATAGCACCAATCCCGGCGCCAGCGGCCAAGCTGTTCTGATTCTGTATGTGCGGCACTTTTCCAAACACCCTGTGCTTCTCCGGTCAGCGTTGACTCCTCTATGCACAAATCACTGCAGGACAAAATGTGGCAGTCTGCTGGGATCCGGATGCCCTCTGTCAGTTTGACCACATCCCCCGGAACAAGCTCCCAGCTGGGGACGGCGGTTTCGTGTCCATCCCGCAAAACCGTTACCTGCGGTGCGGAAAGCTTTTTCAGGGCATTCAGTGTTTTGTCGGTTTTCCAGCTCTGTACAGCGTCGATGCCAATCATGCCGCAGACAAATACCAGCATGACTGCGCCGTCCCGCGCCTGCCCCAGCAGAAAGTAGATGACTGCTGCGCAGAGCAGCAGAAGAAACATCGGCTGGCAGAGTGTATGCAGAAATTTTAAAAACGGATTCTGTTTTTTAGGCGGAGTCAGTTCATTTTTCCCAAAACGCTTTAGCCGCGCCTGTGCCTCGGCAGTGGTCAGTCCTGTTGTCAATTTGGAAAGTTCAGTCATAGCAGTTCCCTCCGCTGCAATTTTTACAGACACCGGCGCATAAAAAAGCACATCTGCGATTTCCCGCAGATGTGCTTCATCCGCTGCTGTAAGCTTACAGCCCGGCACCGGGTGCCTGAACAAAAAAGATTCTGCCGACAGGGTATGCGGCAGCGGGAAAAAAGGTTCCGTAAAGAATGAAATATTGAAAAAGCATAATATAATAAAGTTGAGGGCGGCAAAACCGATGGATTCCTTGACAACCGACATTAAAATATATAAAGTTAGCCTATTATACTGTGACGCTTTAACGCTGTGCTATAATTTAAAAATTGAAAGACGAAAAATCATGCATAGAAACGCTGTGTTTTCAGGAATATAACGCGGGGTGTAGGGGCTCCAATTTAAGGGGGATAGATTATGAAAAGTAAGAAGATTGCTCCTTGGGAGTTGCTGCAGAAAAAAATGACATGGGAACAACTCAAACAGATACATGGTAAAAAAGTATTGGACTTTGGGAGTGGTAACGGAGTGACCGCCAGCCATTTTGCAATAGACAATGAAGTTGTAGCCGTTGAGCCAGATGAAAATATGCTTCAAAATAGATGTACAGAAAACAATTATGTGCAAATAAAAGGAAGCGTCAAGGCACTTGAAAATTTTGAGGATGAATCGTTTGACGCAATTCTGTGTCACAATGTTTTTGAGTATGTAAGGGACAGAACAGAAATTGTAAAGGAATTTTCAAGGATATTGAGGCCAAAGGGGTATCTTTCTGTTATAAAACATAATCGGGCTGGAAGAGTTATGCAGATGGCAGTATTACTGAATGATTTTGAACATGCCAATGAGTTGCTGGAGGGTAAAAATGGACAATCGCAAAAGTTTGGCACGATTCATTACTATGAGGATCAGGAACTGTTATCATGGTTTCATGACTTCAAATTAGAAAAAGTCTTAGGGATGAGAACTTTTTGGGACTTACAGCAAAACCAAGAAGTTCAGAAAGATACGGCGTGGCAGGAACAGATGTTAAAAATGGAGCTTCGGGTAAGCGAGTTAAAAGAATACAAGGCCATTGCTTTTTTTCATCACGTTATTTTGAGTAAAGAATCGTGAAAGTCATGCATATATTTTTTGCTGTAACACTTTAAAGTTGTGCTATAATTTAGGAAAAGCAATCAACAGAAAAGAGGAACACGGAATGGCGGAAATCAAGGAAAGAAAAATTGTAATTATCGGCGCTGGGCACGTTGGTATTCACTGCGGCATGAGTTTAATGCTGCTGAATGAAGTGGATGAACTGGTTTATATTGATATTAAAGAGGAAAAAGCACGCATGGAAGCACTGGATCAGAATGATGCTTCCAGCAACATGGCACGCCGAGTGCGGGTACGTGCGGGTACTTATGCGGACTGCGCAGATGCACACATTGTTGTAATGGCGGCCGGCATGAGCCGCAAACCAGGTCAGACCCGGCTGGATATGTTCGACAGTTCCATTGAAATCATGAACAGCATTGTCGGTCCGCTGAAGGATTCCGGTTTTCACGGCATTCTCATCAGCATCTCTAATCCGGCCGATATTGTTGCGGACTTTCTGCGCAAACGGCTTGGCTTGCCAAAAGCACAGGTGTTCAGCACAGGAACTTCGCTGGACTCTGCCCGCCTGCGCCGCATCCTTTCCGAAATTCTGGGTGTTGACCGGCGTTCGATTCAGGCGTACTGCATGGGGGAACACGGCGATTCACAGATGGTTCCGGCTTCCCATATCTTTGTGGGTGGTGTGCCGATTCTGGATTATGCGGCGGGCAGGCCGGAACTGCTGCAAAAATTGGATTTTGACGATATCTGCCGGCAGGACTGTGAGGCTGGTTTTCATATTGTGGAGGGCAAGGGCTGCACAGAGTTCGGCATTGGGCTGGTCTGCGCGGACATAGTAAAGGCGGTGCTGGGTGATGAGAAGCGCATCCTGCCGGTATCTGCCCTGCTGGAGGGGGAGTACGGGCAAACCGGCATTCACGCAGGTGTTCCTGCAGTAATCGGCAAAGGCGGAGTGGAGCATGTGCTGGAAATCAGCCTGACACCAGAGGAAAAGGAAAAATTTGAACACTCCTGCAGCGTTATTCGCAGTTTTGTCGAACGCGCAGATAAAATGTAAAATTTTAAAAGTTGAACAAAAAGGATGCCTGGCACTTATGTCGCCGGGCATTTTTGCATAAATCTGCAAAGAACAGGCAGCAGAAACAGCCGCTTTTCAGCCCAAAAATTACGTTGTACGATGCCGGTAATTTTGACCGCAAGGTTTACAATACGAAACCTGTGTATTATAATAAAACAATGACTAATTGAAAGAATGGTGCTGCAAAAAATGCAGTGTCGGCGGTGACAACCCATAGGACACAGTGCGGTACCTTCTTCACACGAAGGGAGAAAATCACAGTATGATTCAGGATATGAATTATTTATCCATGCTCTTCATCAATCTGCTGCTTGTGGGTGCATGGCACGGAACTACATTTTTACTCTCTACCAGAATGCCGGACTCTGATTTTCAGCCGAGTGAGGGCCTGTTTCATCCTTGGAAGTGGGAAAAAGGCGGGCGCTGGTACCGCGACCATCTGCACATAAACGACTGGAAAGACCGTGTGCCGCAGTTTGTCAGTGCAGACGGTTTTTCCAAAAAACATATTACGGATATGTCGGTGGAATATTTAAATCAGTTTATCAGTGAGACCTGCCGCGGCGAGTGGATGCATACCTGGAACCTTGGCAGCATTGCTCTGACACTGCTGGTCAATCAATCAATGGTCGGCGTCACTTTTTCGGTACTTATTTTTATGGGGAACGTTCCCTGCACGTTGATTCAGCGGTACAACCGCTTTCGGTTGGAAATTCTACGCAAAAAGCTGCAGCGTGACGCGGTACGTATGGTTGCAGCAGTATGAAAGAAAAGCAAAAAATGAAATGGAAGCCGGTTCTGCTGGCGGCGGCAGTCGTGCTGCTGCTGGTCAGCATACCGGCTTTTGCTGCGTTAAATGCCAATGTCGGCCCGACCTTCCGCATCCGTACAGAAACTGGGGAGGTCAGCGCGGGCAGTGAAGTGCGTGTGGAACTGGCCGCTGCACCGGGGCGCACGGCCGCAGGTGCTTTCCGTATGTCACTACAGTATGATGCAAACGTTTTTGAATATCTGACCAAGGTGGATGCCCCACAGACGCAGGGCGCAGACCTTTTTGTACGGCAGTCGAATCCGCTGGTAACGGTATATACCTGTGATGTACAGCAGGGCAGTGCAGCAGTCCTTTCGGGAGAAGTTGCAACTTACGTTTTCAAAGTGCGGCAGGACGCCGCCGCAGGAACCTATGCTTTTCATGCGGCGACAGATGAAGTGTGCGACTTTGACGGAAAGGCCCTGCCAGACAGTGGTGAGAGCAATTTGGAAGTGCAGGTCGTTCCGACCAATTCGCAGGCATCTTCCGTGGCTTCCAAAGTGCAGACGCACCTGACGGCACTTGCGCCGGATGATGCTTCAAAGGGACAGTTGGAGCCCGCTTTTCAGCCGGATGTGACTTCCTATCAAATGACAGTACCGGAAGACTGCACTGAGGTCTGGTTTCAGACGCAGCAGTCACAAGACACAGCGGTAACGGTCAACCGCCACACACTGCTGGAAGCCGGAAACGACACGGTGATTACCGTTACCGCAAGGGCGCTGGGCGGAAATGGTGAGCGCGTCTATACGATTGTTGTACATAGGTCCCATACGGCACAACCGCTGGCAAGCAGCAGTACAAGTGGCCCGAAAGCAGAGCAGATCACGGTAGCGGCTCCTGCCGGGACCGGCCTGACACCGGCCTTCAATCCAGATATCCGCGATTATGAAATAACGGTTCCGGCGGCATGTACGGAAGTCTATCTGAATGCGGACACGGACAGCGGAACTGCGGTCACCGCGAATCGCCATACGCTGCTGGCAGCTGGAAGTGACACGGTGATAATGCTGACGGTCGCTTCCGCAGACGATAAAAGCAAGACCCAGTACCGCTTTGTTGTGCACAGACTTGCAGCGGCGGCAAAAACTTCTTCTGCAAGCAGAAAGGCAGGCGGTGTATCTTCTGCGGGAAGCAAAAAAAGTGCTTCCTCCAAGAGCGCCGCAAGCAGAAAAAGCGCCTCCGGCACACGCAGCAAAGCATCCTCCAAATCTGCAAAAGCTGGACGCGCCGCCGCTGCAGCCGGCAGCGGTGAAGCATATACGCCGTCCGCTGTTTTGGGAGCGGCAGGAGGTCAAGGCGGTTTGACTGTAGCGGGCAATGAAGGCTTCACAGGTTTTCAAACCGGCATGCTGGTGCTGCTTTTAGCAGCCTCTGCAGCAGTGGCCGCTGTGCTTGGCACACGTGCGTACTGCCGCAGGCAGAAAGGCAGTACACCTGAGGATGACCCGCTAAAGCAGAATACAGACGATGGGGAAGAACCGAAAAAATAAAGAAAAACCGCAAGAGTAATGTGTAGGCGCACACCGCTCTTTGCGGTTTTTCTTGCATGGCGGGGAAAAGACGGTTACAATAGAAAGTGAACAAATGATAGCTTTAATCATTGAGGTATCGGCCCGACGAATGCTTATGCAAAGTGGGAAAACAGAATGAAACGAAATACAAAAGAAGAAATTTTAATAGAAGCATTAAAACTTTTTGCCTGTCGTGGGTATGAGGGGGTAACTGTACGCGATATTGCCGAAAAGCTGCACATCCGCCAAAGCTCACTTTACAAGCATTATAAAAGCAAGCAGGATATATTTGACAGCATCGTGAAGCAGATGAATGAGGAAAATCGGGTGGAAATGGAGAAGCTGAGTGTGCCGCACGGTGACATTGTAGAGTCCGCACGTGCCTTTGGCTCTGCTGCAGTCGAAACGATTGAGCACTACGGGGAAGCGCTGTTTTTGTACTGGACATGTGACGAGTACGCTTCCTGCTTTCGCCGGATGCTGATTTTGGAGCAGTTTTGCAGCCCTGAGATGGCGCAGCTGTATCAGGAGTTCCTTGGGCAGGGCGTGATTGACTATATGACACAGCTTTTTGCGGAAATGACGCGGCAGGGGTACTTTTATCCCGCAGATCCGGAGCAGATGGCATTTGAACTGTATTCCCCAATTTTTATGCTGATGTCAATTTTTGATGCGGCAGGGGACAGAGAAGCCGCAGTCCAAAGGCTGCGGCAGCAGATTCGTGCGTTTGCGGAGCATTATGCGGTCAGCGGCGGACTGCACAGCCAAGGCGGCAATTAAAAGAAAGACAGCTGTTCTGCAGTCTGTTTGTCCTCAAACTGATGGAGGTAAGCAAATACAGCTTCCGGCGTGTGCAGAATGTTGTGGCTGTGGCACTCGGTGTGAAAAATCTGCATGAGGGGGTGATTGTTTGGACTGCTGCATTCATACTGGTTTCCAAAAGCGGAAATGTAGCGCTGTTTCATGCCGGGAAAATGTTCATCCAGCTTTGCGTAAAAATATTCTCGGTCACCTTCACGCAGGGTAACACCCATGCCAAAGCACAAAATTCCCTGTACACCTGCGTCAAAGCAGTACTGCAGAATGCCGCGCAGGTTTTCTTCGGTATCGTTGAGGAACGGCAGAATCGGGCAGAGCCAGACTACGGTGGGGATGCCCTCTGCCTGTAAAATTTTCAGCACTTCATATCGGCGGTGGGTGGTGCAGACATTTGGTTCAACGGTGCGGCACAGTTTTTCGTCGAAAGTAGTCAGGGTCATCTGTACGACGCACTTTGTTTTTGCCTGAATGCTTTTGAGAAGGTCAAGGTCGCGCAGAACCAGATCTGACTTTGTCTGTATGGTGACACCGCATCCGTAACGGTCAATCAGTTCCAGACAGCGGCGGGTCAGCTGCTCCGCTTTTTCCAGCGGCAGGTACGGGTCGCACATGGCGCCGGTTCCAATCATGCAGCGGCTGCGCTTGCGGCGCAGGGAATTCTCCAGCAGCTGGGGTGCGTTCTGTTTGACTTCAATGTCTTCAAAAGCATGCTCCATCTGGTAACATTTGCTGCGGGCATCGCAGTAAATGCAGCCGTGGGTACAGCCGCGGTAAAGGTTTATCCCATTTTCTGCGGAAAGAATCCCCTTTGCGTTTTTGTAATGCATAAAAATCCTCTCATATAAGGTGTTAAAAGACAGGTAAATTATAGCACGGCATATCAAGATTGTATAGCGAATAAAAGAGAACCGGAAAGTCAGTACTGGCTTCTCGGTTCTCTTCCTTTTTGTTCACTTACTCAATTTAAATGCGGAATCTGATTATGCGCACCGCCCAAAATGAATCTATCTGAAAAATTGAAATTTAACGGTCAGGAGAAATCTTCTGGGAAATCATTATGAACCGGCCTTTACACAGTTGAGGGATTAGGAAAAGTGTGCCTGAGTGCTGATTTAATCTTCTATTCTTCCAAAAGCCTGAAGCAAAAGCATGTTTTTTATTGCAACATCGGCTTTCCACCAATTTTCACTGACTGCAAATTCTTTTTCATAGTTTTCCCAACTCCATGTGATATCCCAAACACCTTCTGCATTTCTGGATTTTAACACATAATCCAATTCCTTATTCAGGATTTCTTTGTTTTCCTCATATAAAACGTTATCCGGTGATTGAATATACCGCGAAGGCCGAAATGCATATTCGCTCCAGTTGTTCGCGTCCTGTTTGATTAACGCCTGCACTTGCTTATGTAATGCCAAACACAAATCTGTATAGCTAAACTGGTTTTGCAAATTTGCTTCATGAATGTACGAGAGCATGTCTGATACACATAGAAGCGGATGCATTTCAATCTGCGGGTCTTTCAGGAATGAATCAGTTAAATGATGTATAATTTCTAATGCGTCCTTATAAATCGTACTATCTTTTTCAGAAAATTGCAGAAGGAACCCGCCTAAAATGGCAGTGGGATTATATTGACTGCGGGTTGGCTGGTCAGAATTGGTATGCCACCACGGAGCGTGGGGATAATGATTGTTGGATTCGACTGTATTTTTCCATCGATTACCCTCGAAATCTGACTTGCTTCCTAAATATCTCACGATTCCCTGAATCAAAGGACTCTTCTGGTCTGCAAAATTGATTTCTTTAAGAATTTGGACCGCTGTTGCAGTCTGAATTGGAGTGGAATTGGGATTCCAAGAGTCCGCTTCCAGCGCGTGCCCGAAACCACCATCAGGATTCTGATATGCTAATAAAGCATCTAATACATCTGTTTTGCAGCCGTTTTCAAAGTGATACTGCCATCTGACGAAATCCAAATGGCGGGCATTTCGGTATATCCAGTTTTTCGTAAGGTCAAAATCTGATTTTGATAATTTCACTCTGTTTCCACTCCTTTTATTGAATGTTGTTTTTAACACATCTTTGCCATGTTTGAAAATTGGGTAGCAGTCCAGCAACAGACATTCCTTATTGTCTGTGCGTTGAACTCATAAGTACAGTTCATATAAATAATTTGAACTGAGTATACCATAAGGAAATGACTCAAATCCTTTTAGATGCAGGTCCTGACTATGCTTATTACTCAAATTCAGTATTGATTTCCAAATTGACAGGTAAATTAAAAATACGCTTTTTAATGAACCCGGGATAAAAATAGTTTTTATTCAATTCACAAAACGGCATCCATGAAAAAATATGATGATGCCTGCCGTTTTCAGTCAATACGAAGTTATTTCCTCGACTCAGCAGGTCTGTGGCAGAAACATCAATCAAAAAATATAGACACAGTTCGTGATATTTTTCATGGTTAACATCTTCTGTAAAAAAGCTTTGATTGAGCCATAACGGCCTGACGATTTTAGCATTGATCTCTAATTCCTCTTTGATTTCACGCAGCACTGCTTTCTCGGCGGTTTCATGTAGAGTGACTCTTCCACCGGGCAAGTAATAATATGGGCTTCTCTCATCCTTCATTACAAGAAGCCTTTCATTACTGATAATAATTGCACAAACCCGGTAATTAAACACGCCCTCAGGTGTCTTAAAAGTAATATCCATTTGACTTTTCTCCCCAATTTTGACTGCCAATTCTATATAATGCGCCCTGAGTATACCATAAAAAGTAAAATAATAAAAGGACTCAAACCGTGATGGTTCAAATCCTTTTATTATCGTTATAAATTGTGTTGTTTGCTCAATGACTTCTTCTGTTTTCAGCACACCTCGCTATAAGAAACCACTTTACCGTCAACCACAAGGGCCGGCGTTGTCATGACGCCATAGGCGGCAATTTGAGAAAAATCAGTCACGATTTCTGTTTGTGAACAAATTGACAAGCGCCGAATCTGTGAGCGAGCGCAGCAAAGTTTCGCCAGCATTGAGGTAGCGGTGCATATCTTTCAGGTTGTCAATGGAAATCCGGCCTTTGAAAATTGTTTCGGAAAAAACGTGGTCCACAAAATACCAAATATTCAGAACCGTTTTTTATCTTGCCGATTTTCTTGCAAAAGAGCCGCTCAGCCGCTTTGCCGCAAGGCTTTCGGCAATCGTAAATTTCATAAAAGGCTGCAAATTAACAGCTAATTCTAAAAAAGGAAAATTTTACATTCAAAAAGGTAAAAAAACCCACACAAACGCAATGTTCATGCGGGTTTTGGCGGAAGCGGTGGGATTCGAACCCACGAGACCTTGCGGCCTACCTGATTTCGAGCCGTTGGGGAAACGGCACGGTATCTCACAGAACATCACGGTTCATCACGGGAAAAACCGCCGTGAAACCTAGTGTTTCCAAGACTTTGAGCCAGCAAACCCTGATAAAATAAGGACTCATAAGCGCTCTGGTTTATCAACCGGATTTCAGACAAAAATGCCGCTGTTTTGCTTATTTTCTGCAAAAGTGCAAGAAAACTGCAAGATGAAATTCCCTGACGCCATGCGCCTTTCAAGAACCGACCTTGTAAAATTGCAAGAAGCAAGACCCTGATTTTAGAATGATTCTCCTTTCTGCCGTCGGCAAACAACGGAAAGGAAGAATTTAAATGACACAGGAACAACTCCGTAAAAAGCTGGAGCGGCAGTTCAAAAAATATCCCGACTGCGTATTTCCCGAGGACGTATCCAAAATGCTCCGCCTCGGTATCAACACCGTTTACCACATGCTGAAGGGCAACCTGATCTCCTGTTATCTTGTGACCAACAAATATCATGTGGCCAAGCAGGACGTGATTGACTTTGTTCTCGCCAGCGGCTACACCGAATGCATCTCGCCCACCGACCAGCGCAAGGAAATCCAAAAGTACTGCGCCAAGCCGCGAACTGCTTCTGAGATTTCGAGTATACTGGGGATATCCAACCAATACTGCCGAAAGGTGCTGCTGGCGCCCATGTGCCGGGAGAAGATGTTGGAATCCTATGTTTCCTCAGGTAATGACCGTTACAAGGGCGTGGTGCTATATCAGTGCAAAAAGCAGAAGTCCGAACGAGGTTCCCAAAAATGAGCAAGTATGCCGATTTGAAGGACCGGTATCCTGAAGACCTGACTCTGGACGAAATGCGCACGATCTTGCATATCAGCAAGCGTAAAGCGAGCTATATGTTGAAGAATGGCTACATCCCCTGCAAAGACAGCGGCAAGAAGACGCGCAACTTTCGGGTCAAGCTGAAGGATGTCATTTCTTATCTGGAAGAGATGGAAGAGCATCCGGAAAAGTATATGCTTCCCAGCGGAGCCTTTTCTTCTGCCACTCCGCATCAGCACGGCAAAGGGGCACAAAGGCTGCCTGTAGAAGAATTCCACCTCTGGCTGGAGGATGAGTGGTTTGCCGCACCGGATGCCATGACCAAAAGAAAAATGGCTCAGTTGACCGGCTATTCCGATAGCGCCTTTCAAGGCTGGATCTCTACGGGAAAACTGCGATGCGTTTCACTTTATAACCAATCTGTAACGGCCAAGGTATGGTTAATTGATTTTTACTGCCATGACGGCTACCTCATTATACATAAATCGAAAAAGCATCAGAAACTGCTGAATCGTTTTTTTGAGGAATATCATGGCGAAACCGCGCGGCGTTGATATTTTGATGAACTTAGGCTAAAATAGAAACCGGCTCTGTTTTAGCCTGAGTTTTTATTCAGCCAGGAGGTTGACAAGATGGAAAAATTCATTCCCTATGAGAAACTGTCCAAGAAAAAGCGACGGGAGCTTGCCATAGCACGGCGAGAAAGTTGGGGCGCACTGAATCCCGTTACCCGCAAGCCAGAAAATCCAAAAGCCTACAATCGGAAAAAGGCACGGAAATGGAGTGATGAATCACCCATGACCGTGCCTTTTGATTTGAATTATTTATCCCGCACGGAATATTTCACTTTATTTCCGTATTTTTGTGCTGACAAAAGGCCAAGGTCCTCAAATTTTAGCACGAAACCGCGTATCGTGGCATAGGCGGCGTTGCCGAAATCCCGTTCAAGCTGTTTGGTCGAAAATTCGCCGTTCCCGTATGCGGACAGGGCAAAGTTCCAAAGGTCCTTTTCTTTCTCTGTGATTTGGCCGTCATCCAATGCTTTGTTGAAAGTCGCCATCGTGTTGACCTGCGGCAGCGCACTGCCGAGTTTGTTGTATACATTTTCAATGAAGTAGACTAAGAACGGCGTTACATCCATCACGCCGCTAATCTTCGTATTTCTCTCGACTAGCGAATAGGCACTGTAATATCCCTTTCGGCTTCGCTCGATGTAGCTGGAGAACGGGATAAACAACGTTGATGAGTAACCCTGCCTCTTCAAGTACCATAGATGTATAAGTCTGGCCATGCGACCGTTGCCGTCAAAATACGGATGCAGATAAGCAATATAGAAATGGATAACCGCCGCCTTGAGCAAGTCGTTCATCGTGCTTTCAGCATTGATGAAGGTTACGAATTTGCTCATATATTCAGGAAGCTCTTCATAAGGCAGGCCGGTATGCTCCAGTTCCTGACCAATGATATACACACTGTCGTGACGATAGAAGACGCCCGGCTTTAGTTTGTCGTTTTCCGGCAAGTATTGGCCGATAGCTATATCATAAAGAGTGTGTATGTTATCCTCAGTGATCTCGTTGTCAGGATCAGAAATAAACTCAAGGCCCTTTTTCATGCCAAAGATACGGTTCTCACTCTCGTCGGCAGGCGCGTAGCCGCGCAGTATTTTTCTTACGCTATCGCGTGAGAAATCAATGCTTTCTATGGTAAGCGAAGATGCAATTTCGTCCTCCATTGCCTTGAGCCCAAAAACTTCGTTTGAGCTTTGGGGCGTGAGGAGGCGTTTTACTGCCTTCATCCGTACCTGTGCCGCATTTTCCATATAGACAAGATTGTTCCCGGAAAAGTCAGGGATGGGCATGGTTTTATAAACGCTGGATTTTAACAGCGATATGAGTTCTTGCATGTTGACATCTGGAAACTTGTATTTTATTTTTTTCAGATCGGTAATGCTTTTATCTGAAAGTATCTTGGCATAGAGCGCCGCATCCATATACTCACCTCATCTTACGATATTATTTAGTATCATTATGTATCAGTATAATGCAAATTATACCGATATGCAAGGGTAATTGACTATTGCAAAAAGATAAATGGTTTTCTCGACGCAGGGTTATAGTTAAACTGGGAGAGCGCCTGCATGGCATGCAGGAGGTCAGCGGTTCGATCCCGCTTATCTCCACCAAAAACAATAAGCCACAAGGCCAAAACCTTGTGGCTTGCGTTTTATCTACGGCGACCGGACACTTGATAAATATCAGGGGAATGCGGAGATCAGTCATCTCATGATGGGTAATCCTTGATATCCTCATTTTCATAGAGCGATCCCATTACCAAAAGCGAGGGAAGAGCTATGTTTTCCAATTGGAGGACATAGCTCTTTTTTTATATCCAAACGCGAAAATCCTAATAATCGCGGGCGTTATAAAAATGGAGTAGCTATTCCGTTCTCTTCGTGGTATCCTGTGTGCTTGACAAATCAAAAGAAGGAGATGAATATTGGTGAGCGTAAACGCCAAAGAAGAAGAATATAAGCATGTGGAGCTGTTCGGCCGGCCCGCGCTTTTCACGAATTCCCGCATTGACCGCGGCACCGTGCCGGAAGGCTTCCACTGCTACGACCTGCGCGGCTCGGACCGCGACCCCGGAAAACCGACGACGGTGGAAAATCGGGTGGCCGTCAATCACGCCGGTACGGTGCTGACAGCCGAGCCAATCACCATTCCCAGGGAGGGCTTTCGCCGATTGCGCGGCGGCCTCAACTTTCTCGGTGAATGTCTGACGCTCCCGGAATTCTGTGAAAAGCAAAATCTCAGGCTCCCACCCGACGACCGGAAGTTTATTCTGCGGCCTGCCTCTTCCAGTGAGGCGGGCCTTTTTTTCGCCCTGCCGAAAGGACGGGACGCGGAGCTTGGAACCATTGGCCATATGCGGATCGATTTCGGCGGTGAAGGAAAGGAGTTCTGGCACACATGGTGGCCGAGGGGCGACGAGGAATTGAACAGCCCCGAATTCAAAGCGGAGCTGAAAGAGCTGGTGAATGAACTGAAGGAAACCGGTCCGCTGAAAAGTCTCAGCGCCATGTCCGGCTACTGCGCCGGGTATGGCGGCCAGATCGAGGGCGGCGGGCGGCAGGACTATGGCTACATCGTGGAAACGGAGCATTACTGCTACTGCCTGCGGTGCAATCCCGGTCCCGGAGATTATCAGGCGTACCTTGCGGCTTTCGATCTGCGGGTACAACAGAGGATGAATATGAAACAGAAAACGCCCGCGCAGGATTGCGGCCTTGAAGATGGAATCGAGGATCAGACGCCCGAACAGGGCATCACGATGGGAGGCTTATGAGATGAGACAGCATCCGAAATGGCTGGAGTTTTTACGCGAGCAGTACCCGCCGGGCACACGTATCCGGCTCGCACAGATGAACGATCCCTATTCCCCCGTGCCGCCCGGCACCGAGGGGACGCTCGAGTACATCGACGACGCGGGCCAGTTCCAGATAAATTGGGACAACGGCCGCACCCTCGCGCTCATCCCCAGTGAGGATCACTTTTCCGTCATTCCGCGGCCGCTCCAGACTCTCAAGCTCTACATGCCGCTCACCGTCACCACCTATGAGCGCGACGAATACGGCGACATGGACAACGATCCCGTCGAGCTTGACAGCCGGACGGTCCTTCCCTATGAGGATCATATCCTCGCCGCCATTCTGAAGGAGCGCGCGCCGGAGGAAGCGGAGCGCGGCCTCATGAAATACTATGGCGCGGACGACGCTGTAAACGACAAGGTGCGGTCTTATGTTTTCACGGTGGAACGTGTCCAGGGCCAATTGATGGGAGTCGCTGAGTGCCGCATCAAGAGCGAACTGACAGCTGAGGAACTGGAACGGCTAAAGGGGAACATCTCCGGCCAGGCGTCCGATGGGTTCGGGGAAGGCTTCGAGCAGCGGCCGATCAAGACCCCGGACGGTGAGATTTACGTCAGCCTGTGGAGCAGCGAGAAAGGCTGGAACATCATGACGCAGGATGAGCTGGAGCAGAGCCAGCAGATGGGAGGCATGCGGCTTGATCAACAATAAAAGAATCATGGAGCTGGAGATCAGCCGTCCCGGTACGTTCGGCTCGAATACTTCGTCGACAATTGCGTTGCCCGCCACCCCCTATGAGCTGTTGGATGCACTGGACAGGGCGCGCGTGACCGACGAACGGGTTATCTACTCCACGGAAATCCTGCGCTGCGAACTGGACTACCTGCCCCAATTTCTCAGCCCCAGCTCCAACCTGTATGAAATGAACCATCTCTCCCAGCGGCTGGCCTCACTCAGCGATTGGGAGCTGGACTGCTTCGAAGGGATGGTGATGATGGACGCTATCCAGAACAGCTATGCTTTGATCCCTGTGGATCGGCTGATCAACATGACCGCCAGTATGGAGCACTGTCAGATCGCCTACGAAGCACACAACGACGAATCCCTCGGCAAATTTTATGCGGAAAACGGCTTCGTGCCGCAACTGGACAGCCTGCCGGACAATATCTACGCATGGCTGGACTTCGGCAAGATCGGAAAAGAGATTCGCGAGGGCGAAGGCGGCGTCTTTACCCCGCACGGCTATGTGGTGCAGAACGGTATGATCGCGCGGCTGTATCAGAGCGGAGAGGCCGTCCCCGCCGAGAAGCCGGACTACACGGTGCTCCTGCGCGTGACCAAAGGGTATTTCAACGATCCCGAATCTGACAACGGTCTCTCCGCGCTCCTGAAGCTGCCCGCCGGCGATCAGGAGCTTTTTCAAGCGGTGAAGGAGGTGGACGCGGTATCGCCGGAGGACTGCTCGTTTGTCGCCGTGGACTGCGCCATTCCGCAATTGACGGAGAAAATCACAGATGAGCTGGAAGCAACAAATGGCGATTGCTACGGTCTGGTCAACGAACTGGCGGGACAGCTCCGGCATCTTGACCGCGAGGGCGGCGTCCCCATTTGCAAGGCGATGCTGATGTTGGCGCCCAGGGACATCTCTCTGGAGGAAGCGCTCGACCTCGCGTATCAGACCGATGAATTCAGGCTTCTGCGGGAAACCGCGACCCCTGCGGATTACGCGAAAGCGGAGCTTGCGAAATGTACAATCCCGCTGAAAGAGGAACTGTTTGCCAGTGACGCGGCCCTCTGCTCTTACGGTGAAAGGCTCATGGAGCGCGACAAGGCTTCCTCCACCGAATACGGTGCCCTCGTCTCACGGGGCGGCCGGACGGTGGAACAGTGCCTGAATCGGCCCGAACCGCAGATGGAAATGAGGTGAATGAATCATACTTTTATCCAGAGATGTGCAACCGTAGACAGAATAAACTTTGCGTCGCCTTTTGATTTTAACGAAGATCAAAAGGCACTTTTTTGTTTCAGGAGGAAAAATGTTGGCAGGACAATCGAATACGGTTAACAAACGGCGCCGCCTTTGCAAAAAGGCAGCGCCGTTTCCGTTATAAGGAGATGAACCATGGATCAGAAAACAAAAGAAAAACCCGGAACAGGATCGGCGGGCCCTCCGAAGCCGGTAACCCTCCCGCTTCCCAAAGAGCTGTCCCGCTGCAAAGGCTGCCCGTACCCTGGAATCGGCTTCATCTGCTGGAACACGGACGGGACCTGCATACGCACGGATGAGGAAGAAATGAACCGCCGCGATGGAAGAAGGCGGCGCAAGTGAACAGCATCATCAGCTGGATCGGCGGGAAGAAAGCTCTGCGCGACCAGATCTACCAGCGGATGCCGATTCAGATAGGACGATATGTCGAGGTGTTCGGCGGGGGCGGCTGGGTGTTGTTCGGACGAAGGCCCGACTCCGCTATGGAGGTGTATAACGACTTCAATGCCAATCTTGTCAACCTTTTTCGCTGCGTCCGCGACCGCCCGTTCGCGCTTCTGAAGGAATTGAACTTTCTGCCCCTTAACGGGCGGGACGAATTCGGCGTCCTCAAAAGATACCTCGAAAAAGAGGAATTCACCAGCCCTTACCTGAAAGAGGAACTGGAGATCGCCGAGCGTTACCTGGCTCCTCCGGAGTATGAGGAAATCAAGCCGATCCTGCTCGAAAACGCAACGATGAATGACGTCAAGCGGGCCGCGGCCTTTTACAAACTCGTCCGCCTGAGCTACGGCAGCGGCTGCACCAGCTACGGCTGCCAGCCCTTCGATATCCGCAAGACCTTCCATTTGTTGTGGGAAGGCAGCCGGAGGCTCCGCGACACGGTTATAGAGAACAAAGACTTTGAGGCCCTCATCCGGCAGTACGAGCGGGATGACGCCTTCTATTACTGCGACCCGCCGTATTACCAGACGGAAGGTCATTACGCCGTGGCGTTTGGCCTCGAGGACCATTACCGTCTGCGGGACACGCTCGCTTCCTGCAAGGGGAAATGGCTGGTGAGCTATAACGACTGCGCATTCATCCGTGAGCTCTACCATGACTTTCAGATCGAGGCGGTCAGCCGCCTGAGCAACCTTGCCCAGCGGTATGACGGCGGCTGCGAATACGCCGAAGTCCTTATCGCCAACTATGACACCAGTGAAAAACTGCGCGAACTGCCGGTGCAGATGAATCTCTTCGGTTCGTCCGACGCCGGCCTTTTTTGCTATGCAAAAGCATAGCAAAAAAATAAATTACCGCGCCACATGCGCGAAAACTTCATGCGCTCCCGCCTCGTTTGCATCCATCGTGGCGCGCGATAATCCGCACATGAAGTTTTATGACCAAACGGCCCAAATCAAGGAGGAAAATGCAATGAGATTACTTGAAACCAGCGCCGCCGTCGACCGGAAAGGGCGCCTCAGAATTCCCGAGGAAGTCTCCATTCAGCTGGAGCTTTCCCCCGGCGATGAAATCCGTGCCCTGATCTGCGACGATTCGCACACTCTGCAGGCTCTGTGGCGGGAGTTCGTTTCCCGCCAGGGCGTGGAGGATGAACAGGATCCGGCTGACAACGAGGCTTTGGAGGAAGTTGTGCTTCCCGGGGAGATGCTGGCGCAGGCGGGGTTCCGCGCCGGCGACGAGCTTGACGCCGTCTGCGGCGAGCGGAAGATCGTCATTACGGCCTCGGACGAAGCGCCCGGCCGTCTCGACCCTCTTGACAGCCTGCCGGACGATCTGCGCAGGCTGTGCGGTGATCTCGGATTCAACCCCGACACGGTTCGGAATGCGATGCGGAAAGGAGGTTATTTCCGTGAATAAGCCGATTTACAAGATTCTCGACGCCAAGGGGCGCGTGCTGATCCCGCGGGAAGCGCGCTCAGCCGCGGGCATGGACTACGGCGACATTGTCCGTCTGGATGTTCAGAACGGCCGGGTGTCGGTCAAAAAGGTCAACATCGTCGAGGTTGGGGACAAATCTCCGGAGGCGGTGGAAGCATTCGTGCACGCCGCCATCCGGGAGATGCCGGAGGATAGCCAGATCGCCATCGCCGCCCGGCTGCTGGAGCTGATCCAGCAGAGAAAGGAAGGCCGCCATGGATGAGAAACCGGCCTATGGCGAGGAAGACTGCGTCCAAACCGGAACCGGCATGTTCATCTCCGGTTATGTGATCGTCCTCAAGCCGGAAGCATTGCCACAAGATCAGCACGGTATCCGTCAGCTCCTCTTCTGCGAAGGCGGATGGGGCAGCGGCCCGGACGAACCCGACGGTTCTTCCGTGCGCGCCGTTTCCCTCGCCAACGGGGAATGTGTTCGCCGGAAACGCAGCGAGATCCTTGGGTTGCTGAAAACCGAGCTGCTTCCCGACCGCGCGCGGCTTCAGCTGTCACAGATCCGGCCCCTGGATTCGGAGGTTCCCAAGGCGCCGCAATTTTTCGGTTACTGCTTCCTGCCGGACGGGCGCTATGCCGCTGGTGTTCCTCTTTCCGATGAGATGGAGGTGCGGGAGTACATCGACACGCAGCGCGGATACCAGCACCGCGTCATGATCTGCGACAGCGAAGACAGCTGTGTATTCGAAATGACCGCGGGTAAGGTCATTTTCCCTACACAGGAGGACATCGAGCGCTTGAATGAAGAACAAACGCTGTCGGACGCGCCCGTATCCGGCGGGATGGAAATGAAACCGTAAATTTCCGAGAAAGTGAGGCGATCCGGCAATGAAGAATATTGAAATCCGAAACGGCCGCGTCCTGTATTATGGCAATGAAGCGGGCTATGTGGAAAACGGCAGGGCCGTGGTCGACCCCATCTTCCAAAGCGATGAGCTCTCGGACTTTCTTACAAAGGAGAAGCTCGAGACTCTATGGACCAACGGTGTATACGACCGGCTCACTGCCGCGAGAGAAACCACAGCGGCAGGCGCGGAGGTCCCCGCAGCCGGGCGGGCCCATGGTTTCCCCGACCGCCCGCCGCTGAAAAGCTGCCGGATATGGCAGCTGAAGCCGGACGTGGATGTCCGCATGAAATTCGTCGGCTACGACGAGCTGCTGAAGAACTTCGGCGAGCCGGATCCCGGCAATTACCAGATTGCCTACGACGGGCAGGTGGAAACCAACGATCTGGAGGAACTCTACACCAAATTCAACATCGATCATCCGCCCGGTTACGAGGGGCACAGCCTTTCCATGTCGGACGTGGTGGAGCTGTACGACGAAACGGGCAGCTCCTTCCACTATGTCGACCATTTCGGCTTTAAAGAGATCGGATTTGACCCACCCGGGCAGGAGATGCGCCAGGGGCCCGCCCTGAATCCCTGAAAGGTGCTTTGAGATTTAAAACAAAATACATGGAGGTGTGGAATGAACCACGAAAACAACGACGGAAAGGAAAAAAATAAAAAGCGCAAAAGGGTGCTGCCGATTATCCTGCTCATCCTTTTGCTTGCGATCATCGGCATCACCTTTTCTTTTTGCCATGCCGGGACACCGAATGGTGGCGGCCCGTCCCCATCCAGCCAATCGGCCCCTTCTTCTTCCCTCGACGATAACGGCAACGCCTTACCGGGCGGGTACGTTCCCAAATCCCGGCAGGAGATCCTGTCCGAGTTGCGGGAAGAGGAGGTCGTAGTCACCGACAAAGTAAGCGAACAGATTGCTTTTTCAAGCGGCATCAAGGGCGCGGTCGGCACATGGACGGTGGAGAACCCGGCATCCAACAAGGTGATTGAGCAGTGCGCTGTCATACTGAACGGACAGACCGTCGCGGAATCGGTGCCGATCTATCCGGGCCAGCATATTGAGCAGATCACCCTCTCCCAGAAGGTAGCCCCTGGTACTTACGACGTCATCGCAAATATCAAATATTACAGCACGGATACCAAGTCACTGCTTGGTCAGGCGGATTACCGCCTCAAGCTCACCGTTTCGTAAAGCCGGATTTCCGGCTTACAATCAGATTTATAAGGAGGATTCCCCATGAAAAAGGGTATCAAAAAACTGCTTGCGGGCATCGTCACCCTCGCCATGCTTTCCCTCGCGGCGGTTCCGGCGTTTGCCGCGACCACCACAACCGACTCGGGAACCGGCAGCGTCACCGGCTCTGTAACCATCAACGGATCCATTTCGCCGCTGACGATCAGCGTGACGCACCCCATCAACGTCGCCTACGCCATCAGTCCCGACGCCGGCACGTTCACTTCACCGGACATCGGCATCACCAACAACACCAAAACGGCGGTCAACGTCACCGTCCAGTCCCTCGACGCAGCATCCGGCGGTACGCTGACCTTCACCGATGTCGACCCCGCGTCCAAGTCGTGGAATACACTGAACAACGCGGATTCCAAAAAATACATCGCGCTCGGCGTGAAAGCAAAGGACTCCACCGGCTGGAACTCCGGTTACAGCACCGCCACCCATTGGGCGACCACCCCGTCGCCGCTGCTGGTCGGATCGCTGAATCCCGCCACGAACGGGATCCTGACGCTTACGGCGGATTACGGCCTTGCCTTCGACGCAGCCTACACCGCAAACCACAGCCTCGTGTTCCTGTTCCAGCTCACATAACCGATAACGGACAGGCGACCGGAGGCACACAGTTTCCGGCCGCTGTCTGTCCCCCGGAAAGGAGGTCAAACTCTTCATGCATCGCTTCAAGCGCCTGTGTTGCGTCCCGCTCCTTGCCTGCTTTCTCCTGTTCACGTCCATTTTGCCCGGCATCACGGCCTCCGCGGCAACCACCCTGACACTTTCTGCAACGCCGAATCCCGCAGAAAATTATGTTGCTTTGAGCTGGACAAACAGCGACAAAAGCCAGCCGTACAGCTACATGCTGTACAGCAAATCATCCCATGATTCGACGTTCCAAAGTATTCCATCAAAGGCCAGCGTGAAAGTGCTGAACATCTACCCCGACGTAACGCCCACCGTCAGCTTTACGACATGGACAGAACAAGGCTATACCCTGCCGAAGTCGGCATCGCTGAAAGCGTGGATGGAGGTGCCGAACCAATATGACCCCAAGGGCTACGGCAAAGGCTTGATTTCGGTTGATCCCGTATCCATTACCAGTTATAATGCCAATCCGAACGCATACCTGAAGAATTCAGACGGCTTGTATAAATATGACACCTTATATTTTGGAGCATGGGATGCCTTTGCCAGCGAGGATCTCTCTGCTGCGGCGGAGACCGCCACCGACGCTTTCATTAAAACCGGCAGAGGGGTGCTGTTCGGTCATGACACGATGGTTGACAATGACACCATCTCCATGCCTAATTTCTTCAAGCTGGCCCATTACTGCGATATTCAGACCATCAGCCATTACACGGTGCTCGGCAATACACAGATCAAGGTTTTCAAAAAAGGCTTGCTGACCAACTACCCCTGGCAGGTTGGGGGCATCGGCACGGTGCTGAACGTGCCGATGTCTCACTCCAACCAGATGGCCTTCGGCGACATCTGGATGACCTACCAGCAGCCTTTTACCTATCCGAACAGCACCCTTGTTACCTCGGGTCTGGGCACCAATAATTTCTATCTCACCAGCTGGAGCAATGCCGCAATGATCCAGACAGGTCACTCCAATGGCGACGCTACCCCCGATGAGCAGCGGGTGACGGCGAACACCCTTTTCTATTTAAGCCAGATCACCACCGATACGAGTTGGTCTGATCACAAGGGGCAGGATTTGGACGCACCGGATGCGCCAGCCATTTCAGGCATCACCCATAATTCCGGGCGAACACAATACACGGTCAGCTACTCCTCGCAGGACAATGCTACTGGTTATCAGTATTATGTGGAAAGCACCGGTGAAAACGATGGTATGAAATACGATTCGCCTACCATCAGCACCAGCATCGAAAGCGGGATGAAGGGTTACTCCATTGCTGTCGACAATAACCCATCCGGGGTTCCTGACGGCTCCATCACCACCACAGCAGGAAGTTACACTTTTGCGCGGCCATCCGGCAGCGGTTTTTATGTTCACATTGCCGCTGACGACAACGTAGGAAATGTTTCAGCAGTCTCGACCTATCATGTGGACGAGCTTGTTTCCGTCACACATCCGGTCAGCGTCGGCTATGCGATCAACCCCAACAGCGCGGCTCCTTTTACGGCGCCGGATGTCCAAATCGTCAACAATTCCACGATCCCCATTCGGGTTTCCGTTCAAAGCCTGTCCGCATCCACCGGAGGCTCGCTCACGCTGAACGACGTGCCGCCCTCCAAGTATGCGGACTGGAGCAAGCTGACAACCGTGCAGACCAGATCGAATATTGCCCTCGGGCTTGGGATCAGGGAAACAGCAACCGGAAGCGGCACATGGTCGGAGATCGACCGAACAGCCCCGCTCTATGCCTCAGATATCGCAGGCCGGACTTTCCTCGGCATTCTGAACCCCAACGGTGCCGCGGGGACCCTGGCGCTCACGGCGAAATACGGTCTTGCCTGGGATAAAGCCTACACTTCGGTTCACAGCCTTTCGCTGTTTTTCGATCTTACAGATTGAAAACGGATTTTTTCCACTGACAGCGGAGGGCTGTCTTTTTATGCCCAAATTTGAAAATACAGGAGGAACAAGTCATGAGTGAAATGCAGAAAGCACAGGCCGCCGCGCCCGAAAGCCCGGCGCAGCCCATGCAGGTGGATGTGAAAATCGGCTCTATCCGTCCGGAGGGCAACGTCAAAGCCTACGCTTCAGTCAACCTGAACGGCTGCTTTGCTATCCGCAATGTCAAGGTGCTCGAAAGCAGCAAGGGGCTGTTCGTCAGCATGCCGAGCTACCGGGCCAGGAACGGCGAGTACCGGGACATTTGCTTCCCGGTCACCAAAGAATTCCGGGAGCAGCTCAACGGCGCGGTGTTGGACGCCTATCACCAGGCGCTGATCCAGGGGCAGAAGGAGGCCCTCAAGCAGCAGTCTCCCGAGGCTCCGAAGCAGGAAGCCGGAATGCAGATGACGGGCGTGTGACGCCCGCCATTTTTTCACCCCAAAGCATAAACAAAAATTTTTGACGGAGGTACTTCATGAAAAAGAAAATATCCAGCGCGAAAAAGGGGTTCGCGTGTAGGCTGCTCCGGTTTTATGCCAGAGTGTCATCACGGAGGGCGGAGGGGTTCGTGGACAGCGCCATCAAAATCCTAATCGCCGTCGTCATCGGCGCCCTGCTCCTCGCCGGCCTGTACGCCCTGTTCGGCAACACCATCCTGCCGACCGTGACCCAGCGGATCAAAGATATGTTCAACTATGCCGGGTAAGCGGCCATGGCCTGGATTCGAGCCGCCGCTTTTTTTCTTCTGCTGTCGGCGGCGGCTGCCGGTGATCTCAGAAACAGGGAGATTCCGAGGGGCGACATTCCCGGCATATTTCTTGCCGGACTCCTCTGTTTTAACCCCATCAAACTGTTTGGAATTTTTGCGGGCGCCCCCGTTTTTGTCCTCGCTCTGATCTGCAAGGACAGGCTGGGTTTCGGGGACGTATGGCTGACCATCGCGGCCGGGTTCGTCGTTGGATTTGAGCATGGATTGTGGGCACAGATCATCGCCTACAGCTCCATGCTCTTTTTTTACGTCGGCTGTCGGATCTATCGGAAGTACAGGCCGCATGGAAGGGTGCTGAACCAGCCATACCCCCTCGCGCCTTTTATCTCATTCGGATTTATCGCGGCCTATTTTCTATGAATATTGGAGGGATTATCTCGTGAGCTTTTTCAAAAACCGCACCGTTCTTGGGGCGCTCTGCATTTTGCTTTCACTCCTCATTTGTTTTGCGGTCACGCCCCTTTTTAACGCCGGAGTTTCGCATAAGACGAGCATCGTGCGCGTCACGAAGGATATTCAGGCCGGGCAGCAGATCACCAAAGACATGGTGCAGACCGTGGAAGTCGGAGGTTATAACCTGCCTTCAAATGTACTGAAAAGCCCGGACAGTGTTGTAGGAAAATACGCCGCTGCGGATCTCGCTCCCGGCGACTATGTTCTCAGCACGAAAATTACCGGCACTCCTACCGTGTCAAACGCCTATCTATCGGACCTCAATGGGAGCAGGCAGGCTGTTTCCGTGACACTTAAAACCCTTGCGGAAGGGGTTTCCGGCAAACTGCAACCGGGCGATATTGTCTCGGTTCTAGCCCCGGACTACCAGAACCAGGGCAGCACCGTCACCCCGAAGGAACTGCAGTATGTGGAGGTCATCGGCGTGACCACCAGTGAGGGCGCGGATGCCGACCAGCGTGACGCTGGATCCAATTCGTCTTCAACGGAAGATGCAGAAAAGAATTTGCCAAGCACCGTCACCCTGCTGGCGACGCCGGAGCAGAGCGCCATCCTCGCGGGGCTGGACGCGGACGGGAAGCTGCACCTTGCCCTTGTCTACCGGGGCGGCAAGGACAACGCTCAGAAATTCCTCGACGCACAGGACAAGGCCCTAAAAGAGCTGTACCCGGACGCCTCCAGTACGGTGCTGACGGATTCTTCCGGCCCGGCTCAGGGAAGCAGCTCTTCTCAGACCGCCTCTCCCTCCGGCGAGGGGGGACAGTAATGTTTCATTTTCAGACCGGAAGCCTTTTCTCCCGGAGCTCCGGCGCGCCCAAGGCGGATCCCGAACCGGAGCCTTCCACACAAATTCTGGCCGTATGGGGCAGCCCCGGCAGCGGGAAGACCACGGTCAGCGTCAAGCTGGCCCAATACCTGACGGGTCAGCGCCGCAACGTGCTGCTTCTGCTCTGTGACAGCACGACGCCCATGCTGCCCTGTATCTGCCCGCCCGCCGATCTCGAGTGCGAGTGTTCCCTTGGGAGTGTCCTTGCCGCCTCGCATATCACCGCGAGCCTGATCCGGCACAACTGCATCACCCATAAGCGCATCAGCCACCTGAGCATTCTCGGGATGCGCAAAGGGGAAAACGTCTTTACCTACCCGCCATATAACTCTGAGCTTGCGGCGGAACTGATCGCCGGTCTGCGGGAGGTCGCACCCTATGTGATCATCGACTGTGGCAGCGCCATCGCCCACGATATTCTGTCGGCGGTGGCGCTCATGGACTCCGACGCCGTTCTGCGGCTGGTCGGTTGTGACCTGAAATCCGTCAGCTACCTGTCCTCCCAGCTCCCGCTCCTCAAGGACAACAAATGGGACGCGGAAAAACAGTATAAGGCGGCAAGCAATATCCGGGCCAATCAGGCCAGCGAGAATATGGAGCAGATTCTTGGCAGCGTCGCATTCAGGCTTCCCCATTCCGACGAACTGGAAAACCAGATGCTCGCGGGAGATCTGTTTCGGGATCTGTCGCTCAAGGAAAGTCGGGGTTTTCGCAAAGAAATCCAGAAAATCAGCAAGGAGGTGTTCGACGTTTGAAGCCCATTCATATGACAGACAGCCAGAACCTGTTTTTTACACCTGCAGATGAAGCCAGAGACTTCGGAGAGGTTCTGCGGGAAGTTCAGGGATATATCTCCACTCACTACGCCTCTTTGCTTTCGGCGGGGGCGGGCCTTGAATCCAAGGCGCAGCTCAAACGGTACATCGCGCAGTATGTGCGGGAAAACCGGATCGCCGTCTCCGGCATGGACCAACCCCGGCTCGTAGAGGCGCTACACACCGAGATGGCAGAATTCGGTTTCCTGACCCGTTACATTTTCGGCTCCGGAATTGAAGAAATCGACGTCAACGCCTGGGACGACGTGGAGGTGCAGTACAGCGACGGCAGCATCAGAAAGCTCGATGAGCATTTCGATTCCCCGGCGCACGCCGTCAGCGTCATCCGCCGTATGCTCCACATATCGGGCATGGTGCTTGACAACGCATCTCCGGCCGTGCTGGGGCATTTGAGCAAAAACATCCGCATCGCCACGCTCAAGGATCCTCTGGTGGACGAGGACGTGGCGGTGGCCGCGTCCATCCGGATCGTCAACCCGCAGAACATGGGGCGTGACGATTTTATTCGCCTCGGCACGGCAACGGAGGACATGCTGGATTTTCTCTCCGAGTGTCTGCGCTACGGCATTTCCATCTGCGTCGCGGGGCCGACCGGATCCGGCAAGACCACACTTGCGGGCTGGCTCCTGACCACCATACCGGACAACAAACGCATCTTTACCATCGAATCCGGAAGCCGCGAGCTTTCGCTGGTGAGAAGGGATGCAAACGGGAAAATCCGCAACAGCGTCATCCACACGCTGACCCGCGACAGCGAGAACGGCCGGCAGCGGATCGACCAGACCGATCTGCTGGACATCGCCCTGCGTTTCAACCCCGATTATGTTGTTGTAGGTGAAATGCGCGGACCCGAGGCGGACGCGGCGCAGGAAGCCGCCCGCACCGGCATCGCTGTCGTCACCACCATCCACGCCAACTCCTGCCAGGCAACCTATTCCCGCATGGTGTCCCTGTGCAAGCGCGCCGTCGATACGCCCGACGCGACCCTCATGGGCTATGTCACCGAGGCGTTCCCGCTGATTGTATTCTGCAAACAGCTGGAAAACCGGCAGCGCCGTGTAATGGAAGTAATGGAGTGCGAAATCCTGCCGGATGGCGCGAGAAATTTCCGCCCCATCTTCCAGTTCGCCATCGGCGAAAACCGCATTGAAGACGGCCGGTTCATCATCAGCGGCAGTCACAGCGTGGTACAGGGCATCTCTCCGAGCCTGCAGAGGCGGCTCATTGAAAACGGCATGCCGCAGGACATCTTCAAACGAATTCTGCAGATTGGAGGCGAGGCCGCATGACCGCAATAGAGCTGTTTGCCTGCGCCGGCCTGATCGCCGGCGCATTTATGATTCTGAAGCTCTCGCCGCTGGAATTCGCGGACGGACTGTTCGGCTTTCTGCTGAAACGGCCCCGGAGCATCCGGGATGAGATCAATGAAACCACCAGGCGAAAAAAGCCGTCATTCCTGCGCCGTGAAATCAGAGAGGCGCAGGAAATCCTCCGGATGACCGGACAGAGCGAACGCTTTTCCATGGTCTGCGCGGCGTCGCTCCTGTTCTTCGCTCTCGGAGCGTGCGTTGCCATTCTAATGCAGAATGTGATTCTGGTGCCGGTTCTGGCGGTGGGGCTCGCGTTCCTGCCGTTTCTCTATGTCAGGACGACGGCGGAGCACTTCAAAAAAAACGTCGCCGCCGAACTGGAAACGGCGCTCTCCATTGTCACATCGGCCTATTTGCGCAATGAGGATCTGCTGACCTCGATAGAGGAAAACCTGCCCTATCTGAACCCGCCGGTGAAGAATGTTTTTGCGGAATTTACCGCGCGGGTCAAGCTCATCGACCCCGACGTCGAAGCGGCAATCCGGGAGATGAAACCCAAAATTCAAAACGAAGTGTTTCAGGAATGGTGCGATGCCGTCGCCACGTGTCAATACGATCGGAGCCTGAAAAGCACGCTGACGCCGATTGTTACCAAGCTCTCCGACGTCCGCGTGGTCAACGCCGAGTTGGACTACTTGGTGTTTGAACCGCGAAAGGAATTCGTCATCATGGCGCTGTTGGTTGTCGGCAACATCCCGCTCATGTATTTCCTCAACCGGAGCTGGTACGCGGCGCTGATGCACAGCCTCGCGGGCCAGATCGTCCTTGCGGCCTGTGCCGCGGCGATTTTCATCAGCGGTGCCTTCGTGATCAAACTGACAAAGCCCATCCGCTACAGGAGGTGACGTGGATGACGGGTCTGCTGTTTCTTTTTGCAGCCCTGCTTGCGGCGGGGCTGTTTTTCCTTCTATCCGATTTGCTGAAGCTTCCGACGCTGGCCGCGGCCAAGGCTTTGCTGAGCGCCGGGAAGCCCCGGAAAAAAGCCGCCAAAAGCGTGGAGGCTTACCTCATGACGTGTGCCGGCAAGCTGGCAAGGTTTATCCGCATGAACGAATACAAACGCAGCCGGTTGGAGAACACCCTCAAGGCGGCTGGAATCCCCATGACGCCGGAGCTTTATACCGCATACGCCATTGTAAAAGGAGGCGCGATCGCCGTATTGGCAATTCTCTGCCTGTTTCTTCTGCCGCTGCTGGCTCCGGTGCTGATGCTGCTTGCCGCCCTTGTATATTTCAAAGAAGTCCGAAAGGCGGACGAGCAGCTCAAGGCGAAACGCGAGCAGATTGAAAGCGAGCTGCCCCGCTTTGTGGCGACCATTGAGCAATCCCTCAAATCCAGCCGCGACGTGCTGGCGATGCTGGAGCATTACAAGCAAAACGCGGGCGAAGCCTTTGCGAACGAGCTGGGAATTCTGACCGCCGACATGCGCTCCTCCTCCTATGAGGCGGCGCTGACCCGCTTTGAGGCTCGGTTCAATTCACCTCGTATATCCGATGTGACGCGCGGCCTGATCGGGGTGCTGCGGGGCGACGACGGAGCGGTATACTTCCAGATGCTCGATCACGACTTCAAGGCGCTGGAGCTCCAGCGGCTGCGCGGCGAGGCGCTTAAAATTCCGCCGAAGATCCGCGTCTATTCCTTTGTGATGCTGATGTGTTTCCTGTTCACATGGCTCGCCGTCATGGCGATCTCAATCATGAAATCCCTCGGCACCATGTTTTAGCGGCGAACCGCCGCTGATATGACGCGGGTGCAGACAGCATCCAGCGGAAAACAAGGCACCCGGGATCCTGAATATATCCATGTATGTGAGGAAGGGAGGTTTATAGATGGACCATCAGAAAACGCTGCAGGAGCTTCAGGAAAAGCTCGATGAAAATTACAATGCCTTTGTGCAGGGATGGTTAAATCTCGACACACCGACCCTGATCGAAAAAGCGGAGGAAATCGCCGCAACCAAAACGGTATACAAGGCGTTCCGGGCCAGCCATTTCAGGGACATGGAATATCTGCTCCGGTTTCGGAACCCTCTGGAGGTTGTGCGGGATCAGTGGATGGAGGAAGAATCCTATGCGCCCGATGAGGATATGGAGCATGTTCTCTGGTCGGTCGCGGACCGCGGGGATGCGGAGCATAGTTATGAACTTGACGAGGATTTTCACCCTCCGGAACAGCAGGGGGTGAAACTGTGCTGAAACGGCTCCGCTCCCGCCGCGGGGAAGGTTATATCGACATCGCGGTGCTGGTGCTCTGCGCCATGCTGGTCATCGCTTTCGCGGTCAAACTGTTTCCCGTGTATATAGAGAAAAACCAGCTGGACTCCTTTGCCACGGAGCTGTGCCGGGAAGCGGAGATCTCAGGCCGCATCGGTACGGAAACGGACGCACGGGCGCGGGAACTGGAGGAACAGACCGGGCTGCACCCGTCTGTCGACTGGTCAAGGACAGGTAAAATCCCGCTCGATCAGGAATTCACAGTGACGGTGTCCGCACAGGCAAATATCGGGCTGTTCGGCGGACTCGGCAGTTTTCCGATCAATCTGGAAGGAAAGGCCAACGGGAAAAGCGAAATTTACTGGAAATGAGGTGAAGGAAAACGTGCGCAAAAAACTGAAGCATATTCTGAAAGACCGGCGCGGGTTTTCTTTCCCGCTGGTTGTGGCGGTCGCCCTCGCGCTGGTGCTCATCCTGTGCGGGATCTCCGAATACCTGCGTCTATGCATCATCGCGTCGGGCGTCCGGGATGCGGTGCAGTCTGCCGTCGTCGCTACCGTAACCGACAATTACAGCAACGTTTATCACGGAATCCGTGAGGGATATTCCGGTGGATATCGACCCAGCGGCTCTTCCTGGGTCGGAAGCGTCAGTACCGGCGATATCTACGGGCGGCTTGATCGGAACCTCGGCCTTACAAATGAAAGCGGAGCCCATGTAAAGGAAGCAGACGGTGCGGAGGAATTCAAGATATCTGGTTTGTCGGTGACCATTCAAAACGCACCGCTGGCGCCCTCCAACCCTGCAAACAGTCCGGTCTTTGCGGCCGACGCGACGATTCAACTGGAAGTACCGGTGAGCTTCGGTGGTAAGACGCTTTCTCCAATGCACGCCACATTGAAAGTTCGGGCAAAATATATGCCTGTTTTCTAAAAAAATCGCAGTAGCAATAGACTTTTTACCCTTTCTGTGATAGTGTGTGAAACAAGAGGAAACAAACGGAAAAAAGAAAAAAGGAGGTCAAACTCCATGAAGAAATTACCTGACAGAGCCAAAAGGTCGCTGACCATCGCCGGCATCGGCGTGGTGTGTGTGGCTGTGATAATCGGGATTTCCTATCAGCTTAAGGCCGAGGGAGCCAAAGACGTTGACGTCACACCGTCCTCCTCAGCCTCCTCCAGCGAAGTGACTGTCTCACCTATCGGGACGGATAATAATACAACGGAAAGCACGGCGCCTTCTTCGTCCGCATCCTCCCAGGCACAGGAAGCTTCAAGCAAGGCGGATCAGGCGATCCAGCCCGATGTATCGAAACCCGCGGCACCTTCCTCCAAGCCTGCCGCACAGGGCAGCACCACCAATCCTTCCAAGGCACCGACGTATAGCTCGAAGGATACTTCTCCAGGCAAGGGATCCGGAGATCAAAACTTTCAGAAAAAAGACGGGAAAATCTATGTCCCCGGATTTGGATGGGTAACGAACAACGGCGGCGGTGGCTCGGGAAGTACAGCGAGCGATATGTATGAAAACGGAAACAAGGTCGGACAGATGGACTGAGTCAAATTTCAAAATTTAAAACAGTATTTAAGACGCACAGCATAGTTAGGCTGTGCGTCTTTTCCATTTTGGAGGCGATTATGAAGCGGCTATTCAGCATCTTTCTTTCTCTGGCATTGCTACTGACGCTTTGCACTCCGCTCAGCGCCTATGCCGATGGGGACGGGGACGGAAACATCGATCATGGAGGCGGCGGGCTCGGAAACGGAAGCGACGAGAATTTCTGGAACTCCGGTGATGAAGGTGTCCGAGTAACCGTCATCCGGGCCAGCGACCATGCGGTGGCGTCAGCTTCCGTGGATTTCACCAACAGGCATCCGGATAATATTATTATCAACTTTGGAAAAGTAAGCAAGATCGCCTACAACAACGGCCATGCGCTGGCACTGAATACCGGCCGGTATTCTTATGTCAATCCGGCGCAGCCGCTTCCCAAGATCATCAACTCCGATCAGGGGCAGTCCAGTATCGAAGTGATAAAAAGTTATTTCACTGACGAACAGGTGCTCCGAAGTATTGCAAACCTGACTGGCTTTAGCTACTCGATTCTTACCAATGGCAATTACAAAATTCTGTTGGAACCTATCGCATATTTCACTTTTTATGGCGCACGGGTGGCGATGACCGCTACGGAAGCCGCATTGTACGATCAGAGACTCGGAGGCGACCTTCGTTCCAAGATGGCGTCCCTGACGCACAAGAATTTGCCGCTTTCTATGTTTCTCGATACCTCGGATCTTGGTTACCCCGCCTGGACGGGTTCCAGAGATGATCGCGTGTCCGACTCCACGATTATTTCCTCTCTCGGTCTCGGCATCGTCCGCTTTTCCGCAGCCGAACCGCCAACGCAGGTCAGCACTCAGAATTACACTTACCGTGTCAACACCGAAGTTATCACACCGGTGACTGTCAGCGGCGGGCAGTCGGATCCCGACCACCCGGTAACGGTAAGATTCAATATCGGCGGCAGAAACTATGCGGTTGGCAACGTATATTATCCTGACGGCGACAGTCAGCTGGCTTGGGTGCGCTGGACAACGCCTTCCACGCCGCAGTCCATGGCCATTCATGTGTCTGCAACGGGCAGAGGAAGCACCAGTGAAGGCACGATCAACGCGAGCATTGTGGATCTTTCCGGTCATGACCCGCCTGATCCCAACGCCGATGACCGAAACAGCGGCTATTCCCCGGCGAGTATGCCAAGCAATCCACAAAAAACTTCGGCCTCATGGAACGTATGGCGGCCCGTATGGCATGCCGATTGGGTGTGGGTTTCGGACTGGGTTTGGCACGGCGACGACACCAGCGGTTCTTGGGAGGACAACGGCAGTTGGGTTGATCACGGCTGGTGGGACTTTGCCTGCGATACCTATTCCGCGAGCCTTTCCGCATCCATGAGCATCACGCCGGACGGCAAAGACCCGACTGCATCCGACGAAACAATCAAAAGCGGATATGGGATCAATCAGACCGCTGCGGCGTCTGTCAGCACCAATCAGTCCTCGGCGGTAACTGGCGCTCAAACCGCCGTCACCTACTTCCCCGAATTTGGGTATAAGACGTATTGGCGCCTGCTGGACCCGACAGCCGGCGGGTTCAACGCACGGTTTGAATTTGCCCCCAACCGCTATTCCACCTACAACCGGCGCACTCATTTCACACCGCTTTGGATGCCGGACGGAAGCTATACTCCATACACCTTTTTGGAAGATTGTTGGACCCCGACCGGCATGCTCAGCATGAATCTGACCGACTCAGTGACAATTAGGGGAAACCTGTGGTCGGACTGGCGCGCCATCCCGGCATTACCCTGAACCATCCGCAGATAAAGAAGAAGGCCGTAGGCATCATGCTCTGCGGCCTTGAATTTTATCCTACAATGAAAGGTGTGAAAGCATATATGAAAAAGCGGAAGAAGTTTGTGATTCTCATTTGCATGGCTTTAGTGATGCTCTCCGTGTTTTGTATCACAGCGTCCGCAGCCGGCAGCGGCGACGTGGCGGGGGCGGTACAGAGTACCTGGTCGACTGCTTCCCAGCAGATCAAGACGGTGGTCAACAAAGTGGTTTTCCCCGCTATTGATCTGATTCTTGCTGTTTTCTTCTTTGCCAAACTTGGCACGGCTTATTTCGACTACAGAAAGCAGGGCCAATTTGAGTGGGCCGCGCCAGCCATTTTGTTTGCGTGCTTAGTTTTCACCTTGACGGCCCCCCTTTATATCTGGGGTGTCATCGGGATGTAGCCAATTGACCGGTCAGCCTAATCCCGGTGTTATAAGGTCTAACCAGCAGACCGCTTGGCGTTTCCGATATTTTGTTTGTTATTTTCTTGCTTTGTAAAGGGCAATTCGGTATACGGTGGCTTTTTATTTTGCGCAAAGGAAGTGAATGCTGTGTTCATCTGGAATTTCGTAGCCGGAACCGTGCTCAATCAGATTATCGACTGGATCTATAGTCAGATCGTCGGCTTCCTTGGAAACTTTTTCGCGCAGATGGGAGACATGGGCGCCGAGCTGTTCGACATGGATTGGGTGAAGTCCATCGTTCTCTTTTTCGTTTACCTGGCCTGGGCACTATACGGCACGGGTCTTGTGGTGGCGGTTTTCGAGTGCGCCATTGAGTATCAGTCCGGCCGCGGCAGCATCAAAGACACAGCCCTCAACGCCATCAAGGGTTTTATGGCAGTAGGGCTTTTTTCGACCGTGCCGGTGGAGCTGTATAAGCTGTCCGTATCCCTACAGAGCAGCCTGACGGCGGGCATTACCGGCTATGGTTCGGGAATCAGCGGCCTTGCAAGCTCAATCATCACCGGGCTTAACTCGGCAGGCACACTGGAACAGGCGGCAAGCACCAATGTATTCGGCGGGCTCGGCGCCATTACCAGCCCCATTCTGATCTTGTTTATCCTCATTCTCATGGGGTACGCCGTGATTAAAGTATTTTTCAGCAACCTCAAACGCGGCGGAATCCTGCTGATCCAGATCGCAGTGGGAAGTCTGTATATGTTCAGCGTCCCGCGCGGCTACATTGACGGATTTGTATCATGGTGCAAACAGATCGTCGGGTTGTGCCTGACGACGTTTCTGCAGGCGACCATCCTCTGCGCCGGTCTGCTGGTGGTCAAAGACCATGCCCTGCTGGGGCTTGGGCTGATGCTGTCGGCCGGCGAAATTCCCCGCATTGCCGGGGCTTTCGGACTTGATACGTCAACCAAGGCCAACCTCATGAGCGCGGCGTATGCCGCACAAACCGCAGTGTCTATCACCCGCACCATTGCGAAGGCGGTGGCGAAGTAAACGAAAAGAAGGGATGAAGTTTGAAACTGGTCTATATCTGTTCCCCATACGCGGGGAGCATTGAGGAAAATGTCCGCTTTGCCAAAGCCGCGTGCCGGTACGCTATGAAGCAGGGCTGCGCACCCATTGCCCCGCACCTTCTGTACCCGCAGTTTTTGAACGACGCCGTTCCCATGGAAAGAGAAGCCGGTATCCTAATGGGGCTGCGGGTTTTAGCCTCCTGCGAAGAACTGTGGGTGTGTGGAAATCATACCAGCGAGGGCATGGAAAAAGAAATTGCTGAAGCAAAGCGGCTCGGCATTCCGGTCCGCAGGATATCGGCTGAACAAATTCAGAAAAAACAAGCCATCAGGCAGTACGGCATTCTGGCGCGCCGCAGCGCCTTGTCGGTCTGCGGCTTCGCCGAGGCGTGGGTGAAACAGGATGGAGAGCCGGTAACATTTGACACCTACGAGGAAGCGGCCGCCGAAGCAGGGCAGCTTAATGAAGGAATAGGGCCCGTCAACCGGACGGTAGAATATTTTCCGCAGGAAAGATGTCCCCTGCCGGAAGAAACGCCCTCCTTCGGCATGAGCATGCGGCTATGAGCACTTCACTGACCATGGGCAGTCTATTCGACGGGATAGGCGGCTTTCCCCTGGCTGGCAGCCGGCAGGGCTTCACCCCTCTGTGGGCCAGCGAGATCGAGCCGTTTCCCATCCGGGTGACCAAACTTCATTTTTCAAATATGATTCACGTAGGCGACATTACGCAGCTCAACGGGGCAGATTTGCCCCCTGTGGACGTGGTCTGCGGGGGCAGCCCGTGCCAGGATCTGAGCACTGCGGGAAAGCGGGCGGGGCTCCAGGGCGCGCGTTCCGGGCTGTTTATGGAACAGATCCGGGTGATCAAGGAGATGAGAACACATGACGCAGGAACCGGACGGACAGCTGACGCTGTTCGCCCCCAATACATGGTCTGGGAGAACGTCCCCGGCGCCTTCTCCAGCGCCGATGGAGAGGATTTCCGTATCGTGCTGGAGGAAACCTGCCGAATTGTCAACGGCGCCATATCTGTTCCTCGACCTCCGGGCGGGGTGTGGTACGCTGCTGGGTGCATTATGGGAGATCAATTCTCCCTCGCTTGGAGAATATACGACGCTCAATACTGGGGCCTCGCCCAGCGCCGCAAAAGGGTGTACCTTGTCGCAGATTTTGGAGGCTGTACCGCACCCGAAATATTATTTGAGCAAGACCGCCTGTTTGGGGATCCTGCGCCGGGCGAGGAAACGCGGGAAAGACCTCCCGCCGGTGCTGCAAATGGCTCTGGAGATTCAGGCAGGGATCCGGTCAACATAGGCGCGGATAGCAGTCTTGTTGCCTTTGCCTGCAACCAGCGGGACGAGGTGCGGAATCTCCATAATGTGTCCGGCGCCATTCAAGCCCAGCCGGGGATGAAGCAGCAGACTTTTATCGCTCATCCGTCCAAGGAAACGCAGACTTCCAACTGCCTGACTCCATGGGACACCCAGCAGAAGCGGATCTTTACGGAAAAAAGTGTCGCTCCGACGCTTGCCGGTGTGGATGGAAACGGCGGCAGAAACCCCGGTGGACTCCTACTGTCTGCGGGCGTAGTCAGCAAAGGAAACGGCGAGTGCTTTCTCACACCTGAACAGCATACGGCTCTTTCATCGGGTGGCGGGCAGGCAGGCCAGGGGTATCCCTGCGTCCTGACCGCCGCCTTTTCCACGGGGGCCGGTGCTGCGGCGGGCGGCATCGGATATCGTGAGGAATGCGCGCCGACCCTTAAAGCGACCGAAGGCGGCAACATGGTGCCAGGCGTTCTGTGTCTGAACGATCAGGGCGGGAGCCGCATCGATCTGAGCGGCAACCTCTCCGGTACGCTCCGGGCGCAGGAGCATGGGCACACGCCTCTCGTGATGGGCGAACCGGAGTTATATGAAAACCACGGGATCGATTCCCGCTACACCGGGCCGCACGGCGTGGCGCCCACAATATCCGCGCGGTACGGAACGGGCGGCAACAACGTGCCGCTGATCAGCCAGCCGAGCGAAGGGGTCGGCTCCGACCTTCCTACCGGTCAGAGTTACTGCATCGCCGGCAACATTATCGACCGGCAGGATCATAACGGCGGCAACGGGATCGGCGTTCAACCAAACATCAGCTACACGCTGAACACCGCGGACCGGCATTGTGTCTTTTCTCAGCAACGAAGCGACGAGTACACGCCGAACGGCGTGGTCAGCACCCAGAGTGCCCGCCAGTATAAAGATGCGACCGATCTCGTGTGCGACACCGACATCGCGGGAATCAACTGCCGTGCCGGATCGGAAAAGGGCGACCTGTGCGGTACGCCACAGTCTCATCCAGGCGGCGGCTCTCTCAGTACCCAGCATTCGGTCCGGACCGGAAAGCTCATCCGGCGGCTGACACCGCTCGAATGCGAACGGCTCCAGGGCTTTCCCGATCACTGGACGGATATCCCCGGCGCATGTGACAGCGCGCGGTACAAGGCCCTCGGAAACAGCGTGGCGATCCCCTGTGTGGAGCATGTGCTCCGGGGGATCGCTTATTTTTTGCTCAAAATCAGAAATGAAAAGGACTGATTGCATGTATATCTATCCGGACAATCTCCGGGCGAAGCCCACCCTCTGGCTGTGGGAGTTGCGGGATCTCGGCGTGATCGGCGTCGGCCTTCTCCTCGCGGTGCTTGCGTTGGCTCAGCTGCGATTTCTGCCGCCTATTGTCCTCGTCGCGCTTTACGCCTTTTTGAGTATCCGCTTCGACGACACCAGCATTTTGAATTTCATCAAAAATGCAGCGGCTTTCTTCCTCACGAAACAGCAGTATTTTGAATGGGGGCTGTCGGACGCTGCGAATCCGCCTGATATGGGACCGCGTGGAAGGAGCAAAAACTTATGAGCAGGCAAACAAAAAAACAGGCAAGGCAGCGGCAGACCACCCGCCAGCTGATCAACACAAAAGCCATCACCGATTACAGCCTGCAAACCTATCGGAACGACGAACTGGTCTATTTTATCGTGCAGCCCACAAATATCTCCGTGCTGTCTGAAGAAAGCCTGTCCGCCCGGATCTATGCGCTGATGACCGTCCTCAAGGGGATTGCGGAATTGGAGTTTATATGCTTAAACAGCCGCGAAAATTTCGAGGGCAACAAGCAATTTCTGCGCACGCGGCTTGAAAAGGAACAGAATCCGGCTATCCGTGCTCTGTTGGAGGCCGACCTGAACCATCTGGATCGTATCCAGATGCAGATGGCGACGGCGCGGGAATTTCTGGTCGTGCTGCGCCTGCGGAATGAGAAGCAAGGCGAAATTTATTCCTATCTTAACCGCATTGAGAAGACCCTGCGGGAACAGGGCTTCTCCGCCAAACGCGCAGATTCAGAGGACATCAAATGCCTTTTGGCCGTTTACTTCGAACAGAATGTCACCTCTGAAAAGTTTGAGGATTTCGACGGGGAGCGTTGGTTGATTCCAGACGAATAGCGGCGCCGGTTCTTGTTGGGTTTGGTAATAGACTTGACACAGAATTTCGGATATTGTGTATCCAAAGGGGTCCCCTTGGATTACATATTTACGGTTAAGGACGTGTAAAACGATGAAGGATGTTGACGAGGCGCTGAGCGACTATCTGGAAACCTATGAGGCCGATGAGATCTTCAACGACCATTTTTCCGGCATCCGCAGAGCGTTTATTGCGGGCTTTAAGGCGGCGGGAGGCGAAGTTCCGCCGATACAGCCCGTATTCAGGATCATACGGTCAGATCATCCTCCCAAATGATTGGAGGAATAACGGAGAATATATTTGGGATGTTTTTGAATCGGCACTTACCCAGCTGTGCGAATCCATAGCGTTCAATGCCGTTCGCATTTGTGGATCCGGACACCAACCTTACCGCTCTTTTGTTGCTAAGGCCACAAAAGAAGCAACCGTAAAGCCGATGCAGTACATCGGCTTTACGGTTTGTCCATAATCGGACAGAAAAATCCGATTTATACTGTTCACTCATCACAAGAATGAAACGCCATCAATTCAAATATCTGCCCATCTATGCTGATTGTTTCGTCAATAGGGATCACTGTGCCGTCGGTCATAACGACAACCCGTTCATATTCGTCTATCTTTTTAGCTGAGCCGACAGCGGTAACATAGGCACCGCCTTTTTTCTTCGCATCCGGCTGGAAATAGGTGATCGTGATTTCGGGATGCTCTTTAATCCGATCCGTTATGATTTGCAGCTTTTCTCGCAGAGCGTCCTTCGCATATTCGTCCAACTCTACTCTCTCGTCAGTCAGTCTTGCGGTTTCTTTGATTGCGGCTTCATAACCGGTCAGTGCGGCAAACGGGGAAAACTGAGCTGCCCGGTCAATAGCGGTCATATGGGAACGTGTCGCGGAGATATGGTGAGGGAGATTGATGATGTCGTCATATGTCCTTTTCATGCCTTGTGCCCTCCAATCTGCCTGTTCCGATCTATTGTGGTAGCGCCTTCCTCCAGATTCATACCCCTTAGAATGGCGTTCTTGCCGTGTTTCTTTTTTATCTCCAGCATTGTTTTCTGCACCTTTTTTTCTCGTGCAAGTTCGGCTTTTTCATCCTCTTTTTTCGCCTGCGCAGCCGCGTAATCCGTAAAGAGATCAAGCTGTTCAAAGTTGTCCGCCTTTTGAACAGTTCCCTCATCAACAACATGATTTGCTGTAATGTTGACTCTTCTGATCAGGAGATTTTTGTCAATGATGCGGTCAAACAGCTTTGCGACGGCATCCAATATTAGCTTTGTAGACGAGGTCGGTCTGCCAAGATTTATTGAACCATGCGCGGATTTCGGAACGGCGCGTCCATAGTGATCCATGGTAATTGCCCCGTGATATGATTTTTTTATCGTCGGATTTGTCAGATTTTCGATATCATATCCGGCCGTCAAGACAAGCTGGTCGGTCACAAGCCGTTTATCCACCAGATCGAGTACCAGCAGATCGGTCATTTCCCGCACGATCAGCTTCGCTTTGTCAAAAGTATAGGCGGATTGCAGCACCTGCCCCGATCCAACACTGTTTGAGCCTGGCTTATATGCTTTAATATCGGCAATCGTGCATGGCTCCCACCCCCATGCGTGGTCGATCAGCAGCTCGGCGTTGACGCCGAACAGTCTGTACAGTAAATCCTCGTTATAGTAATCGGTAGGTTTACCGAGAGAGCATCTCGCAATATCCCCCATCGTAAAGAGGCCGTGTTCCTCCAGATTCTTGGCATATCCTTTTCCGACGCGCCAAAAGTCTGTTAAAGGCCGGTGCGACCACAGCAGGCGACGGTAGCTCATTTCGTCTAATTCAGCGATCCGCATACCGTTGTTATCAGCCGGTATGTGCTTTGCCTGGATATCCATAGCGATCTTGCTGAGGTACAGGTTTGCGCCAATTCCCGCCGTTGCTGTAATGCCAGTTGTTTTGAGTACATCCAGAATCATTTCCTTGGCAAGCTCACGGGCTGAGAGATTGTAGGTGTTCAGATATGCGGTGGCATCAATAAACACCTCGTCAATGGAGTAGACATGAATATCCTCGGGCGCGATGTACTTCAGGTAGATATTGTAAATCCGTGTGCTGTACTCTATATAATAGGCCATTCTTGGCGTTGCGACAATATAATCCAACGAAAGACCCGGTGAGGATTTCAGTTCGGTATCGTTACAGGAGGCACCGGAAAAGGCTCGTCCCGGTGCTTTGCGCAGCTGTCCCGCATTTACTTCCTTGACCTTCTGTACGACCTCAAACAGCCTCGCCCTGCCGGGGATGCCGTATGCTTTGAGGGAAGGAGAGACGGCGAGGCAGATGGTTTTTTCGGTGCGGCTTGCATCAGCGACAACGAGGTTGGTGGTCAGCGGATCAAGCCCTCGTTCCACGCACTCGACCGAAGCGTAGAAGGATTTTAGATCGATTGCGATATAGGTCCTGTTCTCCATGCTTATTCTCCGGCCTCCTCCTTTAAAAGTCATCTGTTTGCAGATTGAAATTACAGAGTTCCCATTTTACGTTTCCCCACTATGCTTCATGAAAAACCACGTTTCAGGGGTACCATTCGTTGAAATATATAGTACATTACCCTAAAATTAGAAACCAAGTTGTTTCAGCGTTTTCACAATGTCTGATAAAGTGCATTTAACATCGCACTTATTATACCATGCTTAACCGCAAGAGGGTCCGTGCCGTCACAGAGATGTGGCGGTTTTTTTATCCAAAATCCAATCGGGAAGGAAGATGCCAAATGGCAAAGCAGCAGAAGACGAAAACGCCGCCGCAGGAGGATATCCGCATGCAGGAATTTCTGGACATGATCGCACCCTCGGTGATCAAGTTTTTCACGGATTATTTTATCTGCGGCAACACATTTCGGTGCGTTTGGGCTTTGCGTGAATACCCGACGACGACCGATGAGCAGGCCATCTTACGCTATCTCGGAGAAAAAGACGGCGTAACCCTGCACCTCTACACCAGGCATGTCACACCCATGGAGGAAAAGAAAATCATCTCAAATGCTGCGAACAAAAACCGTATGCAGCGGAGCAGCACACAGGATCTTCAACAAACCGTCACAGCTGAGTCGAATTTACAAGACGTCACCACCCTTGTCACACAGATGCACCGGAGTAAGGAGCCGCTTCTGCATACGGCGGTTTACATCGAGCTCTCCGCCCACAGTCTGGAACAGCTCGGTCTGCTTCAAACCGAAGTGCTGACAGAACTCATTCGTTCCAAGCTCAATGTGGATAAACTCCTGCTCCGCCAGCAGCAGGGATTCCAGAGCGTCATCCCCTCAGGCTGGAATGCGTTTTCCAGCCAATTTGAGCGGGTCGTGCCCGCAAGCTCCGCCGCCAACCTGTACCCCTTTAATTATTCGGGCAAAACAGATCCCCATGGCTTTTACCTGGGCCGCGATAAGTTCGGCTCGAATATAATCGTGGACTTCGACAAGCGGGACGATGATAAAACCAACAGCAATATTTTGATCCTTGGCAATAGCGGCCAGGGCAAAAGCCACCTTTTGAAGCTGATCCTCTGCAATATCCTTGAATCCGGAAAAAGCGTGATCTGCCTCGATCCGGAACATGAATACGTCGATCTGGCCGAAAACCTCGGGGGGTGTTTTGCCGACCTCATGAGCGGTCAATATATGATAAACCCTTTGGAGCCCAAGACCTGGGACGAAGGCGGCAGCCCCGAGGACAAGGAAGCGCCCCAGGCATTCCGGCAGCGGACAAAGCTCAGCCAGCATGTTTCTTTCCTGAAGGACTTTTTCCGCTGTTACAAGAATTTTTCCGACCGCCACATCGATGTTATCGAAATCATGCTGGGTAAGCTCTATGAAAAATGGGGGCTCAGCGACCGCACCGATTTCAGCAAGCTGGAGGCCGCTGATTACCCCATCCTTTCCGACCTGTACGCGCTGATTGAGGATGAGTACAAAAGCTACGACCAGGCAAAATATCAGCTCTACACCGCCGAGCTCCTGCAGGAAATCCTGCTGGGGCTCCACTCCATGTGCCAGGGCGCCGAGAGCAAATTCTTCAACGGCCATACCAATGTGACTTCCAACCGCTTTATTGTGTTTGGCGTCAAGGGATTACTGCAGGCCAGCCGGAATGTCAAGAGCGCTCTCCTGTTCAACGTCCTTTCCTTTATGTCCGACAAACTGCTGACCGAAGGCAATACGGCCGCCAGCATCGACGAGCTGTATCTGTTCCTGACCAACAATGGCGGCGGCAACGGTAACAATTATGTGGTCATTGAGTATATTCGAAGCTGCATGAAGCGGGTACGGAAAAAGGACTCCGCCATGATTCTGGCCTCGCAGAATCTCGAAGATTTCAACATCGAGGGCATCAGGGAGCTGACGAAGCCGCTGTTTTCCATCCCCACGCACGCGTTCCTCTTCAACGCTGGCAACATCGACAAGCATTTTTACATCGACTCCCTGCAGCTCGAGGAATCCGAGTACAACCTGATCCGTTACCCCCAGCGGGGCGTCTGCTTGTATAAATGCGGCAACGAGCGGTATAACCTGATGGTCACCGCACCGGAGTACAAATCAAAACTCTTCGGTACGGCCGGAGGCCGCTGATCATCGGAAAAGAGATGAAAAATTTTGGACATGAAAGAACAGCGGTTCGGGATTGAAATCGAGATGACAGGCTTGACCCGTGAGGCTGCCGCACGTGTGCTGTCCGAACATTTCGGGAATCCCGTCAGCCGCGACGGGGGGTATTACGGCGAATATTCTGTTTTGGACAGTGAGAGCCGCCGCTGGAAGGTCATGAGCGACGGCAGTATTACCTGTCAGAAAAGAGAAGGAGGCCGGCTCGTCCCCGCGGACAATAATTACAGCGTGGAACTGGTCAGCCCCATCTGCCATTGGGGTGATATTGAAACCATCCAGGAGATTGTGCGAAAACTTCGCGGCGCCGGCATGATCGCCGATAAAAGCTGTGGGATCCATGTGCATGTAGACGCCTCCCCGCACAACGCGAACACTCTGCGCAACATCACCAATATCATGGCCTCGAAAGAGGATCTGATCTATAAGGCGATGCAGGTCGAGGTGGCCCGTGAACACCAATATTGCAGAAAGGTTGATCAGAGATTCCTTGAAGAACTTAACCGAAAGAAGCCAAAGACGCTCAATGAGGTCAGCCGCATCTGGTACGGCGGCGCAGACCGGAGCTACCACCATTATGACGATTCCCGTTACCACTGCCTGAACTTACATAGCGTGTTCCAAAAGGGCACGATTGAGTTCAGGCTTTTTAATTCCACCACTCATGCGGGAAAAATCAAGGCGTACATCCAGTTCTGCCTTGCCATTTCCGCACAGGCCCTCAACCAGCGTTGCGCCAGCAGACAGAAAACCCACAGCACCAATGAAAAATATACTTTCCGAACGTGGCTGTTGAGATTGGGGTTGATTGGGGATGAATTCAAGACAGCAAGACTCCATCTCCTCGAGCACTTGGATGGCTGTATCGCATGGAAGGATCCCGAGCAGGCTATACAGCAAAAGCAAAGGTTACGACAGAAAAAAGAAAAAGAACTGGAATTGGACGCAGAAAGCCAAACCCAGCAGGAGGCCGCGGCAGCCACACCGCAGGAGGAAATTACGGAAAATGAACAACAGGAACAGGCCGGGGAGGATGAGTCCCCGGCCTTTGTCATGCGTATGTAAACATATAAAGGAGATGTGTTTCTATGAGTAAACCTATGCTGTATATCGCTTACGGCAGCAACCTCAACCTTCCGCAGATGGCGTATCGCTGCCCGACCGCCAAAGTGGTGGGAGCGAGCGAAATCAAGGATTATGAACTGCTGTTCCGCGGCGGCGGTCGGGGGGCAGTAGCCACCGTGGAGCCACTCAAGGACTCGAATGTTCCCATTCTGCTGTGGAAGATCCGACCTGCCGACGAGCAGGCACTTGATCGGTATGAAGGATATCCCCATTTTTATCACAAAGAGGTCCTGCCGGTGGAACTCGGAGGAAAGACGCAGCCGGCCATGGTCTACATCATGAACGATGGGCATCCTTTCGGTGCTCCATCGGATTACTACCTGGAAACCATCATGGAAGGCTATAAGACAGCGGGCTTTAATACGGATTTTCTGGAAAGATCCGTGGAGAAGTCCATCCGGCTGGCCGAAGAACAAGAGCAGGTCAAGCGGGAATCACCGGATATGGAACAAGGCAGTCTGTTCGACATGAAATGGAAGTAACGCTCAATCAATTATTGAAATAGGATCGACTGGTAAAACGGACGCCCCATTACTCGCCGGGGCGTCTGTTCTTTTCTGCCCAAAGGAGGAGTGTTATATGGCCGCACCCGCTGTGGCCCTTGCAGTTAAGGCGGCGATTGCCGCCGCCACAGACAAACGGACGTGGAAGGTGATTGCAGTAATCATCGCCGCTGCCCTGATGCCTTTTATTCTCGCCATCCTTTTACTCATGAGTTTTCTTTCCGGGGGCGCGGCACACAACAATGATGCTGTGAATCTCGCCTTCCACGGAGGGATGATCTCCTCGGATGTCCCTTCTGAATATCGGCAGCATATCGAAGAAATGCAAGATGCGTTCAGGCAACTGGACGATGCGATCGCACAGCTGCCTATTGAATCCGGGGACGGAAGCCTTGACTCCACGCGGGTCAAGGCTGTTTTTTATTCTCTGTATTTCGGCGCCGATTCCCTGCAGGAGGTGGACTACGATTCGTTTGCCGGTTGCTTTGTGAAAACGGAAATCCGCACCCGCACTGTTCAGAATCCGGATGGAACTCAGACTGAACAGAGTTATGACGCAATTGCTCCGTTGACTGATCTCAATCAGGTCTATAAGAATATTGAAAGACTCCTTGGCCGGGCCGTCACCGACGATGAAAAATCCAATGCCGACGAAATCTATCAACATACTTTTGGCGAGAGCGGCACAGGGCCTTCGGACTCATCACAAATTCTCTCCACTGCCGGCCTGATTTCCCCTATCGGAAGTAACTGGCGGGCACTGGTTACCTCGGAATTCGGCCCTCGCATTGACCCGATCAACGGAAAAGCCACTGTTCATACCGGCATCGATCTGGGCATACCGACCGGCACACAGGTTCATGCGGCGAAGGACGGAACAGTTTCCAAGGTTGCCTGGGATCCTGACGGCTATGGAAACTATCTAATGATCGACCATGGCGGTGGGCTGGTCACGCTGTACGGACACTGCTCCCAAATTATCGCCCACGTAGGGCAAGCTGTCAAAGCTGGCGACGTCGTCGCACTGTCCGGAAACACTGGCCACAGCACCGGCAGCCACCTGCACTTTGAAGTGCGCATCAATGGCAAGGCGGTCAACCCCAGAGGGTATCTGCCGTAAAGCAGACTCTGCAGGGAACCTTTCAATATAAACCGATTGAAGCCGTCTCTTGGGGAACGGCTTTTTGTGCTTCGAAGGAGGTAAGCAGGTTGAAACTCAATGGCATGTAATCCGAGGAGCAATCATACGGAGGCGGGCCCATGCGGCTTGCCTTCTTTTTTCAAGAAAGGTGTGATTCAGATGATGATCAAACTCGGTGTCGATAACGGCAACTACAACACAAAATCCTCAGAAGGGATGCTGTACGCCTCCGGGTACGCGGCAAGCGATAAGGAATTCATCACGGATGAGATGCAGCTCTGCTATAGCGGCAGATATTACGCCATTGGCGAAAAGCGGATGCGGTTTCAGCAGGACAAAACGAAAGATCCGGACACCTTTCTTCTGACGTTGCCGGCCATTGCGTCCGCCATGAAAAAGGCGGGTGTTCAGGAAGCAGATGTCCTTCTGGGCGTAGGGCTGCCCATCGAAGCATACGGAATGCAGAAAGACGCCTTCCGCCAATATTTTCTGCGCGGAAATCTGACTTTCCGGTTTGAAGGAGCGGATTACCGCTGCCACATTGCGGATTGCAAAGTGTTCGCCCAAGGGCATGCGGCACTCTGCCGGTACTATCCTCAGCTCCGGGGATACCGCAGCATTACCCTGGCCGACATCGGGGGGTATACGGTAGATGTTCTAACCATGCATGGCTCCAGGCTGGACCGATCGAGCTGCACAAGCCTCCGGATGGGCACCATCACGCTCTATACCCGCATTCAGGACATCCTGCGGCAACGGGACATCCTGCTGACCGACGAACTTGTCACCGATGCCATCCGCGGTAAAATTCAGCACGCGGATCAGGACTTCATACGGCAGACCGTGGAACAGGAAATGCAGAGGTATACCAGGGAATTACTTAACACACTGCGGGAAAGGGGACTTGACCTGAAGCTCCCCACCGTGTTCGCGGGCGGCGGAGCGGAGCTGCTCGACGGCCTGCTGCGTGGCGGCAGCGTCAATACGGTGGCTGTTCTGAACCGCTTCGCCAACGCGGACGGTTATCGTCTGCTGTTGGGGTGAGCAAGATGAGAAAACGCTTCAACGTCTCCTTTGATTTGCAAGCCGCACGGCACAGAGAAGCGGCCCGCCTGCTTGATGAACAGCCTGTCGGGCAGCGCACGGAGTTTATTGTGGATTGTATCCTGCGATATGACCAGTCGGTGAAACTGGAGAAGATCGTCCGCACGGCCATTCAGGAGGAACTGCAGCATTTCACCGATTACCAAGCGCCGTCCGACCTGCCTGCTTCCTCTGCTGTTCTGCAACTGGATGAGGCAAATCTTTCTGATGTGCCGGACAGCCTGCTCCACGCGATGGATGATCCATAATACCCACCCAAGCACCTTATTGGGTGCCAGCACTCTCACAAGCGGGCACCGCATATCGGTATCATGCGCCCTGTTAGGTGTTTGGAGCATCAAATTCCGTACAGACTCATTTTCGCATGCACCCTGTTAGGTGCTTGGCCTCATACCTTTTGAGCCCTGCCGATTACAAGACCGATTGTTGAAACCGAGAATGGAAAGGATGAATGATCCTATGAAACAGGCAGCTTTTAAAATGCAGATTTCTTATGACGCCGAAAAACTGTGCGCCCTCCAAAGATATATGAAAGACGAATCCGAGCTGCGATCCGGCATGGAGTCCCTGTTGGATACCCTTTATCAGTCCCATGTGCCGGCCGAAGTCCGGGAGGCCATTGACAAACGGAATATGGCTCAGTCAGGGGAAGAACCGGAAACGCTGGAGCAGTTTGTGCGGGAGCATCCAAACGACATGATCCAGATCATGTCGCCGGGCGGCTATGTCACTATCGCTCCCGGCAAACCGCTGAGTGAGCTGTTCGCCCATGCGGGCGAGCGCGGTACGGAAATCCCGGTCACATGGGAGGAACTGAGGGAGCAGACTGTCGAGAGTTGCCATTACCATCCGGCTGATCGAAGCTGGAACCTGCTGACAGTCGATTCCTCCCTGAACCAGCCGACCCAGGCACCCGAAATGCGGATGTAAGGTGCCGACATAGGATCAGAGCCCGTAGACGCTGACCTTGAAACAGCGAAGTCTGCTTCTCGCCCATGTCACCGCCCGTGTGCCCCCGTGTCGCTTTTTTTCAGCAGGGATCGCACGGTTACACCCATGAGGCGATAAGACCCAGTGCTGGGGCTTTGTGCGGAAGTTTGAGACAGGAGAAGCTCCGCTTTCGGGGAATGAACCATGGGGTGGAAAACGATGCGGGTTAAAGCAGCGGGGTCGCGGTGCGTCCCCGCTGCGGCTCACACCGCCCCGCAATGCGGGTCGGGGAACGTTTTGCTCCGGGGTCGGATTTCGGCCCCTGGGGTCGGTTCCGGGGTCGGCGGCGAAAAAAAAGGCCGGAAACCCGCATCTTTACGCCTTTACAGAGGGGTCATGACAGGAGTCATGGCCCTTTTTGTATAAAACAGAATGGAGGAAAACAATGCCGGAAGAAAGAGTAAACAAGAAGAAATTCCCGCTGTGGATGTACCCGGAAACACGCACTCTGATCGAGAAATGGTACAAACAGGACAACTGCCAGAGTCAGAGCGAGTTCATCGAAAAGGCCGTCCGTTTCTACTGCGGCTACATTTCGGCGGAGGACGGCGTGCGCTATCTGCCCGCCGCCATCACGTCCGCCATGACCGGAATGGTGGACAGTCTGGAAAGCCGGATGGCTCGCCTTATTTTCAAACTGGCTGTCGAGATGAGCATGATGATGAACATCCTCGCGGCAAACGCAGATGTGGACGAAACCATGCTGCGCAGGCTGCGCGGCAAGTGCGTGAACGACGTTAAAAGGTCTGTCGGTTCCGTCACCTTCGAGGATGTGGTGAAATTCCAGAAGGGTGAGTAACGGCCATGCCGAAAATCATCTTTAAGTGCCGGTATCTCAAGGACGGAACCCATGCCGCCAACCTCGTGAAATACATGGCGACGCGCGAGGGCGTGGAGAAGCTTCCGGCGAATATCCGCGCCCTGCCCTCCACGGCAAAACAGCGACGGCTCATCGGTGATCTGCTGGCTCAGTTTCCAGACACCGCGGACCTGCTCGAATATGAAGACTACCAGAAGCAGCCGACTATTGAAAACGCCTCGGAATTCATCACAGCGGCGCTGGAGCAGAACATGGATCCGCTTGGGCGCAAGGACGTGTATGTTCAATATATCGCCACCCGCCCTCGTGTGGAGAAATCCGGCACGCATGGCCTGTTCTCGGATGCCGAGGCGCCACCAATATTGTCCGAGGTGGCGGAGGAAGTCTCCCGCCACACGGGAAACGTCTGGACACCGATTATCAGCCTGCGGCGGGAGGACGCCGCCCGGCTCGGGTATGACCATGCCGCGGCGTGGATGGCGCTTCTGCGCAAACAGCGCAACCTGTTTTCCGAGCAGATGAAGATCTCCCCGGAAAACCTGCGCTGGTACGCAGCTTTTCACGATGAAGGCCACCATCCGCACTGCCACATGATCGTCTATTCCGTTGATCCCCGCGAGGGTTACGTCACCAAACCCGCCATCAACGAAATGCGGAGTACGCTGGCGCATGAAATCTTCCAGCAGGACCTGATGCAGATTTATCCGGATCAGACCGCACGCCGCAACGAGCTCGCCGAACAGAGCCGTGTCGCGCTTTCCGAAATCATCGGGCAGATGGAATCCGGTGTCTACGAAAACAAGGTTATTGAAGATATGCTCTCCCGGCTTTCCGAACGCCTGAAATACACCTCGGGCAGAAAACAGTACGGTTACCTCAAAGCGGAGCTCAAGACCCTCGTCGATCAGATCGTGGATGAGCTCTCAAAGGACGCGCGGATGGCGGAAGCCTACCGGGCATGGTACAAGTTACATAACGAGATTCTGCACACTTACGCCGACAAGCTGCCCGACCCGCTTCCGCTTTCCCAGCAAAAGGAATTCAAGCACATCAAGAACATCGTGATCGAAGAAGCTCTGCGTATCGGCGAGCGGCAGATCATGTTTGAGGGCGACGAGGGCATTGAGGCTCAGGCGGAAACGGCAGCGGATCAGACCGATCCGGTGTATGAGCCGGAGGATGAGCCAGACGATGAATCCCCAGAAGACGGGAATTTTCCGAACAGCACATCGGAAGGCCCGGAACCCATTGAAAGTCCGCCCGCGACACCCCACCCATATATCGAATGGAGCGACCGCTACAAACAGGCCCGTGAATTTTTGTACGGGAAAGACGATATGGAGCCGGATTTAGCTCAGGCGCTCCGGCTGTTTCAAGAAGAAGCCGATGCTGGAAACGCACTCGCCATGCATGATCTCGGACGCATGTACGCAGACGGACTGGGGATAGAAGCCGATGCGGGGATTTCTTTCACCTGGTACGAAAAGGCCCTCACAGCCTTTTATGAGATTAAAATGGGGAAAAGCCACCGCTATGTGGAATACCGCATCGGCAAGATGCATGCTGCCGGTCACGGCATCGATCAGGACTATGAAGAAGCGGCAGGCTGGTTTGAGGAATCTGCCTCGGAGAACTACAAGTACGCACAGTATTCCCTCGCCGGCCTGTACTACCGGGGCCAGGGCGTGGAACTGAATTATAATACAGCGTTTGCGCTGTATCAGAAAGCGGCGCGGCAGCACTTCCCGTATGCGTCCTATGAACTGGCGAAGATGTACCGGGACGGCATCGGCACGGCAAAAGATAAAAATGCGGCCGCCGACTGCTTCCGGGAAGCCTTTCTTGGATTTCAGCAACTGGAGGCACAAAGCCGCGACGACAAGCTCCAGTACCGCCTCGGGCAGATGCTCTACACCGGCACCGGAACGGAACGGGATATCGGCGCTGCGGTGCAATACCTCGAAAAATCGGCCAAGCTCGGAAACGTCTATGCCCAATGCCTGCTTGGGAAAATTTATCTGGCTGTTGAAAGTCCGTTGAATCCGGATGAAGATACCCACGCGGATCCCGAAAGGGGCGTTTTCTGGCTCACCAAAGCTGTGGATGCCGGAAATGACTCCGCCGAGTATCTGTTAGGAAAGCTCTACCGGGACGGCCTGTATGTGGAGCGAAACGCGGAAAAAGCCGTCGCACTGTTCACCGCGGCGGCCGACCAGAAGAACCCCTATGCCGCCTACGCCTTGGGAAAGTTGTGCCTCGAAGGAACGGCTGTCGCAAAGGATATGGGCGTCGCAGCCAGATGGCTGACATTCTCGGCCGGCCTCGGCAATGCGTATGCGCAGTACGCGCTGGCAAAGCTGTATCTGGCTGGCGAAGATGTGCCAAAGAATATTCATCAGGCGGTGGATCTGCTTACAAAGGCGGCCCTGCAGAACAATTCCTTCGCCCAATACCGCCTCGGCAAGCTGTACCTTCTGGGAGAGGAAGTTCCCAAAGATGTGGAGGCCGCCGTCAAGTGGCTCACAGCTTCCGCGGAGCTGGACAACCAATATGCGCAATACATGCTCGGCAAGCTCTACCTGATGGGGCAGGATGTTCCACGCGACCGCGAAGCCGCCGTTCGATGGCTGACGGCTTCCGCCGGGCAGGGCAATCCATACGCCCGGTTTTTCCTCAATCATCTGGACTCGTTCCGTGATCCGTCCCCGATGCTGGCGGTCACCCGGCTCCTGCACCACCTGAGCCGGATCTTCCGGCAGCAGCAAAGTAGGCTGTACGGAGGCCCCGGCATGGGAACGGACAGCAAGCTCCGCCGCCGGCTCCGGCAGAAGAAGATGGCAATGGGTCACGCGCCCGACGAGCGGGCGCCCGAACAGAGCTATTAAAAGGAGGCGCACATTTGATGCGAAAACAGTATCCACAGACAAAAGAGATCCTGCCCGCCAAAATCAATATGGTGCTGGATAAGCCGTCCGTACATCAGCGGACGGCCTTTTTTCGCCGGTGCGGGAAACGCAAACGCTGAAAGGAAGGATCCTTCATGTCCTATATCCCGTTCACAGAGGAAGAAAAACAAAGGGCCAACTCGGTTGACCTCGTGGACTTTTTACAGAGGCAGGGCGAGCAGCTCATCCGCTCCGGGCATGAGTGGCGCTGGAAACGGCATGACAGCGTGACTATCCGCGGCAGCGAGTGGTTTCGGCATTCCCGCAAGGAGGGAGGCCACGCGATTGACTTCGTCCAGCGGTTCTATGACATGGATTTCCCCGAAGCGGTCACCTTTCTGCTCGGCGGCGAGGGCGGCCTGGAATGGAACCAGACCGAGAAAAGCGCGCCGCCGCCCAAGAAAGACTTTGCACTCCCGGAAGCCAATCCGGACATGCGCCGGGTGTTCGCCTATCTGCTCAAACAGCGGTTCATCGATCCGAGCGTGCTGTCGTATTTCGCACGCGAACACCTGATCTATGAGGATAAAGAGTACCACAACGCTGTGTTTGTCGGTGTGGATGAAAATAGTATTCCCCGTCACGCGCACAAACGCGGCACCTACACCAAAGGCGAGCCTTACAAGGGCAACGTGGAGGGAAGCGACCCGAAATACAGCTTTCACTACATCGGCGAGGACGACACCCTTTATGTGTTCGAGGCGCCGATCGATATGCTCTCTTTTATTTCTCTTCACCTGAAAGACTGGCAAAAACACAGCTATGTCACGCTGGACGGTGTGTCTGAGCACGCGATGCTTCAGCAGCTCAAAAGCCATCCGAACCTGAAAAATATAGTGCTGTGCCTTGATCACGACGAGGCCGGGATTGAGGCCACCGGCAGACTGAAGGACATCCTTGCCGAACATGACTACTACGACCCCGCCTATATGGATATCCCTGTGCTCCAGTCCCGGTACAAGGACTGGAACGAGGATATCAAAGCAAAGCACGGCATTACCCCCATCCCGGCCGGGGAGCATCCAAAGCTCGTTCTGCTGCCGGAGATCTGCGAAAATCTTTCCTCCGTATGCGAAACCCTGTCGGCCGTTCCGGACCCGGCCGCTGTCATCCGGGAATATCACCGGAGGCTGACGCCGCTGGTCGATTCCGAAAAGCTCGCTGCCGCCAATTCGGAGATCGTGGGAGCTTGCCTGCAGAAAATGGCGGCGGGCGCGCTGCTTTCCGCGCAGCGGGAGCTTCGGCAAATGGAACGGCCGGAAACGGTCGGGCAGCTGATTGGAAACCTGCGCGACAGCTATAGGCCCCACCTGGACCGGGGCTGGATGCGAACTAAAGCGGCAGATATCCGCGAGGATGCGGTGAATATCGACCGGCAGTCACTCGCACCCGGCATCCGCACGCTGCAGGATCGGCAGACGCTGGTTTCAGATTATATGCGCCTCGCACTTGACTGCATAAAGGCGCAGCTTTTTGTCCGGCTGGAACTGTCCCAGCCGCTCCAGGCGCCGAAGGAATCGGCGCTAAATTTTAAGATGAGCTTGTGAAGGAGGTCTATTTATGATTATTTCTCCGGTTGTCACTCTGCTGATCGCCGGATTCCTGATGTTCGCCGTCATCGGGCTTCTGTCCCTGCTGGCGCATTACTATACCCTCAACGGCATCAAATCCCGGACGGTGGGCGACGGCCAGCACGGTACGGCCCGTTGGGCGACCAAATCCGAAATCAAGCACACCTATTCGGAAGTCCCTTTTGAGCCGGAACTCTGGCGGCAGGGCAAAAACCTTCCTTCCGCACAGGGCCTGATTATCGGCTGGCATAAAGCGCCGCTGTTTGACCGGACCGCTCCACACGGCTACGCGCTGGTTGATGACGACGATATTCACTGCCTCATGATCGGGGCTGCGGGCGTAGGGAAAACCGCAAACTTTTTATATCCCAACCTCGAATACGCCTGTGCGGCCGGCATGAGCTTTCTTACGACCGACACCAAGGGAGATCTGTATCGCAATTATGGGGGGATCGCAAAAGAGTGTTACGGTTACGACGTTGCCGTGATTGATCTGCGCAATCCGACCAAAAGCGACGGATTTAACCTGAATCATCTCGTCAACCGGTACATGGACGCCTATCTACGGGACGATACCAACCTGGCGTATAAGGCGAAAGCCGAGAAGTATGCCAAGATTACGGCGAAAACCATCATCGGATCTGGCGGGTTCGATATTGCCACGGCAGGCCAGAACGCCTTTTTTTACGATGCGGCGGAAGGTCTGTTGACCTCGGTCATCCTTCTGCTCGCGGAATTCTGCCCTCCGAAGAAGCGTCACATCGTCTCCGTCTTCAAACTGATTCAGGACCTGCTCGCACCGAGCGGCGTGAAGGGCAGGACTCTGTTCCAGTTGCTGATGGCGCATCTTCCGGACGACCACAAGACAAAATGGTTCGCGGGCGCGGCGCTCAACAGCGCGGATATGGCGATGCAGAGCGTCCTTTCCACGGCGCTTTCCAGGCTCAACGCATTCCTGGATTCCGAACTGGAGCAGGTTCTGTGCTTCGATACCGCCATAGACGCGGAAAAATTCTGCACGGAGAAAAGCGCCGTTTTTCTTGTCATGCCGGAAGAAGATAACACGAAATATTTTATTATCTCGCTGATCGTCCAACAGCTTTACCGTGAAATCCTCTCGGTGGCCGACGAGCACGGCGGGAAGCTGCCCAACCGTGTCATGATGTACCTTGATGAGATAGGGACCATTCCAAAAATAGAGTCAGCCGAGATGATGTTCTCATCCAGTCGCTCACGGCGGGTGTCTATAACAGCCATCATCCAGAGCCTTGCTCAGTTGGAGAAAAATTACGGAAAAGAAGGCGCCGCCATCATCGTGGATAACTGCCAGGACACGATTTTCGGAGGTTTCGCGCCCAACAGCGAGTCGGCGGAAACCCTGTCCAAATCGCTGGGAACCCGAACGGTGATGAGCGGGACCGTTAACCGAGGCAAAAGCGACGGCTCGCAGAACCTCGAAATGATCGAGCGTCCGCTCCTTTCGCCGGACGAACTCAAATCCATGCCCAAGGGCAGATTCGTTGTGACGAAAACCGGCGCTTATCCAATGCGCACCCGGCTCAAGCTGTTTAAGGATTGGGGTATCACCTTCGGAAAGCCTTATGAGGTTGAGGAAAAGTCGGCCCGGAAGGTGGAGTACGCCGACCGGTTCGAGCTGGAGGAAGAACTCATCCGCAGGAATGCGGCTTATACGGTTGACCCGGACATAGCTGAAGGTGAACCCAGTACACACGGTGGGATCGAGCATGCGCCTGCGCAGGAGATAAATGGTTTTCCTCGAAGAAAAGATCCCGTTCGCATCGAATAGGAGTGATATGTCGTGGGGTATTTTACATCTTTGTATGCTTCTGAGCTTCCTCACCGCGCGGTTGCCGTGTATATGTACCTGCGCGACCGAGCCGATAAGGACGGCAAATGCTACCCGGCGATCGGTACCATCGCACGGGAGCTGAAGCTGTCCAAAAGCACGGTCAAACGGGCTATCGCCGATCTTGAAAAAAGCGACCACCTCTGCAAAGAGCCGAGGTGGCGCGAAAACGGCGGAAAATCCTCCAATCTGTATCACATAAGGTAAACGCTGAAAAAGTATCTGCTCTGCCAAGAAGAAAGTCTGCCCACAGGTGAACCGTGGAACGGTTCATGGTGAACCATGAAAGCGAACCTCCTACTCTAAGCAGATCTAAATCAGAGAAAAGACAAGCGGAAAGGTTTATTTTTCTTTCTTCCTTTCTTTCACCGGTATGGGAGTAACCTCCGCTGTATCCGGGTCAATCAGAATAATTCCCTTGTTCTTTTCTCTGGCGTATGTAACGAGATGAGCGGCAGATTCCACAAAAACGAGCATCTGTTCTTTGTAAACCGCCAGAACGGAACCGGAGCGGTTCACCAGTATTCATTGCAGCGGGGATAAAAACTGTTTTTAAGTAAGCGTCAAAAACGCCGTCACCTTGACAGAATCAATTGGTGTCGCGCTAAGTTTTTCATTGCTCCTGAATGTCCGGCACATCCGGTGTCAGATATTTGCTTTTGAGCGCGCGCAGAACATCGCTGATGGTGGAAACCGATGCCACATTCTGTATTTCCACCCCCGCTTCCCGAAGCGGGTTGTTACGACGGCTCCCGTAGTTGGTGCCTCTTTTGGGGGATCCAGTTCAGCAAATACCGTTCGCGGGTCGGCGATGATTTCTCCATCCGGCTGGCTGCAGGCCAGCAGTGCTTCGAGCCGTACTCTCCGGGAAAAGGTACACAAGCCGCGCAATAAAGTCATCAGATCCGCGCCGGGAAAACGAGTCAATCTGCTGGTGTACATTCGGGCCAAACTCCGCGCCGGAAAAGGCATCGGCTACGAACGGTGGGCCAGGATTTTCAACCACAAACACGGCATCCAACAGATCCGGAATATTTTTTTTTCTATTGACAATAATTTATGATAATGATAATATAACGATTAAGCAATCGTTTAATCGTTATATTAGGGGGGCTTATCCATGTCGACGAAGGTATTTATGCTTAATGGGTTGGACTGCGCCAACTGTGCCGCAAAAATAGAAACAGAAATTAAAAACATTGAAGGGATTAAGTTCGCTTCAGTAGATTATGTTTCTAAGAGACTTACTTGGGAAGCTGAGTCGAATACCAATGTTCCTATGTTAGTGGAGAAGATAGAAAGCATCGTAAAAAAAATAGAACCGGATGTGAAAATTGCTTTAGTGAAAAATCCTTCTAAATCTAAAATAGAAGAAAAAGATGACGACGATGAAGAAGGGCATAAAAAAGAGATAGTCGAACTGGTGATTGGAGGAACTTTATTTGTTGTTGGATTGATTTTTAAATTTCAAAACTGGCTTGAACTTACCATATTTTTAATAAGCTATATCATTGTTGGCAGAAAAGTTGTTTTAAGCGCAATAAAGGGGATCGTACGAGGTCAGGTATTCAGTGAGCACTTCCTGATGAGTGTTGCTACAATCGGTGCCTTCTTTGTTGGAGAGTATCCGGAAGGCGTCGCCGTTATGTTGTTCTATCTGGTTGGGGAATTATTCGAGGATATGGCCGTGGATAATTCCAGAAAGTCAATCAGTGAATTAATGGATATAAGACCTGATTATGCAAATTTACAGGTTGGCGAAGAACTCAAAAAAGTATCTCCTGATGAAGTAAATATCGGTAATAAGATCGTAGTAAAACCGGGAGAAAAAATTCCTCTTGACGGCAAGGTCATAGAAGGCACTTCAATGGTTGATACAGCGGCATTGACCGGAGAATCCGTTCCACGTGAGTTAAAACCCGGAAGTGATGCTTTGAGCGGGTTTGTAAATAAGAATGGCGTTTTGACTATTGAAGTTACAAAAGGATTCGGAGAATCTACAGTTTCAAAAATCTTGGATTTAGTACAGAATGCCAGCAACAAAAAAGCGCCAACTGAAAAATTTATAACAAAATTTGCGCGTTACTATACTCCGGTTGTTGTATTTGGAGCATTGGCATTAGCAATTATTCCGCCTTTGGTTATTCCAGGAGCATCCTTCTCTGACTGGATTTACCGAGGGTTAGTATTCTTGGTGGTTTCCTGCCCCTGCGCGTTAGTGCTTTCAATACCATTGGGATTCCTTGGGGGAATTGGGGGAGCTTCAAAAAAGGGAATATTAGTAAAAGGCGGCAACTACCTTGAAGCATTGAACAATGTTGAAGCAGTTGTTTTTGATAAGACGGGGACTTTAACCAAAGGTGTATTCAAGGTTACAAAAGCGATTTCTGAAAACGGTTATACAGAGGATGAACTGATCAAATATGCGGCATATGCTGAAAGCTATTCAAATCATCCGATTGCACTTTCAATTATAGCTGCTTATCATGCTGAAATTGATAAATATAAAATTGAAAATTATCAGGAAATAGCGGGACATGGAATTAAGGTCAATGTCAATGGAAAGGAAGTACTCGTTGGAAATACTAAATTAATGATCAGTGAAAACATCCAATACACTGATGTGGATACGTTAGGCACAGTAGTACATGTGGCCATAGACAAAAAGTATGCGGGCAGTATCATAATTTCAGATGAGGTGAAAGAAGACTCTGCAAAAACAATTAAAGAGTTGAAAGCGCTTGGCGTTAGAAAAACAGTTATGCTTACTGGCGACTTGAAGAAGGTGGCAGACAATATCGGCAAGGAATTAGGTTTAGACAAGGTTTATTCTGAACTGTTACCCGCCGATAAAGTTGAAAAAGTTGAATCCCTGGAAGCCCAAAAATCTCACAAGGGAAAGATTGTATTTGTTGGTGATGGAATTAACGATGCGCCGGTACTTGCAAGAGCCGACATCGGTATCGCTATGGGAGGCTTGGGCTCGGACGCTGCGATTGAGGCCGCAGATGTAGTGATTATGACTGATGAACCTCATAAAGTAGCATCAGCGATAAAAATTGCGAAAAGAACGAGAAACATTGTATCTCAGAATATCGTGTTTGCATTAGGAGTTAAAGCCATATTCCTCGTATTAGGAGCATTGGGGTTAGCTTCCATGTGGGCGGCCGTGTTTGCAGATATGGGGGTTGCTCTGATTGCAGTTGTTAACGCAATGAGAGCTCTGAATACGAAAAAAATATGAATCTTTTTATGATTATATCTTATATTGTTTATATGAAAGGGTGGCTATAATGTCTGAAAACCACGAAAACATGACAGATCAAGAAAATGCAATGTGTGATATCACTATTGTTCATCAGGATATATTAGATAAAGTGAAAAAAGAAATAACTGACGATGATACTTTGTATAATATGGCTGGTATATTTAAAGTACTCAGCGATCCTACACGCCTAAAAATTATAAATGCGCTTATGCTTTCTGAAATGTGCGTGTGTGATATTGCAGCTTTGCTGAATATGTCGAAGCCTGCTATTTCGCATCATCTAAAATCGTTACGGCAAACCCACTTAATTAAATACAGGCGTGACGGGAAAATCGCTTATTATTCACTGAATGATGCACATATTAAAATGATGTTTGATCTATGTATAACGCATATCAAAAAATAATGATACAGGTATTAGTTTAGCTGAAATGAGGCGGGGGTGCGCCGGCTGATCTACACCACCAATGTTATTGAAGGCTTCAACCGGCAGCTCCGAAAGGTGACGAAGGCGAAATCGGTCTTTCCGACGGATGACAGCCTGCTCAAGATGCTGTATCTGGCCATGATGGACATCACGAAAAAATTGACCGGCAGGCGGCAGGACTGGAGCGTGATCCACGCCCAACTGGCCGTATATTTTGCCGGCCGGATGCTGTGCTTTCTTTTATGTCTATGTCCATACACTTTCCGCTCAGTCGTCGGGGCCGGTATAAGGACGGTACTTATCATGGATTTGGCGCCGGATTTCGGGGAGGAACAACGACGGTGACGGTCGAAGTTTCAGGCGGGAAAATTACTGCAATCCAAGTGGATTCCAGCGAGGATGCTCCGAGCTTTTTCAATGCTGCGTACACAATGGTTTCCAATGAAATCATCAGCAACCAGACAGCGGAAGTGGACGCTGTATCCGGCGCGACATACAGCAGCAGGGGCATTATGGATGCAGTTTCCAATGCCTTGGCTCAAGCATAATGATTCATTTAAAGATGCAAATATTGGGGATGAATTTCCGTCTACAGGTTTATTGGGTCTAAGCAAGGTTTCCGTTCCCCTCAGCGGAACAGATTGAAACGAACTGAGCCAATCGCGCGGCAATAACATGGAACAACGCTCGAAACCCATATCGTTTTGAAAAGCACTTTTCCGGCAGATAATTCATATTATGGGTTAAAATCAACGGGAGAGGATCGGAAGATATGCCTGATGAAGAATTAAGAGACTATGGCCCCATACCAATAGTAGTGAATATTGAAGCGGTTACGGAGCAAAACAATACCTTCCGTACCGCTTTCTGGACAGGGAATCATCTGCAGCTTACGCTGATGAGCATTCGTGTGAACGATGATATCGGCTTGGAAATGCACCCTGATGTTGACCAGTTTATCCGCATCGAGCAGGGCGAAGGGCTTGCGAAGTTCGGAAACCGGAGAGACAATATGAATTTTCAAAAGCGAGTCGGGCCAAGCGATGCCATTGTCATACCAGCCGGGACATGGCATAACGTCGTCAATGTAGGCACCGTACCCTTAAAAGTATATTCGATTTATGCACCTCCCCAACATCCTTGGGGAACCGTTCACAAAACGAAAGACGACGCAATAGCAACAGGGACATAAAATAACGGTATCATCAAGCGCTTTGGAGTATTTGAATTCGGGCCCAAGTCCCATTGGAATAATGATGCAGAAAAAGATTTGAACAGATGACTAAGGCAGGATCAGCCTACTGTACGCTATTCCTGCCTGTCCAATTTTGAGGCTAAAAGGGAGAGGCTCTCAGCGGCTGAAGGCAGATTTATATGAAAGGCGGAGGATTATCATGAGCTATACGCATCCGAACGGACAGCCGCAGGGCACGGCACAGAAGTTTACGGATAAACTCAGGGAAATCCTGATCAGTGAAATCATCGCGATTAACGGTTACCAAACCCACATCGCCAACTCGGACATTTCTGAAATAAACGATGCCTGGCACAGTATTATGCTCGACGAAAAGCAGCATTACGGCTGGGTGCTGAAGCTGCTCCGCAAATATGATCCGGAGCAGTATAAACAGTTTTTAGCTCATAAGGACGACAACCCCGGGCCCCAGACACCGGTGTCGCTCTCCCATTCCCAGTCCGGCGGTGCGGCCATTCTGAACGATATCCGGGACGATATCAAGGGAGAACTCGAGGCCGTGATTCTGTATGAAGCGCAGCTGCCAAAATATCCATATCGGGATATCCGCACCACCTTGCAGGCCGTGATTGACGACGAAAAAGGGCACGCGGAGCATCTTACCAGGCTATTGCTAAAATATGACGTCGATCCGTATGATGAACTGGTTTGATTCCGGGCATTTCAGGGAACCGACAAACTTGAACGGCCATGAAATCCATTGGGGATGTCACGGCCGTTCTGATTTTACTGTTAATTCTTTCTCAGATGTTTTACAAGTTTTACGATTTCGACCCAAAGTACCGACGCCGCCGACATCACGATTACGGCGATCGCTTCCGGTCCGGTCAGCGGAGCCAGCTTCACAAAGGCTGAAAGCGGAGTGTATAAGAGCAGGACAAGCATGGAAATGGTTCCCGCAAAGGCCGCCCACATCACCTTGTCTTTGATCAGACGGTGGAATGACTGGAATGCAAAATCCGTTTGGGAACTGTTGACCAGAACCAAAAGCAGATTGCTTAGAAAAATAATGGAAAGGCCCATTGCACGGGCAACCGGAGCGTTTACGGCTGGATCTGCCATAAGAACCGTATAATAGGTTCCAAAAGAAGAGGCAAAAACCGTCAGCCCCTGCAGAATGCTTCTGAAGAGACCTTTCGCTCTCATCAGTTTTTCTTTCGGATCACGGGGATCGCGTTCCATCACATTCTGTTCCGCGGGCTGCCGTTCAAAAATGATGGAGCAGGTCGGGTCGATAATCAGTTCCAAAAGGACGACATGGATGGGCAGTAACATAAGGTTCGCCGGATTTACTTTCAGAAGAGGGGCCAACAGACAGGAAAACGCGATTGGAATGTGAATCGTGAACACATATCCGACCGCTTTTTTGATGTTGTCGTAAATCCGCCTGCCGTCCCTGATGGTATCCACAATCGTCGAAAAATTATCGTCAAGCAGGATGAGATCGGCGGCTTCGCGGGACACCTCCGAACCGCGCTTTCCCATCGCGATGCCGATATCGGCATATTTGAGCGCGGGGGCGTCGTTGACCCCGTCGCCCGTCATTGCCACGATCTCGCCGTTTGCCTTGAAAGCCTTCACGATGCGCATCTTATGCTCCGGGACGACGCGGGAAAAAATGCTGACGGAACGGACACGTCTCTGAAGTTCCTCATCCGTCATCCGGTCGATCTCGTCGCCAGTGACGGATTTCCCGCATGGCATGCCGATCTGCTTCGCGATCGCGCCTGCCGTGATGCCGTTGTCGCCCGTAATCATCACAACGCGGACGCCTGCCTTCCTGCAGCGGAGGATATCCGCTTTTACGGATTCCCTCGGAGGATCCGCAAGGCCAACCAATCCGCAGAACTGAAGGCGGCATTGGGCCAAAGAAGCGGGAACTTCGCCCGCCGTTCCAACGTCCATTCTGCCAACCGCGATCACGCGGAGCCCGCGTGCCGCCATATCGGCGGCTTTTTCCTGCGCTTTGTCCCGTTCGTCCGAATTGAGATTACATAAAGCGAGGACCTTTTCCGGCGAGCCTTTCGCGGCGATCAGGATTTCATTGCCGCGTCTCCAGACATGGCCCATCATTTTTGCCTCATGAGTGAAGGAATATTCCCGAATCAGCTTGCCGCCGAACAGGAAATCCCTGGACAGGCCCCTGCCTTCACAATACGAAATCATGGCCTTTTCCATAGGGTCATATGCGTCCGGTTCGCAGGCCATCCCCATGACCGCGCAGAGGTCCCGCTCTTTGTTTTCCTCTGTCCACGTATCGCATACGGTCATCTGATTCATCGTAATGGTGCCGGTCTTATCAACGCAAAGAACCGACACGGCGCCGAGCGTTTCCACGGAAGCCAGCCTGCGCATCAGCGAATGCTTTTTTGCAAGCCGCCATGCGCCCATGGAAAGGAAGACTGTCAAAATAACCGGGAACTCTTCCGGGATCATGGCCATGGCGAGCGTGACGCCGGAAAGGATGCTTTCGATCAGCCTGTCGGTAAATTGGTGGTCCGGGATATTCAGCCAGGTGAAGCAGCCTACCAATACAAACAGGACCGCCGCAATAACCGCGCAAAGCTTCACGAGCCCGCGGGTCTGCCTCTGAAGCGGCGACGGGGCTTCCGGTGCGCCGACGACATTTGTACCGATTTTCCCGAACTCGGTGGCTTTGCCGATTTGATCCACGCGGACCAGCGCGCTTCCCTGCGTCACAAGAGTCCCCGCGTAGCAGTGGTCGCGCCGCCAGTGCCCGCCGTCTGCATCGGCGGTCCCGAGCGCGACCTTCCAAACGCCTTCCGCTTCGCCCGTCATGGACGACTCGTCGACGCACAAATCGTTCGCCTGAAGGATCTCCCCGTCCGCCGGGATCTTGTCGCCTTCGGCAATCAGCATGATATCCTCCGGGACAAGATCGGCGCTGTCGATCCGCCGCTCCGCTCCGTCCCGCAGCACCGTAATGCGCGGCGCCGCGAGATCCTTTAAGGCGTTCAGAGTCTTGTCGGTTTTCCAGCCCTGAATCACATCGATACTGATCATACCCGATACAAAGATCAGCATAACAACTCCGTCGCGCGGCTCACCCAGCAAAAAATAGATGACCGCCGTCACGATGAGCAGCAAAAACATAGGTTCCGACAAGGCTTTCAAAATCTCTTGAAGAACATTCTTTTTCTTTTTCGGAATCAATTCGTTCCTGCCGAATCGCTTTTGACGTTGCACGGCTTCCGCCGTTGTCAGGCCGGTTGGATTTATGGTTTTCTTTCGTTCTGTCATAAAAGTTACCTCCATCATGCTTCTCAGCATTTATGCGACAGCTCTATGGCATTGCAAAGATACAGCTGCAGCCTCAAAAGGGTACAAAAATACCTGTGAGACAACATACTGTCCCACAGGTTCTGATCAACCTGTTGCCGCGAGGCCCAGCCCCATAAACCCAATATCGGGTTTATCGCCTGCTCAGTTTGTACTGTAGATTAAATGCAGCGCAGAGAGATGAAAGATATTTTATCATATTCATTTACTCACGTCAAGTGATTAAAAACAAAAATATAAGATTCCTATCATGAATTTTATGGCGGATCCTGAGAGAAAACCTATTTTTGATTTTTCCTTTTTTTAGAAATCCAAACAACAAAACCGACCCCTCCGACCGCCATCACGGCGAGAGCAATGTAGGTATAGAGATTCATGGATTGGCTGACGCGTTCCCAGCCGGCTCCGGCAAAAGCGCCCAGCAGCACCAGAACCACATTCCAAATTGCGGAGCCGAGGATAGTGTACAAAAGGAACCTGCCTCTGCGCATCCGCGCCATCCCCGCAGGGATGGAGATGAGGCTTCGGACTAATGGAATAAACCGGCAAAAAAAGACGGTGGAGGCACCGCGCCGATTAAACCAGTTATCCGCCCGTTCCACATCCCCTTTTTTCAGCCCGAGGACATGTCCCCATTTCCCGATGAACCTGTCCATTTTCTCGGCCGGAAGCAGCCGTCCGACGCCGTAAAGGACGATTGCCCCGGCCACCGACCCGATGGTGGCGGACAAGGTGACGATCCAGATGTTCATGCTGGTGTAAGTGGTCATGAAGCCGCCGAAAGTCAGGATCAGCTCGGACGGAATGGGAGGAAACAGGTTCTCGATTGCGATCAGCAGTGCTATCCCCACGTATCCGTACTGGTTCATAATATGGATGACCCATTCCTGCATTTTGAACTTCCTTTCAAAAATCCGAGTTTTTAATCTTTGCTTGTCTGCCGTTCCAAAGCGAGTAAACCAGCAGGGATATGGCGGCCCCGAACAGCCAGCCGCCCAGAACATCGCTCGCATAGTGGACGCCCAGATAGACTCGGCTGAATCCGATCAGGCCCGCCAAGGCGATGCACAGGGAAGAAAGAAATAGTTTTCGGGAAAAACTTCCAAGATACCGGATGATCATCAAGATCAGCATGACATAGAGCGACGCGTTGATCATCGCATGGCCGCTGGGAAAGCTGTAGCCCGTTTCGCTGATCAGCCGGAGGACATTCGGGCGTCCCCTCGCGAAAATCTGCTTCAGGAGGACGTTGAACACACCGGACATTATCACTACCGCCGAAGTAGGCAGTGCGATGGTTCTCCTCGTTTTTGGTGCGAGAAACAGTGACAGGCAGAACACAATTACAGTAATTGGATCGCCGAGATGGGTGATCACCTTCATCATTGCAGTCAAAACGGGTGACATATTTTCCACTGCTTCCCCATAAAACCATCCTTCAAAGCGAATAGTGATTCCGGCATAGATACATACAGCGAGCATCGCAAATAAAATGACCGGCATCACCACAAGCCATATGATGCGTTTATTCATCCCGTCCCTACTCTCCTCCATCCAGTGCGCTGCCGCAGTGTTTGCAGTACCGGTCGTCTTCGCTCCCCGGCATATGGCACCGAGGACATATTTTTCCGAGTTTCGCCCCGCAGCAGGTACAGTAGGCGTTGTCTTTGTTTTGCACGGCTCCGCACCGGTAACAGGTCTGGCGGCTTTGCCGGTACAAAAGAAAAACGAGCCATCCGGCCAGATTGGTAAAAAGCGTGGCGATCCCCCATACCGCCGCGTCCATCCGGGCCTTGAGGGCCTGCGCGTAAACCCAGAGGGCCAGAAGGACCCAGTAAACCATGAAGGAAAGGACGGCGAGGGCGGCTGCGGCCTTCAGATAGAATTCGCCGCGCGGGACCGGCTGAGCGCTGCTGATAAAATAAATTTTTCCGCCGCCCGGCTCGTCCGCCAGGTAAGAGAGCAGATAGTTTTTCTGCTGCCGGTCTTGCTTTTTATAAAAGGAGCGATCCTGCATCTCCTGCTCCGCCTCTTCGTCGATTCCGAGCAGTTCTTTCGAGGCTTTCAGCCTACCGCCGTCCAGCAAGCGGAAATGCAGGTTCGGATTCGTCGCATCCGTGAAATAACGATTTTGGCCATCCGGTTTCTCCACAAGGTTCAGAGAACCTTCCTTTGACAAATCCGAATGCTTTGCGGCGAACAAAATCCGGTTTTGTCCGTCCAAAATCAAAATGTCCACCAGATCCGGCGAGGAAGCCGCCAATTGATTCAGCTCGGGCTTTAATCCCTCGTATCCGCTCTTCATGCCGATTGCCTGTTCGCTCACTCTGCGGTACCCTTGGGCAAGGACGATCCTGTCCCGGAAAGTATGGACCAGAAAGCCGGCCGACAGGATTCCGGCCAGGACCGCAAGGACCAGGTAAACGGTCACCGCTTTCTTGAAATTGAATTTTTTGATGGCAGCGTCAAAGTGATTCATTTTCGGAACCTCCCGATTTCCTGCTGAAAATCAGCGGGGACAGTAGGCAAAAGCCGACGGAAAGGAACAGGACGGACGGAATGCAGAAACTCCAGAGACTGACTCCGAGAAAGACGAGCAATCCAGGGAGCAGAAGAAACAGGCAACAGGCGACGACGAAGGCGGCGCGCAGAGCACGATCCCTGCGCCGCCGGCAGATTTCAAGACATTTTCTATCGATCTCGCTATCCAGCCTGGACAGAATCACATTTTTATCCTGTTTTATAACAAAAGCCCCCTTTTCAGCTTTTTCCTCAATTTGGTCATGCCGTTGTGGATGCGGCTTTTCACTGTTTTTGGGTCGCAGGAGAACCGATCGGCTATTTCCCGAAGCGTTTGCTGTTCGCAGTATTTCAACCGGATGGCGGCGGCCTGCTCGGGCGGCAGACTTTCCAGCGCCTTTTTTAGTTTTTCCGCCTGCATACGGTTCAGCACCCTGTCCTGCACATCGAAGGAAGACGGCAAGTCCTGCTCCTCAAAGCTCAGTGTTTCCGGCTTGCTCCGCCTTAGAAAATCAAGATAGCAGTTTTTGGCGATTGTCATTACCCAAGTGGAAAAAGCAGTTTTTTTGCGGACGTCGAATCGGTCGATGCCCCGAATCAGCTTCACGAATGTGTCCTGCGTCAGGTCTTCGCTGAGGGAAGAATCGTTCGTCAGCTTGAAAAGGAATTTTGAGACGTAGGGATAATAAAAGACGATCAGGTCCTGAAACGCTTCCTTTTCCCCTTTTTGAGCCTTCAAAATCAAAGAACGCTCATTCAAACCCTCACCGCCTTTTGACTCTGCTTATTACACGCAGCGGACGGAAAAAAGTTGCAGGGAATCGCAAAAAACAGAATGCCCGTTTTCCGGCATGTGCGGATTCCCGGGTGAAGGCATGGAAAAAGCAGCGAACCCGTCGGACAAGCCGGCAGATCGCTGCATTGGGCCTGAGCCGGGGCGGATATCCGCACGGCCCGAGCGGGCGTATTATCGATCTTTCTTTTGAGGAATCGCTTTGAATTTCTGATTTGCTTCCAGTTTGCATTCTTCGCGCAGGCTCCAGAAAATTTTGAACTCCAGCTTTTCGACTTCCCGCTGCTGCTTATAGCTGACGCGCAGAGTGGCTTCCCGCGGGATCGTGACGTCCCTGCCGAGCTCCGGCAGCAGCGCCTGGATGCGGTTTCCGTTTTTTCGCAGAGAGTCCAGTCTGCTTCCGATGCCGTCGAGCAGGTCGAGGGATTTGCCGGGCGTGTCCTCGGAAACCATGTACCGCTCGTTTTGGTTGATATAGTTCGTCGAATCCCCGGCGGCGAGCCAGCGGACCAGCGCTTCCCGGCTGAAGCGCCATTCGCGGCCGATTTTCCGGGCGGGGATATGCTCCTCCCGGAGCAGTTTAATCAGCGTCTTTTCGCTGATTCCCAAAAATTCCGATGCCTGACTCAGATTTAAGATGTCGTTGTCCATGTTGTTCCTCCTCCCGAACCGTCTGCGGAATATAGTATAATACTTCCAACCTAAAATGGCAAGCCGAATGGAAATTAAATTCACTATGAAAGAACTTAACGGTAATCTGGCGGTATTTTTAATCTTTTCCAACGCCTTTCCGGCATCTTCGGCGGGCAAACCGGCTTTGCTCTTTCAATTTTCCACTATTGTAATTGATGTTGGCACTAAGTACGCTTATCATATGATTATATTCCGTTATACATTGACTTTATTCAGTATTTGCGCTATCATAAGATAAATTTGTAATTCTCTGTTTTCACGGCGGCATGACGGCGGATTTGTGCCGGCGCGGTCGGCTTTTGTTTTGAAGGAAAGTACGGGAGTATGCGGCACGAATACGGGGGCGTTTGTTTTGTCGAAAAAAAAGATGATAATCGTTTCCAATATTTTTCTGATCGGGCTGGTCAGCTTTTTTATGGATATGAGTACGGAAATGATCTACCCGATCATTCCTCTGTACCTGACGGCGGTTCTCGGGGCGACGCCGGCCATCGTCGGCGTGATCGAAGGCGTTGCGGAAAGCGTCGCTTCCCTTCTGAAAGTGGCGAGCGGCTACATCGGGGATCGATATCAAAATAAAAAACGGTTGGCTTTCCTCGGATATTCCGCCTCCGTGCTCTATAAGTTCGTCCTTCTGATAGCCGGCTCGTGGGGCGGCGTGCTGGCGGCGCGGGTGATCGACCGCACCGGCAAGGGGATCCGGACCGCCCCGCGCGACGCTTTGGTGGCGCAGTCGAGCGAAAAAGGGAAACTGGGCGGTTCCTACGGTTTACATAAGATGCTCGATATGGCGGGGTCTTCGCTCGGGGCCCTTTTTGCTTTCCTGTTTATCGCCATCGGAATGAAATATCGCTCGGCGTTCCTCTGGTCCGTCATTCCGGGCGTCGTCGCCGTGACGATCATCCCGCTGATCCGGGAGGAAAAGGGAGCCGCCCCAAAACAGCGGAGGCTGGCCTTTCGGGGCCTGAAACTGGACGCAAGACTGAAATGGTATTTCGCCGTTCTCTTCCTTTTCTGCCTCGGCAACTCTTCCAACGCCTTCTTGCTGCTCAAGGCGCAGTCGCGCGGGTTTTCCACCTCCGAGGTGATGCTGCTCTATCTGATTTTCAACGTTTCCGCGTCCATTCTGGCGATCCCGGCCGGCCGGCTGTCGGACCGGTTCGGCAGAAGCAGGGTCCTGATCCCCGGCTATCTGATCTACGGCCTGGTCTATCTGGGGTTTGCCCTGCTGACGTCGAAAGTCTCCCTGCTGATCCTGTTCGTCGCCTACGGCGCTTATACCGCCTTTATCAGCGGGGCGGAACGGGCGTTGATCGCGGAGGCGTCGCCGGCGGAATATAAGGGGACCGTGCTCGGCGTCTACGGCATGCTGCAGGGCTTCGGCCTCCTGTTTTCCTCCATAATCGCCGGCGGGATGTGGAATGTCTGGGGCTCCGACGCGCCGTTCTGGTTCGGCGGCGTTCTGGGCATCGTCTCCGCCCTGCTGATCGCTGTCATCCTCCGCTCCGGGAAAGGGCGGAAAGCGGCGGACCGTTCGGATTGAAGCCGGAACAGGAGGAAATTTTCAGAAAAAGCGGCCGCTGCCGCCGCGGAAAGTCTTGATCTTGAGGTGAAAGCATTGGAACAGCTCACATTCCGGGATGTTTCCTACCGGCAGGGCGGAAAAGAGATTCTCAAAGACGTTTCGGCACAGTTTTCAGCCGGCGACTTTGTCTCCATCGTCGGCCCCTCCGGAAGCGGGAAGAGTACCTTTTTACGGCTGTGCTGCCATCTGATCAGCCCGACGGAAGGAAAAATCTTCTTCCATGGGAAGGATATGCTTCAGGAAGATCCGATCGGGCTGCGGAAAAAAATCAGCTACTGCTTTCAGGAGCCGGTCCTCTGGGGGAATACGGTGGAAGACAACGTCGCGTTTCCCTACCGCGTCAGGGACCGGAAGATCGACCGGGAAAAAATCGTTTCGCTGCTCGCCCGCTTCAATCTGGACGAAAGCTACCTCTCGCATGAGGTCAAAGGGCTGTCGGGAGGGGAAAAACAGCGGATCTCCCTGATCCGCACGCTGCTTTTCGAACCGGAAATTCTGCTGCTGGACGAAGTGACTTCCGCACTCGACGCCGAGAACACGGAACTGATTGAAAAAGAAATCCTCCGGCTGAACCGGAAGGGCGTCACGGTCCTGTGGGTCACCCACAACACCGCCCAGAGCCGGAAATACGCCAGCCGGCTGCTGCCTCTGGAAAACGGCCGAATCCAATCATCGGAGGAAATCAAATGAACGGTGCGAATATCAGCGACGCCTCTCTTCTGATGGCGTCTTCGTTAGTTCTCGTCTCTCTGCTGTTTTCCTATTTTCAGAAACTTAGGCTGGAAAAAGAGACCCTCATCAGCGTCATACGGGCGGTCATCCAGCTCTTTGCGGTGGGATATGTCCTTCAATTTATCTTCAGACTCCGCAACCCGGCCGTCACGACGCTGATTGTGCTCTTCATGATCTTTAACGCGGCCTTTAACGCGGCCAAGCGGGGAAAAGGGATCAAAAACGGAATTCTGATTTCTTTCCTTTCCATTTTAGTCGGCGCAGGCGCCACGCTTTCCGTCCTGGTCCTCTCCGGCGCGGTGCGGTACGAGGCGAATCAGATCATTCCGATCAGCGGCATGATCATCAGCAACGCCATGGTCGCCATCGGCCTGTGCTACCGGCAGCTCACCGGCGATTTCAAAAGCCGGAGGAACGAAGTGGAAATCAAGCTTTCGCTGGGCGCGGACCTTCTTCCGGCTTCGATGGATATTCTCCGGGACTCGATCCGCACGGGGATGGTTCCCACCATCGACTCCACGAAGACGCTGGGAATCGTCTCCCTTCCCGGCATGATGACGGGGCTGATCCTTGCCGGCACATCCCCGCTCATGGCAATCCGGTACCAGATCATGGTGACATTCATGCTGCTGTCTACGACGGCGATTTCCTCATTTATGGCCTGCTTTCTCTCTTACCGGACCTTCTTCAATGAGAGAAAGCAACTGCTATAGCGCTTTTAAAATAAACGGCCCCTCGCGGACTGCTCCAGCGTGTGGGGCAGAATCGCCGCAAAAGGGCCGCTTTTTGCCGGGTATAGGGCAAAAAGCAATTTTTCGCCTTTGCCCCGGACATAGGAAAAAGGGCCATTTTGCAACAGCCCCTTCTGTTTGGTTGCGGAGGCAGAATTTAAACCAACGGCCTTTGGGTTTTACCGCTGACACAGAAAGCCTTGGACTGGGAACTGAAACATTGAATTTTCTGGTTCACTTTGGCCAATTGCTTTTCATGGAGGCGATGCGACCTTCCACATCCCTTTTATGTGCCATTAGAATTTCGCAGCGCTGAGGCAGAGTCTGCTCCGCCCTGCGGCTCAGATCGACGAATTCCCTGATCTTTTTGATTGGCATTCCGGTGTTTTTCAGGCAAAAAACCAGACCAAGCCACTCCAGGTCTTCTTCCGAAAAACGCCGGACGCCGCCGCAGATAGTCTTTTGCCGGCAGAGGTAGCAAGCTGGCCCCCACTCCCTACCCCCAACGTAGGCAAATATTTTTATTTAACTATTGCAATATACAACTGTTGTATGATAGAATATGCACGAGGTGATGAAATGATTGACCAAGGGAGCGCAATCCTGAGAGAGCTGATCCGGGTGCTTGTAAGGAACTTAGGCATCCTGGAAAAAGGCGATGCCTCTTGCTGCGGCGTTACGATCACGCAATGTCACGCCATTGTCGAAATTGGCCGGAAAGAAAAAATATCACTGGTGGACCTTGCCGACTTATTGGGCGTGGACAAAAGTACCATGAGCCGGACTGTCAATAACCTTGTGGAAGCGGATTTAGCGGTGCGGGAACTGGATGCTGAAAACAGGAGATATGTTACAATTCAGTTGACAGAAAAGGGCAAAGATGTATTCCGGAATATTGAAAAAAGCATGGAGAGCTACTACAAAGGGATATTCGGTTCCATTCCAGAGGATAAAAGAAGTCAGGTGCTGGAAAGCTTGAAGCTCCTGGCGGACGCGGCGCAACGCAACAAATGCTGTTAATCGGAAATGATTTTATTGCTAATTTTAAGGAGGCTATCTTTATGTCGAAGAACATTCGGGAAGAAATCAAGGAGCATTACGGCGATATTGCAAAAAAAGTGTCTGAAACCGCAAAAAGTTCCTGTTGCGGTGGCGGGTCTTGCTGCGGTGATATATCGAATGATCTGTATTCTGTAGAATATGTTGCCGGATTGCCGGAAGAAGCGATCCGGGCCTCGTTGGGCTGCGCGAATCCGGTTGCCCTTGCAAACCTGCAAAAGGGTGAAACGGTGCTGGATTTGGGCAGCGGCGGCGGGATAGACGTGCTGATTTCCGCAAAATTTGTGGGCGAAACAGGCAAAGCCTATGGATTGGATATGACCGACGAAATGCTGGAACTGGCGAATCGCAATAAGGAGAAGATCGGCGCGAAAAATGTTGAATTTATTAAAGGATACATTGAGAATATTCCACTGCCAGACGAATCTGTTGACGTTGTTACATCGAACTGTGTAATCAACCTGACTGAGAACAAGGAAGTCGCTCTGAGAGAGGCTTATCGGGTCTTGAAAAAGGGCGGAAGACTTGCGATTGCTGATATTGTTGAACTGAAAGCCGTTCCGGATGAGATTCGCAAAAGCGTCCAAATGTGGGTCGGCTGCATTTCCGGGGCATTGAGCGTCGCAGAATATGAACGAATTCTGAAAAAAGTCGGCTTTACAAACGTAGAAATTACGCCTGTCAATATCTATACAAAAGAAATCATCCGAAGTATTGCGGAAGAAAAGGAACTTGGTGAGATTTACTCCCACCTAAACGAAGATGCCTTGGACGGTGCTTTTGCGGGCGCACATGTAAAGACATATAAATAGAGAAAGGCTTTGAAATGGACTTTACGATTGAGAAGATGGAACCGGCCGACTGGCCTCAGGTTTCTACCATCTATTCGGCAGGCATCAAAACCGGGATCGCAACTTTCCAAAGAGACGTTCCAAGCTGGAAGGAGTGGGATCAAAGCCATCTGAATTCCTGCCGTTTTATTGCACGATTCAATGATGTGATTTTGGGATGGGCAGCTTTATCCCCAACCTCCAGCAGATGTGTCTATGCGGGAGTAGCCGAAGTCAGCATATACATCGATCCGGAATATAAACATCAGGGCATAGGAACTAAACTCCTGAAAAATTTAATTCAGCAGTCGGAAAAAGAAGGTTTCTGGTCTTTGCAAGCCGGAATCATCAAAGAAAATACCCACAGCCGAGAATTACATCAGAAATGCGAGTTTCGGGAGCTTGGCTTCAGAGAAAGATTAGGACAGATGTCAAATGAAAAATGGCATGACGTCGTTTTAATGGAGCGCAGAAGCAAAGCTGTTGGCTGAATCAATCTATTTCAAGTAGAAAGCAGTGGCATAAAATGGTTCTTCTTTTCATAACTTTACTGATCATCGTCGCGGTAACTCCAAGGGAAAGCAACTCCGATTATGAGGAATATTGCCGGATGGAATGCTGGAGCAGGAGATTTCCGAAATCGTCGAATTAGTCAGAAGGCGGCTTCACGAACAAAATTCGTGAAGCTCCTTTTCTTGTCAGGCATTTACCAGTTCTAAAAATATTTATAAATTCGATTTTTCGATTTAAAGATACTGACAATCATCGATATTGACTTTATACTGTATCATAATATATATTACATATCCGATTACTTTAATTTAGAGGGGAGCAACAGCAATGACATTACAAAAAGAAGTGTTGGCCACCCAAGCCGTTGATCTATTCAGAAATGGGCTCTATTGTTCGGAAGCAATTCTTCAGGTTTTTAATAAGGAGCTTGGCCTGGGATTGAATGACACTGCCATAAAAATGGCAACCGGATTTGGCGCAGGTTTAGGTGCGTCGAAATGCTGCTGTGGCTCGCTGACAGGTGCAGTGATGGTTTTAAGCGCCGTGAAAGGCAGAACAAGTACAGAAGGCAATGTAGATGAGGTGTTTTCCTTAACTCAGGAATTGCATAATGAGTTTAAAAAAAGATATAAAGCTACCTGCTGCCGTGTGCTGACGAGATCAGTAAAATGGGGAGAACCGGAGCATCATCAGCTCTGTGAGCAATATGTCAGAGGTGCTGTAGAAATATTAACTGATATTTTAGAGAGGGAAAGTAAGCCAGCACCAGTAAAAAGCAATGGGTAACCTGGAACTGAACTAAATTAAACCCAAGGCCGCAGAAACAGCTTGCCGCCTTGGGTTCTATTTTATAAAAATTTTTCTCCGACATATTGACATTCATCGATATAAGTATATAATATAGATGAATTTGAATGAAATTGATGCATGTCTATCTTGCGCAAAACTGGGAGGTGTACAGAAAATGAGATATTCCCACGCGGAATATGCCCCGGTGTTTAAGGCGCTGTCCGACGAAACGCGGCTGAAGATCGTCGAGATGCTTTCCTGCGGCGAAATGTGCGCCTGTGACATACTGGAATCCTTCAAGATCACGCAGCCTACTCTTTCCTACCACATGAAGATCCTGACGGATTGCGGCCTTGTGAACGGCAGGCGCGAAGGAGCTTGGATGAGGTATACAATCAACGTCAAAAAGGTTTCCGCCATAAAAAAATTCTGGGACGAAATCACATCGGAGCATCGGGATTGTATCTGTAATAATGTCGAGGAGGCAGGAAAATGCGAATCATAATCATAGGTGCAGTTGCTGCCGGAACTTCCGCAGCGGCAAAAGCAAGAAGGAACAGCGAAAGCGCCGAAATTGTCGTCTATGACAAGGACAGCTTTATTTCTTATTCCGGCTGTGGTATGCCCTATTACATCGGCGGCGAAGTCGAAAACGCAGACGAACTCACCCCACGCGATCCCGCGTTTTTCAAAAGTAAATACAATGTGGATATTTTGATCCGTCATGAAGTGCTCTCGATTAACCCCGATCAAAAGGTTCTGAAAGTCAAAAACCTTACCACCGGAGAGGTGTTTTCCGATTCGTATGACAAGCTGGTGATCGCAACCGGCGCGCAGGCGGTTGTTCCGCCGATCAAGGGCGCGGACGGACGACATATCTTTACCCTGCGCAATATCAACGACATGAACCGCATCAAGGTTTATATCGATGAAAACCGTCCGAAGCGTGCGGCGATCATCGGGACGGGCTTCATTGGGCTGGAAGTGTGTGAAAATCTGAAAAAGCTCGGCCTGGAGGCGACCCTGCTGGAAAAATTACCGCAGGTGACGCCGGGGCTCGACAGCGATATGGCCGTCTATGTACGGGACCATATCGAAAAGAACGGCGTTCCCGTCCTAACGGCCGTTTCTGTCGTGGAGATCACGGAAAGCGGTGTCATCCTATCGGACGGCAAAGAGATTCCCGCGGATCTGGTCCTGATCTCCGCCGGGGTCCGCCCCAACACAGTGTTGGCGAAGGCGGCGGGGATCGAACTCGGCGTCTCCGGCGCGATCCGCGTGAACACAAAGATGCAGACCAGCCAGCCGGAGATCTATGCCTGCGGCGACTGCATCGAGCAGTTTCATACGGTGACGGGGAAACCGGTTTACCGGCCATTGGGTTCCACTGCCAACAAGACCGGCAGAATCGCCGGTGACAGCATGACGGGCGGCGATCTGGAATTCAGAGGCATCCTCGGTACCGGAATCTTCAAAATATTTGATATGACGGTAGCGCAGACCGGTCTTTCCGAACATGAGGCGCTTGCTTTGGGTTATCAAGTCCAGGTTTGCCACAACATCAAGCCCAACAGGCCGGAATACATGGGCGGCCGGGAAATGGTCATCAAGGGAATCGCCGACCGCGTGAGCGGCAGACTCCTGGGTGCCCAGATTGTCGGGTATGAGGGCGTGGACAAGAGAATCGACGTGTTTGTGACAGCGATCACCTTCAAGGCGAAAGTGGAAGATCTTTTCCATCTCGATCTGGCCTATGCCCCGCCGTTTTCCACCACAAAGGATCCGGTGATGTACACCGGCATGATCCTGGACAACGCCATTCACAGGGGCAGGCCGCTGATTACGGCGCAAGAGCTCGATACCCTGGTGCAGTCGGGACAAAAGTATACGCTGATCGACGCCAGAGCTGCCGCTCAATATGAAAAGAATCATATTGAAACCGCGAAGAGCATCCCCCACGCCAAAGTGAGAGCCGCGGCCGAGTCGTTGGATAAGGACGCGATTACGGTTACCTACTGCAATAAGGGCGTAACCGGAAACGCAGCGCAGAACATCCTGATCAACGACGGATTTCAAAAAGTTTATAATCTCTCGGGAGGTCATAAGCACTACTGCAAAATACATTCAGAGAAATAAACCGGTATTATGTTCTTGTAACAAATAGTCAACGAGAACATATAGTATGCGTATATGAGCATCTAAGTATAAAAGCTTTAAAGGTAAATCCTATTTAACTGAAAGGAGGAGGATTTTGGTATGAAAAACGATTTGAGTATTAACAACTTCAATGGTGTTTCATACAGAGATGATATTTCTTTCAGTATTATTAACATGAACGGAATTACAAATAAGGATGATATTTCCTTAAGTGTTAATGACATGAACGGCGTTTCAAATAGGGATGATATTTCCTACAGTATAAATAAAATGAACGGTATTTTATAAGGACAATGTCCGGATTTGGCTACGATCCAGCCAAAAGAAACATATAAAGCTCATAGGAAGGGAGTTGTAAATGGTTGAATTTTTCAAAGCCCTGTCGGAGGAAAGCCGACTGCGGATTCTTTCTTTGCTGCTTGAACGGGAGATGTGCGTGTGTGAAATTGAAGCATCCTTAAAAATGACACAGTCCAATGCTTCACGTCATCTGACCGCCTTAAAAAATTGCGGAATTCTTGACAGCTTCAAAAAAGCACAATGGACTTATTATCGGATCAATAACTGCTTCAAGCGCGATAATGCTGAGCTTTGGGAGTATCTCCAGTATCACTTGAGGGAACTTCCAACTTACAAAATTGATCTGGCAGAGTATCAAAAGTGCAGCGGTCAAAAGTTATGTGACACGATTTCTCCACAACAGAAACATTGAGATTGCAATTCAAGTTTTTTAGTATGATATTTAGGGGCGATTATAATGAGTGATGAAAAAACACAAGGCATTGGTTTCTTTGAGAAGTATCTGACGGTTTGGGTGCTTCTCTGTATGGCGGCAGGCATTCTGATCAGTAAATTTCTGCCGGTAATTCCTGCATTTCTGGAAAAACTTCAGTACGCGCAGCAGAATATTCCGATCGCGATTCTGATCTGGATCATGATTTATCCCATGATGCTGAAGATCAATTTCCAATCCATTAAAAACGTGGGAAAGCATCCCCTCGGTATCCTCATATCGAGCGGGAGCAGTTGGGTGATCAAACCATTCCTGATGCTGGGGCTGGCAACTCTCTTTCTTAAAATAGTATTCAGCGCCTTTATCCCCGCCGACCTGGCACAAAATTTTGTTACAGGCGCGGTCCTGTTGGGGACGGCTCCCTGCACCGCGATGGTGTTTGTCTGGAGCAATCTCGCCAAAGGCGATCCAGCGCACACCCTTGTACAGGTTTCGGTCAATGATCTGCTGATTCTTGTTCTGTTTGTACCGCTGGTTTCCTTCCTGCTCGGCGTGAACAACGTTCAGATCCCTTGGGATACCCTTATTTTCTCAGTCGTGCTCTTTGTTGTAGTCCCTTTGGTCGGGGGTGCTGTTACACGAGTTACGATGATCAAAAAAATGGGAGAAACGGCTTTCAATGAAAAATTTGTTTCCAAGTTTGACAATGTAACGACGCTGGGCTTGTTGCTGACTTTGATCATTATTTTCTCATTTCAAGGCAACATCCTTCTGGAAAAACCGCTTTATGTCCTGATGATCGCCGTACCGCTGATCCTCCAGAATCTTATCTCCTCTACGTTTACCTATTTGCTGTGCAAATGGACAAAACAGCCGCACAATATAGCGGCGCCGGCATCCCTGATTGCCGCTTCCGACTTCTTTGAACTTTCAGTCGCGGTAGCAATCTCGCTGTTCGGCCCAAACTCGCCGGTCGTGCTGGCCTGCACTGTCGGCGTCCTTACGGAAGTCCCTGTGATGCTGATGCTTGTCAGAATCATTACGAAAACCAAAGACTGGTATTACAAAGGCTGGCATTCTAAACCTGCCGTTAACAACTAATTTTATTTTAGGAGATGTCTTATATGAAAAAAATGCAAATCTTTGAACCTGCCATGTGCTGCTCAACCGGCCTTTGCGGAGTTGGAGTCGACTCCGAGCTTCTCAGGATTTCGACTGCCCTGAATACACTCAAAAAAAACGGGATCAATGTTGAACGGTTCAATTTGTCCAACGCTCCGCAGCAGTTTGTAAACGATAAGACAGTCAACCACTTTATCAACACAAAGGGCGTTGAAGGGCTGCCCGTCACTGTTTTGGATGGAGAAATCGTGATTGCAGGCCGGTATCCGACCAATGAAGAATTTGCCAACCTGCTCGGCGTTCCGGAAACTCTGTTCGGCGGAAAGCCGAAGGCCGTTAAAGTTACTCCGAGAAGGTCAGGCGGATGCGGCTGCTCGGGAGGAAAGTGCTGCTGATTTGGTTCATACTTTCTGCTGAGAAAGAGATTTAGCACTTCTAACAAGATGATAGGAGCATATCTTCCCAAATCAGTTATGTGAATTTTTCACAAGGGACGAGGATGCTCCTTATCTTTTTATCGAAAATTGGAGGTTATCATCATGGAGAATTTTAATCCGCAATCGATCAGGTTGACAAAATATTTATTTTACACGGGAAAAGGTGGAGTTGGAAAAACATCGACGGCGTGTGCTACGGCCGTTACCCTTGCGGATAGCGGAAAAAAGGTCCTCTTAATCAGCACGGACCCCGCCTCGAATTTACAGGACGTTTTCCATACGGAGCTTACGAACAAAGGGGTAGCGATTAAGGAAGTCCCCAATCTGGTTGTTTCCAACCTCGATCCCATACAGGCAGCAGCAGAATACAGGGAAAGTGTCATCGGCCCCTATCACGGCAAACTACCTGATGCGGTGATTAAAAATATGGAGGAACAGCTTTCCGGTTCGTGCACGGTCGAGATTGCAGCCTTCAATGAGTTTTCAAAGTTCATCACGGATGAAACGGTGCGAAAAGGCTATGACCACATTTTGTTTGATACCGCCCCGACCGGGCATACCCTCCGAATGCTGCAACTGCCGTCTGCGTGGAGCAACTTCATAAGCGAAAGCACGCACGGAGCTTCCTGTTTAGGCCAGCTTTCGGGATTGGAAAGTAAAAAGGAAGTTTATAAAAAAGCCGTCAAAACCTTATCCGACGGGAATCAGACGACGCTGATTCTTGTTTCGCGTCCGGAAGAAGCACCTTTGAAAGAAGCGGAACGAGCATCCAGGGAACTGGCGGAGATTGGTATCAACAATCAAACACTGGTGATCAATGGTGTGCTAACTTCTTACGATGACAGCGTTTCCGAAAGTCTGTATCGGAAACAGCAGGATGCGCTTCTGAGTATCCCGCAACGCTTGAAAAAACTGGTCGCATACCGGATTCCGCTCCGAGCCTATAACATTACCGGAATTGACAATGTCAGGGCTTTTCTGACCCAGAATCAGTATAGGGTCCGCGATGAAAAAATCAGGGCTAAATCGATTCCTCATCTGGAAGATGTCATTGACGATCTGTATCGCACGAATAAGAAGGTCATCTTTACCATGGGGAAAGGCGGCGTCGGGAAAACCACCATTGCGGCTGCGATTGCACTGGGTCTTTCAAAAAGAGGCAGGAAGGTTCATCTGACCACCACAGACCCGGCCGGGCACCTGAAATCCGTAATCAGCGAGGCCAGCGGCATCACCATGAGCCATATTGATGAACAAGCCGAACTGAAAAAATATCAGGAAGAAGTGCTTACCAAAGCGAGGAAAACCATGTCCGCTGATGATATCGCTTATATCGAGGAAGATTTACGTTCTCCCTGTACGCAGGAAATCGCAGTATTTCGGGCTTTTGCTGAAGTTGTAGAGAAAGCGGAAGACCAGACCGTCGTGATCGATACCGCTCCGACAGGACATACCCTTTTGCTGCTGGATTCCACCCAAAGCTACAATCAGGAAATCAAACGCTCCCAGGGCGAAATCCCGGAATCCGCGAGAAAACTTCTGCCTCGCCTCCGCAATTCTGATGAAACCGAGGTCATTATTGTAACTTTGGCCGAGGATACGCCCGTCTATGAAGCACTGCGCCTTGAGGAAGATTTAAAGCGTGCCGGCATCGAAGCAAAATGGTGGGTAATCAATTCCTCCTTCTACCGGACCGGTACAACGAATCAAATACTTTCTGCGAAGGTGAGCAACGAAATCGAGTGGATCAACAAGGTGGATGAACATTCCAAGGGAAATTTTGCGGTAATTGCATGGAGCGCTGAGGAAATCGAAGGAGATAAACTGCTGACAATATAAGCTAACACTTTCCAATGGGACGATTGTGTCATTATAAAGATATCATAAAATGATAGAACTGGAGAAATGAAAGATGAAAATTACAGAAGAAGCAAAATCCTTGATTCAGGCGGCATTTGATTCCAATGATTGTGACTGTTTAAAAGTATCACAGCAGCAATCCTGCTGCGGCACATCCTTGCAATTTGAACTGATCAAATTGCAAGCAGGCGAGAAGTCCGTCTCCATTGACGGGGTCCCTGTTATGATGGATGACCAGACTCAAACAAGGACAGAGGCTGTGACACTTGCAGCTGAAAATGGCGAGCTGACCATTCAGGACGATCAGTCATGCTGCTGTTGATGGAAACAGTAATATGGAATCCCCCCATTCCCTGCAAATCACGTGCGCCTATCATACGGAAGCACAAGCCGAAAGATGTTAAAACAACAAAATAGTCAAACCAAGGGCAAACCCATTTAACGATGGGGACGCAAAGCCATAGGGTCTAAAGTGCGTAAAAGCGCGCTATGACAGCCTGGCTGCCGGAAGTCGCACTTGAAAGCTTGCCCTTTTTACGGGCAGGCTTTCATTGTTTTTATAGCTTCTGACGGATAATTTGAACAAAGATCATTCATGGCTCTGCTATGTCCCTTGGTGAAAGGGGAACCCATGAGTATTCTTTACTTCTTCCTTTTCCGGAGGTTGAAATAAAGACGGCGAATCCCGTACACACTCGCCTCCATTAACTGAATATATTCAAAAATCAGCACTTTGCCGTCCCGGGCAAAGTGCTGATTTTTTATTTTCGACAACAAAAGCCCCGCCTCGACCGCTAAAGAACAGTTTCGATTTTAAGCTCTTTTCTTTTTGTAGAAGCGTGTCGAATCGACATTGCCGATCCCCTCCGCTTGTTCTTCATTTCCGGATTTCAACAATCACGAAATGGAGGACAAGCTTATGGCAAAGTATCGGAGAAAAACAAATTACCGGGATAAATATCCCGATGTAAGCAAAGAAATTATCGAGGTTCTGGAGAAAAGCGACCGCCTGATGGAATACCAGCAGTACGACATCAAAGTCGAACGGTGCAGGATTGATTATGGCAGTGGGACCGTTACATACATTCCAAGCCGGGAGGACTCCTACGAGCGGCTTCTGGAGGAAAACAGACAGTTTGTCACCGAGATTGAAAGTGTTGAGGATGCCGCGATCAAGACGGTGCTGATCGGGAAAATGCTGGCCTGCCTCAAACATCTCGCCCCGGAAGAACAGGAGTTGATCACCGCTCTCTTTTTTATGGATAAGAGCGAGCGCCAGCTATCCAGAGAAACCGGGATCGCGCAGCGGACAATTCACGATAGAAAGGTAAAAATCCTGGCGGAATTAAAAAAACTTATGGGAAAATAAAAATTTATCCGCTCAACCCCCTCACTCAACGTGGAAATAAGTGAGGGGGTTTTACTCTTCCCTCATTGCTCTTTGAAAATTTCATATCCGGCAGCATAAATACATGATCTGTCCGGCCGTGATGAGCGGCAGCGACATTGACGGGCGCGCCAAGACTACCTGCGGATGGGTGACAGACATCCGTTGAACCGATGGCATCGAAGGCGACGAGCGGCAAAGCCCGGTTATAAAGCAGCCCGTGGTGGGTTGTTTCGCAATGAAACGGACAGTGCTAACGCTACTTCCGTCCAGCCACAGCCCCGCCTGAAAGCGGGATCACGCAATGGGGGCGGCTCGGTGAGAACCACGGAGAGGTGAAATCCCTATGGTGTTTGCTTAACCGGCAAACCATTTATGTTGCCGCCCTCGCTTCGGGAAGCAGTGCCGAATAGAAGCGTCCAATCGATAAAATGAAGAACAAGCTTTATATAGATTTGAGGGACAGCCATGTCAAAATGGCTGTCCCTTGTTACATACAGTGGCGGAGGTGCTCGGCATGAATGTGAGCAGAGGCGATATTTTCTATGCGGATTTGACGCCGGTAGTGGGCTGTGAGCAGGGCGGCGTCCGCCCCACCCTGATTATTCAGAATGACATTGGCAACCGATACAGCCCCACCGTAATCGTTGCAGCCATCACCAGCCGCATGGAAAAGAATCCTTTGCCTACCCACGTACCGTTGACGGGAGAGCAAATCGGACTCCGGCAGAATTCAGTCGTAATGCTGGAGCAAATTCGCACCATTGACCGCTCCCGCCTGCGCGCGTATCTGGGGCATGTTGGCAGCGAGTGCCTTCGGAATGTTGACGAGGCCCTGGGCGTCAGCCTGGGCCTTTTTATCAAACAAGCTGAGATAAAGGAGGAGCAGTATGAAACGAGCATGGCTTTATTGCCGTATAGACGCGCCGGAGGATCGAAACGGCGCACTGAAAAAGCAGGAAAAACAGCTTTATGATTTTGCGGAACAGCTGGGATATCAAATTGCCGGAGCAAGCGTTGATCTTGATCAGAATACTGAATTGGAGAAGCTGATACAGGCAGCCGCCATGGGACGTTTTGACATTCTCCTTGTCGACAGCCTGTTTCATATTCATCGCGACCGCCGTCAGGCGCTTGCCTGTGTGCGTGAATTTCAAAGTCTTGAGATTGAAGTTTTTTCTCCTTTGGAAGTTTATATCTCCGCAGGGGAGGGTTCGAAATGATTGCCGTTTCTGAACGAGTCTACCTCTCCATGTTCAAGGATGAGCCGGAAGTTCTCACCGTTCCCGAGGCCGCCAAACTGCTGCGAATCGGTATTAATCAAACCTATCGCTTAGCACGGAACGGCCAATTGGGAAGCATCCGGATCACCAACAAGGTGCTGGTTCCCAAGCTGTCCGTTGTGGCGTTTCTGGTCGAAAATAACCCGTGCAGGTTTGTACCGTTTGACACCTGGCTTTCTCCGTCCGAGTGTGGTATTGTGTGTACTGCCGACGGCAGTACCGGAGAAAATCACGTGAAAGGAGAACGGAAATGAAACGAATTACAGGCCGTTTGGCCACGAAAAATCAGAAATGGTACGCCGTATTAAATTTGTATGACACAGAAGGAGTCCGCAAGCAAAGATGGGTCAGTCTTGACCTAGAGGACAAGCGCGGCACGAAAACGGAAGCCAATCACCGGCTCGCCGAGGTGTTGGCGCAGTACAACGTCGGGGATTTATACCTTCAGGAAAACATGACCCACGCGGAACGGGAACGCAACCGGATCGCCAATATGTTGGTGGAAAATTATCTTCCGGAATGGCTGGAGCAGCACAAGCCCAATATTTCAAGCTCCACCTACCTGAATTACAAGAGAATGATCAACGGAAGGATGACAGCTTTTTTCAAGCCGATGAAGCTCAAGGTAAAGGAGGTCACCGGCGACGAAATCAACGCCTACTACACGACGATCCGCTCCGACGGGCTGAAGGGCACGACGGCACAGCGCCACCACGCCATGCTGCACAGGGCTTTCCAGCAGGCGGTAAAGCGGCGCATCATTCCCACCAATCCCTGCCTGCAAGCGGACAGGCCCAAATCCGTGCCGTTCATTGGCAGCTACTACAACGCCGAGGAACTGAAGGAGCTTCTGAACTGCGTCGAGGGGGACCCGATCCGCTTGGTCATTATGCTAGCGGCCTACTACGGCCTGCGCCGCAGCGAGGTGCTGGGGCTGAAATGGTCGGCGGTAGATTTTACCGCCAAGACGGTCAGCATCCGGCACAAGATTCTGGAGGAGGAAACCAAAAGCGGCGTTGTGCTCAAGGGCTACGATGTGATGAAAACAAAATCCTCCTACCGCACCCTTCCGCTGATCCCTCACATTGAGGAGGAGCTTCTGGCGGAGCAGGCAAGACAGGAGGAAATGCGAAAAGTCATGCGCGGCGTTTACGACAAAAAATATTCGGAGTACATATGCGTGGACGCGCTGGGCGGCCTGATTACCCCGCAGTATGTCAGCAGTCATTTCCAAGTCATTCTGAAAGAAAACGGGCTTCGGAAAATCCGCTTCCACGATTTGCGGCACAGCTGCGCCTCGCTCCTGCTGGCAAACAATATCCCCATGAAAATGATCCAGGACTGGCTGGGGCACTCCGACATGGCGACCACCGCCAACATCTACTCGCACATCGACAGCTCCAGCAAGCTGACCAGCGCAAACATGATTGAAGAGGTGCTTGGAGTGACCGAGGAAGAGGAAAATCCAGAGAGTCGCAAGGGCAAAAATCCGGAATAAATTCTCCGCAAATTCGAACCCTCGCAACGTGCTTATAACGCAGGAGACTTTTCCATCTTGCAATTTTCTTGCAGGAAAGCCGCAAACCCGCTTGCTCCAATTTCCTCGCAAGTGGGGGAAGCAATGCAAAAGTTGGCATAAAAACGTCCTAAAAGACCAGAAAAGCCGGACTTTTAGGACGATTGTGGCGGAGAGGATGGGATTCGAACCCATGTGACGTTGCCGTCAAACTGATTTCGAGTCAGCCCCGTTATGACCACTTCGATACCTCTCCATGTATTTTCAACCGATTGCTCGGTGAAAAGGCGATATTCAGTTGATTGCAAAATTGCAAGAAAACTGCAAGATGAAAATTAAAACTACTGTAAAACCAGAGCCGCAAACCCGCATGAATACAGGCTTTGTCGAACCTGTCCCATCGCTGACCACACGCGATTTCGAGTCAGGCCCGTTATGACCACTTCGATACGCTTCCGTGGTCTTACGCTGCGTCTGCACGCAGAATATACTTATTTTATAGAAAAGGGGAAAGAATGTCAAGAGGAAGCTGGGGCAGACGCTTGACGATTTGTGTCGATTTATGTACAATGATACTATCCGTACCAATGAGGGAATGGGGGATTCGGACATGAATCGGATGAAACAGGCGGCGGAAGCGATGGCTTCGCTTTCAATTTACAAGGGAATTCTGCAACGCACGGTGCCTAAGGCAATGTATCGGCTGTTGTGGGCACATGACCGCGAAACTTTTCTGCGCGCGTGGGGCGATTTTTTTGCGGTGCTCTGTGAGCGGAACAGCAGCGAAACATTTGCGGAACATTTGACCAGCACAGCGCTGTACGATGAAAATGGTTTTTCGCTGGCGGCGGCAGCGGGAAACGATATATTTGCACCGGCTATGATGGATGCAGTACAGCGTGACCTACAGATTATCCTGTGCCTTGCGGCAATGACACCGGATGACCTGCTGGACAGCTGCGGTTACGAAGATTTGCCGCCTCTGCCACGCTGGAAATGTGGCAAACCGGTGAAAATGCTGGACGGCACCCCAAACGAATATATTCCTCGCATGACAGAGTATTACCGGAAAAACGGCTGCGGCATGTATGCCCGCTACCGTGCGTTTATTTGGCGCGACAAAAAAATTCTGCCGGTTGCCCATCCCGACCCCCAGCACATGGAAGATCTCAAAGGTTACGAAGTGCAGCGCGGTATGGCAGTGGACAACACAGTGGCATTCCTGCGCAACCTTCCGGCAAACAACTGCCTGCTGTACGGCGACCGCGGCACTGGAAAATCCTCTACGGTAAAGGCACTGCTGAACGAATATTACACGGAGGGTCTGCGCGTAATTGAGATGCCAAAGGAATATCTGATGGACTTTCCGTATCTGGTTGACCAGATTGCCGCGATTCCTATGCACTTCATTATTTTCATCGATGACCTTTCTTTTTCTCAGCAGGATGGTACTTATGCGGCGCTGAAGTCTGTTTTGCAGGGTGGACTTGCGGCAAAGCCCGCCAATTCTCTGATTTATGCGACCTCTAACCGCCGTCATTTGCTGCGTGAAAGCTTTTCCGACCGTGAGGGGGACGATGTGCACCGCAATGACACCGTGCAGGAATCCCTTTCCCTTTCCGACCGCTTTGGCTTGTCTATTAACTTCATTAACCCGGACAAGGCACATTTTCTGGACATTATTGCCCAGCTGGCGCATCAGCGCAAGATGGACGAGTATCTGCCTCAGCTGGAAGCCGGCGCGGAGCGTTGGGCGACCGTGCACGGCGGACGTTCACCCCGTGTGGCACAGCAGTATATCTGTGATGCGGAAGCAAAGGTTCGTCTGGGGCAGTCTTTGGATGATATGTGACCTGTTCCGGATGGCAGCGTCTTTGTGGGCACTGCTTTCAGGAAGGAGTAACTTAAGAATTATGCTGAAAAAACTGACGGCTGCACTGCTGTGCGCCGCCTTGACTGCTGCAGTCCTGACCGGCTGCGGTTTGCCGTCCGCAAACACGACTTCCAATACGGCTAACGCAAATGACTGGCCAGCACAGGTGAATGGCGTTACCGTCAGCGGAGCGCCCAACGGAGTAGTTGTTGTTTCCCCGAACCTTGCGGACGTGGTGCTCTCCCTTGGCTATGAAACCAAGTTGAAAGGGAAGAGCAAGGACTGCACACAAGAGGCGCTTTCTACTTTAGCGGATGTTACGCTGGATGACGCGCAGCAGATTAAAAATCAGGGTGCGGCGCTGGTGCTGACTGACCAGAAGCCAACGGAAGTGCAGCAGGCGGCTTTGGACAAGGCCGGTGTGCAGGCTGTTACCATTCCCGCGGCAACGAGCCGTGCACAACTGGAAACGCTTTACACAGCGGTTGGCACTGCCGTGATGGGGAAAGTGACCGGCGCGGATCGCGGCAAAAAAGCTGCGCAGAGCGCACTGCTGACGCTTGACTCCATTACGCGGCTGGTACCGAAATCCACCACTGTGACAACAGGCGTTTATCTTTATGACATAAACGGCGGTGCCGCTACCGGTGACACCATGGCCGGAACTTTGCTGGAAGCAGCTGGTATTACAAATGTTGCGGGCAGCGGCAAAAACAGCAAAATGGAGCTTGCAGCGCTGAAAACTGCAAATCCAAAGTTGATTTTCTGCCCGACCGGCTTAAAGGATATGCTGTATAAAACGGACGGTTACAAAGACCTTGCGGCGGTAAAAAGTCAGAAGATCTACGAAATGAACCCCCTTCTGATGAAAACGCAGGGAGAGGGCATGATCAGTGCGGTAACCTTTATGGCTGGTACCGCTTATCCGGAACTGCTGAAAACGACCTCTGCGGCTTCCGGTGCTTCGGCGGCAAGCGGTTCTATCATTCCAAACAGTTCCATTCCGGCAAACACAACGCTGAAAAAGGACGACCAGAATGATTATGTAAAAGAGCTGCAGAATCGGCTGAAAACACTAGGCTATCTGTTTGTGAACGCGACCGGACTTTACGGTGACGGTACGGAGCAGAGTGTGAAAGATTTTCAGCTTTATAATGGTCTGGACACGACTGGCGTGGCGGACCCCAAAACGCTGACAAAGATTTTTGCAAAAAATGCGGTTCCGCGCACGGATAGTTCCGGAATTACCGATAATCCAAACGGTGAAGAATAAAAAAATGCCCGCCGTACCACTCTATGGTATGGCGGGCATTGCTATGTTCGCTTTAATCGCGGTCTTTAGCTACGTAAAAAATGCACATGGCATTTGCGCCGGTGTGCGCACCAATGACCGGACCGAGCTGATGGGTAATGATTTTCTGCGGCTTAAAGCGGGATCTTACTTCTTTTTCCAGATATTTTGCATCTGGCATACAGTCGGCATGGACAATAAATACGGTCTGCAGAGAAGTGTCCTGCGTAAAGCGGCTCGCCATTTTGTCCAGCAGATTGTTCATGGCCTGCCGGCGGCCGCGTACCTTTTCCCGCACGATGAGATGCCCCTCCCGGTCAATCTGCAAAATCGGTTTGATACCAAGCACGGAACCGACCAACGCAGCCGCGCTGCTGACGCGTCCGCCACGTTTCAGATGGTTGAGGTCATCCACCATAAACCAGCCGGAAATACAGTAGCGGTACAGTTCAACCCATGCTTTCAACTCATGCAGGCTGAAATTGTTGTCCCGCTGTTTGCAGCAGGCAAGGTACACCAAAAGTCCCTCGCCCAGTGTAGCGGTCAGGCTGTCAACACCTTCTATGCAGCGCTGTGGGTACTGACTGCGCAGGGATTCCATTGCTTCACAGGCGCGCTGCCAAGTACCGGAAAGGCCGCTGGAAAAACCGATGTAAAGAACGTCCTGTCCCGCATCCAGATAAGGGCGGAAAGCATCTTCAAAGTCGGCTTCGGTTATTTGTGCAGTGGTGGCCCATTTGCCGCCGCGAAGCGCATTGTAGAAATCCGGTTCACTGTACTCACGGCAGTCGGGGTAGTCGCGGTATTCAATTCCGTCCATCATAAAGGGCATGGGGATTACGGCCAGATGAAGTTTTTCCACCAGTTCAGCGGGCAGGTCGCAGGTTGCATCGGTGATAATTTGATATGATCTGTCCATAAAATGGACGGCCTCCTTTGCGGGATACAATCAAGCAATTTACTGAACATCATACCACACCGCGAGAAAAATGTCTACCGGGGGCGAAAAGAAAGAACCGCCGCAGATGCAAAAAGATGCAAACTGCGGCGGTCCCTGAATTTCATAAAAGCCCGCCTGGCCGTAAAGTGCAGAAATAACCTGCCTACGAAAGACAGGTGGGTGCCCTCCCGACGGACTCATGCTCCCATCGTCCGGCCTAAAGGCCGGGAGGTCTGCATTCCGCCGCCGGAGCCGGGCTCCCGATTTAAAATTGTAGGGTTATTCTTAGCACAGGTCCGCGAACCAGGCAGGGAGAAACCGAATTATTTATCTTCGAAAGCTTCGCCTTCATCGGAGTAAAGGTCTTCAAAATGAGCTTCAAACTGCGCTGCCAAAGAGTCCAGCAGTTTATCATCCTCTACTTCTGCCAACTCCTGCTCACCGTTTTCAGTGATGCTTTGGAAAATGTAATAGGTTCCTTCGTCCTCTACCTTTTCCTGCGCGTCCTCAAAGGTGGGCAGCAGAGCATAAAAAGTACCGTCGTCATTGTCGATTACATCCAGGACTTCAAATTCGTGCTCTTTGCCTTCCTCATCCACCAGGGTGAGTAGATCGGCTCCAAATTCGTCGCTCATTATAGAGTTCCTCCAAAAGGCCGGAAAATAACCGGCATATTTTTCTTCGTACCGTAAAAAAAGCAGCTGTCGGCGGGTGCTTTGCCGACTTTGCTTTTGCATTTATTATTGTACACAGCTAAGGGCGGGAAGTCAAGAAACAATTTTTAGTGGACTTGCTGTTTTTTATAAAAAAATTTTAAAAAGATCAAAAAAAGTATTGACATTGTATATTGGCTCGACTATAATATAGACAGAAACAAGGAAGCGAGCAAACAAAAACCCAGCACCGCACCGCAGGGGATTTCCCAAAAAGGTTTTCCAGAGCGGTCAGTGCACCAGAGGGAACGGGAGCCGCGGAGTTGTTTCGGAACGAAAAGCAAAATAACCTGCTGAAAAAGCGGGAAGAAAGGAGCGAGTCCCATGGGCGAAGAACCAATCGGCAGTTTGCAGCAGCACGGTCTGTGTGGCTGCGCTGCGTAAATAAAAACGACGGAGCAGTTCCCCAAGGAACCGAAAGGCAGCCGGTAGGCTGCACTACAGAAATGCCGAAGGCGTCCAAATGAGTTTTGTGCTCCCTGCAAAACGGCGGAAATCGGGAGCAGGCACAAAGATGCCTGCCGTCCGAAAAGTAAGCCGCAGCGGCACACAGAAAATGAGACGTTAGGCAAAGGAGCTTGAGTCCAATGGACAGTGTAAGGTTTACATTTCGGCGGTTCTGAAAGCAAGGCTCAGGCAGGCACAGGGTACTGACTGGCAAGGCAATCATCCGTACGAAAACAAATTTTTACAGGCGCCGATACAGTAACGGAAAGGATTTGAGTCCAAAATACAGGATAAGCGGTTGTGCAAATTCCTGAAAGGATGGATGTTCGTTACGAAAGAGGCAAAGCAGAATCAGTTGACCGGGTGATCTGGAATTGGCAGCCCCAAAGTTGAGGCCTTACTTCTAAGGCAGCCCGCGCAAGGGCTTTCGAACATGGGATGCCACCAATACAGCAGTAGAAAACACCCGCAGAAAGCTGAATGTACATAGGACTATAAGGGTGAATCCGATGCAGTAACCATTAAATTGCTCAGGGCAATTTCGCATAACTGAAAGAAGCGGTTTCGGCGCAGCCAGACGTGGCGCGCCGGAGCCGCTTTTTGTGCTGCAAAAGATTCCGCTTTTCCGTCCTCTGCGGGTATAATACAAATAAACGAAAAGGTAACATAACAGACGCGATTGTTTTGCAGGAAATAAAGTGAAATTATTCGTTTTTAACATTGCAACCTGTGCCATTTTGTGGTACTGTATCAATATGCAGAAATTATGAATAATACAATCCGTATATAATGAACTAAAAAATACATGGAGGATATTATGGACGTTAAAGAAGAAGCAATGAAAATGCACGCACAGTGGGCCGGAAAGCTGGAAGTGAAGTCCCGCGTGCAAATTCAGGACAGCCACGACCTTTCCATTGCCTACACGCCCGGTGTTGCACAGCCCTGCCTTGCTATCCAAAAAGACCCGTCACTCAGCTATACCCTGACTCGCCGCTGGAACACCGTTGCGGTGATCACGGATGGCACGGCTATTCTCGGCTTGGGCGATATTGGCCCGGAGGCCGGCATGCCGGTGATGGAAGGCAAATGCGTGCTGTTTAAGGAATTTGCCGATATTGATGCAATTCCGCTGTGCCTGAAAACCAAAGATGTAGATGAGTTGGTGCGCACCATTTACCTGCTTTCCGGCTCTTTCGGCGGCATTAACTTAGAGGACATTTCCGCGCCGCGCTGCTTTGAAGTGGAACGCCGATTAAAGGAACTCTGCGACATTCCGGTGTTTCATGATGACCAGCACGGCACTGCAATTATTGTTGGTGCTGCGTTGATGAATGCGCTGAAAGTGACTGGCAAAAAAATCGGTGAAATCCGCTGTGTAATTAACGGCGCGGGCAGCGCGGGCATTGCCATTGCAAAGCATTTGATGCGGCTTGGCGTTAAAAATCTGACACTTTGTGACCGCTTTGGCATGATTTGCGAGGGCATGGAGGGTTTGAACCCTGCTCACGAGGAAATGAGCCACGTTACTAATTTGGAACATAAAAAAGGCACCCTTGCGGATGCCCTTGTGGGTGCGGACGTGTTTGTTGGCGTTTCCGCTCCCGGCGTACTGAAACCGGAAATGATTAAGAGTATGGCAAAAGACCCAATCGTGTTCCCGATGGCGAATCCGGTTCCGGAAATTATGCCGGAGGAAGCACTGGAAGCGGGCGCGGCAGTGGTTGGAACCGGCCGCTCCGATTTTCCGAACCAGATTAACAATGTGTTGGCGTTCCCCGGTATTTTCCGCGGTGCGCTGGATGTGCGCGCTTCCGATATCAATGATGAGATGAAAACTGCGGCATCCTTTGCGATTGCCGGAATTATTACCGATGAAGAGCTGTCAAAAGAGTGCATTCTGCCGAAAGCGTTTGACAAACGGATCGTGCCGGCAGTGGCAAAGGCAGTCGCGGAAGCGGCAATTAAGAGCGGTGTGGCGGCAGTGCAAAAAAAATGAGCGGCTTTTCGCCGCCCTATCATTATGGTTTTGCCAGCTTTGCTTACACAAACAGATGGTGAATGTTCAGAATCTGCACCGGCAGGGCCAGAAATTCGCGCATGATGCTGACGGCGCGGCAGCTGTCCGGCGTTTTTGCCGGTACCGGGTAACTTTGCAGACTGGCATTTTTCGCAATCAGACGGGCGCGGCAGGTGTGATAGTCATCAGTAACGATTGCCGCTGACTTTGCGCCTTTTAAGAGCTTAGCAGCATTTTTAATGTTTTCCTCAGTATTTATGGATTTGTCGTCCAGCAGGATGCGACTGTTGTCAATTCCTTTGGCAGTCAGGCCACGCCGGATGCATTCCGCTTCGGAAATGGATTCACCGCCACCTTTGCCGCCGCACGCCACCGCCTTGGACTGCGGATTCTTTTTTAGCCACGCGGCAGCGGTGTCAATGCGTATCTGTAAATCTGTATTCGGTTTGGTGCCGTTTACTTGGGAGCCAAGTACCAGTACGGGGGTGCCATTGGGGGCAGCCGGCCCTTGCGCACCAAAGTACATATTCAGACCGAGGTACAGGCACACGAAGCCTACAATCAGGTACAGAAACGCAAAAATGCTGGAAATTACGTGTGTCGCGGGGAATTTGCGCAGCAGAGGCCACAGCACACAGCCAATGATTCCGAAAAGGGAGATGCCGCAGAATAGCCAGCTGCCAATGTTCATAATGTTAAACTGCCGGACGGCGGATATAATAATCCATCCAAAAAGCACAATCAGTGCAATGCGCAAAATCCAGCCAAGCGCAGGGAAACGCCCAGCAGCATTTTTTAGGCTTCCCCACAGTGCAATCACCAAAGACACAACTGCCAAGGTGATCCACAGCGGAAACAAAATATCCATTTCCGGTGTCACCGTTTTCCAGTTGATTTGTAACTGGAGGCCGCGCACAATGGTGAAAACGGCAAAGGCTGCCGCCAATAGCAGACCCGGCAGAAGCAGCTTGCTGCCGGACGAATTCTCTTTTGCAGGTGCATATCGACTCATAAGTTCCTCCCACCCGCCGCAGTCAAATTTTGTAAAAATACGGTCAGGCTTTTACAGTCAGTATAGCACGCCAACAAACGGATAACAACGGAATCGGCACTTTATTTTACCAAGTGAGGGAAACGACACTTTTTGTAAGTGAAGCTTGACTTCATCATTTTAAAGCGATATAATTTAATTTAATTAGTTCCGGAACAGCGGAAAACATCGCTGCTGCCGTTGCTAACGCATAAAAAGAAATTGGAGGTTCAGTCGTATGAAACGTGTGTACAACTTTTCTGCCGGTCCTTCCATGCTGCCTGAGGAAGTTCTCCGCAAGGCTGCAGATGAAATCCTTGATTACAAGGGCTGTGGCCAGTCAGTCATGGAGATGTCCCATCGATCTAGTGTGTTCCAGGGCATCATTGACCGTGCGGAGTCCCTCCTGCGCGAAGTAATGGGCATTCCGGACAACTACAAGGTGCTGTTCCTGCAGGGCGGCGCTTCCAGCCAGTTTGCAATGATTCCGCTTAACCTGATGGTGAATTCCCACAAGGCGGACTATGTGCTGACTGGCCAGTGGGCAACTAAAAGCTGGAAGGAAGCTTCCCGCTACGGCGAAACAAGGGTGATTGCAAGCAGCAAGGATAAAACTTTTACGTACATCCCGAAGCTTGACCCAAAAACCTTTACGCCGGACGCGGATTATTTCTACATCTGCATGAACAACACAATTTACGGTACACTGTACCACACTCTCCCCGAAACCGGCAAGGTGCCGCTGGTGGCGGATATTTCCTCCTGCATTTGCAGCGAGCCGCTGGATGTCAGCAAATTTGGGCTTCTGTTTGCGGGCGCACAGAAAAACCTTGCGCCGGCCGGTCTTACCATTGTGATTGTCCGTGAAGATTTGGTTGGTCACGCACAGGAGATTACTCCAACCATGTTCAACTACAAAACCCACGTGGACGGCGGCAGCATGTTCAACACACCGCCCTGCTGGACGATTTACATCTGTATGATGGTGCTGGATTGGATTCAGAACACCGTCGGCGGTTTGGGCGAAATGCAGAAGCGCAATCAGAAGAAAGCAAAGCTTTTGTATGACTATCTGGACAACAGCAAGCTTTTCCGCGGTACCGTTGTGCCAGAGGACCGCTCCCTGATGAACGTTCCGTTTGTTACAGACAGCGATGAACTAAACGCAAAGTTTGTGAAGGAATCCACCGAGGCTGGCTTTGTTAACCTGAAAGGTCACCGTACTGTCGGCGGTATGCGTGCATCCATTTACAATGCGATGCCTTATGAGGGCGTTGAAAAGCTGGTTGACTTCATGGATAAGTTTGAAAAAGCAAACGGCTGAAAACAGAAACTGCTTGAGAATGAAACAGGAGAGTCTGATTTATGTATAAAATTCAATACTTAAATAAAATTTCCCCGGCAGGCACCACCCGCTTCGGGGAGAACTACGAAACCGGCGAAGCCGTGCAGAACGCGGACGCGATTATGGTTCGTTCCGCTTCCATGCATGAGATAGAGCTGCCCAAAGAACTGCTGGCGATTGCGCGTGCGGGCGCAGGTGTCAACAACATTCCGTTGGACAAATGCAGCGAACAGGGTGTTGTTGTTTTCAACACCCCCGGCGCAAACGCAAACGCGGTAAAGGAACTGGTGCTGTGTGCACTGCTGCTGACTTCCCGCAAAGTGGTTCCCGGCATTGAGTGGTGCAAAACTCTTTCCGGCGACGACGTTGCAAAGCAGATTGAAAAGGGCAAGAGCCAGTTTGTCGGCCCTGAAATCGCGGGCAAAAAGCTGGGCGTAATCGGTTTGGGTGCCATCGGCATTCTGGTGGCAAACGCGGCAAACAGCCTTGGCATGGAAGTTTACGGCTATGACCCGTTCCTTTCTGTAGATGCCGCGTGGGGTTTGTCCCGCTCAATTGTGCATGCCCGTTCTCTGGATGAAATCTGGGCAAACTGCGACTACATTACGATTCATGTGCCGCAGACGCCGGATACCAAAGGCATGATTGGCGCAGAAGCACTGGAAAAAGCAAAAGACGGCGTACGTGTGCTGAACTTTGCGCGCGGCGGATTGGTTGATACCGGCGCAATGCTTGCTGCAGTGAAGAGCGGCAAGGTTGCCGCCTATGCAACGGACTTCCCGGCACCGGAAATGATTGGTGTGGAAAATATCATTGCGGTTCCGCATCTGGGTGCTTCCACGCCGGAAAGTGAAGACAACTGCGCACGCATGGCCGCGGATGAACTCAAGGATTATCTTGAAAACGGCAATATCTGCAACAGCGTCAATATGCCGGCAGTTTCCATGCCGCGGGAAAGCAGCGAGCGCATCTGCATCCTGCACCGCAACGTGCCGAACACCATCAGCAAGTTTTCCGGTAAAGTGGCAAGCCTTGGCATCAACATTGAAAATATGCAGTCAAAGTCCCGCAAGGACTATGCATACACCATTCTGGATGTGACCGGCGTGGTTACCCAGCAGGCAGTGGAGGAACTTTCTTCTTTGGAGGAAGTTATCCGCGCGCGTGTAATTCGCTAATCCAATAAGCAGAAAAAGAAATGGACCGGGTTCCGGCAGAAATGCCGCGCTCCCGGTTCATTTTTTTGCGCGGCGGGAAAAGCCCTGTCTTTTTAGCATAAAATATTGTATAATACAAAACAGAATGACAAGGAGGGCTTGGCATGAAAATCTTGCTGAAAAACGCGCATCTGGCGGACCCGGAGCGCAGTTCCCCGCAGACAGGTGACTTGCTGCTGGAGGATGGACGCATTGTTGGTGCCGGCGGACACATCACTGTGGAGGGTGCGGAAACTGTGGATTGCACCGGCCTGACTGCCGCGCCGGGGCTTGTGGATATGCACGTCCACCTGCGTGACCCGGGCTTTACCCAAAAGGAAGACATCCTTTCCGGATGCCGTGCGGCGGCGGCGGGCGGCGTTACAACGCTTCTGTGTATGCCGAATACGCGCCCTGCGGTCGATGAACCGGATACTGTGGCTTATATTTTGGAAAAGGCACAGCAGGCAGATGTTCATGTATGTGTGGCGGGTGCCCTGACTATGGGGCTGGAAGGAAAGAAGCGCACAAACCTGCAGCAGATGTTCAGTGCTGGGGTGACTGCATTGTCAGACGATGGCCGCCCGGTCGAAAACAGCCGCCTGATGGCAGAAGCAATGCAGGAAGCGGAGAAGCTGGATTTGCCAGTGCTCTGCCACTGTGAGGTGCCTGAGATTACTGCAGGCGGAAAAATCAATGACGGTGAAGTCAGCCGGGAACTGGATGTGCCCGGTGTGCCGCGTGCTTCGGAGGAATGCGGCACGATGCAGGTGCTGGCGCTTGCGGAAGCTTTCGGTGTGCCGGTGCATATCTGCCATGTCAGCACAAAAGGCAGTGTAGCAATGATTCGCAGTGCAAAGAAACGCGGGGTGCAGGTCACCTGCGAAACCGCTCCGCATTATTTTGCTTTAACGGAGGAAGTCCTGCGTCAAAAAGATGCGGACCTGCGCATGAGCCCGCCGCTGCGTACTGAGGAAGACCGCCACGCAATTATTGAGGGACTGCGGGACGGTACCATTGACGCGATTGCCACCGACCACGCCCCGCATACACCGGAAGAAAAAGCGGACTTTCTAAAAGCGCCAAGCGGTGCGGTCGGCATGGAAACAAGCCTTGCGGCTGGGATCACCTATTTGGTAGAGCCGGGGTATTTAACGCTTTCACAGCTTTTGTATAAAATGAGCGCCGCACCGGCAAAGATTCTGCGCCTGCCGTTTGGCGGTTTGATGCCGGGCGCGCTGGCGGATCTGGTGCTTTTTGACCCGCATGAGGCGTGGACGGTAAATCCCGAAAAGCTGCACGGCAAGAGTAAGAATGCGGTCTTTAAAGGAATGACCCTGCGCGGCAAAGTGAAACGAACCTACTGCGGCGGAAAACTGGTGTTTTGCGACGAATCGGAAAGATAAAGGCTGCTTTTCGGCACTCATAGTTGCTTTCTGTCGCTTTCTTAGAAAGCGACCGCAGCGCCACGACCTGAGCACTTGACTGTAAAGCTCTTAGTATCCTCAGAAGAGCTAGAGAGGTTTGGGGGCCTGCGATAGAGGCCCCCAAGGTCTTAAACTTTGGCTGCTGCAAAGTTTCGGTTAAGGTCAAGACCTTTGGGAGCCTTCCTTGCAGGCTCCCAAACCCGCGAGCGCTTCTTAGAATACTAAGGTCAAAGACCGCGGCGGGCTTCGCCCCCGCACCCCTACCGCCCTTGAAAGGGCGGGCGGAACTTTTAGTGAAAGAGCCATTCATTACAATTCGTAAAAAACAAATTATTTATAACAGGGAGTATATTATGGACAGACTGATAGAAGCAATCCGCGCAAAGAAAAACCCCACCGTTGCCGGCCTTGACCCGAAGCTTGCCTATATCCCACAGTTTATCCGCAGCGCTGCCTATGAGCAGTTCGGCAAAACACTGGAGGGTGCCGCAGAGGCAATTCTGCAGTTCAATATGGGCCTGATTGACGCGCTGGCGCCGATTGTTCCGGCGGTCAAACCGCAGTGCGCCTATTATGAGCAGTACGGTTGGCAGGGGATGCGCACACTGGACGCTACCATTCGCTACGCACAGCAAAAGGGCTTATATGTGATTTTGGACGGCAAGCGCAACGACATTGGTACCACCATGGAGGCTTACGCCAAAGCACATTTGGGTACAACGGAAGTAGAGGGCCAACAACTGCCGGTTTTTGACGGCGACGCGCTTACCGTGAACCCGTACCTTGGCACAGACGGCATCAAGCCGCTGCTGCCCATCTGCACTGAGCGCGACAAGTCCATTTTTGTACTGGTAAAAACCAGCAATCCCTCTTCCGGCGAGCTGCAGGACAAGGTGTTTGCGGACGGCAAAACGCTGTATGCGTCGGTTGGTTCCCTCTGCGAAAGCTGGGGCGCTCAAACGCGCGGGCAGTTCGGCTACAGCCGCGTGGGTGCGGTTGTCGGTGCGACTTACCCGGCACAGCTTGGGGAACTGCGCAAAGCACTGCCGCACACATTCTTTTTGGTGCCGGGTTACGGCGCGCAGGGCGGCGGCGCAAAGGATGTTGCACCGGCATTTGACGAACGGGGCTTGGGCGCCGTCATCAACGCTTCGCGCAGTATCCTGACAGCGTGGCAGAAAACCGGTGCGGACGAAAAAGACTTTGCAAAGGCCGCCGCCGCAGAAGCGGTGCGGATGCGGGACGACATCGTTTCTGAAATCGGAGGGATACAATGAAGTACGATACAGAATTGTGTACTATTTTGGAAAAGCGGCAGCTGACCGCGGACATTTTTGACATGACGGTTTCCGCGCCAAAACTTGCGCCGCTGGCGAAGCCGGGGCAGTTTGCACAGATTCTGGTGCCGGGCAAAACCCTGCGCCGCCCGATTTCGCTGTGCGGCATCGGCAAAGATACCCTGCGTTTTGTGTTTCAGGTGCGCGGCGAGGGAACGAAAGTCCTTGCTGAACTGCAGGCAGGGGACAGCATGGATATTTTGGCGCCGCTGGGGAACGGCTTTCCGGTGGAAACTGCGGGTGCGGACAAACACGCTGTCTTCGTCGGCGGGGGTATCGGTGTGCCGCCGCTTCTGGGTGCGGCTTCTGCGTTTTCCGGCGAAAAAACAGCAGTGCTGGGTTTTCGCGGCAAGGACGCAGTCATTTTAATGAAAGACTTCGTTCATGCAGGCTGTGAAGCGTTTTTGACAACAGATGACGGCAGCTTTGGCGTACACGGCTTGGTAACGGATGTGATGCAGAACCTGACGTTTGACGTCTGCTATGCCTGCGGCCCGGCGCCGATGCTGCGCGCGGTGGTGAAGCTGTGTGCAGAGCGGAACGTGCCGTGCTATGTTTCTATGGAACAGCGTATGGCGTGCGGAATTGGCGCATGCCTCGGCTGTGCGGTGGAACTGCGGCGGGAGGACGGCAGCAGTTATTACGGCCATGTGTGCAAGGACGGCCCGGTCTTTTCCGCTGACCGCGTGGTTCTGTAAAGGAGGGGCAGTATGGCAGATTTAAAAGTGAAAATTGCAGGTGTGCCGTTTGAAAACCCGCTGATTGGTGCCAGCGGCACAGTTGGCTTCGGGCACGAATATGCGGAGTTTTATCCGCTTTCCACTTTGGGCGGCATTTCCTGCAAAGGCATTACGCTGAAAGAACGCCCCGGCAATCCGCCGCCGCGCATTGCGGAAACGTCCGCCGGAATGCTCAATTCCGTTGGGCTGCAGAATCCGGGCGTGGAACATTTTATTAGGGAAGATTTGCCTTGGCTCAAGCAGCAGGGAACAGCAGTCATTGCCAACATCGCCGGCAGCACACCGGAGGACTACTGCGCCATGGCAGAGCGCCTTTCCGGCACCGATATTGATATGATTGAGCTGAACATTTCCTGTCCGAACGTCAAGGCGGGCGGCGCGCAGTTCGGCGTGACCCCGCAGGGAGTGGAGAGCATCACCGCCGAAGTGCGTAAGCACTGCACAAAGCCGCTGATGGTCAAGCTGACACCGAACGTGGCGGATATTGCAGAAAACGCGGCGGCGGCGGAAGCGGCGGGCGCGGATGCGGTTTCCTTAATCAATACGCTGACCGGTATGCGCATTGACATTCACACGCGGCGGCCGGTGCTGCGCAACAACACCGGCGGCATGAGCGGCCCGGCGGTGTTCCCGGTTGCCGTGCGGATGGTGTGGCAGACGGCACAGCGGGTGAAGATTCCGGTCGTGGGGCTTGGCGGCATTTCCACCTGGCAGGACGCTGTGGAAATGATGCTTGCCGGTGCGGCGGCATTTCAGGTAGGCACGGCATTTTTTACTGACCCTTATGCGCCGGTGAAAATCCTGAAAGGGCTGGATGAATACCTGAATCAGAACAAAATTGCAAGTGTAACAGAACTGACTGGAAAGGTGAAACCATGGTAACAGTTTATTTGGTAAGGCACTGTGCAGCGCAGGGAAATGTGGACGGAACCTATCAGGGCCGTTCCGACAGCGATATTACGGACATCGGGCGCAAGCAACTGGAGCTGGTGGCAATGCGTCTGCGCAACGTGCCGTTTGCGGCAATTTACAGCAGTCCGCTGAAACGCGCCCGCGCTACAGCGGACGCCATCAATCAGTACCATCATGTACCGGTAACAGAGGACGAAAACCTGATTGAAATCGATGTCGGTGAAATGGAAGGCATGAAGTGGGAAGACCTGCCCAAGCGCTTTCCAAAGGAAGCTAATTTGTGGGTGAACCATCTGGAAAACTTTGTTGCCCCGCAGGGCGAAAGTATTGCGCAGGTGGCAGACCGCATGTGGAACGGCGTGAACGCAATCGTACAGAAAGAAAATGAGCCTGGCAAAGAAAAAACTATTTGCCTTGCAACGCACGGCTGTGCTCTGCGCTGTTTTCTGTGCAAAGCAGAAGGCTGGCCGCTGGAACAGGTTGCAGAGGTGCCGCTTTGCGACAACACCGCCATTTCTGAAGTGCGCTTCGCGGATGACGGCAGCTGCACTGTGGTGCGCATGGGCGATGCTTCCCATTTGGCGGAGGGACTCTCTGTTTTAGGCGGCATGGGCTGGGAGAAAAAGCAGGCATGAAGATACTCGGAATCGACCTTGGTCACGCACGCACAGGCTTTGCCGTTAGTGATGAAAGCGGCTTTTTAGCTTCTCCAATCGGCGTTGTGCCGTCTTATAACTGGGAAAAGCTGCTGCCGGTGGCGGCGGAAAAAATCAAGGAAACCGGTGCCCAAAAAGCAGTTGTCGGTCTGCCGAAAAATATGGACGGGACCGAGGGCGAAAGCGCACAGAATGCGCGCGCTTTCGGCGAAAAACTGGAAGCACTGGCGAAGGTGCCGATCATCTTCTGGGACGAGCGCTGTACAACGATTACCGCACACGGCTACTTGAATGAAAGCAACGTGCGCGGCAAAAAGCGCAAAGCCGTGGTGGATGCCGTTGCCGCAACGGTGATTTTGCAGGGGTACTTGGACGCAGAAAGGCTGAAAAAGTAAAACGCTTTGAGCGCTGCTTTTGCAGCGTTGCCGACAGGTTTTACTTGCTTTGGCCTTGGGCGCTGTGGTAATCTCTTCTGTAAAACGGTTTGAGGTGATGATATGGTTCCTATACAGAAACGGGTGGCTGCCATCCATGATTTGTCCGGATTCGGCAAGTGCTCCCTGAGCATCATCCTGCCGGTGCTCAGCAGCATGGGGCACGAAGTTTGCTGTGTGCCCACAGCGGTGCTCTCTTCTCACACGGGTGGGCTGCCGGATGTAACGGTGCGTGACTTAACGCCGGAGATGCACGGCTTTCTGCGTCAGTGGGAAGCGCTGCAGATTCCTTTTGATGGAATCTACACCGGCTTTTTGGGCAGTGCGGAGCAGCTGCAGGTGGTGCACGAATTTATTAAGACGTTTCGCAAAAAGGATACGCTGGTTATGGTTGACCCTGCCATGGCAGACAACGGCCGGCTGTACCGTACATATACGCCCGAAATGGCGGCGGGAACAGAAGTGCTCTGCATGGAAGCAGATATGATCGTGCCGAACATTACGGAAACGTGCCTGCTGCTGCATGAGCCTTACCGCGAAGGTCCCTACACCCGCGGCTGGGTGGAGGATGCTCTGCACCGGCTGACGGATTTAGGGCCGCACATTGCGGTCATTACGGGAATTTGGTTTTCACCGGAGCTGCTGGGTGCTGCAGGCTATGACCGCACGACCGGCGAAGTCAGCTATGCGCTTTCGGCACGTGTACAGGGCAGCTACCACGGTACCGGCGATTTGTTTGCTTCCGTGCTGCTGGGTGCGCTGCTGGATGGAGTATCCATGCGAAATGCCCTGCAGCTGGCGGTGGACTTTACGGCAAATACCATCCGCCGCACCCGCGAAGCCGGGGGCGATTCGCGCTGGGGTGTGCGCTTTGAGCAGGGGCTGCCGCAGCTGATGCGGGAACTGGGACTGTAGCTGCGGCAGGGCATCTTTACAAATACAGGGAAAAAGGGTATACTAATAAATAGTAAGCAAAGAATCAAGGAGCCGGTGCTTCTTGATTCTTTGTTTATCTGTGGAACTGTGCCGATACGGCCAATTCCGTTAGATGCAGAATTATTAGGAGGTGGGCACGTGCCGGATATTTCGGCGTTGCTTTCTGTACTGACACCTGCTTTCTTTGTGCTGCGCGGTGTGGCGGCGGTTTTGACAGTGTTTTTGGTCATTCGCTGCTATACATCCATGCGTGCGGGCCGCCGCCGCGAAGAACCGGTTGTCTTTCTTGAAAACCAGAGGAACCACAAAAACATCCCTGTGCTGTACTGGGAGAACAGCGTTGGCCGCAGCCAAAGCTGCGACATTGTTTTGCCGGACAGTGCGGTCAGCCGCGACCACGCAGTGCTGATGCGCCGCGAGAGCGGCTGGCTTCTAACCGACACAGACTCTAAAGGCGGCACTTACCTGAACGGCAAGCGCATTCGGGACACTGTAAAAGTGATTCCCGGCGATTTAATCGGCATTGGGCGTACAAACCTTGTCTTTCGCCGGGTAACGGATGCCAATGTAAAATCACCGCGCCACCGCGCGCGCCGCACGGCAAATCAGGCAAGCCTGCTTGCAATGTGCACGATTATTCAGGTGCTGTGCTTTATTCAGGCCTTTTTCGGCGACAAGCAGTTTTCCATGCTGCCACTGATTCCGATGATTACGGTAATTGGCGCAGAATGGGTGTTTTACATGATTTCCCGCCATGTGCTGGGGCGCACCAATTTTGAGCTGGAAACGCTTGCGTTTACGCTTTCCGGTGTGGGCATTGCGCTGTTGTGCGGTACACGCGAAAAACTGACCAAAACGCAGACGGCACCCTCCCCGTTTACACTTTACCACCCGACTATGGATGCAGTTTATTCGCAGATAATTATGATGGTCGGCGGACTGGTGCTTTTCAGTTTCCTGATTTGGTTTATGCAGGACTTAACGCGTGTAAATAAATGGCGTACGCCGATTGCGGTCATTGGGCTGCTGCTGCTGGCGGCGCCGCTGGCAATCGGCACCAGTGTGAATGGTTCGAAAAACTGGATTCACCTTGCCGGCATTTCGGTGCAGCCAAGTGAATTTGTCAAATTGTGCTTTATTTTTGCAGGCGCGGCAACGCTCGACCACTTGCAGACCAGACGAAACCTGATTGGCTTTATCGGCCTGCTTGCCGGTGTCATGGGTATCCTAATTCTGGAACGGGACATTGGCGGTGCGGCGGTGTTCTTTGCAACGTTTTTAATTATTGCATTCATGCGCTCGGGTTCCATGCGAACTGTGGTGCTGAGCATAGCCGCAGCCGGTGTAGGCATCGTGACAGTGCTGACCATGTTTGGCCACGTAAAAGAGCGTTTTGAGGTTTGGCGCCATGTGTGGGATACAAACAATATTTATGACAAGGGCTTTCAGCAGACCCGTGTGCTGACCTACTCCGCAAGCGGCGGCCTGTTCGGTGTCGGTATCGGCAACGGCGGCCTCGGCGGCGGCACAGGCCCGCTGAAAGGCTACACCAACGTAACCGCAAACACAAGTGACCTGGTTTTCGGCATGATGAACGAGGAACTCGGCCTGCTGATGTCGATAGTGCTGATTGGTGTAATTGCCATGTTTATTCTGTTCGCGCGCAGTGACGCAACCCGTTCCCGCTCCACGTTTTACTCCATTACCGCCTGTGCTGCTGCAGGCATGCTGCTGTTTCAGGCATGCCTGAACATTTTCGGCAGCACGGATGTTTTCCCGCTGACCGGTGTTACACTGCCGTTCATCAGTGCAGGCGGCAGCAGTATGATGGCAGTTTGGGGGGCGCTGGCGTTCATTAAGTCCAGTGACGAGAGAACTTACGCAGTCAGGAGGCGAAGTTAGCATGAAGACAACAGGCAAACGCTCTCTCTTTCTGTTCTTTTTTCTGCTGATTTTTGTCGGCGGGCTGTGTTTTTTTCTGTTCGAATACTTATCAGATGGCGGAAAATGGGCCATGCAGCCCTATAACGCACACCTAAGCGGTACCTCCACCACAGCCAATGGCAGTGTTGTTGACCGTGACGGACTGAAGCTGCTGACAACGAAAAATGGTGCACGCACGTACAGTGATGATGAAGCGGTGCGCAAATCCACCCTGCATTTGGTGGGCGATTCTTCCGGGAACATTTCCACCGGTGTGCAGAATGCGTTTAAAACAGAACTGACCGGCTACAACATCGTGACCGGTCTTACGGATATTAAAACGACCAAGCAGGGCGGCAGCATTCGTTTGACGGTGGATGCAGACTTAAACAAAATTGCCTACCGCAAGCTGGATGGGCGCAAAGGCGCCGCCGTGGTGACCAACTGGAAAACAGGCGAGATCCTGTGCATGGTCAGCACGCCGACCTTTGATCCGGCCAACCCGCCTTCGGATTTAAAGACCAACGAAAGTGCCTACAACGGTGTTTATGTAAACAAGGTGCTTTCCGGCCAGCTGACGCCCGGTTCCATTTTTAAGATTGTCACCTCCGCTGCAGCAATTCAGAATATTCCTAACCTTGACAGCCGCACGTTCCACTGCGACGGCTCAATTACTGTGGATGGCAATAAAATAACCTGCACCAACGGCGAAAAACACGGGACCATGGACTTTCAGCATGCGCTGGCAAATTCCTGTAATGTCACTTTTGCACAGCTTGCCATCGAAATGGGCAAGGATAAAATGACCGCCGCGGCGAATTCTTTGGGGCTCAACGAAACTTTTACGATTGATTCGCTGACTGCGGCAAAGTGCCATTATGACGTTAAAGATGCAAGCAACAATCAGCTGGGCTGGTCCGGCGTTGGACAGTATACCGACCAGGTAAGTCCCGCGTATATGGTGCGTTTGCTGGGGGCAATCGCTAACGGCGGCGCACCGGAGGAGCTGCGAATTATCAAAAGCGTTTCCGGTGATTTGACAAGCCCAAGTAAGTTTGGCAGTGCTAAGACCGGACGGCAGCTGATGACTGCGGATGTAGCACAGCGGCTGAAAAAATATATGCGCGGCAATGTTGAGATTTCTTACGGTGACGATTTTTTTGACGGCATAAAAGAGATGTGCGCCAAAACCGGTACCGCAGAATTGGGTGGAACCAGAAACAACAACGGCTGGATGGTAGGTTTTTCGGCGGATGAAAGCACGCCGTATGCATTTGCCGTGGTTGTAGAAAATACGGATACCTACGGAATTAACGCTGCGGGGCCGATTGCAAATGCGCTGCTTTCCGCAGCGGTCAGCAATAAGGATGCAGGGTAATCGGAGTAAATTCCGCTGCCCTTACAGCAAAAGTTTTGAACGCCGCGTATCTTACAGCAATGTAAGACAGCGGGCGCAAATGTAAGCTAAATCAATGGCTGCCGCCTCCTGTGTTTGATACAATGGATGTATCAAAATGCAGGAGGCGTTTTTAATGCGTAAAACAGCAATGGCAGTTATAGCAGTAATTATGGTTGGTGTGGCAATGCTCGCGGTAGGATGTGGTGTCAGCGCAACAACGGCGGAAAACGGAAATTTTATGAAGACGGCCACGTGGGGCGAGTACGTGGCCGGAAACACACCAAAAGTAAAATTCGAGAACCATACCTATACGGTTTTAAATAAAGCGTTAACTTCCGACGAAGTGGAAAAGCGCGTTGGTGTGCTGGAAAAGGACAAAAGTCAAAAACTGTACTGCTGGATCTACACTGTGAAGAATCAAAAGCAGGAAAAGCAGATTGCACTGTATAATTACAACAATGACGGTAAATTTATGCTGGCCGAAGAAAAGTAAAAATTTTTTAAAGGTGCGCAAGCGTAAGTGCCTGGGTTTTTTTAATAGATGTATGTTTGGGCGTGTGCCGACGATTTGACAAAAGCGGACAGCTGCGCTACAATAAATAAGTATCCACAAATGGGGTGCTTGGCCTTACGGGGCTTTGCTGAGACAGGAGAAATCCTGAACCCTTTTGCCTGATCCGGACAATGCCGGCGGAGGTAACATAAACAGCTTTTTCAGAAGCCTTCTGCCGCCTGTTGTCAATGACAGGCGGCTTTTTTTACATTTACGCAGGTGTTCTGGATACAAAATTATTGTATTATCAAAGGAGTCATAAAAACATGGAAAAGTTCCCTGCAAGTGTCGCAATTCAGGTTCTGCCGCACGTTGATACCGATGAAGAGGTTGTCCGTATTGTGGACGAAGTAATCGCCTACATTAAAAGCACAGGTGTGAACTACTACGTTGGCCCGTTCGAAACTACCCTGGAAGGGGAGTATGACCAGCTGATGGACATTGTCAAGGAGTGCCAGTACATTGCCATTAAGGCTGGCTGTCCGCAGGTTGCCGCTTATGTAAAAATCAGCTTTAAGCCAGAAGGCGGGGTGCTGACGATTGCACAGAAAGTTACAAAATATCACTGATAAGCTTTCACCGATTTTCCTGCTGGCGGTGGTACTTATCGTCTGGCAGGCGGTGGTTTCGCTGGGCGCAGTGCCAAACTTTATGCTGCCAAGCCCAGTGCAGGTTGTGCAGGCGTTCGTGGATGATTTTTCCACGCTCATGGAAAGTGCTGCTACTTCTTTGCAGGAGACTTTCTGGGGGATGTCGATTGCGGTGGCGCTGGCGTTTGGTTCCGCATTTTTGATGGACCGTTTTCGTCTGGTGAAAAAGAGCCTGTACCCCATTTTGATTATCACACAGACTGTGCCGACCGTTGCGATTGCGCCGCTGCTGGTGCTGTGGATGGGCTATGATATGACGCCAAAAATCGTGCTGGTCATTATCTCCTGCTACTTCCCGATTGCGGTTGGTTTGCTCAACGGCTTTTCCAGCGCGGATCCGGATGTCATTAACCTGATGCGTACTATGGGCAGCAGCAGATGGCAGATTTTCTGCCACGTCAAAGTACCGAGTTCCTTGAGCAACTTCTTTTCCGGGCTGCGCATCAGCGTTTCTTACTCGGTGATCGGTGCGGTAGTGGCGGAGTGGCTGGGCGGCAACAGCGGTCTTGGCGTGTACATGACGCATATGCGCAAAAGCTATGCGTATGACCGGATGTTTGCGGTCATACTGCTGGTTTCGGTCATCAGTCTTCTGCTGATCAAGCTGGTGGATGTGCTGCAGCATATCTGCATGCCGTGGGAAAAGGTAGCGCAGAACCCTGCGGGCGCAGCGGCAGAGTGATTTAAATCTTTAATTTGTGATAGAAAATAGTTTGAGGAGAACCTATTTTAAGGAGCATAGAAATGAAAAAGAATCAAATATGGCGGACAGTAACAGCAGCCGTTTTGGCTGCAGCTATGGCGGCAGCAATGACCGCGTGCGGTGGTGCAGGAAGTGCGTCCTCTGCGGGAGGAAATACGGCTTCTTCCAAGGCTGCCAGCAATACCGCTTCCGGTAAACTGGAAAAGGTCAAGTTTGTGCTGGACTACACTCCGAACACCAACCACACCGGTATTTATGTGGCACAGGCGCTGGGCTATTTTAAAGACGAAGGACTGGAAGTAGAAATTGAGCAGCCTCCGGAGTCCGGTACCGCGGCACTGGTTGGTTCCGGCAACGCACAGTTTGGCGTTGGCTTTCAGGATACCGATATGGCTTCCGCACTGACTTCCAAAACACCGCTGCCGATTACGGCGGTTGCGGCGCTGATTCAGCACAACACCTCCGGCATTGCCTCTGTAAAGAGCAAAAACATTACTCGCCCCAAAGAAATGACTGGTCGCTCCTACGCGACTTGGGATACACCGGTGGAAAAGGGCATGATCAAGCACGTTATCGAAAAAGACGGCGGCGATTATTCAAAAGTGAAGATGGTGCCCTCCGGTGATAACTCCATTGTGCAGATTCAGACCAACGCGGACACCGCTTGGATTTACTACGCGTGGGATGGCATTGCCGCGGAAGTGCAGAATGTGCCGCTTAACTTCTTCACATTTAAAGATATTGACCCGGTACTGGACTGCTACACACCGGTGCTGATTGCCAACAACGGCTTCCTGAAAAAAGAGCCGGAAACGGCAAAGAAATTCCTGAAAGCCGCAAAGAAAGGTTATGAGTATGCAATCGACAAGCCAGACGAAGCGGCAAAGCTGCTCATTCAGCAGGTGCCGGACCTCAAGAGCAGTGAAAAGTTGGTCACAAAGAGCCAGAAATGGCTGAAAGACCAGTACAAAGCCGAAGTGAAGCAGTGGGGCTACATTGATGCTTCCCGCTGGAACGCTTTCTACAAATGGCTGTATGACAATAAACTCATCAGCAAGGAAATTCCGGCAGGTACCGGTTTCTCAAACGATTATCTGGCACAGTAAGGAGCAGAAATGGAAACAAAACTGACAGCAGAGGGAATCTCCAAAAGCTATGATTCGGTGCAGATCCTGGACAACGTGAGTATGGAACTGCACGATCAGGAGATTGTGAGTCTGCTGGGCATCAGCGGCGCCGGAAAAACCACACTTTTCAATGTGATTTCGGGGCTTCTCACCCCGGACTGCGGTCATGTTTTCCTGAAGGGGCAAGACATCACCGGGCAGGCGGGCCACGTTTCCTATATGTTGCAGAAAGACCTGCTGCTGCCCTACCGCACTGTCGTGGATAACGTTGCGCTGCCGCTGCTGCTGCACGGCACACCGAAAAAAGAAGCACACGAAAAAGCAGGTGCGCTTTTTGCAGAGTTTGGCCTGGAGGGTACGCAGAAAAAGTGGCCTGCGCAGCTTTCCGGCGGCATGCGCCAGCGTGCGGCACTGCTGCGCACTTACTTGAGCAGTGAGGGTGTTGCGCTGCTGGATGAGCCGTTTTCCGCACTGGACACCATTACTAAGGACGCCATGCACACATGGTATCTGAATGTCATGCAGAAAATCGAGCTTTCCACGCTGTTCATTACACACGATATCGACGAAGCAATTCTGCTTTCCGACAGGATTTACATTCTGGCGGGGAAGCCGGGGCGCATCATTACGGAGCTGCCAGTGGCCGAACCGCGTCCGCGAACCCGCGATTTTACCCTAACAGACGAGTTTTTGCGCTACAAACGCAAGATTATTGAGCTGTTGAAAATATAACAGAAAAAGACCCGAAAAAGGGAGTGCCGCAGAATTTTTTGATTCTGCAGCACTCCCTTTTTGCCTGCGGGGCTGTTCATTCGCAGTCCCAGCTGTCGTTTTTGGCAAGCTGTTCCTGCATCTCGCGGTTCAGTTCCGCCAGTGTGCCCGGTGCAACCTTGCAGATGATTTTTGTAAAGCTGGTAAAGCAGACGCGCACATAGAACCGGCGGGGAACATGGTCATAAATGTGGCCGGCACTCATCGTGCCGCCGGCAACAGTTTGCGGCGAATTGGCAAGATAGCCGACTGTGCCAATGGGTGGCAGGGAGCAGCAGATAGCATCCGCGTCATAAGGGTTATCCGGCTGCTTGCAGCAGCGAATCAGCTGTCCGATTTTAAACGGCTGTGCTCCGTAGTAGTGCTGAAACCCGGTGATGGTGACGTAGCGCTCCGGTTCGGTTAGCTGGAGTGGGGCTTCTTTTCTCTTGCAGTGCAGTTTCATTTTTCTCATCTCCTGATTTCAGAATAGCAGAAGAGAAGTACAATTAAGTGTACTTTGAAACTGCGGCAGCAATCTTTTGGCGTACAGCACAAAAGTATAGCAAATAAGCATAAAATAATATGTACGTATTGAGAAATTTAGGGTATTCTAAACGTAACAGCAGAAAACGGGAAGGAGGAAATGAAAAATGATTGAGCACATACAAAGTACGCAGGGAGCCTGCTGGCAGCCGGCAGAGGTGCAGCCGGGCGTACACAGCGAAGATACTCTGAGTCTGACTGGCAAAAAAGCGCAAACTGTCCGGGGCTTTGGTGGCTGTTTTAACGAACTGGGGTGGCATGCACTGCAAAAGCTTTCCCCGGAAAAACGGCAGGCATATTTTGACGAACTGTTTCTGCCGCAGAACACCGGTTTTCAGTTTGGGCGGCTGCCGATTGGCGCAAATGATTTCAGCATGCAGTGGTACTGCAGCAGCGAGGTGCCGGAGGACTATGAGCTGGAGCATTTTCAGATTGACCGGGACCAGCAGATGACGATTCCGTTTATCCGGGAAGCACTGCAGCGCAGTCCGGAAATGACGCTGTTTGCTTCCCCATGGAGTCCGCCGCCGTGGATGAAGACCCGCCCGGTTTACAACTATGGTTGTATGCGTATGGAAGAAAAGGTACTTCGCACTTACGCGGATTATTTTCTTCGTTTTGTGGAAGCTTACCGAGAACAGGGAATCTCTATTCGGCAGCTGCACGTGCAGAACGAGCCGATGGCGGACCAGAAGTTTCCTTCCTGCCTGTGGAGCGGTGCGGATATGCGCGACTTTATCGGCGGATATTTGGGGCCGGCAGTGAAAAAGAGCAGGCTGCCGCTGGAACTGTGGCTCGGTACGATTAACGGACCGTTTGTGGACTTTGAGGGAATTGCGGGCGGCGCACCTGCGGGCGAGTATTTTGATTTGTTTGAAAATACGATTCTTTCGGACAAGCAGGCTCGTTCTTACCTGACCGGCGTTGGTTTCCAGTGGGGCGGCAAGCATGTGATTGAACAGACACGCATTGCCTATCCGGAACTGCGCTATATGCAGACGGAAAGTGAGTACGGCGACGGAAAGAACAGTTGGACGCAAATGGAGTATATTTTTCGGCAAATGTGGTTATATTTTCATCACGGTGTGGAAAGCTATGTGTATTGGAATCTTGCATTGCCCAGTGACAGCGTAAGCACCTGGGGCTGGCAGCAAAATTCCCTTGTGACAGTGACAGAAGACGGAACACTGGTTTGGCAGCCGGAGTTTTACCTAATGAAGCATCTTTCTCATTTTGTCAAAAAGAACGCAAAGGTACTTTCCGTCAGCGGCCGCTGGAGCGCAAACACAATCGCTTTTCAGAATCCGGATGGTTCAGTTGTTCTGGAGGTCGGCAATGGTATGGACATCGAGCGGAGCTTTTCCTTTGCGCAGGAATGCATGGAATTTACCGCAGAACTGCCACCGCATTCGATTCACACATTCTGCATTTCGTAAAGTCGTGAAATTAAATTTTGTGTAAAGAGCACAGACACTTATGTAAGATATTTATATAAAGAGGACAGTTTATTTGATTATGTTGAAACAATATTTGTGATATTATATAAATGCATTCAGGAGAGACCACAAAGCTCATGAACAAAGGAGGAAACAGATCATGAAACAAAGTGTATTGAAAAAGTTCATCGCCGCATCTTTGGCGGCCGCAATGGCAGTTTCAGTTACCGCCTGCGGAAATACCGGCGGCAGCTCCAGCACGGGAGGCTCGGCAGCTGGTTCTACTGCGAGCAAAGCCGCAACCGCAGAGGGTGACAAGGAGATTACCTTCTGGGATATCGCTACAGAGAATCCGGACAAGGAAATTATGGAGTATGCCGTTAAGAAGTTCAATGAAACGAACAAAGACGGCTACCACGTAACTATGGTGCCAACCCAGAACGACAACTATAAAGAAAAATTGGTTGTTGCAATGAGTTCCGGCGAATGCCCGGATATGTACACCAGCTGGTCCGGCGGGCCGATGAATGAGTACATCGACTCCGGCTACGCACAGCCGATTGACGACCTGATGAAGTCATCCGGTGTGCAGGACAAGTTAATGGAAGCCGCTGTTGCACAGGCTACCTACAACGGTCACATTTACGCTGTACCAATGCTGAACGTTTCCATGGCTGGTGTTTTCTACAACAAGGAAATGTTCCAGAAGTACAACATCAAGGTGCCGACCACCCTTTCTGAACTGGAAAAGGCAGCAGATACTTTGAAGAGCAACGGCATTACCCCATTTGCGCTGGCAAACAGCAGCAAGTGGACAGGCTCCATGTATTTCCAATGCCTGGCAGCCCGTAAGGCTGGCTTGGACCCGTTCCGTAACGCGGTGGCTGGCAAGGGAAGCTTTGAGGACGAGTGCTTCACCTATGCGGGCGACAAGATTCAGGAATGGACCAAGAAGGGTTATTTCCCGGACGGCGTCAATTCCCTGAGTGAGGATGACGGGCAAGCTCGTCAGCTGCTGTATCAGGAGAAAGCCGGTATGGATCTGATCGGTTCCTGGTACACTGGCAACATCAAAACAGACAGCGCAGATTTCTATAAGAAAGTCGGTTGGTTCTCCTTCCCGAAGATTGACGGAAGCACAGCAGATGATACCATCCAGATTGGTACTGTTGGTGACCAGTTCATTTCCTTTAACTGCAAGGGCGACAAGCTGAAAGCAGCCTTTGAATGTGCAAAACTCTACTCTTCCGATGAAGCAGTGGATTTGATGATCAAGAACGGCAAGATCCCGCCAATCAAGGGTGTAGACAGCAAGCTGAGTGACCCGCTGACCAAGCAGATTTGCGAAGCAGCCAACAAGGCTTCCAGCGTGCAGCTTTGGTATGACCAGTACCTGCCGCCGGCGGTTGCAGAAACACACCTGAACACTTGCCAGGAAATGTTCGGTCTGACCATGACCCCGAAGGATGCTGCGGCAAAGATGCAGAAATCCATGAAGGATTATCTTGCAAACAAGAGCAGCAGCAGCGCGTCCAAGAAATAGAACATTGTTACTGAAGGAGGGTGCCGTCACTGCTGCAGGTTGCTGCGGGGCGGCACCCTTTTTGTATTAAAATTTGTTCATAAAACTATATTGAAGATTGATTATGTCAATTTTCTATATAAAATGCACAGAAAATTGTATGTCCTCAGCGCTGCTTTTTTGGTATGATAAAAGCAGCAAAAAAGAGCACACATATCAAGGAAGGAGATGTCTCTCATGATGAACAACTCGGTTTCGCTGGCAGCCAGACGCCGCCGCAACACACGGCTGTGTGCACTGGCATTTCTGGCACCAGTGGCGATTGTGCTGGTGGTTTTCGTGTTTTACCCCATCATAGACACATTTATTACCAGCGGCTACAAATGGAACGGCATTTCGGCAGATAAACAGTGGGTTGGCCTGAACAACTGGAGCAAATTGGTGCAGGACAGCAAGTTTTGGACCGCATTTACGAACAACATTATTATCATGATCCTGTCCATCCTCATCCAGATTCCGCTTGGACTTGCCATGGCAACTTTCATTGACTTTGGCGGAAAAAAGATGACGGTTTTCAAGGTTATGTGGTTCATCCCGATGCTGATGTCCAGTGTTGCAATCGGCTTTCTGTTCAATTACGCGCTGGCAACCAACGGCGGCATCGTCAGTTCCCTTTCGGCGCTGTTCGGCGGCGGAAATGTTGACCTGCTGGGCAATCCGAAAACCGCATTATTAACCGTTATCATGGTTATCTGCTGGCAGTTTGCACCGTTCTACATGGTTTACTTTATGGCAGCGTATACCAACATCCCGTTTGATGTTTACGAAGCAGCCACCATTGACGGCGCTACCCGCGGCCAGTACTTCCTGCACGTGGCACTGCCGCTGCTGGCACCTTCCATGAAAAGTGCAGCTATCCTTTCTATGGTTGGTTCCCTGAAATACTTCGATTTGATTTATGTCATGACCGGCGGCGGCCCCGGCACTTCCACGGAGCTGATGGCAACCTACATGTATAAGGAATCCTTTAAAAACTTTAACATGGGCTACGGCTCCACGATTGCAGGCGGAATGTTCATCCTGATTACGATTATTTCCCTGCTGACGATGCGTGCCATTAACGGAAAGGAGGAGAAGTAACATGACAGTAGCAAACAACGCAGAAACTCTGGCTCTGAAAGTAAAGCAGAGCAAACGCAAAAAGGTGATTGCCTGGACAATTGCCGGAATCTTTTCAGCAATCTATCTGGTGATTTCACTGGCACCGTTTATTTTCATGGTGCTTAATTCCTTTAAGCAGAAGTTTGAGATGCTGGTAGGCGGTGTTTTTTCGATCCCCAAAAGCTTGGACTTTTCCAACTACACATCTGCGCTGAAGGGCAACTTCCTGCACTACCTGATGAACAGCGTTGTAATACTGGCAATTTCGCTGATCATTCTGCTGTTTGTTTCGGCTTGTGCATCCTATCCGTTGAGCCGTTTCCGCTTTAAGATGCGTGCCCCGATTTATTCCGTGATTGTTGCGTGCATGTGCATTCCGGTGCATATTACCCTGATTCCAATTTTCCGCATGGCAAAATCAACGCATATGTACGACTCCATCTGGTCTCTGATTGGTCCGTATGTTGCGTTTGGCGTGCCGATCTCCGTCTTTATTCTTACGAGTTTCATGAAGGCGATTCCCAGAGAAATTGAAGAATCTTCAGAAATTGACGGCTGCAACAAATTTCAAATTTTCTTTAAGATGATTTTGCCGCTGTCAAAGCCGGGCTTGGCAACGCTGGCAATTTACAACGGAGTCAATATGTGGAACGAGTTCAGCTTTGCCTACACCCTCACTCAGTCCGCAAACTCCCGTACCCTGCCACTGGCAGTGTGGGACTTTCAGGGACAGTACAGCATGAATACCCCGATGATTATGGCTGTGCTGACACTCAGCCTGCTGCCCATGGTGATTGTATTCATCATTTTCCAGGACAAACTGGTAAAGGGCATGACAGCGGGTGCAGTAAAGGGTTAATAAAAAGAGGAACAAAAAATAAACAGACAGCGTGTTGCAATTCATCACGCTGTCTGTTATGCTTTATAGTACAAAATGTTGAAAAATGGCGGCGATAAAATGGGTAAAATGATGGATTCTGTACATCATTGGAACTTTGACAAAAAAATCAAGGCGCTGGTTTCTGCTGCGCTTATTATTACTGCCGCCATTATGCTGGTTATTTCATCGCTTTCCTCCACTGCGGCCATTACCGATCAGACACGTTCCTTGCTGCAGGAACAGAACCGGGCAGTGGCGGCCGGCTTTGAAAACTCCCTGAACAATTACAAATCACTTGCCTACAGCTTGGTGCTGGACAATTCTGTGCAGAGATACCTGCAAAATACCACGGATGTAGCCAGCGCAAACAACACACGCAATGTGCTGCGCAGTACACTGAATATGTTTTCTTCGCTGAATTTTGCCGCACTGGTGGATGAGCAGGGAAACTATCTGTACAAAGGCAACGAATCTTCACTGACTACGCGGTTTGCATCGGTTTATAAAGAGGATTTTCAAAACTGCCGCTATGTAATCGGCACCGATATGCGTATTGGTTACACAAAGTCTTACTACAGTTATGAAACGCTGAATCTATATTTCCCGGTTTATGATACGAATTATATCGGCAAAAAACGAGGAATGCTATGCTTAAGCTTTAATGACAACAATTTAAGTCAGGTGCAGCGGCATCAAGATTCCAGCTTGCACAGCGGTTTGGCAGTGCTGAGCAGCCACGGTGCATCCATTGCACACAGCATCCAGAAAGGTGCAGCCGACGGAATCAATATGTCTTGGTTCACCGGTGACAGTGGTTCCTGCCAGTACAACGGGAGGTTTTACCTGTATCAGCGTATTCCCGGCTGGTCCTTTTACGTAGTCAGCAGCGTTGCGGCAGCGGACTTGTATGCTTCCAGTGCAAAAACCATCATTTTGCTGCTTGTGTTGGTGGCCGGAGCTGTGGTGGCGAGTCTTATTATTGTGAATCATACGGTGCGCCTGCTGTACAAACCGCTGGAAAAGGTAGTCAGGAAAATGGATGCGGTTGCGAATGGTTCCCTGCAGACGCGCATTAACGAACAGCACATGGGCGCTGACTTTAAAAAGCTTGCTTCTGGCTTTAACACTATGATGGACAAAATGCTGGAATTGATGGAGCAGGTAAAAGAAGAACAGCACCAGATGGAGCAGATTCGTTTCAATGCACTGCAGTCGCAGATTAAGCCACACTTTTTGTACAATACACTGGAGTGTATCCACTGGCAGGCAGAAGCGGATGGAAACAAGGAGATTTCCACGCTTGTTAAGGCACTTGCGAAATATTACCGCATTTGTTTAAGCGGGGGCAGGGATATTGTTGCACTTTCCGAAGAAATTGAATGTGTGCGCAGTTATTTAATCATACAGAATATGCGTTATGGCAATATTATTGACAGTAACTTTACCATTGACCCGGTGCTGGAGAATATTGCGATTCCAAAACTGACTCTGCAGCCGCTGGTGGAGAACAGCATTTACCACGGCATTAAGGTGAAAGAAGGCCGGCGCGGCTGCGTAGTGCTCAGCGTACGGCGCGCCGGTGGGGACATCTGGCTGACCCTTGCGGACACCGGCACCGGTATGACACAGGAACAGGTGGATGAAATCAATAACGGCATTGCACAGTATGATGAATGCTTTGGCTACGGTGTCCGCAATGTGCACAGACGTATTCAGCTGCTGTACGGTGCACAGTATGGGCTGCATTATTCGCGCAACGACAAAGGAGGCGTTACGGTAACCATCTGTCTGCCTGACAGATGCATAGACGAAGATTAAATACAAGGAGGGGTTGTATGTACCAAATACTGGTGGTGGATGACGAGCAGATGATCCGCATGGGAATCAAACGCGCGTTGCCGTGGAATACGCTGGCGATAGATACGGTGTACACAGCGGCTTCCGGCAAAGAAGCGTTGGAAATGCTGCAGGAGCACCATCCGCAGATCATGCTGACGGATATTTACATGTCAGAAATGACGGGTATTGAATTGATTGACGCGGCAAAAAAGATTGTGCCGCAGCTGCGCATCATTGTACTGACAGGCTACGACCGCTTTGACTACGCTCGCGAGTGCCTGCGCCTGCATGTTGAAGACTTTTTGCTCAAACCGATTGATGAAGAAGTGCTGCGGGAATCGATTTTTCGCCAGGTGCAGGCTCTGGATGCACAGCAGCAGGCAGAAAAACCCGCACAACTGCGTGCAAGCGGACTGCAGGAACAGATGGAGCTGGAAAAGCAGCTGCGCGCATTGGTGCGTCGGGACCTTACTGCACAGGAAACGGAAGAATTCTGCCGCAAAAATCATTTTGATCCGGCACAATCCCTGCAGGCAGCAGTGCTGGTGCCGGGACTGTATACGGACAAACAGGATACGGATGGTTTTCGGGCGATTATGGTGCGCAACATCTGTATCAGCATGGTGGATCGGCAGGGCAAGGGAGTTACCTTTGCGGACAGTGACGGAACCATTGTGCTGGTGTTCTTTTTGGGAGAAAACGCCGAGAGCGGTGTGGAGCAAGCGTCTGCCCTTACAAGTGTGCTGGGGGATGACTTTGATACTACCCCGCGTATCGTGCTGGGCAGCTGCGAAACCGGCTTTGCGAATCTTTATATTTCTTATAATGACGCACGGCTGATGCTGCAGGACGAAAAGACGGAGTTTTGCAGTATTGTGCAGATGGCACCGGACAAAAAGCGTGAAACGCTGTTTCAGGATGTGTATACAGAACTGAAAAACATCATGTGTGCAAATGTGGGGGATACCGACAAAGTGATGAAGGCATATGCCACTTTCTGCAAAGCGGCAGTTTCCTACAACCTTTCGGCAGCCAACACGCGCCGCTGCTGCCTGGAAATTGCCAGTTCGGTTTACTTTTCTTACATTACGCAGATGAGTGTAGAAAACGGCGAAAATCTGAATGCATTGGCGCAAAGTCTGACGCATGCTGCCCGCGCGGAGTCCTGCGAAATGACGCGGATGTATTTGTCAAAGCTGTTGGAGCAGCAGAGCCAAAATGTACATGACTTGGTTTCTATAGCGCGTCGGTATATTGATGAGCACTTGGAGGAAGATTTGTCCGTTGCAAACATTGCGGCTTCACTGTTTGTCACTCCTAATTATTTTTCACGTCTGTTTAAGCGTGTAACAGGAGAGGGCTGCAACGAATATATCGTGCGCAGGCGGATTAAAAAAGCGAAATCACTGCTGGAGACTACCAGCTTGAAAACAGGGCGGATTGCGCTGATGGTGGGTTACCGGGATACTAACTATTTTTCGCTGGCGTTTAAAAAGCACACCGGCAAGTCCCCTACACAGTATCGGGACGAGTCGCGCCAGCCCGCGAAATAAGTTTTATTTCGCGATTTAACATATAATATCAATTACAGTTAGAAAGTGGGGCACTGATATGAAACTGAAACAACTATTCTGCGGAATTTTAGCAGCGGCGCTGGCGGCATCCATCCTTGCTGGCTGCAGAGAAGAAACAAACGGAACCTCCTCTGTGGCCTCACAGGCGGTGTCGGCTGCCTCTGCTTCATCTGTGCAAACAATTTCAAAAACATCTGCGCAGCTGAAACAGCAGGAGCAGCCGCAGTTCCTTTCCAAAGGAATCCGGATGCTTTCCGTAAGCAAATCAGGGCAGGAAACGTTTCGGGTGGAGTACGCGCCCGCTTCCTACAAAAGCGGTTTTGACAGTTGGACGATTCCGACACCATACCAAAATACTGTGATGGTCGATACGCAGACAATGTACGAGCTGTTTGACAAGCTTGCGGCGGTCAGCTTTACTTCACCCGCGCAGGTAAAAACCGGAACGGATACAGGCATTGCCAACAGCACGGATTCCTTTACGCTTCAGTTTTTGCAGACGAAGGAGGAATCGACCGCAGTGTCCGCACCGGATGCGGACAGCACTGCAACAGTGCTTTTGGGTAAAGAGGACGGCAGTGGAAATGTCTACGCGGCGGTTAAAGGGAAAGAATCCGTTGTCTATTTGATTTCCAAAGATACCGCGGATGCTCTGCGCAAAATTGACCCCTATGCTTATATTTTGAAAATCGCCGGAGTTGTGAATGCGGCCAGTGTTTCCAAGGTGACCATGGAGACCGGCGCAAAGACCTACATGCTTGAAATTGACGGCGGCACCTACCGTGCCAATGGAAAAACACTGAAAAAAGACAGCTTCACTTCGTTGTACAAGGAGCTTTTGGGGTTAGAGCTGACTGGAAAAGCGGAAAAAGCGCCCGCTTCCGGCACAGCGGCAGATCTGACTGTCACATTCAGCAGAACAACGGCGGAAGCGCCGCAGATGCAGTTCATTTATACACCACAGAGCGGGGATACGGATACGCTGACCGTGAACGGAAATACGTTTTTTACCGTCAGCCATACGGAAGTACAGGCAATCTGCAAAAAAATCGCGGAAGTGTGCGGATAAACCAGAATGCAGAAAAAACGAACAGCCGCCTGTCCCGCAGGACAGAGCAGCTGTTCGTTTCGTTAAGAGTGATTGGGAATTGTATAGGAAGTGTGTTGTAAGCGTATTTTACTTTTTGCTGTAATCCGGCGCGGTCCACAGGCCGTTGTTGTTTTTGTCTAGATAGGTTTTGAATTCAGCAGATTGATAAGCGGCAGCAATGTCCTTTGCCCACTGGCTGTCTTTGTCGGAATCCTTTACCACCAAATGCAGCATTAGGTCGGGGAGAATGTCCTCCTTGAGCAGGGCGGTGGAGGGGTCAATCTTTGCGTTGTATACGATAGAACCGGTAATGACGATGAAATCAAAATCAGTGCGTACGGATGGAATGTTCAGGGATTTCATTTCCGTAAACTGAATGTGATGCGGATTTTCAGCAATGTCATCCTGTGTAGCTTTGGTGGGTTGGGTGCCGTCTTTCAATTTAATCCAACCGGCTTTCTGCAGCAGAACGTAAGCACGCGCGGTGTTGGAAGCATCATTCGGAACAGCTACTTTGGCACCGTCTGCAATCTGGTTCAGTGCGGATTTGGAACCGGGGTAAATGCCCGCCGGAACGGTCGGAATCGGGGTTACGGCGGCAAGGTGGCCGTTTTGTGTCTTATTAAAGTTGTTCATGTAGGCAACGTGTTGTTCTACGTTAAAGTCAACTTCACCGTCATTTAGCGCGGAGTCGGCCTGTGAAAGGTCGGACATATCCACAGCGGTAATTTTGTAACCCTTTTTCTCCAAAATCGGCTGAATGCCCTTTTGAAAAAGTTCGCTGTACGGTCCCTGTGATTTGCTGAATTTTAATTCTTTCTTTGCCGGTGCGGCAGAAGCAGCGCTGCCGCTGGCTGTGGAGGCACTTGAGCCGCAGCCGGTCAGGGAAGCGGATGCAAACAAAGCGGCAAGACCGAGCGCGGTAACTTTGCGGATGGTAAGATTCTTTTTCATAATGATATACCTCTTCTCTAATATTTCTGTACATTACTTTCTGTCGCTTTCTCAGAAAGCGACTAGGGGTGTGGGGGCGAAGCCCGCCACGATCTTTCTTTTGGCCTTAACTCCTCTTAGTATCCTCAGAAGCGCTCACGGGTTTGGGAGCCTGCAAGGGAAGGCTCCCAAGGTCTTGCTCTTTCCGGCATGGCTTCGCCCGCCGCAGGGAGCGCTGCTGTGTACCTCCCTTTTATAAAATGGCTTTACGGTCAAGAAATAAGGTCGTGGGCTTTGCCCACACCTGCAGCCTTGTGAACATACCCCATTCGGGGCACGCGAGGCTGGCGAAAACTTTACGGCAGGGTACTGGAAAGTCTGCTCACTTATGCCGCAGCCTGCGGGAAAGGAAGTTTCCCAGTGCCTGAATCAGCTGTACGAAGATAATCAGCACAACCACGGTAAAAAGCATCAGCGGAAAGTTCATGCGCTCATAGCCATAGGTCAGCGCCAAGTCACCGACACCGCCCGCACCGATTGCACCGGCCATTGCGGTGGCGCCCAAAAGGCCGATTGCACCGGTAGTCAGTGCAAGGATGAGCGAACCGCTGGATTCCGGCAGCAGAAAGTGCCAGATGATTTGAAAGGTGGTGGCGCCCATGGACTGCGCCGCTTCTACAATACCGCGGTTTACTTCCAACAGGGAACTTTCCATCAGGCGGGCAAGGTAGGGAGCAATGAACACTACCAGTGGAACGATTGCGGCGGGGGTGCCGATGCGTGTGCCGACAATTACCTTTGTAAGCGGCATGATGAACACCATGAGGATAATAAATGGAACGCTGCGTACCACGTTAATGACCGCATTGAGAATGCCGTACACAATTTTGTTTGGACGGATGCCGTCTTTGCGGGTCAGCACCAGTACAACTGCCATTACAGCACCGATAATTGTGCCGATGATTAGGGAAATGCCAACCATATAAATGGTTTGCTGCGCTCCCAGCAGAATTTTTTCATTTGGTACACCAAGGTCAATCATACTGCCGCCTCCTCAAAGTCCACATCAGATTTTTGAATGTACGCTTCCACTGCCGCAATTTCTTCTGAACTGCCCACCAGCTGCAGCACCAGCGTGCCAAGCACAGTGTTTTGCAGCTCATGCACAGAAGCAAACAGAATGTTGGTTTCCACATTGAATTTTTTGTTAATGGCGGAAACCATCGCTTCACGGGAATTGCTGCCCAAAAAGTGCAGCCGGATAACGGTATTGTTCCGCGCGTCGGTGGCAAGGCTTTTTTGAATGCTTTCCGGAATACGGTCATCAATGACGGTGGAAACAAAGTCTTTTGTAATGGCTGCTTTTGGATGGCTAAAAACCTCCAGAACCGTTCCCTGTTCAGCAACGCGTCCGTTTTCCATCACGGCAACGCGGTTGCAGATTTTCTGGATGACACTGATCTGATGGGTGATGATCAGAATGGTTACGCCCAGCTCGCGGTTGACCTTTTGCAGCAGCTGCAGAATAGAATCAGTGGTTTTAGGGTCCAGTGCACTGGTGGGTTCGTCGCACAGGAGGATAGACGGCTGGGTTGCCAGTGCGCGAGCAATGCCAACGCGCTGTTTCTGTCCGCCGGAAAGCTTTTGTGGGTAAGCGTTCCGTTTGTCGGAAAGTTCAACGAACTTGAGCAATTCTTCCACGCGCTCGGCAATTTCTGCTTTTGGCACATGGTTTAGTTTCAGCGGCATAGCGACGTTGTCAAAAACTGTGCGGGAGTCCAGCAGATTGAACTGCTGGAACACCATGGCGATTTCCTTGCGTGTTTTGCGCAGTTCGGCGGGGGAGAGCTGCGCAAGATTTTGCCCCTGCACCAGCACCTGCCCTGCGGTTGGCGTTTCCAGTGCGTTTACCATGCGCAGCAGGGTGGACTTGCCGGCACCGCTGAAGCCGATTACGCCGAAAATGTCGCCTTTTTCTACAGTAAGGCTGAGCTCCCGCAGTGCGTGAACATTGTCATCTTTATTGACAAATTCTTTGCTGACGTTTACGAATTGAATCATTGTTATCAGCCTTTCTTCTTCGTTTCACAATCTATACAATTCCTATATGAATTGTTTATATTGTATGCGGAAGCGGCCTGCCTGTCAAGTAAAAAATAACAGCCAAAGCGGCCGAAAATTTATATACTATTTTGGTAATGTATTAAACGGCAAAATCAGAAAAAAGAAAGTAAAATGGAAAGCAGCCTGCAAAAAGTGCAGGGAAAAGCTAACGAACTGTATGCTTCTTTCAGATTTTATTAAACACTTGCGAATTTTTTGTCTGTGCTGTACAATTAACAAGACAACAATTTGCAAACGGAGTGAAAAACGTGGAAAAACAGAACTGGAAACCACTTTCGCGGCAAGGGGTTCGGGCGCGCATGGGTATTTGCAGCGATTTGCACGTATGCGGCAGTTACCCTTCCCGAGAAAAGCTGCACGCGGTTTTTTCTGCGTTTCACCAGCTTGACCCGCTAATGGATGCCGCCGCGTTCGTAGGGGACTTAACGGACTTCGGCACGAAGGAGCAGTATGCTTACCTAGGCAAGCTGATTCAGGAAAACGCGGCGGACGGCATACCCGCACAGTTGATTTACTGTATCGGCAACCATGACACTTTTCAGCTTGGGACAGAGCACGCACAGGAGCGTTTTGCCCGGCAGACCGGCCAGCAGCCGGAGGAACTGGTATGGGTTGGCGGTATTCCGGTCATCAAGCTGGCTGCAAACCAAACAGCCGAAGAGGATTACACGGACAGCTATTCTTTTTTAAAGGAAAGTTTGCGAGAAGCGGCATCCAAAGCACCGGGGCTTCCAATTCTTGTACTGGCGCATCATGGCATCCAAGGAACTGCCTATGGCACAGATAAATGGTATGGAAATTATGGTGAGGGAACAGAGAAAAACCTTGTGGAGTTAATGCGGCAATATCCGCAGATTATCCACATTTCCGGTCATTCTCACGCAACACTGGAGGACGAGCGTTCTATTGACCAGCACCTTGGATTTACCGCGATACAAGACGGCACGGCGGGTGCTTATTTTGAAAATGAAACGGGAAAAATCGACCCGGAAACCGGTGAACCGGCTTCCGTTCCGCCGTATGGTCCAGAAGCCTGCCAAGCGTTGGTTGTGGATGTACTCTGTTCCGGAAAGGTTATAATACACCGTCTGAATATGACCGCTGGACGTTCTTGTGGGCCGGCGTGGGAAGCTGACGTTCCCGCATTGAAAGCAGACAAAAAAAACGGCTTCTCGTATTTACCTGCTCGCAAGGGTGCTGCCCCTGTATTCCCCAAAGGCGTGCAGACAAAACTGCGGAAAGTGGGAGAGCAGGCAATAACAGTCACATTTCCGCGGGCCTTTGCCGGGGATGGTGATAGCTGCAGTATGGTACATTCGTATTGTATTCGTCTGCTGCCGGAGGGGGCGGGTGTCCCCTTCTGCAGATGGATTTTCGCAGATTATTACCGCAGGGAGCAGCGGGCGGAATGGTGTGTGCGAATAAACCTTGAGCAGAAATTGTTAGGAAGATGGTACGCACAGGTACGTGCGGCTACCTCCTTTGGGCAGCTTAGCAGCCCGCTGCGCAGCGAAAAGGTGCTATTGAACGCAGACAAATAGTCATGCCTTGCATTTGACCGGATATCGTTGTATAATACAAGCGTCCGGAAATCGCTGCGCTCCGGTGTGCCGCGCGGTTTTCGGAGCAATTCGGGGACAGTGAGGCCTTCAAAATGTTTGCATTTTGAATGGCCTTTTTATATGTAAAGGTAGGAGGACAGTGTTGAGATGTATCAGAGTGCAGTGAAACAGCGCATCCTGAGTGTAAAGGAAGAATTTACACCAGTGGAGAACAGCCTGGCAGATTTCTTTTTGCACAATACCAAGCAGATGGACTTTTCCTCTAAAAATCTTTCTAAGGTTCTGTATGTGTCGGAAGCTGCGCTGTCCCGTTTTGCAAAAAAATGCGGTTACAAGGGGTACCGTGAGCTGATTTTCAGCTATCAGAATGATTTGGCACAGGAAACAGATGAGCCGGATGTCAGCAAGATGGCACAGGAGGTACACGACCGCTACTGGGAACTGCTGCAGCATGCTTTTTCCATGCTGGACGAAGTGCAGGTGGCGCGGGTTGCCGGGTTGATGAGCGGCAGCCGGCGTGTCTTTGTTTACGGAATGGGCAGTTCCGGCTTCGCAGCGCAGGAGTTTCAGTTGCGTTTTATGCGGCTGGGGCTTGCGGTAGAGGCCATTACAGATCCGCAGATGATGCGCATGAATTCAGCAGTTCTGGATGCGGAAGATATGGTGGTTGGCATTACCTTGAGCGGAAAGACCAAAGAGGTGCTGGAAAGCCTGCATCTTGCCAAAGCCAATCATGCACGCACGGTGCTGTTGACCGGGCTGACCAGGCTTGCGGCAGATGGCCTTTATGATGAAGTGCTTGCTCTTGCCGCGGTGGAAGGGTTAGATACCGGCGCAATGATTTCCCCGCAGTTTCCTGTTCTGGTGATCATGGACATGCTTTACACCTATTTTCTGGAAAGCGACATCAGCCTGAAGACCAAAAAACATCAGGAAACGTTGGAAGCCCTGCAGCGGGAACACTGGCGCCACGGTAAGGAATGAATGTAAAAATAAATGAGCCATGCAGTTTGCAATGCATAATCCTGCATTACAAACTGCATGGCTTCTTTTTGCGTTTGCAGAGCAGACAAGGAGGAAAAAACATCATACATTTATATTATTAAGTTTATTAAGTGAAAAAGCTATAAAAATTAACAACTGTATGGATGCACTTTCAATAATCCGACGAAACAGAAAGAGATTTGCAACTACTTTCAGGATGGCCAAAATGCATTGCAATGCCACGAATGGCTTGTTATAATACAGTTGTTCTACGGAGGAATGCACATGAACAGTTTACAGTATGCAGATTTGAAGGAGGCACACATCGTGAAAATTAATCCTGCCGGCTGCGACAGTACAGCGCAGTTTTTACTAAAAGAGGAACAGCCGGAACTTGGGTTGCAGCTTTGCGAAGAAGGCCTTACCCTTCTGGCGAAGAAAACAGATGAGCCCGGCTTTACCGCACAGGAAAAGGATGGCACCGTTACAATGGAGTACGGCAGCCGGGTCGATTTCTGCAGAGCTTTGGCAGCACTGTGCGCACGGGAGGGTCAGACTGGCTGGCAGCTTCACGAAAGCTGTGTGTTTGAAGATTTCGGCGTAACGCTGGACTGTTCACGCAACGCAGTCATGAAGCTGGAAGAACTGCATCACTTTCTGCGGCTTGCCGCGCTCATGGGTTACCGCTTTGCCGGACTGTATATGGAAGACACCATAGCCATTGACGGTGAACCGTGCTTTGGCAACATGCGCGGTGCGTATACCAGTGAGGAACTGCAGGAACTTGACTGCTACGCCCAGTCGCTTGGCATCGAACTGCGTGCCTACGTGCAGACGCTGGCGCACATTAACCAGATTACCCGCTACGAAACCTACGCGCCGATTATCGACACCGATGACATCCTGCTGGTGGGGGATGAGCGCACCTACAAATTGCTGGACCATCTGCTTGGCACAGTTTCCAAAAGCATCCGCAGCCGAAAAATCAACATCGGTATGGATGAAGCGCACATGGCTGGCCTTGGCAAATATCTGGATCAACACGGTTATCACAAGCGCACAGAAGTGCTGCTGGAGCATTTGAACCGCGTTCTGGAGATTTGCCGGAAGTATGGTTTTCAGGTGCAGATGTGGAGTGACCTGTTTTTCCATCAGGTAAATGGGCAAAATCATCTGGATACCGAAAACTTGCCGAAAATTCCGCCGGATGTGGAGCTTGCCTACTGGGATTATTACTCCAGTGACAAGGAACATTATAAAGAGATGCTGCGGCAGCACCGGCTGATGACCAACCATGTGGCCTTTGCGGGCGGTGCGTGGAAGTGGACGGGATTTACGCCGCACAACCACTACAGCTTTGAAACCGGAAAAGCTGCACTTGCAGCCTGCAGGGAAAGCAATGTGCAATCCGTTGTAATTACCACGTGGGGTGACAACGGCGCGGAGACCAGTATGTTTGCAGTGCTGCCCGCGCTTTATGTGGATGCACAGCTTGCTTACGAAGCACCGGAGGATTTGGAGCGTTTTCGCTGCATTACCGGCACGGCTATGGGGGATTTCTTAAAAATTGACCTGCCCTGTCATTTCTCCGAGCGCGGTGGTATCCACAACAATGCCAGTAAGTATTTGCTGTATCAGGATGCATTGTTTGGTACCTTCGATTCCGCGGTTTCCAAAGGAATTTCAAATTTTTATGCACGCGCGGCAGAGCAGCTGGAAGCGATAAAAGCTGCCCCAAAGTTTGGGTATCTGTTTGAAACGCAGATGCAGTTGTGCCGGGTGCTTTCCAACAAAGCGGAGCTGGGCCGTGAAATCTATGATGCCTACCACACCGGTCAGCGCGACCACCTGGAAGAAATCGCCGAGGAAGTATTTCCGCAGATGCTCAAAGACCTTGCTGCTTTTCAGCAGGCGTTCCGGCGGCAGTGGATGCGTGAAAACAAACCGTTCGGATTTGAAGTGCAGACCATTCGTCTGGGCGGACTGGACGCACGTCTGCGGGAAGTGCAGGCAGTGCTGCGCGGATATCTGCATGGGGAATTGGACAGCATTGCAGAACTGGATGTACCTCACATTCCGTCTTCCTATTTTGAAGAGCAGGATATTGAAAAGCTCAATTATAATCTTTGGAGCGTGATCGTAAGCCCCAGTGTGATAGGGTGATCCTTTAACAGGATTCGGAAAACGTTTTTCGCTTTCCTGAAAATACAGTTCAGCAGTTTCACTCAACAGTTTAAAGGAGGAACAAGATTATGAAAAAGATAATGAAACGAGTCCTTGGTGTGACCATGGCCGCAGCCATGACCGCCACCATGCTGACAGGCTGCAGCGGCGGTACAACCGCTTCCGGTGCAGGCTCCGGCAAAGCATCCGGTACCGCGGCCGGCGAAAAAACAAAGATTGAGTTTTGGACGATTTCTTTGCAGCCGACCTTTACTAATTTCTTCAATGATTTGATCAAGAAATACGAAAAAGCCAATCCGAATGTCACTGTCAACTGGGTTGACCTGCCGTACGAATCCATTCAGCAGAAGCTGGTTACTGCAACCGCAGGCGGCACTTCTCCGGATGTTGTAAACCTGAACACCCAGATGACCCTGACACTGGCAGGTAAAAAAGCATTGGTCGATTTGGAAAAGGAAGCTTCCGCAGAACAGCGCGGCATTTACATTAAGAGCCTGTACGACTCTACCCGTATTGGTGATTCGGCTTATGCATTCCCGTGGTATGCTTCTCCGAATATCATGTTTTACAACAAAGACCTGTTCAGCAAAGCCGGCATTAAGGATGTACCGAAAGAGTACCAGAAAGCATTTGATGACGCTAAGACCATGAAGGAAAAGACCGGTGCGTACCTTTACAATCCGCCGGAGTTCTTTAACCTGCTGTTTGAAGAAGGCATTCCGGTGCTCAAGAGCGATAACAGTGCCGCTGCTTTCAACACAGATGATACGGCTAAGCTTATCAACAACTTTAAGACGGTGACCGACAAAGGCTATCTGCCAAAGACAAACTGGGGCAACTGGGACAATGAACTGAAGCTGTTTGAGACCCAGAAACTTGCAATCGTTAGCTCCTCCGGTTCTTCCCTGACCCGTATCAAGGACGAAGCACCGGACATTTACAAGAAGATCGGTGTTGCAGAACCGCTTACCGGCAGCAAAGACCTCAGCCGCAACGCATTGATGAACCTGGTTGTTCCGGCTAAGAGCAAGAACCATGAAGAAGCCATTAAGTTCGCCGCCTACATTACCAACGACGAAAACCAGCTCGCGTTCTGCAAGCAGACCGCAATTTTCCCCTCCACCACCAAGGCAAGCGAGGACAGCTACTTTACCTCTGACACCAGCACACTGGAGGGTCAGGCACGCAACATTTCCGCAAAGGTCAGCAAAACTTCCGAAGATTACTCCCTCGGTGTAGAAGGCCAGGGCGACATTCAGGATGCAGTCAACAAGATTTACGAAGCTACCATTACCAGTGGTCAGGATGTATCCGCTGCACTGAAGAACGCTGAAACAAAGGTCAATTCTCTGCTGAAGTAAGCGGAAGTCTCTGTCCGCATGCGGGCAGCTCAAGCAAAGGCTTTTACAGACGCAGAGCAATATTAGTTTTGACAATCTGTTTCAGGCGCCTGGGTGCTTGAAACAGATTGTTTTATCAGGAGGTATTTTTATGAGGACTACAAGCACCGCAAATGCTGTGACGCCGCCCAAAAGCTCACGGCGGCTGCTAAAAACGTCCGCTGCACGGGAAACGCTGCGTGCATACCTGTTTATGGCACCGGCACTTATCATGCTGGCAATCTTTGTGTTCGCACCGATTGTCGGCAGCCTGCCGCTGATGTTTATGGACTATTCCGTACTGGGTGAAACCAAATTCGTGGGGCTGCAGAACTTTCAGGAGGCCTTTGCGGACCGCGACTTCCAGATTGCCATGGTCAACACGATTATTTTCATCGTGGTGGTGCCAATCATCCAGATTCTTTCTATTTTGCTGGCAGTCCTTGTAAACCGGAAGATTCGCGGCATTACCGTGTTTCGTACACTGTTCTACATTCCTGTGGTTACTTCCATGGTGGCTGTTTCCATCATGTGGGGTTTCATCTTTGACCCGAACGGCCTCATTAACACCCTGCTGCTGAATGCGGGTGCGATTAAAACACCGCTGGGCTTTTTGAACGACAGCAAAACCGCCATGCTGTGCATTATGTTTATTACGATTTGGCAAGGCCTGGGCTACTACATGATGATGTACCTTGCCGGCCTGCAGTCCGTTCCGCACGATGTTGAGGAAGCGGCCATGGTGGACGGCGCGAACCCGGTGGTAGCGTTCTTTAAGGTAAAGCTGCCGCTGCTCAAGCCCTACATCTGGTTCTGCACGCTGAACTCTGTTATTTCCGCAGTCGGTGTGTTTGACGCAGTGTTCGTGCTGACCAAGGGCGGCCCGGATAACGCAACAATGGTTATCAACTACTATTCCTATATAAAGGCATTCAATGACTTCCAGTTTGGCTACTCTGCTGCCATTGGCTTCATTCAGGCACTGGTCACTGGTGTTTTCAGTATCTTTGTATTCCTGTACGGCAAAAAATCAGAGGAGGACTGACAGATGAAAAATGCAGTAAATACCGCAGTGATTCACCGGCGGCGCAAAGGCGCTAAGATTGTAAAGATGATTTTAACGTACTTAATGCTTGTTCTGATTGCAGTGGTCTGTGCGGGTCCGTTCCTCTGGATGCTGAGTGCTTCTTTCAAATCCGGTCAGAACATCTATGACCTGAACTTCCTGCCAACTGCGCCGACGTTTGACAATTACCTTGGCGTGTGGAATTTCCTTTCCGTACCGCAGTACCTGATGAACACCGTGATTATGACCGTGGCGAGCATTGCACTGGACGTAGTGTTTTCCGCGCTGTGTGCTTACCCGCTGGCCTGTATGAAGTTTAAGGGCAAAAACGCGATTATGAGCCTGCTCATTGCTTCCATGATTATTCCGGCGGCAGCAGGCATGGTCATTAACTACCTGACCATTTCTTCCGCACATCTGCTCAACACACTGACCGGCGCGATTATCCCGGGTGCTGTTAAGGTTTTCAGCATCATTTTGCTGCGGCAGGCGTACTTGGGTGTGCCGAAAGAGCTGATTGAAGCTTCCCGTATTGACGGCGCACGTGAAACACGTATCTGGGGACAGATTATGGTGCCGGGCATTATGCCGACCATCAGCACAGTCGTTATCTTTGACTTCATCAGCAAGTGGAATGAATTCCTGTGGCCTGTCATTGTTCTGCAGGATCCCGCAAAGTATCCGCTGGCAACCGCTTTGCAGTATCTGAACGGCTCCTTTAACTACAAATTTGGCTACATTGCTGCTGGCGCTATTATTTCGATTATTCCGGTTATCATTGTATTTGTCCTTTGCCAGAAGAACTACATTGAGGCCGTCAGCGGCGCAATCAAAGGATAAGGAGAGGCTTGTATGTACCCGGAATATTATGTATGGATTGAGATTCAGGCAAACAAAGAGGCCATCCGGAATCCGGAGCGCTTTCGCAGCGAAATGCAGAAGTGCGCACGCGCCGGCATCGGCTCTGTAATTCTGAGCGTAAAAGACACCAGCGGCTTTGCCATTTACAACAGTCACCTAGCCCCGCACTATGCGGAGTATGACCCTGCTTTTGAAGCGGGCACGGACTACCTCGCGCAGTGTCTGCAGATTTTGAAAGAACTTGGAATGCGCTGCTATGTTTCCATTGATGTTTTTGCAGAGGGCAACAAAAAGCATCCGCATCCCGAAATGAACGGGCTGAAGCATCCGGACTGGCAGACCACCGTTTATGGACTGGACACAGCCGGAAACAGCCGCCTGCAGTCGGTGACCGACGCCACGCCTTTGCAGACACTGGGCAGTATCGATGACTTTGGCGAAGTTTTTGTAAATCCGGCAAATGAGGAAGTGTGCGGCTACGCGCTTTCCCTGCTGGATGAACTGATGGACAATTACGAAATTGACGGCATTGCACTGGACCGCGTGCGTTACGTTGGGTTAAGCTCCGATTTCGGAGCATTGACGCGCGAAAAGATGGAAGATTTTTTGGGCAGACCATGCGCGGCATGGCCCGAATCTATTTACAAACTGGTCAGCGGCGAAAACGGTCTTGAGCTGCAGCCGGGCGAGGATTTTGGCAGCTTTCTGGAATTCCGTGCGCAAACCGTTAAGCACTTTATGGAACAGGTGCGCACGCATGTAGACGAACGAAACGGTAAAATCCGTTTTCTGGATTATACAGGTTCATGGTATCCGCTTTACCATCAGGTCGGTGCGAACTGGGCTTCCTCGCAGTATGTGCCAAAGGATGAGTACCCCTGGGTGGACGCGGAAGCTTACAGCAGGACAGGTTATGCACAGCTGCTGGATGGTTTGCTTTCCGGATTCTATTATCCAGAGGTAAGTGAAGCGGAAGCTGCCGCAAACGGCAGACCTGCTTGGTGGTACAGTGTAGAGGGTTCCGCACGCATGGCGGCGCAGGTAACAAAAGGCGCAGTCCCGGTAACGGGCGGACTGTTTTTGCAGCAGTATACAGATGACCTTCCTGCAATGACTGATGCTGTGCATATGTGCTTTGAACGCTCCAGTGGCTGCATGCTGTTTGACCTTTCTTATCTGGAAGAAAACAACTGGTGGCCGCTGGTGGGAATGGATGCCGAAACTGTGCCGCAGCTTTCCCTGCTGCGCCGGGAAGACATCTCACGGCTGGGTGCCCTGTGGGGGCGCTGCTTCCCGCCGGAATTTGCCGTAACGCAAAACGTGCTTACAGAACGCATTTTCGGGGACGGCGATTATTGCGAAGAAGCGTCTTTCGTGCTGAAAAAGCAGGACGGAACGCTGATTGGCGCAGTTGTGGGCAAGGTTTTCCACGAAGATGTGGATATTTATCAGGATGCCGGCTGCCTGAGCGCATTGCTGGTGGAACCCGCGCTCCAGGGGCGCGGGTTTGGTACACAACTGTTCTTTGCCTGCGAAAAGGCGCTGCAAAAAAACGGCGTAAAGAAAATTTTCCTTGGACAGGAGTTCAGCAATTTCTTCTCCGGTATTCCCGCTCCAACGCCAGAAAAGCTGCGGTTCTTTGCAAACCTTGGCTGTACCAATAATTTTGAAGACCACTATGACCTGACTGCGGATATTGTACACAATGCATGGATTGATGATTTCGACACACTGCCGTTTGAAAAAAAGTTTTCAACAGAACAGCTGTGCCCGGTGGAAAAAGAAGCGCTCTTTGCGTTTTTGGACAGGGAATTTCCGGGCCGCTGGGCGCTGGAAGCACGTGAGCAGCTGGCACTTGGCGGACAGGAGCCGTACTTCGTTGTCATGAAGGACAAAGCAGGGCAGATACAGGGTTTCTGCCATGTTTCTGTTACTGAGGACGGTTACGGCGGGCTTGGCCCCATCGGTATCGCAAAAGCGGTGCGCGGCCACAGCGCCGGAGACTACATTCAGCGACAGTCATTGGTGCATCTGCGCTCACTGGGCGCAAAGGAAATCTGCATTGACTGGACCATACTGAAAGATTTTTACGGAAAGTTCGGCTTTCAGCCGGTGAGAACCTACCGCGGAAGCTATAAGCAGGTGCATGAAAAATGAAAAAGAAAATTGTATTTTTACCGCTTGATGAACGTCCCTGCAATTATGCTTTTCCGGAAAAGCTGTTTTCACATGGTGATTTCCAAATCGTAAAGCCGGAAAAACTGGGAAATAAAAAGGAACCTGCCGATGTGCATGCATTAGCAGATTTCCTGAAAAAAGAATGCAGGGGCGCACAGGGACTGGTCGTTTCCATTGATATGCTGCTGTACGGTGGGCTGGTGCCGTCCCGGCTGCACCACAGCGAAGCGGCACAGCTTACAAAGCTGGCGGCGGTTCTGCGAAAAGTGCGGCAGGAAAATCCGGATATTTTAATTTACGGTTTTCAGTGCATTATGCGCTGCCCCAGTTACTCCAGCAGTGACGAGGAGCCGGATTATTATGAACACAGCGGCGCGCTGATTCATCAGGCGGGTGAAGCGCTGCACCGCAGCCGGCTTGGATTGTGCCAGGAGCAGCAGCTGAAGTCTGTGCTGAAAAAGATTGACGAAAAGGAACTGACCGATTATGTTTCCCGCCGAGAGTGCAACCGCGAGATGAATTACCTGATGATCCGCTATGTCAAAGAGGGTATCCTCGACATGCTGATTATTCCGCAGGACGATTCCGCCGCTTATGGCTATGCTGCCATGGATCAGCAGGATGTGCGGGAAAAAATTATGCAGGAGCACTTGCAGACCAAAATTCTCATGTACCCCGGCGCGGATGAAGTAGGCATGACGCTCTTGTCCCGCATGGTGAACCATATGAGTGGCACCAAGCCAAAGGTGTATGTGAAGTACGCCAGTGAGGGTGCCAAAAGTGTGCTGCCAATCTATGAGGGCAATTCGCTGGATAATACCATCCGTTACCAGATCCTTGCCGCGGGATGCCAGTTTGCGGATACCTATGAATCTGCGGACATTATTTTAGCAGTCACAGCACCCGCGGAGAAAATTGAAGAAGCGGTCAACCAGCCATCCACAGCAAAGGGCTATTGCGTGGAGCGCTGCATGCCGGAATTGCTTGATTTTCTCTGCGAACGTGTAAAAGAGGGAAAAATCGTCACCATTGCAGACAATGCTTACGGCAACGGCGGGGAACTGCAGCTGATTAGTATGCTGAACGCCTGCGGCCTGCTGGACAAAGTGGCAGGTTATGCAGGTTGGAATACCTCTGCCAACACACTGGGAACCGCCATTGCGGAGGGTGTGGATGTTTTTCACAGCGGCTGTACGCCGGAGCATCAAAACTTTCTGGCAGAACGCTACATTGAGGATGCCGGCTACTGCGCGCTGGTGCGCTGGCAGGTGAACGGCGTGCTGGAAAAGTACGGAATGAACTACTTTGACGTTCAGGAGCAGCAGGGTACTGTCAGCAAACTTGTTTTTGATGGCCTTGAGGCATTTATACGGGAATATATGCCCACGATTTCGCAGAAAGTCAAGCTCCAAAAAGTGTGGATGCCATGGCGCCGGATGTTTGAGGTCGGCGTGGAAGCAGTCTATACGGATACAAGGAAGGGAGAACAGTCATGAAAACAAAGGAAGAGATCCTGCACGCACTGTGCGGAGGGCTGATTGTTTCCTGTCAGGCACTGCCGGAGGAGCCGCTGCACAGCTCCTATATCATGGGGCGAATGGCCTATGCAGCGATGCAGGGCGGCGCGGTCGGCATTCGTGCCAACACACCGGAGGATATTCATGAGATTAAGAATACGGTAGATTTGCCGGTGCTTGCGCTGTACAAAAAGGACTACGCGGATTCTGCTATTTACATTACACCGACGGAGGAAGAAGTCGACCTGCTGGCTGCGGAGCACCCGGAGGTAATCGCCATGGACGCAACCAACCGTCTGCGCCCCAACGGTGAAACACTGGATTCCTTTTTTGCCCGTATTCGTGCAAAGTACCCCGAGCAGCTGTTCATGGCGGATTGCGCGACCTTTGAAGAGGGCGTACATGCGCAGGAAATCGGCTTTGACATTATCAGCACCACACTGTGCGGATATACGGAAAACACCAAGGATACACCGCTGCCGAACCTGCAGCTTGTGGGCCGGTTGGTAAAAGAGCTGGAGATTCCGGTCATTGCGGAAGGCGGTATTTGGGAAGCCGAGGATTTGAAGCGCGCGTTTTCTGAAAACGCTTTCGCTGCGGTTATCGGTACCGCGATTACCCGCCCGCGTGAGATTACCCGCCGCTATGTGCAGGCAATTCAGAGTCTGCACGACTGTCATGAATGCATGCGTGCCTGAACAGACAGCAAAACAAGAGAAAACCGCATTTTGTATTCAGGAGAATTAACCTTAATCGCTTTTTAAGGAAAGCACGGAAAGCAAAAAAAGACCGCACCGCATGGAAAACCTGCGGTGCGGTCTTTTTTGCAAAGTTGAAAAAGTGTCCGGAACGGGTGTGCGGGCATATTATGGACTGCAGTCGTAAAGAATCGAATTTTGTGCGCCGGAATTTTCCGGCGGCTTTGCGGTTGGTAAGTGCGGCGACCGTTGTTCATCCGGAAAGTTTTCGGACAACAGGGAGGAGTGAAATCCTGATGAGAACCTGTGTAAAAGTCTGTGCAAAACAGTCCTGCAGCAGATGGCAGCCGCCAATGCGGACGTACAGTGGCAGTAAAGAGAACCTGCACGAATCCATTGGGTTAATTAAGCAGTGGTACTGCAACTGCTGGCGCTTTACGGCGGAAGCCCGCGGCTTGGCATGCAGAAGGCATATTTAGGTTCCGACTTTATGCGCAGCGGCATAGTAATGGGATAAATGAAAAGTGAAACGGACTGCCGCAGCAATATTTGCACGGCAGTCCGTTTCTGCATCATTCAAAGTATTTCTGCAAGATGAACAGCACCCAGCAGTCCGGCGGTGTTGCCAAGTGCTGCACGCTCGATGCGAACCGCGCGGTGGTTTGGCATTAGGTACTGCGGCAGCTTTTCGCGGATGAGGGGCAGAATCAGCGGCGCGTCCATCACACCGCCGCCGAGGACGATGCACGGCGGGTTAAACGCGTGGATGAGGGACACCAGCCCCCAGACAATTTCATCAATCCAGTCCAACACAATTTGTTTTATCTGCACATCCTCCAATCGGGAGAAAATCTCGCGGCCGGAAAGGGAAAAGCCAGTGCTTTCCTGCACACGGCGGCACAGCGCCCCTGTGGAAGCATACGCTTCGTAGCAGCCGTGCCCGCCGCAGGTGCAGGGCAGCCCGCCCGCATGGGTGAGGATGTGCCCAAATTCTCCGGCAGCACAGGAGCTGCCGTGAAAAATTTCACCGTCATGCACAATCGCACCGCCAATGCCGGTGCCGTAGGTCAGGCACAGAAAGCTGCCGCTGTCTTTGCCTGCGCCGAAAAAGGCTTCGCCGAGTGCGGCGGAATTTACGTCGTTTTCCACAGCGGTTGGTACGCCAAAAGTCTGCTCTAGCAACTTTTTCACCGGTGTGCCGGTGTAGCCGGGCAGATTGTCCGTCGCAAACAGAATAGAGCCGGAAACAGGGTCGACTTGGCCGGCAGTGCTGACTGCAATGCGGTCAAAGCGGCCCATGTTCGCCAGAATCTGTTTTACGGTGTTCATAAGCGTTTCCGCACCGAGCGAAGCATTGGTCGGTGTTTCAGAAATATCGTTTTTCGTGAGGGGCGTACCGGCGGTGTAAAGGCAGGATTTCACTGCGGTTCCGCCAATGTCCAGTGCGGCGATTTTCAAAAAAGAGCACCTCCTGCGGGAAAATTGTTTTCAATTTATTATCGCGCAAAAATGCCTGCCTTGCAAGGCATTGCGGCATTTTGAAGCTACTTTCCGTTTTCGGAGAAACAGCAAAAGTTTTTTCAGAATTAGCCGCCGGGGGCTAATTTTCCTCCGGCTTTCCGCGGTGAAGCAGAGGGGGTGAAAACATGGAGCAGGATACACAGCCGGAAACCGCGCTGGTGGCTTTGCAAAGTGCCAAGGCGGCACACCACCGGCTGGACCGTTTGGAGGAGGACGTCAAGGATGTTCATTTGCTTGCGGAAGCAATGGCGGCAACACAGAAAGAGATGGAGAACATGAAAACGGACATGGGAGAAGTAAAGCAAAGCCTTTCCATTTTGACCGAACAGCCGGGCGGCCGGTGGGGTCAGCTGGTGAACGCGGTGATTAGTGCGGTTTCCACCGGATTGGTTGGTGCGGTACTGGTATTAATTTTAAAGTAGGGAGGAAAACAGAATGAGTATTACAACCGCAGTGGTGGTTGTGGCGGCGGCAGTTTGTTTGGTGGCAATCTGCTGGCTGGTGCATGCCCTTTCCAAAGATGGGGTGAAGCTGCAGAGCGGCTTGAAAGCCGCCGGAACGGTGGCAGATGCCGCGGACAAAATCACCGATGCTTTAAAAACGGTTATGCCGGACAGCCAAGCGGTACTGCTGATTGACAAAATCGTAGATTACGCGAAAATTGGCGTGCAAGCGGCGGAGCAGTTGGCTAAGAGCGGGCAAATCAACGCGGATGCCCGCAAGCAGACCGCGACGGATTATATTCTGTCTGTGCTGAAAGCAGCGGGTATTACGGTAACACCGGAAATCCAAACTGCTATCGACGGCGCAGTGGAGTGTGCAGTGGCTTCCTTGCCGGAGTCTAATATTGAGGAGTGCCTGAAGATAAAGGGACTGCTGCCAAAGTAAATAACAAATAGAAAGCTGCCCTGCCGCCTTTGACGGTGGGGCAGCTTTGTGTTTAGAGTAAATTAGGGGATATCTCTAATAATTCCGGTGCTTTTTCTGCAAAAATTCCGATAGGAATCGAGTTGTGCAAACGGTTATAATGATAAAAGAGAAAAACCGGTTCGCCGGCTGAGAAATGTACCAGAAGATTTGGAGGAAGATGTATGACACAAGCAGAGGAAAGCCGGTTTTCGGAACGTGCAAAGGAACTGATTCAGCAGCTGACACTGGAGGAAAAAGTAGGAATGCTGCATGGCGCGCAGCTTTTTTGTACCGCAGGAGTGGAGCGCCTTGGCATTCCGCCGCTGCATATGTCCGATGGCCCCATGGGGGTTCGCAATGAGATTTGCGGCGACCACTGGGAGCCAGTCGGCCTGCCGGACGATTATGTGACCTACTTGCCCAGCAACAGTGCAGTTGCCGCTACATGGAACCGTCAGCTTGCACGTGACACCGGCAAAGTGCTGGGCGAGGAGGCACGCGGACGCGGCAAGGATATGATCCTTGCGCCGGGCATCAACCTGAAAAGAAGCCCTTTGTGCGGCCGCAACTTTGAGTATATGAGTGAGGATCCCTGCCTGACGCGGGAACTTGCGGTGCCGCTGATTGAGGGGATACAGGAATCGGATGTATCGGCATGTGTGAAGCATTTTGCCGTGAACAATCAGGAAACAGAGCGCCTGCAGGTGGATGTGAAAGTCAGTGAACGTGCTCTGCATGAACTGTATCTTCCGGCATTCCGCGCTTGTGCAAAGGTGTCGTATTCCATGATGAGTGCGTACAACCGGCTGGCCGGAGAGTTCTGCAGCCAGAGCAAAGCACTGCTGAATGATTTGCTTCGGCGGCAGTGGCGCTACCACGGCGTTGTGGTTTCAGACTGGGGTGCGGTGCATGACACACAGTTGACAGCGGAAAGCGGACTGGATATCGAGATGTCCGTAACCGATAATTTTGACCAGTATTATTTAGCACGGCCGCTTTGCGAGGCGGTGCGTGCCGGAAAAGTGCCGGAGTACCTGCTGGATGAAAAGATTGAACGAATACTGGTGCTGATGCAGAAACTGCATATGCTGGATGGAGAGGAGCGCAAGCCGGGCTGTTACGACACTGCGGCGCATCAGCTTGCAGCACTGCAGACCGCGCGGGAATCTGTTGTACTGCTGAAAAATGAGGACAATCTGCTGCCGCTGCCGAAAAAGAAGCTGAAAAAACTTTTGGTAATCGGCGACAACGCAATTTGTGCACATGCACCGGGCGGCGGCAGTGCCGAAATCAAAGCACTGTATGAAGTAACGCCGCTGCTGGGCATAAAAAGTGTGTTGGGCGGCAACACCGAAGTCCGTTTTGCGCGTGGCTACTGCCCGGATACAGACGGAGAACAGAACTGCACTAACTGGCAGGCAGACAGCCTGAAGGGAAGTGCGGGAAAGGCACTGAAATCCGTTGTTACTACATTGCGCAAAAAGCGGCGTGCCCTGCGGCATGAGGCGCTTAAACTTGCTGCCGAGTATGAACACGTTGTGCTGGTGTGCGGGCTTACGCACCATCAGGATTCTGAGGGCTCTGACCGCAGCAGCATGGAACTGCCGTACGAGCAGGACAAGCTGATTGCGGAAGTGCTGATGATCAACCCCAAAGCGGTGGTTGTGCTGACCGGCGGTTCTCCCGTGGAAATGGGCAAGTGGCTTTCGAAAGCCAAATCGGTTGTTTGGGGCTGGTATGCCGGCATGGAGGGTGGTCGTGCTCTGGCAGAGGTTTTGTTTGGGGATGTGAACCCAAGCGGCAAGCTGCCGGAAACGTTTGCCAAACGACTGCAGGACTGCCCCGCGCACAGCGTCGGCGAATTCCCCGGCGGCAAAAAAGTTTACTATAATGAAGGTATCTTTGTTGGCTACCGCCACTTTGATACCGTTGCGGTGGAACCGGAGTTCTGCTTTGGTCACGGCCTTTCCTACACAACTTTCCGGTATGACAACCTTGCCGTGAAGCTGCAGGAGAATGAAAAGGAACTGAGTGTGGTGGTTTCCTGTGATGTGACAAACACCGGCGAATATGCCGGCAAGGAAACTGTACAGCTGTATGTGCGTGACCCTGTATGCAGTGTGGCACGGCCCTCTAAAGAACTGCGTGGCTTTCAAAAGCTTGCCCTTGCACCTGGAGAAACCTGCACAGCGAAAATCACGCTGACTGCCGCTGACTTTTCGTTCTATGACTCGCAGCAGCGTGTGTTTGTGGCAGAACCCGGTGAGTACCAGATTTTGGTAGGTGCGTCTTCGCGCGACATTCGTTTGAAAGAATCCGTGCGGACAGTTTATCGTCATACAACAGCGGAATAACCAAGATAAAAAAGAACCGAGCGGCTTATTGAAAAGCTGCCCGGTTCCTTTTTGCTTTTGGGTTTTTAACTTGCGAAAGTTATCAATCTTTATTTCTTGTTTTTATAAAAATGAATGGACAGCAGGATAGAAAGCAGGTGAATTACGGCGACTGCGGTGCAGATGATGCCCATCAGCAGTGTTGAAGAAACGCCGCTGAAAAGTGAAGCAGTATTTCCGCCTATGCCAAACAGACCGCCAACAATTCCGCCAGTTAAGGCGCATAAACCGAGAAACACCAACCGTCCCTTTTCAATGCCGAAGCGGTAAACAAACGGCAGTTCAATGGACAAAAACAGCAGACCAATCAGGGCTCCAAAGCCGACTGCCTGCAGGGTTTCTGCCATGCTGCCGCTTTGGAAAAACGAAACGTTTACAGCACCGCCCAGCAGTGAGATGACAGCGGCACCAAACATCATCAGGTATCCCAGAACATATTTGTCCAGAACGGATGCGGCGCTGGTATAAGGAAGCATACGGGCGAGAGTGTCCCATTTGGAACGCTCGTCATAAGCCAGTGCGGTAAAGGGCAGCATGGCTGCGTAGCCCACAGAGAAAACTGCCATGGAAAAATGCGGTATAAATGCAAATACAACAATTAGCAGCAGAAAAATTTTCATTTGCTTTACAATGACGTAGAAGTCTTTTAGCAGCAGAGCTTTCATGAATAAGTACCCTCCTTTAAAAAACAGTTTGAGCCGGTCAGTCTTCTTTTGTTTTATAAAAATGAATCGATAAGAATACAGAAAAGATGTTCAGAACAACTACAATGATTCCCAGCAAAAGGAGCAGCGAGGGCGTGAACACAACGTTCAGCCTTTCAGAGGAAAGCGCATAGAAAATCAGCAGCATGATTACGATGGTCAGTATCATAACCAGCATCTGCCCTTTTTCCACACCCAGGCGAATCTGCAGCGGCATGCTGAGTGCCAGTACCACAAAGCCGCCAATCAGGCTGGGAATCAGCTTTGTCAGCAGATAATCCGACAGTGCGATTGACTGACCTGTCAGCGGCCCTATCAGCATGGTGCTAAGTGTGCTAAGAAGTGCAGGCAAGCACATGAAAGCATAGCCCAAAATGTACTTTGTCAGAGTAGAATCTATGGGTCGGTAAGGCATGGTGCGCGCCAGTTTATCCCACTTAGACCGCTCATCGCAGGTCATAATGGAGGCAGGGAACATGGCTCCGTAAATAACAGCAAACGAAATCATCGGACCATTGGGAACAGCAGCAAACAGCAGCATTAAAAACAGCAAAATTTTAAATTTACTGCAAAGAATATACCAGTCCTTCAGTAGTAAACCTTTCATTTCAGATGCTCCTTTTTGGCAAGGAATAAGATAATGTCTTCAATATTGGCATAGTCTACTTTTAAGTTGGCAGGTACTTTTTTGCGCAGGACCAGCGCTTCCACACCGCCGTAGTTGGAGGAACGGGTACCGCCCTGAATGACAGAACGCGGCAGTGCGGAAAGCTCTTCTTTACTGCAGTGCAGAACACCATAGGTTTCCAGCAGGCGGTCTTTTTCCTCACAGAACAGCAGCTTGCCTTCGTGCAGGAACGCAATGTAATCACACAACTTTTCCAAATCACTTACGATATGGGAAGACATGAGAATCGAATGCTGTTCATCCCGACGGGTGAAGTCGTTGAAAATATCCAGAATTTCATCGCGGACGATTGGGTCAAGTCCGCCGGTGGCTTCATCCAAAACCAGCAGCTTGGGGTGGTGCGAAAGCGCAACGGCAATGGCAAGCTTCATTTTCATGCCGCGGGAAAAGTCCTTAAAGGCTTTCTTTTCCGGCAGAGAAAATTTCTTTAGGTAGTCAAAGTACAGGAGCTCATCCCAGTTGGTAAAGGTGTACTTCATCACATTGTTTACCTGCTTTGCGGTCAGCATTTCCGGGAAGTTTGCCTCATCCAGCACAACACCGATCTCCTGTTTGACTGCCTCAAATTCGGGAGAAAGATTGTTTTTGCCGAGAACGTTGATTTCGCCGCTGTCCCGGCGGGCAGCATTCATAATCATGCGGATGGTGGTGCTTTTACCGGCACCATTTTCACCGATTAGACCGAGAATGCAGCCTGATGGCAGGTTAAAGCTGACATTGTCCAGAGAAAAATCTTTGTAGTGTTTGCTCAGGTTCTTAATTTCGATTGCGTTCATTGTTTACTCCTCCTTTATTAAAACACGGTACATTTCAGTTAAATCATCAGTTGTCAGGCCACAGGAAGCAGCCAGCGGGGCAATTTGGAGCATCAGCTCTTCAATCTGCTTCAGATTTTCCTCCCGGATGCGCTCAGTGTTCTTTTTGGCAACAAAGCAGCCCTTGCCGGCAACGGTGTAAAGAAAGCCGTCCTGCTCCAGTTCATCGTAAGCACGCTTGGTTGTAATCACACTGATGCGCAGGTCTTTTGCAAGCGCCCGGATAGAGGGAAGCAGGTCCCCTTCATGAAGCTGTCCGGAAAGAATGCCGGCCTTAATTTGTGCATAGATTTGGTTGTAAATCGGCTGGCCTTTTGCGGTGCTGATCAGGATCTCCAAAATACTGCCTCCTTCTGTTCATCACTGTACATACACAGTATACACAGTATTTACAGCCTGTCAAGTCCTTTGTGGATTTTTATTTTCCAAGTATTTGTGGTATACTGTCAAAGAAATGCAAATACAAGGGAGTGTATCCGCAGTGAGCCGAGGCAGACGAAACCGCGACGATATGAATGAAACACAGTATATCCCGCGGGAGGATTTGGACAAAACCGATTATTTTCCAACAAATGAAATAGATTACAATTCACAGGATTATCAGGAGGACGGCTTTAATGTGCCGCAGGACACCGCCCAGTACGATTTGGAGCAGCCGCAGTCTGACTATCCTTATGAGGATGATACGAATTATTACGAGGATCAGCCTCCGGCCAAAGACCCCGGCAGCGGCAGTCGGCCGCTCTGGATAGCGGGCGTTATTGCTGCGCTGGCAGTGGCAGTGCTGCTGATTGTTGTGATTGGGCGTTCCTGCAGTGTGGCACAGGATTCGGCTTCTTCCGTTGTGTCCTCTGCTGCTTCTTCTTCCACAGCCGCGCAGAGTCAGGCACCGCAGCAGGGCGGCAATGACGAAAACAACGGCAACGCCGCAGCACCTGTTCCGGCTGAGAGCAAAGAAGAACAGCAGGCACCGGTACAGCAGCCCGCACAGGAAAGCAAACCGGCAGCCGAAAGCCGGCAGCAGGCAAGTGAAGCGCCTGCCAAGGAAAGCACCGCACCGGAAGCGCCTGCTTCCAGTGAACCGCAGCAGCAGGAAAGTGCCCCGGAGCAGAGTGCCCCGCAGCAGGACGGCGGTATTACTGCAGTGCCGGAGTCGGGTGCCGCTTCCGCCGGGCAGTGAGCAAGTTCTTTGTATAGAAGGTCAACGCGGTGGGAATACTGTTAACTATGCAGAAGTTCAGGTCTTTGCGGATTTTAACGCACAGAAAACAGCAGGATCGCAGTGTGCCGGAATGCTGCCTTGACAGGAACCGAAAATTACCGTATAATAACTCTTGTCTTCTTAAAGGGAGTAGTTTGAAAACATGCCGCCAACATCTCGGCTTTACAGCCTGGCGGTGTGTGCCGATTTCGGTAACAAGACTTTTCGATGACTGTTCATCTTTGCGTGAACGGTTGGCGATAAGTCTTTTTTTGTTGCCTGCCGCACGCGGTAAAAAAAGGAGCGTATCAAATGGCAGACAATTTTTACAGCCTTTCTGTGCAGGAAACCATGCAGAGAGAAAAGACAGACCCGCAGGGCCTTACTGCCGCGCAGGCAGCGGAGCGGCTTGCGCAGTACGGAGCGAATAAGCTGGACGAGGGCAAACGAAAAAGCACGTTCGTGGTGTTTTTGGAGCAGTTTAAAGATCTGCTGGTTGCCATTCTTGCGGTTGCGGCCATCATTTCCATGATTTCCGGTCAGGCGGAAAGCACCATCGTTATTTTTGCCGTGTTGATTTTAAATGCGGTTCTGGGAACGGTGCAGTATGTCAAGGCGGAAAAGTCGCTGGCAGGTCTGAAAGCAATGTCTACTCCAACGGCAAAGGTGCTGCGGGACGGTACACGCATTGAAATCCCATCCGAACAGATTGTACCCGGCGACATGGTTCTGCTGGAAGCGGGCGATATGGTTGTTGCGGACGGGCGTGTGTTTGAAAACTTTTCACTGAAAGTCAATGAAAGTTCCCTGACCGGTGAAAGTGTGGATGTGGAAAAATCCACGGAACCGCTGCAGGCGGAAAAAGTAGCTTTGGGTGACCGGAAAAACATGGTGTTTTCCGGTTCCCTAGTTACTTACGGGCGTGCCTCGGTGATTGTGACCGGCACGGGAATGCATACCGAACTGGGCAAAATTGCTTCCCTGATGAACCAGACACAGCAGCGCCGCACACCGCTGCAGAAAAGCTTGGACGATTTCAGCAAAAAGCTTTCTATTGTCATTATGGCCATCAGTGCGGTGGTGTTTCTGCTGTCAGTATTCCGTTCCGGTATGCCGATCCTCGACTCCCTGATGTTTGCTGTTGCGCTGGCGGTTGCGGCAATTCCGGAGGCACTTTCCTCTATCGTTACGATTGTACAGGCAGTCGGTACGCAGAAAATGGCAAAGCAGCACGCCATTATTAAAGACCTGAAAGCGGTGGAAACGCTCGGCTCGGTTTCGGTTATCTGCTCGGATAAGACCGGTACTTTAACACAGAACCGGATGCGTGTACAGCAGATTTACGCTGACCACGCCATGCTGGACGGCAAGGACCTTGAACTTGCCAATGACCCGCAGCGCCTGCTGCTGAAAACAGCGCTGCTGGCAAGTGACGCAACGTTTGACGAAGCAACCGGCGCTTCCATTGGTGACCCGACAGAAGTAGCACTGGTTCAGCTTGGCGGCCTGTTCGGTGTGGAGGAAACCACTTATCGTGAGCAGCATCCGCGTCTGAAAGAGCTGGCGTTTGACTCTGACCGCAAGCTGATGAGCACCCTGCACTGGATAGAGGGCAAAGCGACCCTGCTGACAAAGGGCGCCATTGATGTACTGCTGCAGCGTTCTACGCACCTGTTTACCAGTGCGGGTGTTGTGCCGATGACAGACGAAGAACGCACCGAAATTCTGCGGGTAAACCACGAGCTTTCCGAGCAGGGGCTGCGTGTGCTTGCCTTTGCCTGCCGGGAACTGCCGGAGGTGCGCGGCCTGACCTTTGACGATGAACAGGACTTTACGTTTATTGGCCTCATTTCCATGATTGACCCGCCGCGTGAAGAATCTGTGCAGGCGGTTGCAGACGCAAAGCGCGCGGGTATCCGCACCGTCATGATTACCGGCGACCACAAGGTGACAGCTTCCGCCATTGCGAAGCAGATTGGCATCTTTGAAGACGGCGACATTGCCGTCGACGGCACGGAGCTGGATGGCATGACGGACGGCGAACTGGACGAAAAGCTGCAGAACATTGCGGTTTACGCGCGTGTTTCCCCGGAACATAAAATTCGAATCGTAACCGCATGGCAGCGGCGCGGATGTATTGTGTCCATGACCGGTGACGGCGTGAATGATGCACCTGCGCTCAAGCAGGCAGACATCGGCGTTGCCATGGGCATTACCGGCACAGAGGTCAGCAAAGACGCTGCTTCCATGATCCTTTCGGACGACAACTTTGCAACCATCGTGAAAGCAGTGGTGAACGGCAGAAGCGTTTTTGCGAATATCAAAAATGCAATCAAGTTCCTGCTTTCCGGCAATATGTCTGCCATTCTGTGTGTACTGTTCACTTCCTTCATGATGCTGCCGGTTCCGTTTGCGCCGGTGCATCTGCTTTTTATCAATCTGCTGACGGACAGCCTGCCTGCGATTGCCATCGGCATGGAGCCTGCCCGCCGCGGCCTGCTTGACCAAAAGCCGCGCGACCCGAAGGAGTCCATCCTGAACCGCAGCCTGCTTCTGAAAATTTTTGGACAGGGGCTGCTGATTGCCGTAGCTGTTATGCTCGCGTTTTACAGTGGATACGGTGCGGGCGGTGCGGCACTTGCCAGCACGATGGCATTTGCAACGCTCACACTGGCACGGCTGTTCCACGGCTTTAACTGCCGCGGCCGCGGCTCTATTTTCCGCCTGAAGTTTACCTCCAATCCATTCTCCCTGCTGGCATTCTTCGCCGGAGTAGGTCTGCTGGCGCTGGTTTTGTTTGTTCCGGCACTGGAGGGACTTTTCCTGGTGGCTCCGCTGACCGGGGAACACGTGATGCAGATCGTTTTGCTTGCGTTTGCACCGACGCTGCTGATTCAAGTGTTTAAAGTGATTCGTGACCGCGTAGAGCGGTAAACATAAAAACTGGCAGGTATCCGTTTTAAGATACCTGCCAGTTTTGCGTTTTGTGGAAGGGTTACCATTTGCCTTTTTTTATTCTGCCGACAATCAGGATTATTGAAAATGCAGCGATTGCCAGTACTCCGGAAATCCAAACAGGGCTCAACACCCATATCCAGGGCCAGTGAACCAGTCCGGTTAATTTCAATACTATGAATAGAAGTGTTAAAGTGGAGATAAACCCCAATCCGGCTTTCTTCCGTTGTTTCTTCATACATTTCCCCCTGGAAAACTTCTACTTATATTTTAGTATATCCTTTTTTCTGAAATTTGGCAAATGAATATATTTGTTGAATAGATTTGCAGGATACAGTCCTTTTCGTGCGGGTAAAAATATGGTATGCTGAATGTACGAAAGCAGGTGGAAATTTGAAAGCTTATTGGCCTTATTCTTCTCCGGTGGGAATGTTGTGGATTGCGGAAAATGGAAGCGGTATAACAGATATTTTCGGCAGCAGTGACTTTGTTCCTCCGGCCAGTGCCAAACAGGAAACGCCGCTGCTGAAAGCGGCGGCAGAGCAGCTTGCGGAATACTTTGCGGGTACGCGCCGGCAGTTCTCTCTGCCGCTTTGTCCGCAGGGAACACCGTTTCAGCTGCGTGTTTGGCAGGCACTGCGGCAGATTCCTTACGGTGAAACCCGCAGCTATCAGCAGATAGCCGCGGTGGCGGGCAACCCTAAAGCCTGCCGTGCAGTCGGTATGGCAAATAACCGTAATCCAATTATGATTGTTGTGCCTTGCCACCGAGTGATTGGCAAGGATGGTTCCTTAACCGGTTTCGGCGGCGGGTTGGAAATGAAAGCATATTTGCTGGATTTAGAAAAACGTGTTTTGGCGGAAGGCAGGGAAAGATAATGCATGCAGTACAGTTGGAACAAAAACTGAAAGCGCTGGCAGAACCCGCGTATCAGGCTTTTTCAGCAAAACTGCTGCCACCCGCCGCTGCCGCAAAGCTGCTGGGTGTGCGCCTGCCCGTTTTGCGAAAAATCGCCCGGGAACTGGCCCGCTCAGAATGGAGGACATTTCTGCGGGAGTGCCCGGACGATTATATGGAAGAAACAATGCTGCAGGGGATGGTCATTGGCTGTGCACAGGCGCAGCCGGAAGAAATTCTTGTCTGGGTACAGCAGTTTGTACCGAAAATCGACAATTGGTCCGTCTGTGACAGCTTCTGTGCCGGACTGAAAATTGCCCGAAAAGCACCGGAAACTGTGTGGCAGTTTCTGCAGCCGTATTTAGCGGATGAACGGGAATATTATGCGCGGTTTGGACTGGTCATGCTGCTGGATTACTTTGCAGTGGAGGACTATTCCGCAAGCGCACTGCAGCAGATTGACCGGATGCCATGTACAGCATATTATGCCCAGATGGCGGCGGCGTGGGCGGTTTCGGTTTTTTATGTGCATTGTCCGCAGACGACCATGATGTATTTGCATCACAGCCGACTGGACAACTTTACTTACAACAAAGCATTACAAAAAATTACGGAGTCCTACTGTGTTTCTGCGGAGGAAAAACAGATCATTCGCAGCATGAAGCGCCGGTAATTACGGTTTCATCTGTGAGGCATCCATAATTAACTGAACAGCACTTTCGGCGCTGATGCTGCCGGTGTTCAGGCACAGGTCGTAGTTTACGGGATCGCCCCACTTCGTGCTAGTGTAAAAATTACAGTAGGCGGCGCGCTGTTTGTCAATCTTTGCGACAATATCAGCGGCTTTTTTTTCGTTAATGCCGTATTCGTCTATTGCGTGCCGAGTTCGGCAGTCTTTGTCCGCATACAGATAAACTCGAAAAATGTGGGGGAATTCACGCAGAATGTAGTCCGCACAGCGGCCGACGACAACGCAGGCACCCTTTTTTGCAGCTTCGCGGATAATCTGCGTCTGCAGCAAAAACAGCTGATCATTCAGCGGCAGATTGGCGGCAGTCCCCGGTACGCCGAAGGTGTAGTTACCCATTACCAACGAGTACAAAAGGCTGCTGGTGTGGCGTTCATCGGCTTTTTGGAAGAGTTCCTCACTCATTCCGCTTTTCTTTGCAGCGATTGCAACGAGCTGTTTGTCATAAAAAGGAACATTCAGCTTTTGGGCAAGATCCTGTCCAATTTGCCGTCCACCGCTGCCGTATTGACGTGCGATTGTTATGATACTCATAAATTATCACCTCTTGATTAGTGAAACTGTCCAAATTATTTATATATATTATAAGATGTTTGTTAAAAAATGTCAACATCTTGACACTGAAAAAGAATCGGTTTAAAATGAAATTTAACAATTAATGCTGCCAAGCAGTTCAGAGCGGGCAGAAGGAGCGTAAAATGGATTCAAGGTTTTGGAAAAATATAGTTGCCTTTGTACTTGTTATTTTAATAGTTGTAGTACTATGCAATTTACTTTCTTTTGTATTTAAAATTATCATGTGCGTGGTGGCAGTCTTGCTCGCGGCAGGAATGATTGCGTACATTATTGATTTCTTCAAAAAAAAGCGGAACGGCTGACAGGAGGCCGAAATGGCAGTTTATATTGTTCCTATAGCGGCAATGGCAACACTGCTTGTAACAGCGGTGCTATTGCTGTTTGGAAAGGCTGGGCGGATTGCGGCGGCATTTAACAGCATGCCAAAAGATAAAAAGAATATGGTGGACGAAAAAGCATTGGGCCGTTTTTTAGGGAAATGTATTTTGGCGCTGACTGGCTGCCTGCTGCTTTTATTTCTGGGCGCGTGGTTCGCACGGGTATGGATGATGATTGCAGGTATTCTGGCAATTGTTGCAGTTGTTGGTGCTGCATTATTGTACAGCAGTCCTGACGACCGCTTTCAGTGCAAGCTGCCGAAGAATGATTGATGCAGTATTTTATGATGACTTTTGTGTGGATATGTCAGTGCAATTTTTTTGAAAAAAAGCTTGCTTTTTCTGCACAGATGCGATATAATAATCAAGCACTGTTGAAAATAAGATGATTATGGACGTTTAGCTCAGCTGGCTAGAGCATCCGCTTGACGTGCGGAAGGTCATAGGTTCGAGTCCTATAACGTCCACCAAACCCAAAAGCCCCGTGAAGTTCATTCTTCACGGGGCTTTACTGTTTGTTCTTACCTGTGCTGCTGTAGTGAAGTGATGCAGCCTGAAAAATAGAATTAAAAAATGAAGCCACTTTACAGCAGTTCCACTGAAATTTATGTAGTTGTGAAACTAGTAGTAAGGGTTTCACCCCCGCCGGTAATGGTGATAAAGTGTGCACCGGGGGCAATATCCTTGCCGACCGTCCAAGCCCAGGAGGCACGTCCAAATGTATCGGACTGAACGCTCATTTCCGAACCTTTTCCGGTATTGCCGCTGTCATAAATCACTTTGATTTTATACTGGATGTTGCCTTTGCCTTGAATGGAAAGCTGGGCGACATTTCCACGCTGTACTGCACCCGGTGCACGCAGAACCCGAATGTTGGACGTGCTGGAGGAGGCAGAAGATGAAGCCTGCGAGGAAGTGGAAGAGGAAGCAGAGGAACTGACCGTGGTTTCTTTGGAAAAACGACTTTCGATACGTTTCATTTCCGCATTGGCGCTGGCAGTGCCTTCTTTAAACCGGGTTTCCGCGTATGCCATACGGGACATGGAAGAGGTACTGCTGGTTTTCTGTGCAGCTTTGGCAGGTACGGCTGCCGAAGCTGCAGAGGAGGTCTGTGCAGCAGGATCCGGTTTTATGCCGCCACCCATCAGGTTGGGCATCTGCGCGGTCAGCGTAACCCCGGCCATCAGCACCAGGCAGCAGATCAAACCAATAGTAGGTACCAGTTTCGATTTTTGCATCAGAGTACATGCCAGCAGACCGGCCGCAAAGGCCATTGCGCCAATCAGGCAAATGAGCGAAATGCGGGCATCCCACGACCAGTTTCCCATATTTTCAGACCTTTCCGTAAAACAGCATTGCAAAATAATATCTGCATGTATTATAACACAAATGGCCCGAAAAGCAAACTGCAGAAAAAAGGGTCTGCCGGCAAAAACTGCGGCAGACCCACTGGTTTTAATTATTTACCCTGCACAATATCTTCTAAACAGTGAATGAGATCATTAAGCGTGTAAAGCTTTACATTCCTGCGCAGAATCTCGTTTTTCAGTTCAATACTGAGTGATTCAAATTTATCTTGGATTGCGGGTGCTACGTAAGACATGGTGTTTTCCTCCTAATGCCCGTTGGGGTTCAGGGGCTTTGCGCGCTGCTTGGTCGTTTTTGCTTTTCCCTGAATTTCCGGAACGGGTGGTACTTCATTTTTGGGTACATGGATGCCAAACTCCTTTGGGTCAGGCCGTTTCATACCTTGTTTTGCCACGCGGATGCCCTCCTTTACATAACGTGTTCTTCCAGCCGGGAGGCGGTAACTTGGTACCCCAGCTTTTCCAGCCGACTGCACAGCTGTGTCTGTGAAACGCCAGAGCTGTCAAAATCCACAGCAACGCTGTGACGGGCAGGATTGACGCTGACCGAATTGACACCGGGGAAGGTGTCCAGTTCTTTTTTGATTTTTTTCAAGTCATGTTTGTCGGTAAGATTGCTGACATCAAAATATGCGCTTTCTTTTGGCATTGTATCACCTCGGGTTTATTCTGGGCAAAAGCGGAAAAAATATGCACAACTGCACAGAAAAATGCCCCCGACTGGCTGGGTCGGAGGCGGCTGCGCTGTTCGCGCAGCTGTAAGAAAAGAGAGGCTTGTATGTAAGTGACTTATAATCAAAAGGAAAACAAAAAGGCGCCGCACCCACAAGGAGTGCGACGCCATTGTCGTTATAACATTTACTGTTTCTCTCACAGCACTTTTAGAACACCTACAGTATAGCAAATCTGCACGGCGCTGTCAACTGAAAGATACAGCGGCAGCAGCAAAAAACGCTTCCACTGTACTCGGTGAATTTGTGGAAAAGTACAGCGGTTACAGCAGACTTTCATCGTAATGGGCACGTACGCCGCCAACAAATTTGGGGCGGGTGCGGGCGCAAAGCAGCAGCGCTTCCCCAATGTGGTCCATGGAAAGGCGCACAGGCACGGCAACTTCCTTTAAGTGCATGCCAATCAGTGTGCCGCCAATGTCCAGCCCGCAGTCTGCACGAACATGTTCCACAGCAACCGGGTCTTTAAAGCGTGCGTAGGCTGTTGTACCAAAGGAACCGCCGGCTTTTGGCTGCGGTACCACGTTCACCGGTTCGTAGCCGAATTTTTCGGCGGCTTCCCGCTCAATAATCAGGGCGCGGTTCAGGTGCTCGCAGCACTGTGCCGCAAGGAACAGACCGTTTTTCTGCACCTGCTCATAAATGCCGTCAAAAATGGCGGCAGCGGTCTCCACACTGCTGTCGGTGCCGATGCGGTGTCCACCAACTTCACTGGAGGAGCATCCAACGACCATCAGCCCGCCGGGGCGGACCTTTGCTGTTTCCAGCAGTTCTTTTGCGGCCTGACCCGCCAGCGTGCGCAGTTCATCCAGACTTTCTGCCATAATAATCGCTCCTTTGCTGAAGCCTGCCGCGGGGTTTTGCACCTGCGGCAGCGCTTTTCTCTGTAAAAAGGGATGCCTGATGAAAATAAACTTTATTCTTTAGTATAGCACAAAAAGAAAAACCGCGCACATTTTTTACATCTTCTTCAATTTGTACGGACAGCATTCTGTGTGCACAAAAAATTGACTTGACAACTTCGCGCATGAGAAGTATATTTATCATAAGAAAATGTTTTGTTTCTGTTGAAAAACAGTCGATTTGCTGTGCTGTCGTTTTGGGCAGTACATCTTTAGGGAAAGGTGGATATATGCTTCCGAAATATATGGTTCTGGTGAACTGGATTCGCGACCGTATCAAAAGTCAGGAGCTGAAGTACGGCGAAAAGCTCTCTTCCGAAAAAGAATTGGGGCAGATGTTCTCTGTCAGCCGCCAGACTGTGCGTCAGGCCATTAATGTGCTGGTGCAGGAGGGATTGCTGGAGAGCCGGCAGGGCAGCGGCACTTATGTCACCCGCAAAATCGCAACTGCCCACACCCCGCAGATGGTCATCGGGGTCATTTCCACTTATGTTAATGACTACATTTTTTCCGGAATTCTGCGTGGTGTGGAAAATGTTCTTACAGAAAACGGTTACTCCATGCAGCTTGCCTTTACGCACAATCACATTGAAAGTGAAAAAAAGGCACTGACCAATATGATGTCGCACGGTGTAGACGGGTTGATCGTAGAGCCTGCCAAAAGCGGTCTGCCAAGCCCGAATATGGACTTGTACAACGAAGCGCTGCATGAAGGACTGCCGCTTTTGTTTTTCAACACGTATTATCCGGCGCTGCCGCTGCCGCACGTTGCACTGGATGATATGGCGACCGGCCTTGCCGCAACGGAACATCTGATTCGCGCGGGACACCGCCGGGTTGCGGGTATCTTTAAGCTGGATGATTATCAGGGGCGCCTGCGCTATGCGGGATATATCCGTGCACTGATGAATGCCGGAATCGAACTGGACGACGATTTGGTCCTCTGGTACTCTACAGAGGATTTTTCGGACGGTTTCAGTGCAGAGAAATTTCAGGGCCGTTTGCAGGATGCCACCGCGATTTTTTGTTATAATGACCAGATTGCACTGCAGGCTGTTGCGGCGCTGCGGGAGCTTGGCAAGCAGGTTCCGCAGGATGTTTCCGTGGTCAGTGTGGACAACTCTGACCTTGCAAAGCTGTGCGAGGTGCCGCTGACCAGTGTGGCGCACCCCATGGAAGATTTGGGTATGACCGCAGCGCAGAACCTGCTGCGGCTGATACAGGACCCGACTTTTAACGCAACGGTGGATTTCCCGCCGCATCTGGTAGAACGCGGCAGCGTCTGCCCGCCGCGAAGCTTGTAAGGACATTTGAAATTAATAATTCGTTTCCAATATTATAAATATTATTTAGCTTTTAGGAGGAACTTAAGATGGCAAAGTATACGATCGGCGTGGATTACGGCTCCCTTTCCGGCCGCGCTGTACTGGTCAATGTACAGACCGGTGAGGAAGTGGCAAGCTCTGTATATGAGTATCCGCATGCAGTTATGGATGAGGAACTCTGGGACGGCACGAAGCTTGGCGCGGACTGGGCGCTGCAGCATCCGCAGGACTACCTCGATGTGCTGAAAAAGACGATTCCGGCTGTGCTGGCGGAAAGCAAAATTGACCCCGCTGACGTAATCGGCGTTGGCACGGATTTCACTGCCTGCACCATTCTGCCCGTAAAAGCGGATGGTACACCACTCTGCTTCCTGCCCGAATTTGAACACAATCCGCACGCTTATGTAAAGATGTGGAAGCACCATGCCGCCCAGGACAAGGCAAACCGCCTGAACGAAATTGCAGCACAGCGCAAAGAGCCGTGGCTGCAGAACTACGGCGGCAAGATTTCCAGCGAATGGGCAATCCCGAAACTGTGGCAGGTGCTGGACGAAGCTCCGGAAGTTTACAGTGCAATGGACCGCTGGATTGAAGCGGCTGACTGGATCATTTGGCAGTTGTGCGGCAAGGAAACCCGCAACTCCTGCACCGCCGGCTATAAGGCAATGTGGAATAAGCGCACCGGTTATCCGAACAAGGATTTCTTCAAGGCGCTTGACCCGCGTTTAGAAAACGTTGTAGAAGAAAAGCTGGGCAAAGTGATTACTCCGCTGGGTGAAACAGCAGGCGTTCTGACCGAAGAAGCCGCCGCTTTCACCGGCCTGCATGCAGGTACGGCTGTTGCAATCGGCAACGTGGACGCGCACGTTTGCGTGCCAGCAGTCGGCATTGACGGCCCGGCAAAAATGCTGGCAATCATGGGTACCAGCACCTGCCACATTATGATGGGCAAAGAGGAGAAGCAGGTTCCCGGTATGTGTGGTGTGGTAGCTGACGGCGTAATGCCCGGCTACTACGGCTATGAAGCCGGCCAGAGCTGCGTAGGTGACCACTTTGCATGGTTTGTGGAAAACTGCCTGCCCGCTTCCTATTATGAAGCGGCAAAAGCAGAGGACAAGAACATTCATAAGTTCCTGCGTGAGAAAGCAGAGAAGCAGAAGCCCGGCGAAAGCGGCTTGCTGGCGCTGGACTGGTGGAACGGCAACCGTTCCATCCTGGTTGACGTTGACCTGACCGGCATGATGCTGGGCATGACCCTGCAAACCAAGCCGGAGGAAATTTACCGTGCACTGATTGAAGCAACTGCATACGGCACCCGCGCCATTATTGAAAATTACCGGGAGCATGGTGTACCGGTGGAGGAATTCTTTGCTTCCGGCGGAATCAGCCAGAAAGACCCGATGACCATGCAGATTTATGCCGATGTTATCAATATGCCGATTAAGATTGCAGGCTCCCTGCAGGGGCCGGCTTTGGGCAGTGCTATTTTTGCCGCAAAGGCGGCAGGCAAGGCAGCCGGTGGTTATGACGACATCTTTGAAGCAGCACGTGCAATGGGCAAGGTCAAAGATACTGTGTATACACCGATTCCGGAGAATGCGGCAGTTTATGACAAGCTGTTTGCGGAATATAAGACTCTGCACGACTACTTCGGCCGCGGAGCAAATGACGTGATGAAGCGGCTGAAAACACTGAAAGCAGAACAGACACACTGAGGCTCTTTCAGTAAAAGTTTCGCCCGCCTTTTTAAAGGCGGTGGGTGTGGGCGAAGCCCACGGTCTTATCACTTGCCCGAAAAGCTCTTATTGTAAAAAAGGGATATACAGCAGCGTTCCCTGCGGCGGTGAAGCCACGCCGCAAGTGCAAGACCTTGGGAGCCTGACTTGCAGGGAACACCCTTTTGTCCGCTGCGCGGACATCTTCTCTTGAAAGGGGAGTAACAAACCCGCGAGCGCTTCTGATAAGGTCAAGGAATCAGACCGTGGCGCTGCGCGCGCCACACTGCGGTCGCTTTCTAAGAAAGTGACGGAAAGTAACTCTTTATCATTTTTTATGAATTGCTGCAGAAAGGAAAATTATCATGCTTGAAAAACTAAAAGAAGAAGTGTGCAAGGCAAATCTGGATTTGCCGAAGCACGGTCTTGTCGTTTTTACCTGGGGCAACGTTTCCGGCTATGACCCGGAAACCAAGCTGTTTGTTATTAAACCTTCCGGCGTTCCTTATGACCAGCTGACCCCGGCGGATATGGTCGTTTGTGATTTGGACGGCAACAAGGTGGAGGGCGAACTGAATCCGTCCTCCGATACGCCGACACACGCGGTGCTGTACCGCCAGTTCCCCGGTATTGGCGGCGTGGTGCACACCCATTCCCGCTGGGCGACAATCTGGTCGCAGGCGGGCCGCGGTATTCCGGCATACGGCACCACACACGGCGATTATTTTTACGGCGAGATTCCCTGCACTCGCAAAATGACACCGGCAGAAATCGGCACTGTCACCACCGGCGAATACGAAAAGGAAACCGGCAATGTGATTGTGGAAACTTTCAAAAACGGCAAAATCGACCCGATTCATGTGCCGGCAGTGCTGGTACATTCCCACGGGCCGTTCAGCTGGGGCAAAGACTGCAATGAAGCGGTTTACAACGCCGTTGTGCTGGAGGAAGTTGCCATGATGGCATGGCACACTGAAAATACCGAGGGCGTGCGGATGCAGCCGATGCAGCAGGAGTTACTGGACAAGCACTTCCTGCGCAAGCACGGCGAGCACGCTTACTACGGACAGGCAAAAAAACACTAACTGCACAAAAAACTAAGCCGCAGGTTCTGAAAAGAGCCTGCGGCTTTTGTGCTGAAAAACAGGTTATGAAAAAGCAGTCCGTTGTTTTTTGTGTCCATTGTAATTCTGCATTTGAGTATGCTATAATACAGATTGATTCTGTTCATTATATTGACGGGAGCGCTGCTTTTTGAATAAATATAAAACACTGCTGTCCAATACGCTGATTTTTGCAGTGGGTACTTTTAGCTCCAAGATTTTGACTATCCTGATGACGCGGTTCAACACACACGCGCTGGGAAGTGACTTCGGTACCGCCAGTGTGCTGCAGGATATGGGCAACGTGCTGATTCCGCTGTTTTCCCTGCAGATTGTGGATGGTATTACCCGGTTTGGGCTGGACCGCCGGTACAACAAAAAAGATGTTTTCACGGTCAGCCTGCTGGTCACCTGTTTAGGTTCACTGGGGCTGTTGCTGCTTTCTCCGCTGCTGGAAAATATTCCGGGGCTGGAATTTATGAAAGGGCGCAGTATGCTGGTGGCAGTCTTCGTGTTTACTTCCTCACTGCGTAATATGTGCAGTCAGTTTATTCGTGCGAGGAATATGGTCAAGCTGTACGCGGCAGAGGGCATTTTTACAACCTTTACTACGGTCATTTTCACACTTCTGTTCCTGTATCCGCTGAAAATGGGCGTTACCGGGTTTATGCTGGGCATTATTATTCCCGATTTGATTGGCGCGGCGGTTTTGTTTTGGATTGCAGGGCTGCACAAATTTATTCGTTTCCGCCATCTGAATAAGCTGACTACTGAACAGATGCTGAAATACTCGGCACCGCTGATTCCAAACAAAGTTGCCTTCTGGCTGACGAACAGTGCGGACCGGCTGATGGTGCAGAGCATGCTGGGAGATACGGTTTCCAGTGTTTTTGCCGGTGCGTACAAAATACCAAACTTGATTTCACTGGTAGTCAGCGTCTTTCTGGATGCGTGGCAAATGTCCTCCATCACTGAAGAAAAGGGGAGAGCACGGTTTTTCACGAAAGTATTCCATGCCATGACTGCCATCGTTTTTGTTGGCAGTGCGCTGGTCATTCTGCTGTGCCGTCCGCTCATTGATGTGCTGACCTCCGGCCCTTTGTTCCACAAAGGCTGGGTTTACATTCCTATGCTTGTGCTGGCAACGGCCTTTTCCTGCCTGGCGAGTTTCCTCGGCACGGTGTATATGGTAGAAAAGCGCAGCGTGAACAACATGGTAACAACGATTATCGCGGCGGTTGTCAATGTTGTGCTTAACGTGGTGCTGATTCCGCTTTGGGGGCCGCATGGTGCGGCGTTTGCTACCTTTATGGCATATTTTATTATGTTTATTACCCGTGTGTTTGACACGCGTCGGTTTATTCATGTGCGGTTCAGCCCGCTGCGCCTGACTGCGGATACAGTCGTTCTGGGCTTGGAAGCATTTTTGATGGTGCAGAATGTCAAGTGGTGCTATCTGTGGTGTTCCCTGTTGACGGTATTGATGATTGCAATTAACTTTGTACCGCTGATGCAGTCTGTACGCAAGGTGCTGCCGACGCGTATCCTTGCAAAGCTGCCGGCATGGCTGACCGGTGAACCAAAGGCCGCACCCGTGATGCATCGGGAGCCAGAACTGACACATGAGCAGCTATCACAGGATGAAGAATACGCGCGGGAAGAATATGTGCAGCCAAAAGAAGCACCGCATCGCTCGCGCTACAAGTCCACGGTGGACGAAGAAGATGGGTTCGACTACGAGGCGTATTTGCGTGCTAAGGAAGAAGAGGACGAAGACTTTTCCCATGACCGCTACCGGCATTAGAAAATAAAAATCCCCGGCTGCACGCAAAGTAAATTTGCGGCAGTCGGGGATTCGTTTGTTTAGTTTCCATCCTCCAGACCAATTTCGGCGAATTTTTCCGTCAGGTCATGCGTGCCGAGTTTTGCCTTTTCATCGTCAGCGGCATCCAAAACGATTTTTCCGCGGTGCATCATAATCAGCCGGTCGCCGTAATTGATGGCGAATTTCAGGTTGTGCGTTACCATCAGTGTGGTAACGTGTTTTTCTTCCACAACCCGGCGGGTCAGTTCCATGACGGTTTCGCTGGAACGCGGGTCCAGTGCCGCCGTGTGTTCGTCCAGAATCAGCAGATCAAGCGGCGTCATGGCTGCAATCAGCAGCGCAAGTGCCTGCCGCTGCCCGCCGGAAAGGCTGCCCACCTGTATGCCGAGTTTATCTTCCAGCCCCATGTGCAGCAGCGAAAGCTGCTCTTTGTAGGAATCGGCGCGTTTGCGGTTTACGCCGCGCTGCAGCAGAAAACTGCCGCCTTTGTTGTCTGCCAGCGCCATGTTTTCCAGAATCGTCAGACTGGGGCAGGTGCCTGCTGCTGGATTCTGAAACACGCGCCCAATGAAGCGGCTGCGTTCATGTTCCTTTAATTTGGTGATTTCTTTTCCCTTTACAAAAATATGGCCGGAATCAACGGGAAGGCTGCCGCACAGAAGGTTGAGAATCGTTGTTTTGCCGGAACCGTTGCTGCCGACGACCGCAGTGAAGCTGCCTTCGCGGATTTGCAGATTGTAATCCTGAAACAGCACCACTTCGTTAACAGAACCGGCGTTGAATGTTTTGTAAATATGCTCAATACGAACTAACGCGTCAGATGCGGGTGCGGTCAACTGCGGCATTGTGCTTCCTCCTTCCCGTTGCAAAGCGGCTTGCAACCAAAGCAATGACAAAGATGATGGACATAAGCATCTTTAAGAAATTGGTGTCCATGCCCAGCTGCATGGCAATGGTGAGGCAGGCACGGTACAAAATCATGCCGATGATTGCGGTGAGGGTGGGTTTCATCCACTTTACACGCCCCAGCAGCGCCGCGCCGATAATGACGGCGGCGAGCGACATTACCACCATGCCGGTGCCGGAGGTGACGTCTGCGCTTTCTTTCTGCTGGGTCAGCACACAGCCGGAAAGTGCAGTCAGGCCGTTGCCGAGAATCAGACCGAGAATTTTCATGTTGCCGGGATTTTTGCCCTGTGAAATCACAAATTGCGGATTACTGCCGGAAGCACGCAGCAGCAGACCGGAGCGTGTTTTCAGGTAGGCGTCGATCAGCAGTTTTACAACAATGCAGACAATGAACGCCATGAGCACCCAGCCCCACTGGTCGAGTGCAGTGTGCAGCGTACCGCCAAGGCCGCTGTTAAAAATTGTAGGCATATCGTAAATTGCCATAACTGCTTTTTTGCCGGTAATGACCATGTTGACGCTGAACAGGGCGGTCATGACCAGAATACCGGAAAGCAGGTCGGTGATGTGTAGTTTGACATGCAGCAGGCCGGTAACGGCACCCGCGCCCGCGCCTGCCGCAAAGCTGATTAAGCACGCGAGCCACGGGTTGACGCCCGCTGTAATCAGTGCCGCCGCCGTACACATCCCAAGCGGGAACGAACCGTCTACAGTTAAATCCGGAAAATCCAGAACCTTATAGGTGATGTAGACGCCGACCGCCATGATGCCGTAGATGAATCCCTCGCGCAGGATGACCTGTACAAGTCCAATAAAAATATCCAATCCGTATCCCTGCTTTCCTGTAGGTCATTTTATAGCGATGTGAAGTTACTTTCTGTCGCTTTCTTAGAAAGCGACCGCAGTGTGGCGCGCGCAGCGCCACGGTCTTACTCTTAGCAGCATAAGAAGCAAGCCCAGAGTCTTGTCTTTGTGCCAATAATTTTTAGAATTGCTATAGTAAGCGGCGGAAAGTAATTTCGTAATGAATAATCAAACAAGCTGTATTTGCGGCTTTTCCAAGTGAAAAGCATATTACTTTGTAGCAGTTTTTGTAGCGCTCTTGTAGTCATCCGGCAGGGTCAGCTTCAGCTTGGAGAGAACGTCGGTGTTGTAAATTGGCTTGCCTTCCTGTACAACATAGACCTTTGTATCCTCTGCTTTGGCTTCACCTTTCAGAATTTTGCCTGCCATTTTACCGGTTTCCTCGCCCAGTGCGACAAAGTCAATGCTGACGGAGGCAAGGCAGCCATTTTTAACCTGTTCTTCTTCCGAGCCGAACACCGGAATACCTGCTTTGTTGGCAACTTGCAGAACGCTTGGCAGATTGTTGACAACGTTGTTGTCGGTAAAGTTGTTAAAGCAGTCAACGCCTTTGGCAATGAGTGCTTCCGCGCCGGAAGCAACCTCGCTTGCATTGGTGACACCTTGTTTCACAACTTCAAAATTGTATTTCGGCGCGATCTTTTTTAAGCGTGCCAGTGTTGAAACGGAGTTTGGCTCACTGGTGGTGTAAAGAATCCCGATTTTGGTTGCTTTGGGCAGGAATGCGCGAATCATCTTGACTTGTGCTTCCAGCGGAAGCTGATCACTGCTGCCGGTGCAGCTGGTGCCGGGTTTGTCAAGGCTCTGCACCAGTTTCGCAGCGACCGGATCGCTGACCGCGGTAAATACCACTGGAATGTTGTTTGCCTTGGCCGCAGCGTACGCACTCATTGCGGCGGGGGTGGCGATTGCGCTGATCAGGTCGTACTTTTTCGCGGCCATGGTCTGTGCCTGTGTGTCTGCTGTGGCGGTTTCCGCCTGTGCATTTTGAAAGTCAATCGTCAGGTTCTTGCCCTCGGTAAAGCCTTCATCCGCAAGACCCTTGATGAAGCCCTTGTAGCAGTTGTCCAGTGAAGGAACGGTGGTGTACTGAATTACGCCGATTTTTTTCCCGCCCGTTGCTGTATTGCCGCTGCCGGAAGTTCCTGCGCCACCGCAGGCTGTGCAGGAAACTGCCAAAATTCCTGCTAAAACTGCTGCCGTAAAACGTGCTTCTGCCTTTTTCATAAGATTGTTCCTCCTCAAAATGATTATAAAAAAGCTCTTGCCCCTGCTGAAAACAACAGGGACAAGAGCTTTGAATACACTCCTGCGGTACCACCCAGATTGACGCAAATGCGTCCGCTTTGCCGCGCACAAAGCCATGCGCGCTTTCCTTGTAACGGGGAAAGACTCCGTCGCCCCTACTTGGCAAGATGCACCGTTGGGTTTGCCCTCGAAAGTCCATTCTGCCAGCCGTGTTCGTACTGTGCTTTCACCAATGCACAGCTCTCTGAAACGGCATCTGCCGGCGTACTTCTCTTTCTCACAGGTTTTCGCGATTTACTTTGTTGATATTATAGGGCCAGACTTTTTGTTTGTCAAGTAAAATAATTTGGTGACTCAGGATAATTATTGAAATACAGTTGTAAACAAAAGGTGACAATTATTTTATTTTGGTAAACAATGAAGAAACGTGCGCCCTTGTTTTTTGCCGCCTGTTCTTTTATAATGAAGGAAAAAGAAAAGATGGAGGGATAAGCCGTGGCAGTTGGATTGGTGCTGGAAGGCGGCGGAATGCGCGGTGTTTATACCGCGGGTGTGCTGGACGAGTTAATGATGAACAAAGTCAGCTTTCCGTCAGTATATGCAGTTTCTGCGGGCGCGTGCTGTGCGCTTAGCTACGTTTCCGGTCAGTACGAGAGGAACAAGGAAATATTTTATAAATACGTGACGGATGACCGGTATGTCAGTGTTAGAAATCTACGGCAGACAGGCTCTCTTTTTGGTTTTGACTTTATTTTTGGCGAACTTTTTCATGAACTGAATCCATTTGATGAAGAAGCGTTCCGCAGTTCAAATGTGCGGCTGATGGTGGGTGCAACTGATTTGCTGACCGGTGGAGCGGCTTTCTTTGGCAGGGAGGATATGGACGAACATTTCCTGCCGGTGCAGGCTTCCAGCTCGCTTCCGTTTTTGTCCAATATTATCACGATTGACGGACGGCCGTATTTGGACGGCGGCATTGCGGCTCCGGTGCCGTATGAACGTTCTATTTGTGACGGCAATCTCAAAAATGTAGTGGTTTTAACACGGGACTATTCTTTCCGCAAACGTCCGGGGCTGGATTATCCGCGTGCATTTATTAAGACGCTGTACAGAGATTACCCGGCATTTATCGATACCCTGCAGGCACGCACGGATGTGTACAATCACGAATTGGTGTTTATTCGTCGGCAGGAAGCAATGGGGAATATGGTCGTTATCCGGCCGAGCAGCCCCATCAATATCAGCCGCTACGAAAAAAATTCGAAAACGCTGATGGAAATTTACCGCATGGGCAGACGTGACACACGGGCAAAACTTGCGGCTGTGCAGAATATGCTGGAGCAGGACAAATAATCGGGATTAACAAAAAGCACTTTGTCACCTTTTGCGGCGGCAAAGTGCTTTTTAAAATTTAATTGAGATAAGTGAGAGAGCAGCATTTCAATTTAGTTGATGGTTTTTAAAGCAACTTTATTATTCACCCGATAAAGCAGAATGGTGAGCGCTGCAAGCACAACGGCAGTGGTCGCCATGATAAGCCCCCATGTTCCGACTGGCAGAAGGAACAGAAGTCCGGCGGGCACACCGGCGGCAACGAAGCCGAGCAGCATTGTCACCAGCACAGCACCGCTTTGCTTGACAGCGGTTGCTTCCGAATCCCAGCTGAAGTTTGGCATTTTGATGTTGATGGTAAGCCCCATCACAGCAGAAAACAGGATATACAGAAGTGGAATCACCAGCATCCACAGGCGGTTTTCGGCGCTGAGGTGCAGCGGGAAGCAAAGCAAAATTTCGGTAATGACATAGCAGGGCAGCGCAATCGTCATATTCACCAGCAGCTTGCTGTCATAAACTGTTTTGGCGGTAAGCGGCAGGCTTTTGACAATCCACCACTGCTTTCCCTCTATTGAAATGGAAGAGGTAGTTGTTGGGGAAATGGAAGCGACCAGTCCCAGAAGTACAGCGAGTGCCAGCTGTATCTGAACAGATGCGTTGACCATTTTTCCGGCAGCCGCAAACACCGCAACCGCGCCGATGACCATCATGATGTAGCCGATGCTGCTGTTAAGTACATAGATACTGGAGGAAAAGTAGCGCTTGAGTTCTTTTTGGTAAAGTGCTTTCAGCGGCGAGCTCTGCATTTGCTCTTTCATTACGTAGTTCCGTTTGGCAATATGTGCATTGAGCGCCGTGCAGATGGAAACGAATGTGCGCTGTACCAGCAATACAAACAGAGCAAAAACCAAAATTGAGATGCCGGCGAAAAGCAGATAGTCGCCAATATTGCCGTTTACAGCACCATTGGAGAACAGAATAGCAGGCGGGTAAATTTTACCGATCTGCTCAAATACAGTGGTGGAAAAAGCAGCAACCTGGCTGTCCGTAATGTTTTTACTTTGTGCGGAAAGCAGCGAAGAACCAAGGATGATGCCGATTACAACGACGAAGGAAAGCACAATGGAAAAAAAGTTTTTGTGCTTCATTCTGGAGGAAACAGCCGAAACCAGTGCACCCAGTGCAGTTGCAATTGTAATGGGCAGCAACGGAATCAGGAAAGTACCCGCACACATCGCAAGGTAGAAGCCAAACGACGGTTTTACAAAAATACCGTACACAATCGTGCCAGGCAGCAGCACCAGCAGGCTCATCAGGACATTGAAAATGTACACCGTTAAGAATCGGCTGATCACAATAACGGCCGGTTTGACCGGCAGCACGATTACCTTTTCGTAAGTCTGCATATTAAAAATAATTCCGCTGGCTTTAAAAATGGTAAAGAACAAAATAATTACACTGATGATCATGCACAAAAAGGCGGGAACAGCCTTTGCCATACCGATGGCGGCAAGTCCGGCGGTCATAACAGCGATGTAAAACAGAATCGCCAGTGCAATGATTACAAAGGAAATGCTGAGAAGAATGGCCCGGCGCTTCTTTTTTGGGTCCTTGCCGTAGCGTGCCTCATTGAAACCAAAAGCACCGCGCAGCTCCACGCCGGTCAGCAGCTTAATCTGTTTCCACATGACCGACCACCTCCATAAATACGGATTCCAGTGACTGACCGTGTGTCAGTTCTTCTGTTTTGCCTGCCGTGACCAAACACCCATTCTTTATAATAGCAATTTTGTTGCACAGCTTTTCTGCGACATCCAGTACATGTGTGGAAAAGAAAATAGCGCTGCCTTCCTGGCAGAGTTCCCGCATAATTTCTTTCAGTTTAAAGGAAGCCTCCGGGTCCAAGCCCACAAATGGCTCATCCAGAATGAGCAGCTTCGGGTGGTGGGTCAGTGCGGAAATGACCGCCAGCTTCTGTTTCATACCGTGGGAGTAAGAGGAAATCAGATCACCAAGAGCACTGGTAAGTTCAAATATATCCGCATATTTTTGAATCCGTTTGGTGCGTTCCTCCTGCGAAACGGCGAAAACATCCGCAATAAAATTCAGGTATTGGATACCTGTAAGGTGTTCGTACAAATCCGGGTTATCCGGAATATAGGCAGTCAGGGACTTGCACTTGACGGGCTCATCTTTTATGGAGTGGCCGTCAATAAAAATTTCACCCTCCTCAAAGTCGATAATGCCGACCGCGCACTTAATCGTGGTGGTTTTGCCGGCACCATTGTGCCCGATAAAGCCGTAAATATCGCCGGCTTCAATGTTTAGGCTGAGGTCGGAAACGGCTTTTTTGCCGCCCTTGTAGGTCTTTGAAAGATGTTTGATTTCAAGCATGGTTTTCTCCTTTGCCGTCTTTTTGCGGCGGAGCAGAAATGAATGTGAGGCATCGCTCTTTCCTTTCTGCAGTTGGTTTGTTGTTCAGGTATTCGTTGTACACCTGACCGATTTTTCCGAGCATATCCGTAAATTCTTTGTCTGAAAGGAGCAGGGTGCAGGAAGAAACACTGATCATGTCTTTCTGGGCATCCTCTGTGCTGCTGTTTTGAAAGTACTGCGCAAAAGAAGCCATGATAGCGAACAGTGAATTCTGAATCAGCATGGAAACATCCTGCTTGGAAACGTCGCTTCCCATGGGCTGAGCAACCAGCCCATAGGTTCTTTCCACAGTACCGCGCACAGGTTTTTCCTCCAGTACTTCCAGGCAGCCCGCTTCAAACAAAATTTTGATGTGGCGGTACAGGCTTGCGCGCGAAACGTCGGAGAGCTCGGCGGCAATTTCGCTGACAGTGGCTTTTTGGTGCAGAATAAAGTACTGCACAATGCGCTGCCGTACCGGGTTCATAATAATGTCTGCAAAATTTTTTTTCATGCGTGCTCCTTCTGCCGAGATTTATTAATCTCAAATGTGATAATAATATTATTTTTGATAAAAGTCAATATCCTGTAAAAATATTTTACAGCAAAAAGCAGCACCAATACAGTGAAACCGTACCGATGCTGCAGAAAAGTATATTTAAGGTCAAAAGCAGTTAAAAACGCCCTTGTGTCAGTGTCAAGCGTGCTCCGCACGTTTGCCAATAAAGAACGAGATGAAGAAAATGACTGCGGCCACAAGCACAATCGTGCCGCCTGCCGCTGTGCCTGCGTAGTAGCTGAAAATCAGACCCGAAATGCCGGAGAATAGGCTGATGCCGACTGCCCAGAAGTGGTAGCTGCGCATAGAGCGCGCCAAGTTGCGTGCTGCTGCCGCGGGCAGAACCAGCAGAGAGTTGATAATCAGAATGCCGACCCACTTGATTGTGGCGGTTACCAGTACGGCAATGATGATGACGAACATGTTTTGCAGCAGACTGACGTGAATGTTCTTGCTGGCGGCAAGGTCCGCATTGACACTGGAAAGCATGAATTTGTTGAAGAAAAATATCCACATCAAAATGACCGCAAGCAGCAAGACCGCCAGCAGGGTGATTTCCTCCGGCTGCACGGTCAAAATATCGCCAATCAGGTAAGCCGAATATTTCGCGAAGCCGCCGGTTGCGGAGAGAATCACCACGCCGAGCGCAAGACCAACCGAGGAGAACACGCTGATAATGGTATCGGAACTGGAAACACCGCTGCCCATGACTGCGGAAATGCACAGCGCAAAAACAAGCGCAAATCCCATCATGGAAAGCAGGTAGTTGTCTGTACCGAGCAGTACGCCGATGGCGATGCCGGTCAGCGCGGAGTGGCCGAGTGCGTCGCTGAAAAAGGACATTTTGTTGTTGACAATCATGGTGCCGACAAGCCCAAACAATGGCGTAATAATCAGAATGGCAATCAATGCATTCTTCATATAGGTGAATTCTGTCCAGTCAAAAGGCAGAATCGTGTCAATCAAAGTGTAAAGCGCATTCACAGGGTCTCACCTCCCGCCAATTTCAGCCCGAAGGCCTCCTGCACTGCGTCTGTATGCATCACTTCTTCGACAGGGCCGCTGACTACAATCGTTCCGTCCAGCAGTGCTGCGCGGTTTGCATACTTCATAACGTGCGAAAGGTCGTGCGAAACCAGAATAATCGGCATTTCGTGCTGCTTGCGCATATGGGTCACCAGGTCATAAAACAGTTCAATACCACGGCGGTCCACAGCGGAAACCGGTTCATCCAGCAGCAGCAAGTCCGGCATTGGTTCCAGCGCGAAAGCAAGCAGTACCAGCTGCAATTCGCCGCCGGAAAGCGCACCGAGGCGCTTTGGCAGCAAATCCGGAGAACCGCCTACACGCTGCAGCATTTGGGCGGCACACTCCTTCTGCTCTTTGTGGTGTCCAAGCCAGACCGGGAAGCGGGTCAGATTGGCGCTCAGCATATCCTGCACGGTGACCGGTGTGGCGCGGTCAAAAACAAGATTCTGCGGCACATAGCCTATGTGCGGTTCCTTCAGCACCGTTCCCTGTGGATTGCGGAAGGTAACCGTGCCGGTGTGCGGCAAACGACCCAGCAGCGCTTTGAGCAGGGTGCTTTTGCCGGCGCCATTTTGCCCAATCAGCGCCAAAATTTCACCGTGGTGGATGTCCAGATTCACGTCATGCAGAATCTGGGCACCGTGCCTTCTGACCCCCAGGCTGCGGATTTCGGTGCTGCATTTACATTCTGCCATCTCAAAATCTCCTTATCACCGCAGTGCTCTCTGCAGTGTCTGCATATTCTTTTCCATCGCATCCAGATAAGCGTTTACATCGTTGCTGCCGGTTGCAGCGGGGTCCAGTGAATACATGGAAGCGCCGCTTTCCTGTGCAATGATTTTGGCGGCGGACTGCTCATATTGCGGTTCTGCGAACACAGCCTTGACACCGCTTGAGCGAATCAGCCGGATGGATTCGGCCAGTTCTTTAGCGCTGGGCTGGCTGTCCGGTTCCCGCTGAACGGTTTGTACGATATTTAAGTCAAATTCTTTTGCAAAATAGGGAAATGCTTCGTGAAAGGTGATAATGTTCCGGTTGGGCAGCGGGTCAAGCGCAGTGTGCATCCGTGTGCGCAGATTTTCAAGCTTTTTTAGGTAAACATCGGAATTTTTTTGGTACTGTACCGCGTGTGTGTGGTCAGCTTTTGCCAGCCCGGCGGCGATGTTCTGCACCTGAATGATGTAGCTGCTGATGCTTACCCACATGTGCGGGTTAACTTCGCCGGTTTCGTCTGTAATGCGCGGCACGTTTGTGCTGCTGTCCAGTACGGTTAGTTTTGGCAGCTGGTCTGTTACCTTGGTCATGAAGCTTTCCATGCCCGCGCCGTTAATAATGAAAAGGTCAGCGCTGGAAAGCGCCTGCATATCCGAACTTTGCAGCTGGTAATCGTGCAGGCAGCCGGTTTGCTGCCCCGCCATGTCGCTGACCTGCACACCGTCTATACCGTTTGTAATATTAACGGCCATAATATACACAGGGTAAAAAGAAGTCATAACACGGAAGCTTGGTTTCTCCGCGGTGCGGCGTACACAGCCGGAAAGTGTGCACAGAAGCAGGACTGCTGCCAAAAGTCCGGCGGTTATTTTTGAAAATATTTGTTTCATAAATCCCTCCGGGAAATGGTCATAAATGCGAATCGTTAGCATTATCAATCATAACATTCCAACTTGATGATGTCAAGAGCAGTGTGCGAAAATTCTTTTGTTGACAAGCTTTGTTCGGACAGGTACCATATACTTTGTAAACAGCGAAGGGAGCGGCAGGTTATGCGGTATGATTTTTCCTCTAAGGTGGAGCGAAAAGGGACAGGGTCCTTTAAATGGAATGAAATGTATGTAAAGAAACCGGATGTTTCGCCGGAAACTGTGCCGCTTTCTGTGGCGGATATGGAACTGATGAATCCGCCGGAAATTATTATGGGCTTGCAGAGCTTTTTAGATTCCGCAGTGCTGGGCTATACTGGTATGACACCGGCATACAAAAAAGCGGTGTTCGGTTGGATGAAGCGCTGGCACAACTGGGAACCTGATGAAAGCTGGATTGTCACTTCACCGGGGGTTGTGCCTGCCTTTTTCAATGCGGTGCGTGCTTTTACCGAGCCGGGGGACGGCGCCATTCTGATGCCGCCGGTCTATTATCCTTTTTTGGGCGCGATTGAAAAGAATGGACGCCTGGCTGTGGAAAATCCGCTGCGCCTGGAGGACGGCACCTACACCATTGATTTTGAGGACTTAGAGGAAAAAGCGCGTGACCCCAAAAACAAGCTGCTGCTTTTCTGCAGCCCGCACAATCCGGTGGGTCGTGTTTGGAACCGAGAGGAACTGCGGCGTGTTTCGGAAATCTGCCTTGCAAATCATGTGTTTGTTGTGTCGGATGAAATCCACTCGGATTTGCTGCTGCCGGGGGTACACCATACGGTGTTTGCTTCGCTTTCCAAAGAAGCTGCGCAGAACTGCATTGTTTGTACGGCACCCAGCAAAACCTTTAACCTGGCGGGGCTGCAAACTTCCAATATTTTCATTCCAAATGAGGAACGCCGAAGAGAGTTCTGCGGGGAATTTGCAAAGACCGCAGTCGGCGGCGTGGGCATTTTGGGGCTGAAAGCCTGTGAAATCGCTTATACTGAATGTGATGATTGGCTGCGCCAGCTGCGCAAACTGCTTTTGGAAAACCACGAGCTGGTAAAATCGTTTATGGCGGAGAACCTGCCGCAGATTCACGTTTTTCCGCTGGAGGGAACGTATTTGCAGTGGATGGATTTTCGCGGACTGGGCATGGATTACCGTCATTTGGAATCTTTCATGCAGCAGAAAGCGGAATGGTTCCTGGATGAAGGGTATGTGTTCGGCAAAGAGGGGCGTGGCTTTGAGCGACTGAACCTTGCCTGCCCGACATCTGTTCTGCAGGATGCACTGGAGCGTTTGAAACGCGCTTTAAAACCTTGATGGAATAAGGAGTTGCATAGTGAAAGAATTATCTGAAATGACATTGGAAGAGTTGTGGCAGTTGTTTCCCATCATTTTAAAAGAACACAATCCAGAATATAAACAATGGTATCATGCTGAAAAAGTAAATTTGATAGAAAAATTCGGCAAGCAAATTATCAGGATAAATCACATTGGAAGTACCGCTGTAGAAGGTTTAATTGCAAAGCCAACGGTTGATATACTGATGGAAACTTCAGCAGACAGTGATTTGCAGGAAATAAAAGAAAAATTACTGTCTATGGGCTGGCTGCTGATGAATTCAACAGACAGTCCCAAATTTAAGCAAACCTATAATAAAGGGTATACCAAAATGGGCTTTGCTGATAAAGTGTATCATTTGCACGTAAGATATCGAGATGATTGGAACGAACTGTATTTTAGAGATTACCTCATGGAAAACCCCGAAACAGCAAGAGCGTATGAAAAATTAAAATTAAGTTTAATGGCAAAATACAAACATAATAGAGATGCATATACAGAGGCAAAAGGTGAATTCATCTTAGCTGTTACTGAAAAAGCAAGGAAAAAATACGGCAATATATATGCTTAAAAGCTCTGATTTGTGAAACCGTTTAATAGAATAAAGCTTGAAAACTTTAATCATGAAACAAAAAAAGCTGCCGCAGGGAAATCCCATGCGGCAGCTTTTTTATTGTGACCAAACCTATAAGCCGGGTTCTGTTTAGACGACCATCTATCTTGGCCGGGCGTTGCCGCCGCGGCTCAGTGCCACCTCCCCGGGACGCGCCGGGCCGGCGCATAATGTCCCTCTGCGGTGTTGCTCCGGATAGGGTTTGCATAGCCGTCAAGTCTCCATGACGCTGGTGAGCTCTTACCTCGCCGTTCCATCCTTACCGCGGTATTGCTGCCGCGGCGGTAATTTTCTGTTGCACTTTCCCTGGGGTCACCCCCGGCGGCCGTTAGCCGTTATCCTGCCCTTCGGAGCCCGGACTTTCCTCGGAAGTTTGCTTTCGCGCATCTCCCGCGGCCGTCCAGCTTGCTCACAATTCTTCTATTATAGTGGAATCTGTCGATTCCGTCAAGTAATGATTAACCTCAAATTCGTTCTCCGTGAATGACAACACGGCTGCCGTCTGGGCACGCAAGGTCAAACATCGGCGCTTTTCCGGCGCCGTAGTCCAGCATACCGCCGTTCAGCAGCGTGTAAACCATTGGATACGCACAATTCCACAATTCATGGCAGATTGGTGGGCAGACATCACCGATTAGAAAGCAGTCCCCTTGTTTCATACAGCTGGCGCGGCAGTGGCTTTGCACGACAGTAATTTTTACCTGCGGCATAAAAGCAGCTCCTTTTGGCTTAGTGCAGCATTGCGTACTGACCGAGTTCTTCAAAGCCAATGCGGCGGTAAATGCGCCCCGCAGCGGGATTGTCGTAAAACAGGCAGAGGAAATGCATTCCGGACGCAAAGCAGTTTGCGCAGAGCTTTGCTACTGCTGCAGTTGCAAAGCCGTGACCGCGCTCACCGGGAAGGGTCGCTACGGAGACGATCATCGCGCTTTGGCTGTTGTCAGCGGTAGTGGCGGCAGTGGCAAGAAGTTTACCGTTACGGTAAACGCCGTACGTGTGGCTTCCGTGTTCATAGTTGATAAGCTTTTCTTTTTTGGATTTTTCAGGGTTCGTGTAGGTCTTTGCAAATTCTTCGATTTTACACAGAAGTTCAGAGAGTTCTTTAAAGTCAGGCGGTGTCATTTCACGAACCGTAACATCCGCAGGCAGCGGGTGCACCGCATCCGGATTCACTTTGTTGCAGCGGCTCATGTAGGTCGGCTCTAAGTCTTTATCCGGAAAATATCGAGCAAGCGGTTTGAGCAGTTCCAGCTTGCCGCTGATGCAGGATGGCTTCTGCTGCTTTAAAAATTTCGCAGCGGCGGCAGCGTCATAATCTGCATTTTGGCTGTACAGCACAAAGTTATCAAAAAACTGCAAAAGCAATGCATTCCAACTGCCATCGGGGTTGGTGAGGATACGGATCCAGACCGGGTCTTTTGCTACGCCGAAATTTTCAATATCACCGAAGATGAACAAGTTCATTTCCGGTTCTTTTGCTATGTAGTCTAAAATACGGCTGCGGTCTTTTTCTGTACATTGGTAAATCATGATTGTTCCATCTCCTCAAGTGTGTGTAAAGCTTTTTATCCGCGCAGTCCTTTTGCCTGCCGCTCCATATCCTCAATCACAATATCGTAGATTTCACCCAGTCCGGCGCAGTATTCCAGTACTTCCCACGGGGCGTTGGTGTGGTAGTGGATTTTCAGTACATCATCGCCGCCGACTGCCAGCAGACAGTCACCTTTGATGTTTGTGCGAATGTATTCATTGACAGCGTCTTCTGATATATTCTTGCCGTCAATCAGCAGCTGCGTATCGTATCGAAATTCCAGCATTATTTTAATTCCTTTCCTAATTCACCTGCACAGGGTGCAGAATTGGTAGTCTTATGCAGGCGGTTGTGCAGTAGAAAAACAACGGAAGCCGCTGCAAGCGGTGCATATGTAAAAACATCCCAAACATCCAGCAGCGGCTCTCCGGTAAAGCGGGAAACAATCCAGTTAATGCAGAATGCAGTGGGAATGCCTACAGCAAAGAAGATAGCAAAAGCAAGTGATTTAGTGAAATGTGCCTTGTGAAACAGCAGATAGCCTACCCACAGGTAAGCCAGCGCAACAGCTGTTACCGGTCCGGCAAGGGGGAGAAGTAAGCCATCAATGCCGATCAACTTCTCAAGTGCAAACAAATAGGGGAAGATGCTGATGCTTAACAGGAGCAGGGATGTGAATGGCCCATGCTTCTTCCAAAGAATCACAGGGAGTGCAATGAGCAAAAAAAAGACAAGGGAACTGATTACATACCAGTCCCACGTGAGCCTGCCATTAATAGCATAGTCACAGATGGAGCAGACAATCATGGCGGAGGCTGAGAGAAACGTCAAAATTTCCGCCAAAAGTGTGCGGCTTCTGCGCGCATGGTTTTTGGCAACGGTGTCCGCATAGTGCAGAGCGGTATCTGCGATAGCATTAGCCTCCGGTGAAGGAGCCGCTGCCGTTTTTTCACCGCTGAGCAGTTCACCGGTGGTAACATCCAGAATTTCGGCCAGTGGTGCAAGCAATGCAATATCTGGGCAGCTTAATCCGCGTTCCCATTTGGAAACAGCTTTATCCGTTACGCTGAGTTTTGCAGCCAGTTCTTTCTGTGTCATCTTTTTCGATTTGCGCAGTTGTGCAATAAAATGCGCCATTTTTTCGTTGTCCATTTGGTGTGCACCTTTCTTTTCGGTTTTAAAATTTCTGCTTCTATCTTACCAGAAACGCAGGGCACATCCAACCGACTGTTGGTAGAATCCGCTTTTATGCGGCGGCAGACAAAAAATAAATTGAATTTATCTACCGGATTTGCAAAAGTTTATGGGAAACGGCATTACTGTACAGGCGGTTCATTGGGAAGCAGTACTTGTTCAATGCTGTCAATTCGCAGAATCCGTGTAGTGACATTTCCTTTTTTATCGGTGCAGCGGCACTGAATCCATTCGTCGTCGGCATCCAAAATGGTGCAGTTTAGTTCTGAACTGCCGGAAAAGTCCAGATTTTCATCTGTTTTTAGGGTGCAGTTTTTCCCAATCAGCTGGGAAATGAGTTTTGACATAGCGCTTCCTCCGGATTGTCTGGTCTCTAATTTTTTTACTTTACGCTCCAGCTTTCGGACCCGGCCGGGGTAGCTGATATAGCACAGAAGCAGGAGCAGAGCTATAATACCGAGATATTCCACATTCGAACTCCTTGTTTCGTACAGATTAGTAGGTGTATTCGTCCAGCATTTTCTGCTTGATGTTCCACAGCGGGCGGGAAAGGTCCACATAGTAGCGGTGGGGGTTGTCAAAGCGAAGCACTTCATCCCACAGGGTGCCGACCTCACGTTTGCAGTCCTCCTGCAGTTCTTTAAGCGTTTTTTCCTGTGCAAGGCATTTGCCGTGCTCAAAGATTTTTTCACGCAGCGGAACCGCGCGGAAATTGGTAACGTGCTTGTGCTTCCAGACATGAATCGGGTCGAAAATTTCATAGGGCTTTGTATTGTCAATTAATTCATCATGCAGGGTAACAACATCTGCAATCGCTTTTCCGGATTCGCGGTCATACAGCCGCCACAGCTTTTTGAAACAGGGGGTTGTAATCTTGGAAACATTTTCACTGACTTTGATTTTCGGAATGATGGTACCGTCGGAATTTTCTACGGCGCACAGCTTGTACACACCGCCGAAAACCGGATGGCTGCTGCTGGTAATCAGACGCTCGCCCACGCCAAAGGAATCCACCGGAGCGCCTTGAATCAGCATGTCGCGGATAATATACTCATCCAAAGAGTTGCTTACGCAAATTTTGCAGTCTGGGAAACCGGCGTCGTCCAGCATTTTGCGGGTCTTTTTGGCAAGATAGGTGATGTCGCCGCTGTCAATGCGGATGCCGGCGGGGCGGAAGCCGCGCGGTACGACCTCTTCATTAAACACTTTAATGGCGTTGGGAATGCCGGACTTGAGCACATTGTAGGTATCCACCAGCAGGGTGCAGCTGGAGGGATACTCCCGGGCATAGGCACGGAAAGAGTCCAGCTCGGAGTCAAACAGCTGGACCCAGCTGTGTGCCATGGTGCCCAGTGCCGGTACGCCGAAGTCGCGGTCGCAGATGGTGCAGGCGGTGCCGCAGCAGCCGCCGATGTAAGCGGCACGGGCGCCCAGTGTTGCGCCGTCCGCCCCCTGCGCGCGGCGGGAACCGAACTCCATGACGGGGCGCCCCTGTGCGGCGCGGACTATGCGGTTTGCTTTGGTTGCAATTAGGCTTTGGTGGTTGATGGTCAGCAGAATCATGGTTTCCACAAACTGTGCCTGGATGACCGGGCCGCGTACGGTGAGAATCGGCTCACCCGGGAAAATCGGGGTGCCCTCCGGCACTGCCCAAACGTCACAGACAAAGTGAAAATCAGCAAGATACTGCAAAAACTCCTCGCTGAAAATACCGCAGCCGCGCAGGTAGGCAATGTCTTCCGGTGCAAAGTGCAGCTTTTTCAGGTAGTCGGTCACCTGCTGTACGCCGGCCATGATGGCAAAACCGCCGTTGTCCGGCACTTCACGGAAGAACACGTCAAAGTAGGCGATGCGGTCGCGGAAGCCGTTGGCAAAGTAGCCGTTTGCCATGGTAATTTCATAAAAATCCGTCAGCATGGTCAGGTTCGTTTTTTCCAGAGTGTTGTTCATATTGCACGTCTCCAAGTTTTAAAAAATTCTGTCACTGTATCCCCATGCTGTGACATAGTATGGAAGGGAAACGATGATATTCATATTATAGCAAAAACAGATGCGAATAACAAACCGGTTTCCGGCGGTTTTGCCAGAAATTTACGAACTGAAATGGAAAAGTGTGCCGCAAAAGCTGCAGTCCGGCCTGTGCTTGGCGCGCACACCTGTTCTTTCTATATTTGTATAAAATCTGCACGCTTTATTTCTGATTTTGTTGCAATGGGATAAGAAAACGGTTATACTATAATTACAATTACAAAATATAACTGTTTTGCTGTATGGCGCGAAGGTATCGTTTGCCTTTGCTTGACTGGGCATATTCGAGGGAGCGAGGATGCGCTGCTGCGGTCCGGGCTTATGCCGGCAAACACATTCCACTGTTTCATGTGTCCTGAAATAAGAACCCTTTTCTGCGTGCGGGTGCGGTGCAGCAGCCCCCCGGCGCACCACCGAATCTACTTTTAGGAGATGAATCAAGTTGAGATTACGCAAGCAGGCGCTGGGTACCCGCAACTTAGTCGGTGCCCGCGTAGAAGCCGCCCGAAAAAGTGAGGGCATGAAGCAAAAAGAGCTGCTGGCGCAGCTGCAAGTGCAGGGCATTGACATGAACGCCTCCGGCCTTTCCAAGCTGGAAGGTCAGATTCGTTATGTGACCGACTATGAACTGGTGGCACTTGCAAAGATTTTCAATGTTTCAGTAGATTGGCTGCTGGGACTGGGAGAACACAGCGAAAAGTAATCGGTGTTTTCATGCAGAAGGCAGCGGAATTTTAGGAATATTTTAAGAACATGGGCGCTCCGTTTCTCGAGAAACGGAGCGTTTTTTAATTGGTAATTCAGTATTCGATTCCGCGCCGTGCGGTTACTCCCTTTTCATAGGGGTGGCGGGTGCATTGAACTTCCGAAATGTAATCGGCAAGCGCTAAAAACTCCGGTGCCGGGTCACGGCCGGTCAGTACGGCCTCCAGACCAGCCGGTTTGTTCTTCAGCAGTGCCAGAACCGCGTCTTTTTCAAGCATTCCACAAGAAAGCGCGCCAAAAACCTCATCCAGTACCAGCAAATCGGCTTTTTTCCCGGCATCAGCGGCTTCCTGCAGGCAGGCGGCTTGCTCCGTACGGCAAATTTTGCGTTCTTCGTCCGTCATGGAAAAAACGAATTTTTGAGAAGACATATGCCACAGTACGGTAACCCCAAGAGTTTCCAGAGGCTGCTGCTCACCGCTGGCGCGGCCCTTTAAAAACTGGGCAAACACGACCCGCAGACCGCTGCCGCGGGCTCGTACGCTTAATCCAACCGCAGCGGTGGTTTTTCCTTTTCCGTCACCGATGTAAAGATGAATGAGTCCTTTCTGCATAAAAAAGCCTCCGGATAAATCTGCATTTTTCTTATGATAGTCCGTCTGAAGCCGGAAAGCAAGGATTTTTGCATACACAGCTTGTCCCCTGCGGTACGATGTGCTATACTTTTTCGTGTTCCTGTGCTGAACTGTGGAACTGAAAAGAGGATATGCTGTGCAAATTACATATACGGAAAATGATTTAAATGTGGAAGAATATGAAATGTTGCGGGCGCAGGTGAATTGGAAGCCCTTTACACGGCGGCAGTCCTGCGCGGCGCTGCAAAACAGTATGTACGTGCTGTGCGCAAGGGATGAAACCGGGCATCCGGTTGGTATGGGACGAATTGTTGGCGACGGCGCAACGGTTTGCTATGTGCAGGACTTGATTGTGGTGCCTCAGTGCCGGAGGCTGCACATTGGTGCTGGCCTGATGCAGCGGCTGGAGGCATACGTACATACATTGGTGACAGACGGCGAAACCATGCGGCTGTGCTTAATGTGTGCGCTTGGGCGGGAGTCGTTTTATGAAAGCTGTGGTTTCACCGCACGTCCAACGCCGGAGCTTGGTCCCGGCATGATTCGGTGGCTGCAGGGGGAAAAGAACTAAACGCTTGCCATTTTAATACGCCTGTGCTATAATGCATTGCAATTAGAGTTTAGCGCGCTGTGTGCGTTAAACTCTAATTTTCACGAAGGACCGGCAGAGGAGGAAATAAAACGCAATGAATGTTTTGGTGATTGGGTGCGGCCGGCTGGGGGTGCGCCTTGCAGCCCTGCTGGATGAGCGCGGCCACGAAGTGGCCGTTGTTGATGAGGTGGCCAGCATGCTTGGCCATTTGCCGGAAAGTTTCAGCGGACTGGCAGTTACGGGTATGCCGATGGATATGTCCGTGCTGAAAAGTGCCGGAATCGAAAACTGCGATGCGGTTGCAGTTGTAACACCGGATGATAATTTGAATATTACCATCTCACAGGTAGCACGCGAATTTTTCCATATTGACAATGTGGTGGCGCGTATCAGTGATCCCTCACGCGAAAGTGTATTTGCGGCATTTGGTTTGCACACAGTCTGTCCAACAAAAATGGCTGCCACTTCCATTTACAATGCGATTACAGAACCTTGGGAAAGCCGACAGCTGACCTTTGGCACAGCAACAGTTTCTTTCCGTATCTGGTCGGCAGACCATGCCCATGAAGGACGTTCGCTGGAAGAAGCACCGCACTTCGAAGAAGAAACGGTTTTTGCGGTAGTGCGTGCAAACGGAAGCATGGAATTGGCACAGCCGCATGACTCTCACCAGAAAATCACAGCAGGCGACCATGTGATTCTTGCTGTGGTTACAGATTAAGGGGGCACTGAGATGAATATTGTCATTTTGGGTGGCGGCAAGCTTGGCCGTCAGCTTGCCCGCAATATGCTTGATCGAAAATATACCGTGCACTTGATTGAGAAGAACAAGCTGCGCTGCATGCACCTTGCGAATGAACTGGATATTGAAGTCGTCTGCGGCGATGGTACCGAAATCGAGGTGCTCCGCCGTGCGCAGACAGAACATGCGGACTGTTTTTTGGCGGTGGGCGGCAGCGATCAGGATAATTTAGTTGCCTGTCAGCTTGCAAAAAAGGAATTTGGCGCGCAGAAAGTCATTGCGCGCGCAAATGATCCGCGTAACCTGCCGGTGCTGCGCACACTGGGTACTGAGATTGTGGTGAGCAGTACGGAAATTATTACGAACTTGATCGAGCAGGAAGTGGATATGGCGGAAATGCACATGCTTGCAACCTTAAATAAGGGGCGTGCGGCAATCTGCGCAGTTACCTTGCCGGAAAATACAAAGCTTCAGGGAGTTGCACTAAAAGACTTGGAACTGCCGTCTGGTTCACTGGTAATCTCCGTTGTACGCGGAGATAAAATGGTGGTGCCAAACGGCGATACCGTTTTTCAGCCGGAGGATGAGATTGTTGCAGTCTGCGAGGGAACTTCCCAGAAAAAGCTGCAGTCACTGATGACCGCAACCCACGATTAAACGAAGTGAGACAAAAAAAGCTGCTGCGGATTTTCCAATTCCGCGGCAGCTTTTTTATTGTTTAGCCTACGTTGATTTTGCCCTCTGGCAGGACACTGTCAGAGTGGATATGACCGCGCCGCAGTGAAATGGCCAGACCAAGCGAAATTGGCCCCACACGGCCGATATACATGGTAATAATGATTGCAATGCGGGAGATGTCGGACAAATGCGGTGTGACGCCGGCGGTCAGCCCGACAGTACCGAATGCGCTGGTTGCTTCAAACAACGCGTCAACGCCGTTAATGCGCGGGTCGGCGGTGGTGATGATGCCGGTGACAACAAGTACCAGCAGCATGGCAGTGCTGGTGATTGCTAATGCACGGTAAACGGTGAATTTGTCAATGCGGCGGTGCAGAAAGGTGGTTTCATCTTTTCCGCGCATAACCGACCAGACCGTACACACCAGTACCAGCATGGTTGTGGTTTTGATACCGCCGCCGGTGGAGCCGGGCGCTGCACCGATAAACATGAGTATCACTGTGAAAATCTTTGTAAAATCATGCTCTTTGGCAATATCCACGGAGGCAAAGCCCGCGGTACGTGCGGAAATGGACTGGAACAGCGAAGCGTTCAGTTTGGAACCCAAATCCGGCAGCGTTGCCAGCGTATTGTCATTTTCCAATATAAAGAAAATAATCGTGCCCAGTACAATCAGGAGCAGTGCCATAAAAATGGCAACGCGGGAGTGAAAGTTCAGGCCGTGGCGCTGTACATGGGAAAGGGCCGGCTGCAGTTTTGCATGGTAAATGTCACTGATGACCACAAAACCTAAACCGCCGATTACAATCAGCCCGCCAATGGTCAGGCAGACGAGCGGATCGGAAACAAAAGGAATCATGTTGCCATCCTTCATAATACTGCCGAGAATATCAAATCCAGCGTTGCAGTAAGCGGAAACAGCAAGAAAAATAGAAACCCAAATGCCATGCGTTCCCATCATCGGCAGAAAGCGAATCATCAGCAGCAGCGCACCGATTCCCTCACAGGTAAAGGTAAAGCAGAGAATCATGCGGATAAGTCCGCCAATGTCACTGCTGTCGCCATTGGTGTTTTCTACGGCGAGCTGCAGGTTGCGCAGTCCCAGCTTTTTGCGTAGCAGCAGGCTCATGCCGGTGGTAAAAGTGACCAGACCAAGGCCGCCCAACTGAATCAGTGCCAGTATAATGACCTGCCCCACAGGTGTCCAGTGTGTGTAGGTGTCGAACAGCACCAGCCCGGTCACACAGGTGGCAGATCCGGCGGTAAACAGCGCATCCAAAAAAGTGGTGCTCTGGCCGTCCTTCATGCACAGCGGCAGGGTGAGCAGGCATGCCCCCACAAAAATAATAATGGCAAAGCTGATGACAATCAGACGCACAGGGGGAACTTTGTGCAGCCACATTTTTGTTTTTATCAGCATAAATCTATCATGCCTCCCGAATTTCTTCTATGATAACCAGAACATCTTAGCACAATCTTTAGGGTTCGTACAGGTCTTTTCTATTATTTTTTCCAGCGTTTCATTCGTATGATGCAGTGTTCACGAAATGTCTATAATATTTTTAAAAATAATGTGATATTTTGTGCTATCATAATATATAAGCTGGATTGTACCCGAAAATGGGTGGCTGCGGCAGCAGAGTTGCATATTCCAGCAAATAACTTTATAATTTTGGAGGGTCTTATTATGGCAGACATTGAAAAAATGGTAGAAAAAAAGCACTGGGACAAGCTGCAGAAAAAATATTTGAACGGCAAAACCGAGGAACGGCTGGAGCTGGCAAAAGCCTGCGGCAGTGTTTCTGCTGACGAAACAGTCAATATGCTGGTTGCACTGATGCAGGACAGTGACGCAGAGGTACAGCTGGCTGCGGTTGCTTCCTTGGGCAAGGTGGCAGATGATCACACAACTGCAAAGCTGCAGCTGCTGCTTCGCCAGACCCCCAAAGAGAATACCCGCCTGACACAAGCGATTGAAACATCGATTCGTCAGGTGCGTGACCGTACATAAAGCAAATGATTTTTCGGCCGCGCAGCAAAGGCGCGGTCTTTTTGTGTACCCCCGCTGTATAATTTGTATAAAAGTCATAGAGGAGGTGGCCTGTTGTCCAGCATCACCAAGCTCGCACTTGCCGATTCGCTGAAAAAATTGATGCAGCATCGGCCTTTGGACAAAATCACCGTGAAAGACTTGGTAGAGGACTGCGGCGTAAACCGGCAGACCTTTTACTACCATTTCCGCGATATTTATGACCTGCTTGGCTGGATTTTTCAAACGGAGGCCTACGACGCCATAACGGACTGCCAAAATTACGATACTTGGCAGAAGGGCGTTTTGAAAGTCCTGCAGTATGTGAAGGACAACAGCGGCTTCTGCTTGAATGCTTTTCGTTCCATGGGGCGTGAACAGCTGGAATTTTTCCTGAACAATGTGACTTTTGCGCTGATTTCCAGTGTTATGGAGGAACTTTCTCAGGGGGTCCGTATTCGGGAAGAGGACAAAAATTTTATTGACCGCTTTTTTACGTTTGCAATCACCGGTATGCTGACAGACTGGATGCGCTCCGGCATGAAAACACCGCCGGAAGCGCTGGTTCAGGAGCTGAGCACCCTGATGGAGGGGCAGCTGATCATGGCAATTAAACGGTACAAATATTGAGCAGCAGCCGTTTGGCGGAGAACCTTTTCGTGCGCGGCTGCTGCTTTTTTTGCGGTGCATTGCGGCTGTGGTGCATATGGGTTATAATAGAATGGTTAGAGAACGAATTTTGCCGTGCATGGTTGTGCGGCTTTTAGGAGAACAGAATGGACAGACGACGCTTTTTACCGGTTTCCAAAGAAGATATGCAGGCATGCGGGCTGAAAGAGATGGACTTTGTGCTGATAACAGGGGATGCTTATGTTGACCACCCGTCCTTTGGCACCGCACTGATTTCGCGCTGGATCGAGCACCTGGGGTACACAGTGGGCATCATTTCACAGCCGGACTGGCACAACACAGATGATTTTATGCGGCTGGGACGGCCAAAGTATGGATTCATGGTGAATTCCGGCAATATTGATTCCATGGTGGCACACTACACAGTTGCAAAACGCCACCGCACTGTGGACGCATACTCGCCGGGCGGCAAGATGGGCTTGCGCCCGGACCGTGCTGTGATTGTTTACTGTAACCGCATTCGGGAAGCCTATGGCAGCATTCCAATCGTGATTGGAGGACTGGAAGCCTCCCTGCGGCGGTTTGCACATTATGACTACTGGAGCGATTCGGTGCGCAACTCGGTGCTGGTGGACAGCGGTGCGGATATTCTGTCCTATGGCATGGGGGAGCTGCAGACGACCGCACTCTGCGAGGCACTGGCGGCAGGAATTCCGGCGCAGCAGATTTCGGACATTCCGGGCACCTGTGTCATTCGCTCTGTTTTACCGGACGGCTCCTTTGTGGAGTGTCCTTCTATGGAGGAAGTTAAGGGGGACAAACGTGCCTATGCACAGGCGAGCAAAATTGAAGATGAGGAACAGGACCCAATTCGCGGACGCACGATTGTGCAGCCATTTGGGCAGAAATTTTTGATTCAGTATCCGCCGATGCGCCCACTGACCACCGAGGAGTTTGACGAGGTGTACGAGCTTCCCTTTGCGCGGATGTGGCACCCGGACTACGACAAAAGCGGCGGTGTTCCAGGCTTTTCAGAGGTAGAATTTTCCATTACCAGTTGCCGCGGATGTTTTGGCGGTTGTCATTTTTGTTCGTTGGCGTTTCATCAGGGCCGTATGATTACGGCACGAAGCCATGAATCTATTTTAAAAGAGGCGCGCAGCTTTTTAAAAAATCCACGTTTTAAAGGTTATATCCATGACGTTGGCGGGCCGAGTGCCAATTTCCGCCACACTTCCTGCCGGCAGCAGTTGCAGCGGGGTTTGTGCAAAAACAGGCTGTGCCTTGCGCCGACGCCGTGCAAAAATCTGGATACCAGCCATGAGGATTACCGGGAACTGCTCGAAGAAGTGCGTCAGATTCCGGGTATTAAAAAGGTGTTTATCCGCAGCGGTATCCGCTATGATTACCTAATGGCTTCCGGTGACAAGCAGTTTCTCAGCGACCTTGTGCGCTATCACGTCAGCGGACAACTGAAGGTTGCGCCGGAGCACTGTGCGGACTGTACGCTGGATTATATGGGCAAACCGCACTTTGAAGTGTACCAGCGTTTTCAGGATAAATTTATGAAGATGAATCAGAAGTATGGCATGAAGCAGTATCTGGTGCCGTACCTGATGTCGTCGCACCCGGGCTGTACGCTGCAGGATGCAGTCAAATTGGCGCAGTACCTGAAAAAGACAGGCCATGACCCGGAACAGGTACAGGATTTTTACCCTACACCTGGCACGGTTTCTACCTGTATGTTTTACACGGGGCTGGACCCGCGTACTATGAAGCCGGTGTATGTGCCACGCACCACCAAAGAAAAAAGTGAGCAGCGTGCACTGCTGCAGTTCCGCAATCCGCGCAACAAGCCACTCGTCATTGCGGCGCTGAAGGCAGCAGGCCGAGAAGACCTGATTGGCTGGGGAAAAGAATGCTTAGTGACGCCGATGAACGGCAGAAAGCCGGAAGCGCATCCGGCAGGCCGGGCTGACTCTGGGCACGGACACGGCAGCACAGGCAAAAAACAGAACGCACACGGGCAGCATCCGATTCGCGGGCGGCAGGCAAAATCCTCAAAAACAAAATACGGTAGACGCCCATAAAACGATAACAGCAAAAGCCCCCGTCATTTTCAGACGGGGGCTTTTGCTGTATGCGCTAAATATCAAAAACTTATTATCATAAAAAGTTAGGTCAGTTCCACCTGACAGCGGAAAGGAAGCGCGGGCAGACCAACGCTGTTATAAAGCGCAACAGTGGCAAAGTCTGCTTCCGCAAACTCAACAGTAATACAGCCGTGCATGGTTTCTCCGAGGGTTAGGAAAACGCAGTCATTCTGTGCAGTGGCGTTTTGAATCGGGATTTCCCGTCCGTTTTGGAGAACACGGAAATGTTCCAGATGATAGGCGCGTACCCATAGACCGCCGCCCGCGTTTGCGAAGTGCAGGCAGATTTTGTTGTCCACTTCCTCTGCGTGGTCCAGTGCAGGGGATTCGCACAGCAGCGGTTCACCGTAAATCTTGCCGCGTGCCAGCAGCGCCAAACGTTCGCCAACCGGGCGTTTGCGTTTCGGATGAATATCATCATGCATCCCAAAATCCATGATGGAAATCATGTAAGCATCGGGCACCGTTTTGGAGACCAGCTCCTGCTTTTCACGGATTACCGGGAAAGCAGCACCTTTGCAGTCCATCCAATGGCAGAAAGATGGAAGCTGCACAAACAGGAACGGCAGGTTCTGCTGCCAGTTTTTGCGCCAGCAGCGGATGAGAGAGGAGAACAGCTGGTCATAAATTTCCGGATGAATATCGTCGGATTCCCCCTGATACCACAGGACACCTTTCACGGCAAATGGAATCAGCTTTTCCACCATATTGTGGTAAAGTCCGCCGGGGCGGTTCTGATGCATGGGTCCCATGAGCAGCGGCGGCCCTTCTGGAACATCAATATCCCACGGCGTGGTCTTGAAAATCTGCTGTTCTTCCCATGTCAAACCGTAAGAAACCTTTGTCCAGCCGATATTCCAGATCTGCTCGATTTCCATGGCGCGCATGCAGTCATCATGGTAGGTTTCGGGATTGATTTTTTTGCAGGCATCTTCGTACTCCTTGAGGTAAACCGGCAGGTCACCAGATTCAAGGTAACTCTCATCCAGCCAAGTGGAAGCAGTGGTTCCACCCCAGTTGCAGCCGATAATGCCAATCGGAACGCCGATTTCCGGCTGAAGTGCACGTGCAAACCAGTAGCCTACTGCTGAAAACACAGCAAATTCCGGGTCGCCATCGTGGAACCAGTGACCGGCAGCGCTGTCGTGATTGACTTCGTCCGCACAGCGGGTATGGGGCTGGTTGTAAAAATGAATGTCCGGAAGCGGCCGGTACATTTTCGCAAGCGGAAAATCGTAATCGTAACGCAGGAAAAACTGCATATTCGACTGGCCGGCAGCTACCCACACGTCACCAACTGCAATCTCGTGGCAGCAAAGGACTTCGCCGCTGTCACTGCGTGCGGTCAGGGTCAGACCTTTTCCGGCAGACTGCGGCGGCAGGTTGGCACGCCATGTGCTGCCGGTTACGGCAGCCTCCGTTTTTGTGCCGTTAAGTTCAATGGCAATACGGCTTCCTTCGGTGCAGGTGCCCCACACGGGAATTTCCCGGTTGCGCTGCAGGACAGCACCGTCCGTAAAAACCGCAGCAAATTTGAATTGGCTCATCATATTTTCACCTTCCAACTGCGCTATTATAAGCACAGCGTAAAGGGAAAGCAAGCATTCTGACAAGATTCATACGAAATTGCAACGAAAACCGAAATTGCAATGGATTGGTTTATGCATGCAACTGCCGCTCAGTGCTGATTTAGCCGACGGTAATCAGTGGGGCTGATGCCCTCCAGCGACTTGAAAACGCGGAAGAAAGTGCTGTGGGTGTTAAAACCAACGGCCTGCCCCACCTCTGTTACCGTCTGTTTGGTAGTAGTCAGCAGCTTTTTTGCAACGTCCATGCGCACACGGTTCAGATAATCGTGGAAATTGACGTGAACGCTTTCTTTAAAGGCTTTGGAAAGGTATTTGTCTGTAACGCCGAATTTCTCTGCTACATATTCCAGATACAAATCCTCCTGATAATGCGTGTCAATGTAATCTGTAACATCTTTAATGGAGAACTGACGGCGGGGCGCGGCTTTTTGCGCGGTGCGGTCAATCAGTTCATGTAAAAACGTGTTTACAGTATCGGCATCTGCAGAATCAAAGTCATTGGAAATATCATGAAAGCTGTCATTCCAGGGCATCAGATTTCCACTGGCCTTGACTGCCCGGCAAATGCAGGCAAAAATATACTGACGCAGTTTTACCGCTTCACTGTGCGGCAGATGTTTGGCGGCATTCTGCTCTACAATACTATTCAGCACTGCGTGCGCATCCGCATAGCTGCCCTGTAGGATGGAATAATACAACTGGTTGTCCTGCGCGGTTGTAAAGGTGTAATAGACACGGTCAGTGCTGCCGCTGTAGATTTGGATACATTGCTCAGCGGGACCTGCGTCCGGCACAGAGTCCATTGCGGCACGTGCTTCCCGGTAAGCCAGATGCAGCATAGGCAGCTCCACGCAGCTGCGGCTGATACCGGCGGAAAAGCGAATGAGAGAGGCATCGTATTTAAAGAAATCGAGTACCGTTGAAAGTTCTGATATCAATTCCTCTGCTTTAAATTGTTCCGGAATATTCAGCACAATGGCAATCTGGTTTTTCTGCAGGTTGATTACATGGCAGACATAGCCTTTGCTCAGCTGAACTTTCAGTACCTGCAGCAGGAACTTGATGACTTTGTGCCGGTCTTCATCTGTAAAAGATGTCCAGAAAGAAGGACTGAACTGTGCCTGTACAGTGGCAACACAGAAATGTGCATGCGGTAGGCTGTCCACGCTGCTGCTGTAAGGCAGCGACTGTGCTGCCGCATCCGGATTGGTCATTAGGCTAAGCAAATGCTGTTCGGAAAGGATAGGAACAAGTGCAGAAATATCCTTCTGCATATCGCCAACCCGATTTGCCAGAAAATCAACGATATTGGAGTCATTTGCGCCGGTCTCCGTGCCTTTGTGTGCAATGCTGCCCACCAGTGTCTGCATGGGGTTTAAAATATACCGGCGGAAAACGAAAATCAGCATGGCAAATGTAGCGGCAGTCATACAGATAATAATCAGGAAAAACAGATTCGTAGTCTGCATGGGCTTGTAAAAAGAAGACTTCGGCACCGCCGAAATGAAATGGTACTTTGCATAAGAGAAGCTGGAAACACCGGTAGAAAACACATAAGAGTTATTATGCACGTTGATCTGTTCGGATTTGTCAGAATCCGAGGCAAGCAGATGCTGTTTCACTTTCGGGTCAGCCAGCATTTCCTGTGCTTTCGTGTGGTCTGTGGAAGCAATGATGCTGCCGCTTTTGTCAGTGACGATTATGACTTCATCGTCGTATTCGCGGAAATTCTGCAGGGCGTTGTCAAGTGTATCCTGATTCAAACAAACAACAAACAGGTTGTTGCTCTTGGATTCAGTCAGTGCGGCTGTTACAACCGGAATTACACGGTGACGGGTAATAGTTGTAGAGTCCGCAGAAGTTATCTTTGCAATTACAGTTGGCGGCAGCAGCGAAAACCCGTAAGATGCACTGTCAAAACCGGCCCAATAGTTTCCTTTATAAGTAGTGAATACGTAGCTGCGATTAAAGAAGATGCTTTCATTCGTCAGCCCGTCACTGCTGAGAACGGTTTTTTGACCGCGCAGATACAAAAAAGAGTTGTCCACCATGTCCAAGGTCGCATTGTAGTTCAGCAGAGTCTTGGCAGCAGTGTATATGGTGGTGGTGTCTTCTTTCGTTGTAACGTTGTAAAAGAGGTCATAAAATCCCTGCGAGCTGATTAACAGTCGGGAATTGACCTGTACTTTTTTTACAGTGCTATTTAAAAATGTACTGACTGAAGACATGCGGTCCTGCGCCGTTTGCTGCAGGTTCGCGCGGGTGCGGTAGGAATAATTACAGTAGTATATTACGGAAAGTGAAACAAGAATTGCAAGGGGAAGGAGAAGGCACAGAAAAAAATACTTGTATGGTCGGTAGCTGGAAATGGTACGGCGGAGTTTTTGCCAATCTTCCCGAATCCTTGAAAAACGCATTGTAATCCTCCCGAAAGTGCATACAAGATTGCAGCAGGCAAACCCTACATTGCATTTACGCATTAAACTATATCAATAAAGTCTAAACCAAATGGGAAACTTTTGTAATATGTATATAAGAATTATAAAGTACCAGCGCAAGAAAGTCAATCACCACTTTCTGTGCGAGAAATGCCATCCGGTGGAAAATCGCAATCAATATGTTCTGCTGAGTGCTGCAGAAAATGCAATGTCAGCAAAAATTGGTCTGCTGTGAAAAAGGAATTTTGCAATGTTTGAAGAAACTGTGACTAGATTTTGAACAAACGGGATGTTATGCTGAAACTGCAAAAGCGAGATACGGCAGATGAGCCGATTCGCACAGACACAAACGCAAATACATTATAAAGCAGGCGTCCGCAGCACTTCACAGCAAAGCGGCGCCGCTGATGGGAGGAAACTTAGCATGACACAGTCAGTTACCGCCGCGCGCAAAAGCGGACCGGGCAGAAAAGTAAAACTGCTGCGCATTAAAAGAGACTGGCAGCTTTACACTTTTTTGATTTTGCCGGTCATCTATTTCTTAATCTTTAAATATCTGCCAATGGCGGGCAACATCATTGCCTTCAGAAAGTATCAGCCGGGCAAGTCGATGTTCGGTGTAAAATGGGTAGGATTAAAGTACTTCCAGATGTTCATCCAGGACTCCAACTTCTGGCACATCTTTGCAAACACGATTGTTCTTTCCTTGGAAACACTGGTTTTTACATTCCCAATGCCAATTATTCTGGCGCTGCTGCTGAATGAGCTGCGCGGGAAAAAGTTCAAAAAATTCGTGCAGACAGCTTCCTATCTGCCGCACTTCATTTCCATAGTTATGCTGGTCGGTTTGATTTTTGAGTTTACCACAGCAAGCGGCCCGCTCAACCACATTGTTAAGTCCTTTGGCGGTTCACCGATTTCTTTCATGCAGGAGCCAAAATACTTCCACAGTGTTTACATTATATCGCGTGTGTGGCAGGAAACCGGTTGGGGAACCATCATGTATCTGTCAGCACTGACAGCGGTCAGCCCGGATTTGTATGAAGCAGCGAGGATTGACGGCGCAAATCGCTGGCAGCAAACACTGCACGTAACACTGCCGGGCATTCGGCCAACGATTGTTACACTGCTGATTCTGAACGTCGGCGGTATGCTGGGTATCGGTTATGAGCAGATCATCCTGATGTACAACCCTGCAACATACGAAACAGCAGATGTTATTTCCTCTTACGTTTACCGTATTGGCCTGATGCAGAACAGCTACAGCTATGCTGCCGCAATCGGTCTGTTTGAGTCCATTATCGGTTTGATTCTGGTTACAACAGCAAACTATGTATCACGCAAAGTCGCGGATACCAGTCTTTGGTAAAGGAGTGAGTGTTATGAGTTCAAAAGCAGCTGAAACGAAAGCGTGCTCCGGCATGAAGCCAACCAAGGCGTACCGTGCATTTCAGGTCGTCAATGTGATAATTTTGCTGATTGTAGTAGCAATCACACTTTATCCGGTGCTGTACCTGGTGGCGCAGTCTTTTAGTTCACAAAAATACATTTATGCCGGTGAAGTAGGCATCATCCCGAAAGGCTTCAATGTAGATACTTACAAAACAGTTATGTCTGATAGTCAGTTTTGGACAGGCTATAAGAATACGATTTTATACACGGTAGTCGGCACGGCAATCAATATTTTCATGACCATGATGTTTGCTTATCCGCTGTCAAAGAAAAAATTGATTGGTCATAAGTTCTTTACCCAATTTGCCGTAATCACCATGTACTTTTCCGGTGGACTGATTCCGAACTATTTGCTGGTAAATTCCATGCACATGAAGAATTCCATCTGGGCAATCGTAATTCCCGGTGCTATCAGCACTTTCAACCTGATGATTATGAAAACTTCTTTTGAGCAGATGCCAAAAGAATTGGAAGAAGCCGCCGCAGTTGACGGACTGAACACTTACGGAATTTTCTTCCGCATTGTGGTTCCGCTTTCCAGCGCAATCATTGCAACCATGGTTCTGTTCTATGCGGTTGGTAACTGGAACAGTTGGTTTGGCCCGATGCTTTATTTGGATGACAAGCAGCTGCAGCCTGTTACCCTGTATCTGCGTAATTTGATTGCCAGCGCGTCCGCTGTTACCAATGCAGATGCCGGCAGTGATATGCAGCAGATATCTTCCAATATTAAGTCAACAACGATGGTGCTGACCGTTTTGCCGATTGTGTGCGTATACCCGTTTGTGCAGAAGTATTTTGTTACAGGTGTTATGTTAGGTGCGGTCAAAGAGTAAACAACAAAGCTGTAAAGCGGGTCCCTAATTTTGAAGCAATCCGCTTTCTATAAATTCCTTAAGGAGGAGTTCAAGTCATGAGAAAAGGTACAAAACGCGTTGTCAGTGCTGCTTTGGCAGCAGTTCTGGCAGCAGGCACAATGGCTGGCTGCGGCAACAGCAGCTCCAGCAGCGCGGCTGCTTCCAATTCCGCTGCGTCCACATCTTCTACAGCAGCAAAGGCACAGGGAAAGTTTTGGGTCGATGAACCGCTGACAGTTACCATGCTGTACAATGACAACACCGCATACCCAATGAAAAATGACTGGCTGCTTTGGAAAGCAATCAAGGAAAAGACAAACGTTACGATTAAGTACCAGAGCGTTCCAATGAGCGACTACAACACCAAGCGCAGCCTGCTCATCAGCTCCGGTGATGCACCGCAGGTCATCCCTAAGACGTATCCCGGCCAGGAAGTACAGTATATTTCTTCCGGTACGATTCTGCCTGTCAGCGATTACATTGACAAAATGCCAAACTACAAGGCTAAGGTTGAAAAGTGGAATATGTCTGCAGAACTGAAGAGCCTGCTGCAGAAAGACGGCAAGTATTACCTGCTGCCCGGCCTGCACGAAAAGGCAAAGATTGACTATTCCTACCTGATTCGTACAGACATCCTCAAACAGCTGAACCTGTCTGTACCGACCACTTATGATGAGTTCTACAATGTTTTGAAGGCGATTAAGGCGAAATACCCGAATTCCTATCCATTCTCTGATCGCTTCAAGGGTGACAGCACTTTGAGCCTGGTTTCCGATGCCTTCAACGTAAAAGCCGGCTGGGGAAATGGCGGCGGCGGCGGTAATTACTGCGGCTTTGACCAGAGTGCAAAGCAGTGGAAATATCTGCCCACAACAAATGAGTACAAGGACTTCCTGACCTACATGCGTAAGTTGGTTGCAGAAGGTCTGATGGACCCGGAAAGCTTCTCTCAAACAGATGACCAGGCAACTGCGAAGTTTACTACTGGCAAGAGCTTTGTAATCAACACAAACACACAGTTCACACAGACCCTTACGCAGGATATGACCAAAACCCTGGGTAAAGATAAGTTTAGTATGGAACAGATTACCCCGCCGACAGGCAAGGCCGGTGCAAAAGTGACCGGCAACCGTCTTGAAAATGGTATTATGCTCAACGCTTCTATTGCAGATGATGCACGCTGCGATGACATCCTCGGATTCATCGACTGGCTCTGGTACAGCGACGAAGGTCAGACCCTGACCAAGTGGGGCGTTGAGGGCACAACTTACACCGAATCCAATGGCGTAAAGACCCTGAAGTCTGACATCACCTTCAACGGTATCAACCCGACTGCAACCAAGGATCTGCGCAAAGATTACGGCTTCTCCGGCGGCGTGTTCTCTTACGGCGGTTCTGAAGACCTCAAGCAGAGCCTGATGAATGACATGGAGAAGAACTACTTTAAGACAAACAACGAGAAATTCACGCTGAAAGATGCAGAACCGCCTATCCTGTTTGACGATGACCAGCGTGAACAGGCAAACAGCATCATCACTCCTTTGACCGACTATGTGGATTCCATGACGCAGAAGTTCATTCTCGGCACAGCCGACCTGAACAAGGATTGGGATACATTTAAGAGTGAGTGTGAAAAGAAGGGCAGCACAAAGCTGGTTGAACTGTTCAACAAGATTTATGCTGACACCAAGGACACAATTAACAAAAAGTAAGTTCCCTTTTCATAGTATTAACCTCTCAAAACAGCAAGGGCTGCCAATCGGCAGCTGATGCAAAGCGGAAGGCATGGCATTGCGCCGCGCCTTCCGTTTTTTTGGATAAAGCGCTTGTCAGCAGGCCTTTTTGGGGCGCAGAACAGCATCCTATAGCATGATGACAGAAAATTCTATTGAATCACCGGAAAAAGTGTGTAATTTAATAGGTGTACAGTTTTTACGACGGGGTGTAAGATAAGGACTGCCTTTTTCAGGAAACGTGCACACTTTTTCACAGAAACTAAAAGGAGCAAATAACATGAAGCAGTCTTATGCACTTTACGATACGTGGCTGCAGCGTGGCTACACGCTGTCGGAATCCATGAAAACGGTACTTTCACAGGCAGTTCTGCTGTCAGAAGACCAACAGCTGGAGTTCTGTATGAAGGAATACATCCGCGGGGTACGCCGAATGTTTGGTGCGGAAGTACAGCAGGTTCCGAAAGAGCAGGCTGGGGTGCTGCTGGGAACGCTGGAGCAAGCAGCAAAATGCCTGCCGCAGGACGGCAAAACACCGGGTGCGGAAGGCTTTCGAATCTATGAAAACGGCGGGCATATTGCCGTTGTCGGTGCTGACCGCAGTGGCTTGCTGTACGGTATTTACCGGCTGCTGATGCTGCTGGCACAGGGAAAGCTTCCGGAAAATGCAGATATTTGCGAAACACCGGCAGTCCAGGTGCGTGCACTGAACCATTGGGACAACATGAGCGGTCAGATTGAACGCGGCTATGCCGGAGAATCCATCTTCTTTAAAGACGAGGATTTCTGCTTTGAGGAACAGCGCGTTGTGGACTATGCGCGCATGCTGGCAAGTGTCGGCATCAATACGCTGACAATCAACAATGTCAATGTACACCAGACGGAAACATTCCTGATTTCGGAGCGCTTCCTGCCAAAGCTTGCACGCATTGCAGATTTGTTCCGACCGTTTGGTATCCGCCTGCTGGTCAGCATCAATTTCGCAAGCCCAATGCGGATAGGGGGTCTTGCAACCTCCGACCCGCTGGATGAAGGCGTACAGCACTGGTGGGAGCGCCAGACAGAGTTGATTTACCGCTGGATTCCGGATTTGTGCGGCTTTCTGGTAAAGGCTGATTCTGAACATGAGCCGGGGCCGTATCAGTACGGACGCAACCACGCGGACGGTGCGAATATGCTGGCACGGGCGCTCAAACCTTATGGCGGTATCGTGATGTGGCGCTGTTTTGTTTATGACTGTGCACAGGACTGGCGCAATCAGAAGATTGACCGCCCGCGTGCGGCATACGACAATTTTGTTCCGCTGGACGGACAGTTTGCAGATAACGTGATTTTGCAGGTGAAAAACGGCCCCTATGATTTTCAGGTGCGGGAGCCGGTCACACCGCTGTTTGGCGCGATGAAGCAGACGCATTTGGCGCTGGAAGTACAGGTGACGCAGGAATACACCGGCCAACAGCGCGACTTGTGTTCGCTGCTGCCGCTTTGGCAGGATGTGCTTCAGTTTGACACCAAACGCCCCGGCACCGTTGCAGATATGTTCGGCAGTCAGATTACTGCAATGGCCGGTGTGGCAAATATCGGCAAGAGCGAATGCTGGACAGGCCATCCGCTGGCGCAGGTGAACCTGTACGGCTTTGGCCGTCTGAGCTGGAATCCTGCGCTGACACCGGAAGAAATCACAGATGAATATGTGAAACTTGCTTTTGGCAGCGACCCGGAAGTGACCGGAAAGATTGCGGATATTCTGCAGCGCTCCTATCCTGCCTATGAGGATTATACTTCACCGCTGGGGCTTTGCTGGATGGTTAATCCTGGCTATCACTACGGCCCGAATGTGGAAGGTTATGAATACACCCGCTGGGGCACTTATCTGCGTGCAACCTGCAGGGAAGTCGGCATTGACCGAACTGCGGCCGGCACCGGCTACACCACGCAGTATGCGCCGGAAAATGACACATTGTTTTCCAATACAGATACTTGCCCGGAAAAGCTGCTGCTGTTTTTCCATCGCCTGCCGTATTCCTATAAGCTGCATGACGGCCGCACGATTCTCCAGTATATTTATGATACCCGTTTCCACGGAGAAGAAGAAGCGGAAGCAATGGCAGCAGAATGGGATACCTTGAAAGATAAAATCGCACCGAGTTTGTATGAAGCGGTTGCAGAACGTTTTGGAATGCAGCTGGAAAATGCGCGCGAGTGGCGCGATGTAGTAAATACCTATTTTTATCGGCATACTGGTATTGCAGACGAAAAAGGGCGCAAAATTTACAAGTAAGCGAGTGCCCGTACAGTAAAAGTTTCGCCCGCCTTTTCAAAGGCGGCAGGTGTGGGCGAAACCCACGGCCTTGTTCCTTGACCGTAAGCCCTTTGCTATAGAAAAGGGATACGCATCAGTGTTCATCTGCGGCGGCGAAGCCACGCCGCAGAGAAGCAGCCTCCAAAAATTTTTGGCTAGCTGTTCCCCCACAAGAGCAAGGTCTTGACCTTGGGAGCCTGACTTGCAGGCTCCCAAACCCGCGAGCGCTTCTGAGGATATTAAGGGTAACTGTCAAAAGATAAGACCGTGGCGCTGCGCACGCCACACTGCGGCCACTTTCTAAGAAAGCGACGGAAAGCAATGTAAGAACACAGAAAATTCACATACAGGAGGCAAAAATGAAATATCAGGACAGACAGCAAGAATTTATTCAGCAGGCAGAAAATCTGGTTTCGCAGATGACGCTGGAGGAAGCCGCTACCCAGATTTTCTTCGATTCCGCGCCGATTGAACACCTGCACATTCCGGGCTACAACTGGTGGAATGAAGCACTGCACGGGGTTGCCCGCGCCGGTACTGCCACTATGTTCCCGCAGGCAATCGGCCTTGCAGCAATGTTTGACAAAGAGGAAATCGGCAATATGGCCGGCATTATTGCCGAGGAGGGACGCGCCAAGTACAATGAACAGTCCAAATCCGGCGATACGGATATTTACAAAGGTTTGTCTTTCTGGGCACCGAACATTAACATTTTCCGCGACCCACGCTGGGGACGCGGACAGGAAACTTATGGTGAAGACCCGTACCTGACTGCACAGCTCGGCGCGGCCTATGTAAAAGCGCTGCAGGGCGACGGGCCGTATATGAAGGCTGCCGCCTGTGCGAAGCATTTTGCCGTGCACAGCGGCCCGGAGGCGGTGCGCCATTCCTTTGACGCGAAGGTTTCTCAGCAGGATTTGTGGGACACTTATCTGCCAGCGTTTGAAAAACTGGTGTGCGATGCGGGCGTGGAAGCAGTCATGGGTGCATACAACCGCACCAACGGTGAGCCGTGCTGCGCACAGACCGCACTGATGCAGGATATTCTGTACGGCAAATGGCACTTTAGCGGACACTTTGTTTCCGATGCATGGGCACTGCGCGATTTTTACAATGGTCACCATGTGACAAAGGATGTTTGGGAAACTGCAGCGCTGGCGCTGCACAAAGGCTGCGACCTGAACTGCGGAGACACCTATCCGCACATTATGGAAGCCTACGAAAAAGGACTGGTTACGGAAGAAGAGATCCGCACCGCCGCGGTTCATGTGCTGACTACCCGCTGCAAGCTGGGTATGTTCGCAAAAGACTGCCCGTATGACGAGATTCCGTATGAAGCAAATGACAGCAAAGAACACAATGAAGCTTCCCTGCGCATGAGCCGGAAATCCGCAGTTCTGCTGAAAAACAGCGGGGTGCTGCCGCTTTCGTTTGACAAGGTCAAAACGATTGGTGTCATTGGCCCGAATGCGGACAGCATTGAAGCGCTGCGCGGCAACTACTACGGTACCGCTTCCTGCTTTGAAACCAACCTGCACGGTATTCGTGACTTTGTTGGTGACAAAGCACGTGTGCTCTATTCCGAGGGCTGCCATCTGTTTAAAGACCGCACATCCAACCTTGCCCGCCCGGATGACCGCATGAGCGAAGCGTTGACTGTGGCACACCACTCCGACGTAGTGGTACTGTGCCTTGGCCTGGACGCGACCATTGAGGGTGAAGAGGGCGACACCGGCAACGCCTTTGCTTCCGGCGACAAAAAAACACTGAAGCTGCCGGAGTCACAGGAAAAACTGCTGCACGCTGTGTGTGAAACCGGAACGCCGGTCATTTTGGTGCTTAACTGCGGCAGTGCGCTTGACTTGCGCTGGGCTGACGAGCACTGCACCGCGATTCTGCAGGTTTGGTACAGCGGTTCTCACGGTGGTCAGGCTTTGGCGGAACTGCTCTTCGGTGAAAGCGTCCCCTGCGGCAAGCTGCCTGTCACATTCTATGCCAGCGATGACCAACTGCCGGAGTTTGAGGACTACTCCATGGAAAACCGCACCTATCGTTACCTCCGCGGCACGCCGCTGTATCCATTTGGCTACGGTCTGTCTTACACGAAATTCAGCTACTCCGGCCTAAAGCTGTCAGCGGATTCCATTACAGCTGGCAAAGGCGTGGAGGTTCAGGTTACGGTGGCAAATACCGGAAGCTGCGCCGCGGATGAAGTGACCGAAGTGTATGTAAAGGATATGGAAGCAAGCACACGTGTGCCGAACTGCAGTCTGTGTGGTTTTGCACATACGCATCTGGAGGCAGGCGAGAGCAAGACGCTGCACATTAGTGTGCAGCCGGAAGCGTTCCGCCTTGTGAAAGAGGACGGCAGCCGCGTATATGAGCCGGGTGTGTTTACCCTTTACGTGGGCGGCAGCCAGCCAGATCAGCGCAGCGAAAAGCTGAACGGCGCGGCAGTACTTTCCGCAGAAGTTGCAATGCAGTAAGGCCGTACAGTAAAGTTTTCGCCAGCCTTGTTCACAAGGCTGTAGGGTTTGGGGCAAAGCCCCAAGGTCTTGCCTGTAAAGCCCTTTATTATGAAATAAGGAATATGCAGCAGTGCCAATCTGCGGCGGCGAAGCCACGCCGCACGGAGGCAGCGCTGAAAATTTGACGGTTCAGGGTAAGGACAAGACCTTGGGAGCCTGACTTGCAGGCTCCCAAACCCGCGAGCGCTTCTTATGCTGCTAAGGGGGCAAAGGTCAAGAGATTAAGACTGTGGGGCTGCGTGCCCCACGAGGGCGGTCGCTTTCTCAGAAAGCGACGGAAAGCAAAGTATGGGCACAGCGCAAAAAACATTAATAAACAGGAGGTCAACGGAACATGGAAATGATGAAAGCAGCCGTTATGACAGAAGTTAAGAAAATTGAGATGCAGCAGCGTGAAAAGCCGCAGCCAAAAGCCGACGAAGTACAGGTGAAGGTGGAATATGTCGGTGTCTGCGGTTCGGATGTTCACTACTTTGAGTTTGGCCGCGTCGGCAATTTCGTAGTGGAAAAGCCAATCGTACTGGGTCACGAGTGCGGCGGTACGATTACCGCAGTTGGTTCCGATGTAAAAAAACTGAAGGTCGGTGACCATGTGGCGCTGGAACCGGGCGTTCCCTGCGGCAAGTGCGAATTCTGCCTTTCCGGCCGGTACAACCTCTGCCCAGATGTCCGCTTTATGGCAACACCACCGTATGACGGCGCTTTTCAGGAATACGTTGTCCATCCGGAAGCACTTTCCTTTAAGCTGCCGGACAATATGAGCACGATGGCCGGTGCGCTGATTGAGCCGCTTTCCGTTGGCTTCCATGCCGCAAAGCAGTCCGGTGCGGCAGTCGGTCAGAGCGCTGTTGTACTTGGTGCAGGCTGCATTGGGCTGGTTACCATGATGGCACTGCGCAGCATGGGTGTAAAAAAGGTAATTGTTGTTGATTTGCTGCCGAAGCGCTTGGAAAAGGCAAAGGAACTGGGCGCGGCTGCCGTTGTAAACAGCGGAGAAACAGACGCAGTCAAGGCGGTTATGGATTTGACAGACGGTGCGGGTGCCGACCTTGTTTTTGAAACAGCAGGCAGCCCGGTTACTTCTATGATGACCTCCTATCTGGTAAAACGCGGCGGTACGATTACGCTGGTCGGCATGACGCCGAAGCCGGAGTTTAACTATAATTTCGGTAACATTATGGACAAAGAAGCGACCATTAAGAGTGTGTTCCGCTACTGCAACCTTTACCCGACGGCAATCAACGCGGTTGCTTCCGGCGACATTCCGATTGAAAAGATTGTTTCCGATACCTTCTCCTTTGATGAGGTACAGAAAGCAATGCAGTACAACATCGATAACAAAGCCGATGTTACGAAGATCGTACTGGATTTCACAAAATAAGGAGGCAGCTAATGATTCACAATCCTGTTTTGCGCGGCTTTAATCCGGACCCGTCCATCTGCCGGGTGGGGGATGTGTACTACATGGCGGTTTCCACATTTCAGTGGTTCCCCGGTGTGCGCATATATCAGTCAAAAGACCTTGTCTGCTGGGAACACGCAGCTTATGCGCTGACACGCGAAAGCCAGCTTTCCATGCTGGGTACGCCGGATTCCACCGGCGTGTGGGCGCCATGCCTTTCCTACAGCGATGGACTGTTCTATTTGATTTTTACAAATGTACGCAACCGCTGCCGGGCAATGGATGTCACAAATTATCTGGTTACAGCACCGGCAGTAACCGGCCCGTGGAGCGAACCAATCGAGTTGAACCACAGCGGCTTTGACCCCTCGCTTTTTCATGACGAGGATGGCCGCAAGTGGCTGGTAAACATGCGCTGGGGCGTGCGCGAGGGCGAAAACCCTTTCAGCGGCATCCTGCTGCAGGAATACTCTGAAACCGAAAAGAAGCTGGTTGGCCCCTGCCGCAATATCTTCCGCGGTACCAACATTGGGCTGACGGAAGCGCCGCACCTCTACCGCCGTGACGGCTGGTACTACCTCATGACGGCAGAGGGCGGCACGGGCTACAATCATGCGGTTACACTGGCACGCAGCAGGAATCTTTTTGGCCCCTATGAGGTGCATCCGCAAAATCCGGTATTGACTTCCCACGGTACGGAACTGACGGAGTGCTTGCAGAAAGCCGGTCACGGCAGCCTGACGGATACGCCGGACGGGCGGTGGTATCTGGCGCACCTGTGCGGCCGGCCCGCACCCGAAACCGACCGGTGCATCATGGGGCGCGAAACCGCGATTCAGGCAGTGGAGTGGCACGACGACGACTGGCTGTACCTTTCCAGCGGCGGCAATCACCCGCAAATGGATGTGCCGGTCCCCGGTGTGCAGACGGAAACGCCGATGCTTACCGTGCAGCATGACACCTTTGATGAGCCGGTGCTGAATCCGGAGTGGAACACCCTGCGCATCCCGGCAAGTGAGCGCCTGCTTTCGCTCACGGCGCGGCCGGGTTGGCTGCGTTTGTTTGGACGGGAATCGCCGCAGTCCACTTACGAACAGAGCCTGGTTGCGCGCCGCGTGCAGAATTTCTGCTATACGGCGGAAACAGAAATGGAGTTTCAGCCGACTTCGATTCTGCAGATGGCCGGACTCATCTGCTACTACAACACACGCAATTCCTATTACCTTCGGGTCAGCTGGGACGAGGATCACGAGGCATACTGCGTGGGTGTTCTGGCGAATGTGAACGGCGACTGTTCCGGTTCTGTGCCGCAGAAGGAGAACCTGCTGTTCACACAGAACGGCAGAATCGGTCTGCGTGTGCAGGCAGGGCCGCGTTCCCTGCAGTTTAGCTGCCGCCTGCCGGGGACGGCAGAATGGACACCGGTTGGGCCGGTATACGATGCAAGTACGCTTTCGGATGACTTTGCATTTGGTTCTGACTTTGAATTTACCGGTGCTTTTGTAGGACTGTGCTGCCAGGATTCCATGTACGGTGGTACACCGGCAGATTTTGATGCATTTTCTTATGTAGAGAATGCAGAAAAGTAAAAATTAGGATTCTGGAATAATCGGCAGAGCCGCTGTAACTATGCAGCGGCTCTGTTTTTCTGTGTTCTTACCCTTGTAATCGCTTTCCATCGCTTTTTTAGAAAGCAGCTAAGAGTGCGGGGCGAAGCCTACCGCCCTTAAAAGGGCGGGCGGAACTTTTACTGTAAGGGCAAATACAAACCAACGAAACCCAATGAAAACCAATAAAAGAAGCGTAAACTTTACTAAAAGTGTGGTGAATTCTTCATACTTTTTACGCAGGCTTCTAAAAGTATAAAAAATTTGTGAAATGCTAAGAAAAGACCTTGATTTTTTGCAGAAAGAGGATACAATAATAAATATACTAATTTAGTACATATTAATTTACTGATATATTGCAGTGAGGAGTGTTCAGAGAAATGACAAAAAATTTACTGGAAGTCAGCGGAGTACACGCAAGCGTGGATGGAAAGGAAATCCTCAGCGGACTTGACCTGTCCGTTGCACCCGGTGAAACACATGTGATTATGGGGCCAAACGGTGCCGGAAAATCTACCCTTGGCAACGTGATCCTCGGCAACCCGGAATATAAACTGGACGCTGGCACCATTACCTTTGACGGTGCGGATATTACTGCGGAAAAGACGGATGCCCGCGCTCGCCGTGGCCTGTTCATGTCTTTTCAAAGCCCGGAAGAGGTTCCCGGCGTTACGCTGGAAGATTTCCTGCGTGTCAGCAAAGCGGCCGTTACCGGCAAGCCGCTCAAGGTGTTTGCGTTTCAGAAAGAGCTGAAAAAGACGATGGAAGCCCTCAGCATGGATGAGGAATATGCCCACCGTTACCTGAATGTCGGCTTTTCCGGCGGCGAAAAAAAGAAAGCGGAAATTTTGCAGATGCTGATTCTGCAGCCGAAGCTTGCCATCCTGGATGAAACCGACTCCGGCTTGGATGTGGACGCGGTCCGCATTGTTTCCGAGGGCATCCGCCGCTACAAAAACGAAAACAACGCCCTGCTGATTATTACACACAATGCGAAAATCTTAGAGGGACTCAAAGTGGACTACGTTCATGTGCTGGCGGACGGAAAGATTATTCACACCGGCGGGCCGGAACTGATTGATGAAATCTCCCGTGAGGGCTTCCGCCGTTTGGAAGAAGGTGCCGCCCAATGAGCAAAGCGGTAAAAACGCAGATTGCGGATGTTGACCGCAGCCTGTACGACTTTAAAGATGCAGTACACGCTTCCTACGAAGCGGACGCAGGCTTAACGCCGGAAATCGTGGAGCAAGTCAGCCGCGAAAAAGGCGACCCCGCGTGGATGACGGAATTTCGCCTGAAGTCACTGGAAACCTACAACAAGCTTTCTGTGCCGGAGTGGGGTCCGCCCATTGACGGGCTGGATATGCGCAATATTGTTACCTATGTGCGCCCGGATACCCCGATGCGCGGCAAGTGGAGCGAAGTGCCGGACGACATTAAAAATACGTTTGAGCGGCTGGGCATTCCAAAAGCGGAACGCAAGTCGCTGGCAGGCGTGGGCGCACAGTATGACTCCGAAGTGGTGTACCACAATGTGCGTGAGGAGGTTGCCGCACAGGGTGTGGTTTATACCGACATGGAAAGCGCCTTAAAGGGCGAATATGCCGATATGGTGCGGGAACATTTCATGAAGCTGGTGCCGCCCACCGACCACAAGTTTGCGGCGCTGCACGGTGCAGTTTGGTCCGGCGGTTCCTTTGTATATGTGCCGAAGGGCGTTTCTGTGGAGATCCCTCTGCAGTCCTACTTCCGGCTGAACGCGCCGGGCGCGGGGCAGTTTGAGCACACACTGATTATTGTGGACAAGGGCGCATACCTGCATTTTATAGAGGGCTGTTCCGCCCCGAAGTACAACGTGGCGAACCTGCATGCGGGCTGTGTGGAATTGTTTGTGGAGGAGGGCGCACGTTTGCGCTACTCCACGATTGAAAACTGGTCAAAGAATATGTATAACCTCAACACCAAGCGTGCGCTGGTCAAAGAGGGCGGCGCGATTGAGTGGGTTTCCGGCTCCTTTGGCTCGCACACTTCCTACCTGTATCCCATGAGCATCTTGAAGGGGGAGGGTGCGCGCATGGAGTTCACCGGCATTACCTTTGCCGGCAAGGGGCAGCAGTTGGACACCGGCGCCAAAGTGGTTCATGCCGCGCCGCATACCAGTTCTCACATTGTAACCAAGTCGATTTCCAAAGACGGCGGTGAGTGTACCTACCGCAGTGCGGTTACCATCCAAAAAGAAGCGGTGGGAAGCAAGTCCTCCGTTTCCTGTGAGTCCCTGATGCTGGACAGCATTTCCCGTTCCGATACCATTCCGGCGATGGACATCCGCAACGACGAATCCGACGTTGGCCATGAGGCAAAAATCGGGCGGATCAGCGATGACGCAGTATTCTACCTCATGAGCCGCGGCATCAGCGAAGAGGACGCCCGCGCGATGATTGTCAGCGGTTTTGCGGAGCCGATTGCCAAGGAACTGCCGCTGGAATACGCGGTGGAAATGAATAACCTGATTAAGCTGGAAATGGACGGCAGCATTTAAAAGCAGAGCAGTACTAAAAGAAGTGTCACAAAGTTACTTTCCGTCGCTTCCTTAGAAAGCGGCTAGGGGTGTGGGGGCGAAGCCCGCCACGACCTCGTCCCTAGTAACATAAGTAGCAGGTTACTCCCCTAGCAGGGGAGATGTCCGCGAAGCGGACAAAAGGGTTCCCGCCTTTGGAAGAGGTGGGCTGCAAGCCCAGGGCCTTGAACTTGTGTTTGCAATTATGCGTATTACTTTGGAAGAAAGCTGACAATATTGTGATTGTTGGAGGATAATAATGGAACAACAGCTTAAAAATATAAATACGCTGCCGGCGCTTACCTGGAACCAGCTGGGGGTCAACCGCTCCCTTTTCCTTGCACAGCGGCCGCAGGGCAGCGCTGCCGCACCGACACTTCCGCAGGCTTTTGCTGCTGTGGAAACTGGAATGGGGCATGAAGCAGCAGATTTTGCAGTGCAGAACTGCACAGATTATCATTGGATAGAAGCAGACGAAAACACCGAATACACGGACAATGATTCCATGCGGTATGTGTTCGCAGAAGAAAAACCGGTGGTGGATGTTACGCTGATTCACGCGAAAGCGGACAGCAAGGTAACCGTACTGCAGTCTTACACCGCGGGGGACGAAACCGCCTGCTTCCACGGCGGCCTGACGAAAATCATTGCGGACAAAGGTGCCCAGGTGCGTCTGGTGCAGGTGCAGCTTTTGAGCGGCGAAAGCCGCCATTTCAATGATGTGGGTGTGCTCCTTGCGGATGGTGCCCATGTGGAGGTCGTGCAGGCGGAGCTTGGCGGTGCGCGTGCTTTTACCGGCTGCCTTGCACTGCTGGAGGGCTGCCAGAGCCGCTTTAACGCGGATACCATTTACTTTGGCGACGAAAAGCGAAAACTGGACATGAACTACATTGCCCGCCACACCGGCAAGAAGACAAAAAGTGAAATGCACGCGGCGGGTGCGCTGCTGGGCGAGAGTGACAAAATCTACCGTGGCACGATTGACTTTATCCGCGGTGCGTCCCGTTCTACCGGACATGAAGCAGAGGAAACCCTGCTGTTCAGCCCGCAGGCCAGAAACCGCACCGTACCGCTTATCCTTTGCAGTGAGGAAGATGTTGAGGGACAGCACGCTGCAACGATTGGCAAAATCAATGCACAACGGCTGTTTTACCTGCAGTCCCGCGGCCTGAGCGAAGCGCAGGCAAAACAGCTTATAATAGAAGCGCAGTTTGCGCCGGTGATTGCACAGGTGCCGGATGAAGCACTGCAAAATGAAATTAAGGACTACTTGGGAAGGAGGATGCAGCTTGATTGACGAAATTGTAAAGCAGTTTCCCTTGCTGCAAATGCAGCAGGACGGCAAACGGCTGGTTTACCTGGACAGCGGTGCCACCACGCAGCGGCCGCAGGCAGTGTTGGACGCAGTTCAGCACTTTTACGAACATGACAACGCAAACCCGCATCGCGGCGTTTATCAGGTGGCGGAACGTGCCACTGCGGCTTATGAGGATTCCCGTACGGAAGTGGCTGCATTTCTGAATGCGCAGAAAAAAGAAGAAATCATATTTACCCGCAATGCAACCGAAGCGCTCAATTTAATTGCGTACAGTTGGGGACTGCACAACCTGAAAGCAGGGGACAAGGTGGCTGTTTCCATTCTGGAGCATCACAGCAACTTGATTCCGTGGCAGCAGGTTTGTCGTGTGACCGGAGCGGAGCTTGTAATTTTTTATACCAATCCGGACGGTACTTTTTCTGATGAAGAAATCGAAAAGAAAATCACAAAAGGCGTGAAGCTGGTCGCCTTTACGCACGTTTCCAATGTGCTGGGGCTTGTTTCGCCGGTGGAGAAAATCGCCGCGCGTGCGCACGCGGTTGGTGCGGTGTGTGTGCTGGACTGCGCCCAGAGTGCACCGCACATCAAGCTGGATGTTACGAAACTGGGCGTGGATTTCCTTGCATTTTCCGGCCATAAACTCTATTCCCCACTCGGTATCGGTGTGCTGTGGGGCAGAAAAGAACTGCTGGAGGAAATGCCGCCATTCTTAACCGGCGGAGATATGATTGAATCCGTGCGGGAGCAGAACGCCACCTGGGCGCCGCTGCCGCAGAAATTTGAAGCCGGCACGCAGAACGCCGGCGGCGCGGTCGGCCTTGCCGCCGCCATCCGCTGGATAAACAGCGTCGGTTTTGAAACGATCGCCCGTCGCGAACGGGATGTTTACAACTATGCGTGGGAGAAGCTTTCTAAGCTGCCGCATCTTACGCTGTACGGCACACCAGAGGGAGAGCACGCGGGTGCCATTGCGTTTAATGTGGATGAAGCACATCCGCACGATGTTGCGAGTATTCTGGATGCAGATGCAGTTTGCGTGCGTGCGGGTCACCACTGTGCACAGCCGCTGCTGCATCATATGGGGCTGACTGCCTGCTGCCGAGCAAGTTTTGCCGTGTACAACACCCGCGAGGATGTGGACGCACTGACAGAGAGTTTACTGAAAGTGAGGAAATGGTTAGGCTATGGGGCTTGAACAGATTTATACACAGATTATTACAGAAAACAGCCGCTCGAAAGAGCACAAGTATGCCGTAGAAAATCCGACACAGGTGATCGAAGGTGTCAATCCCTCCTGCGGGGATGAGATTTCCCTGCAGCTGCGGGTAAAGGACGGTATGATAGAGGATGCGGCGTTTTTGGGGGACGGCTGTGCCATTTCGCAGGCTTCCGCTTCCATTATGATTGACTTAATTAAAGGAAAAAGCGTGAAAGAGGCGGAGCATCTTTCCAACTTGTTCCTCGGCATGATTAAAGGCGAAGTGACAGACGAAGACCAGCTGGATGAACTGGAGGATGCGCAGGCGTTCCGGGACATTTCCCACATGCCCGCGCGCGTAAAGTGCGCGGTGCTGGGCTGGCACACCCTGCAGGATGCCGCGAAAAAAGCGGAGAAAAACTAAGCTTTCCTGTTCATTTTAAAAATTGCAGATGAACATACCGGTCAACGCGGAGAGGCAGTGCTTCCCCGCGTTGGCTTTTGTTGTATCGGGATATATTATGTGGTATACTGTAACTTAAAAGAATTTCGGCATCCCGAAAAAATTCAGGAGGAGAACAATGCAACAAACCCCTTATGTAATCGGCGTGGCGGGCGGCACCGGCTCCGGCAAAACTACCCTTGCAAACAATCTGCTGGACGCTTTCACAGACGAAGCACTGATCCTTTCCCACGATTACTATTACCTGCCGCACGATGACATGACACTGGAAGAACGCCAAAAGCTGAATTACGACCACCCCAATGCATTTGAAACCGACCTGATGATTCGTGATGTACAGAAGCTGCGCAGCTTTGAGCCGATTGACCGACCGCAGTATTCCTTTGTGGAGCATACCCGCCTGACGGAAACGGTGCATGTGGAACCAAAGCCACTGGTGATCTTGGAAGGCATTCTTTTGTTTGAAAATCAGGCACTGCTGGATCTGATGGATATTAAGGTGTATGTGGATACCGACGCGGACATCCGCCTCATCCGCCGCCTGCTGCGCGATGTTAAGGAGCGCGGCCGCAGTCTGGATTCGGTTATTAATCAGTATATGAATACGGTAAAGCCAATGCATGAGCAGTTTGTGGAGCCAAGCAAGAAAAACGCGGATATTATTATTCCGGAGGGCGGCCAAAATCAGGTTGCCCTGCAGATGCTGATTGACCGGCTGGACGCCATGCTGCACCGAGGTCCCGGTGTGCAGTAAAGCATCAATGCTTACAGCACAACCAAAAGTGGGGCGGCATTTTCGCCCCACTTTTGGTTGTGTAATCGGGGAAGAAGTCCGGTCCTCTGAGCTTTGCTTGATTCATGCAGCCAATGTTTTTTGCGGAGCGGTTGATTTTTGGGCGGTTTATTCTGCAGTTCTGTTTTATAGCAAAAGTTTTTTCGCATCTGCAGCACCTTTTTGAAAATATTGCCGAAAAATCGCTGCAAAAAGAAAAAGAAATTGTGTTTTTTCTTATAAATGGTAGACTTTTTGGGACTGCCGGTGTATAATTATAACAGATATATAGTCAGTATCATATTATTTCTATATCTATAAATCATAGAAATCCGCCTGCTTTCTACAGGCATTAAAAATCTGCGGATGCGGTTTCGCAGAGCAGTGAAAAGGAGAACATACAATGAAAAATGACAGCTTTGAAACAGTCAACATTGCGGTACAGGCTGATAATGATGAAATGAAAGGCAAGTACCTGACTTTCTGGACGGACAGCCAGCTTTTTGGTGTACCAATTAAAGATGTAGTACAGATTGTAGGCATGCAGGAGATTACCGAAATTCCGGAGTATCCTTACTATGCAAAGGGAATCATCAACCTGCGCGGTGCGATTGTGCCGCTGATTGATGTCCGCCTGCGCCTTGGCAAACCAGAGCAGGAGTACAACGACCGTACCTGCATTATCGTTTGCAATGTGCACGACATTTACTTTGGCTTTATCGTGGACGAGGTTGAGGAAGTTACAGACATTGCGGATGACCAGATTTCTCCGCCGCCGAAACTTAACAGCGATACTGTGAATCAGTACCTCACCGGTGTGGCACACATGGGTGAAAAATTGGTTTTGACCATCAACACCGCTAAAATCCTTGGTGAGGATGAGTTTGAAGCGTTGGTGCAGACGGCACAGTAATTAAAAAGTTTCATAGAGAGAAGTCCTGCATTATGAAAAACCTGAAAATCAAAACGAAGTTGATTATTTTGGTTTCCGCTATGCTCGCTTTTTTGGTTGCCCTAAATATTATTTCCTTTGTAGTTCTAATGCAGATGAACGACAGCACAAAAGTGATAGCAAATCAGTGGATGAACGCCATTGTACAAGTGGAGGACTTGAACGCTAATATTAAGGAATTCCGCCTGCAGGAGTATAAACACGTCAGTTCAACAACTACAACCGGCAAGCAGGACTCCGAAGCGCTGATGGCTACACTGAAAAGTACAGTGGAAAATAAACTGTCTGCTTGCAGCCAGACTGCACAGTCCGATAAGGATAAGGAAATTGTCAGCAACATTAAGACCGGTTGGACTGCTTATTTGGGCATCCATGACAATGCGATTACGCTGAGCAATGCAAAAGAAACGACTGATGCACTGCGGGTAATGGCAAATGATTCCTATACGCAGTACAAAAACCTGCACACGCTTTGCGACAGCTTGGTGAAGTATGACCAGGATGCGATAACCCAAGCAAGTAATAATGCCACAAGTGTGTACAGCAATGCGCAAAAATTGATGTTCTGTTCAGATGTGATTATCTTTGTTGTTTGCCTTGCGTTTGCCATTTATACGATTGAGGGTATTTCACGCCCCATCACAAAAATTGATGGCGCAGCCCGCAAGATTGCAGACGGCAAGCTGGATGTTTCTGTGGATTACCAGTCCACAAATGAGCTGGGTATGCTGGCGGCAAACTTCAACAGGACAGCCGCACAGCTGAAAAATTACGGCAATTACCTTCAGGAAATCACAAATGTGCTGAATGAGATTGCCGACGGAAATTTGACTTTCCAGCTTACATATGACTATGAGGGTGAATTCGCTCCGGTGAAAAAAGCGCTGGACCACCTGTCAGATTCTCTGAACCAAACGATGGGGCAGATTAATCTTGCGGCTGATCAGGTTGCAGGCGGTGCAGGTCAGGTTTCTTCTGGAGCGCAGGATCTTTCGCAGGGAACAACCGAGCAGGCTTCTTCTGCGGAAGAACTTGCCGCTACGATTAATGATATTTCCGAGCATGTCAAAGATAATGCTTCCTATGCACATGAAGCCAGCGGTAAGGTGCAGGATATGAGCGAAAAAATGCGGGAAAGCAATCAGCAAATGCAGGAAATGATTACTGCTATGCATGATATTAGTAATAGTTCCGCGAAAATAGGAAAAATCATTAAGGCCATTGAGGATATTGCATCTCAGACCAACATATTGGCGCTGAACGCTGCAATAGAAGCAGCACGTGCGGGTGCAGCCGGCAGAGGTTTTGCAGTGGTTGCGGATGAGGTGCGCAATCTGGCAGGCAAATCGGCAGAAGCTTCCAAGAGTACTTCCCAGCTGATTCAGACATCGCTGACAGCAGTGAAACACGGCTCTGAAATTGCGGGCGAAACCGCGCAGTCCCTGACAGAAGTGGTCACAGGTACGGAAGAAGTCACAGACGGTATCCGCCGCATTGCAGATGCTTCCAATGAGCAGGCCACAGCGATCGAGCAGGTTACACAGGGTGTGGGGCAAATTTCCAATGTGATACAGACCAACACCGCAACTGCAGAAGAATCTGCCGCCGCCAGCGAAGAGCTTTCCGGACAGGCTCAGCTGCTGAAGAATCTGGTTTCAAAATTCAGGCTGAAAGGTAATGCAGACGCAGCACTGCAGCAGAATTCTAACACGGTACCTTCCACAGTGGACAGTGCACCGCCTTCATCGGCAACAGATGATGCCGATGAAGACAGCTTTGAAGATATCAGCAGTTACAGTGCTCCAAGTACATACAGTGTACATGATAAATATTGATGCAGAATTGAAAAAGGCATCGGGAACGCTTCTAATTCAAGCGTCTCCCGGTGCCTTTTTGTGTTACCAGCCACAGCGTCCGCAGTTTGTGCAGTGGACACAGTCCGTTGTGTGAAATGCCGCCTGCCAATCAGCGGTGCTGAACCGGCAGGCGCAGATGTTAACTTCCTTTTTTGTGTAGCGTGTTGAAATTCGCAGCTGATTTTTGGGGAAAAATTCCAATGTAAGCGGCAGAATCTCGATTTTTTCCGGCTCCATGCAGTTTTGGTATAGAGACGGTGCAAAAATACTTTCTACGTCCTTTTCCAGCAGCTTGATCTGGCTGGAGGCGGTGATGATTTTTACAAGAGTGCCGTCGGAATTGTATTGAACAGCAGGTTTCTGTGTGCAGGGATACGGTAGGGCAGTGCCTACACAGATGCGGCCGATGGGTGTTTGCAGCACAACGAAATTGGACTTGGGATTCTCTTTCACATTTTGCCTCCGAAATGCGTTTGTATTTTCAGTTGAATTATACTGCAGAATCGGCGGTCTGTCCAAAACAAAGCTTGGTTCGTAAGAATGGACAAAAAATCTACAAATTTCATTTGAAAAATTTTCCTCGAAATCGCCTCAGAATCGTTTCAAAATATAAAGAAAATGCGAAAATACAGTCAGGATGGTTAGGAACAAAATATGATGCAAATTTCGTTACTTTAAGTAGAAACGTCATTTAAAGCTTCTGGACGTGACTCGGGACGGAACCTGAGCCCCAAATTGCAAAAAGGGGATATATTTATGAGTGGAATGAAGGGAATCACTTCCATGAGTGGATGGGGCCGTATTGCGGATGGCACCTATCAGCAGTTTGCCGCAACTGCGGCGGCAAACAATCAAAACATGCAGGATGCATTTAAAAAGCGTTTTAGCAAGCAAAAGGCAAAGAGCTTTTCAGCAATCTCCGGTGCGGACGGGGAAATTTCCAGTTTAGACACCGATGCGGACACTTTTATGCGCCGTTATACGGCGGAAATGAACATCGTAAAAGTGGCGGCAAAGCGGGCATTGGCAGATGGTGGCGCAGGTCTGGAGGTGCGTTCCTCCGACCCTGCGGTGGCACAGGCCGCTGCACGCTGGCAGACTGCGGCGCACACCAATTATGTGCTTACGGTGCGGCGAACTGCGCAGACGCAGCGCAATGTTTCCCACAGCTGGCAGGGAAATGCGGAAAACACCCTTGCGGCGGGTGGTTCACTGCGCATACTTACCAGCTTCGGCGGCGTGTCTGTCGACTTAAGCGATTATGCCGGCGCAAATACAAATGCGGATGTTTTGCGACAGGCTGTGGAAAAAATCAATGCAGCGGATATTGCGGTCACTGCTGCGGTACTGGAGCACAACACACAGGTTTCTTTACAGATAAAAGCCAATGAGATGGGTGCGGCTGCCGAATTTTTGGTGTCCGGCACTTTTGCGGAATCTGCCGGGCTGAATGTTCCTGCTGCTGCAGCACAGGATGCGGTTTATCAGTTGAATGGAAAAACAGTTGTGACGGACAGCAACGAAGTGAATCTGGACGACTACCGGATTACAGTGCAGCTGAAAGCAGCCGGAACTGCACTTGTTCAAGTAGGTACAGACAGCAGTAAGGCGGCAGACCATCTGGAAAAGATGACAGCGGCTTACAATCACGCTTTGCACTTTTTACAAAGCTACATTGAAATGGGGACCGGTGTACGAATGCAGGCACAGAATATGCGGCGTATTTTGGTGCCGGAACAGTCTTTGCAGCGGGTGGGAATCACCGTGGCAGAAGACGGGACTTTGCACGCTGACCGCAATGCCTTTTTGCAGCAGTACGCTGCCTGTCCGGAACTGACAGAGTCAGTCATCAGCGGCAGCCGTGGTTTGGCGGCGGCTGTGCAAAAGCGTGCAGCACAGGGGCTGGAGATGCCCTCCCGCAGTCTGGTGGACTGGGCGGAAAACCTTTTACAGTTTGAGCAGCCTTATGGGATATACGCTGCACCGAAGCAGGCCCAGCGGTATAGTTTGACGGAGGATTTTAGTTCATTTGTAAATGTGCAGATTTAACTTGCTTTAGAAGATATGAGCCGGCTGGCGCGCGGTGTGCGCAGGCCGGTTTTTTCAACGCTTTCTGTGCAAATTTACTTTTGACCAAAGGATTCGCCGTAAAAAACATTTTGCTGAATGTATATGAATGTGATATACTCACCATATCAGTGAAAAAATAACGAAAAACAGATGGACTGCGGGGTTCGTCTGACAGTTGCAGGGGGGCGGCGGACGTGACACTTTTTTCTGTTTACAAAAATTTTTTAGCGGAAAGCAAATTTTGTTTTTCACATATGCATACAAAGGAAAGAATCCGCAAAGAAAATTGGCAGCAGCTGGTGCATTTGTGTGTTGCAACGCTGATTTTGTTTGTAGGTTATGGAATCTGGTTTGCGATTGCTTTGCATAATGCCGAACTATTTGGTATTTATTTGGTTTACACAGCGGTTTTTGCAGGAATCAGCCTTTGGATTTGTTCCAGAAGAAATACACCTCCGTCGTTACAGAAGGTGCAGCAGCTTTGCCACGAATTCATATTGCTTGTAATGTCGTTTTTTATTATCATCAGTGTGGTGCCTTTCCCCAGCCAGCCGGCTACGTTTTTCCCCTTAGGCTACTTGCTGATGAATATTATATTTTTCCTGCCCTATAAATCGCTGAATTTTGAAATGCTTTTTTTAGAGACGATCTTTTTGGTGGCGGCCTGCTTGGTAAAAACACCTGCCGCACTGTATTACGATATCCCATGTACGGTAACAGCAAGTATTTTTGGGTGTGTCGCTTCTTTTCTAATTCAGGATTTGCATATTCGCGAAACTCGTATGCAGTATGAACTGGAATATGTTAGTGAGCACGATGAACTGACAGCACTTTCCAACCGCCGCGGATTTGATTTGCACATTACGCAAACTTATGAACAATGCTGCAGCGAGCGTTCACTTTGTGGAATTATCATGATGAATATCGACCACTTTAAACTGTACAATGACAGCTATGGACATCTTGCGGGGGACAACTGTCTGCAGAGAGTATCGCGGGCGATGAAATCGACTGCAAAGCAGCACGGTGCTTTTCTTGCCCGTTTTGGCGGAGAAGAATTCATTTCAGTGATACACCGTGTAAATGAACAGGCAGTACAGCATTATGCCGAAAAATTGCTGCATGCTGTGCGGCGGGAAGCAATTCCAATGAACGGAGATATCGTTACCATCAGCTTAGGGGTTTGTACGCAGGTTCCGCAGAAAGCGGATGACTGGATGCAGCAGGTGGACCGTGCCGACCATGCGCTTTATACATCCAAAAAATCCGGCCGGAACAGAATTTCATACTGGCAGAAAGAAAGTCAGTAAAAAAGCAGCGGCAGAGTCCTTGCACTGCCGCTGCTTTTGTGTTAGATGGAGCCACCGTCCAGTGCTTTGCAGGGCAGCAGTGTTTCGGCAGGTGCAGGGCTGCCATTGATAATGTTCAGCAGGATGTCCGCTGCCGCCTGACCGGCTTCTTCCAGGTCACGCGAAACAGTGGCGAGAGAGGGGTGGATGTACTGCAGGCAGTCAATGTTGCCAAAGCCCATAACGCCAATGTCCTGCGGAATCCGCATCCCCTTTTTCAGCAGGTGCTGCATGATCTGCAGCGCACGTGTATCACCGGAAGCAAGCACAGCGGTGCGGGGTCCCTCATTTTTCAGCACCATGTCCAGTTCCTCCAGATAGCCGCTGGAGCTGACAATAATGGCTTCCACATTCTTTTTGTGGGTTGCGTCAATAAAGCCGTAAGTGCGCTGCTCGTGTGTATGGATATTTTCATGTTCACGCACGGAAAGCTGTGGGCAGACAAAAATGAGCTTTTGGTAGCCTTTGGAAACAAGAAGTGCAACCGCGTCAATGGCAGCTTGCTTTTCATCCGACGAAATGAATGGAAAGTCCGCTGAAATGTAATTTCCCACTGTAACAGTGGGGATGGGCAGGTCTTTCAGAAACATTTCAAATTTTGTTCCCTGATTGATCGGACAGAGAAGCAGCGCACGCGCGCCGTCAGCGACCATGCTGCGAATCAGGCGAAGCTCCTCCTTGGGGTCTTTGTTGTGCAGCGCAACGCTGATGCGGCAGTTGTGCTGCTCTGCCTGCAGCACAGCGGCATTCAGCAGGCGGGAAAGGTAGTTGCTGCGTAGGTTTGGAATAACCGCGCCGATGTGGATAATTGGATTTTCTGCCGAGGCTTGTGTTCCTTCAAGTTCATTTGTTGTGGTTCCCATGCGAAGTCCTCTCTTGCTGCTAGAATAATAAACATACAGCACAAGTATAGCACAAAACAGCGGTGGTGTCTTAAAAAAGCGCAATATTTCTGCCAAGCCGCTTGCATCTGCGTGCGGATTTCGCTACAATCATAATAGTACTGGAAATTGAAAAAAGGGGTTTGTTTACATATGGCGTTTCAAAAAGATTTTCTCTGGGGCGCGGCAACAGCGGCGTATCAGATTGAAGGAGCCTGGAATGAAGGCGGACGCGGTCTGTCCGTATGGGATGAGTTTTGCCACCGCCCCGGCAATGTTTTTGACGGGCACACCGGCGACACCGCCTGTGACCATTACCACCGCTTTCGGGAAGATGTGCAGCTGATGAAGCAGCTGGGCATTCAGGCGTACCGCTTTTCCATCAGCTGGCCGCGTATTCTGCCGGACGGCACCGGAAAAGTAAACGAAGCCGGTCTGCGCTTTTACGAGGAACTGGCGGATGAACTGCTGCAAAACGGCATTACGCCCTATGCCACCCTTTACCACTGGGAGTACCCGTATGCATTGCACCGCAGGGGCGGTTGGCTGAATCCGGAAAGTCCGGCATGGTTTGCGGAGTACACCCGTGTGGTCGCAAAGCGGCTTGGCGGAAAAATCAAACACTTTTTCACGCTGAACGAGCCGCAGTGCTTTATTGGTTTGGGTTATGATACTGGCGAGCACGCGCCGGGCCTGCACTGCAGCCGCAAAGACACCCTGCAGATGGCACACAATGTACTGCTGGCGCACGGCAGAGCGGTGCAGGTACTGCGGGAAGTGATTTCCGATGTGCAGATAGGCTATGCCCCCACTGGTTCCAGCTTTTATCCGGCAACGGAGAGTGCTGAGGACATTGCAGCTGCACGGCAGGCAACCTTTGATGTGCCGCAGCGGTGGACCTTTTCCGTCAGCTGGTGGAGTGACCCGGTGCTGTTGGGCTGTTACCCGGAGCAGGGAGTTAAGGTTATGGGTGAAAATATGCCGCAGATTGGCACGGATGATTTAAAGCTGATTTCCCAGCCACTTGATTTTTACGGCCAGAATATTTACAATTCTGTACCAGTGAAAGCAGACGGAAAGGGCGGCTATAAATGTGTACCGCGTCCGGCGGGTTTTCCACGTACCGCAATCGATTGGCCGGTGACCCCGGAAAGCCTTTACTGGGTACCGAAGTTCCTGTACGAACGCTATAAAACACCGATTGTTATCACCGAGAACGGAATGTCCTGTCACGATGCGGTTTCACTGGACGGTAAGGTACACGACCCCAACCGTATTGACTTTATTCACCGTTACCTGCGTCAGCTGCGGTGCTGCGTGGAGGACGGCACGGATGTGCGTGCTTACTTCCACTGGAGTCTGATGGACAACTTTGAGTGGGCGCGCGGCTATGATGAGCGCTTTGGCTTAATTTACGTCGACTTTGCAACACAGAAGCGTACACCAAAGGACAGTTTTTACGACTACCGCAAAATTATTGCGGAAAACGGAGAGAATCTGTAAACAGGTGCGTACTGTGTACTCCCGGATGAAAACTTTTGTTTTCTGCGACTTAAGGAGGAATTTTTTCAGTGGATGACAGTTTAAAACTTGATGGTACTTTTGAAGAGCAGAAAGAAGCCCTCCGGAAGTGGTTTAATGAACATCCAGCAAAATCACAAAAGAAGGCTGTTTACAAAAGCGTAATCCGTTGTTACAAGTCAGATAACCTTGTTGACAGGCTGAAACTATCGTGATAGTCTCAACTATGTGATAGAAAAGAAGCGGCAGAAAAACAGCCGCTTTTTTTCAGAAAGAGGGTTTCTAATTGAAACAAGGTTCATTGTTCGGAAAGAGGAAACATAAGTGCTGTCAAAAAGCGGCGGTACTGCTCCTGACAGGTGTACTGGCTTTGGGAATGACCGCCTGTGGTGGCAAAGAAGTGTCCGGCAGCGAGGTCAGCTCAGCTGCTGAGGTTTCCTCCTCGTCAGCTGTCACTTCCGCTTCTTCGGCGGCACAGTCCAACCAGCCGGTCAGCAGTGCCGCGGTGTCCTCTGAAACAGCGGCTTCTTCTGCGGTAACAGCCCACAAAGCGGCTTCCCCGAAAGCGGCGAAATCCAAAACGGCTGTAAAAGCGGGGGCCGCCGACTTTTCGGATGCGGCTATGGTTGGCAACTCCTGTGTGGAGGGCTTGAACATGCAGGGCTTGCTGCCCAAAATGGATTTTTATTCGCGCGTTGGACTTACGGTAAACACCGTATTTACAAAACCGATGCGCGGCGGCAGCGTACCGATTATGCAGGCACTGGCACAAAAGCAGTATAAGAGGATTTATTTTCAGTTTGGTGAAAATGAATTGGGCTGGAACGGCACGCAGCCGTTTTACAGTGCCTATGCCAAAGTGCTTGACGCGGTGCAAAAGGAACAGCCGGGAGCAAAGCTTTATATTCAGTCCATTTTACCGGTTTCAGCGGCTGTTTCCGAAAAAAATGAAGAAGATACAAATAATCAACGAATTAATGAATATAACGCAGTGCTTCAAAAACTTGCGAAAGCAAAGAATGCGGTGTATTTGGATGTAGCTTCTGCGCTGAAAGACGAATCCGGCTGTTTGCCGGATGAGGCGGCGGAAGACGGTGTACATTTGAATCAGAAATACTGCAAAGTTTGGGTGCAGTATTTGTCCAACCACTGAAATGTGCCGTGTACAGAGAGCTTTCCACAGCGGTGTGGAAAACTTTGCGGGCTGTACAAAATTAAATATAATACAATGCTGAGGGAAGTATGTAACTATGCATAAAAAAGTCATTTCACTGCTGCTGGTCTGTGCGGCTGTAATTTGTGTGGCAGCAGGCTGTGGGGAGAACAGTGCGGCAAAGGCGGTGTCCACTGACCCAAAGACGCTTTCAAGCCAGATTAAGTCTTCTGCAAAGTTTACTGACCAGCTTTCTGAAATCAGCCTGCAGGCAGCTGACAAGCGTTACGGGGTGGATGCGTCACAGGTAAAGTCCTGCGATGTTTACGTTGGCACAGGTGCCACTGCGGAGGAAATCTCAGTTTGGCAGGCAAAAAATGAAGCTGCTGCGGCAGCTATCAAAGAAAAAGCAGATGACTTTGTAAAAATGCAGAAGGACAGCTACTCTGATTATAAACCGAGCGAAGTGCCGAAGCTTTCCACTGCGGTCCTGGAGCAGAAGGGTACAGTAGTGGTTCTGTGTATTTCTGCTGACAATCAGAAGGCAAAAGAACTGGTCTTCAGCCTTTTAGGCTAAGGCGGTGGCAGCATGGTTTTTGCCAGCCTGACCTTCTTGTTCCTGTTTTTGCCGGTGGTTCTGCTGCTGTATTTTGTTACACCGAAAAAGTGGCGGAACATCACCCTGCTTGCGGCAAACCTGCTTTTTTACGCATGGGGAGAGCCGCGCTTTCTGCTGGTGATTTTGTTCTCCACGTGCTTCAATTTCTGCTTTGGCAGACTGCTGGACAAATACCGAGAGAATGCCCGCTTGAAAAAAGCATTCGCGGCGGGGGCAGTCGCGGTCAATCTTGGACTGCTCGTTGTTTTTAAGTATACCAATTTCTTTGTGGCATCCCTGAAAAGCATACCGGCGCTTGCGGGACTGCCGCAGACGGAGATACCGCTTCCGCTGGGCATTTCCTTTTATACATTTCATGTCATTTCCTACATTGTGGATATTTACCGCGGGGACGCGCCCGCGCAGAAAAGCATTGTGAAGTTTGGCGTTTACATCACTTTGTTTCCGCAGATGATTGCGGGGCCGATTGTGCGCTACAAGCAGATCCAAAATCAGCTGACGCTGCGGGACACCACACCGGAGCAGTTTGCCGCCGGTATCCGCCTGCTGCTGGTTGGACTTGCGAAAAAAGTGCTGATTGCCAACCAAATGGGTGTGCTGTGGGATGTGGTACAGGCTGCCGGCAGTAAGGCGGGACTGCTGGGTGCATGGGCCGGCGCGGCGGCGTTTACACTGCAGATTTACTTTGACTTCAGCGGTTATTCCGATATGGCACGCGGGTTGGGGCGGCTGTTCGGCTTTGAATTGCCGGTCAACTTCAATTATCCGTACATATCGAAAAGTGTTACTGATTTTTGGCGGCGCTGGCACATGACATTGAGCCAGTGGTTCCGTGATTACGTTTATATTCCGCTGGGCGGCAGCCGCAGCGGCATGGCGGTTACCATTCGCAACCTGCTGGTCGTTTGGGCACTGACCGGTTTCTGGCACGGTGCAAACTGGAATTTCCTTTTGTGGGGACTCTATTATTTTGTACTGCTGACGGCGGAAAAACTGTTTTTGCTGCGGCTGCTGGAAAAGGCACCGCGCTGGGTCGGCCATGTTTACGCGGGACTCAGTTTCTTAGTTGGATGGATGCTGTTCGCGCTGACAGATTTGAGTGCATTCGGCACACAGCTGCAGATGATGTTCGGCACGGGCGGCTTGCTGCCGCAGGGTGGGCTGCTTTATCAGGTATTGACGTATCTGCCGCTGATGGCAGCGGCAGTGCTTGGCTGTACACCGCTGCTCAAACAGCTTTATGGCCGGCTGCAGGTGCGTCCGCGTCTGCGCTGTGCGGTGGACTGCGTTGGCTGTGTTGCAGTGCTGGTGTTGTGCACTGCTGCACTTTTGAGCCAGAGTTACAACCCATTTTTATATTTCCGCTTTTAAGAGGTGCTTCGATATATGCAAAAACACAGGCAGGAGCGGCTGCTGACAGCGGTTTTTCTGCTGATTTTGTTCGGTGGATTCGTGCTGTTTTTTCTGCTGCCCAAAAATTCATTTTCCGCGGATGAAAAACGAGTGCTGCAGCCGGCACCGAAAGTTTCCCTTTCCACGGCGGCAAACGGTACACTTTCCACCAATGTGGAGTCCTATTTGGCAGACCACTTTCCCGCACGAAAAGAGCTGGTGGGGCTGCACGCTTACTTTGATTTGCTGTGCGGAAAAAACGGTGAAAATGGCATTTACATGGGGCAGGACGGCTGGCTTATCAATACGCCGGTAAAACCAAATCCGATTAATTTCCGGCAAAACCTGCAGAGCATGCGTGACTTTGTGCAGAGAACAAAGCTGCCTGCCTACCTGATGATTGTTCCCTCTACCGGGTACATCATGGACAGCGAACTGCCGCAGCTGCATGAAGATTATCTGGATGCAGACCTGCTGGGACAGGCGAAGGAACAGACAGACGGCAAACTGCAGTGGGTGAAGCTTGCCGACCAATTCATGGACAAATCGGAGGAAGAACAGCTGTATTACCGCACTGACCACCATTGGACAACGGCCAGCGCGTACCTTGCCTACGCTTCCTTTGCCGGCAGCAATGGCTTTTTGCCGATCGGAAAAGATGCCTTTCAGGTGCAGTGCTCCTGCGGCTTTTACGGCACGACTTACTCCAAAAGCGGCTTCTGGAACACACCGGCGGATACGCTGGAAATTTGGAAGAATCCGGCTTTGCAGGTGCAGGTGGAAATCCGTGAAGACGGAAAGCAGAGCGTGCAGAAATCGGACAGCTTGTACTTTCCGGAGCAGCTGAAAAACGAGGACCAATACCCGGTGTTCCTGAACGGCAACCACAGTCTTGTGCGCATCACCAACCCTAAGGCGGCAGGCAGCAGGCTGCTGGTGGTAAAGGATTCTTACGCAAATTCCCTTGTGCCGTTTCTTGCGGCGCATTACCGCCAGATTGATATGGTAGACCTGCGGTATTACCACAAAACAGCTGTTTCCGCATTAGTGAAGCAGGATCAGCTGGATTCCGTATTGTTCTGCTACGGACTGGACGATGCGGTGAACGACAGCAATTTGTCGCTTCTTGCGTAAATTGCTGCTTCCGCCGGTGGAGAAACCGACAAATCAAAAATCTGATATAATGGAAGCATAAAGAGATGACCGGTATGGAAAGTTTACCGGCCGTGAAAAATTTGGCAAACAACTGCGCGCCTACAAGCAGTGTCTGGGGTTTTCATCCCGCCTGTTTGCTGTGAAAAAATCACACAGCGAAGGTTTTCCCGTCCAGTAAAAAAAGATACGCCTTGATTCGGCTGAAAACCGTTTCAAGGCGTATCTTTTATTTATATCACATGCGGTGTAAACCGCCAGATTTTTCCAAATACATCCACTGGTCGGCGGTGTGAAGCATTTCTTTCAGGAAAGGTTCTTCTGCTTTAAAATTTTCAGTATAAGCGTAACCGCAGTCAATGCCAACGTACGACTGCGTTTCTTCGCTGTAGCAGATTTTTCCGACTTCTTTTTGCAATGACACCATCTTGGGTATTATTTCAGTTTCTTTGCAGCCGGTCAAGATGATGACAAATTCATCACCGCCTAAGCGAATCAATGAATCCTGCTGCCGAATATTTTTTTGCAGTGTTTGTGCGACCTGAACCAATACCTGGTCGCCTGTCAGATGTCCCATGGTGTCATTGATGGATTTGAATTTACGCACATCCAAAAGCAGCAGTGCCACTTCGCTGCAAAGCAGGTTTTGTCCCTTGTGCCAAAAGCGAAATTCATCCAGAAACCGCCGGTTGTACGCACTGGTGAGTGTATCTTGGTACAGTTTACGGCTGGTTTCGTCCACCAGTTCCGCTATGCTTTTTCCGTTTTCTTTTTGCTCCAGAAGCAGCTGATCATCTACATGACTGACAATTTCCAAAACAATCGGCAGCGTTTCAGCTTCCAGTTCGAGGGTGATCGGCTTTGAAATCACATAAAAAATATTGTTTTCGATGAATTCGTATTTTGATTTCTGGCAGCCGCAAAAAAAGGTAGTGATGCCGGTGCAGTTGCTGCACCGGCATTCCTTGTTCCAAATACGAAAGCAGGTATAAGGTTCTTTGTGTAGCTGATTGTTTGCATCCAGTGTCAGAATAGAAGTATCCGTTGGGTCTACTAGGCGCACAACGTCAAAAATGGCCTGCAGATAGGCTAGGGTGGCTTTCATTTCTTCTGCCGTAAAGTGATTTTTCAGTTCCACCTGTTTTCCCTCCTTTCCTTGTAAAATAAAAGATGATTTCAGAAAATTCAAACAATATGTTTAGTGTGTAAAGGGAAGGACCATATTATAGCATTACTGAAATGCTTGCTCAATAAATAAAATGTAAATATTCGAATAAAGAAAAAAATGGCAGCAGAGAAATCTGCAGCCATTTTTAAGAAGACAGTGAGAAAAAGCAGTTTATTGAGAAAGATTAGCAGCACCAATCATGCCGGCGGTGTTTCCAAGTTCGGCGGCACGAATCTGGGGAAGAAAAGAATTTTTTTTGCCGAACACTTCTTCGGCAACCAGTGCAGTGAGCGGGTCGGTCAGGTAAGTGCCCTCTTTGCTGATGCCGCCGGAAAGCAAAACAGCCTGCGGGCGGAAGATGTTGACAGCATTTGCAATGCCGGCAGCAAGGTGCTTGATGTATTCGCGTATCACTCGCTGGCCGGCCTCGTCGCCCTGCCGTGCCGCCTGAAAGGGAATCCTGCCGTCCATGCGGGACAAGTCACCTTTGCACAGTGTGCAGAGCAGGGAATTCGGTGCCTGCTTTGCGGTACGTTTCGCCTGCCGGATGAGTGCTGTTGCGGAAGCGTAGCTTTCCAGACAGCCGCGCCTGCCGCAGGTGCAAAGTTCGCCGTCTTCCACCAGCAGGGTGTGACCAAATTCAGCACCACCGGGGCCGCCGCCCTCGAAAATTCTTCCGTTTATAATAATGCCGCTGCCAACGCCCGTGCCCAGAGTCAGCATAAAGACGTTTTGAAAGCCTTTTGCCGCGCCGGCACAAACCTCGCCGAGTGCGGCACAGTTGGCGTCATTGCTGATGAAAACCGGCTGTGTAAAAGTACGGTGCAGTTCCTGTGCCAGCGGGACATTCTGCCAGTTTAAATTATTGGAGTAAACTACGGTTCCGGTTTGGGCGTCAATCGTGCCGGGACAGCCGATACCGACGGAAATGCAGTTTTCCATAAATTCACCGGCATCTTTCAGGGCTTCTTCCGCGGCATGAACAATGTCCGGCACAACTTCCTGCCAACTGCGCTCGGCACCGGTCGGCACATAAGCTTGTCCGAGAATCTGATTCTCTGTACTGACGACACCTGCTTTAATGCCGGTGCCGCCGATGTCAATTCCAAAGCGGAACTTTTCTGTTACCTGTTTCATTGCAATTCACCTCATGCTTTGTCGCCGTTGGGCAGATAGGTGTTTTTCGGCGGAACGGTTGTACGCACAACTGTGCATTGACCGCTGACACGGTAACTGCCGCAGTCTGCCGGCAGGAAAATACTGTCGCCCTGTTCAAATGAAACAGTTTCGCCGCTGCAGGACACACTTCCGCTGCCCTTTACTGCCAGCAGGGAGTGGAAAGTGGAACCGTCTGTGCTGGCTGTAACTTCGTTTCCGCTAAGCTGCAGCAGGTCGGTGACAAAGGAATTGCAGCAGCCAAGATGGCTGTCAAAGTCATAATCCGTGCGTGGGGGAACGGTGCGGGTCACGTCCAGCGCCTTGCTGACATGCAGCTGGCGTGGCTTGCCGTCCTTGCCGACACGGTTGTAATCAAATACACGGTAGGTGACGTTGGAGTTCTGCTGAATCTCCGCAATGACAATACCCTTGCAAATTGCATGGATGGTGCCGGCCTCAATAAAGAATGTATCGTCGGGATGTACCGGGGCGGCGTTGAGCACTTCTGTTAGGGTGCCGTCCTCAATGCGCTTTTGGAATTCCTCTTTGCTGATTGTTTTTTTAAAACCGTAGTACAGGAACGCGCCCGGTTCGCAGTCAACAATGTACCACATTTCGGTTTTGCCGAACTGATGCTCATTTTTCAGTGCATAATCATTATTTGGATGTACCTGAATGGAAAGATTATTGTGTGCGTCTATCAGCTTAATGAGAACTGGAAAGTCCCCAAAACGCGCGCAGTTCGTACCTGCAGCAGCGGGATTTGCTTTCAGGTATTCTGCAAGTGTTTTGCCCGCAAAAGGTCCGTTTGCAACCGCGCTGGGCCCGTCTGGGTGGCAGGAAAGCTCCCAAGTTTCTGCAAGGACATTGCCGTCAAATTTTTTATGAAAATTCGTTTTCAGCCGCTGTCCGCCCCAAAGGTAGGATTTGCAGGCCGGAATTAATTTGATAATTGCCATTTTAGTTTTTGCCTTTCCCAAAGTTTTCAATGATTTTAGAAACCGCACCACGGTATATTTCACAGGCTGCTGCGGCGGCTTGCTCTGTTTTGCTGACTGCTGCGCAGTATAGTTTCAGTTTCGGTTCCGTGCCGGAGGGGCGCACGGTCAGCTGGGTGTCGTCATCCAGTACAAACTGCAGTACGTCACTGCTGGGCAGAGTGGGGAACTGCACAGGCTTGCCCGGCGTGTGCAGGTAATCTTTGACCAGTGTGATCTTATGGCCGCAAAGCTCTTCCGGTGAATTTTGACGCAGGGAAGCCATGAAATCCTGCATGATGTGGAAACCCGATTCACCCTCGAAGGCAAAGGAATCCAGACTGTTTTTGTAGCAGCCGTATTCTTTGTACAGGTTCTCCATTGCGTCATAAAGAGAAAGCCCCTGTGCGCGGTAATCTGCTGCCATATCGCACAGCAGAAGGCAGGCATTTACGGCGTCTTTGTCGCGTACATGGCTGCCGGAAAGGTAGCCATAGCTTTCCTCAAAACCGAAAATGTAGCGGTCGGCTTCGCCGCCTTTTTCAAGAAAGCCAATTTGTTCGCCGATAAACTTGAAGCCGGTCAGCACGTTCCGCAGCTCAACGCTGTAATGTGCGGCGACTTTTGCTGCCATTTCCGTTGTCACAATCGTTTTCACCGCGACTGGCTTTTGGGGCATGGTACCGAGCGCCAAACGGCGGCGGCACACATAGTCAAGCAGCAGTACGCCGACTTCATTGCCGCTGAGCAGTTTGTAGTCATCTCCGGCTTTTACGGCAATGCCCATGCGGTCACAGTCAGGGTCGGTTGCAAGCAGCAGCTCCGCACCGGTTTTGCGGCAAAGGGCAAGCCCCTCTGCCAGCGCTTCCGGGATTTCCGGGTTCGGGTAGGGACAGGTCGGGAAGTTCCCATCCGGCTTTTCCTGACTGGGCACCACGGTGATGTCTGTAAAGCCTGCACGCTTGAGTACCGTTGTAACGGGTACCAGACCGGTGCCGTTGAGAGGGGAATAAACGATTTTCAGCTGCGTAGGAACCGTTTTTTCCAAGCGCTGTGCAAGTACAGCACTGTAGAAAGATTCCGCTGCTTCCGCGGGAATTTCCTGTACCTTCACACTGGAATTCTGCGGCAGCGGTTCAAAATATCCGACAGACTGGATGCATTCTGTGATTTCCTCAGCGGCCTGCGTGGTGATCTGGCAGCCGTCCGCGCCGTAAACCTTGTAGCCGTTGTACTTGGCGGGATTGTGGCTGGCGGTCACCATGACACCGGCGCTGCAGTGCAGAGTGCGCACTGCGTAGGAAAGGGCTGGGGTCGGCATCAGCTGTGGGTAAAGGTAAGCTTTCACGCCGCAGGCGGCAAAGGTGCGAGCGGCTTCTTCCGCAAAACGGCGGGATTTGATGCGGCTGTCGTAGGAAATAGCGGCGATGGGGTCTTTCTGCTTGGAAAGCCAAAGTGCAAGCCCGCGTGTCGCCCGGCGAATGGTGTAGATGTTCATGCGGTTGGTGCCTGCACCGATGACGCCGCGCAGACCGCCTGTGCCAAAGGCAAGACCGCGGTAAAAGCGGTCGGTGATTTCCTCGGACTGATTTTTTACAGCGGCCAGTTCTGCGAGAAGGTCCGGGTCCTCTGTGGCCAGACGACACCACTGCGAATAAGCTTCCTGTATCTGCAAAGCGATCCCTCCATACTAAAATTAATTAATTTACTTAAATAATCGTACATTGATTAAGTAAATGTGTCAACCTAACAATGTTGATAATAAATGTACTATGTTGGCTTTTAGGATAAAAAAACGTTATCTCAAAAATAATTCTGGACAAACAGATCAAGAATTGCTTTAATAAAAGACGAATTAGTTAATTTTTTGGGAGGTAGTCTTTATGGCGATTCATTTTAGAACAACAAAATTGTATCCGCAGGCCTTTCAGCTGAATACGCCGAACAGCAGCTATGCGTTTGGTATTTCGGAACAGGGTTTGGCAGTGCATTTTTATTATGGTGCCCGTCTTCATAGAAATGACTTGGAAACACTGTGCAGTGCGGAAAACTCCCCTTGGTTTCCGGCACAGCCCGGACAGACGCTGCTGGACCATGTACCGCTGGAGTTTTCCGGCTCCGGTATGGCAGATCTGCGTCCCGCCGCAGTAAGCGTACAGTGGGCAGACGGTGACAATCTTGTGGATTTTCGCTACAAGTCCTACAAGATTATTACAGGGAAACCGGCGCTGCAGGGGCTGCCCCATGTCTATATCGAAAAAGAAGAAGAAGCTTTTACACTGGTGCTGACCCTTGCGGACGCTAAAGGGTTGGAGGCGGATTTATACTATACTGTGTTTGCGGACAGTGACGCATTGGTTCGCAGAGCGGTTCTGCGCAATACCGGCAACCAACAGGTCACACTGACACGAGTGATGAGCGCGAGCCTTGATTTACCCGATAATCGTATGGAAATGGTACATCTGCACGGCAGCTGGGCGCGCGAATTTACCCTGGAACGCCTGCCGGTGGGACACTGCGAGCAGCGCATCGGCAGTTTCCGCGGCGCTTCCGGCAGTCAGCACAATCCTTTTACGGCGATTGTTACACCGGACTGTACGGAAACTGCAGGGGAAGCCTATGGCTGCAGTTTGGTGTACAGCGGCAATTTCTGTATGGAAACCGATGTTGACGCCGGCGACCGCCTGCGTCTGAATGTTGGCCTTTCCGACCGCGCATTTCGCTGGCCGCTTGCCGCCGGCGAGTCTTTTGAAACACCGGAAGCGGTGCTGGTGTACTCCAACTGCGGACTGGGGGAAATGTCCCGCACGTACCACAAACTGTACCGCAGCCGTGTCAGCCGCGGCTACTGGCGTGACCGTCCGCGTCCGGTGCTGCTGAATACGTGGGAAGGTGTTTACTTTGACTTTAACCGTGAAAAGCTGCTGAATCTTGCAGAAGCCGCTGCCAAAGAGGGTATTGAACTGTTTGTCATTGATGACGGCTGGTTTGGCCATCGTTCGGATGACACCACATCCCTTGGCGACTGGGCCCCGTGGGAGGAAAAACTGGGCTGTGCGCTGCCAGAACTGGTGAGGGATGTCAATCAGCTCGGCATGGATTTTGGCATTTGGGTAGAACCGGAAATGGTTTCTCCGGACAGCGACCTGTATCGTGCCCATCCGGATTGGGCACTCTGCCGGCCGGGCCGTCCGGCAACGCTTGCGCGTACACAGCTGATTCTGGACCTCTCCAGAAAAGAGGTGCAGGAGTATGTCATTGACGCGATGACAAAGCTGTTCTCCTGCGCGCCGATTGCCTATGTGAAGTGGGACATGAACCGCAACATGACGGAAATCGGTTCTTTTGCAGACCGTACCGCCAGCGCGGGTGCACTTGCGCACCGCTATATGCTTGGTTTATATCATATTTTGGAAACGCTGACTTCCCGCTTCCCGAAGATTTTGTTTGAAAGCTGTGCCAGCGGCGGCGGCCGTTTTGATGCGGGCATGCTGTACTATATGCCGCAGACCTGGACCAGTGATGACAGTGACGCAGTTCAGCGTTTGGATATTCAGGGCGGTGCTTCCCTGGTTTATCCGCCATCGATGATGAGCTGTCACGTTTCTGCAGTACCGAACCATCAGGTCGGCCGCAGTACGCCGATTTCCACACGTTGGAATGTTGCGGTACTTGGCGGCGGCTTTGGCTATGAGTTGGACATGACGAAGTTTGGTGAGGAAGAAGCGCAAACGGTAAAGAAGCAGATTGAGGCGTATAAAAATGAACGCAGCGGTCTGTTTAACAGCAGTTTTTACCGTTTGCCGGCACCGGAAGATATGGCCGCATTTCAGCAGATTTCCGCGGATGGCGACCGAGTTGTTGCTACCTGCTGCCGCAGATTATATCATGCAAAGAACGGACCGTACTGGCTGCGGCTGCAGGGGCTGGATGCACAGGCAGAGTACCGCTGCGTAAAGACTGGCCGGACAGTAACCGGTTCGGTGCTAATGGGACATGGCGTCTGTCTGCATTTGGACACGGTGGACTTTGCCAGCGAGCGCATGGTGTTTGAAAAAATCAAGTGATGTGCTGTGTTATAAACCTTCTATACTCAAAATGCACGGATTTAGCTAAAAAAAGAATTGACAATTTACTTGTGCTTTTGTAGAATAAGAATATTAAGTAAAAGTAAATTAATTAGCTAATCAAGCGGCAGCGAAAACGTTTTTCTGACGCAGGCGAGGAGAGATGAACATGCCGAAGGCAGTGCGCATGGCGGACATTGCTCAAAAGATCGGTGTCAGTACGGTTACGGTTTCAAAGGCACTGGCAGATAAAGACGGTGTCAGTGACGAAATTCGTGCGAAAATTAAAGAAACAGCCCAGCAGATGGGTTACCAGCAGACATCTTCCACTCACAAGTCCCGGCAGGGCGGCACCGGAAACATCGGGATTTTGGTGGCAGCACGTTTTGTGGATGCCGGCAGCAATTCATTTTATTGGGAATTGTACGAAAAAGTAGTGAGCCGCCTGCTTGGCAGTGATTACTACGGCATTTTGGAACTGCTGCAGGAGGAAACCGAGCAGGGGCTTGTCCTGCCGCGCGTGCTGCAGGACAACAAAATTGACGGTTTAGTTGTCATTGGGCAGATCAGCGATGACTACCGCAGAATGCTGCAGGAAAAAATGTTGGTTCCCACTGTGTTTCTGGATGCCTACGACAGCTGCGGTACCGGCTGCTCTGTCATTTCAGACGGTTACTACGGCATGTATGCCGTTACGAATTATGTTTTGTCAATGGGGCACCGTGACATTCATTTTGTGGGCACCATCAATGCCACCAGCAGCATCAGTGACCGCTACTTTGGCTACTGCCGGGCTATGACAGAGCACGGTATTGCGGTAACACCGGAAATGGTGCTGCCAGACCGGGATGAACATGGCGATATTCGTTTTTCACTGCCTGAAAAATTTCCTACTGCTTATGTCTGCAACTGTGATATTACGGCTTACAAGCTGATCGATCAGTTAAAAGAGCGCGGACTGAGTGTGCCGGAGGACATTTCGATTGCTGGTTTTGATAATTACAGCGTGCCTTATATTTCCGCACCGGACATTACCACCTATGCGGTGGATATGGCAGGTATGGCGCGTGCATGCGTGGATGCGCTGCTGCATCAGATTCATCACAAGCATACAACGGCCGGTATGAAGATCATCAGCGGACATTTAGTAGTTCGCAGCAGTGTGAAAAACCGCAGCATCTGAACCGGAAACAAAAAAGACACAGAAGCATTTCATTCATGCTTCTGTGTCTTTTTTTGCGCGGCTTTCAGGAACTTTAGAAAAATGGGTGCGGAAGGCGAGCGGGGACATGCCGGTTCGCTTTTTGAACAATCGGATGAAGTAAGAGGTATTTTCAATTCCAACGGCAAAGCCAATGTCCAAAACACTGCGGCTGGTGCTTCGCAGCAAGGTGCAGGCTTCTTCTACCCGCACATTCAGCAGATATTCAAAGGGTGAACTGCCGTAGTATCGTTTAAAGTCTTTGTCCAGCTTATATTTGTTCCAGTGCAGTTCTTTGGAAAGTGAATCCAGTGTCAGTTTTTCCGTATAGCGGGTGTCTAAAATCTGTTTCAGTGTGCGGATAGAAGCCGGCGGCAGGGTTCCCTTTGCGGCAAGTGCCTGCGTTTCCACCTGTATTCGTTCTGAAAGCGCGGTGAGCTGCCGATCGGTTTCGGCAGAGGGCGGCTGCGCTGCCAGTTCTGTACAGAAATCGAACAGGTCAGAACCCGGGATGGGTACAAACACGGCCGGTTCACTGTCTGTGCAGAATGGAAGCTTTCCCTCAGCAAGAAAACTGGAAAAATGCAGTGTTTTGGTTGCCGCGGGCGCCACAGCAGGTGTCTGGCCGGCACGCACCAGAATCAGGCTTTGGGCGGGCAGCTGCCAGATGCAGCTGCTTTCCTCCATACGGCAGCTTTCCTGTGTGCAGTACACCATAAAAGCATCCCGAAAGGGGCAGGAAAGCAGCATTCGGTTGGGAACGCTGCCCTGCATGCCGCTGAGAAAGTGGAATATTGACTTGTCATAAGTTAAGGTGTTTATGCTCATACTGTCTGAGGTTCCTTTGTTTATTAGGTATTTTATTTGTGTTTATGATAACTGAATGATTTGACTTTATAATTCTAATAAGAAAAATAGAAAATTTTAGTTAAAATTAGGTGAATAGAATGAATTTTGTTTGAATTAAAATATGTATACCGGAATATTTTTAATAAGTAAATTTTATTTTTACTTAATATATGTAATTTGAATATTAATGATTTCGCCAGTAAATAAGGCAATAATTAAAATAAATCGTTACAAATTCATAAAAGAACCAACATTATTTTATTTAAGCCAACATAATGTAATGACTTCGCAGACTAAATGATATACTATTTAGCTAAGTTAATCAAACGAAAATTAACTTAAATTTGGGAGGTAGCGAAATGAAAAATGTTAAGAAGTTATGCAGTGTTCTCTTGGCTGGAGCATTGGCGCTGTCCGCAACAGCCTGCACAGGGTCAAGCAGTTCCAGCAATTCTGCCGGTTCCACTACTGCAGGAAGTACGGCTAGCACTGGAAGTACAGCAGCAAAAAGCAATGCCACAGATTTCAATTCTTTGAAAGTGGGCACTGACCACACGGATATCAAGGCAGACCTGAAAATTTTAACACACCGTACGGATATTGTTAATACTACTTTCAAAAAGTACATAACTGAATTTCAGAAAATGTACCCGAATGTCACTATTAAGTACGAAAGTGTTACAAACTATGCGGATGATGTTACAACGCGTATGTCAACGGACAACTGGGGCGATGTTTGCATGATACCAGCCAGCATTCCCAACACAGAGTTAGCGGATCATTTTGAACCGCTTGGTGAGGTGGATACGCTTTCTAAAACCTATAACTTTGTAACCAATAAAGCTTATGATGGTACTTGCTACGGGATGAGTTCCACTGGCAATGTGCAGGGGATTGTTTACAACAAAAAAGTTTTTAAAAATGCCGGCCTTTCCGACTTGCCGAAGACACCTGAAGAGTTCTTAAAGGATTTGCAGACAATTAAAGACAAAACAGGTGGTAAGATAATTCCGCTGTACACAAATTTCGCTGCCAAGTGGACGATGGGGGCATGGGATGCATATATCGGCGGCTGTGCAACCGGCAACCCTGATTTTATGAATCTGAAGCTGGCAAAAATGAAAGATCCGTTTGCAAAGGCTTCTTTCTCAGAGGGTACCGGTCCGTATGCAGTATACAATACTTTGTACGAGGCAGTAAAGCGTAAATTAACAGAAGCCGACCCGACCACTACCGACTGGGAAAGCAGCAAAACAAAAATCAACAACGGCGATATTGCTACCATGGTTTTGGGCTCCTGGGCAGTAACACAAATGCAGCAGGCCGGCAAAAATGCAGATGATATTGGCTACATGCCTTTCCCGATTACTGTAAACGGTAAGCAGTATGCGACTATGGGCTCGGATTATTGCTACGGCATCAACAAAAATAGCTCTGATGACAACAAACTGGCTGCCAAACTTTATATCAAATGGCTGACGGAAAAGTCTAATTTTGCTTATAATGAGGGCGGCGTACCAATCGTTAAGGGAGCAGAACTGCCAAAAACTTTGGAAGGTTTCAAAAATATTCAAATGATTGAAGACACCCCGGCAAAGAAGGGTGAAGAAGATGTGTTTACAAATGTAAACAATGATTCCGAACTGAGCTTGAACAGTGATAATAAGCATGTGCAGGACATTGTTGAAGCTGCTCTGAATGGAACAAAAACAATGGACGAAATTGTAAGCGAGTGGAACCAAAAGTGGGCCGATGCACAGAAGAAAGACAACATCACTGTTGGCTGAGGGTTTAATTTAGATAAGTGTTTGCCAGGCGGCCGGCGCGGTGCGTCGACCGCTATTTGTTTACAAGGGGGATTAACAATGGGTAATACAAAGCACAAGTCGTCTTCTTTGGCGCACAGTCTGCGGAGCATTCGCGGACAACAGCACTTAGTAACAGTAGTGTTTATGGTTGTACCGTTGACGCTGCTGGTGGTGTTTACTGTTCTTCCATTTATTAAAATGGTACAATTTAGCTTTTTTAATATGAAATATATTGGAAGGCAAAGATTTATTGGGCTGCAGAATTATATAGATGTTTTTTCACGTGATGATATTTTTGGCGCACTGAAGCTCAGCTTTTTCTATATGGCGGGTGCGGTTATTCAGATGGCTTTGGCACTGTTTCTTGCAACAATCTTAACTTCAAAATTGAAAGGTACCGGATTTTTTAAGGGCGCAATTTTCTTCCCGTATCTGGTTTGCGGTATTGCAGTTGGTTTCATTTTTAAATTCTTTTTTACACACGGTTATGTATTCGACACTTTGCTGACAACAATCGGGTTTAATCTAAACAATCTGCCTTATTGGCTGAAGGACACCAGTGTTAATAACATTGCCTTGGCAGGAACCTCTGTATGGCGATACTTGGGGCAAAACATGGTTTTGTTTATTGGTGCCATGATGTCAGTAGACAGTGAAATTTATGAGGCTGCTGAAATAGACGGTGCAAACGCATGGCAGAAGTTCTGGGCAGTTACAATGCCCGGCATTAAAACGATGATTGTTTTGAACTTAATTCTTTCTATCAGTGGTTCTTTAAGTGCCTTTGAGCCGCCTTATGTTATTACAAACGGTGCATTTGGTACTGGTACATACTTTGTAATTATGGACCGCATTGCGCACACGAACCAGAAGGTTGGCCTTGCGTCTGCAATGGCGGTTGTGTTGATGGGCATGATCATTATTGTTACCGTGATTCAGAAGCTTGCCTCGCGCTTCCTGCTGGATGAGGATGAGACAGGCCGAACATTCCGTGAACGCCGTGCTGCAAAAAAACGCAGTCACGCTGTACAGTGAACTGGGGGTGAGAAAATATGTCTGCAATGCAAAATACCGCAGCTACAGCAACTGCTGCAAAAGTAAATCGTCCCGGCCGTGTAAAAAAAGTCATTATAAAGGTTTTAGAATATATTATCCTCGCTTTCGCGGCATTCTGGGCACTAGTGCCGATTGCTTCCTGCGTAATTACCGCTTTTAAAACACCGCAAGAGTACCAGAATACCAATGTAATGACACCGCCAAGCAGTTGGGCGTATTTGGAGAATTTCAAATACGCATGGGATAAGGCAAACATGGGTATGGCTTTTATCAATTCCATCATTATTCTGTTGGTTGTGCTTCTTTGCTCTATCCTTATAAGTTCAATGCTTGCATTTGTGCTGAATCGCTTTAAATTTCATGGCAATGGCTTAATTCGCAATTTATTTCTATTTGCCAGTATGGTTCCCGGCATTGCTATGCAGGTAACAACTTATCAAATTATGTACAAATTAAATCTAATTAACAGTATACCGGGCTATATGATCCTGCTAATGGGTACGGATGTAATCTCTATTTATATCTTCCTGCAATTTTTCGAGAATCTTTCTGTTTCGCTGGATGAATCCGCTATTTTGGACGGATGTACATACTTTGGCGTATACTTTAAAATTCTGCTGCCACTGTTGAAGCCGGCTATTGTTACAGTCATGATTCTTAAAGGTGTCAGTACCTACAATGAATATTACATGGCAAACCTTTACCTGCAGGATAAATCTATATATCAGGTCGTTTCCACCTGCCTGTATACTTTTCAGGGGCCTTTGGGCAGCCAGTACAACTACATTTGCGCCGGTGTTATCATCACCATCATTCCGGTCCTTATCGTATTTATAGTCTGCCAGAAGCAGATTTACCGCGGCCTCGCATCCGGCTCCGTAAAGGGCTGATAACTTAATTTTGGAGGATAAAACATGAGCAAAGTAAAACTTTACGGCGAAAGCCTGCCCAATATGCCCTGGCAGGAGAGACCCGCCAATGTAAAGAACGCCCCTCTGTGGCGTTATACAGAAAATCCGGTTATCAAGCGTAATCCGGTGCCGGGTGTTGCCCGCATTTTCAACAGCGCGGTGGTTCCGGTGGATGGAGCCTATGTTGGTGTGTTCCGCGGCGAGCAGGTAAACGGTGTTCCGTTTATCTATTTCGGACGCAGCAAAAACGGTATTGACTGGGATATTAATCCGGACAAAATCCAATTTGTTGACGAAGACGGCAAGCCTTTTATGCCGCAGTACGCCTATGACCCGCGCTTTGTAAAAGTGGAGGATACTTACTATGCAATCTGGTGTCAGGACTTTTACGGCGCGGCAATCGGCATGGCGAAAACGAAGGACTTCAAGACCTTTACAAGAATCGAAAATCCGTTTCTGCCCTTTAACCGCAACGCGGTGCTTTTTCCGCGCAAGGTGAACGGCAACTTCATGATGCTTTCCCGCCCAAGTGACAGCGGCCACACTCCGTTTGGCGATATTTTTGTGAGCGAAAGCCCGGATATGAAATATTGGGGATGCCACCGCCATGTGATGGGCCGAGGAACCGAGTGGTGGGAAGGCCTGAAAATCGGCGGCGGCGCTGCCCCGATTGAAACCAGCGAGGGCTGGCTACTGTTCTACCACGGTGTTGCCGGTACCTGCAACGGCTATGTGTACAGCATCGGCGGCGCAATTCTCGACCGCGACGAACCTTCCCGTGTGAAGTACCGCTGCGAAAACTTCCTGCTCACGCCGGAGGAATGGTACGAGGAACGCGGCTTTGTGCCGAACGTAACGTTCCCCTGCGCAACTCTGTGCGACGCCGACACCGGCCGCATTGCTATTTATTATGGCGCGGCGGATACCTATGTGGCCATGGCGTTCACCACTGTGGATGATGTTGTTTCCTATATTAAAGAGAACAGTGTAACAACAGATGCCGATACGGAAATCGGCAAGCGCTGAAAGCGGCTTTTGGCAAAAGGAGGAACGATACCATGCTCATCAGTGAAGCCGAAACCATGCTTACGGAAAAGCTGATTCCCTTTTGGCGGAGCCTGCGTGATGACCAGTATGGTGGTTTTACCGGCTTTATGGGATATGACCTGAAAAAAGACGGCAAAGCAGTAAAAGGCTGCATCCTGCACAGCCGGATTCTGTGGTTTTTCTCCACAGCGGCAAGGATGCTGAACCGCAAAGACTTGCTTGAGGACGCAAAGCACGCTTATGAGTTCTTGCGTGACCACTGTGTGGATACGCAGTGCGGAGGAATTTACTGGTCTGTTAATTACGATGGCTCTGTCTGTGACAGCACCAAGCATACTTACAATCAGGCGTTTGCCATCTATGCATTTTCCTCATATTACCGTGCAAGCGGAGATGAAGAAGCACTGAAATTTGCAAAGCTGCTTTATAAAATGATTGAGAGCCGCTGTAAGGACAGCAAGGGCTATCTGGAGGCGTTTGACCGGGAGTTTGTACCGATTTCCAACGAAAAGCTTTCAGACAACAAAACGCTGATGGCAGAGGGCAAGGTGGCGGAAAAAACCATGAACACCCTGCTGCATGTTTTTGAGGGCTACAGCGGCCTTTACCAAGCCAGCGGTGATGCCGAAGTCGCCGAAAGTATGCGCTGGATCATCTCCATTTTTTTAAGTAAAGTATACAATCCGGCAAAGCACCGGCAGGAAGTGTTCTTTGACAAGGATTGGAACAGCCTGCTGGATATGCAGTCCTATGGCCACGATATTGAAACCTCCTGGCTTTTGGACTGGGGTGCCAGTCTGCTGAAAGATGCAGAGCTGAACCAAAAGGTGCAGGCGGCGGACTCTGACCTTGCCGCCGAAATCTACCGCAGTGCCTACCACAAACACTCCGTCTGGAATGAGTGTGACCTCGGCGAAGTGGACAAAACCCGCGTTTGGTGGGTACAGGCAGAGTCTGTTTTGGGTTTCCTGAACGCCTACCAGAAGCAGCCGGAGCATACGGAGTATTTGCAGGCTGTAGCGGACATCTGGAACTATATTAATGAAAAACTGGTTGACCCGCGCGCAGGTTCCGAGTGGTTCTGGCAGCTGGACGATAACGGTGAGCCGGATACGCAGAAACCAATCGTTGAGCCTTGGAAATGTCCGTATCACAATGGACGCATGTGCTTTGAAATTATGAGGAGGGGAATCAATGCTCCACACTGAATATTACTGCCAGAAAGAAAAGCAGGAGCGCCTGCTTGCAAAACCGAACCAGCCAAAGGACAGCTACAATGGGATTTTTACCCGCTGGCAGAATCCTGTGCTGACACGTGAACATATTCCGCTGCACTGGAAGTATGACCTGAATTCCGAAACCAACCCGTATTTTATGGAGCGCCTTGGTGTGAATACTGTTTTCAATTCTGGTGCAATCGAGCTCAACGGAAAGTTTTATCTGGTCGCCCGCATTGAGGGCAATGACCGCAAATCTTTCTTCGGCGTTGCGGAGAGTGACAATCCCGTGCAGGGATTCCGCTTCTGGGACTATCCGGTGCAGCTGCCGGACACTTGCCCAGAGGAAACCGATGTGTATGATATGCGTGTGACCCAGCATGAGGACGGCTGGATTTACGGTGTGTTCTGCTCCGAAAGCAAGGACAAAACTGCAAATGACCTTTCCTCCGCAGTGGCTGCCGCAGGCATTGTGCGCACAAAGAATTTGAAAACATGGGAACGCCTTGACAACCTGACCACGCTGCATTCCCCACAGCAGCGTAATGTTGTGTTGCTGCCGAAGTTTGTAAACGGCAAGTATGCGTTCTATACCCGCCCAATGGATGGCTTCATCAGCACCGGTTCCGGTGGTGGTATCGGCTTTGGTTTGTGTGATGATATCGGTCATGCGGTGATTGATGAAGAAACCATCACCAGCGCACGCCACTATCACAGAATTACCGAGGATAAAAACGGCGCGGGCGCCGTGCCAATTCGCACGGAACGCGGCTGGCTGCATATTGCACACGGTGTTCGCAATACAGCGGCGGGACTTCGCTATGTGCTGTATGTCTTTGCAACCGACCTTGAGGAACCGTGGAAAGTCATTGCGGAGCCGGGCGGTTATCTGTTGGCGCCGTTTGACGAAGAGCGCGTTGGCGACGTTTCCAATGTTGTGTTTACCAACGGTGCGATTGTGCGTGAAAACGGCGAAGTCTACATTTACTATGCTTCTTGTGACACCCGCCTGCACGTTGCTTCTACAACGATTGACCGTCTGGTGGATTATGTGTTTCATACACCGCAGGATGCTGACCGTTCTGCAGATTGTGTAAAGCAGCGCAGTGAATTGATTGCAAAGAATCTGGAGATTCTGAGGGTGGAAGAGAACAATGGCTGAAGCTGAATTTTGTTGTGCAGCAGTTTTTTCAGACCACATGGTTTTGCAGCGGGAAAAACCGTTCTGCGTTTTCGGCTTTGGCCGCACCGACAGCCGCGTTAACGTTGAGATTGACGGCTGCACTGCGCAGGCAAGCGTGAAAAACGGCCGCTGGAGCGTGACTTTGCCTGCACATAAAGCCAGCGGGCCGTTTGCTATGCGTATTTCTTGTGGGGAAATGGTATTACAATTTGCCGATGTTTTGTTCGGCGAAGTTTGGTTTGCCGGTGGGCAGAGCAATATGGAGCTGGAACTGCAGAACTGCAAAAACGGCAAAGCAGAACTGGCTTCCTGCGCCAACGAAAATCTCCGCTTTTATAACGTAGGAAAACATGCTTATATTGATGAAGCATTTTTACAGGCAGAGCGCGAAAACAGCTGGCGCGTGTGCAGCCCAGACACCTGCGCGGATATTTCGGCGGTAGCCTATTTCTGTGCGCGGGACCTGCAGCAGGAGCTGCAGGTTCCGGTTGGTGTCATTGACTGCTACTGGGGCGGAACCTCGATTAGTTGCTGGATGCCGGAAGAAACACTGAAACGCTCGGCAGCAGGGCAAAAGTATTTGGATGATTACGCAGCCATGGTGGGCAGCAAAACCGATGCGGACTATGACCGCGAAATGCAGGCATACAATGCAGAGTATACTCGCTGGGATGAAAAAGTAAGGGCTATGCGTGCCGAAAATCCAGCTGTAACGTGGGAAGTCCTCAACGAAAAGTGCGGTGTCTGCCCATGGCCGCAGCCTGCCGGCAGAAAATCTCCGTTTCGTCCGGCGGGGCTGTACAAAACAATGGTGCAGCGTGTGGTTCCGTATACCTTGCGCGGTTTCCTGTACTATCAGGGGGAAGAAGACTGGGCACGCTGCCATGACTACGGCGAAATGATGCTGTACCTGATTCGTCAGTGGCGCAGTGACTGGCAGGACGGTGAACTGCCGTTTCTGTTTGTACAGCTGCCCATGTTTATTTCCAAGGCAGATTGGAGCAAAGGCGAGGACAACCGCACTTTCTGCTTTTTGCGTGAGCAGCAGGAGCAGGTGTACCGCTTTGCCCGCAATACCGGTCTGGCGGCCGCACTGGATTGTGGCGAGTTTGACAACATCCACCCGCTGGACAAACAGACAGTTGGTTCGCGGCTGGCTTTACAGGCACTGCAAAAGGTGTATGGAATGCCTCAAGAAGCGGACAGCCCTTCTTTTGCCGGGTTTTCGACAGAGGGCGGCAGCCTGCGGGTTTTTCTGACACATACGGCGGGCGACCTGCAGCTGCGGAGTCAGTGTACCAGCCCCTTCGGAAGTGCTTTTGAAGCTGCCGGAGAGGATATGCGTTTTTATCCGGCAAAAGTCTTGTTGGAACACGGCAGTGTTCTCCTTTCTGCCGAGCAGGTGCCGTACCCTGTGCACGCACGCTATGCATGGTACAGCTACGGACCGACTCCGCTATACGGTGGAAGCGGCTTGCCGGCACTGCCGTTTCGCTGCTAATGCAGTGTCAATTCCATAAAACAGCCACAGAGTTGGGAGGAATCCCCCTTGCAGCTCTGCGGCTGCTTTTTTCACAGAAAAAGGCGGTAGAGTTCGGGTGAAATGCTGGTTGAAAAGCATGGAACACTGCGCTACCATAAAGAAACTGCGGGCGAAACTTTTACTGTATAGAAAAAAACACAACGTTTGCGTACGTTACTGAATAAAAATTAAAGGAAATTGTCATGAAAAAATTATTGTTAAATGAAAACTGGCGGATGCGCGTTTGTGGCGAAGCGGAATGGCTGCCCGCGCGTGTGCCGTGTTCCCTGATTTCCGTACTGCTGGAACAGAAAAGAACACAAGACCCTTACTGGCGCTGCAATGAGGAACAGACGCTCGCACTTTGCCGAAATGACTGCGAATTTTGCCGGACAGTTACGCTGGACGCATCCTTTTTGCAGCAGCGCGCGGTGGAGCTGGTGTGTGAGGGGCTGGATACGCTTGCCGAGATTTTTGTTAACGGCACATTGCTTGCAAAAACAAGCGATATGCACCGCACCTACCGCTTAAACTGTAAGTCTTTGCTGCATGCTGGCAAAAATGAACTGCACATTCTGTTTCATTCACCGGTAGAATATATTGAAAACTATCATCCGGCAGAGGGACGGGAAAGCAAAATAGTGCCCTCCGGCAGTATGGCAGGCGGCCACTATCTGCGCAAGGCACAGTCTATGTTTGGCTGGGACTGGGGGATTCAGCTGCCGGATATGGGCATTTGGCGCGACATTTGGCTGGAAGCGCATGATGAGCCGCGCCTTGAGGGTGTGGAACTGCTGCAGGAGCATACAGAAAATGCCGTAAAGCTGACGGTAAACGTGCAGACCGAGCAGGCCGGCGGCCAAGCCGGCGACCTACTGATGACATCTTTTTTTGCACCGGACGGTGCTTTGCTGGAGCAGTGGCAGGCTGCGTGGCAGCCGGAAACACAGTTTCGGTTTCTGGTGCAAAGTCCGCAGCTTTGGTGGCCAAACGGCTATGGTGAGCATCCACTTTATCGTGTGGAGGTTACCCTGCTTCGTGGAGGGGAAGAACAGGACCGGCGGAGTTACAGCATTGGTCTGCGGACGCTTACGGTACTGCATGAGCCGGACGAGTGGGGCAAATCTTTTGCAGTCTGCGTAAACGGGCTGAAAATCTTTACACGCGGTGCGAATTATATTCCGGAAGACGCGATTTACCCGAACATTGCACCGGCGAAACAGCAGTTTTTGATTGAAACCGCACTGAAAGAAAATATGGACTGCCTGCGTTTGTGGGGCGGCGGCTACTTTCCTTCTGACGCGTTTTACGAGATGTGCGACCGTGCCGGCCTGATGGTTTGGCAGGATCTGCTTTTTGCGTGCGACACCTTTGAACTGACGCCGGAATTTGAAGAAAATATCATTGCCGAAACGCGCGATAATGTATGCCGTCTGCGCCACCATGCCTGCCTGCTGCTGTGGTGCGGCAACAACGAGATCGAATCCGCATGGTCGCACTGGGGTGATTTTCAAGCTGAACCGGCAACTTTGCGTGCGGATTATATCAAGATTTTTGAGTATATTCTGCCGCGTACTGTACGGGAGTTTGACAAGCAAACATTTTATTGGGCATCCTCGCCCAGTTCCGGTGGCTGCATCTGTGACCCGGATGCGGAAACCGACGGCGATGTACACTACTGGGACGTTTGGCACGGGCGCAAACCCTTTACAGACTACCGAAAATATAAATTCCGTTTTTGTTCGGAATTTGGATTTCAGGCATTCCCATCGATGAAAACGATTTGCGCGTTTACAAAGCCGCAGGATAGAAATATTTTCTCTAAGGTTATGGAGTCACACCAAAAAAACGGAAGTGCTAACGGTACAATTCTTTCGTATCTTTCGGAAAATTTTCGCTATCCGGGCACCCTGGAGGGGTTGGTTTATCTGAGTCAGGTGCTGCAGGGCATGGCGATTAAGTACGGCGTAGAGCACTGGCGGCGGCAGCGCGGACAATGCATGGGCAGCCTGTTCTGGCAGCTGAATGACAACTGGCCGGTTGTTTCGTGGGCGGCAGTTGACTATCTGCATCGTTACAAGGCACTGCACTACATGGCGGCACATTTTTATGTGCCGGTTGCATGCAGTCTGCTGCGTGACGGCACTAAAGTGGCGGCATACGTTCAAAATGAGACCGCTGCTGCCGGACACTATCAGGCAAAGCTGCGGCTGCGCGGCTTGGATGGTACACTGCTGGATGAAACGATAGTTACCGGAGAAGCAGCACCTTATTCGGCGCTGAGCCTTGGGGAAAAGGACTTTGCACCGCTTCTTTCCGGACGGGTGGAACAGGTGATTGCGGAAATCGCGTTTTCCGGTGATGGCCTGCAGGATACACTGGAGGCTGAACCGTTTGTTCCTTACAAACATCTGGAACTGAAAAAGGTGGCGATTCAAAAGCAGATTCAGCCCGTCAGCGGCGGCTGGCAAATTACCTTAAATGCAGACGGCGTAGCGCCGTTTGTCTGGCTGGACTTGGCGGACGGTGATGGAGAATTCAGTGACAACTGCTTTCTGCTAAACGGACAGGAAAGCAAAACCGTGCAGCTGAAAACGGCTGGATTGTCTTTGCCGGAGGGCAGTACAGCGGAGCAGCAGCTGACAGTGACCTGCCTGCAGGACACCTATTTATAATTTCTCTTTACGCAGTGCTGAAAGTGTGCTATACTATAGCAGTAGTATCCGCGGGCTTGGAGAGTAAAGAAAAAGCCACTTCTAAAAGGAATGTTCCTTTTGGGGGCGGCTTCTTTTACTTTATTTTTGGTCAGTGTGCAAAGGAACTGCACAGTTTTAATGAAAACTGAAGGTCCTGAATGAAAGTTTAAGGCTTTGCAGGTATAATTAATATATTGTTTCTAAAAAATCTCTTTTCAATTCTGTCAAAAAAAGATATAATGGGAAAGAATGAGAGAGAAGAGCACCCGGCGCAGTTTGGCCTGCGTACGGCATTGTGAGGAATATTAATTTATGTGTGGTATTGTGGGATTTGTTGGCCACAGAGCCGACCAAGAGGAAGTTTTGCAGAAAATGATGGCTGCGATTGCGCACCGCGGCCCGGATGGACAGGGAAGCTACATTGATGAAAATGCTGCTTTGGGGCATCGCCGCCTGTCAATCATAGACATTGAGGGCGGCCGCCAGCCGATGCTCAATGAAGACGGAAATTATATTATCGTTTTTAATGGTGAAATCTACAACTTTCAGGAGCTGCGCGAGGAGCTTTTGGCGGCGGGCCATACTTTTCAGTCACATTGTGACACCGAAGTCCTGCTGCATGGCTATGAAGAGTGGGGCAAGGAAATGCTGGAGCGCCTGCGCGGCATGTTTGCTTTTGCCATTTGGAACAAGCGGGAGAAGTCACTTTTTTGTGCACGTGACCATTTTGGCATTAAGCCGCTTTATTATTACCAGAACGCCCAAACCGGAACACTGCTTTTTGGCAGTGAAATCAAAAGTTTTCTGCCGCACCCCGACTTTGTGAAGGAGTTTAACCCCGCACAGTTGGAACTGTACCTCTCTTACCAGTATTCTGCCGGGGAAAATACATTTTTCAAGGGTGTCAAAAAATTGATGCCGGCACACTGGTTAGAGTACCGTGACGGTAAACTGACCACGCAGCGTTACTGGACGCCGACTTTTTCACCGGACCACAGCCGTTCACTGGAAGAGTGGGAAAACGACATCAGTGCTGCCATGGCGGAAAGTGTGGAGGCACACAAGATTGCCGATGTAGAAGTTGGCAGTTTCCTTTCTTCCGGGGTGGATTCCAGCTACATTGCGGCGCTTGCTCATGTGGACAAAACCTTTACGGTTGGTTTTGCAGACAAAAAGTATGATGAAACAGAATTTGCCCGTACATTCAGCAAAGAAATCGGCGTAAAGAACGATGCCTACTGTGTGACACCGGAAGAATACTGGGCAAACCTCGGTAATATTCAGTATTTTATGGACGAACCGCTGGCAGACGCGGCCAGTGCGGCGCTGTTCTTTGTTAACAAGGAAGCGGCAAAGCACGTAAAGGTCTGCCTTTCCGGCGAGGGTGCGGACGAATTCTTCGGCGGCTATAACACTTACAAAGAGCCGTTTATGGCTTCTTGGTACAACCGTGTACCGCTGCCGCTGCGCCGTGCCATTGGTGCGGTAGCGGGTTTGATGCCGCCGGTACGCGGCATTAACTTTTTAGTGCGGCGCGGTGCTCCGCTGGAGGAGCGCTATATCGGCAACACCAATCTGATGGGAGAGCGGCGCAAAAAACAGCTTCTGCGGAACTATACAGGTTCCGTGAAGCCCACTGACCTTTCCAAAGTTTATATGCAGCAGGTCAGCGGGCAGGATGATGTAGCCCAAATGCAGTTCTGCGACCTGAACCTGTGGATGGTAGGCGATATTCTGCTGAAAGCGGACAAGATGAGCATGGCGAACAGTTTGGAACTGCGTGTGCCGTTTTTGGACCGTCGGGTGTTTGACCTTGCCTGTCGTATCCCAACAGAATGTAAGGTAAATGCTGCGCAGACCAAGATTGCTATGCGCGGCGCAGCAGAAAAACTGATTCCTTCAAGAACGGCGGAAAAGAAGAAGCTTGGCTTCCCGGTACCGGTGCGTGCGTGGCTGCGTGACGAAAAATATGCCGATATTGTGCGCCAGGAATTCGTCAGCCCACAGGCACAGCAGTTTTTCAATACGAAAGCCCTGCTGAAAATGCTGGATCAGCATATTGCCGGCAAGCGGGACAACTGGCGGCAGATCTGGTGTGTATTCATGTTCCTTATCTGGTACAAAGAATATTTCGTAAAGCGCTGAGTATCAATTCAATAAAAAATTTGAAAGTGGAAAATGCCTGTGCAGGTGTTTTCCATTTTTGATATTGCTAAAAAATTCTTATGAATGAAAATCGTGTTCACGTGATCTTCATCTTTTACACTTAAAACTTCCACGCGCGGTAATTATGATATCCTCATAAACCAATCTGAAAAGAGATGACAGGAGGATATCTATGAACCGAAAACTTGCACTGCTGCTGGATGCGGTTATGCTGACTGTGATGGTGATTTTGATGGGGCCGGGCGTGACCGGCATTCCGTGGCATGAAATTATTGGCACAGCGGTGCTGGTGCTGTTTATTGTACACTGTGCGGTAAATGCATGGTGGTTTCGTGCAGCGGCAAAACGGCGGCAGGGGCGGCGAACATTTTATTCTGTACTGCGGCAGACTGTAAATTTTCTGCTGCTGGCCGACTCGGTTTTGCTGCTGGTCAGTTCACTAATGATTTCACACTCTGTTTTTGCATTCCTGGGCCTTTCGGGCGGTACAGTTTGGGTGTACTTGCACCGGGTGAGTGCCTATACAGAGCTTATTTTAATTTCGGTGCATTTGGGCCTGCACTGGAAAATGATTCTTGCAGCCATGCGGCAGGCGCTGCATGTACAGAGCACAAACAAGGTTTTAACCATGTTCTGGCGTATCTGTTCACTGGTGCTGGCTGTGTTCGGCATTTGGGCCAGTATTACGCGGGACATTGCAGGGAAGTACCGTCTGCCGGAAAGCAGTGTGGATGTGACACAAAGCGGTGAAACAGACAGTACAACTGTGACTGCAAAGTCAAAGCAGCAAACGGTGCTCTACCAGAAAATGAATGTGCACAAGGGTGAAACAGTGGAAAGAAGTTTTTCTGATACGCCGATACAAAGCGGCGAATCGGAAGAGGATTTTCTTGGCAGGCTTACCTGCACCGGCTGCGGCAAACACTGCCCGCTGATAAGCCCGCAGTGTGGTACCGGTACTTCACAGGCGCAGCAGGCTTCTGCATATTATCAGAACCAGAATGGCGAAACAGTTTCCAGTTCGGAAAGCAGCAGTCAGGAGGGAAAAGACTCCAGCACTGTCAGCACGCCGACAGCAGAAAGCGGCACATTAGAGGAATATCTTGGTTCACTGACATGCACTGGCTGCGGCAGACATTGTCCGCTGACAAGCCCGCAGTGCAGTGTCGGACAGCAGCAGGCACAGGAGGCAACAACTGCTTACCAGTCAAAGTATGCAACTTCAGCAGATGAACGGGAAAAACAGCCGATGGAAGAAGCTGATTCGCTGCCGCTGTTGTTCCGGGACTACATTCCTATTATGGGCATGTATGCAGCAGGGACCTACTACCTGCTTGAATTTGTGCAGATACGGGAACGCAAAAAGAAAGAACTAAATAAGCTTCCTAAATAAAATAAACCGAGCCGACAGCGTTTTTGCTGCCGGCTCGGTTTTTGCTGTCAAGCTTTGCCTGTTTTCCAGCGTTTTAGTGTGGGAAAAAACTGTTTCATCATGCTGCGTGCAGTGGCTTCGTTCATATCCGGATTTTCTTTTGCCATAATCGGCATGCAGAATTCGATCATTTCATCCATCGTACTGTTGGCTGTAAATGTACCTTTGTCGTAACAGTATTTGCAGTAATCTTTACTCTTGCTGCCGTCGGCTTCGGTTCCATAGAACTCGTCGGTTTCACCCATTGGCATTCCGCAGGACTGACAAAATTTTTCTTCCATTACAAAAAGACCTCCTGAAAATGTGATTATTTTTGTTTCTGAGGTCATCTTACCAAAAATAACCTGACATCGTACGTCAGGTTATTGATTCTTCTGCAAAATTTTTTGGCTTTCTTCTGCCAGCCGTCTGCGAATATGTTCCGGCTCTAAAACTTCTAGTGCCGAGCCAAAGGACAGAAGATAGCCGTAAAGCCAGGTGTCCTCCGGCATTTCAATGGTCAGCAGCAAGTCACCGTTTTGGTCTGTGCTGACCATGCGGTGGTCAAATTCATCATATATCCGGTATCCCAGCGTTTTACTGATACGCAGCTTAATAGGTACGCCGCTGCGTGCAGACGAAAAACTGTCAATCTGCGGGGGTGAAAGCGTTTCTGCAAAGCAGCCGTCGGTCAGTTCCAAACCAGAAATGCGGGAGAGCTTGAAGGTGCGGTAATCCTGCCGCTCCAGGCAGTACGCCTGCAGATACCAGGAACTTGACTTAAAAACGAGTTTTGCAGGTTTTACAATTCGCTTGGTAAGGACGCCGCTGCCGCTGGTGTAGGAGAAACTAATAATGCGGTGCTGCAGTACGGCATCTTTCAAGATATTGAACTTTTCTTTGCTTTCGGCATCTTCGTACCAACTGGAAAGGTCGACTTCAATCCAGTTCGTATCTGCTTTGTGGAAAAGTGCTTTCATTTTCAGCAGCAGGCTGTCCATTTCACTGGAAGTTGGGGAAATGCTTTTTACAGCCATCAAAATTTGCTCCTGCTCCTGTTCAGACAAAAGTGCCTTGTTCAGCACGAAGTGCTGCAGCAGGGAAATACCGCCGCCTTTGCCCTGCACTGTGTAAACAGGAATGCCGGCCATACTGAGGGAGTCAATGTCGCGGTAAATGGTGCGCACGGAAACTTCCAGTTGTTTTGCCAGTTCCGGAGCAGTGACCGTTTCCTTTTCCATGAGGATGTTGATAATTTGAAACAGCCTGTTTACAGACACGGGTGCTGCACTTCCTATCAGTGAAAATTACTATTTCCTGCATTATAGCATGAATTGTTTTGTGTTTCCAGCGAGGCGTATCGGTGAGGAGTAGAAAATTTTTCCTTAAATCCCGCCGAAATCGCCAATTAACTGGATTATTTTGGAGAATTATGTTACTATCTTTGATAAGGAGTGACAACAGGATGGAAACAAGGCTGAGAATTGCAATTTGCGATGACAACCCGGTTCTGCGTATGCAGCTGAAGGAGGATGTTGAGGCTTATTTTAGCCGGACAAAAATGCAGGTGGAAATTGATCTGTTTGAGTCTGGTGAAGCTCTTACAGAAAAACCACAGATTTATCACATGGCGTTTTTAGATGTAGAAATGAAAAAAATCAACGGTATCACGGCAGGGTATTGGCTGAAGGACCAAAATCCAGATATCTACATCTTTATTATTACCGCCTACGAAAAGTATTTGGATGATGCATTTGACTTGAACGTGTTTCGCTATCTACAGAAGCCGGTGGACAAAGAACGGCTGTACCATGGGCTGAGTGCAGCACTGGCGCGTAACCGACGACTGACATGTATGCTGGACGGAAAGATGGAAGCACTTTTTGTCAAGGATATTGTATGTGTTTACTCAGAGCGCGGCAAAACAATGTTGGTCACACAGAGTAAAACATACTCTACCATTTATCCGCTTGCTTTTTGGAAGGATAATCTGTATGAACTTTTTTTTGCACAGCCGCACAGCAGTTACATTGTGAACTGCAATTACGTGTCGCTGTTTGAAAAGGGAGCAGTTACGCTGCAGTATGGAGACAAGCAGACAATAAAAATTTACATTTCGCAGCGGAAATACTATCATTTTAAACATGATCTTTTTCAGTGGATGGAGTGCGGTAAATAATGATGAACACAATCTCAATACTGCTGCTTTATTTATTTGAAGCAGTGATTATTTGGAATTATTTTAACTGTATATTTAAGTATAAGCGCAAGGCCGGTGCAATACTGGCAAGCTTTGCCGCCGGATACGGAATTTTGTTTGCTGCTTATTTTGTTGGAAGTCCGTTTGTCAACGTGCTGGCCTTTACAGTAGTTAATCTTTTGCTGGCAATCTTTAATTACGCATGTAAGGCTTGGTCGGCGGTTTTTCACAGTGCCATTTTGTCGCTGTTCATGTTTCTCAGTGAAATTATCGTAATTTTCCTTTCGGATTTTTGGTCTGCTTCCAGCAGTCCCAACAATGCAGCTTACAGTTTCTTTTTAAATGCTTCCCTGAGCAAATTGGTTTTTCTGATTTTGTGCCAGCTGGCAGCACATATTGCCATGCGCGAAAATCAGAGTATGCAGTTTCCGCTGAAATCGCTTGGGCTGTTTTCACTGCCGATTTCTACATTTATTTTGCTGAATGCAATTTATCATATTTCGCAGGAAATAGAGCTGCCGGCAAAATATGACCTCGTCCTGTGTGCTGCTTCGATTTTACTGCTGTTTGCCAATATCGTTGTTTTCATTATTTATGAGAATTTGATTAAAAATAATCAGAAAATGACGGAACTGCAGTTGGCAAGACAAAAGGAAACGATTGATCACGCATACTATAAAATCCTGCAGGAGCAGTACGAAAACTCCAGAATGCTGGTGCATGATATAAAAAATCATCTTAGCGCGATCGATACACTGGCAGCTGGGGACCACCCTGAAAGGGTGCATGAATATGTTTCTTCTATTTATGACCATTATCAGCTTTCCAGCAGGCTGCCTTTTTCCGGCAATAACATGATGGATGTTATCTGCAATCAAAAGCAGACGCAGTGTGCGCAGGAGGGAATTTCAATTTCATTTCACAATGAAGGCATTCAACTCAACTTTATGAATGATGTGGATTTGTGTGCACTGCTGACCAATTTATTGGACAATGCAATTGAGTCCTGCCGGATTTCGGCAAACAAATACATAGCTGTTTCCTTTCACTCAAAGAACAAAGTATTTGTTGTCATCAGTATACAAAACAGCTGTGACTGCAAACCAAAGATTGTAAATCATAAACTGGTTACCAGAAAGCCGAACAAATTGGCACACGGTATTGGAATGCTCAGTATTGAAAAATCCATCAAAAAATATCATGGAACCATGGACTATTATTACGATGAGGAACAAAGAATTTTTCATACAAACGTTGCTTTCCCGATTTCCTGCCAGGAAAAAGAAGCTGGCTAAGCCCTGTAATAAATCTATATAATTTGTAAAAAAATGGTGAAACCACTATCACTTATCGCCGATTTACTATCACTTATCGATTTCCCCTTGAAAAAAACTCAAATTAGAGTATGATACATCTTAATCAAAATTTTAAGGAGGAACTGATTATGCTGAACGTGAAAAAGGTCCTATGTTCCAGACTCGCAACGGTAGCTGAAAAAGCTGCCAGAGGTGCATTGTCCCGCAGTGCCAACTCTACATCCTGTTACGTTTACTATCAGCCGAAGGCTCCGAAAGATCTGAAGAAGTTCAGGAAGTTTTGATGAAAAGCCAGCTGTCCAACTGCATTGCATGTAAACTTGCAGAGTATGGAGCCATAGCCAAGGAAGATTGCGATACATATGCTTACGGCATCAATTTGCTGCTTTCAGCACTGCTTCACATTGCGACAACAGTTTTCATTGGCTTTGTTTTCCAGATGTTGCCCGAGTGTATTTTCTTTTACGGAAGCTTTGCGGTACTTCGCCGCTTTGTCGGTGGGTACCACGCGGGTTCCCCGGTCAGATGTTATATTCTGTCCTGTCTGGTTATTATTGCTGTTCTGCTTGCAGTCAAATATATTAACCCTGAATGGATGATTCCTGTTGACACCCTTATACTGTTCCTGTGTGGCATCGTAATTCTATGGTTAGCCCCTGTAGAAGATGCAAATAAACCACTTGACGATGAGGAGATTCAGCATTATAAAAGGACAGGCAGAATTATATGGCTGATTGAAACGGCTGCAGCTGTAACCCTGATGGCTGTGGGTCTGAAAAACTTGGCACTGTCAATGTGTCTTTCTCAGGCGGTACTTGCGGGAATGCTTGCTTCTGGAAAGTTGAAAAATATGCATCGGCTTGCAAAGGCAGAGTGACAGCCGCGTTTTTCAAGTCGACTGTAGCGTCGATGTTTGGTTGCACAAACCTTGTTTTGAAGAAAAGCAGCAGTCAAAGACTGCTGCTTTTCTTTTGCTCAAAAAGAAAATGTAAAAAACAGTTGACTTTTAATTCTTACTATGCTATTATATATGAGCACCTTTTGAAAAGGAAATATATCGCGGGATGGAGCAGTCCGGTAGCTCGTCGGGCTCATAACCCGAAGGTCGTAGGTTCAAATCCTGCTCCCGCAACCAAATTGTATGTACGCTTATCTCGACATCGTAAGATTGTCGGGGTAGGCGTACATTTTTATTACATGGCACTTTACATTGTTTGGAATATTTTTGCCGTTCCAGTTTGCTGTTGAATTCTGAAATAGGTGTATAATCGTCTCTGGGTAACATAATGCCTATCATTAGTGCAGTAATGATATCCTCTAATTTGCTTTTGCGAACACGAAGGTGGCAACTTTGCCTTCGAGATTAGGACTGGCATTGTTAATTTGTGCTACAATCATTTTAGCCATTTTTTCGAAGTCTGTACCCAGAAAATATGCTTTGAGATGCTGAACAGCAAAAGTTTCTATTTCATTTACATTAATATTTTTTGCATTACAGGATCGAGTCCGATATTTATTTCTGAAAGTATCATATCGTGCTTCATGTTCCCTTTTTGTTTGTGACCAGTATATCTGTAGCACTACATTGAACGCATTCCATCAGTCCGGACAGAGAAAGATATGTCCTTTGAGCTTTGTAAGCGGCTTTATGAATTCGTGAGGAAACAAAAAATGATAAAAGATAGTTCAACCGAATGCTGGAATCAGGCAAATATTAATGAATGGATCAATATTGCACAGACGAATGATTTCAGAATGTATTACATAATGCCATATACACTAGAAAAATTGGGAGATGTGAAGGGGAAACACATTCTTGATTTAGGGTGCGGAGATGGCGGCTATTCAAGAGCATTGGCACATAAAGGCGCATTCCTTACATCGGCCGATTGTTCGGAAGATATGGTCGGGTATGCAAAGAACAAGGCGGAGGAAGAGGGTTTAAGGATTGACCATCATGTCATAAACGCAAATGCCCTGAATGGTATTCAGAAGAATTATTACGATTTGGTTCTCTGTTCAATGATGTTGATGGATGTTGAAGACCTGGATGGGACCTTAAAGGAAATTCACCGCGTCTTAAAGCCAAAGGGAACTGTTTTTATTTCAATTCTGCATCCATGCTTCAAGGGGAAAGAAACCGCGTGGCTAAAAAACAATGGAAGCATTCAAGTGCTCATTTCTGATTACCACAATCCTGAAAAATGGGTTGGAGAAATCAAAGGAATGAAAGATCCGGTTATTTACAGGCATAGAACGCTGTCGGATTATGTGAAGGCTTTTGTCGGAAACAATTTCAAGATAACTGACATGAATGAACCTGTTCCGACAAAAGAACAGGTTCAAAAGTCGCCAAGAGTTGCCTGGCTTAAAAAAATACCAATGTATTTATTTATAGAATTAGAAAAATAAGTTTCGACTTTGTAAATCGATTGTCCGTGATGAACACGGTTGTATGACATATAACAGCAAAGGGCAATTTGCATTCTGTATTATCTTTACCATACACGAAATCCTGAGCCGGATTATTTATATATTCTGTGCTCATTGATAAACACACGCAATGTATGCAACTTCAGGTTGCATACATTGTAAAAAGAGAAAATGCAAATTGGTGTACTTATAGTTTTTTATCTGTCATAATGTGTTCATCAAATGCAAAGGAGAATCATGAAATGAGCTTTGGACAGAATTTGCAGTTCCTCAGAAAAATGCATGACGGGATGACACAAGAGAAATTAGCAGAGAAGATGGGGGTATCTCGGCAGACGATATCAAAATGGGAAATAGATTCGGCCTTCCCTGAAATGGAAACAGCTATTGCACTATGCAAACTATTCTCTTGCTCTTTAGATGAACTGTTACGGGAAAATATGAATTCGGGTAGTGATGCATACACGAATATTTGTGTAGAAGAATTACCGCCGATGCAATATGTCAGGTACGCTGTAATCAGCGGAGCGCCTGAAGATGATGCAATAAAGCATGTGAACGATTGGGCAATTTCCTGCGGGATAAAACAGCCGGAAATTATCGGATGGGATTTTCCATTTACATCTCAGGAGCAAATTAATGTGTACCATATGCATGGCTATGCAGCGGCATGCATCTTGCCGTCGGATTTTGATACAACTTGTGCAGATATGGAAATTATTACGCAAGCAAAGCAGCAGTATGCAGTTATCACAGTAAAAGAACCATTTAGCGCACCGTTCTCCTTGATTCCGAATGCATATAAAACGCTTATGCGATATATGGAAGTAAATGGCCTGCAGCACAAGCAAACAAAAGAAGTTTTACCTTGTTTTGAAAAAGTATATGAAGAAGACAGTGTTTCTTTTATGGATGTATATATTGCTGTTGAAAATTAAAAGGTGGCTTGCGACAATAGGCAGAGTATGGGCAGACTCAGCAGTTTAGCGGTGAATGCGGGCTGCATATTGGTACTATATAAGGGGAAGTATGGCCTGACGTGCTTTCAATTGGATTTCGGCAGTGTATAAATTAAGTTCGCAGAAGTAAAGAAGGAATAGAGAAAAGCTAAAAATGAAAAAGGACGAATATTAGCACTCTAATATAAAGACTGCTAATATTTAAAATATGTTCATAAAGTATGCAATGATTTTTAACAGTCGACGGGTAATATAAGAATTGTCAAAGGGAAGCACCCGAAAGACAAAATAAAATACATGTACTGCCCCAGAAGGGCAGGCAGAAAAATGGAGGTTTTCATCATGTTTGACTTAATCCCGTTTGAGCATCGCAATGCTGGCCTGTTTGATTTCTTTAACCACTTTGATGATGACTTCTTCAATTCCACTCAGAACAGTTTTGCACCCTGCCGCACAGATATCCGTGACGAGGGCAATCAATATGTGCTGGAAGCAGAACTGCCCGGTTTCAGTAAAGAGGAAATCAATGTCAATGTGGAAAATGACTGCATGACGCTGACCGCACAGCACAAAGAGGACAGCGAACAGAAAGACAATGCCGGTAACTACATCCGCCGTGAGCGCAGAATGAACAGCTTGAGCCGTTCATTTGACATTTCCGGTATTAATACGGAGAAGATTACCGCCAGCTTCGAAAACGGTGTGCTGACTATGCATATGCCGAAAAATGAAGAAACAAAACCGCTGCCGAAACAAATTACAATTCAATAATCAATAGCTTGTTCGGCCAGAATAAAGAGAGCACCGCCGCAGATAGAAAAAAAGTCTGCGGCGGTGTTCTCTTTATTTTCGGAGTGTTAAAGGCAGTTGGCGTGAGTTCAGGTAAATAATTGAGAAATGGTGCAGCAAAAATTTTACAATGCGTGTAGTTTTATTAAAAACATCAAAAATGATATGGTGTTGTGGTGTAATTTTAGCAGTGTTCGTAAAATTATTCTCATGATATGATAAACATGAACAAAAAGTGAAATAAATGTTTCAGCAAAATGTCTTTGGAGGGGTCGAAAATGGTCAAAGGGGCTGTCCCCGTTAAACAGGGAACAAAAAAGAAGAAAAGCAGCTGGGAGAGCAAAAAATTGTTCTTATGCGTGCTGCCGTTCCTCGTACTGGTATTTTTCTTTTCGTATTTTCCGCTGCATGGATGGATTTATGCTTTCTTTGATTACAAACCGCCGCTGCGGCTGGACCAGTGCAGCTATGTAGGCATCAAATGGTTCCAGACGCTGTTTGCCAATCCAACGCAGGTTCGCCAGCTGGTGCAGGTCATGGTGAACACCTTTGCCATGAGCCTGCTGGGCATTGCGACTTCCATTCTGCCGCTGCTGTTCGCGGTATTCCTAAATGAAATTAAGTGCAAGTGGTTCCGCAATCTGGTACAGACTATGACTACGCTGCCGAACTTCATCAGCTGGGTGTTGGTGTACTCCGTAGCATTCAGCCTGTTTTCCAATAACGGCATGGTGAACACCGTCCTGCAGCAGGCGGGAATCATAGCGGCGCCAATGAAGTTTTTGGACAGCGATTCGCACACCTACCTGTGGATGCTGTTCTGGAACACCTGGAAGTGCCTTGGCTGGAACGCGATTATGTACTTAGCTTCCATTACCAGCATCGACCCGTCTTTGTATGAAGCGGCACGTGTGGACGGTGCTAACCGCGGACAGCTGATTCGCAATATCACGATTCCGGCGCTGATGCCTACTTTCTTCGTTCTGCTGATGCTTTCTGTTGCAAACTTCTTGAACAACGGCATGGATCAATACTTTGTGTTCCAGAACGCATTCAACAAGACCCATATTCAGGTGCTTGATTTGTACGTTTACAATATCGGCATGACCGGAAACAGTTTGTCGCTTGCCACTGCAATCAGCATGCTCAAGAGCGTTGTCAGCGTTTCACTGCTGATTCTTGTAAACTTTGTTTCCAAGAAAACGCGCGGCGCATCGATTGTCTGACAAACGGAAAGGAGAGAAAAACCTTGACTTCAATTAAAAAGAAAAAGCATGTGGAAAAAGGAACGGTTGCTTTTAATATAGTAAATTACATAATTTTCGGGATTCTGATGCTCATCTGTGCTTATCCGTTTTATTACTTGATTATCAATACAATCAGTGCAAATGACTTGAGTGCAAACGGTGCAGTCAATTTTCTGCCAAAGAACATACACTTTCAGAATTACATTGATGTACTGCAGCTGAACGGTCTGCCGCTGGCTGCGCTGGTCACGATAGCCAGAACGGTTATCGGCACGGTGCTGACCGTATTGGCTTCCGCATTTTTAGGCTTTATGTTTACACAGGAAAAAATGTGGCACAGAAAGCTTTGGTATCGCTTTGTTGTGATTACCATGTACTTTAATGCCGGCCTGATCCCGATGTTTATTACCATGAAGAATCTGCAGCTGACAAATACATTTTGGGTTTATATTTTGCCGGCAATCGTGCAGCCTTTCAACATTATTTTGGTGAAGACTTATGTGGAATCTATGCCAAGGGCTTTGCAGGAAGCCGCAGAAATTGACGGCGCCGGCATTTTGACTGTGTTCTGGAAAGTGGTGCTGCCAACCTGCACACCGATTCTGGCAACCGTTGCAATTTTTTCCGCTGTTGCACAATGGAACTCTTTTCAGGATACTTTGATTTACATTACAGATTCCAAGCTGTATTCCCTGCAGTATTTGCTGTATACCTACATTAATCAGGCAAACTCGCTTGCACAGATGGTCAAAACCAGCAGTGCAGGCAGCTTAAATATGGCGGCTCTGGCAACGCAGCAGACTGCTACTTCGATTCGTATGACCGTTTCTGTCATTGTTGTACTGCCGATTCTGTTCGTTTACCCAATGTTTCAAAAGTATTTTGTAAAAGGTATTATGATTGGTTCTGTTAAAGGCTAAACTGATTTTTACTTTGTAAAAAGACAGGTCAAAACGGTGGCTTGTTTTTGAAATATGTATTACACTAATACTATGGGAGGATTACGAAACAATGAGAATGACAAAAAGGATCACAGCGGTACTGCTGTGCGCAGCAATGCTGGTTGGTACAACAGCCTGCAGCGGTGGAGGAACTTCCACTGCTTCCGGCAGCAGCACCGGCAGTACAGCAGCTGCTTCCACAACAGGTACCGGCAGCTCCAAGTACAAGGACTTCATTACAGTGGATGTGTTTGACGGTCAGGCAAACTATCAAGGCAAGCAGTCCGGCTGGTTTGCAAAGATTGTCAAAGACAAATTCAACATGGAACTGAACATTATTGCACCGAACGTAGCGGGCGGCGGCGACACTCTGTTTCAGACCCGCTCTGCGGCAGGCGACCTTGGTGACTTGGTTATGACGACAACGGAAAACGGCCGTCTTACACAGCTGGTTAAAGCTGGTCTGCTTATGAATATGGCGGACTTGCTGAAGAATGAAAAGAGCGTCAGCCAGTATAAGGACGCCATTAAAGATGCCAACAAGACGGCCGGTGCGAACGGAACATACTGCATTCCGAGTTCTATTTCCGCTTTGCCGGCAGATACCTCAAGTGAAGGTCTGGAACCGACTTTTGGCCCGTATGTGCGCTGGGATGCGTACAAAGCGGCAGGCTACCCGGAGATGAAGAACATGGATGACCTCATCAACGTCTGGGAGAAGATGCAGCAGTCTGTGACCAAGAGCGACAGTGGCAAAAAGACCTATGCACTTTCCCTCTTTAAGGACTGGGACGGCAATATGATGAACAACGCGAAGCAGCCGACCTGCTTCTACGGTTACGATGAGCTTGGTTTTGTGCTGGCAAAGGCAGACGGCAGCGATTATCAGAGCATTATTGACAGCAACTCCATGTACAATAAAGTGCTCAAGTTGTTCTACAAGGCCAACCAGAAGGGCCTGGTCGACCCCGAATCCACCACGCAGAATTACGACACTATGAACAATAAATACAAGGATGGTCAGGTGCTGTTCTCCTTCTGGCCGTGGCTGGGGCAGGCTGCTTACAATACCACAGAACATAAGAATGCGGGTAAGGGCTTTATGCTGGCACCAATCGATGATATGAAGATTTTCTCCTACGGCTGTGTGCCGCACGGTGACTCCAAAAACTTTGTTGCCATTGGCAGCAAGGCAAAGGACCCGCAGCGTATGGCAGATTTCATTGACTGGCTGTATTCTCCCGAAGGTATTTACGACTCCGCAGCACAGACCGCAAGTTCCGCCGGCCCCAAGGGCTTGACCTGGGAACTGAAAGACGGCAAGCCTGTGCTGACAGACTTTGGCAAAAAAGCACTGCTGGGCGACGGTAAAGTTACAGTTCCTGCCAAATGGGGAACCGGTACTTGGACAGACGGTATTTCCGCACTGAATTACAAGGCAGTTACCCAGGTGGACATTGACCCAGAAACAAAGTGCCCCTACACCTACACAATGTGGGATTCTGTGCTGGAAGAAAACAAGACCGCATTGGATACCGACTGGCAGAAGAAGATGAATGCCAAGACAACGATGGACTATCTGCAAAAGAGCAAGCAGATTATTGTTGCGCCGGGCAGCGGCTTTGTTGCACCGGAAGCTTCCTCTGATATTACTACCATCCGCAACCAGTGCAAAGAAGTAATCGTTGCAGATTCCTGGAAGATGATTTTTGCAAAGGACGAGAGTGAGTTTAACAGCCTGCTCAAGGATATGCAGGACACTGTTAAGGGCTTGGGTTATGACCAGGTGCTGGCAGTTGACATGCAGAATGCAAAGGATCAGGAAACTGCCCGTGAGAACATTGCAAAAACGAATGGCAGCAGCGCAAGCAGCAAATAAGATTGGCCAATAAAGGAAGGCACTGGCGCAGGTCAGCGCCTTCCTTTTGTTAAAATGACTTGGAGGGAAAAAATATGATGTTGGAAAAGGGAAGCAGACTTGTAATGATTGGGGATTCTGTAACTGACTGCGGCAGAGATTACAATGCTGCACCCGCAGGATGGGGTTCCTACGGCGACGGGTATGTTAGCCTTGTGAATGCGTGTTTAACCGGTTTGGCTCCTGAACAGAAAATCATGGTAGTCAATAAGGGTGTGAACGGCGACACCATCCGCCACTTAAAAAATCGCTGGCAGCAGGACGTAATTGACTTGCATCCGGATTACCTTTCCATTATGATTGGTATTAATGACGTTTGGCGTCAGTTTGACGGAGAACTGCAGCAGCTGGAGGTGGTTTCACCACAGGAGTACGAGCAGACCTACTGTGCATTGCTGGAGCAGACCAAGCCCCTGGTAAAAAATATCTTTATTCTCAGCCCATTCTTTATGGAACTCAACCGCAATGACCCCATGCGCCGCCGTGTGGAGGAATACGCGGAAATTGCACGTAAAGCAGCGAAAAAATATCAGCTTCCGTACGTTGATGTGCAGGCAAGGATTGATCGGTATCTGCAGAGCCTTTCTTACTTTTATATCAGCGGGGATCGTGTGCACCCCAACCTGCCGGGACACATGATTTTAGCGAAAGCTTTTCTGGACGAAATTGGACTTGAGTGGAACCAGCGATAATTAAAAGCGGAGGAAAGTGTATGCAGCTAAATAGCTTTGAAAAAGAATATCTGGAAGAAATTGACCGTGTGGTAGCAGCGGGGCCATTTCATGATACATGGGAATCGCTTGCCGCATTTGAGCCGCCGCGCTGGCTGCGGGAAGCAAAGTTTGGCATATTCCTGCATTGGGGGCTTTACAGTGTGCCGGCGTTTAACAATGAATGGTACCCCCGCAATATGTATATTCAAGGAAAGCCGGAGTATCTGCACCACCGCGAAACCTACGGTACACAGGATAAATTCGGCTATAAAGACTTTATCCCGCAGTTCAAAGCGGAAAAGTTTGATGCTAATGAATGGGCAGAATTGTTCCGGCAGGCCGGTGCAAAGTATGTGTTTCCCGTTGCTGAACATCACGATGGCTTTCAGATGTACCGCAGTTCACTTTCCCACTGGAACGCGTGGGAAATGGGGCCGCACCGCGACACACTCGGCGAGCTGAAGCTGGCGATCGAGGAAAAGGGGCTGACCTTCTGCACATCCTCTCACCGCGCGGAGCACTGGTTTTTCCTGAGCCACGGAAAAGAGTTCGCAAGTGACATTCATGAACCGCTGCAGCGGGGCGATCTCTACTGGCCGTCTATGCCGGAGCCAAACCCGGAAGACCTGCAGAGCAAGCCGTATCCCACGGAGGAGTATCTAACGGACTGGCTGCTGCGCACCTGCGAGATTATTGACCGTTATCAGCCTGCGGCGCTTTACTTTGACTGGTGGATTCAGCACGAGGCTTTTAAGCCGTGGCTGCGCAAAATGGCAGCTTACTACTACAATCGCGGCGCACAGTGGGGCAGGCCAACCGCAATTTGCTATAAGCACGATTCCATGATGTTCGGCAGCGGTATTGTAGAGGTGGAGCGCGGCAAATTTGCGCAGGCACAGCCGTTCTGCTGGCAGTCCGATACCGCCATCGCAAAGAATTCGTGGTGCTACACAGACACACTGGACTACAAAACACCGCGGCAGATTTTGCTGGAGCTTGTGGACATCGTCAGCAAAAACGGCAACCTGCTTTTGAATGTGGGGCCAAAGTCGGATGGTACCATTCCGGAAACTGACCAGAAAATCCTGCGGGAAATCGGCGGCTGGCTGCACACAAACGGCGAAGCAATTTACAGCAGCCGCCCGTGGCGAAAGCCTGCGGAGGGCCCCACCAAAGAGGCGCAGGGGCAGTTCACCGATAATCAGGAAACACCCTATACGCCGGAGGATATCCGTTTTACAGTGCAGGGAAACAGCATTTACTGCATTGTGCTGCGCTGGCCGGAAGACGGCCGCGTGACCGTGCGTTCCCTGAGCGTTTCTGACGACCAGAATGTGCCGGAATTCCACGGCCTGATTAAAGAGCTGTCGGTGCTGGGCTATGCAGAAGCACCGCAGTGGAACCGGGATAAGGACGGACTGCATGTGCAGGCACCGTTTGTTTCCAGTGAATACCCAGTTGTGCTCAAAGCCGAAGTATTATAAAAAACGCACTGCTGTCCTTGTTAATGAACTGAACCCCATTCCTTAAACAAGTATATCACTTGTCTAACTTTTGGGGTTCACTTCATAAGGACGGCGGTGCGTTTTGCTTATTCCCCCGTGTGCTGTTTACGGTACTCGGCGGGGCTTACCCCCACATATTTGCGAAATTTTTTGTGAAAGTAATCCACGTTGCAGTAGCCGACTTTTTCAGCAATTTCGTACACCTTGCAGCTGCCTTGCTCCAAGAGGGTGCAGGCGCGGCGGATGCGCAGTTTATCTACATAAGCGTTAAAGGTGTCGCCAAATTTTTTGGTAAAAATCTTGCCAAGGTAGGAACTGTTGTAGCCAAAAAGCGGCGCCAGGGTTTCCAAACGCAGGTTATCCTGATAATTGTGCTCTATATAGTACACTAGGTCATCCAGCACATTATCGCTGGAGGGGCTGCCGATGGCGTTCATCCAGATTTCAAACTGTTCGGATAAAAACGAAATTACTTCGTAAAGGTAGCATTTGCTTTCAATTAGATTTAACACCGTGGCATTGGAAGGGAACGGGATATCAACGGAACTGTAAGCGCGGGCAATGTCCTGTTTTACCTGCAGATAAATATCGGACAAAAAATATTGAATGTTGCTTAAACTGTCCGAGGCATAAAACAGTGTGGTTTGCAGCAATTTTAGGGTTTCAATAATTTGCGTGCGGCTGTGTGCCTGAATGTACCCGGAAAACAGTTTCTGCCAGTGCGCAACTTCTGCATCCTGTACAACAGGGTGCAGTGTGTCAGCGGCAGGAAGCGAGCGGCTGTCCAAAACGTGCTGGTTCGGTTCACAGAAAAAACGCCGCTTTTCCAGCTGCACAACATCCTGCAGGGAGAGATGCAGCTGTTCCAGCCGGGAAACCTGCCGCCCGCACGCAAGGAAAAGGGAGTCTAGCGGTGAGCCTTTCTGCGGGGTGCGGGCGTAATGTTCCAGCAGCTTTTGCAGCTGCCGCACGGCAAGACTTCCTTTGAGCAGGATGATATCTTTTTCCTGAATCTGCACATATTCAAAGGTCTGTCCGTTTTGCCCGGTAACGCGCAGAATGTCCGCAAAATTCCAGGTGTTGTGAAATGGCTCCTGATCATAGTTTTCGTACAGTACAACCTGATAAATATCCGCAGAAAGGCCGAGGTCCTGCGGGTCCAGCGAGTTCAGGTCTGCTTTGCCCAAAAGAATATCGTGCAGGATGGTGTCCTTTGCTTTTTCACGGTACTGGTTCAGTGCGCAGGTATCTTTTTTCTCTTTTTGGAGGGCATCACGTACTGTGCAGACGGCATTTTGCAGCTCATCTTCGTCAATTGGCTTGGTCAGGTAGTATTCCACACCGCAGCGGATGGCGGTCTGGGCGTATTTGAAGTCGGAAACGCCGCTTAAAATAATGAATTTTCCATGAAACTGTCTGCTGCGGGACTGTTCCACCACTTCAATGCCGGAAAGCCCTGGCATGCGGATATCCATCAGAACAAGATCGGGCTGGAGATCCATAATCTTTTCCAGCGCTTCTGTTCCAGTGGCGGCTTCGCCGCAAATATGGAAACCGAGCGCCTGCCAGTCAATTACATAGTGCAGTCCCTGCCTTACTATAGATTCATCGTCCGCAATCAATATGTTCATTTTTTAATCTCCTCCGTAAAGGTATAGGGTATAGTCAAATTCACCTGTGTGCCTTTGCCGTCTTCACTTTTTAACCGCAGACCGTAACATTCCCCGTAGCATAGGCGAATGCGTCGGTTGATGTTGTACAGACCAATACTGTTTGTCTTGGTCTTGCAGGGGAGGTTCAGGCTGCCCTTGAGTGCCTGCAGCTTTTCGGGAGAAATGCCGGTGCCGTTGTCTGTGATGGTGACAGAAAGGACGGAACTGCCAAGCAGCCGGATGTCAATGTGAATGTTTCCGCCGCCGGCGGTACATTCAAGCCCGTGGGAAATCGCATTTTCCGCAATCGGCTGCAGCAGCAGCGGCAGGATTTCGCACTGACCGGGGTGCACATCCTCTGCGACGGAAAGCGAATAATTAATGCGGTCTCCGAAGCGCAGTTTTTGTATTTTCATGTAGGTATCAATGTAGTCCAGCTCTTTTTGCAGGGTGGTGGAGGAGGTGCCGGTGTTCTCCAGCACATAACGCATGGACTTGCCCAGCAGTTTAATGGCGGTGGCAACGTCGCGGTTGCCCTCTGTCAGCGCTTTCATGCGGATGGTTTCCAATGTGTTGTACAGAAAATGGGGGTTGATCTGATTTGCGAGCATTTTGTATTCCATTTCCTGCTGCTCATTCATCAGCTTCTGTTCCCGAATCTGTTCCTGATACATTTCCGCTTCCTTTTGCTTTACCTGCTGCACCAAAATTTTTAGGTCGTGGAATGTTTCCGAAATTTCATCATCCCCGTGAAAGGAATCCACAATGTCATAATCGTTGTTGCTGGCGCGGTGCATGGCACTGCGCAGCAGTTCTACGCGTGCGCTGAAGTAATGCGTAAAGATGAAGAACACCAGCCAGGAAATAAAAATAATGAAGCCGAGCAGCAGGATATGTGTAAAGGTAACGTTTCGCATGGCAGTAATTGCATTGCTGTCTATAGAAAGAATGCAAAATTGATCATTTGTGTAAAGAGGGAGCAGCGTGCTGACGGTGTACAGGCAGGGGGCACCGTTAATTACCTGCCGCCCAGTGGATTTCGCAATGCCGCTGCCGACCGGCACCGGCGGCACAGTACCCGCCAGACCGTTCCAAGTACTGTAAAAGACCGGGCCGTTGTTTACGGAGAGGACGGAGCAGAGCGTATTGTTTTCAATCTGGTTTTTCAGAAAGTTATCATTCATGGAAATGGCCAGTACTGCGTAGCTTTTGCTTTTTACCAGTGTGATTTTGCGGTACAGGGTCACTTCCCAATAAACATTTTTGTACTGGTCGGTTCTTTTGGCGGCGGCCCAGAATGCGCTGGGCGCGGCGGAAGCTTTTTGAAACCACTGGGTCCGCTGAATATTTGCATCCACCTGCTGGATATATTGGCTGCTGCCAAGGGAATGGTTCATGCTGTAAATGCACAGGCGCGAAACAGAGGTTTCGTTGCGCAGCAGATTTTGAAAGCCGGAGAACTGATTGCAGGCAGAAACCGCTTCGTAGGTGCTGCTGTATTCTGTTTGCAGCAGCTGCAGGAGTTCACTGTTGCTGACCAGATTGTCGGAAAGATTGTACAGGTTTGTGGTTGCGTTAAAAAGGATGGATTTGACCCGCTGGTTGTCAGAATCCACCAGGTTTTGATACTGCCGGTTCATAACAGACTGAAAACTGCTGAGGATTACCACGGAAATAATCAAAACGGGCAGCAGCACAGCGGCCAGATAAACGGTGGAAAGCTGACGGCGTACCTTTGCCTGGCTGAGTACCTTAATAATCTTGTCTTGAAAAGACATTGTAAAGTTCCGCTCCTTTTTACAGAAAACTCTGTTTTTGGCTGGGAAAATCTCTAGTTTTTATTATACTGGAACTGCTGTGGTTTTGGAACAGGAAGAATTCTATCAAAACATCTCTAAAAATTAGAGTAGTTTATCTGCAAATTCTACAGGTACAGTGGAAAATGTATGTGTCATTTTTTTAAAACAGCAGGTAAATACTTGACAGAACTCAATAAATGTAATATATTACATTTATACAGAATGCAGAAAGGAAGCGATTGTTTTGAACATAAAAATTCTTTACATGAGTAAAAAGAATACCAAAAAAGTTGCCGAGGCTATGGCACAAACACTGGGCGTCCCTGCGCAGCGGATTGAGGATGCAGACCTGCTGCAAAAAACGAAACTCCTGTTTCTGGGTTTCGGCATTTACGGCGGAAATCCACCCCAAAAATTGAATGATTTCCTTGCCAAACTGAAACCGGAAAATATTCAGAACATCGTTCTCTTTACAACCAGCGCAAGGGGAAAGGATCAAACTGCACCGGTGCGGGAAAAACTGCAGGCGCAGGGGCTGAACGTTGCGGAAAAGACATTCAGCGGAAAAGGCAGATTCCTGTTTATGAATTCTAAAGAACCCGGCAGGGAAACGCTGGAGGCCGCGCAGAGATTTGCATCAGAAACTGTAAAGCAAGAGCAGAAACGTCCATGAATTGCTTGGAAAAACTGCAGAAGATGGATGTTCAGCGTGCGCTGTTCGGTATGTTTTTTTCGTTCAGCAATCATTTGCAGACGGCCGGAGATACTTTTTATGATGAAATCACCTGCAAACAGTTTTTCTTCCTCATTTGCCTAAATTTGCTGGAGGACTGCCCGCCTACGCTTAACGAACTGGCACAGGTGATGCAAAGTTCTCACCAGAACATTAAGCAGATGGCAAAAACACTTGAGGCGGCCGGTTATGTTGAACTGCGGCGGGACAGTAGTGACAGGCGTAAAACCCGGATTTATAAAACACAAAAGGCTGACGATTTACAGCGAAAGTACCGCACCCAGAGCGAGCAATTTTTTGGAGCTTTCTATGCGGGAATTTCTCCTGAAGATTTACTGACCACCTTTCGAGTGCTCAACCAGCTGGATGACAATCTGACAGCGTTCAAAACGGAAGAAAATGATTTGTAAAACAGCTGCTGCCCTTCTTGAAAAAGGGCAGCAGCTGTTTTACATCCACTTTTTCTTTTTAAAGACAATAATTAGTGCAGCTACAATGAAGGCACTAACGGCAATTACAATTGGATAGCTGTAGGCAGAGTGCAGCTCCGGCATGTCAAAATTCATGCCGTACCAGCCTACCAGCAAGGTAAGCGGCAGAAAGATGGTGGTCACAACCGTAAAAATTTTCATCAGGTTGTTTTGATGATAATCCAGTTGAGACTGGTAGGCGTCCAGTACCTGTGCTATGTAGTCCCGCAGATTGACTGCACTTGCAAACAGGCGGTCGGTGCGGCGGCTCAGAATGTTGCAGAGCTGGACACCGTTTGCTGAAAGCAGGCTGTTTTCATTTGCTGTAAGTTCCTCAAAAACAAATCCAAGCTGCTCGTAGTACCGTTTGAGCCGCAGCAGGTCCTTTCGATAGGAAATGATTTTTGTGAGATAATCTTTTTGCAGACCGGCTACCATGCGGTCTTCAATTTCTGTAATGAGCATTTCATAATCATTCAGATAATTTACATCATTTCGCAGCAGGCGCATGAAAAAGTGGTACAGCAGTTCTTCATTGGAAAGCGGCTGCTCCTGTGTCTGTTCTGCGATGATTTTCTTTACCATGGCGAGCGCTTCTTCATTTTCGCAGAGAAAAAAGATATCGTCACTGTCAAAGCAGATGGCGACCTGCGGACTTTTTTTCATGCGGCTGTGCAGGTCATACCAGTTGAACACAACCAGATTAAATTTGTCAATACCGATGAAACTTTCCAGTTGGGGGCGGTGCAGCAGTGTACAGGCGCGTTTGCTGACAAATGGTTCGATTTCTGAAACTTGTTCGTAAAGCAATATTTTCTGCATATTGATTCTCCAATTCGTTAAAGCCATTCTGTGGGAGGTGTTGTGTACCATTTCTCCGGTACGCAAATCGATTCCCGCCGCACCAGTTCCCAGTGAAACTGCGGCAGCAGTTCCTGCGGGGTGACCGGCTCCGGCTGTGGCAGCAGTCCGCAAAGATGTGCCAACGCGCCAATCAGAGGCCGGGCATTTGACAGGCTTTGCCGCAGGGAGCCGAGGTCAAGGTCGCGGTCACGCTTGGAAAGACGGCGGCCGTCCGGGGCAAGCAGCAGCGGAATATGGCGGTACTGCGGCGGGCGGTATCCCAACAGACGGTACAGATACAACTGCTGCGGCACAGAGGAAAGCAGGTCGCGGCCGCGTACTACTTCCGTAACACCCATGCGTGCGTCATCCACAACTACCGCCAGCTGATAGGCAAAAACACCGTCTGAACGCCGCACCAGAAAATCACCGCATTCTTTCGCAAGATTTTCAGAGTAATTGCCCTGACAGCTGTCTGTAAAAGAAATGGTTTCATTCGGTACACACAGGCGCAGGGCGGGACGATGTGTTTTGGAAAGCTGCTGCACCTGGTCTGCAGTGAGCCTGCGGCAGCGGCCGTCATATATCACCTGACTGTCAGAAAGGTGCGGGGCACTGGCAGCGTGCAGCTGCGACCGGCTGCAGAAGCAGGGATAAATCAGTCCTTGTTTCTGCAATATCTCCAGTGCGGTTCCATAAATCGGTGTACATTCGCTTTGGTAATAAGGCGCGTGTGCGCCGCCGCGGCTGCCGCCTTCGTCCCAGTCCAGCCCCAGCCATGCAAGGTCACGTTCCAGTAAATCTGCGTTTCCACGCGGGCAGCGCAGCGGGTCGAGGTCTTCTATGCGCAGCACAATGCGTCCACCTTGTGAACGTGCGGAAAGCCACGCCAGCAGTGCACACAGCACATTACCGGGGTGCATGCGGCCGCTGGGAGTCGGTGCAAAGCGCCCGCGGACACAGTCCGGCATCTTTACCCCTCCGATTCAATCAATTGAGCAGAACACTTCTATTATAATGCGGTGCAGCCAAAAAGCAAATCGTGGCTTGCAAAAAAAAGCGCCGCGCGATACAATACGATTACAGACTGCCTGCCCTGCAAGTAGCTAACTTTAAAGATAAAGCACAAATTACAAGGAAAGAGGAATGAAAATGATTTCAAGAGGATACCGCGGAACAGATGCCAAACCCTCCCTGCTCGGCTTTGGATGTATGCGCCTGCCGCGCCTGCAGGAGGACAAACAGGATATTGACTACGATATGGGGCAGAAGTTGATTGACTACGCTTATGCCAACGGCGTCAATTATTTTGATACGGCGTATATGTACCATGACGGCCTTTCCGAAGCATTTATCGGCCACGCGCTGAGCAAGTACCCGCGTGAAAGCTACTTCCTTGCTGATAAAATGCCTCTGTGGCAGGTAACACAGGAGTCACAGGTAGAGGAGATTTTTCAGAATCAGTTTAAGCGCTGCGGTGTGGACTATTTTGATTTTTATCTCTGCCACGGTTTGGACCGCAATATCGTAGAGAAGTTTAAAAAATTCCACGTCATTGAGTACCTAAAGCAGAAAAAGGCGGAAGGAAAGATTCGCCGCCTCGGCTTTTCGTTCCATGATTCTCCAGAGGTTCTGGCGGAAATTTTGAAGCTGAATGACTGGGACTTTGCGCAGATTCAGCTAAATTACATCGACTGGCAGGCGCAGGACGCCAAGGGGCAGTATGACCTGCTGGCAAAGAACGGCATTCCGGTGGTCGTGATGGAACCGGTGCGCGGCGGCGCTTTGGCGAAGCTCTGCCCACAGGCGGCGGATGTGCTGAAAGCCGCGGACCCACAGGCAAGCCTTGCTTCTTGGGCGGTGCGTTTCGCAGCTTCCCAGCCGGGGGTTATGACCGTACTCAGCGGTATGAGCAGCGATGAGCAGGTTGTGGACAATGTGAGCACATTTGTAAACTTCCAGCCGCTTTCGCAGGAGGAACTGAAAACCCTGCAAAGCGCGGGTGATATCTATAAAAAATATCTTACCATTCCCTGTACCGGCTGCCGCTACTGCATGGACTGTCCGTCAGGTGTGGACATTCCCGCTGTCTTTAAAATTTACAATGAATTCTCCGTTTCCGGCAGAGAGGGAGAATTCCTGAAAGCTTATCAGGCACTGGAGGAAAAGCAGCAGGCATCCTCCTGCGTGGCCTGCGGCAGATGCGCACAGCACTGCCCGCAGCACATCTCGATTCCGGAAAAAATGAAAGAGATACGTGAAAAAGTGGAAAAGATTCTTTCCGAATAAATTTGAAATGGCTGGGGTGAAACCGCGGAGAGAGGGGGTCTTTCGGTGAATGGACAGAAAAAAATTGCAATTATTGGCGCCGGTGTTGCGGGGCTTGCCGCTGGCATTTATGCGCAGTTGCATGGCTTTCGTACGACGATTTATGAAAAAAGCAGTGTGCCCGGCGGTGCCTGTATGGGCTGGACACAGGATGGCTTGCCAATCGAAGGCAGTATGCGTTTCCTTGCCGGTACGCAGGAGGGAACACCGCTCTACGACTGCTGGAACGAAGTAGATGCCCTGCGGGACACCATGTTCGTGAATCCGGACAGCTTTTTTACAGTGGAGGACTCCGGCGAGACCATTTCGTTTTGTGAGGATCTGGATACCTTTTGCAGCAACGCCGAAAAAATCAGCCCGGAGGACAGCCGTTTGCTGCAGCAGTTCCGTGCGTTCGTTTTAAAAGCACAGGGACATGTTCTGCAGACACAAAAGCCTGTGGATTTGATGAGTCCTCTGGAAGCACTGCGGGTCAATTCTGCAAATGGTGAGGTCAATAAGCTGCTTGCAAGGCTTCACAATGTGCCGCTTGTTGATTTTGCGCAGAAATTTCATCATCCGGCGCTGCGCTGTGCCTTTCGGCAGGTACTGCCGCCGGGCAGTACGCTGGCATATTTGGTGCTGTGCTATGCAAAGTTTATCTCCGGTGACATTGCGGTACCAGTCGGCGGTTCCCGCCGAATTATCAAACGCATGACGGATATGTATCTAAAAAATGACGGTGAACTGCAGGTAAACGCACCGGTAAAGGAAATCATTGCGGCAAATGGCGCGGCACGCGGAGTTATTTTGGAAAGCGGTGAACGGCTGCTGACACACTGGGTCATTTCTGCCTGCGACCCGGCGTATACCTGCCGGAAACTGCTGCAGGACCGTTATGCAATGGAGAAAAAGCTTCAGCTGCGATTTGCGGCGCCGGAAGCTTACCCCACATTTTCACTGGTGCGGCTGTTCTTTTCGGCCCCTGCGGACAGCCTGCCGCTGGCGCGGACACTTTCTTTTGCAACGGATGTAATTCCTGCCGCGGGAGAGGGGCAGAGCCGCCTGACAGTTACGCAGTTCAGCGATGACCCGCTGTTTGTGCAGAAAGGCAGAGCAGAGCTTTGCGCGGATGTGCCGATGCCGGGAAAGCGGGCGTTTAAGTATTGGGAGTCGCTTTCTGTACAGCACGGCGCTTACCAAGTGGAAATTGACCGGCTGGCTTCAGCGGTGCAGCTGGCACTGGAGAAGCGCTTTCCGGAAATGAAAGGACAGTTGAAGTATCTGCGCTGCCACACGCCCATGACCTATGCCGACCGGCTGAATGCGTTTCACGGCAGCTGCGTGGCTTTTGTCCCAACAGCACAGTCGCGGCCGGCGCAGCTGACCGGACGTCTGCCCGGACTTTCCCATATGCTCCTTGCTGGTCAGTGGCTGGGGGATACTGCCGGAATGCATACAGCACTTGTGCAGGGGAAGTTTGCGGTGCAGCGGCTCTGTCACGACGAAAGGATTCTTTGGGATTAACGAAGCAACAAAAGAAAGCCTAATGGTTGCACGCAGCCGTTGGGCTTTCCTTTTTGAAAGGAATCGAGAAAATGGAAACAGTCATACACACAGACGGCAGTGACGAACGTTTTGCAGCACTTTGCCGTCAGTTGGACGAATTTCTGGACGAGAAAATCGGAAAGGAAAAGCAGCAGACACAGTATAATGCTTACAATACACTGCAGGCGATTCACCATGCAGTGCTGATTTTGGTGGATGGCTGTGCGGCGGCCTGTGGTGCGGTGAAACAATACGCACCGGGGGCAGCAGAAATCAAACGTGTTTTTGTCTGTCCGCAATACCGCCGGCGGGGACTTGCACGCAAAGTGCTGTGCGAGTTGGAACAGACTGCGGCAGAAATCGGCTGCAGCACACTGCTGCTGGAAACCGGAAAACCGCTTACTGCTGCACAAAAGCTGTACGAAAGTTGCGGTTGGCATCAGATACCCAATTATGGCCAGTATGCAGGTGTAAACACCTCTGTCTGCATGCAAAAAGAATTGTAAAATAAAACGGCTGGTTTCCGCGGAAACCAGCCGTTTTTGTCTAGAATATTTGTCGTTTCAGCTGCCAGCAAGCTCGGTACTGACCTGCACACCGCGGGACTCTACTGGCGTGGAAAAGACAATCTGTGTGGAGGTTGCACCAAAGTGCTGCAGCTGACCGATGAATGTGTCCAGTTCGGCAGTACTGGGGTATGCAACCTTAATCAGCATGGAGTAGTCGCCGGTCACGCAGTCGCACTCCAATACATTGCGGCACTGGCGGATAAACGGGTAGAACTCTGTCTTTTGATTGGGAGTCATCTGCAGGTTTATGTATGCCTTAATGTGATAGCCAAGCTTGATGGGGTCCAGTACAGCCTGATAGTTTTTAATCACACCCTGCTTTTCCAGTTTTTCAATGCGGGCAGAAATGGCCGGTGCGGAAAGGAAAACTTTTTTAGTCAGTGTCTTAATGGGTACACGTGCGTCTTCCTGTAGGGTCTCCAAAAGTGTTGCATCAATTTTATCCAAGAAAATCATCTCACTTTTTATTGCTTTTTGAATGGATTTTTGTTTTGTGTATTTCTACTTCTTAATTATGTAATGAAAATCACATGATTGCAAGCAGAAAATTAACTTTTTTCTGGAATTACTTAACTTTCATAAGTCCATTGGCAGCAAGGCCGACTGGCAAAGTGTATGTTTGGAAAAACACAGGGGGAAACTTAACAAAAAACGGTGCGCATCCTAAAAAGGACGCGCACCGTTGCGTTGCACTTCTATTATGTAACGAGAAAGTCAAAAAAGCAAGTGTTTTTAGAATTTTTTGAGATTTACAAAAAAAATTAACGCAATCCACAATTCTCTGCGGCAGAGTCGGAGACTTTTGGCGCGTTTGTACATTGTGCGTTGGCAATCAGATGCAGTTTTGCAGCACGTGAAAGGCGTTTGATTGCAGCCTCACGCCGGAGTGCGGCACACTTTTCGGGCAGGACTTCATAGTACACCAGTGTGACCGGTCGGCGGGCGCGGGTATATTTTGCACCTTTGCCGGCTTGATGGGTGCGCAGCCGTGCGGCCAAGTCATTTGTCCAGCCAGTGTAAAGGGTACCGTCCGCACAACGCAGGATATATACAAATGCCTTTAACACCTCTGGCACCCCGCTCACATCCCTTCTAACAAATCATTGTAACAGCGGCACGGGAGAATTGCAAATGCAAAATCCCTGTGCTATACTGAATGCAGTTGAGTTACCACCTGCTTACCCGCTGTAGGGCGGGCCTGACATAGACTGCAGAAAGGAATTACTACTTATGAACGTATTTCAGGGAATTTCAGCAAATGACACGGAAGTATTCCGGAAATCTTACGAGAACAGCGCGCTGTGCCATGCTATGACCAATGCGCTGTATAAAAACAGCGTAAAAGATGTATCCTTCAACAGCACTGCGCTGCGCGACACACAGTTTCAGTTTTCCATTGATCTGCCCACACTGGAGGTTACAGACCAGATGCACAGCGGACGCTGCTGGATTTTTTCGGCGCTGAATGTGCTGCGTGAGCAGGTTGCTAAAAAGTGCAAACTGGAGAAATTTGAGCTGTCGCAGAATTACGTTGCTTTTTGGGACAAATTTGAAAAAGCAAATTATTTTCTGGAAAGCGCCATTGACCTTGCAGACCGACCGACAGATGACCGCATGCTGTCCTTCATTCTCTCTTCCGGCATTGCAGACGGCGGCCAGTGGGATATGCTGGTGAATGTCGTTGAAAAGTACGGCGTTGTGCCGAAAGCGGTAATGGAGGAAACCTACCAGAGCAGCAATACCGCAGATATGAACCATCTGCTGAACACAAAGCTGCGCCAGTACGCGGCAAAGCTGCGCGCCGCCGCTAAGGACGGAAAAGACCCGCAGGCAATGAAAAAGGAAATGCTCGCGGAACTGTACCGCTTCCTCTGCATGTGCTTTGGCGAGCCGCCGAAACAGTTTGACTTTGAGTATGTGGATAAAGATAAAAAATATCACATGGTGCGCGGTTTGACTCCAAAGGAGTTCTTCCGCGAGTATGTCGGGCTGGATCTGCGCAACGATTATGTCAGCATCATTAATTCGCCCACGGAGGATAAACCGTTTTACCGTACATATACAGTGGATTATCTTGGAAATGTGGCGGACGGCAGTCCGGTACATTACTTAAACCTGCCGATGGATGAAATGAAAGAACTGATTGTCAGCCAGCTGAAGGACGGCGAATTGGTTTGGTTCGGCAGTGACGTTGGTCACCGCAATGAGCGCGAAAGAGGGCTTTGGCACACGGAAGCATTTGATTTCGAGGGTACCTTCGGCATGGACTTCTCCATGACCAAGGCAGAACGTCTGGATTACCGCGAGAGCGCCATGAACCACGCAATGGTCATTACCGGCGTGAATCTGGATGAGGCCGACAAGCCTACCAAGTGGAAGATTGAGAACAGCTGGAGCGATAAACACGGCGACAAAGGATATTACCAGATGGGTGCCGCATGGTTCGACACCTTTGTGTATCAGGCAGTCATCAATAAAAAGTATCTGTCTGCCCAGCAGCTGAAAGCACTGGATACCACACCGCAGCACCTGAATCCGTGGGACCCGATGGGAACACTCGCGGACTAAAACGTCCTTGAAGTTTTGCCCCAAATCTCGCTTCCTTTGAAAAGGCGGGTGAGACGTTTTGTGTAAGGACAGGAAAACAAACTTTTTCTTTTATAAGGAGAAAACAATGGATTTACGGGAAAATTTAAAGAAATACGCGCACTTGATTGTGAAAGCTGGCTGTAACCTGAAAAAAGGTCAGGAAATGCTGATTTCCGCCGGTTTGGAGGCGGCGCCCCTGGTCCGTCTGGTGGTGGAGGAAGCTTACAGTGAGGGTGCAAAGGATGTTGTTGTTGCATGGTCGGATGAATGCGTGACCCGCCTGCATTACGAGAATTCGCCGATGGAGTGCTTTACCAACTTTCCGGAGTGGCGGGCAGTGCTGGAAAACGGTATAGCTAAACGCGGCGGCATTATCCTTTCCATTATGAGTGATGACCCGCAGGCAATGGCGGGAGTAGACCCAAAGAAGCTGCTGGCGACTTCCAAAGCTTCACATGCAGCCTGCAAGCCGTTCTTTGACGGTATGAATTTTGGCCACAATGTATGGTGCATTGTTGGCGCCGCTTCACCGGCTTGGGCAAAGCGCGTGTTTCCGGATTGCACTGAGGAAGAAGCTGTCAGCAAGCTGTGGGAAGCTATTTTTCACGCAGTGCGTGTGGATACGCCTGACCCGGTTGCCGCATGGGGCGCGCACCGCAGGAGCTTTGAACAGCGCCGTGCGTACTTGAACGAAAAGCAGTTTGACAAGTTGGTGTATCGCAACAGCATTGGAACAGACATCACGCTTGGTATGCCGAAGAATCACATTTGGCAGGGTGGCGGCTCTGAAACTGTGGATGGTGTTTATTTCTTTCCGAATATGCCGACAGAAGAAATCTTCTGCACACCGGACCGCACCCGCACCAACGGTACTGTACACAGTGCGCTGCCGCTGAGTTTTCAGGGTGTGCTGATTGACGATTTCAGCCTAACCTACAAAGACGGCCGCATTGTTTCCTGCTCCGCCGCAAAGGGTGAGGATACGCTGAAGGAAATCATTGCAACAGATGACGGTTCTAAAATGTTGGGTGAGTGCGCGCTGATTCCGAAGCAGTCACCGATTTCTGAAATGAGCGTTCTTTTCTACAACACACTTTTTGATGAGAATGCAGCCTGCCACTTTGCCATTGGCATGGGTTTCCCAGAGTGCGTAAAGGGCGGTTTGGAGATGACAACAGAGCAGCTGCTGGAAGCAGGCATTAATGATTCCAGTGCTCACGTTGACTTTATGCTTGGCACCCCGGACCTTTCCATTACCGGCGTTACTGCAAATGGCGAGGAAGTTCCGCTTTTCCGCGATGGTGGCTGGGCATTCTAAGAAAGCAACAAGAAAAATGCGTTCCTGCAGTTTTGCAGGAACGCATTTTTTTAACATTTATAAACTGTATCGCAAAAGAAAAGCCAAAATCAATACCCTTCTTTTAACTCCAGTGTGTAGGTTTTGCCTTCTTCCAATTTGATGGAAGAAACACCGGTGGTAGCGGACTGTCCGTTTACTTCAACACACCACCACTGCTTTTTAGCGGTATTCTCTTTCATGCCGTTCACAGCAATGATGTACATGCCGTAGTCACCGTCTTTGGATTCCACCAGCTTGTTGTTTTTCAGGTAATCCCCCAGAGTACCGGAGCCAGTGCTGTTCTGCTTTTTTTCATAGCTGTCGCGGGGACTCTTAATTTCCAACGTGAATTTTACTTCGGAGGTGCTGACAGACTGTGATGCTGCAGAGGAAACGGAACTGTTGGCCGGTACCTGTGATGCGGCAGCGCTGGGGCTGCTTGTGCTGCAGGCAGCAGCTGAAAAAATCAACGCGGCAGAGAGCAGCGCTGCGGCTGCTGTTTTGAACCATCTTTTTGTCATAGGTGAAAAATCCTTTACTGTTGGTTTGTTATCCCCAAAAGCAGAAATTACTGCTTAGTGGTAGTTATGATAGCTGCTTTTAGAGCGTCGTCTGCTGCTGCGGGATGCGCTGCGCTTGCCTCGGTACCTGCTGCCGCCATAACTACCGCCGCGGTGGTGCCTGCTGCGCAGTAGCCGGATGAGCAAAATAATCAGTCCAACGACAACTACAGCCCCAACAGCAATGACGGCAACTTTAAACCACTGCTGTTTGTAAAATGCAACATACTGCGTAACATCTGCAGAAGCGACAAGGTCAACCGTAGTGAGGGTTTCATTGTTATACAGTACCGTTACCGTGCCGACTTTGTCACCCTTTTTCACAGGCGCGGCAATACTTTTCGGCAGGGAAACTTTTGTGGTGGTACTGCCGTCAGCCGGCAGCATGGTGCTGTAATCAGAAGCGGGAACAACCGCCAGCTGCTGATTCTTATCCTTTGCCTGCTGTACGGAAACATTTGCAACTGCTTTGGACTTCGAGAGAATGTCCTTCTTTTTCAGGGACTCAAAAGCCCAGCTGTAAAGTTGGCGGGAATCCTCAAAAGCACCGTTGGTGGTTACAGCAGTACCATTTTTAACACTGGGTGCACCCAGTGCAATGCACAGGTAGTTTGCTCCGTCTTTGGAGGCAGTGGAGGCAAGGCAGTAACCGGATTCATCTGAGGTGCCGGTTTTGCCGCCGGTACAGGGCTGGTAGTAGTAACTGGATGTTTTGTCCATCAGTTTATTAGAAGCTTTCAGCTTACGTGCAGCGGTGTAGTTGGTAGCAGGTACCGTGTACGAAGCACTGGACGTGATTTCTTTGAAATAGGGCAGTGTGTACGCGTAACGGTAAATTTTTTCAAGGTCTTTTGCCGTGGTGTAGTGACCCTTATCATACTTGCCGAATACATTGGTATAATTGGTGCCTGTGCACCCAAGTTCTTTGGCTTTCTGATTCATCCGCTGTACAAACTGCGTCATGTTTCCGCCCGCAGCGGATTCGGCAAGCGCAATCGCAGCGTCGTTGCCGGAGGGGATGAGCATGCAGTACATCAGGTTCAAAGCAGAGATCCTTTCACCGACTGCCAACTGTACGGTTACAAAGGAACGGTCCGGCAGCTGTGCCTGTACGTCGCCGGAAATGGTGGCTATGGTATTTTTCGGATCCTTAATCAGCTCTGAGGCTACAATGAAGGTCATGACCTTGGTTGTGGAAGCCTGTGGAACTTTTTGATCTGCATTTTTTGAGTATACTGTATCGCCGTTGTCCAGGTTCACCAGTTCCAGCGCTTTGCTTTGTGGAATAAAGCCGGGGTTCAGGTTTGCAGCCTGCACGGGTACGGTGCCAGTCACAATAACCAGCACGGCTGCACATGCGGTGCAGAACCATTGCTTGAGTTTCTTTTTCATGTTGCTTCTCCTTCCAACATATACACCATTACTATAGCACGGAATGAAGAAAAGGTAAAGCGCGCGGCACGAAAAAGGATGCATCCCGTCGAATCAGGACTGCTTTTTTTTCTTTTTTTTGTAAAGCCACACAGCAACCAGAACCGCTGCCACGGCGAGCACAACCAGTGCTGCTTGGGTGTACATGTCGGTGTATTTAAGAACCTTTTCCCAAGAATTTCCGGCCGCTGCTCCCAGCGAAATCAGCACTGTGTTCCAAATCAGGCTGCCGACAGTTGTGTACAGTATAAATGGCAGCAAAGACATTTGTGCCATGCCGGCCGGTATGGAGATCAGGCTGCGTACAACGGGAATGAAGCGGCAGAAGAAGACAGAAATCTGCCCCTTTTTCAAAAACCAGTCATGCGCTTTGTGCACATCCGCAGGTTTAAAATGCAATGCGCGGCCAAAGCGTCCGCCAAGCCAGCGTTCCAGCCGCTCTTCATTTAAAATGCGCCCAATGCTGTACAGTACCAGTGCGCCGATGATGCTGCCCGGAACAGAAGCCACCACCATACCGGGAATTGTCAGGGAAGATGTGGTGGTTAGGAAACCGCTGAAAGTCAAAATTACTTCAGAGGGGATTGGTGGAAAGATGTTTTCAAGAAAAATGAGAAGTCCAACTCCTAAGTACCCAAATTGATTGATAAAAGCAGTCAGCCATGCCTGCATGGGTTTACCCTCCTGATTAAAAAAGAATGTGTAGGTGTTGAAAATATCCCTATCATACAAGGCAAAAAGAAAATTGTCAAATATCAACTGGATAGACAAATAAATATCAGTAGAAAAAAGCAGGGAGAAAACACACATTGCTGTGGAATATACAAGGCGAAAAGATTGCATTTTTCGTTGGTTCAAGGTACAATAAAAAGATAACGCGATAGAATTTTTGATATGCGGAACGCTTTGGGGCAATGCAGGAGGAACAGACTTGGATACACCTTTTTCTTTGAAGAATACACTGCTTGGCTGTGCAACTTCGGCTACGCAGATCGAGGGCAGTCCAACCAAAAACAGCTGGTATGACTGGGCGGAAAGACCCGGAAAAATGAAGGACAGTTCCAGCCCGAAAAATGCAAATCAGCACTGGCAGCGCTGGAAAGAAGACAACCGGCTGATTGGGGAGCTGGGGCTGCAGGTTTACCGGATGAGCATTGAATGGAGCCGCGTGGAGCCGGCACCGGGGCAGTTTTGCCGGCAGGCCATCAATCATTACCGCGAGGAAATCCTTGACCTGCAGAAAATGGGTGTCAAGGTACTGATTACACTGCATCATTTTTCCAATCCGTCTTGGTTTGAAAGCCGCGGCGGCTTTTTACAGAAGGAAAGTCCTTCTATTTTTTTGCGGTATGTGACTTATGTTGTGGAGGAAATCGGTGACCTTGTCAGTGATTATGTTACCCTGAATGAGCCAAATGTTTACGTCACGCTGAGTTATTTTTTGGCACAGTGGCCTCCGGCAAAGCACAACCCCGGTCAGGCCGTGCGTGTGATGCGCAACTTGGTTTACTGCCATTTGACTGCATATCGGCGGATTCACCGTATTCGGGAGGAACGCCGCTTTCCGGGCAGAACGATGGTCGGCTTTGCGGAACACCTGCGTGTGTTTACACCTGCGCAACCAAAAGACCGCCCGCTTGCCAACGGTATGGAATACCTGTTTCAGGGGTTGACGGAGGCTCTTTACACTGGGCGGCTGACGCTGCCGCTCGGCGCGGAAGCTCCACTGGGGGATGGGCGTTTCTACGATTATATCGGCATCAACTATTACACACGTATTTGGGTACACGGCGCAAATACGACCGGCCAACCGGGAAAACCGGTGAATGACCTTGGGTGGGAGATTTATCCCGAAGGACTTGGCATTCTGATGCGGCACCGCTACAAACGCTTTACGGCGCCGATTTGGATTACAGAAAACGGTGTAGCTGACCGGGATGATAAACTGCGCTGCCGCTTTCTGTATGACCACTTGAAGCAGATTGCTGACAGCGGACTGCCGGTGGAGCGGTATTATCACTGGTCGCTGATGGATAATTTTGAGTGGGCAGAGGGAGAGACATCAGCGTTTGGCTTGATTGGCTGTGACTTTAAAACGCAGGTGCGTACTGTGCGGCGCAGCGCGCGCTTTTATAAAGAAATCATTCAGAATCACGGTGTTACACAGCAGATGATTGACCGCTATTTGAAGTGAAACTTGTACATTTGTCCCTTTTAAAGCTAAGCTGAACAGCACTGCAAACTTTATTTTATTTTGTAAAATAAACTGCACATATCGTACATTGAAAAAATGAATTAACTTTTGTAAGTTAAGACGTGCTTTCCGGTTTTTTTGAAAGTTAAAACTCCAAAAACAAAATGTATTTCGGGATTCCTCAAAAAGGGTTTACCTGCTTTCGTCCATCTGCTATGATAACGGCAGATAGAAGAAAGCAGCCTACAGAATCAAGGAGGAACCCGCCATGTTTATTACAAAGCCTGACCGCCCGGATAGGATGAAAGTTGGAGAGCCTGTGGACCAGCAGGAGATTCATGTGGTGCCAAGCTTTACCCGCACTCCTTTCCCAAGTCTGGTTGGAGGGGCAGACCGCACGGATCGAATGGAACCGGTGCCGGAGCGTGAGCGCTTCTCCTGATTTGAATCTTTAATGCATAGCCAAAACGGACCCTGCCGCGATTTTACGCGGCAGGGTCCGTTTTTAAATTGAATTACATGCTTTATTTTAGCATCGGCAGAATTTCCAGTGCCACGGGGCGCAGTTCGCCTGCCAGATACAGCGAACCGCAAACCACCACCGCACCGTCCTGTCCGGCCAGCTGTACTGCCAGTGACAGCGCCTGTGCCGGGTAGGTGCCGAGGTGTGCAGTTACGTTTTCCTGCTGCCACAGAGCCGTCAGCGCCTCAGGCTGCATACTGCGCGGATTCTGTATCGGCAGCACAACTGCCTCTGCAAAAAGCGGTGCCAGTGTATGCACAAAGTGAGAAACGTCTTTATCTGCACACATGCCGGTCAGTGCAATCAGCTGTTTACCCGGCAGATAGTGCCGCAGGCTTTCCGCCAGTGCCCGTGCACCGTCCGGATTGTGTGCGCCGTCAATAACCGTCAGCGGTTTTTTGCACAGCACCTCAAATCGGGCGGGCATCCGCACAGCGGCAAATCCAGCTGCGCAGGAGACATTGGTAATACGGGTAAAGCCCTTTCGGTTTCGCAGTACCTCCGCACAGGCAAGCGCGGTGGCAGCGTTTGTTACCTGATAGGCACCAAGCAAATCCATATCCAGCAGCACATCTTTGTAGCACATCCGCGTTCCGGCAAGTGTTTCCTCCACCACACGCAGTTGTGAAAGATCGGTTTCTGTCAGGCGGCAATGCTGTTCTGCCGCAGTGCTGCGGATGACCGCCAGTGCTTCCGGGTCTTGCCCGGATGCGGTAACGACTTCGCAGCCCTCTTTCAGAATGCCGCATTTTTCGCCCGCAATCTGCGTCAGCGTATCGCCCAAAATATCCGTATGGTCATAGGAGATATGCGTAATGACGGCGCAGAGCGGGGCAGAGATGACATTGGTTGCATCCAGCCGGCCGCCAAGCCCAACTTCCAGCACGACGACATCGCAGTTCTGCTGCGCGAACCAGTACAGCGCAATCGCGGTGACTGCTTCAAATTCAGAAATATCCTCATCGTTCTGCTCCATTTGCAGCAGAACCGGCAGTACATCCTCCGCAGCCTGCGCCAGTTCGCGGTGTGAAATCGGCTGATTGTTCAGCTGAATCCGTTCGCAGAAATCTGTGACGAAAGGTGAAACGTAAAGTCCCGTGCGGTAGCGCGATTTACGCAGAATGGACGCAATCATCGTGCTGGTGGAGCCTTTGCCGTTGGTGCCGGCAACGTGTACAAAGGAAAGTTTCTCCTGTGGGTCACCTAATGTGTGCAGCAGCTTTCGCAGGTGCGCAAGACCCGGCACTTTTTTAAAGCGGTGCAGGGCGTGAATTTGCTGTAACGCTTCTTCGTACGTCATTTCAGCGCGTCCAAGCTGGACTGAATCAGTTCAATGTGCTCTTTAAGCTTCTGTGCATTTGCACGGACACCCTCCACAACCTTTTCGGGTGCCTTGCTCATGAATTTTTCGTTGGCAAGCTTTGCCTGTGCGTTCTGGTAACCCTTCTGCGCAGTTTCCAGTTCTTTGGTCAGACGTTTCTTTTCGGCTTCCTTGTCCACCAGTTCATCCATTTGGATATAAATCTTTGCGTCCGGTGTGACAATGGTCACCGCACCGTCAAGCGCAAAGGACGGTGCCACTTCAATGCCGGTTGCAAAGGCAAGACGCTTGAAAATTTCTTCTCCGGCAAGGAATGTTTCCGCTTTTGCGGAAGCAATGTGCAGGGTGGTCTTGCGGGAAGGCTCCACGTTCATTTCAGAACGGCGGTTGCGCACGCCGCGCACAGCTGCCATGATGGTTTCCATCTTAGCGGCATCTTCCGTAAAGTCCAGTTTCTCGTCATACAGCGGATACGGTGCGGTGACGAGCGCTTCACCAGTGTGGGGCAGTGTCTGCCAGATTTCTTCTGTGATATACGGCATAAACGGATGCAGCAGCGCAAGCGTGCGGCTCATGACCCACACCAGCACCTGACGCACCTGCTGTGCGGCAGCTTCGTCGCTGCCGTTCAGACGAATTTTTGCAATTTCAATATACCAATCACAGAACTGGTCCCACAAAAAGTCATGCAGCTTTTGTGCGGCAATGCCGAATTCAAACTTTTCAAGGTTGTCGTTAATCTCACACGCCAGCTTGTTGAATGCGTCCAGAATCCACTTGTCCTCCATGGAGAGCATTTTGGGAAGGGCATCCGGCACGTCTTTGTCCTCAATATTCATGAGGATAAAGCGGGAAGCGTTCCAAATCTTGTTTGCAAAGTTGCGGCTTGCCTGCACACGCTCGTCGGAATAGCGGGAGTCGTTGCCGGGGCTGATGCCCGTAATCAGCGTGAAGCGCAGCGCATCAGCGCCGTAGTTGTCGATGACCTCCAGCGGGTCAATGCCGTTGCCCAGGGATTTGCTCATTTTGCGTCCCTGATTGTCACGCACAAGTCCGTGGAAGAACACGGTGTCGAATGGAACTTCTCCCATCTGTTCAATGCCGGAGAAAATCATGCGGGCAACCCAGAAGAAAATAATGTCATAGGCCGTTACCAGCGTATTGGTGGGGTAGTAATATTCCAGCTCTTTGGTCTTGTCCGGCCAGCCCAGCACACTGAACGGCCACAAAGCGGAGCTGAACCAGGTGTCCAGTGTATCCGGGTCCTGCTGCAGATGGTGCCCGCCACACTTGGGGCAGGTGTCAAGGTCGGTGCGGGAAACGGTCATTTCACCGCAGTCCGGGCAGTACCATGCCGGAATGCGGTGTCCCCACCACAACTGACGGGAAATGCACCAGTCTTTGATGTTCTCCATCCAGTTGAAGTAAATCTTTTCCATGCGGTCTGGAATAAACTGTACATCCTTATCACGCACGGCCTTAATTGCCGGCTTTGCAAGCGGTTCCATTTTTACAAACCACTGTTTGGAAACACGCGGTTCAATGGTGCTTCCGCAGCGGTAACAGGTGCCCACATTGTGCTTAATCGGCTCAATGCTGACCAAAAAGCCCTGTTCATCCAGTTCCTTAACAATCTGTTTGCGGGCATCCAGACCGGACATGCCGGCATACTTGCCGCCGTTTTCATTGATGGAACCATCGTCGTTCATTACGTTGATAACGTCCAGATGGTGGCGGCGGCCGACCTCAAAGTCATTCGGGTCATGTGCCGGGGTGATTTTTACCACGCCGGTACCAAAGTCACGTTCCACGTATTCATCCGCAACAACCGGAATCTCACGGCCCACCAGCGGCAGAATCAGCGTTTTGCCGACCATGCCCTTGTAGCGCTCGTCTTCCGGATGCACTGCCACAGCAGTATCACCCAGCATAGTTTCCGGACGGGTTGTGGCAAGTTCCAAGTAACCGCTGCCGTCCTTAAACGGATAGCGCAGATGCCAGAAAGAACCGTCTTTTTCTTCGAATTCTACTTCCGCGTCGGAAATGGTGGTCTTGCAGTGCGGGCACCAGTTCACAATGCGCTCGCCCCGGTAAATAAGGCCCTTTTCATACATACGGCAGAAAACTTCCCGTACTGCTTTGCTGCAGCCTTCGTCCAGTGTAAAACGTTCGCGGTCCCAGTCACAGGAAACGCCCAGCTTGCGCAGCTGCTGTTCAATGCGGCCGCCGAATTTGTCTTTCCAAGCCCAAGCGCGCTTTAAAAATTCTTCGCGGCCAATCTGTTCTTTGGTCAGGCCCTCTTTGTGCATAGCTTCCACAATTTTTGCTTCGGTTGCAATGGAAGCGTGGTCGGTGCCGGGCACCCACAGAGCACTGTAGCCCTGCATCCGGCGCCAGCGAATCAGAATATCCTGCAGCGTTTCATCCATGGCATGGCCCAGATGCAGCTGGCCGGTGATGTTCGGCGGCGGAATCACAATGGTGTACGGTTTCTTTTTACTGTCCGGCTCCGCGTGAAAATAGCCGCCCTTTAACCAGAACGCATAGATGCGGTCTTCCACTTCGCCGGGATTGTAGATTTTAGCAAGTTCCCTGCTCATTTTGTTTCCTCCTTGGTATTAAAAAAGCCCCGGACAGGAAATGAAATCCTGCCCGGGGCGAAATTTACAGAATAATTCCGCGGTACCACCCGTGTTTGGCTTTAAAAGCCCTCTTTTGCCGCTAACGCCGGCAGGCGGGCAGTCCTACTGTAAAAGTTCGGGCTGCCAGCTCCGGGGTGACTGATACGCACCGCCGCACGCACAGGCTTTCACCTTCCTGCCTGCTCTCTGAAGCTGATACGGCGGTGCCTTTTTCCCCATCACTGCTGTTGTCGATATAGTTGCATTATAAGCGCGCTTTGCCGCATTGTCAAGCATTCGCAAGACGAAGCAGCAGCGGCGGCACCTCAACAAGGGAGGGAAGGACCGCATCTGCCAGCGTCCGAATTTCCGCATCCGGCTGCAGTAAATCCGGAATCATAACTGTGTACATCCCGGCCGCATGCCCGCCGCGGATGCCGTTGAAACTGTCCTCAAGTACGATGCATTCCTCCGGTGTGCAGCCTACAGCGTCTGCCGCTTTTTGGTAAATATCCGGTGCGGGTTTGCCGTGCACCACCTGCTCGCCGCCGATAACGGCTACAAAAAAATCTTCCACTTCGGCACGCTGCAGTTTCGTTTTTGCGTCTTTTGTAAAGGATGAGGTGGCAAGCGCTATTTTATACGAATGCTCCTGCAAAAAATACAGCAAATCATCCAGCCCCAGCTTTTTGGGAATGCCCGCGGCAAGCCGCCGATCGATTTCTACAGCACAGCGTTCATACAAAATGTCGGGAGAAACCTTGAGCTGCTGGCGGAACATTTTCTTAATTTCCGCATGCCCGCGGCCTATCATCTGCCAATAAAGCTCTTCGGGTACGCCAACTGCCGTCCACGCGTCGTGATAGACCCGTTCGGTGTCAAAAATCGTGCCGTCCATATCAAAAATAACTGCTTTTAGCATGCGTTTCCTCCTGTGGTAATGCCGGTAAGCTCCCGCACAACTTCTCCTGCCAGCACCAAGCCCGCCGCGCTGGGTACAAAACTTAAACTGCCCGGCGTTGTGCGTCTGCCCGGCGCGGGCAGCTCAGAGGAGGGGAGCGGCGTATGCGCCGGTTCCTCACTGTAAACTACTTTCAGCTTCGGAATGCCGCGTTTGCGCAGTTCACGGCGCATGACACGCGCCAGCGGGTCCATCTGTGTTTTGTAAATGTCCGTTATGCAAAATCGGGTTGGGTCCAGCTTGTTTCCGGCACCCATGGCGCTGATGACCGGAACGCCCGCCGCATACGTCCGCTGTACAATCAGCAGCTTGCTGCTGACGGTGTCAATGGCGTCAATTACATAATCATAATTTGAAAAGTCGAACCGTTCCGCATTTTCCGCCGTGTAAAAACAACGGCAGCTCTGTACCTGCACAGCGGGGTTGATGTCCAGCATCCGCTGCTGCATCACATCGGTTTTGTACTTTCCGATGGTGCTGTGCAGGGCAATAATCTGACGGTTCAGATTTGTCAGGGTGACGGTGTCGTTGTCCACCAGCGTAAAGGAACCGATGCCGCAGCGGCACAGCGCTTCTGCCGCAAAGCCGCCCACACCGCCGACACCAAACAGCAGCACTGAGCAGTGTGAGAGTTTTTCCAGGGCTTCCTGCCCCAGCAGCAGCTCTGTGCGTGCCCATTCATTTGCCATTTGGTTTATCATCCTTTTTTGCGGCGCACTTTGGGCAGATGCCGGAAAGTTCCAGACTGTGCCCGGTAATTTCATAGCCGGTTTTTTCTGCCCATTCTTTTTCCAGATTTTCAATCGGACAGCCGTCCAGCGGAATGATTTCTCCGCAGCCGGTACAGCGCAGGAAGTGACAGTGCCGGTGGTCGTTCAGCCGGAAGTAGGCTTTGCCGTCCTGACCAAGTTCTTTGGTCAGGATTTCCTTTTCGGTCAGTGTTGCCAGAGTCCGGTAGGCAGTGGAAACGCTCATGTGCGTTTGAGGCAGCACTGCCATGTACACTTCCTCTGCAGTCATTGGTTTCTGTGTTTCGCGCAGTACCTCAAGAATAGCTTCGCGGCGGCGAGTGGTTTTCAGCTCTTTTGATTTTAATGTTTCATCCGGCATGTACACACCTCCTAAAGCAACTTTTTGAGCATTGCTCTAAACTTACAGTTCATTTGCATGTATTATAAATTCATACCTCGAAAAAGTCAATTTTCCTTGGTAGGTGTTCCACCCGAAAGCCAGTAGTGCGGGCGGTCAGAAAGGGACAAGCCAAGCGATTTCTGCAGTGCAAAGGAAGCGTCGTTGCCGAGAATGATATCGCAGAACGCCGTGCGGCCTGCCGCAAGGTTTCGGTTTACCGCATCCGCTTCCAGTGCGGAAGCAACCCCCATGCGCTGAAACTTGGGGTAAACCTCCAGCATGCCCATGGTGCCCTCGATGTGCTCGCAGATAAAGCCGGCAAGTTCTCCGTTCAGAAAAGCACCGTAAAAAACACCTGCTTGAATTCGTTCCTGAATGTAAGGGAGGTCGTCAAACAAATGGTATTGCTTGTTGATGTCCTGCGCATATTTCTGTGTGAGCTTCCGTATTGTAAATCTTTCGGAAACCGGCAGCGGTTCCTTTTTTAGATATGCCGCTGCAAGGCAGGGGTTGCAGAAACCCGCTTCAAATGCATCCGCACCGCCGCAGAGGTGCTCAAATACTTCTTTTTCGTAGGATTCATGCGCTACAAAAAGTTCCGGAATTCTTGGCAGCCGGTTCAGCAGCCGCTCTGCCGCCTGCGGAGAAACAGAGCTCTGCATGATGGTTGCATGAATCTGGATTTGGATGCCGTCCTCACCCGCGTAAAGCACTTGTGCGGTTCTCCGGTGCAGCGGCTCCAGAATGTCGATAAAATGCAGCGGCTGCTGTTCCAGACGGGCAATCGCTTTGTCGGTCAAATTCATGAAAAATTCTCCTTGCTGGTTCGGCAGCTTTCTGCCGATTTCGTTGCTTTTAAATTAATTATACCATATCTTTGATAAATTCTTAAAAAAAATTTGCAGTGAACGCCGTTTTTTGATAAACTATAAGGTACTGAAAAATTTTAAGATTTGGGAGGGTTCCCCCTGTGTAAAACAGATTTAAAAAGCCATATATCGACCATATCATTTGGAGGGACCTAATTTTATGTCAGATTATAAAAAAGAAATTGAACGGCGCCGCACGTTTGCGATTATCTCGCACCCGGATGCCGGTAAAACCACATTGACCGAAAAGCTGCTGCTGTACGGCGGCGCCATCCAGCAGGCAGGCATGGTAAAAGGCAAGCGGAATATGCGCCATGCGGTTTCCGATTGGATGGAAATCGAAAAGCAGCGCGGCATTTCCGTTACTTCTTCTGTCATGCAGTTTGAATATGATAATTACTGCATCAATATTTTGGATACCCCCGGGCATCAGGACTTTTCGGAGGACACTTACCGCACGCTGATGGCGGCGGACAGCGCCGTGATGGTGATCGACGCCGGCAAAGGTGTGGAACGGCAGACCCGCAAGCTGTTTAAGGTTTGCACCCTGCGCAACATTCCAATTTTTACGTTCATCAACAAAATGGACCGTGATGCCCGCAGTCCGTACGACTTGATGGAACAAATCGAGTATGAACTGGGCATCAAGACTTACGCGGTAAACTGGCCCATCGGCAGCGGCCGTGACTTTAAGGGTGTTTACGACCGCGCTTCCAAAAAGATTCTGACCTTTACGGCGGAGGAAACTGCAAACGGCGCGCATCAGGTTGCGGAAGCAGCCAGTGACCTTTCCGACCCGAAGCTTGCAGAACTGCTTGGGGAGGACTTGCTTTCCACACTGCGGGATGACGTAGACCTGCTCGACGGCGCAGGCGAGGAGTTTTCATTGGAAGATGTTCGTCAGGGGAAGCTTTCGCCGGTGTTCTTTGGCTCAGCACTCACAAACTTTGGTGTGGAACCATTTCTGCAGGAATTTCTGCGCATGACAACACCGCCTTTGCCGCGCAAATGCAGCGACGGTGTGGTAAACCCGACCGACCCGGACTTTTCCGCATTTGTGTTTAAGATCCAGGCGAATATGAACAAGGCACACCGTGACCGCGTGGCATTCATGCGCATTTGTTCCGGTGAGTTTGACCGCGGCATGGAAGTGCAGCATATGCAGGGCGAACGCAAAATGAAACTGATGCAGCCGCAGCAGATTATGGCGGAGCAGCGTGAAGTGATTGACCACGCCTATGCCGGCGACATCATTGGTGTGTTTGACCCCGGCGTGTTTTCTATTGGGGACACGCTTTGTTCGCCAGCGAAGAAGTTCACGTTTGGCGGTATCCCAACCTTTGCGCCGGAACACTTTTCCCGTGTTTCTCCGGTAGATACCATGAAACGCAAGCAGTTTGTAAAGGGAATGACGCAAATAGCGCAGGAAGGCGCTATTCAAATTTTTCAGGAACTCAACGGCAGCATGGAAGAAGTAATTGTTGGTGTTGTGGGTGTGTTGCAGTTTGAAGTGCTGGAGTACCGTCTGAAAAACGAATACAATGTAGAGATTCGCATGGAAAGCCTTCCGCACGAATATATCCGTTGGATTGAAAACGAAGACCTTGATCCCAAAACGCTTGACCTTACCAGCGACACCCGCCGGATTCAGGATTTGAAGGAGAACCATCTGCTGCTGTTTGTTAGCGAGTGGAATATCACCTGGGCAACGGAGCACAACAAGGGGCTGGAACTCAGTGAATTCGGCGGTGCGAAAATGTAAGAGTTTCGCCCATTCACTAAAGTTTTCACATCTGGTATGCCTTTGGATTGAACATCCTGAAAGAGCAAGATTTCGGGAGCCTCTCTTGCGGGGTATGCGAGTAACGGAAAGTAACTTTAAATATACAAAAAGGACCGGAGCTTTTGAAAGCTTCGGCCCTTTTTGTATTTATGAAAGTAAAAAATGTAAAAAATCAGCTTGACAAATCGATTTGCTGAATGTATTATTGTATTACGCACTTAATACAGTAGAACAATAATACAATAATACAATTTGACAAAGTGAGGAGAGAAATATGGAGCAGGCAGTTATCCAAACAAACAGTATCAGTAAGGTCTACAAAAAGGCCGCTGCGGTTTCCAATTTGAGCATACAGGTGAACCGCGGTGATATTTACGCTCTGGTTGGGCAGAACGGCGCAGGCAAAACAACGCTGCTAAAAATGATTTGCGGACTTACCCCGCAGACTTCCGGGGAACTGATACTTTCCGGCAAAACTTCGGAGGGCGATTTGCACCGGGCACGTGCGCGCATGGGCACAATGATTGAAACACCCGGCTTTTTCCCGTATCTTTCTGCACAGGACAATCTGATGTACTACCAGATTCAGCGCGGCAAAAAAAACAAAGCCACTGTGGAAAACGTTTTGCAGTTTGTTGGTCTTGCGGACGCGGGAAGCAAAAAATTCCGCAATTTTTCACTTGGTATGAAACAGCGGCTTGGCCTTGCGTTGGCGATTATGGATAATCCGGAAATCCTGGTGCTGGATGAGCCGATTAACGGTCTTGACCCGATGGGCATCAAAGAGTTCCGAGACATTATTTTGAAGCTGAACCGTGAAAAGAAAACAACGATTCTGATTTCCAGCCATATCCTGGGGGAACTTTCACAGATTGCTACTACTTACGGCTTTATCAGCAAAGGACAGATGGTGGAACACATCACAGCAGAGGAATTGAAAGAAAAGTGCCGTACTTTCCTGCGTGTCGATGTGGACAATACGAATGCTGCGTCTGAAATTTTGAAAAGCGAGTGCCAGTGCCAGAACATTGAAATCGTTGATGAACATACGCTGCACATTGGAGAACGCATTGACGAATCCGGAATTTTTGTACGTGCACTTGTGGAAAGCGGCGTAATGGTTTCGCAGGTCTACCGTGCGGGCATCAATCTGGAAGAATACTTTATCGGCCTGATTGGAGGAAATAAAAATGTTTAAATTGATTCACGCAGATTTATATAAAGTTTTTCACCGCGTATATTTTTATGTACTGACGCTGGTGGTGTCAGCGCTTTCATTCATTGTGATTCTTTCTGCGCACAGCAACAGTACACCACAGGGAGATATGGTTGCTTCAATACTGCAGTTCGCTGTGCAGTATCTTTCTCTTCCGGTTATGATTCTGCCGTGTTTAACAGACATTGTTTTGAATGAGGAATACCGCGAACATACAGTGAAAAATACAATGGCTTACGGTACAAACCGTAATCAGCTTTACAGCGCGAAGCTGATTACGGCATTCCTGCTGGGAGTTATCATGTTGATTGTGGTAATGATCGTTTTTGTTGGCGGGGCGCTGCTGCTTTTGCCGCATGAAGGTCTGACCACTGCGATTATGGGCGATTTTTTTGCCCGCCTCGGCGTGGCAGTGGTCGTTTATGCAGCCTGCCTCAGCATGGCAGCATTTTTCAGTACGCTGTGCAGCCGCAACACACTGTGGATGTTCCTGTTTTATGGTGTGTTTTTCTTCACGGATCTGCTGCTGCACCTGTTTAAACTGGATGAAGGAATCAAATATGTGCTAAAGACTCAGTTTAATCATATTAGTGCAAACCCGGTCAGTCAGCTTGGCATGCCAATCGTTGTTTCGCTGGTCACATTGGCGGTGTTCTATGCGGCGGGCAGCGCACTTTTCTGCAAAAAGGATGTCAGCTGAATTTCAAAGTAAAAAAAAACGGATACCATCTTTACAGGTGGTATCCGTTTTTTGCATCAGAGCAGTTTATATCAGATGCAGCTTCATCATAATGCCAAAAAATATCATAAGCAATGCTATGGTTAGTATAATCGTACGTACAAAATCATCCTGCCTTTTTGGAGACATACACTGCAGACTCCCTTTCAAAATTCGGTAATGAGTTAAATTCAGTATAGCATACCATCCGTTTTTCGGCAAGATGTGACTTGCTCTCCAAAGAAAAAAGGAATAAGATAATACTGAAAGAAGGGAACACAATGGAGCAGATTGCAGAACTGCAGAAAATGCTGGATGCAAGCGAACGAATCGTGTTTTTCGGCGGTGCGGGGGTTTCCACAGAAAGCGGAATCCCCGATTTTCGCAGTACAGACGGGCTTTACCATCAGAAATATCCCTATCCGCCGGAAACAATGCTGAGCCACACATTTTACCGGCAGCATACGGAAGAATTTTTTGATTTTTATCGGGATAAGCTTCTTTATCCGGAGGCTAAACCCAATGCCGCACATAAAAAGCTGGCAGAGCTGGAGCAGGCAGGTAAGCTGACAGCGGTGGTTACACAGAATATAGACGGACTGCATCAGGCGGCGGGAAGCAAAAATGTGTTTGAACTGCACGGCAGCGTGCTGCGCAATTACTGTGAAACGTGCGGCAAGTTTTATCCGGAAGAAGAAGTTTTGAACAGCAATGGTGTACCGCGCTGTTCCTGCGGCGGTATTATTAAGCCTGATATTGTGCTGTATGAGGAAGGCCTGAATCAAGAGATTCTGGAAGGGGCTGTGCAGGCGATTGCAGAGGCGGATATGCTGATTATAGCGGGAACTTCGCTTGCAGTGTATCCGGCAGCGGGGCTGATTCGCTTTTACCATGGAAACCGATTGGTACTGATTAATAAATCTTCTACCTCGGCAGATGGGGATGCAGCACTGGTTCTGCATGAACCGGTGGGGGAAGTACTGGCAAAACTAAAGTAAGTTCTAGTTCTGTAAGAGATTGCTTTTAAACAAAGAAGAACTGTTCTGTGTGTGCCATTGCAGCACACTGCAGAACAGTCTTTTTTGTTTGGAGCTTATTGCATTTTGAATGTGTGGCACTCTGTTTCGGATTTGCAGGTTGCTTCCTGACAGGAGCAGTCGCGAACCTCGATATTAGAAGCGTCGCAGTCACCGTTCTGATTGTAAATGCACTTTTCAGCTTCACAGCGGATGTGCATCTGTTGGTTGGGGACAGAGCAGCCACAGCTGTTCTGTGCACCATCGCCGCTCTTTTTTTCAAAGTCAGAGCAGCTGGTCTGTTCGCAGTCACAGGCTGACTTACCGCTGACCAATATGTCAGGGCGGCAGCAGCAGTTGGACTTGTTGTTTATACAGTCGGTTACGGAACATTGCAGATTTGTCATTGTCATACACCTCTTTTATGATTGGGTATGACAGTAGAATGTGCAAAAAAGCAGAAATTATGTCCGGCGCAGCTGGAGCAGAGCGGACCAGATTCTTCCGGCAGTTTCGTATTTACTGAGCTTTGGCAAATTCTCAGTACCTGCGTTTGTAATCAGTGTCATGACATTGGTGTCAGTTCCAAAACCGGCGCCGTCCACTTTCAGGTTGTTTGCGGCAATCATATCTGCATGCTTTTTTACCAATTTTTTACTTGAATTTTCAAGCAGATCACGGGTTTCCATAGAAAAGCCGCAGAGCAGCTGCCCTGGCTGCTTATGGTCACCAACATACTGCAGAATGTCCTGTGTGGCGGCAAGCGGAATGGCGGCAAGCGCGTCCGCACTCTTTTTGATTTTGTCTTCGGCGGTCTGCGCGGGACGATAGTCCGCTACTGCGGCGGCAAAAGCAAGCAGATCCTGTTGTGGGGCGGCGGCTGTGACCGCGTCAAACATTTCTGCGGCGGAACAAACTGGAACCGTGTGTACGAATGCAGGTGGCTCCAGGGTGGTCGGACCGGTCACCAAGGTCACGTCGGCACCGCGGCGGGCAGCGTTCTGTGCAAGTGCATAGCCCATTTTTCCGGTGGAATGATTGGTAAGGTAGCGCACCGGGTCCAGTGCTTCCTGTGTTGGGCCGGCAGTTACCAGCACATGCAGCCCAGCCATGTCTTTTTCTTCGGCGAGCTGCTGCAGTACATATTCCATCAGCACAGCGGGTTCCGGGAATTTGCCTGCGCCGGTGTCGCCGCAGGCAAGCCGCCCGCAGGCCGGTTCCACGACCTGCCAGCCGTAATGCCGCAGCTTTGCGAGATTGTCCTGCGTCACCGGATTTTCATACATGCCGGTATTCATGGCGGGAGCAATCAGTTTCGGGCAGCGGCAGGCGAGCACGGTTGTAGTCAGCATATCATCTGCAAGGCCGTTTGCCAGTTTGGCAATCACATTTGCCGTTGCGGGGGCAATCAGCACCAAATCGGCCTGTTTTGCCAGTGCAATGTGCTCCACGCTGTACTGGAAGTTGCGGTCAAAGGTGTCCACAACGCACTTGCGGCCGGTAACACCCTCAAAGGTGACAGGCGTTACAAACTGTGCGCCGTTTTGTGTTAAAAGTGTGTGCACCGCAGCGCCCTGCTGGGTCAGTTTGCTGGCAAGTGCGGCGGCTTTGTAGGCGGCAATACTGCCGGTAACGCCGAGCAGGATTGTTTTATTTTGGAGAAGCATGCAAAGACTCCTTTCAGGGAGGAAAATGTGAGACTGACATATTGCTCCAGCCTAAAGCGAACCCCCGGAAGTCACCGCTTCCGGGGGATTATTTTTGATGTTCATAAGGAATAATAAATACGAATTTTTGCATTTGTATTATATGCCCGCGCGGCGGGGTTGTCAAGGACGTTTGCATTGCGGCAAAGAGGTTGGAGAGTATTTTCTTTTTTCGCCGTTTCTGCTATAATAAAATCCGTTCTTAAAAAGTGCGCTGCATCTTACATACAAGAGCGGCAGCAGGAGGTTAAAAAATTGAAAAAGAACGCAAAGTACTACAAGTTCACGCTGATGGCGTTGTTTGCAGCCATCACACTCATCTTGGGATTTACACCGCTGGGGTACATCCCGCTGCCCTTTATCAAGCTGACCATTATCCACATACCGGTTATCTTGGGTTCCGTGCTGCTGGGGCCGCAGTACGGTGCCGGGCTGGGCGCCCTGTTTGGACTGACAAGCCTTATCAACAATACGATGATGCCTGCAGTCACTTCTTTTACGTTTTCTCCATTCATTCCGCTGCCCGGTACGACACAGGGTACACCAGTGGCACTGCTTATTTGCTTCCTGCCGCGGATTCTGGTCGGTATTTTCCCGTATTATGTGTACCGCGGGATGCAGAAGCTGCTCAAAGGCCGTGATAAAAACGTGGCTTCGCTGGCCGTCAGCGGTGTAGCGGGTGCGCTGACCAATACGGTATTCGTCATGGGTCTTATTTATTTCCTATTCCGTGACGCTTATGCGGCAGCCAAGGGAATCGCACCGGATGCAGTTGCCGGTATTATCATGGGTATTGTCAGTTTTAACGGCGTGATAGAGGCCATTGCGGCGGGCGTTATTGTGGCTGCGCTGGGCAAGGTACTGCTGCGTTTTACACAGTCCGGTGTAAAGCCAGTTAAAAAGTAATCTTCAGCGCACAGCGGTTTTGCCGCGTGCGCTTTTCTGCAGAAAGGCGATTTTTAATGATTATTGCGATTGATGTTGGAAATACGAATATTGTACTGGGCTGTCTGGACAGCGAGCACACCTACTTTACGGCGCGGCTTTCCACGGATGTGAAAAAAACCAGCGATGAGTATGCTTTGATGATTCGCAACCTGTTTCATCTGCATGGGCGTGACCGGCACGGGGTGGAGGGCGCCATCATTTCTTCTGTGGTTCCGGCGCTGTCAGTGCCGCTGCAGGAGGCTGTGCGGCTGGTGACAGGCAAAGTTGCGCTGATTGTCAGTTCCGGCCTGAAAACCGGCTTAAACATCCGCATGGACAACCCCGCAACGCTGGGCGCGGATTTGGTTGTGGACGCAGTTGCGGCTTTGGCTGAGTACCCCAAGCCAATTTTTATTTTTGATATGGGCACTGCCACAACCATGTCGGTCATCGATGAAAAAGGCGGCTATATCGGCGGTATGATTATGCCGGGGCCGGTGGTTTCGCTGAACGCGCTTGCAAATAACGCAAGTCAGCTTGCACATGTTGATTTGGATACACCGGAAAAAATGATCGGGCAAAATACCAAGGACTGCATGCGTTCCGGTGCGGTGTACGGTCACGCCGCCATGATAGACGGTGTGATCGACCGTGCAGAAGAGGAATTGGGTCTGCATGCAACCGTGGTTGCCACAGGTGGTGTTGCACCGGTGATTGTAGCACAGTGCCGCCATAAAATCATTTTGGACGATATGCTGATGCTCAAAGGTCTGCTGATTTTGTACCACAAAAATGCAAAGCCTGTAAAATAAAATACGCGAAGAAAAAGTCCTGCACGCAAAAAACAGCGCGCAGGACTTTTTCTCACTTTTGGCAGTACATTGAACTCTATAATAATTGGAAGGACTACTTGGTTGGTGAAACAATTTTATAATAAGTGCGGGTGGTAATGCAGTATACAATGGTGTAAATGACTGCAAAAAGCGCAACCGTGCAGACGGTGCAAAGTGCAAACAGCGGAATGTTCAGGAGCCCCATCAGCTTAAGCAGTTTTGTCATGAATTTAAACACAGCAGCCATGTGCAGTACCGCCACCGCAAGCGGCAGAAAGAAGACGATTAAAATCTGACTGTGAATCGATTTTTTTACTATGGCGTGGCTCATGCCGACTTTCTGCATGATTTCGTAGCGGCCTACATCATCGTAGCCCTCGGAAATCTGTTTATAGTAGATAATCAGTACGGTTGCCATCAGGAACAGAATCGTCAGGAACAGACCAAGGAACAGCAGGCTGCCATAGGTGTCTTGAAGGTCATCTTTCATTCCTGCACTGCTGGAAATGCGGTAACCGCCGCCATTTGTCCAGCTTTTGACCTCATTTGAAATTGTCTTTTGAATGGTATCCGTGAGTGCAATTTTCTGCTCGTCCGTTCCGCTGGTGTTGAAATACAGGGAATACATATATCGGGACGCATCGTCCTGCCCCTGTGCCTTTATCTGCGCCTGATGCAAGGTTTCCAGTACCGCGTCATCTTTTACCACAATAATGTGGGAGTCCACCAGATAAGCGGACATATCGGTGTCCAGCGGCGGGCTTTGCAGGCGGCTTTTTACCTTCAACTGTTGTCCAAGGTAAGTGAAACTTTCTGGCAGGGTGCCATAGTAAGTGTAGGCGGCGGCTTCGCCGTCACCAAGAGAAACTGTTTTTCCGGTAGCAGCTTTATATTCGTCTGCGGAAAGGAATGCAAATGTTGTCATGCCGGTCATATCCTTTTCATCGGTAGAACCAAGGCTGTAACTGCTGTCGTTACGCTTAGCGACAGCAGAAAAGTACCGAGTACCGTGTAAGTCGCTGATGCTGAGCTTTTTTTGTGCAACGGCAGTGCTGACCAAATCCTTTAGCATTTTGCCGGAGTCTTTCTCGGGATTATCCATACTGATGGAAAAGTCATGCGGATACTGCGTAGTTAAAATGTTGTTCATGCCGATGTTCAGACTGCTGGTTGTGCTGACCATGACCATGACCATGGAAGCAAGAATGCAGATGGTAGCAAGGCCGGCCGCATTTTGCTTCATACGGTAAAGAAGACCGGAAACAGCGGTAAAATGATTCACTTTGTAGTAGAATTTTTTATTTTTCTTCAGCAGTTTCAGCAGAGCGACCGTACCGGCAATAAACAGAAAATAAGTGCCGATAATAACCAGAATGACCGCTAGGAAGAAGTACTGCAGCGCAGCAATGGGGCTTTCTGTGGTCAGGGCAATGTAGTAGCCGGTGCCGGTCAGCGCAAAGCCAAGGACGGCGAGTACCCAGTTTGCTTTTGGTTCTTTTTCACCGACATTGCCGCCGCGCAGCAGTTCCACCGGGTTTGAAAGGTGAACTTTAAAGCGATTTAAAATCAGAATGAAAATAAAGATGGCTGCAAATAAAAGTAGTGTCTGTGTCAAACTGGTCAGGCTTACGGTAAAGTTGATTGCGTTGGAGATGCCGGTCAGTTTGCAGAGAAAGAGCAGAAACAGCTTGCTCAGCAAAATGCCGCCGCCAACGCCGCACAGCATGGATATGAGATAGGAATAAACCGTTTCCCAGCCGAGAATGCGGCCAATGTGGCGTTTTTCCATGCCGAGTACGTTGTAAAGGCCGATTTCCTTCTGCCGGCGTTTCATCAGGAAGCTGTTGATGTATAAAAGAATGAGTACGGCAAAAATGCCGATAATGAAAGTTCCCATCTTCATCATTGCTACAAGGGACTGGTGTCCTTTCATATTTGCAACGCCCTGGTTGTCGGCAAGAAAACCCATGATGTAAAACATAGCAGTTGTCATGGAGCTGGCAATGAAGTAAGGAATATAAAACTTGCTGTTCTTTTTCAGATTCTGACCGGCAAGCTTTAAGTAAAAAGTCTTACCCATTCTGTTCACCGCCTGTTGCAATCAGAGTCAGGGTGTCGGAAATCTTTGCGAACATTTCGTCTTCGCTGTTTTCACCGCGGTACAGCTGATGAAAAATTTCACCGTCCCGGATAAAGAGAATGCGGCGTGCATGGCTGGCAGCTTTCACACTGTGCGTGACCATAATAACAGTTTGTCCCTGTTTATTCAGACCGTCAAAGACGTTCAGCAGGCCGTCCGCAGAGCGGGAGTCCAGTGCACCGGTCGGCTCATCAGCCAGCAGCAGCTTTGGGTCGGTGATGATGGCACGTGCCACAGCGGCACGCTGCTTCTGCCCGCCGGAAACCTCATAAGGGTATTTTTGCAGGAGTTCAGAAATGCCGAGTTCGGCGGCAATCGGGTCCAGCTTCTGCTTCATTTCCGGGTAAGCTTTTCCAGCCAGTACCAGCGGCAAAAAAATGTTGTCCTGTAAAGAGAAAGTATCCAGCAGGTTAAAATCCTGAAACACAAAGCCAAGGTTGTTGCGCCGGAAAGCGGAGAGATCCTTTTCTTTTAAGTCAGAAAGATGCTTGCCGTCTAAAATCACCTGACCGGAGGTGGGGGTGTCCAGTGCTGCCAGAATATTCAGCAGGGTGGTTTTGCCGCTGCCGCTTTCGCCCATGATTGCGACGTACTCGCCCTGTTCCGCAGAGAATGTAACATTTCGCAGAGCCTGCACATGTGTGCCGCCCAGGCGTGTGGTATAAACTTTTTTAAGGTTGCTGACCTCTAAGATTGCCATGAATAAATGACCTCCCGTTTATTGATGTTAACAGTATAACAAATTTCGGGGATGGACTGCCATACATACGGCTTACATTTTCCCGGTTAATCTTACAGTCATGTAAGATTACAGGATGAAATGAAAACAGCGCAAAAGAACAGCACCCCGCTTTCATGAAAAAGCAGGGTGCTGTTCTACATGTTTTTCTATTAGAGTGTCAGACCCTCGGCCGCCAAGGAATACCGGCCGCAGGCCTTTTATGCCGAAACAGCGCTTACTTCTGTTCCGGAGTATGCCACTTCCAGTCGCGGACTTCGGGCAGGTCCTGGCCGTAGGTGCTGATATACTGTTTATGCGCAACGAGGCTGTCGTTCATCTTCTGGATGAGGTACGCGCCACGGTTGCCAAGCTGCGGCAGACGGTTGATGACATCCTTAACAAGATGGAAACGGTCAATCTCGTTCTGTACACGCATGTCAAACGGTGTGGTAATGGTGCCCTCTTCACGGTAGCCGCAGACGTGCAGGTTGCGGTTGTGACGGTGATAGGTCAGTTCATGAATCAGAGTCGGATAGCCATGGAAAGCAAAGACAATCGGCTTGTCGGCGGTGAACAGTGCGTCATAGTCCACGTCGGAAAGGCCATGCGGATGCTTAGTGTGCGGCTCCAGCTTCATCAGGTCAACCACGTTGATGACACGAATCTTCAGCTCCGGCAGGTTGTCGCGCAGAATCGTGACAGCAGCCAGTGTTTCCAGAGTCGGCGTATCGCCGCAGCAGGCCATGACAACGTCAGGCTCGAAGCCCTGGTCGTTGCTTGCCCACTCCCAGATGCCGATGCCCTGGGTGCAGTGCTTCACAGCCTGCTCCATGGTCAGCCACTGGGGGCGCGGATGCTTGGAAGTTACCATTACGTTGACATAGTTCTTGCTGCGGATGCAGTGGTCAAATACAGACAGCAGGCAGTTTGTATCCGGCGGCAGGTAAAGGCGTACAACGTCTGCCTTCTTGTTTGCAATATGGTCGAGGAAGCCCGGATCCTGATGGGTAAATCCGTTGTGATCCTGCTGCCATACGTTGGAAGTCAGAATAAGGTTCAGGGAAGCGATCGGCTGACGCCATGGCAGCTGGTTGCAGACCTTGAGCCACTTTGCGTGCTGAGCAGCCATGCTGTCCACAATGCGGATGAATGCCTCATAGCTTGCGAAGAAACCATGACGGCCGGTCAGCAGGTAGCCTTCCAGCCAGCCTTCACACATATGCTCGCTGAGCATGGAATCCATTACGCGGCCGTCGGTTGCGAGGAATTCATCGTTGTCCAGATGCTTTGCATTCCAGTCGCGGTTGGTTACTTCAAAGACCTTGTTCAAACGGTTGGACATGGTCTCGTCAGGCCCAAAGATACGGAAGTTGCGGCTGCCTTCATTCAGCTTGAAGGTGTCGCGCACAAAGCCGCCCAGCTCAATCATGTCCTGCTTTTCAACAGAACCCGGAGCCGGAACATCAACTGCATAGTCGCGGAAATCGGGCAGACGCAGATCATGCAGCAGTTTGCCGCCGTTTGCATGCGGGTTTGCGCCAATGCGGTGGTCGCCGGTTGGTGCCAGAGCCTGCAGCTCCGGAATCAGATGGCCGTTCTCATCGAACAGCTCTTCCGGATGGTAGCTGTGCAGCCAGTCGCTCAGCTGCTGCAGATGTTCCGGAGCTTCCATAGTCATCGGCACCTGATGGGCACGGAATGTGCCCTCAATTTGCTTGCCGTCAACCACTTTCGGGCCGGTCCAGCCCTTTGGTGTACGCAGAACGATCATCGGCCACTGCGGGCGGGTGGTGTCGCCTGTTTCACGTGCGTGCTTCTGAATCGCCTTAATCTCTTCGATTGCGGTGTCCAGCGTTTCGGCCATTTTATGGTGCATGGTCATCGGGTCGTCGCCCTCAACAAAGTACGGCTTCCAGCCGCAGCCCTTAAAGAAGTTTTCCACTTCTTCGTGGGACATGCGGGAGAAGATGGTCGGGTTGCTGATTTTATAGCCATTCAGGTGCAGAATCGGCAGCACAGCGCCGTCGTTTACAGGGTTGAGGAACTTGTTGGAGTGCCAGCTGGTAGCCAGCGGTCCGGTTTCGGCTTCGCCGTCACCCACGACACAGGCGGTAATCAGGTCGGGGTTGTCAAAAACAGAGCCGAATGCGTGTGCAATGGAGTAGCCGAGTTCGCCGCCCTCATTGATGGAACCGGGGGTTTCCGGCGCAACGTGGCTGGAAATGCCACCTGGGAAAGAGAACTGCTTGAAGAGTTTCTTCATGCCTTCCTCATCGCGGCTGATGTTCGGGTACACTTCGCTGTAGGTGCCTTCAAGGTAGGTGTTTGCAACGAAGAAGTTGCCTCCATGGCCCGGGCCGGAAATCAGGATCATGTCAAGGTCATATTTCTTGATTGCACGGTTCAGGTGGACATACACAAAGTTCTGCCCCGGCACAGTGCCCCAGTGGCCGACGATTTTTTTCTTGACGTCGTCCATGGTCAGCGGGCGCTTGAGCAGCGGGTTGTCCAACAGATACAGCTGGCCGGCACCAAGATAGTTGGCAGCGCGCCAGTAAGCATCCATCTTTTTCAGATAGTCATCGGTCAGGGGCTGCTTTTCAACACACCCCTGGTCTTGCATGGCTTTTGTCATTAGGAATCAGTCTCTTTCTATTAGAGTTGACCGACAGTCTGACTGGAATGCAAGCGGCATGCACTGACAAATTTCCACTAATCAGCGTGTGCTTTGCAACATTGATGCTTACAAATTACAGGTTTTTAACAATACAAGTTGACTGTTTGCCCTGAATCAGCTGTTGGCCTTTTGATATAAGCATATTCTGTCGAAAAATATTTGTCAATACTTTTTTGTGATTTTTACGAAATTGTATATACATATTTTTATAGGTCAGCAAATTCTATTGTAAAACACCGAGGTGCGTGCGGCTGATTTTTGCGGACGAGTATGCTATAATACTTTTAAATCTTAAAATCAACTGGCATCGGCGGAAAGGAGCGTTTCATGTACAAAATCTTAATTGTTGAGGATGACCCAATCATTGCGGCTTCTGTTGCAAAGCATCTGACCGCATGGGGGCTGCAGACGGGAATAATTCAGGACTTTCACAGTGTTACGGCAGAATTTGCTGCGTTTGACCCGCAGCTTGTGCTGATGGACATTTCCCTGCCGTTTTACAATGGATTTCACTGGTGTGAAGAGATTCGCCGTATTTCGCAAGTGCCCATTATCTTCCTATCTTCAGCGGCAGACAATATGAATATTGTAATGGCCATGAACATGGGCGGTGATGATTTTATCGCAAAGCCGTTTGATCTCAATGTGCTGACCGCGAAAGTGCAGGCGGTTCTGCGGCGCACCTATGACTTTGGCTCTCCCGCAAATCTGATTGAACACGGCGGAACAATTCTCAATCTTTCGGATGGTACACTCTCCTTTGGTGAACAGAAAACGGAACTTTCCAAAAATGAATTAAAAATTTTGCAGGCGTTGTTCGAAAGCAACGGCAAAGTTGTGCGCCGCGAGGATTTGATGACCCGCTTGTGGGAAACAGACTGCTACGTTGATGAAAACACGCTGACGGTAAACATTAACCGCCTGCGCCGGAAGCTCGCAAAAATCGGCCTTACAGATTTTATCCTCACAAAAAAAGGCCTTGGCTATATGGTGGAAGCATGAAACTTTTTCTTTCCTATTTGCGTATGCATACAAAAGCAATCTTACTGGTCTGCATTGCCGCTGTGATTTTCAGCATCGTCTTTGCACTGTATGACTTGCCGCTGGCGGCAGTTGGCTACGCGGTGCTGCTTACTTTCTGTGTAGGGCTGGTTTTCACATTTGTGGACTACCTGCTCTTTCGGGAAAAGCACTTTGCGCTGCAGTCCCTTGCCAAGCGGATTGTATACAGTCTGGATGGTCTGCCGCCGGCAAAGTCGCTGATGGAGGAAGACTATCAGACGGTAATTACGTCTCTTTACCGCTGTACCGCCTCGCTGACCACGCAGTATGACCGTTCAAGGTTGGAAATGGTGGATTACTATACCCTGTGGGCCCATCAGATTAAAACACCGATTGCTGCTATGCGTATTCTGCTGCAAACGGACGAAAGTGAGGAACGCTCTGCTTTGCAGGATTCTCTCTTTAAAATTGAGGAATATGTGGAAATGGTACTTTCCTACCTGCGTCTGGACAGCGACATCAGCGATTTTGTGCTGAAACATTACCCACTGGACTCTATTGTGCGGCAGGCAGTGCGCAAATATGCACCGCTCTTCATTCGGCAGAAAATTACGCTGTATTATCAGCCGCTGGATTACAGTGTGCTGACAGACGAAAAGTGGCTTTTATTCGTGATTGAACAGGTGCTTTCCAACGCGCTGAAGTACACCCGAACCGGCGGCAGTGTAGAGATTTATTTAGAAAACGGCAGTACATTGGTGATCGCCGACACCGGCATTGGCATTGCACCGGAAGATTTGCCGCGCGTTGGGCAGAAAGGTTTTACCGGCTACAACGGCCGCACTGACAAAAAATCAACTGGAATCGGGCTGTATCTCTGCCGGCGGATTCTGGCAAAACTTTCTCATACATTCGTTATAGAATCGCAAGTTGGCAGGGGAACAAAAGTAAAAATCGGCCTGAAAAGTGTGCATTTGACAGTGGAGTGAAAAGCGGCGCTGTTCTAAAATTCCTGCCGCCGAATCAGTCTCCTTTTTAGCGGAAGAAAAAGGAAATCTATGCTTACTTTTGCTTGACAAAGCATTTCATCAGGAATATAATTATTCCATAAATAGACTTCATTTTATTTAAATTCGTAAATAATTTCATCAATATGAAATGCAGCAAAGGCGCCGCTCCCGAAAGATGGGTGCCGGCGCTTTTCATTTACTGCAAAGGAGTAGTTTTATGCAGGTACCGGCAGTTTTTAATATACAAAAATATTCCATTCATGACGGTGACGGCATACGGACAACGATTTTTTTTAAGGGCTGCCCGCTGCACTGCGCCTGGTGTCATAATCCGGAAAGCCAGAATCCAAATCCCGAACTGCTCTGGATGGAGGAAAAATGTACAGGGTGCGGCGAATGCGTAAATGCCTGCCGTCAGACGGCAGTTTCGCGTACAGAGTTGGGAAAAATCCTTTTTGACCGCGGCAAGTGCACTGCCTGCGGGGAATGTACCGAGTGGTGCCTTGCAAATGCCAGAGAAACAGCGGGAAAGATTTATACCGTTGAGGAATTGGTGGAGGAAGCAGAAAAGGACAGCATGTTTTATGAACAGTCCGGCGGGGGCGTTACGCTTTCTGGCGGTGAAGTTATGACCGCCAAACCGTTTTCCTATGTCACAGAACTGGCACAGCGGCTCTGTGAGCGTGGAACAAGCGTTTACATAGATACCAGCGGGTGTGTGGAATGGGCACGTTTCGCGGCGGTTCTGCCGTATACAGACACGTTCCTGTATGACATCAAAGCAATGAATCCGCAAAAGCACCGGCAGTACATCGGCGCGGACAATCAGCTGATTCTGGAAAATCTGCGTCGTCTGAGTGATGCGGGCGCACGCATTTACCTGCGCCTGCCGCTGGTGCATGGTATTAATGACAGCGAAGAAGACATAGACGCAATTATACAATTTTTAAAGACGGGTATCCACACGGCGCAGATCAATTTGCTGCCGTATCACAATACAGGAAAAAGCAAGTATGACCGGCTGGGGCGTGTCTATGATCCACAGGGGCTTTTTCAGGTGCCCGCAAAGGAACAGTTGGAAATGATTGCAGGCCGGTTTCGGCAGAACGGTTTTGCCAATGTGAAAATAGGGGGATAACGAGAATGAGTGAAACAACTGGCTGCTGTGCCGTACCAAGTCAGCAGAAACAGAAACAGCACGGCATGAATGAACGTGTCCGCCGCCTGCGGGAAGAGAGCCTTTCCGCACAGCCGCATCTTTACATGGAGCGGGCCAAACTGGAAACGGAAGCGTATCAGCTTTACGAGGGCAAGGTTTCCGTGCCGGAACTGCGTGCGCTGACCCTGCAGCATTTCTTTGCCCACAAAACAATTTCCATCAGCAAAGGGGAACTCATTGTCGGCGAAAAAGGGGATGGTCCGCAGGCCGCACCGACCTTTCCGGAACTGTGCTGTCACACGCTCGAAGATATGCAGGTGATGAATGACCGCAAGTTAATCAATTTTGTAAACACGGAAGCGGATAGAGAATATCAAAAAGAAGTTATTATTCCATTCTGGGAAAAACGCTCAATTCGATATAAAATTCTGGAGAAGATGACGCCGGAGTGGAAAGCGGCCTATGGGTGCGGAATTTTCACGGAATTTATGGAACAGCGCGGCCCCGGCCATACAGTTGGTTCCGAAAAAATCTACCGCAAGGGTTTGCTGGAGTATCAGCAGGATATTCAGAATGCACTGGATGCACTGGACTTTTACCACGACCGTAACGCACTGGAAAAGCAGAATGAACTGAAAGCCATGTCGATTGCGTGTGATGCAGTGATGACACTCAGCCGCCGTTACGGCGAGTTGGCACGCAGCATGGCGGCGGAAACGGAAGACGATGCGTGGAAAGCGGACCTGCTGCGGATTGCAGCCAACTGTGAGGTGGTTCCCGCGCACAAACCGCAGACGTTCCATCAGGCGCTGCAGATGTACTGGTTTGTGCATCTGGCGGTGACCAGTGAACTGAACCCGTGGGATTCCTACAGCCCCGGCAGACTGGATCAGCACGTATATCCGTTTTACAAAAAGGATACCGAGGCGGGTACACTGGACCGCGCACACGCGCTGGAACTTCTGGAATGTCTGTGGGTCAAGTTCAACAATCAGCCCGCGCCGCCGAAAGTGGGCATCACCCTGAAAGAAAGCGGCACTTACACCGACTTTGCCAATATCAACACCGGCGGTGTTGCGCCGGACGGCACCAACGGTGTCAATGACGTAAGCTATCTGATTCTGGACTGCATGGATGATATGAAGCTGCTGCAGCCAAGTTCCAACGTGCAGATCAGCCGCAAAACGCCAAGCAAATTTTTGCTGCGTGCCTGCGAAATCAGCCGCAAGGGCTGGGGGCAGCCGGCTTTTTACAATACCGAGGCAATTATTCAGGAACTGCTGAACGCGGGCAAATCCATTGAGGACGCCCGCGGCGGCGGCACCAGCGGCTGTGTGGAGACCGGCGCTTTCGGCAACGAAGCGTATATTTTGACCGGCTACTTTAATCTGCCGAAGATTCTGGAACTGACCCTTTTTAACGGCTATGATCATGTAGCAAACTGCCAGCTGGGTCTGCAGCTTGGCAGTGCGGAGGATTTCCACTCCTATGAGGAACTGTTTGCGGCGTATCAGAAACAAATCGAATATTTTCTGAATATTAAAGTGCGCGGCAGCAACGTGATTGAAAAAATTTATGCGGATTATATGCCGGTTCCGTTTCTCTCGGTCATTACCAACGACTGCATCAAAAAAGGAATGGATTACAACGCGGGCGGCGCACGCTACAACACCAGCTACATTCAGGGCGTTGGAATCGGTACGGTTACCGACTGCCTTGCCGCAATCAAATATAATGTGTACGATAAACAGAAATTCACCATGACCCAACTCACACAGGCTCTAATGGATGACTTTGAAAAGGAACCGCGTATTTTGAATCTGGTGCAGAACCATACGCCGAAGTACGGAAATGACGATGATTACGCGGATGAAATTATGCGTTCCGTTTTTGATTTTTACCAGAAGGCAGTGACCGGACGGCCCAACATGCGCAGCGGGCAGTACCGCATCAATATGCTGCCGACTACCTGCCATGTTTACTTCGGCGAAGTGATGCTGGCAAGCGCCAACGGCCGCCGTGCGCACAAACCGGTCAGTGAGGGGATTTCTCCGGCAAAGGGCGCGGATACGCACGGTCCGACCGCTGTCATCAAGTCCTGCGCAAAGATGGACCACGTGCGCACTGGCGGCACACTGCTCAACCAGAAATTCCCGCCAAGCGTGGTGGCTGGGGAGCAGGGGCTGCAGCAGATGGCGAATCTGGTTCGCACCTATTTCAATATGGACGGACACCACATCCAGTTCAATGTGATTGACCGCAAAACACTGTTGGACGCGCAGGCACACCCGGATGAATATAAAGATTTGATTGTGCGTGTGGCGGGCTACAGCGACCACTTCCGCAATTTGAGCAAAGCGCTGCAGGATGAGATTATAGAGCGTACCGAGCAGAGCTTTGCTTGACTTGCTCTTTTTGCAGAAACAGTTTACAATAGTGCTGTAATAAAATGCCCTTACAGTAAAAGTTTCGCCCGCCTTTTCAAAGGCGGTAGGGTTTGGGGCAGCGCCCCAAGGTTTTGCCCTTGACCGTAAAGCACTTTGTATAAGAAAAAAGAGTTTCCGACAGCATTTCCTGCGGTGGCGAAGCCACGCCGCAAGAGCAAGACCTTGGGAGCGCCTTCCTTGCAGGCTCCCAAATCCGCGAGCGCTTCTGAGGATACTAAGGGCAAGGGACAAGGCCGTGGGCGCTGCCCACACCTGCAGCCTTGTGAACAAGACTGGCGAAAACTTTACTGTATTGAGAAAATCAAGATAGTTGATTAACTAAAGGAGCAAATACAATGAAGCTTGGATTTATCGGCTGCGGAAATATGGCGTCTGCCATGATTTCCGGCATTCTGAAAAACGGCATCTGTGCACCACAGGAAATTACCGTTTCCGCAAAAACACAGGCAACGCTGGACAAAGCAAAGGCAGAGTATGGTGTTTCCACAGCAACCGCGAATGCAGAGGTCGTTAAGGTGGCAGATGTAGTTGTGCTGGCAGTGAAACCGCAGTTTTACGCGGAAGTAATTGCGGAAATTAAAGACGCGGTCAAACCCGCACAGATGATTATTACGATTGCACCTGGCAAAACGCTTGCGTGGCTTGCAGAGCAGTTCGGCCAAAAGTTGCCGATTGTACGCACCATGCCGAACACACCCGCAATGGTCGGGGAGGGCATTACCGCCGCCTGCCCGAATGAAACGGTGACAGACGAAAATCTGAAGTGCGCACTGAAAATTCTGGAAAGCTGCGGCAAAGCAGAAGTGATACCGGAGCGCCTGATGGATGCGGTGGTTGCTGTCAGCGGCAGTTCTCCGGCTTACGTTTTTCTGTTCATAGAGGCAATGGCGGATGCTGCGGTTGCAGACGGCATGCCCCGCAGGCAGGCATACACCTTTGCGGCGCAGGCGGTGCTGGGCAGCGCGAAGATGGTGCTGGAAACAGGCAAACATCCCGGCGAACTGAAAGATATGGTCTGTTCCCCGGCAGGTACCACGATTGAAGCTGTGCGTGTACTGGAGGAAAAAGGCTTCCGCGCAAGTGTGATGGACGCTATGAAGGCCTGTTCTGACAAGGCAAAATCTGTTTAACAGCGTATAAAGAACATAAAATCGGCACTCTCAGCGTCTTGACTGAGAGTGCCGATCCTTTTTTATAAGCGGGCTAATTTGGCTTTCTGCAGCGCGGTAATCAGCACCGGCAGCAGGACAAGCTGAATCAGGATGCCGGGCAACGCGGTAACAAAGGAGGCAGTTAGCCACGCAGTCAGTGTGTACTTTCCGGCAGAGAACAGCAGTGCCTGTACCACACCGGAAACTACGCGCCCTGCCAGCATGGAAGCTGCAAGGCAAATGTAAAGATCCTGCAGCGGCTTTCTGGTATGTACATGGTGGTACAGCAGACCCGATACCAAGCCGTAAACCGCCAGTTCACAAATCATGCTTGGCAGTATCGCCATGGGCGGCATACCTGTAAAAATTGCGGAAAAAAGAGGCGTTACAGCGCCGCAGAGTGCACCCAACGGCCAGCCGCATAAAAATCCACACAGCAGCACCGGAATGTGCATCGGCAGAAAAACACTTCCGCCGTTTGGAATGGAATGAAAAACAAGCGGCAGCACAATGCCGAGTGCCACGCAAAGGGCGCCCATAACCAGGCGTCGAGTGGTAAAAGTTTTCAACTGTATTTCCTCCTGATGTTGAAAAGTAAAAGCAGCTGGGAACCGAAATCTTGCTTTCGGCAGCCATGCTGCTTTTATTATAAAGTATAAAACTTTGCAATGCAATTAATTTGTTTCCACTTCCACCTTGTGGCAGGCCACAAAGTGGTTCGGGCGAACCTCGCGCAGCTCAGGTGACTTTGTGCGGCAGGTGTCATCCGCATAGGGGCAGCGGCTCGCAAAGGGGCAGCCCGGCTTCGGATTAATGGGGCTTGGCACATCGCCGGAAAGAACCTGAATTTTTTTCTGTGCTTCTTTGTCGGGGTCCGGAATCGGAACAGCGGCAAGCAGTGCCTTACTGTAAGGATGCAGTGTGTGCGAATAAATTTCATCACTGTTCGCAAGCTCCAGCAGGTTGCCAAGGTACATAACCGCAATTCGGTCAGAAATGTACTTGACAATGTTCAGGTCATGGGCAATAAACATGTAGGTCAGGCCCAGCTTCTGCTGCAGTTCTTTGAGCAGATTGATAATCTGGCTCTGAATAGAAACGTCCAGAGCGGAAATTGGTTCATCACAGACAATGAATTCCGGTTCGATTGCGAGTGCACGGGCAATGCCGATGCGCTGACGCTGGCCGCCGCTGAATTCATGCGGAAAGCGGTTGGCATGCTCACGGTTCAGACCGACTGTTTCCAGCAGTTCATAAACGCGCTCCTGACGCTTTTTGGCATCATACATATTGTGAATTTCCATGCCTTCGGAAATGATGGTGCCGACCGTCATGCGGGGGTCAAGGGATGCATACGGATCCTGAAAGATAATCTGTGCTTTTTCAGAATAAGCAAAGCGGTCTTTTGTACGCTTCAGGTCAACGGGCTTTTCGCGGTACTTAATGACACCCTTTGTCGGGTGGTAAATGCCCATTACCACACGGCCAAGCGTGGATTTTCCGCAGCCGGATTCACCGACAACACCAAGTGTTTCACCTTTGTAGATGTCCATGGTGATGTCGTTGACAGCTACCAGTGTCTGCTTTTTGCCGACATGGAAGTGTTTGGAGATGTGCTCCAGAGTAATCAGCTTTTCCTTATCCATTATGCGTCGGCCTCCTTACTTTCACTGGATTTGGCGGCACTGCCGGGAAAATCCGGGTGCAGGCGCCAGCAGGACGCGGTGTGGTTTTCACCAATGGTGAATTCCGGCGGCTGCTGCTCGCGGCAAATCTTCATGCAGTGCTTGCAGCGGCTTGCAAAGGCGCAGCCCTTCGGCGGTGCATACAAGTCCGGAGGGGTACCGGGGATGCTGACCAGCTGCTCATTTCGGTCGGTGTCCACAGTCGGCAGGCTGCGCAGCAGTGCAGAAGTGTATGGGTGTGCATGGCGATAGAAAATATCATGTGCGGAACCGTGCTCCACAATCTTGCCGGCATACATGACTGCAACGCGGTCCGCAAGGTTTGCAACCACACCGAGGTCATGGGTAATCAGAATAATTGCGGTGCCGGTTTCCTCACGAATCTTACCCATCAGCTGCATGATCTGCGCCTGAATGGTTACGTCCAGTGCGGTAGTCGGCTCATCTGCAATCAACAATTTCGGGTTGCAGGAAAGCGCCATGGCAATCATAGCACGCTGACGCATACCACCGGAAAATTCATGCGGGTACTGCAGGGCGCGCTGCTCCGCATTTGGAATCTGCACCATTTTCAGCAGCTTGATAGCTTCTTCCTTACATTCTGCTGTGGAGAGGTGTTTGTGCTTACGCAGAGTTTCAGTCAGCTGTTTGCCAACGCGCATGGTTGGGTTCATGCAGGTCATAGGGTCCTGAAAAATCATGCTGACCATCTGTCCGCGGATGCTCTGCATTTCCTTTTCGCTTGCGGCAACAATGTCCTTGCCGCACAGGGTTATGCTGCCTTCCTTAATGCGGGCAGGAGGCATGGGGTTGAGCTTCATAATCGTTTGTGCGGTAACGCTTTTGCCGCAGCCGGATTCACCGACAATCGCCAGCACTTCGCCTGCGTCTACATGGAGGGAAACACCGCGTACTGCGTGAACTTCACCTGCATAGCTGTCAAACGAAACGTGGAGATTTTCAACTTTCAGTATTTGTTCCATTGTAAGTTACCTCCTCAGTTTCGGGTCAAATGCATCACGCAGCTGGTCGCCCAGCAGGTTGAAGGACAGCATGGTAACGCAGATGAAGAGAGCTGGCACAACAAGCTCGAACGGATACTGCTGGAAAACAGCAATGCCGTCATTGGCCAAAATGCCCCAGGAAGAGTTCGGCGGTGCAATGCCCAAGCCGAGCATTGACAGGAACGCTTCTGTAAAGATGATGTTCGGAATGTCCAGCGTTACATTAACGATGATAACGCTCAGAATATTTGGAACCAAGTGACGGCCGATAATGCGGCGGGGCTTTGCACCCATCGCCTGCGCGGCAATCAGGAATTCCTGTTCCTTCAGTGACATGACCTGGCCGCGCACCAGCCGCGCCATGCCGGTCCAGCCGGTGATGGAGTATGCGATGATGATGCTGCCAAGGCCACGGTCCATAACAATCATCAGCAGCATAACGATAATCAGGTAAGGAATACCACTGATAATTTCAACGATACGCATCATTACATTATCGACAGCGCCGCCGAAGTAGCCGGAAACGCCGCCGTAAATAACACCAACGAGGCAGTCGATAATTGCAACGGCAAATGCAACGGTCAGGGAAACGCGGGCACCTGCCCAGGTACGTACCCAGATATCACGGCCAAGTGCGTCTGTGCCGAAAATATGAACGCCGTTAGTAAGAGAATCAACAGACATTGGCGGTTTGTTGGAAAATGCAACATTTTGCTGGGAAATTGAAAAAGTGCTGAAGAACGGAATGAAAATAGCACCGATAATCAGGATTACCAGCAGAATTGTGCATATTACAGCAGTTGGGCTGCGGCGCACGCGGTTAAAAGCATCTTTCCAGAAACTGATGGAAGGCCGTGCAATGGCTTCCATGTCAGCTGTGTCGGTACCGATACGCTCAAAAGCGGCAGTGTCAATATGGCCTTTCGGGTCATACTGCAGCACTTCTGCCGGAGCGGCCGGCTGAGTTTTCTTTGCCATAGGTCTTCCTTACTCCTTTCCACCGGTCAGTTTGACCCGCGGGTCAATCAAACCGTATACAATATCGACCACAAGGTTCGCAAATACCAAGAACGCTCCATAGAACAGCGTCGTGCCGGAAATAACCGTGTAGTCATTGGACTGTACACACTGCACGAAATATTTGCCGAGGCCTGGAATTGCAAATATGTTCTCAACTACGAAAGCACCGGTCAGTACAGCTGCTACCAGCGGCCCCAAAACGGTTACCACTGGCATGATGGCGTTGCGTACTGCGTGTTTCCAAATAATCTGGGTCTGTGAAAGCCCTTTCGCTTTTGCAGTCTTTATATAATCCTGACTTAAAACATCCAGCATACTGGTTCGCATCAATCGGCTGATGGTTGCCATGGAACCGAACGCCAAGGCGAATGCAGGCAGGATTTTACTGTTAAAGCCCGTCCAGCCCATGATAGCAAACACGCGCACACCAGTGGCCTGGAAAAGTTTAAGTCCGAGGAAATACTGAATTAAAGCACCAATGATGAAGGACGGGACGGAAACACCAATCAGTGCAACCAGCATGGCGGCAGTGTCCCCGGCTTTGCCGCGGTGTACTGCGGCAACAATGCCGAGCAGTAAACCAACAATAAAAGCAAAGATGAGGGAGCGGATGCCAAGGTCAAGCGAAACCGGGAACGCCTGACCAATAATATCCACAACAGCACGCTTGTCAGCCAGTGAAATACCGAGGTCACCATGCAGAACATTGGCAACATACAAAACAAACTGTACGAAAAGCGGCTTGTCAAGTCCATACTTGGCATACATGGCATCTTTGGTTGCCTGGGGAATGGCTTTTGCACCGATGAACGGGTCACCAGGTACCAGATGCATGAGCGCAAAGGTTACTGCAATAAGTACGAAAATCGTAATTACCGAGTATACCAGTCGTTTCAAAATGTACGAAACCTGTTTTGGCAAGCAAAATCAACTCCTTTAATTTTGCAGCAACCAGATTTCCGCAGGCACAGGACAGCGGCAACGGGCCGTCCCAGTTCCCATTGGCAGCTGACTGCGTCGGCGGTGCTTGTGCTGCGTAATGATTTTTTGCAGAATAGAGGCAGGAGGCTTCTGCGGCCTTTTTCCGGGATACTGAAAAAATCGAGACGTGCAGGTTTCAATGCAGAAGAGGGCGCTGAAACTGCACCGGATTTTCTGCAAAGCTGTTTTCGGTTGTCTTTTACACAGCAGCAAATGCCGTGCGCTGTGCGTCTCGATTATTTTAGTATACCCGAAAGTTTGTAGTGCTGCAGGGGAAATTTCCCTTGCTTATGAAAGCTGCAAAGCTGAAGCGTTTGGCTTTGCAGCTTTCATAAGCAAATAGAGCCACGGTAACCATGGCTCTATTTGCAGATGGAACACAATAGAGATTGTTGTGGAAGATTACTTCTTTGTAATCGTTGCTCCGTCAGAGAAGTCATACTCCTGGAAACCGGAGCGGGTCATGCCGGAAATCTTGGAAGTGGTTGTGTAAGGAACAACCTGGAAGTAAAGCGGATATACAGCGCAGTCGGTGGAAGCAACCAGCTTTTCAGCCTGACGCAGATAATCCTGACGTTTTGCAACATCCGCTTCTTTGGTAGCTTTGTCAATCAGGCTGTCATATTCTTTGCTGGAATACTTGCCGTTGTTATTGCCGTTTGTGGTAGTCCACATATCCAGGAAGGTCATGGCATCGTTGTAGTCTGGAGACCAGCCAGCCAGCACAATGTCAAAGTTGCCCTGGTTCATAGCAGCGATACGAGCCTTGAAAGCCATCGGTTTCAGTTCAACGCTGAGACCGAGTGCGGATTTCCACTGCTCCTGGAAAAAGGCAGCCTGCTGCTGCGCAACGGAAGTATCATCTGTAATGAAAGTGAGCTTCAAGCTGTCCTTTGTCAGACCAGCTTCTTTTAAGCCTTCATCAAGGAGCTTCTTTGCATCTTCTACATTGTAGGAATCCAGCTTTTCGCGGCCGTCTGCATAGTATTTGTTGTTAGCGCCTTTAATGTTGGTCGGAACCAAACCGTCGGCAACAACGGAATCGTCCTTCAAAACATCTTTTACGAAGCTGTCAAGGTTAATGGCTTCGCCAAGAGCCTTACGAACTTTTGCGTTGTCCAGACCCTTTTTCTTGGTGTTGTACTGGAAGTACCAGTTGGAACCGGCAACGTACTTCTGTACGGCCTGACCTTCATTTGTCAGCTGAGTGATCTGATCACCGGTCAGGTTGATGCAGTCAACTTCACCAGCCTTAAAGGCATTCATACGTGCATTGGCGTCTTTCATCATCAGATATTTGACTTTCTTAATCTGATTATTGGAAGCATTCCAGTAAGCATCGTTCTTTTCTAGAATAATGTGGTCATCATGTGTCCACTCGGAAATCTTATAGGCACCGTTGGTGACAATCTGCTTCGCATCTTTGGCATACTTGTCAGCGCCAATGGATTCAAATGCTTTCTGGTTCAGCGGCATGTAAGCTGAGAAAGCCATCAGCTGCAGGGCATAAGGCAGCGGATTTTCAAAGGTGAGCTCAATCGTGGAGTCATCTTTTGCTACACAGCCGAGGTTCTTTTCTGCTGCGGCAACCTTTGCCTTTTCGTCAGCAGTCCGCTTAGCGGGAGCGGTCTTAGTTGCGTCAAAATAGGCCTGCCCATTTTTGATATTGGTATAAAGGATAAAGCCATAGGTTGCACCGTTGGACTTATCCATACCTTGTTCCCAAGCGTAGATGAAGTCTTTTGCGGTTACGGGTTCACCGTTGCTCCACTTTGCATCCTTGCGCAGGTGGAAGGTGTAGGTCTTTTTGTCAGCGCTGACTTCCCACTTTTCAGCCATATCGGGCTGCGGGTTGTCGTCTTTGTCCAGCCGAATCAGACCGGACATCACCATGCGCAAAATGTCGGCAGAAGCAACATCTTGAGTTTGTACGGTGTTCAGTTCCGGGGGCTCCGCACGCATATCTACTGTTACCATATCTGGGTCGGAAGTACCTTTGTACAGACTGGTGGCAGCTGTGGAAGCAGCACTGCTTGCCGCAGTTGAAGCAGCGCCGCTGCTTGTTGTTGTACTGCCGCTGCAGGCTGCCATGGAAACTGCCATGGTACCGGCGAGGAGTACTGCAAGAATTTTTTTCATATGATTCATAACTCTTTCCCTCCATTCAAATGACACATCTGAATTATTAAATTGGACTACTTGCATATTATACTGTCTTATTATAAAAAAAGCAAGTGCAATTTCCGGAATATGAAGAAAGAACTTTGCAATCCTGCAAAAACGAGCACTAAGTTTTATAAGTATTGCATAAACGAATGCTTTAATATAACGCCTTCGTTGTATCATATTAACAAACTAAACAGTTAGCACTTTAAAAAATAATCACTTCAAAGCAAAAAAGTTTTTATTTTTAAGTGCTACTTGGCATTACACTAAAGTAGTAAAGACAAGAAGCATGTTCATTTTCATTTAAATAATATAACAAAAGAAAAAACTTATTGCTGTTCGGGAAAGAAAGGACTTCTTTCGGTACGGGATTTGTCCGTTTTTTAAACGTTTTTTTCGAAAAAGGATAGCTAAATTGCAAACATTGTATTATAATAACTATATCGTCGTTGGCATGACGATATTTTTCTGTGTCATACTGGCAGCAGTTTTACGGGAGGCAAACTATGAAGCGCATTTTTCTGATTGTGCTGGACAGTGTTGGCATTGGTGAAATGCCGGATGCTGGTGCTTACGGAGATGAGGGAAGCAATACGCTGGCGGCGGCTGCCACCAGTTCGTACTTTTCCATGCCGAATATGCAGCGGCTGGGCCTTTTTAACATTGACGGTGTTTTCTGCCGCCCCGCAGTGGAACATCCGGCGGGTGCTTTTGCACGCATGACGGAGGTTTCCAAGGGCAAGGATACCACGATTGGTCACTGGGAAATTGCCGGCATTAACTCCACCAAGCCCTTGCCGACTTACCCAAATGGCTTTCCAAAAGAAGTGCTGGAGGAATTCAGCCGCAAAACCGGACGTGCAGTGCTTTGCAATAAGCCGTATTCCGGCACGGAGGTCATCAAGGACTATGGGCAGGAGCATGAGCGCACAGGTGCACTGATTGTTTACACTTCAGCCGACAGTGTGTTTCAGGTGGCTGCACATGAGGACATAGTTTCAGTGGAAGAGCTTTACCATGACTGCGAAATTGCACGAAAGATGCTGGTCGGCGAACATGGTGTTGGCAGGGTAATTGCGCGGCCGTTTACCGGCAAATATCCGGATTACACCCGTACTACCCGCCGCCACGACTTTTCTCTGCTGCCGCCGCAGACCACGATGCTTGACCAGCTTTCCGCTGCGGGCAAAGATGTGATTGCGGTCGGCAAAATCAATGATATTTTTGCGGGCAAAGGTATTACTGAGTTCACAAGAACAACCGGAAACGATGATGGTATCGCTCAATCCATCCAACTGACAAAGCGGGATTTTAATGGTCTGTGCTTTGTGAATCTGGTCGATTTTGATATGCTTTATGGTCACCGCAATGATGTGGAGGGTTACGCGAAGGGGCTGACCACTGTGGACAAAGCTGTTCCCGCCCTGCTGGAGCATTTGGGGCCGGATGACCTGCTGATGTTCACTGCCGACCACGGCTGTGACCCCATTACGCCCAGTACTGACCATTCACGTGAATATACACCTTGGGTGATTGCAGGGGCGCGCGTGCAGGCAGGTGCCAATTTGGGTACACTGCGGACTTTTGCGGATATTGGCGCAACTATACTGGATGCATTCGGCATCCAGCCTGAAATCACAGGAACTTCCCGCTTGGCTGAGATTGTAGGCTGATCTGTGGGAAAAAATGAAAGAGGCTGTCTAAACGCCGAAAACCCGTGTTTCTGTCGGCGGAATGCCGCAAATACACGGATTTGATATTTACTTCTACTAATAGGAGGAAGCAACAAGATGAAAAAGATGAAGAAACTGCTGGCTGCTGTTTTGGCCGGTGCAATGGCTGTGTCAATGGGTGCCTGCGGCGGCACAGGAACAGCCGTCAGCTCTGCTGCCGGAAGCAGCGCAGCGGAAAGCACTGCGTCTGTGGCAAGTGCAGCAGGTACAACCAGCAACACCACTTCGGTAGACGGCAAGGGCTACAAAATCCGTATGGTTACAGATACCGGCGGCGTAAACGACCAGTCTTTCAACCAGTCTTCCTGGGAAGGTCTGCAGAACCTGAAAAAGGACACAGGCGCGGATGTCAATTATATTGAATCCAAGCAGGAGTCCGACTATGCTACCAACCTGGACAAGGCTGCCGACGACGAGTCCAAGCTCATTTGGGGCATCGGTTTTGCAATGGCGCAGTCCATCGGCACTGCTGCAAAGGCAAACCCGGACATCAATTATGCGATTGTTGATAATGGTTACGATGCAAAGTCCATGCCTGCTAACGTAGCAGGTGTTATGTTCCGCGCACAGGAGCCTTCCTTCATTGTTGGCTACATTGCAGGCAAAACAACTAAGACCGGTAAGGTTGGTTTTGTCGGCGGCATTACCAGCAACATCATTGACCAGTTTGAGTTCGGCTACAAGGCCGGTGTTGCTTATGCAGCAAAGGAACTGAACAAGAAGATCACCGTTGATGCACAGTATGCGGAAAGCTTCTCTGATTCTTCCAAGGGCAAGGCAATCGCAAACAGCATGTTCTCCAGCGGCTGTGATATCGTTTTCCATGCAGCAGGCGGTGTTGGCGTTGGCGTTATTGCCGCAGCTAAGGATGCCGGCAAGTATGCAATCGGCGTTGACCGTGATCAGGCTTACCTGGCTCCGCAGAATGTTCTGACTTCTGCACTGAAGCTGGTCCACGCGGCGGTTGAGGATGTTTCCAAGAAATCCATGAGCGGCGAAAAGATTGGCGGAAAGACCTATACCTACGGCCTGACAGAAGATGCTGTCGGCATTCCGGAAGAGCACAAGCTGATGGGTGACGCAACCTACAACGCAGCCCTGAAGGTTGAAGCTGACATTAAGAGCGGCAAGATTACTCCGCCGGCTACCAAGGCAGAGTTCGAAAAATATCAGAGCTCTTTAAAGTAAGCAGCAGTAATCGGGAAACTCCCCTGAAACGGGTTCCCTAAAAAGCGGGGCGTTCTCTTTTGGGCGCTCCGCTTTTTTTAGAATAAAAGAACGACTACGCGGAGGTAAGTCAAAATGGAGGTCAGCAGCGACTATGCGGTGCAAATGCACGGCATAACGAAAATCTTTGGTACCTTCTGTGCGCTGGACAAGGTAGACCTGGATGTGAAAAAAGGGACTATCCACTCCTTGCTGGGTGAGAACGGCGCGGGAAAAAGTACGCTTATGAACGTGCTGTACGGGCTTTATCAGGCGGATGAGGGTGAAATTTACCTGAACGGAGAAAAGGTAAATATCACAAACCCAAACATTGCCATTGCCCACGGTATCGGCATGGTGCATCAGCATTTTATGCTGGTGGACAATTTTACAGTTACACAGAACATTATTCTGGGCAACGAAACCACCAGCCGCTTCGGCGTACTGGACATGAAAAAAGCTCGGGAACATGTGGAAGGACTGGTCCAAAAGTACGGTTTGGAAGTAGACCCGGATGCCAAAGTGGAGGACATTTCCGTCGGTATGCAGCAGCGTGTCGAAATTCTGAAGGCGCTGTACCGCGGGGCTGATTTGCTGATTTTGGACGAACCAACGGCTGTGCTGACGCCGCAGGAAATTGAAGATTTGATTGAAATTATGCACAACCTGATTGCGGACGGCAAAACCATTATCATCATCACGCATAAGCTCAAAGAAATTAAGGAAAGCTCCGACACCTGCACCATTATCCGCCGCGGCAAGTACATTGACACCGTGAATGTCGCTGATGAAGACGAGGAGGAGCTTGCTTCCAAGATGGTCGGTCACGCCGTACAGTTGGTTGTGGAAAAGACTCCGGCGCAGCCCGGCGAAGTGGTGTTTGAAATCGACAACCTGAATGTCAAGGATGACCGCGGGCTGCCCGCCGTGCAGAACCTTTCGCTGCAGGTGCATGCTGGCGAGATTGTGGGCATTGCCGGCATTGACGGCAACGGCCAGAAAGAGCTGATTGAAGCAGTCACCAATCTGACGAAAGCCGAGAGCGGCACCGTGAAAATCAAGGGTGAGGAAATTCAGAACACCAACCCGCGCAACGTGATTGACCACAAAATTGCTACGATACATGAAGATAGGCAGAAGCGCGGGCTGGTAATGGACTTTACTGTTGCGGAAAACGCAGTTCTGGAAAAGTACCGTACCAAACCGTACAGCAAAAACGGCATGCTGAACCGCGCGGAGATTCTTTCCTTCACGAATGGTCTTATCAAGGATTACGATGTCCGCCCGGAGGACTGCGCAAAGCATCCTGCCCGCGGACTTTCCGGCGGCAACCAGCAGAAAGTAATCATTGGCCGTGAAGTGGCGAATGAACCGGATTTGCTGATTGCTGTGCAGCCGACCCGTGGTTTGGATGTCGGTGCGATTGAATATGTACACAAAACACTGATTCGTGAGCGCGACCGCGGCCGTGCAATTCTGCTTGTTTCTTTGGAACTGGACGAAATCATGAGTGTTGCCGATACGATTGATGTACTCTATAAAGGGCAGATTGTGGACAGTTTCCGGCAGGGCGAGGTAGACGAAAAAACCATCGGCCTGCTCATGGCGGGAGGAGAACAGAATGGAAAAGACAGTTAAAATCCTGAAAAAGCCGATTACTTCCACGATTATTGCAATCGTGTGCGGCTTTGCAGTGGCAGCCATAATTCTGGCTGTTGCCGGGTACAATCCGGGGGCGGCGTTCGGCTCGCTGTTCAGCGGCATTTTCGGTAAGCCAAAGTACATTTCCAATGTGATTATCAAGGCAACGCCAATTACGCTGACCGCTTTAAGCGTTGCGTTTGCCTACAAAGTCGGTTTGTTTAATATAGGCGCTGAAGGGCAGTACATTGTTGGCGCAGCTGCTGCTAATATTGTTGGTTACCTCTGCAATTTTCCGCCAATCATTCAGATCCCGCTGGTTGTACTTGCTGGTACAGCAGCAGGTGCTTTGTGGGGCGGCATAGTTGGTTTGCTCAAAGCAAAATTCGGCATTCATGAGGTGCTGACCAGTATTATGCTCAACTGGATTGCTTTCTACCTTTCTAATCTAATTGTGAATACAACGATGTTCCACCAGCCAAACTCCACAGCGGCTTACCCGGTCAACGCAAGCAGCTACACTATGCTTCTGCCAAACTGGAAGACCAGTGACGCGGGACTGGCGGCGCTCAGCGGCAATAAATGGCTGCGGGAAGTCATGCTGAAAACGGATGTCAATTTTGGTTTCCTGGTTGCGATTGCGGCGGCAATTTTCATTTCTATGCTGCTGTACCGCTCCACCAAGGGCTATGAACTGCGTGCGGTTGGCATGAACCGTGACGCCGCTGAATTCGCGGGCATTCCGGTTGCAAAAAACATAGTAATTACGATGCTGATTGCGGGCGCGCTTTCCGGACTTGCTGCAGCACTGGTGATTACCGGTACCAACCCGCACCGTATTTCCACGCTTTCTGCATTTGAAAACAGTGGTTTCAACGGCCTGTCGGTTGCCTTTATTGCGGGCAGCTCCCCGATTGGCTGCATCTTCGCCGGCCTGCTTTTCGGCGGACTGCTGTATGGCGGCCAGTCCATTCAGGCAAACATCGGTGCGCCGAGTGAGATTATCAATATTATGACCGGCACCATCGTGTTCTTTGTCGCGCTGACAAAGATTGTTCCGGCGCTGGCAGTCCGGCTTGAGAAGAGGGGGATGCGCAATGCTAAATAATATTTCGTTGCTGATTGGCAACACCTTCATGTATTCCGCTCCACTGATTTTCGGTGCGCTGGGCGGTGTCATTTCAGAACGTTCCGGCGTTGTAAACCTTGGTATTGAGGGCATGATGACCGTTGGTGCTTTTGTAGGTACGGCGGTCGGCTACTTTACCGGCAACCCGTGGATTGGCTTTCTGGTAGCCGGCTTGGCGGGCGGCCTTTTCGCGCTGCTGCACGCAGTGGCTTCGATTACGTTTAAAGCCGACCAGACAATTTCCGGCATTGCGCTGAACCTGATTGGCCCCGGCCTGGCACTGTTCCTGTGCCGGATGTTCTTCTCAGGCGCTACCATGACGCAGCCGGTTCCGCATAAACTGCCGAAAATTTTGGGCGGTGCGCAGAGCAACACAGTGGCACAGAACCTGAACTTTGACAGTACGGTTATCCTTGCGTTTGTCGCTATGCTTGTCATGTGGTTTGTGCTGTACCGCACAAAATGGGGACTGCGTGTGCGTTCTGTCGGTGAGCATCCCGCAGCGGCGGATACGCTGGGTATCAGCGTGACCCGCACCCGCTACGTCTGTGTCATCCTTTCCGGTGTGCTGGCAGGTTTCGGCGGCGCTTCCATGACGCTGGCGGTTATCCAGCAGTTCACGCCGACGGCGATCAGCGGGCAGGGCTTTATTGCGCTGGCAGCTGTAATTTTTGGCAAGTGGACACCGCAGGGCGCATACGGTGCATGCCTGCTGTTTGGCTTTGCACAGGCTTTGGCGGTGTTCATGGGCCTTGTGAAAGTTCCGATTCGTTCGGAGATTTTGGCAATGCTGCCGTATATTCTGACGATCATTGTGCTGATTCTGTTTGTTGGACGTTCCGTTGCACCGAAATCGGACGGCCTGCCCTACGAAAAAGGCACACGCTGATTAATAAAAGAGTGGGACGGTTTTGCCTTAGCCGCCCCGCTTTGTCCTTTCAGTGAAGTTTTTGCCAGACTTGCATGCCCCGAATGGGGTATGTTCACAAGGCCGCGGCAGGCTTCGCTCCCACACCCTTAGTCGCTTTCTAAGAAAGCGACGGAAAGTAACAAAAGAGCAACAAAAATTCTGATTTTTAGAAAGAAGGTATGCAGTATGATGCGCGATTCAGAAAAAACGATTGGAAACCTGATTGACAAAACAAAACTTACCATAATCGGCTATATCGACAGTGATGGCTATCCTGTCAGCAAAGCAATGTTGGCTCCGCGTGAGCGGGAAGGAATCAAGACTTTCTGGTTTTCAACGAATACTTCCTCAAATAAAATAAAATGTTTTCGGACAAACCCGAAAGCGAGCATTTACTTTGTAGACAAGCGCTTTTTTCGTGGGGTTAGCTTGACGGGGACTGTAGAAGTGCTGGAAACACCAGAGGCAAAGCAGAAAATCTGGCAGCAGGGTGATACTATGTATTATTCCGGCGGCGTGGGTGACCCGGATTACTGTGTACTGAAATTCGCTGCCGATAAGGGCAGGTATTACAGCAATTTTAAATCAGAAGATTTTGATATATGATAATTTTTGGAAAGAAGGCTCTACTATGGATATTGAAAAGATTCTTGGCTGCGTTGACCACACCCTGCTGACGCAAACGGCGACTTGGGCGGAAATTCAGCAGATTTGTGACGATGCGATGCACTACAAAACCGCTTCCGTCTGTATTCCGGCAAGTTATGTGAAACAGGCAAAAGCGTATGTCGGCAGCCGTATGGCGGTCTGCACGGTGATTGGTTTTCCAAACGGCTACTCCACCACCGCGACAAAAGTTTTTGAAGCAAAAGATGCTCTTGCAAACGGTGCGGATGAAATTGACATGGTCATCAATATCAGCTGGGTAAAGGATGGTCGGTTTGAGGATGTACTCAACGAAATCCGCGAGGTCAAAAAGGCCTGCGGCAGCCATATTTTAAAGGTGATTATTGAAACCTGCCTGCTTACCGATGCGGAAAAGATCAAGATGTGCAAGGTCGTAACGGATTCCGGTGCGGACTTTATTAAAACATCCACTGGATTTTCTACCGAGGGCGCTACCTTTGCAGATGTGGAACTGTTCCATCAGCATGTCGGCGGGAATGTGCGCATTAAGGCTGCGGGCGGCATCGCTTCCCTGGAAGATGCCGAAAAGTTTCTAAACTTGGGTGCAAGCCGCCTTGGCACCAGCCGCATTGTGAAAATCATTAAGAAAGAAGAAGCACACGGGTATTAAAATTTCGTGTGAAAAAGGAGGAATCCGCCGTGCGAATGTATGATATCATCGCGAAAAAGCGGGATGGCGGTGTGCTGTCGGATGAGGAAATCCAGTTTTTTATAACCAGTTATGTTGCAGGGGAGATTCCGGATTATCAGGCAAGCGCACTGCTGATGGCAATCTTTCTGCGGGGTATGACTCCGCACGAAACAGCGCAGCTGACCATGTGCATGGCACACTCCGGCGATATGGTAGATTTGTCTGCAATCGATGGAATTAAAGTGGACAAACATTCCACCGGCGGCGTCGGTGACAAAACAACGCTGATTGTTGCACCAATCGTTGCGTCCCTTGGTGTGAAAGTAGCCAAAATGAGTGGCCGCGGGCTGGGACACACCGGTGGCACGATTGATAAAATGGAATCCATTCCCGGTCTGCACACCGACCTTGACCGCGCACGCTTTTTTGAAATCGTGCGGCGCGTTGGCTGCTGTGTGGTGGGACAGACGGGCAACTTGGTGCCTGCGGATAAAAAGCTTTACGCTCTGCGGGACGTTACGGCGACTGTCAACTGCATTCCGCTGATTGCTTCCAGCATTATGAGCAAGAAAATCGCTGCTGGCTCCGACTGTATTTTGCTGGACGTCAAAACCGGCAGCGGCGCGTTTATGAAAACGGTGGAAGATTCCATTAAGCTGGCACAGGCAATGGTAGAAATCGGTGAACACGTCGGCCGCCAGACTGTGGCCCTTATTACCGATATGGACAGACCGCTTGGCTGCAATATCGGCAATGCAATAGAGATAGAAGAGGTGTGCAGCACGCTGCACGGCGAAGGCCCGGAAGACCTGACAGAGGTGTGTCTTGACCTTGCCGCCAATATGCTGTATCTTGCCGGAAAAGGTGCTCCCACTGCCTGCAGGGCGCTTGCCCGCGGACAGATTGCCAACGGGCAGGGTTTTGCGAAATTCTGTGAAATGGCTGCCGCACAGGGCGGCAATCCAGCCGTGCTCGAAAATCCTGCCTTGTTCCCGAAGGCGGCAGCAGAATACGATGTACCGGCAGCAGCGGACGGTTGGATTACCGCGATGGACACGGAAAAATGCGGTATTGCTTCCGTGGAGCTGGGCGCGGGTCGCGAGCAGAAAGGTGACCCGGTTGATTACAGCGCGGGTATAGTGCTGCTGAAAAAGACCGGCGACTGTGTATGCCGCGGCGAGCCGATTGCACGCTTTTACGCAGCAGATAAGCAAAAATGTGTTTCCGCCGCACAGCTTTTTGAGGGTGCGGTTTCCATTGGGCAGGAAGCACCTGCGCCGGTTCCACTGGTTCACGCACGTGTTTCAGCGGCTGGTGTGGAACGGTTTTAAAAAATGCAGGTGTAGGCAAAACTGCACCTGCATTTTTTGCGTTGTTCTTCGTAAACTGATACGGTACTGTTTTCATGTGTGCAGAATGTGTTTGTCTTGTACAGGAAAGCATGGTATAATCAATTTAACCGATGCTTTTAACGCGGTGCAGGCAGGCATAGTGCGGCCTGATTCATTCAGAATGCCAGTCTGCACTGTTGTAGAGAAGCTTAAAGTATATTGAAAGAGGCAGAAAAGAGATTATATGGATTTTCAATCATTACAAATTATGCAGCCGATTCTTAAAAATCTGGAGCGCGAGGGTTACAAAACACCCACACCGATTCAGCAGCAGGCAATTCCACAGGTGCTGCTGGGACGCGACTTGTTCGGATGTGCGCAGACCGGAACAGGAAAAACAGCTGCATTTGCAGTGCCGATTCTGCAGCATTTGGAGGAAAACCGGGTCAGCGGGCGCCCCATTCGTGCGCTGATCCTGACCCCGACCCGCGAATTGGCAATTCAGATTTTTGACAATTTCCGGACCTACGGCAAAGGGCTGCACCAGACCTGCTGCGTCATTTTCGGAGGTGTCAGCCAGAACGGTCAGGTGCAGAACTTGCAGCGCGGTACGGATGTGCTGGTTGCGACACCGGGGCGGCTTAATGACCTGATTGGGCAGGGCTATATTGACCTTTCGCAGCTTGAAATTTTTGTGCTGGATGAAGCGGACCGTATGCTGGACATGGGCTTTATCCATGATGTAAAAAAGGTGATTGCCCAGCTGCCGCAGCAGCGTCAGAACCTGATGTTCAGCGCAACTTTGCCAAAGGAAATTCGTGCACTTGTGGACAGTATTCTGCAGAATCCTGTGAAAATCAGTGTAACTCCTCCGGCAACAACGGTTGAAGCCATCGACCAAAGTGTGTATTATGTAGATAAGGGCAACAAATGCCGGCTGCTCGTCTGGGTGCTCAAAGACCCGCGCATTTCCTCGGCGCTGGTGTTTACACGTACCAAGCACGGTGCTGACCGTGTCGTGCGTGATTTGACGCACGCCGGTATCTCCGCCGCTGCCATTCACGGTGACAAGACACAGAATGCACGGCAGGCGGCACTTTCCAAGTTTAAGAATCATCAGATTCGGGTGCTGGTCGCTACCGATATTGCCGCACGCGGTATCGACATTGATGAACTTTCCCACGTAATCAACTATGATATTCCGGAAGTGCCGGAAACGTATGTGCATCGCATTGGCCGTACCGCGCGCGCCGGTCACAGCGGAACGGCGCTTTCTTTCTGCAGTATTAATGAAAAAGCGGATTTTATGGGAATTTTAAGGCTGATTAAAAAGGAAGTCCCGGAAGTCGACGAGCATCCGTACCCAATGCAGGAACTGGTGCCTATGACGAGAGAAGAGATGCACCAGAAACAGCTGGAGCGTCAGCAGTCTGCAAGGGCCGCCAGAGAACGCCGCCAGCAGAAAGAAACGACAGGCAAAAGCCGCCGTCCGGAAAGAAAGCAGAACGCCGCAGCTAAGAAAAACGAGCCCGCCCAGCAGCGCCAAAAAGCACAGGCGAAAAAACGCCCCGCGCAGAAAGCAAATCAGAGCCCGCGTACAGAAAAACCGGCGCAGCAGCCGCCGCAGAAACAGCAGCCGAAGGCACCGCGTGTAAAAACCGGAAAAGAAGGGCGTGTTCCCGCCGAAAGACATGAATCGAAGCACCATGAGGTGCGTCCGGAACTGGAAAAGTATCTGCCGAAGCCGCTACGCAAACGTCCGACCGACCAGCCGCTGAAACACCATCTGTAATTGTTTTTTCCAAATTAGGAGGAACTTTATGGCACTGTCAAAACCGATGCGCTATGCAATTGCGGCGCTGACACGCGGAACGGAAAAAGTGGACATCAAGGAAAAATACGAGTTGGTACGCCAGCTTACACGCGCCACACACCCGCAGCTGCTCAAGCCATCTTACCGTCCGTGGGACCACACTATCCAGTGCGGCGACCACGAAGTTCCGGTGCGGATATTTACGCCAGACGGTGAAAAGCGCCGCCCCGGCAGCCTGCTGTTGTTTTTCCACGGCGGCGGCTGGGTGACAGGCGATATTGATTCTTACAGTGACTCCTGCATCATGATGACGCGCATGACCGGCTGCAGCGTTGTCAGCGTAGATTACCGCTTGGCACCGGAGTACCGCTTTCCCGCGGGACTGGAAGACTGTTACGCGGCTGCGCAGATGATTTTGCAGAATGCGGACACTTTTGGTTCCTTCCCGGAGCAAGTCACCCTAATTGGTGACTCGGCAGGCGGCAATTTGGCCGCGGCGGTGTCCCTGCTTGCGCGGGAGCGCGGCGGGATTATACCTTCCCGCCAGATTCTGTTGTATCCCAGCACCTATAATGACCATAATCCGGAAACCTCACCGTTTGAATCGGTCCGCAGCAATGGGCAGGGAAATATGCTGACCGCACAGCGGATTGAGGATTACATGGCGCTTTACAGAAGCAATGAAGCGGATTTGCAGAATCCGTACTTCGCGCCGCTGCTTGCGCAGAATCTTTCCGCTCAGCCGGAAACTCTGGTACTTACAGCGGAGTTCGATCCGCTGCGGGATGAAGGGGAGGAGTACGGCAGGCGTCTTGCCCACGCCGGCAGCCGCACGTTTATTTACCGTGTGCCGGACTGCCTGCATGGTTTCATTTCCCTGCCGGGTCTGCCGGCACCGGTGCGGGAAGCATACCGGCACATAAATGAATTTTTAGACAGAGCCAAAGCTGAACCGCCCACCAAGTCTGCGGTGGATACAGGAGATTGCTGAAAAGCAAAGAAAGCAGGCCGGATGTGTTTTATTGTATTTTTCAAGAGATTTAAGAAGGTGAACCACATTGAGCCATCCAAAATTTCAGTGGGCCAGTTTGGATACGGCTGCAAAAATTTTTCCATGTACCACCAGCCGCAGAGATTCCAAGGTGTTTCGAATCGTATGTGAACTGAAAGAGCCGATTCAGCCGCAGAAGCTGCAGGAGGCATTGGATAAAACTATCGATTCTTTTCCGGGGTTTCAAACTGTAATCAAGCGCGGACTTTTCTGGTATTATCTGGAGCACACTGACAAAATGCCGGTCGTGCGGCAGGAATATCGCTCACCCTGCCCACAGCTTTATGATAAAGATGTGCAGAAGCTGCTGTTTGAGGTCACTTACTTTGACTGCCGCGTCAATCTTGAAGTATTTCATGCAATTTCGGACGGCACCGGCGCCATGCATTTTCTGCGTGTGCTGATTTTTCATTATCTGAAGATGATACACAAAAAAGAACTGAGTGCCCTGACAGAGATGGACTACGACGCCAGTGAAACACAAAGTATCGACGACAGCTTCGAGCGGTATGCAAATCATCAGAAGGGACCGAAGATTCCAAAGGTTAAAGATGCGTTTTCCCTGCGCGGCGCAAAAACGCTGGATTACAGCATGAATGTGATTGTGGGGACTGTTCCGGTTCAGAAATTGCTTGACGCAAGCCACAAGTGCGGTATTAGCCTGACCATACTGCTTTGCTCCCTTATGATTTTGGCAATTCATGAAGAAATGCCGGTGGAAGCCGAAAAACATCCGGTCGTGCTGGCCGTGCCAATCAATCTGCGCAATCATTTCCACTCTGCCTCTACGCGCAATTTCTTTGGTGTAATGGAGGTCAGCTATGACTTTTCAAAAGGCAGCGGCACCCTGCAGGACATTGCCAAGAAGTTGAATGAGCGTTTTAAGGCTGGGCTTTCCCCGGAGGAACTGCAGTACCGGGTGAACCAGTACATGGTTCTGATAAAAAATCCGGTTGCGCGTGTCTCACCGCTTTTTTTGAAGGATGAGGGGATGCGTTTTGGCAACTATATTGTCAGCAAAAAGGAGACCAGCGCGGTTTCCAATGTTGGCATTGTGCGTATGCCGGACGAGCTGATGCCTTTTATTGAAAAATTCGAGGTGTTTGTCAGTACAGAAAAACTGCAGATGTGCAGCCTGACCTTTGGCGAAAAAATGACCGTCAGTTTTTCCTCTGCCTTTGTGAACGCGGATGTGCAGCGAAACTTTTTCCGTTCCCTTACAGCCTTGGGGATTCCGGTGGAGATTGATACAAACTCTTCTGATGTGAAATAATGTTAAATGACACTTTGGGAGCATATTTATGAAATACTGTGAAAAATGCGGGGTCAGCGTGCGCGGCGAAAAAGAGCGCTGTCCGCTGTGCAATGCAGTTTTGCAGGGAGAACCAGAGGCCAGCGGCTTTCCGGAACTGCCGAATGAGCACAAGCGCCGCCGCCTGTGGATTTCAATCCTTGCGCTGGTCAGTGTGACGGCGTGTGTTGTGTGCTTGCTGCTGAATTTTATGTTCCGCGAGCGTGGCCCATGGAGTTTTTTTGTTCTGGGTGGGACGCTGTGTATGTGGATGATGCTTGGTATAGCGCTGCACAAACAGCGGAACATTCCCAAAACATTGGTATGGGAAGTCTTTATCGCGACTCTGCTCTGTGTGCTGTGGGACCACTTCACAGGATGGAACCGGTGGAGTATTAATTTTGTAATGCCGATTATCTGTATGGGTGCCATGGTTACGCTGGTGTTTATGTTCCGGCTGTTTCATGTGCCGTCCGGCAGCTTGATTGTTTACTTGCTGGTCGATTTTTTGCTGGGTGTTGTGCAGATGGTGCTGCTGCTTTCCGGCTGGATTACCGTACCGCTGCCCAGCCTGCTGTGCGTGGGAGTCAGCCTGATTATGTTGGCGGCAATGCTGATTTTCCGCGGCAGACATGTACGAGAAGAATTAAGGCGGCGGCTGCATATGTAAGCCAGCCTTTAGGGGTTGAGTGGGGATGGACTACAACGAACTGGCATCTGTTGGCACAGAGATTGGCAGGCTGTTGGTGAAGTACGGCGCCGAAATTTACCGTGCGGAAGAATCCATGAAACGTCTTTTTACCGCATATGGTGTGGCAGACAGCCACGTTTTTGCATTGACGACCTGCATTAATGTAACGGTGTGCCAATCAGGCGGTACGCCGATTACCCGGATCTGCAGGATCGATGACCGGTGCATTGACCTTGGAAAAATTGACCGACTCAACGATTTGTGCAGACGCGCGTGCAAAATGCATCCCTCACTTGTGCGCCTGCGGCACGAGGTGGAAGCGATTGAACAGGACCGCGGCAATTCCAAAACGCTGCGTGCGCTCGGTTTTGCGGGGGTTGCCTTTGCATTTACACTGTTTTACGGCGGCAATGCGGCAGATGCGGCAGTGGGCGGGATTACCGGTTTGCTGGTGTACTGGCTGCAGGACTTCTTCCTGAAATACCACGCCAATTCTTTCTTTTCAACGATTTTAGAAAGTGCAGTGATTGGCGTGGTGTGCCTGACTGCTGCTCACTTAGACCCCTATCTGAATGCCGACCGGATGATTATCGGCAGCGTTATGAACCTGGTGCCGGGTATTGCCATTACCAGCTTTATGCGCGACATCCTTTCCGCAGATTACCTTTCCGGGCTGCTGCGTTTTGTGGAGAGCCTGCTGGTGGCAATGGCAATCGCACTGGGTGTTGGTGCCATCATGGTCTTTTTCAGAACTCTGTGGGGGGTGTGACGCATGGAACTGCTGCTGCCCTGCTTTTACAGCTTCGTTGCCTGCATGGCGTACTGCCTGTGTGTTAACCTGCGCGGAAGACGGATGATTTGGGCATCTCTGGGAGGTGCCATCGGCTGGGGTGTGTACTTGCTGTTCGGTTTTGTGAATCAGGACATTTTTCAGTTCTTTATGAGTGCGGTGGCATCCTCCGCTTATTCGGAAATCATGGCGCGGGTCAATAAAAGCCCGGTCACCGGTTTTTTACTGGTTTCTATGCTGCCAATGGTGCCCGGCGGAGGGATTTATCACACGATGGAGTATGCAGTATCCGGTAACAATGAAATGTTTTTGAGTACCGGCCTGCACACATTCGGCATTGCCGGTGCGCTGGCACTGGGGGTGCTGTTGGTTTCTTCCACAGTGCGTCTGTACACAACGATTCACCGGCAGAAACAGGCAGAACGCTGCCTGCATCGGCAGAAATGAGAGCAAAAAACAGATAGGAAAACGAAATTAGTTTTCCTATCTGTTTTTTAATTTCTGCGGTTCAGGAAAAATAAGTGGTTTATGCTTCACTTTCCGTCGCTTTCTTAGAAAGCGGCTGGGGGAGTGTGGGCGAAGCCCGCCACGGTCTTATTCCTTGACCGTAAAGCTCTTAACATTGGAAAAAGAAAAACAGCAGTGCTAATCTGCGGCGGCTAAGCCACGCCGCATAAAACAGACCTTGGGAGCAGTTTACAGGCAAGGGAAAAGGTCGTGGGGTTGCGTACCGCTTTCCCAGCGACCTACACCTTTCTGTCCTGACAGGGGATTAACCACACGGGCGGTCGCTTTCGAAAAACAATCTTTTGCAGCGTTTAGCGTTGATGCTTTTTTCCTTCGTCCAGCCGCGCTTCAATCGCTTCGTTAATTAATTTCAGTGTTTTAATCCGCGCGTACTTTTTGTCATTGCCCTCAATAATGTGCCACGGGGCAAAGTCGGTGGAGGTGTACTGCAGCATATCGTTGACAGCAATTTCATACTGCGGCCACTTTTCACGGTTGCGCCAGTCCTCATCCGTGATTTTCCACTGCTTTGCGGGCGTGTTCTGCCTGTCCTCGAAACGTTTCAACTGCTCATCCGCGTCAATGTGTATCCAGAATTTCAGGATGACTGCACCCCAATCGTACAGCTGCCGCTCAAATTCGTTAATTTCACGGTAGGCACGCTGCCAGTCTTCCGCAGCGCAGAAACCCTCAATACGCTCCACCATTACACGGCCGTACCAAGTGCGGTCAAAGATGGCAACGTGGCCGTCTTTGGGCAGATGCCTCCAGAACCGCCAGAGGTAGTGGCGGCCTCTTTCATCTTTTGTCGGTGCGGCAATCGGCACAACTTCGTAACCGCGCGGGTCAAGCGCTTCGGCAACGCGCTTGATGTTTCCGCCCTTTCCGGCTGCGTCCCAGCCCTCATAGGCAATGATGACCGGAATCTTTTTGCGGTAAATCGTGTTGTGCAGTTCTGCAAGATGAGCTTGCTCTTTGCTGAGCTGCTTTTTGTATTTGTCATTGCCCAGCGACTTGGAGAGGTCTACATCCGCAAGTTTCGGCATGGAAATAAAGTGATACTGCCCGGGCTGAATTACACTGGAGGCGGGGCGCGGAGAAGCAGCCTGCTCCTGCCGCAGCTTCAGCGCAGTTTGCACGGAATCGTTTACAATACGGAACACTTCCAGTGTGCGTACTTCATCGTTCATGCCGGAAACAACATGCCACGGTGCGTAGGGGGTGTTGGTGTACTCCAGCATCTGGTCAAAGGCATCGCAGTATTTGTCGTACTGCCGGCAGCGGCGCCAGTCGCTTGGCGTGACGCGCCATTCAGTGTTTTTGTCGCTGTCCAGTTTTTCCAGCCGGGCTTTCTGCTCTTTTTGAGAGATGTGCAGGAAAAACTTGATGATTAAGTAGCCGTTGTCGGTAAGGCCGCGCTCAAAGCTGTTGATTTCGTTCATGTGGCGCAGGTTGGTGAGGTCGTCCACTTCGTCTTCTAAACGCAGAATACTGACTTCCTGATACCAGGAACGGTCCATGATGGACATCTGTCCGGCTTCAGGCAGGGTCAGCCAGTGCCGCCACATAGTTGGTTCGCGGCGCTCCAGTTCGGTGGGCGGCTGGGTGTTTACCACGGTGAACCAGCGCGGGTCAAAGTTTAAAATCAGGCGGGAGATGACGCGCCCTTTGCCGGCGCCGCCCCAGCCCTCAAACAGGATGATGACCGGCAGCCCGGCGGCTTTCATTGGGCCGTCCAGTGCGGCAAGGGACTCCTGCAGCGGTTTGACCTGTTCTTTATAGTTTTCTTTTGAGATGGTTTTTTTCAGATTTGCTTTTTCCAGCATGAGGAAGCCTCCTGTCAAATACGCAGCATTTCAGTGAACTGCAGAGTAAAATGTTTAATTTATAAAGATTGGTATAAGTATACACGAATTTACTGGAAACTGCAAGAAAATTTAGAAATAACAACGAATCAAACAGGCCGTGCTTTAGCGTGCTTTGTGTTTTGCTTTTGCATAAAAATGTGGTATAATGACGTGTAACTGAATGTGAAAAAGTGACGGGATACGGGAAGGGGGCACTGCCGTGATTGTGCTGGGAATTGATCCCGGTTACGCGATTGTCGGCTGGGGCGTTCTGCGCACGCAGGCGGGGCGCTATATCCCGCTGGCTTCCGGTGCGGTCATGACCCCCGCGGGCATGGAGTTCGGCAGGCGGCTGCAGCAGATTTACGAAGAAATGACAGCAGTGCTGACCAGGTGGAAACCACAAGCGGCGGCGATTGAAAAGCTGTATTTTCAGAACAACAAAACGACTGGCATCGGTGTGGCGGAAGCGCGCGGGGTCATTTTGCTTGCTTGCCAGCAGGCGGACTGCCCAGTTTATGAGTACACACCCATGCAGGTAAAGCAGGCGGTTACCGGTTACGGCAAAGCGAAAAAGCCGCAGGTCATGGAAATGACCCGCCGGCTTCTGCACCTGAAAGAAGTACCAAAGCCGGATGATACAGCGGATGCGCTGGCGATGGCGATTACGCATGGGCAGGCCAGTATCAGCGCCATGCGCCGCCGTACACTGGAAACTTTCCGGCAGTAGAGGAGCAAAGAATGTTTTACAGTATAAAGGGTACCCTGACACATACCGAGCCGAATATTGCCGTGGTAGAATGCGGCGGCGTTGGCTTTTTGTGCCGTACAACCATGAATACACAGAAAGTTCTGCCGCAGATTGGGCAGGAAGCAAAGCTTTATACGCACCTGAATGTGCGGGAGGATGCATTGGAACTTTTCGGCTTTGCCACGCAGGGGGAACTGAATTGCTTTAAACTGCTGACCAATATCAGCGGTGTCGGCCCCAAAGTCGGGCTGGCGATTCTTTCAGCGCTGACACCGGAGCAGGTTGCCGCCGCTGCCGCAACAGGGGACAGCAAAGCTTTTACCCGCGCAAACGGCGTCGGGCCGAAGCTTGGACAGCGAATTGTATTGGAAATGAAAGATAAAGTCAAATCCATGCAGGCAGCTGACCCCGGTATGACGCCGCTGCCCGCCGGCGTACCCTCTGCCGCGGGCAACGCAGAAGCGGCGGTCAATGCGCTGACCGTGCTGGGGTACAGCAGCAGTGAAGCCAGCAGCGCGGTGGCAAGGCTGGACAGCAGCCTGCCGGTGGAAGAACTGATTCGGCAGGCACTGAAGGGGTTTGCCGGATAAAAAGTCGATGCGCTGCTGTGCCCTTTCGTCAAAAGTTCCGCCCGCCCTTACAGAAAAGTTTTCGCCAGCCTTGTTCACAAGGCTGTAGGTGTGGGCGAAATCCACGACCTTAATTCCTTGACTTTGCCCTTAGAATCCGCAAAGGATTTTGGAGAGGAGGGAAACGCTCCAAAAGGGAGCGTTTCCCGTGGAGAACCCTAATAAGGGGTTCTCCAGCACCGGCGGGGCCGGTGCCTGCCTTTTTGTACTTGCACCTTGGAATGCAAGCATGGTTTTGGTTTTTACCTACGTTTGTTTTCCTGAATTTACAGTTGCTTGTTGGTTAAGCTTGTGGGGCATTCTGCTCTACGCCCTGAGTACCTTTCTGTATCAGCAGAAAGGTACCAAAGACAGACAAGGGCTGCTGCCCTTGACCTGCGAGCGTGAAGTTCGCCGAATTGGCTTTACAGGCCGCGCAAGAAGAAAACACCGAAACCGGCGCAAAACGTCGGCTTTCTGCTTGCGTGCGCAAAAGACAATTCTAAATTGGCTGTTCTGCCGGTGAGAAACATGCATGCTAAACCTCGTTTTCGCTTGCGCAAAACGCCGGCTTTGCCGCTGTACGGGGCACTTCGCGCCCCTGCTGCGTTTTTTACATAGAACATTTTTAAGCAAATTTATAGCTTTATTCTATTTAAGAATGAATACATTCAACGAAAGGAGGCAGGCACATGGAATATACAGAGGATGATTTTGACCTTGAAAACCGCATGGTTGCGCCGGAATATACACCGGAGGACGAGGAAACGGAAAATCCGCTGCGGCCAAAGCACTTGGAAGATTATATAGGCCAGGAAAAAGTAAAGGAAAACCTTTCAGTGTTCATTGAAGCGGCACGTCAGCGCAAAGAAACGTTGGATCATGTGCTGCTTTATGGCCCGCCGGGGCTTGGCAAAACGACGCTTGCGGGCATCATTGCGAATGAACTGGGGGTCAACCTGCGCATCACATCCGGCCCGGCGATTGAGCGCCCGGGCGACCTTGCAGCGCTGTTGACAAATCTGAATGCCGGCGACGTGCTGTTTATTGATGAGGTGCACCGCCTGCCGCGTACTGTAGAGGAAATTCTGTATCCTGCAATGGAGGATTACTCCATTGATATTATTACCGGAAAAGGGCAAATGGCGGCAAGCTACCACCTGCCGCTGCCTAAGTTTACGCTGGTGGGTGCCACCACCCGCGCGGGGCAGCTTTCCGCACCGCTGCGTGACCGCTTTGGTGTGGTGCTGCGGTTGGAAATGTATTCTCCGGAGGAACTGGCGCAGATTGTTTCGCGCTCCGCAAAAATTCTCGGTATTGAAATCGAAGCGGACGGTGCACTGGAAATTGCTTCGCGCAGCCGCGGCACGCCGCGTATTGCGAACCGGATGCTCAAGCGTGTGCGCGACTTTGCACAGGTGACCAGCAATGGTGTAATCGACTACAATTCCGCAAAGCTTGGCCTTGACCGTATGGAAGTGGACGAACTGGGGTTGGATGCGAATGACCGCCGGATGCTTTCCACTATGATTCAGTATTACAATGGCGGGCCGGTCGGGCTGGACACGCTTGCCGCCGCAATCGGTGAAGAAGCGGTGACGCTGGAGGATGTGTACGAACCTTACCTGATGCAGATTGGTTTTTTGGCGCGCACACCGCGCGGTCGTGTGGCTACAAAGGCTGCTTACCTGCATCTTGGTTTGCAGCCGCCGGCGGAGGGTTCACCGGAACAGCAGCGGCTGTTCTAAAAATTCCATTCTCTTTATATCAGGTTCATATTCATCCATAATAATAGGAATCTGCGCGGTCGGTCTGCAAAAACGTTCCTCTGTGCAGAGCATTTGCATGAAAATTTTACGTATACTTTATAACATTGAATAAATCAGAAAAACAGGAGTGTAAACGGTATGGGAAGACTTTTTGGTACAGACGGTGTGCGCGGTGTCGCAAACAGTGAACTGACCTGTGAACTTGCACTGAAAATTGGCCGCGCGGCGGCTTATGTTCTGACAGATTCCGGAAACCGCCACCCCAAAATACTCATCGGCAAAGACACCCGCATTTCGTCTGATATGCTGGAAGCTTCCATTACAGCGGGACTGTGCAGCGTTGGCGCGGATGTGGTGCAGCTTGGTGTGATCCCGACTCCGGCAGTGGCGTATTTAGTTGGCAAGTATAAAGCGGACGCAGGTGTAATGCTGACCGCGAGCCACAACCCCTGCCAGTTTAACGGCATTAAAATCTTTTCCGGTGACGGCTACAAACTGCCGGACGCACTGGAAGATGAAATTGAAGATATTATCCTGCATAATGCGGAAAAGCTGCCAGTGCCGGTCGGCGGGGATATTGGCACCGTAACCACTGCACCGAATGCAGTGCGGGATTATGTGAATCACATTAAGAGTACCGTTCCGTTTTCTCTGGACGGCCTGCGCATCGGCATTGACTGCGCAAATGGCGCGGCTTCCAGTACTGCAGAGGTGCTCTTTACGGAACTGGGTGCCCAGTGCTGCATGATTTCCAACCATCCAAACGGTGTCAATGTCAATGACAACTGCGGCTCTACCCATATGGAAAACCTGATGGCCTTCGTGCGCGAAAACGGTTTGGACGCCGGCGTTGCATTTGACGGTGACGCGGACCGCTGCCTTGCAGTGGATGACAAAGGCAATTTGGTGGACGGCGACTTTGTGATGGCAATCTGCTCGGCAGATATGAAGTCCCGCGGCAAGCTGGCAAAGGATACCGCTGTCGGTACGATTATGACCAATATGGGCTTTTCACGCTTCTGTGAAGCAAACGGAATGCACTTTGAGGCAACAAAAGTCGGCGACCGCTATGTTTTGGAGAAAATGCAGCAGGAGGGCTACAATTTTGGCGGTGAGCAGAGCGGTCATGTGATTTTCCTTGACTTTGCAACGACCGGTGACGGTCAGCTGACCGCAGCACAACTGCTGTCTATCCTCAAGCGCCGTCAGGCAAAATTAAGCTCGCTCGCCACGCTGATGACCCGTTTCCCACAGGTGTTGATTAACGTGGAAGTTGCCGCAGACGGCAAACAGCGTTTTGCGGGCGATGAAACCGTGCAGAAAGCGGTGGAAGCAGCAAAGCAGAAACTGGGGAATGATGGCCGTATTATCGTGCGCCCCTCCGGCACAGAACCGCTGTTGCGCGTAATGGTAGAGGGCTTGGACAAAGAATTGATTCATGAATTGGCGGAGAATGTTGCAGAGGTTTTGAAAGAACGTTTGGCGTAACAAAACCACTGAGTGATATGGCCAAAGCCTTGGGTTTGCAGCCTGACTCTGGAAAAATCAGGCTGCAGCTATTTATTGGATTGCTGTCATTTTTAAGGCAGCTATACGAAGGAGAAACAGAATGCGTACCGCAGTTTGGCAGGATTACGAATTACTAGATACCTCCCGCGGAGAGCGTTTGGAGCGCTGGGGAAATGTTATCCTCATTCGCCCGGACCCGCAGATTATCTGGGAAACACCCCGCAAAGACCCGCGTTGGAAGCAGGCGGACGCGCGCTACATCCGCTCCAGTTCCGGCGGCGGACACTGGGATGTTTTGCGCAGTGTGCCGCCTGTGTGGGACATTGGCTGGCAGGGCTTAACTTTCCGGCTGAAAACCATGGGCTTTAAGCACACCGGCATTTTTCCGGAACAGGCGGTAAATTGGCAGTACGCGATGGATAAAATTAAAGGAGCAGGTCGTCCCGTTAGCGTGTTGAATTTGTTCGGTTACACGGGTGCTGCTTCGCTGGCCTGCGCCAAGGCGGGGGCTTCCGTCTGCCACGTGGATGCCAGCAAAGGCATGGTGCAGTGGGCAAAAGAAAATGCTGCCGCAAGCGGCCTTGCGGACCGGCCGGTTCGCTGGTTGGTGGACGACTGCGTAAAATTTGTGCAGCGCGAGCAGCGCCGCGGTCACCACTACGACGCGATTATCATGGACCCGCCAAGCTACGGCCGCGGTCCCGGCGGGGAAGTATGGAAGCTGGAGGAACAGCTGTATTCCCTGGTGCAGATGTGCATTCCCATTCTCAGCGAAAAGCCGCTGTTTTTCCTGCTCAATTCCTACACAACCGGCCTTTCTCCGGCGGTGATGGAATATCTGCTGAGTGTGATGCTGCAGCCGCGCTTTGGCAGAACGGTGTCCGCAGAGGAAATTGGCCTGCGTGTCAGCAGTACCGGGCGCAGTTTGCCCTGCGGCAATACGGCGATTGCTGAATTTTGAAGATTGAAGATTTATTAATAAAAATCTAAAAAAATCTAAATTCGTCTATCCAGTGCGTTCAGGTCATCTGTATGACCGCGCGACACGAGAAGGAGACAAAAATGGAATTTATCAAAGCAGAAAATGTCCGCTTCACTTACGATGAACCGGACGCGGAAAACCCGGAAGCACCGGTGCATGACGTACTCAAAGGTATCAGCCTTTCCATTGAGCACGGCGAATTTGTGGCATTGCTGGGGCACAACGGTTCCGGTAAATCAACCATGGCAAAAATGTTCAATGCCATGCTGACCCCCAGTGCGGGCAAAGTCTTTGTGGATGGCATGGATACAGCAGATGAAAGCAAAACATTCGATATCCGCCGCCGGGTGGGTATGGTACAGCAGAACCCCGACAATCAGCTGGTTGCCTCCATTGTGGAGGAAGACGTTGCGTTCGGCCCGGAGAATCTGGGAATTGAGCCGCACGAGATCCGCAAACGCGTAGACGAGGCGCTGAAAGCTGTAGACATGTATGAGTACCGCACACATGCACCGTACAAGCTTTCCGGCGGGCAGAAGCAGCGAATCGCCATTGCGGGCATTCTTGCTATGGAAACCGACTGCATCGTTCTGGACGAGCCGACGGCTATGCTGGACCCGCGCGGCAGGGCTGAAGTAATGGAAACAATTCAGCGCCTGAACCGTGAAAAGGGAATAACCATTATTTTAATAACCCATTATATGGATGAAGCTGTACAGGCTGGACGCGTGATTGTAATGGACAGCGGGGAAATCCTGACACAGGGAACCCCGCGGGAGGTCTTTGCACAGGTGGAGCTGCTGAAAACGCACAAGCTGGATGTGCCGCAGGCGACCGAGCTTTCTTTCCGTTTGAGCGGTGCCGGCTGCAAAATGCCGCAGTGCGTGCTGACGATAGACGAATGTGTAGAAGCACTGGAACCGCTCCTTTCCGGAAAGGGGGCTTCTGCATGACACCGCTTCTGGAAACAAAAGACCTTTGCTACACCTATGGCGTGGGAACGCCGTTTGAAAAGAAAGCAGTGCAGAATGTCAACCTGCAAATCGGGCAGGGAGAGTTCATCGGTGTAATCGGCCACACCGGTTCCGGCAAAAGCACGCTGATTCAGATGCTCAACGGTCTGATTCGTCCCACTTCCGGGCAGGTGCTGCTTGCCGGCAGGGATATTTGGGAGGAACCCAAAAAAATCCGTGCGATTCGCTTTAAAGTCGGCATGGTGTTTCAGTATCCGGAAGACCAGCTGTTTGAGGAAACTGTGTTTAAGGATATTCAGTTTGGTCCGCGCAATATGGGTTTGACCGAGGGCGAAATCGAGCAGCGGGCGCGCGATGCTGCCAATTTCGTCGGACTGCCGGAAAACCTGCTGGAGAAAAGCCCGTTTGAACTTTCCGGCGGTGAAAAACGCCGGGTGGCGATTGCGGGTGTGATTGCCATGGACCCGGACGTGCTGATTCTGGATGAGCCGACCGCGGGACTTGACCCCGCCGGGCGCGATGTGCTGCTTAGCGAGATTACAAGTTACCACAAAAAGCGCGGCAATACTGTTCTGCTGGTTTCGCACAGCATGGAGGATGTTGCTCGTGTGGCAGACCGCGTGCTGGTTATGAATTCTTCGCACCTGCAGATGTTTGACAAAACCGAAGAAGTTTTTTCCCACAGCAGTGAGTTGGAGTCTATCGGTCTGCAGGTACCGCAGGTGACAAAGATCATGTCTTTGCTAAAGGCGCACGGCTACCCGGTGGAAACCTGCCTGACACTGGAACAGGCAGTCGGTCAGCTGCTTCCGCTGCTGACGAAAGGGGGTGCCGGCGCATGACCAGAGATATTGCGCTCGGGCAGTACTTCCCGGGCAAATCGCCCCTGCATCGGTTGGACCCGCGTGTGAAACTGGTGCTGACGATTGCATTTATTGTTTACATTTTTGTGGTACACAATTTTTGGGGACTTGGATTCCTTGTGCTGGTAACACTGGGACTGATGGCAGGCTCCAGTGTACCGGTGAAAATGTACTTCAAGAGTATGAAAGGCATTCTGTTCATTGTGCTGTTCACAGCGGTGCTGAATCTGTTCTACGGCAGTGGCCCTGTGCTGGTGCAGATTGGCTTTATGCAAATTACGATGAACGGCATACAAAACGCGATCTTTATAGCGGTACGTATCGTTTGTCTGATTCTGTTTAGCTCCATTTTAACATTTACCACATCGCCAACCGAACTGACCGACGCTATGGAGCGGTTGATGGCGCCGCTGAAAGTCCTGCATGTTAAAGTACACGAAATTGCGATGATGATGACGATCGCACTGCGCTTTGTGCCGACTCTGCTGGAAGAAACCGATAAAATCATGGCCGCGCAGAAAGCGCGCGGTGCCGATATGGAGTCCGGCGGATTGATGCAGCGCATCAAAGCATTGGTTCCGGTGCTGATTCCGCTGTTCGTTTCTTCGTTCCGCCGCGCGTATGACCTTGCAATGGCAATGGAATGCCGGTGCTACCATGGCGGTGAAGGCAGAACGAAAATGAAGATCCTGCATGTGCAGGCACTGGATTTTGTGGCCATTGGATTCGGCGCGGCGGTGCTGGTGGTCATCATTCTGCTGAATGTGTTTTTGCCGGCAGTACTGTAAAATGAACAAAAGGGTGCTTGCCTTTGAAAGCAGCGGGGCAGGGCTCATAACTCTGACTTACAACAATTACGGAAAGGAGCAGACGTGTGCGCAATCTTCTTTTAACGCTGTGTTTTGACGGTGCGGCTTATCACGGCTGGCAGGTGCAGCCAAACGCCCTGACAGTGCAGGAAGTCCTGCAGAATGCACTGAAAAGTGTTTTGCAGGAAGAACCAGACCTGAAAGGCTGCTCCCGCACGGATGCAGGCGTTCATGCGCATATGTTCTGTGTTTCTTTTCATACCCAACGGCAGATTCCCTGCGAACGGCTGGTAAACGCGGTCAATCATTTTCTGCCGCCGGATGTGGCGGTACAGAATTGCCGGGAGGTGCCGGAAGCGTTTCACGCCCGGTATTCGTGCAGGGGCAAGCAGTACATTTATCAAATTTGGAACGCATCGGTGCGTGAGCCTTTTTTGCGCAGCCGTGCGCTGCATTACTGGTATTCGCTGGATGCGGACAAGCTGAACGAAGCGGCGGCTCACTATGTTGGCAGCCACGATTTCACCTCCTTTTGTACGCAGGATAAGCGCGAAATCGGCAGCTTTGTTCGCACAGTCACGCAGGCACAGGTGAAGCGGGAGGGCAGCCTTGTCACATTTTCGGTTGCGGCAGACGGATTCCTTTACAACATGGTACGAATCCTGACGGGGACGCTTCTGTATGTGGCACAAGGGAAAATTGCACCGCAGCAGATACCGGAGATTTTGGCGGCAAAGGACCGCAGCCTTGCGGGGCCGACTGCTCCGCCGCAGGGGCTGTACCTGAATCGTGTATTTTATGAGGAGGCGGAACTTCATGCGTAAAGCAGCGCAGAGTATTCGGAAGCAGGGAAAGCATTCACCGCTGCCGGGAGAACTGCCGCCCATTGGTGACCCGGAGCGCAGAAAAGAAAAACGCAGAATCAGGCGGGAACGCCGTGATGGCAAACCGCCAAAGGGAATTTACGCGGCAATTGCCATCCTCCTGATTTGCGCGGTGGTCATGGTGGTATGGGTGAACCGTGAAAATCTGCAGCCTGCCAATATTTCCGAGTGGGTGCAGACCCAGATGCTTGGTCTTGGTAAAGGCAGCGGTTACCCGGTACAGTTCAGCAATGAAAGCGTGCAGCCGCGCAACTTTGTTGCGCAGGATAAAAATGTTTTTTTGACAAGTGACACCTCTATACAGGCATATAATGGTTCAGCAAAGCAGTTGTTTTCACGCAAGCACAGTTTTTCTGATGCAGTTATGAAAGTCAGTGGAAACCGGGTTTTGGTTTACAATTTGGGTGGTACAGGTTATCGGCTGGAAAACCAGCTGAAAACACTGGTGAGCAGCAATACGGACGGCAAGCTGCTGGGTGGTGCAGTCTGTGCAAACGGGCGGTATGCGCTGCTGACGCAAGAGGATGGCTACTGCGGGAAATTGACAGTGTACTTGCCGGATGGGCAGATTGCTTTCCAGTATTCCTTTTCCGAATATTATCCGACTGCAGTGGCAATGAACACAGCCGGCAGCCATGCAGTGGTTACGGCGGTGGGTGCCAGCAGTGGTTCATTGCTCAGTGTTGTATATGAGCTGGATTTTAACTCCAGCAAAACGGTAAAGCCGATTTCCACTTACAAGGATACAACTTTTCTGGATGTTTCTTATACAGATAATGGAACGATTCTTGCTGTAGGTGACACGCAGACGGCCGCTATGGACAGCTCCGGCAAAAACCTTGGCAGCTACAGCTACGGAGATGCAGAACTTTCCGCATGGTATCTTGCCGGAGGAACTGCAGTATTGGGTCTGCTGAATTTCCACAATGCGACCGCAAGCCATCTCACTGCAATCGGTGCGGATGGAAAGGCCATCGGAACAGCAAACATCAGTGGTTCTGTTTCCAGTGTTTCCTGCTTCGGCAGCACGATGGCGGCACTTTGTGGCAGCAAAGTTATGGCATTTACAACTGCAGGGAAAGCGGCGGGCTCCTGCAGTGCGGGGAACAATGCCCGTGCCGTTGCGCTGCGCAGCGGCAATCAGATTTTTGTTCTGGATGTTTCGGCAATCCGGCTGGAAACGCTGGCCGGTTAATGTGCCGCATGCTTGCGGCTCTTAAAAAATTGTAGTATAATCTTACAATATCTGTGTGTTCTGCAGGAACTCAGGAGGCGTATTTATGGGCGTGGTTGTTGACATTGCGCTGCTGGTGATTCTCATTGTCTGTATTATCGTTGGTGCGGGCAAAGGCGCTGCGCGTACATTGGCAGGCTTGGTTGGCCTGATTGCCGCGGTGCTGCTTTCGCCGCGTCTTGGAAGCTGGCTTGCCGGTGTTCTGCCATGGTTCAAGAGTGAAAACAAAGTGACGGGTAATATTGTCTGCACGATTATTGCGTTTGTCCTGATTTTGATTGCCGCCGGGCTGGTTGGCCGCCTGCTCAGTATCGTTTGTCAGCTGCCGGTGCTGCATGGCATTAACCGCGTTATCGGCGGTATTCTCGGCGGAGTCAAAGGTGTTCTGCTGATTATGGTATTGTGTGCACTGCTGCGGCTGGCACTGCCGCTGCTGGCGGTAAAGTATCCGGACAAAATACAGCTTTCCAGTTTTGACGACTCGGTCGTCCTGCAGCTGCAGGAACCGCCGGTTTCGGCGGCATCTTCCAGCAGCACTGCCAGTGGTGCAGCAGTGCAGCAAAAGGTGCAAACCTTTTTCAATCAGCTGCCGGCAGAAATTCGGAATCCTGTTTATTCATTGTACGAAAAGCTGCTGAGAGGGGAAGTGCAGGCGAATGCAAAACAAAAATAAGAATTTCAATATTCCCAATACACTGACTGTCCTGCGGATGGTTTTGGTAATTCCTTTTATGGCGTGTTACCTCAACGGCTATGTAAAAACGGCGGTTATAATTCTTGTCATTGCGGGACTTACCGACGCGTTGGACGGCTTTGTAGCAAGGCATTTCAATCAGTTTACGGAGCTGGGGCAGATGCTTGACCCGATTTCCGACAAATTGACACAGGCTGCGGTGGCTATCAGTTTGGCAGTGCGGCATCCGGTGCTGCTGCCGTTTTTAATGATTTTTGTGGTTAAGGAATGTATCATGCTGACGGCAGGCGGTGTACTGCTGAAAAAGGGCAAACGCCCTTGTGCAGCCAAGTGGTACGGCAAACTGGCGACTGTGCTGTTTTACATCACCTTTGTCACCATAATTGTGATGGATATGTTTGAGTTTTACCATGAGGGCACGGCTGTTGTGCTGCTGGTTGTTACTGCTGCGTTTATGATTTTTGCACTGGTAATGTATGCCCGCGAATTTTTCCGGATTCTCAAAAGTACGGAGCCGGAGGATCAGATTGACATAGCGGAAATGATGGACAAGAAAAAGCGATTAAAAAAAGAGTGATGCAATCTTTCCCGGCGGACGTACGGTGGAACAGAACGGCTGGTTTTCCACTGCTGCCGGGGTTTCGCATATCTGAAGATATTTTTAATATTTATAATTTATTTACCTTTATCTTTGCAAGTTGGACTATAATATGAATGCGTCCGAATTTTCCGCGGCAGTTTGGCTGCGGTTTTTCGGGAATCCTAGGAAAGTGAAGTGATTTTAAGATGATGTGTTCCAGATGTCATAAACGTCCTGCGGTTGTGTTCCTTTCCACTTCCGCGGATTCAAACGATACACAGGGGCTTTGCCTGACCTGCGCCAGGGAACTTGGTATCAAGCCGGTAAATGACCTGATGGATAAAATGGGTCTTACAGATGAGCAGATGCAGGCGATGGAGGAAGAACTCGGCGAGTTCATGAATCCTGAAGAAAACGAAGATGACGGTGAGGATGACAGCGAAGACGGTTTTGAGCCTGGCGGCGCGGCGCTGTTCCCCGCAAACTTTTTGCGCAATATTTACGGCAGTCCTGACAGTAAGAATGAAAGCGGCTCTGCACCGCAGAGTCAGCAGAAGCCCGATAAGAAAAAAGCAGAAAAAGTGGAAAAAGCAAAAAGCAAACGTAAGCATTTGAATGCTTACTGTACCAACCTGACCGCTAAAGCAAAAGCCGGTGAGATTGACAACATTATCGGCAGGGAAAAGGAAATCAATCGTGTGGTTCAGATCCTTTCCCGCCGAACCAAAAACAATCCCTGCCTGATTGGTGAGCCGGGCGTTGGCAAAACGGCTGTTGCCGAAGGACTCGCCCTGCGCATTGCAGAAGGAACGGTGCCGGCGCGTCTGCAGAAGAAGGAAATTCATCTGTTGGATTTAACTGCGTTGGTTGCGGGTACGCAGTTCCGCGGTCAGTTTGAAAGCCGCATTAAGGGGCTGGTGGAGGAAGTCCGGCAGGAGGGCAATATTATCCTGTTTATCGATGAGGTCCATAATCTTGTCGGTACCGGTGACGCAGAGGGCAGCATGAACGCCGCCAATATCCTGAAGCCGGCGCTTTCCCGCGGGGAAATTCAGGTCATCGGTGCAACTACCTTCACGGAATATCGCAAATATATTGAAAAAGATGCTGCACTGGAACGTCGTTTCCAGCCGGTCACCATTGCGGAACCGTCCGTAAAGGAAGCAGCCGATATTATCCTTGGCATCAAAGGCTACTACGAAAAATTTCATCGCGTGCGTGTTTCGGAGCCGATTGCCCGCCGCACCGTGGTACTGGCGGAGCGGTACATCAATGACCGCTTCCTGCCGGATAAGGCAATTGACCTGCTGGACGAATCCTGCGCCTGCGCTGCACTGCGCAATACTTCCATGACAGAGTATGACCACTTGACAAACGAGCTGGAACGTTTGCACCGCGAAGAGGACGATATGACTGCGGACGGCGAGAACACCAATTTTGAAGAGCTTGCCCGCGTACGTACCGATATGTCCCGTGTGCAGCAGCGTGCCGAGGAACTGGCGCCTGCCGCACTGGGAGCACCTGTTGAGGAAAAGGATCTTGCCCGCGTGATTGAACTTTGGACGGGGATTCCGGCGAGCCGCGTGCAGGAAAGCGAACTGAAAAAGCTTTCCAATATTGAAGATACGCTGAACCAGCACATTATCGGCCAGAAAGAGGCTGTAGCGGCTGTTTCCGCGGCTATTCGCCGCAGCCGTGTGCAGATCAGCCCGCGCCGCCGCCCGGCTTCCTTCATCTTTGTTGGCCCGACCGGTGTCGGCAAAACCGAACTGGTCAAGGTGCTTTCCAAGGAACTGTTTGATAAGCCGGAAACGCTGATTCGGCTGGATATGAGCGAGTTTATGGAGAAACACAGCGTTTCCCGCATCATCGGTTCTCCTCCGGGCTACGTCGGCTACGATGAGGCCGGGCAGGTGACAGAAAAGGTGCGCCGCCAGCCATACAGCGTTCTGCTGTTTGACGAAATTGAAAAGGCACATCCGGATGTTATGAATATCCTGCTGCAGATACTGGACGAAGGCCACATTACGGACGCACAGGGCCGTAATGTCAACTTTGAGAACACCATTTTGGTCATGACCAGCAACGCTGGCAGCAGCAACCACGAGTCCGCGCTTGGCTTTAACCGTAGTGAACAGGATGTCAGCAAGGAACACGCGCTGAAAGCACTGTCAGAGTTTCTGCGTCCAGAGTTTCTCAGTCGTGTGGACGAAACGATCGTGTTCCACCCGCTTACAGTCGAAGATTTTGAAGCGATTGCCCGTCTGATGCTGAATGAGTATGTGGATTCACTTAAGGAGCGCAGTATCATGTTCACTTATGATGATGCAGCAGTCAGCTGGCTTGCAAAGCATGCTTACGGCGGCAAGAGCGGTGCGCGTGACCTGCGCAACTTGATTCGCCGCAAGGTGGAAGATAAACTGGCCGAGATTATCATTGAAACAACGGATACTGGTCTTGCAGGCGTCAGCCTGACTGTGCAGGAAGATGAACTTTCTGTGTGCACGCTGGTATAAAGAGATACGAAAAAGCTCCGTCTGCCTGAAGTGACGTGAACCCCAAAAGTTAGACAAAATTTGAATTAAGCAACCTGAACGGTCTGAATCCTGTACTCCACAGGACTCAGGCCGTTTAGTTTTGCCTTGATGCGGCGATTGTTGTAATAATCGAGATACTCAATCAAAGCCGCCTTGAATTGCTCCATGGAATCAAATTTCTGCAAGTAAGGTAATTCTGCGGTAACCGTAACGGTCATGGTTCTCTTTATAGATTCGTTGGATTTTTTCTTTTACCTGGTTGTACCGAGATGGCTGCTTCGACTGGTGCAAATAGTAGTAGAAGGTGCTGCGAGGAATACCTGCAAATTGCAGCAGCTTACCTATTGGATATGTCTGCCTTAATTCCTGAATTATTTGTGCTTTTTGTTTTGCTGTTCCTCTTTCAAGACCAAGGCATTCAATTTTTTTAGATATTCATTCTCCATTCGCAACTGCTGTATTTCTGCGATTAAGTCCTTGCGCGTTTCATCCGGCATTTTAGTTTCTCTTGCTACTTTCGGATTTCCTCGGCGTTCAATGTAGAGTCCTTGTTTTCCTTCTGTTAGATAGTGGCGTTCCCATCTCGCTACAATTGTATGATCTGGAACCCTAAACCTCCGAGCCGCTTCACTCAAACTTAAATGTTCTCGCTCCATGGTTTCGATTACTTCTAATTTGAAGTCACCACTGTAAAAATGCTTGCGTTGTCCTTTCGGCATATAAAAACACCCCATTCCTTAAACAAGTATATCACTTGTCTAACAAATGGGGTTCAGTTCAAAGGCATGACGGAGCTTTTTCGTTTTGTTTTAATTACACATTTTATCTTTGCCGTAAAAATTCACAGTTATCATGCCGGGGCCAACGTGTGCGCCGATAATTGCACCAACCGGCAGAATGATAACATTTTTAATCTGCGGGCAGCGTTGCTTAATGACTTCAGCAAGTACCTTTGCGTCTTCCTCACAGTCGCCGTGACCGATTGTCAGGGTGTCGTTTTCGCTGCCCGGCAGCAAATTGCGCTCCAGTGCGGAAAGCTGAAATTCCATAGCGCGTTTGCGGCCGCGCATTTTGGCAATGTTTTGCAGCTTGCCCTCATGGTCAACCACCAAAATCGGCTTAATCTGCAGTGCAGAGCCAACAACCGCTGTTGTGGCGGAAATCCGTCCGCCGCGGCGCAGGTGATCGAGGTCTTCCACCTTAAAGCAGTGGCACACGTGGTCGCGCATGCTGAGCACCCAATCCTTTATATCGTCCAGGGAAGCGCCCGCTTGCTTTTTCTTGGCGGCAGTATATGCAAGCAGCCCCTCACCGGAAGAAGCACAGAGCGTGTCTATGCATACAATACGGCGCTGGGGATATTCTGCGCTCAGACGTTCTACGCAGAGGCAGGCGGCACTGTAGGTACTGCTCAGACCAGAGGAAAAGCATAGGTACAGAATGTCTTCACCCTGCTCCAAATGCTTTTTAAAGCGGTCCATGTAGATGGTTTCGTTGATTTGAGATGTATGTGCAAATTTTCCGTCGCGCAGCTGATTGTAAAAATCAGAAACACGCAGGGTTTCATCAAAGCAGGTAAAAAGATAGGGTTTGCCGTCAATATCCAAAGGCATCGGAATAATTTCAATGCCAAGTTCCTGTGCCAGCGGCAGGCTGAGGTCTGCAGGGGCATCCGTCAGCAGACAATAGTTTTCCATAAGATTGAAATCTCCTTTTCCGGCAGAGACAGAAGCCCGGCCGGTAATAATTTATCTGGATTTTTCTGTAGAAGTCATATATAATAGAATATCAGAAAAAACTCATTTTGACAAATCAATGCGCAAAGGAATATGACAACTGAAAAAAAGCGTCTGTTTTTATGACAGATAGAGTTGTTTGTCTATTCAGCATTGACCGCAAAGCGTTTATAGTTAATTATAATAGACAGTTCGAATGATGTAAAGAGCCACAGGCAAAGTAAAAGCAGGAAACAAATTTTTTTGCCTATTCGGTTTGCAAGTTGGGATTAGGAATGATTTTGGGTAAAATAACTGACGCAGAAAGCGGGTGACAGTATGAAATCAGATGCAATGACACGTACATTCATCAGTGCGGCAGTGGACAAAGGCTTTAAGGATATTGAGCGGGATCCAAAACGAAGTGTCCGTCAGCTGGTGGATTTAGGTACTTTTTTTGCCAAAGGCAGATTTCAGCGCTATTTTTTTGATATATTTGGTGAAATGCTGCGTAATGAGCACAGCTCCTATTATAAATGGATACATGACCTCGTGGTGGACGCTGACCAGAAACAACTGAAAACCTTTGGCATGAATTTGGCTTACAACAGCTGGACGGTGGGTGCAAAAACAGTGCGCGCGCTGGAGCAAACTGAGGGACACAACGTCCCTTGGACCATCGTTTTTCGCATGGATAAAGGAGGAACGCTCTCCGTTGAAATGTTGGACGATGTAATTCGGCAGGGCAGGAGCATGGGGATTTACTGTTATGTTTTCTTTTGCAGTGAATCTTATTCACCGCTGCAGCTTGCACCTCTGTTTCGGCGATACAGGGACTGTGCTTTTATGGCTTTTCTTCAGGAAAATCAGGTGGATGAACCGCTGGCGGAAACGATGCTGGAAGTAAAGAATACGCTGGCCTGTATTCGCTGTGACAACAACCGCTTTTTGGAAAAAGCAGCGCTGCTGCATAGCAGGAGCTGTTTTTTTGCCGCGTGGTATCCATATAGTGACGGCAGCAGCGGGCAAATCTACAGAAAGCAGATTCTGCCGCAGGTGCTGCAGGCGAAAGCACCGTTTTTTTTCTTTGTCGCATCAGAAAACTGTTCTGCAGACAGTCAGAGCAAGGTGCGGGAATATACAATTCATACGCGTCAGGCACAGCGCGACCCGGTTTTCTGCATTGACTTTTACACCGATATTGCGTTTATTGATCACGTGATTTCGTCAGATGCTTATGTGTTGTCCTTTGATAAAAATGGTATGGCGATTCCGGCGCCGGGTGCTGCGCTGCTGCAGTCCCTCGCACTTGGAAGTAATACGCTGCAGATTCTGCTGCAGAAGATTCTGCCGCATCCGCCAGCAGCACAGTCTGTGTAATGAAAAATACTGATCCGGCAGCAAAGCCGACGCTTTGCTGCCGGATTTTTTGTGCGTTACCCTTAGAAATGTTTTCCCTATTTATGAAATCGGTTTCTTATAGAAAAAGTCAAAATTATTTTCTGAAAAGCCCTTGCACTTTTCTACATATTGTGTATGATAGTATCTGTTCAAAGGAAAGGAAGGCGGAACACCATGACAAAGGATATGACAGCAGACTCGCCATTGAAATTGATTTTTAATTTTACGCTTCCATTGATTTTCGGAAACCTATTTCAACAATTTTACTCCATGGTGGATGCGGTTGTTGTAGGACGCTTCCTTGGCAAAGAAGCGTTGGCTGCGGTTGGTTCCACCGGTTCATTGAATTTCATGATTATCGGTTTTTGTATGGGCATTTGCAGCGGCTTTGCCATTCCGATAGCGCAGTGCTTCGGCTCCAAACAAATTGATGACCTGAAGCGCTACGTTGGCAATATCGTTTGGCTGACTATTATTTCGGCAGCTGTGTTGACAGCTGTAACGGTGATTTTCTGTCGCCCAATGCTGATTGCTATGAATACCCCAGCAGACATTCTTGACAATGCTTATATTTTCATCGTAATTATTTTCGCGGGTATTCCAGCGACCTTTTTCTATAATATTCTTGCCAGTATTCTGCGCGCCTTGGGAGACAGCAAAACGCCGGTAGTTTTTTTAGTGATTTCTTCTGCACTTAATATCGTGCTGGATTTGCTGTTGGTGTTGGTCATTCCAATGGGCGTTGCGGGCGCAGGCATTGCAACGGTTACATCCCAGGTGGTTGCCGGCATTGCCTGCCTGCTGTTCATCCGCAAGCGGTTTGACATTCTGCGTATCAGCAAGGATGATTTGAAACCGCGGGGGGAGTACATTAAGTATCTGCTTTCCATGGGACTGCCAATGGGTCTGCAGATTTCCATCACTGCAATCGGCAGTGTCATCCTGCAGGTTTCCGTGAACACATTGGGTTCGCTTGCCGTTGCTTCTATGACTGCTGCAAATAAAATCTCCTGCTTCTTTACCTGTGCATATGATGCGCTTGGCATTGCAATGTCCACTTACGGCGGACAGAATGTCGGTGCACGCCGCAAAGACCGGCTTACGCCGGGTTTGCGTGCCGGTATGTTAATTGGCTGTGGCTATTCGATTCTTGCATTGCTGGTTTTAATTTTCCTTGGCAAGCCTATGACAACTCTTTTTGTAAGCAGTACAGAGACACAGATTATTGCAAACGCTTATGAATGTCTGGTTATCAATGCGGCGTTTTATATTCCGCTGACGGGTGTGAATGTGTTCCGCCTGCTGATACAGGGAATGGGATACAGCAGGGTTGCGGTTTTTGCCGGTGTGTGCGAAATGACGGCGCGCGGTCTGACCGGTTTGTTTTTGGTCCCGGCGTTGGGTTTTACAGCGGCCTGCTTTGCAAGTCCTATTGCTTGGGTGCTGGCAGACTGTTTCCTGGTGCCTGCATACTTTCACGTACTTAAACAGGTGCAGAACTGAATTCTGCGAAATTCTTTCTACTTTTATGGAAAAGCCAGCGAAAGCACAAAAAATTTCTCCTTTTGCGGGCGAATTGCTTGACAAAACGAAGGGATATGTGGTATATTAATATCCGTTGCTAATTGCGAGTGTAGTTCAATGGTAGAACTCCAGCCTTCCAAGCTGGTCGTGTGGGTTCGATTCCCATCACTCGCTCCATAAAAGGGATACGCGCCAATAGCTCAGCTGGATAGAGCAACTGCCTTCTAAGCAGTGGGCCAGGGGTTCGAGTCCCTTTTGGCGCGCCAAATGGTGGATGTAGCTTAGCTGGTTAAAGCGCCAGATTGTGGCTCTGGAGACCGAGGGTTCGAATCCCTTCTTCCACCCCACACAAATAGTACGGGGCCTGGAATTTTTAATCCATGCTCCGTATTTTTCTATTGGGCTGTAGCCAAGCGGTAAGGCAACGGACTTTGACTCCGTCATGCGTGGGTCCGAATCCCGCCAGCCCAGCCAAAACGCAAGTTTTGAAATAACCGCATAGCACCGGGAAACCACCGATGCTATGCGGTTTTTCTATACTTTTAATGAATTAGAAACAGTGCTGAAAACTTTTGAATAATGCTTTGAAATTGTCAAAAATACAACTCATGCAACTTAAATGCAACTGGTAACAAGTGCGCCACCCTTGGCCGGGAGGAATAAAAAAATACCCTCAGCAGGCAGCCGCATTGGCCGTCAACTGAGGGTATACTTTATTCGCCGCTAATTTCTTTGTATATCTGCTCCACTAGCATATAAAGTAGCTGCTGGTCGCGCACTAAAACGACCAGATTTTGATTGATACAGTCTAATGTCTCTTGCAATTTTTCTACTTCGCTCATATTTGAGCCCCCATAAAGTTTAGTTGCAAGCGCTTGCTGATAGTATATTACCACAATTTACCTCATAACGCAAAAACGCTCCGACCTACCATAAAAGGTAAGCCGGAGCGTTGCTTTATGTGTATTAAATTAAGCAGTTGTGGTAACCGTGTCCGCCGGCAATGTAACAGCTTCGGCAGTTGCAACCACATCCTGCTCCGGCACTGTTGCGGTCAGCGCAGCACGGCCAGCATTAACCTCACCCGCAACCACCGCCTGCATCTGCTTGATTTCGTCTGTAGTGATGCCTGGCAGTGCTTTGCACATCATTTCTGCAAATTTGCCACTGGCAGTGTCCACGGTTTTCTGCACATTCGGCGTGATGCGGAAATATTCGTCCACTGCTCCCCACACCTGCTTTGCAATGCCGAGCTTGCGGTTGTACTCCGCTGCGCCGATTTCAGCGACAACTTTTTCCTTACGCCGGTTGATTAGTGCAACCAGCTTTGCACCGACGGCCGAAATAACTGCGGTCAGGATTAGGGTTGCTGCACTTGCTACTGCGGGCTGTACTGCATTGATAATTTCATTCATGATATGTACCTCCAATTAATTTTTATCGTCCACAATTTTGTCTAGCCGGTCAATGCGGTGGTGAGCTTGTGCTGCACTGGACTCTACTGCGGTCAATCGCTGCTCATGCGTCGATATGGCACCGTCCATTTTGTCTAACTGTGCATTTGTGCCGGTCACGGATGATTTGATATCGTCCAGCTTTGTGTTTACGGTGCCTTTCCACTCGCCGTCGTTGGTTAGCTTTTTATCACGGCCAGACAACCATCCGGCAAGCCCGACAAAGCATCCCACCACTGCAATCAGCAGCCCAATGTCTACTGCCCCCATACTTTTACACCACCTTAACCGCGAAAATTTTGTGTCCATTAACTGCCACACCCGCGCAGCCGCGTCGCTTTGCCGTGCAGCGGAAGAAATAGTCATTGCCGCTCTGGTGGTCAAATGATATGTCAATAATGTTGCTGTTGCAGCTGTTGGTAAGCGGTCGACCGGCAGCGCAGGTTAGCTTATAGATGTAACTGTGTACCAGTGGCAATGTGATGTCCATAGTGGTATCAGAACGTACCGTCGCCGTCTTGAGTGCATAGCGGATTGCGGCAGGTTTGGCCTGCGACGCACCCTGTACCTGCCGCAAAATGTCTGTCCAAGGGAACTTTTCACCGGGGCAGGTCGGTTTCTCGCGAGGACTAATTTCGCAGTGTCCAACAATGTGCTGCCGGTCAACCGGGATGATGATGCCGTACAGCCGCTGTACCTCGGCACGGATATGCTTAATCAGCTCCACTGTTGCGGCCTGCTGCGCGGCGGTTAGCGTTCCGTGCGTCTGATTGTACATGCCCTCATGCTCAATGCTTATGGTGTAATAGTTTGCGTTGGTTGCCCGCTGCCGCACCAACGGCAGGGTAGACGTGCTGTAGTGGTAAGCATGTCCAGCGGTAGCGCTTGTCCCATTGCACCATGCCGCGTCGGTCAGACTAACAAGCTGTGCAACCTGTCCGGCGCGGCTTACAACGTAATGTGCAGAAGCTTCTGCCCGCGGGTTGCATAGCCAACTAACAGCACCATCATAATTGCCGTCTGTAATGTGACAGACAATCATGTCCGGTTTCCAGCCATTGCGACCGTTGTAGTGGTTCGGGCTACTTTTTTGTGTGATGTTCATTTTGTAATACCTTCGTTTCATGAAATAATATTATAAGTTGTTGATGCAGCTAATTTTTGTATGCTGTAATTTCCGGATTTTCTGTAACAAAAGAGTAGGTATCCTTGCGGGTCATACACGGGTGTTACGGCATCTCCACTATCATCTGAAAGGGACCAAAGTTCATTTCCACTTGAATCAAACTTTATGATGTACTTATTATCTCGGCCGTAAGTATTCTGATAATACGTTACATAGATATTGCCTGTGGCGTCTATAGTAATACCGCTTGCCGCCTTATTATCGACTTTTTTCCAAACGGTGTTTCTGTCAGAGTCAAGTTTTTCCACAGATATATATTCGGGTGTAGATGAACCTGGTGACGAACAATAAACTATGTAAATATTACCTTCTGCGTCTACTGAAACGCCTCTTGAATCGTTGTGGTAAGCACTGCTTTCAAGTGTCCAAAGTTTGCCTCCGTCTGGACCCAGCTTTACAACGCTTCCTGAACGTTCTGACACATATACGTTGCCAAATGTGTCAAATGATAGTCTTTGGGGGATCTCCTTTGCAACAACCGAATAAGTCCAAATTATGGAGCCCTCGGAATCTATCTTTTGAACTTGGGTATTACAAAACAGGTATATATTTCCTTGACGGTCTGTTGCAAGATTTGATTGCCAGGTCTGGTCATCAATTTTTTTAGACCAAAGTACATTTCCGGAGCCATCTAACTTCATTAAGGGAGCAATCGCATCCCCTGTTCTTATATAAATACTGCCGTCTTTTGAGATTGCGATATAAAAAGCCCAATAGTTGGCCAAAAAATCGCTTGACTTTGACCAAAGTATCTTTCCAGAAGAATTTAACTTACATAATTTAAAACCGTTCGGGGCATAGCCATATGCTATACATACATTCCCCGAGGCATCTATCGCAAAATTTTCAGCTCCCGTATAAGCCCACATTTTAGTTCCCACAGTATTTACTTTTGACAGATTATCATCGGAAATAATGCTACCAACTTTATACCCGCAAGATGCCCCGATGTGTCCGTTTGTAGGGAAAAATTGACTCATGTATCATACACCACCAATCGTACATTAATATCCGTTTCGGGTTTTGTTTCCCGGCACAAAAATGTGACATTGCCGGTACTGCCAGTACTGCCGGTAATGCAGCCAAACGCCGTTTCTTCCGCTTCTGTCGGTGCCCCAGGAGCGGCGGAGGAAAGACGGAAGTCACCATCTTTGTCGGGCAAGCCCTCCACACTGACCGTTTGAGAGTAAGGTGCAGAAGTGCTCCAACCGGACGCAGGGAGCGCTACAGTGAACAACTTAATGCCGGCTGGATATGCCGGCAACTGCAGCTGCGTGCCGTCCTTTGGCACCGCCGTGCCGCCGATGGTGGCGGACTGCACAGCGGTACCCATGGCTGTAAGGTTCGGCGTGCCGGTCAAATCCTCATACTTTCCACTGGTAGCAACAGGGGACAAGTTCGGCAGCTTAATTTCGGTTGGTCCCCAACCGTCATTTTGCCAAACGTAAATAACGCCGGCCACGATGTGCCCTTTTCCGTCATTTGTGGGATGTGCTGCCTGCAAATCAGCAAGTGTGTTGTAACTGTCGCCAAACGAAAATGCGGGTCCCACAGGTCCTTGCGGCCCAGGTTTGCCGGTGCTGCCTTTTTCGCCAGTCGGGCCTTGTGGACCGATATCGCCAGTAGCGCCTTTTTCGCCGGCGGGTCCTTGCGGTCCGACTGCGCCGGTAGGACCTGTGGGGCCAGTTGGCCCTGTAGCGGAAATGTCAGTGTCTTTATAGCTTTTTGAGGCCGCGTCCCATACTTCCCAGTGGCCGCTTCTGTTAATTTGCGGCGCGTGCGTAACCGCAGCGGTAGCATCTTCGGATGTTTTCTTTGCTGACTCACTTTCAGCGTTAATTGCTTCAATGCCGCCTGCAATGCTTTCGCGCACGTCTTTTCCATATACAGCGCTGCGTATTTGTGATACTTTATTACTAATATCAGCCATATGTACTGCACCTCCTTAATCGATTTGTGATGTAAAGCCCTTTTTATAATACATACGGTGGGCAGTGCCATCATCCATTTTTACGTTGTAATTTACGCCATCCGGACAGCTGTTGACATCCACGCCATTGATAACCGTGTTGCCGCTGAGTGCACCGTCTTTAATAGTGGCACCGTTCAATGTTACGTCATTGAGGGTTACATTTTCCAGCGTCACATTCGAGAGCGTGCCGTTGCGCAGCGTATGTCCATTCAGATTTACATCCCGACCGCACACGATTTGTATGTCAGAGCCGCCGGTCAGCATAAATGTCCAGTCGCGGTTAGACGGATCATCAGCGGCACTGTATACCGTTACGCTTTCACTGCCGTTGCCGAGCATCAGTTTTGCACCGTCGCTGCCGCGATATGTGCGCATGAGCGGAGTGCCTTGGTTTCCTACTGTCAAATCATCAGAGGACAACCGACCGACTAATGCGCCAGTGGTATCATATAAATCCACAAATTGACCGTCCAACAGTAATTCGCCGGATTTTGTGCCGGCCGAATCATATGCAGTGATGCGCATATTTCCGCCTGCGCCGATACCAGCCATGCTAATCTGCGGCTTTGTACCACCAGCATCATACATCTGTAATCCCTGATTACCAAAAATCAGTTTTCCAGCAAAAACGTTATTAGATGCGTTGACAGTCAGCTTACCGTTATCCAAGTCAAAGTTAACGGTGCCATCCTGACTTTTCAGCGTACCGGCGCGGATGCGTTCCGCACTCATGGTACCTGTCGTGATACAGTCTGCTACAATCGCACCGTCCATGGTAGCAGCCAGATTGTAAGGGCCGTTGATACCACTTTTGCTGTACCCCCAGCCGTTGACATTCCAGCGCCAAATGTGCTGGGCGGTGGCCGTATCGTCCGTATCCATAATCAAAATTTCATCTTTACGGGTGACCACATGACCAGTGGTGGCAGCAGTCAGCAGGGCGGTGGCGTTATCCTGTGCAAGTTTCAGTGTAGCGGATTGGGAGGGGATGCGGTCAATGCGCTGATAGATAGTGCCATTGTCCTTGTTGGCACGCTCCGTATAGCTGACAGATACCGTATCCCCCAGCGTAATGGTGTCCTGCTCCGGCGCGTCAAGGTGAATGGTACGCTTTGTAACCGGGAAAAACCTATCCATGCCATGGGGCTTGGAAACACAGCGGATGCGGTCACCAACTTTAATGCGCTCAAAGTTGGCATTCAGCAGATGTTTATCCACGGCGGTAACGGTCAGCGTCATTTGTTCAAACTGTGTTTCATGAAGATACTGCTCGCCTTTCGTTTTGAGATTTGCGGGCAGCGTTACGGCATCGAAATGGACGACTTTAAAAAGCTTGCCATAGTTCTTTACCGCCTCCGCGTCTGAAACAAAATCGCTGCCGCCATTGGCCTCCGCACAGGTCGTGTACTTTTGCAGTGCCGCTGGGTCGGCTGATTCGTTTTCAATTGTAGCACCAAGCGGGATAATGCAGGTTGCCAAGTCGGCGGCGGTGGTGTTTTCGGTGTAGTCCAGCAGGTTTTCACCAAAGGCTATCGTCTGCGTGTTGGTATTGTCACTGCCAGCAAGATAGTCAAGATAGCGGCGGCCATCCTGATGCCGCACACGAATATGCCCGCCAAGCCTTGACACCAGTTTGTCGTTGATGTCGTCCAGCGTGGTCTCCCAGTTGGTGTAGCGGTACAGACTATCATTTGAGTCCGTGACCGTCACCATGCCGACTTCAAATTTTTTGTTATCTTCAACCTGACAATTATGTACGTCAATCAGATACTGCAAAAATCCGCGCACCGTGATGTCGTGGAACTCATGCGGCCGCTGGATGCTGTCCAGCAGGAGCGCAAGCTCACCCTCACAGGTGATGGTTTCCACGCCGTAAAAGTCTTTTTCAACGGACACAACTCTGCCACAGAACAGACTTTCGCCATCTTGAAGCACTTCAATAACAGACACCAGTTTTTTTATCTCACCATAGCCGGGATTGCCCGGCGGCACGCCGCAGCTAAAGGAGCCGGATTTTCCGTCTGCCAGTTCCAATGTGGGGTCTGTCAATGCGATGCCAATCATGGGGTCATAAATTGCAATTCCGTCCAGCAGAACTTTGTACATTACAGATAATCTCCTTTCAGCAGAATAGATACCGTGCCAGTGCCGGTCAGCGTAACAGGCGTTTCACCCGGTGAAATTAGGATATCCGAATTTTGCGATTCACCGGCGGGTAAGGAATAGGTCTTGCCACCAAGCGTGATCTGAATCGCCGCAGAGCAGGTGAACGTTGGAACTTCCCGCCGGCTGAATCCGACCAATGTTAAGGTTTTGCTGCCGCTTACAGCAATGCTGCCATAGTCGCGGATAACGCCGGTAAGGAAGTTGAAGCCATCCCACTGCCAAGGCGCCGTAGTAGCGGCCAACTCATGTTTAAACGGTTCCGCATCTACAGTAATAGTGATGTCGGACAGTACATTGTTGTCTTTGGTGCTGGATACCGTGCAGCGGCCCTCATAGTAATAGCCAGGGTCGGTGTCCAATACAATACGCCGACGCTGTCCGTGACAGGCGTTTGCAATTTCGGTGTAGACCGCGTGCCATTTTTCATAGCTGAAATCTTTGCAGGAAAATGCAAAGGACAGCGTGCGTCGCTTGTAGGGTACTGTGCCGGTGAGCACTTCGGTCAAGTCCAACACACTGCTCATGCCGGGTACTTCAATCGTTTTTGTCTGCGGCTCCGGCATGGGGATGGTATACGATTCCAGCCGCAGCCCCCAGTCCCGCCAGGTGTGCTTATCGCCAATTTTTATGCCAAGCAAATTAACCACCCCGCTTTACTTTGATGTCATTTAGACCGAATTCTTTGTTGATATGTGGTGCCAGTACACGACCGACCGTTTTACCGTCCATTACGATAGGTCGGTCATCGGTCTGTACTGTGACAGGCGCGGGTTGTACGATTGGGTTAATGTGCGGGGAGGACTGTGCAGCGCTAAAAGCAGCGTTCGCAGAATACTGCACAGATGCTGAGGATACTTCCGCGCCCACTGCACTATACATATCGGACACCATACGGTGTACCGCACTGGCGCCCGGCCGCAGCACCATGTTTTCGGCTACCCCGGACACAGCCGCGGTAACATAGCCAAGGTTATCGGTAATGCCGCCGCCATACTGTTGCATCATGTCACGCGGCCAGTCCATAATGTCACGCAGGGGGCCTTCGTCCGGAATAGAGAAGTGTAAGAAAGATTTAATTTTATTGGCGACGTCACCAACTGCCTTCCCGATATTACCAATCATGCTGCGGATACCATCTATCAGATGTCCTATTATTTCGCTGCCCCAGTGGAACATCTTGCCGGGCAGAGAAGTAATAAATCCAATCGGGTCTGTAAACGCACCCTTAATAACGGGGCCAATTTTGCCCATGATGCCGCCAACACCGGATTTTAGGGCATTGAATGCACCAATCGCACCATCCCGCGCCTTTCCGGCGAGTCCGCCGACAACGCCGGAAATACCGCCCCAAATATTAGCCGCAGTGCTTTTTACGTTGCCCCAGATGCCTGCCGCACCGCTTTTCAAATTGTTAAACGCCGTAATTGCTCCGTTTTTAATGTTGTTCGCCTGCGTGGAAACAGCGGAATGAATACCGCCCCAAATAGACGATGCAGTGGTTTTCATGTTGTTCCAAACGCCGGAGGCATTCGTTTTCAACGTATCAAAAGCAGAAATGGCTTTGCTTTTGATGTCATTTGCTTTGCCGGACACAGCGGTGCAGATATTGCTCCAAGCAGCAGAGGCACCAGATTTTACATTTCCCCAGATAGTGGCGGCACCATTTTTTAGATTGTTGAAAGCGCTGGAAACACCGTTTTTGATGTTGTTGGCAAAACCGGTAACACCGGTACAAATGTTTGACCATGCTGTTGATGCGCCAGCTTTTACATTGTTCCATACGCCGCCGACAATTCCCGGCAGTGCGCTGAATGCAGAGGGAATCGTTTTTGTAACAAAATTACCGATGGATGAACCAATAGAGCCAAAGAAATTTCCGATTGCAGTAAACGCGCCCGGAAGGGTCTTAGTGAAGAAGTCCGCAATTCCAGTGCCAATCGTTTTAAAGAAGTTTCCGATTGCTCCAAACACCGCGTTTACACCATCGCGAAAGGCTTTGCAGTGGGTATAGGCATAGATCAGTGCTGCAACAATCGCTGTGATTGCGGCGATAATTAGCACAGCGGGGTTGGCAGCAAGCAACGTAAAAAGTCCTTTTACTGCGGTGCCAACGCTTTTGATGCCTTTGAGCAGTCCAGCACCAACAACTTTTAAGCCGGAACCGAGGACTTTTACGGCAGAACCAATTCCCGAACCAACTGTTTTGAAAATGGAACCAAGACCTTTAAAGACTTTTCCAAGGCCGGTTCCGGCGTTGCCCAAGGTGCTAATGGAGCCTGAAACATCTTTTACGACCTTTGCACCAGCACCGAGCCCACCAAGCAATTTTTGGATGGCACCAATACCCGATGCCAACTTGCCAAATCCCACAATGGCGGGGCCTGCTGCCGCAACGATTCCTGCGATTGCAAGTACCACTTTTTGTACGGGAGCAGGCAGCGCAGTAAATTTGTTTGTAAGGTCTTGAATCTTGTTGGCCACATCCCGCACGATGGGGTTCAGAATTGTACTGAGCGCAATACCTGCTGTTTCAAGGGAACCTTTCATCTGCTCAATAGAACGGTTTGTATCGCCCATCTGACTGTCTGCAAGGCGGGAGGCGCTGGTCTGGTCATAGGTGGCTTTTGTGTATTTGGCAAGTCCCGCAGCACCGTTGTTCATCATAATCGCTGCAGCACGGCTGGCATCGGAACCGAAAATGGTCTGCATGGCAGCGTCACGCGCAGCGGGAGAGAGCTTTCCCAACTTGTCATGCAGTAGTTGCGCTACTTCGGATGCACTTTTCATGGTGCCATTGCTGTTACGCACATTAATACCATATTTATTCATTAACTTTGCGGCTTTGCCGGTTGGTGCAGACAAACGTTGCAGCATAGTTTTTAGGGACGTACCGGCATCGGCGCCATTTACACCCGCATCCGCAAATGCACCCAGTACTGCGGTTGTGTCCTGTATGTTCCATCCGGCCAAATGTGCCTGTGCGCCGCACTGCGCAAGCCCCTGTGTCAACGGTTCAACATCGGTAGAAGATGCAGCGGCAGCACCGGCAAGTGCATTGGCAGCAACGGACGATTTGTCAGCGGACAGCCCAAATGCACCCATGGCTTGTACGACCACGTTGGCAGAGTTGCCAAGTTCCATGCCAGAAGATGCGGCCAAGTCCATGGTGGCTTTTAGCGCACCGCCCTTAATCTGGGCTTCGGTCAGGCCACCTTTAGCAAGCTCCACCATGGCTTCGCCTGCTTCCTTTGCACTGAACTGCGTGTCCGCACCCATTTTCAGGGCAAGACTACGCATACTGCCCATTTGACTCATAGGGATGTTTAGAGCACCGGCGGTCTGACTCATGGTATCCTCAAAATCGGCACCGGTCTTTACAGCAGAATGCCCTAGTGCAACAAGCGGTGTGGTTAAGCCCAGCGTCATTTTTGCGCCGGTTTTGGACATCTTTTCTCCGGCAGCAGAGAATTTACTGCCGGCGTTGGATGCACTGCCACTCACTTTGTCGGCGGATGCGCTCACCTTGTCCAATTTTTCGCTGGCAGTGCCACTGACCTTACTAATGCCTTCGTTAAATCCGCTGGTGTCGATACTGGTATCAATACGGATAGAGCCATCATAGGCCATTGTTTTTCACCTCCTTATAACCTGCCGCCATGCATCAACTTGTCTGCAATTTCATCCATTTTCTCCTGCTCTCCTGCTGGGCGGGGCAGAGCATAGAGCTTTTTCATGCGGCGGTACAGTCGTTTTTGTTCATCTGGCAGATCGTGCAGGTCGGCGGCACGGTACTGCAGGATTCGGCAGAACTTGTTTTCCGGGCGCAAGGACTCGAATAACGCCCGATATTTCCAGTAATGCAAAAACGGCACTGACTCAAGGTCAATGCCGTAATCAGCTAAAAACGCTGCAAAAATGTAGCCGTCATCATACTCATAATCATAAATCCGTTCCGCACCTGCACCGCCGGACAATGCGGGCTTTTGTGGCTTACCGCAGCGGTAAAACCACAGCATTTGTTCCACAGCAGCAGACAAATCAGTCGGGCAGGCCGGGTAGTACAAATTTAGTGCCAGTGGCAGCTTTTGTTCATCCGGCACGGTACGGTCAAGCATAAGCTGCTCAAACAGGATGGATTCGCGAAAATCCGCGCGGATGGGGTAGGGCTGCCCACCAATCATGACTGTGTTCGGTGCGGCATCAATCAGCAGGTTCATTTCTTTTCAGTCTTTGCTCGACGCGTTGCACGGTTTGGGCTATACTTCTGCATAAATTGTTGTGTTTCGGCTTCAAACTCGGCTCGCTGTCCCTGTACGGCATTACAAAGCTGAAAAACGGCCTGCATCGCGTCGCGCAGATTACATTTGTCACCGAAAATCTTACGGTCGGTACCCTCGCCAAAGATAGTATTAAAGCACTCAAAGACTGCATGGCAGGCGTCACGGATATTTCCGGCAGTGCTCTGCCCGCCGGTTCCGGTGAGTGCATCTTTGGCTTTGTTAATGGCGGTTTGCACACGCTCGTTTTCGTCTGCGTCGTAGATGTCAAGGTCAAGCTCTGTATCTTTGATTGTGATTTTGCTCATCGCTATACCTCCAAAATAATAAGTTAGCAAAATCTGTGCTCATGCGCACAGATTCCACATAAGGAAAGCCCCCGGCAAAAGCTGAGAGCTTTCGGCTATTAGGCTGCTTTGCTTGTCACGGTTGTAATTCCAGCAGCCACGGCTTTGTTTGTACTGTTTGTTTCAACCACCAAAATCTTGTTTCCTGTTACCGCGGTAATGTCCGTACTGCCGTCCCATGCTGTCAAGGCAGAACAGTCTGCACCATAAGCGGGCAGTGCCACAGATGCCACGGTCTGATACCGGTAGCTGTTTCCAGATGCTTTAGCAGGGGACACTGTGATTTTTGTATCGCCGATGCTTGTTCCGGCGGTAGAAGTAACAGTCAGTGAGCCAAGTGTAGGAGCGGTATCATCTTTCGCAGTAAACTGCAGCGTTTCGGTGTTGAATTCGCCAACAACAACGTCGCCCTGACTGTTCATGTTCGCTTCCACGGATGCAATTTCACCGCCCTTGCCGGACAGTTTATCGACGGCAAATTCCACCACAAACTTGCGTGCGTAGTAGGTGTTCGGCTTGTCTGCAATCGGTTTGTACAAGCTGACACGATAATAATTTGCTGTAATGCCCAGCAGTTCTTCTTCACCAATTTTTGTAATAAAATCGGTGACAGCATTGTCTTTGTAACGGTCACCTTTGAGGGAGAATTCCGGCTCATAGCCCGTTGTAATATTGCTGGTGGACTTGTCGGCGGTGTAGTGCTTGCTAACGGTCTTTGCTTTCGGTGACTCGTCAATTTCTTCAAAGACGTTCATCAAGTGGATGTCCAACTTTGCAGCATCCTGCGAAATGTCCAAATAGTCCGCAATCAGATTGCGAAAAATCGGTGTGCCTTTTGGCTCTATTTTCATTTATCTGCCTCCTGTAAATATTGCAGCCTGCACTGAATCTGGTACCGCCCTGCGGCTGCACTGGTGGTGAACAGGTATCCAGTGGACTGTGCTTGTACAATTTGTGCGGTTTTGCCTGCGGGCAGTTGTGGCAGCAGACCTGTTTTTGTATTTTGTTCCATCCATTCAGAAAGCTTTTCGTAAAACCCGGAGTTCGCAATGTTCTGCAGCACGTCCGAACCGTAATCATTGACTGAGCGAATGACAAATAAGTACTGCCGCAGACTGCCGCCGTCGGTGTACTCTTTAATGATTTCTGTTGCAGGCGTGGTGTCAATGGAATATTCAATGCCCGCTTCCGGTAAATAGTCCACATTGATTTTGTTATCGCCCATGAGTGGACAGGTGATGAAATAATCCCGCAAGGATTGAATGATTGTGTCAGCCATTGCCGCCTCCTAACTTTTTGGCACCGCGCAAAATTTCGTCGCGGTGGTCGGCTTTCATGCGCTCAAACCAGTGCCCGCCGCGCTGCGCATCATAGCTGCGGCTGTCAGCAGTGTTGTAATACTGTGCTGCCGCGTAGGGTACAATCCAGTTTACTTCTCCGCTGCCAATCTGGGTGCCAAGTATACCGGATTTGTCTAGCATACCGGTGCGGAATGGTATATAAGGGGAGGAAAGCCGCAAAACCTCACTGTCCACAAACTGTTGCGCACGGTTAAAGCGCCCGCCCCAGTTTGCGCCAAAGGAGGGGTTCCAGCGCAATGCGCAGGATGTGGTATTGACTTTTACATTGCAGTCACGCGGCGCGTCAATGTGGATTTTGCTCACTTTCCCTCAATCCTCCAGTGTCTGCCACAGATACCGCGGCGATTATCGCGCACGGCAGTTATTGTGTAATGTTCATATGTACCTAATTCTTTCGGCTGTGTAATGTCAGTGTCAAGTAACCCATGCACAATGATGTCACCCACGGCGGCGGGGACAGTTTCAGAAATCGTGACAGAAATGCGTATCGTTAGCGTATCGGCAGCCATTAAGCCATTTTCACCGACTGTGGCCGCCTGTTTGGCATACCAGTTGACGCCGCGGTACTGTGTGCGCTCCCAGCGGTCAAGACGCGTTATGGGGTCATATGTCTTATGGTAGATAGTGCAGTCAGCGTTTGTGAGCATATTCACACCCCCGCATAGCGTAACGGTTCATCCGCTGGCAGCCACAAGCCTGCCGCGTCCAACAGTGCAGCATTGCGCGCTTGCTGTGCTTCGGCTGCGGTTTTAAATGACACAGAAAAGCCGTCTGTATTTTCGGACGCAATACCTGCCACTCGTGCCGCCTGCGCTTGCGCGGCGGTTTGGGTATCGAGCAACTGTAGTTTTTCGGCTACCGCGCAAACGGCACTTTGCACATCCGTAGTGACATCCCAGCCGTGCCGCAGCCGCCCAAACGTGATGCGGTCAATAAAGGCAGATGCTTCACGTTCGCGGTGTGGCCAGTCAGCAGCAGAGATTAAAGTGCCATGGTAGGTGCTCTGATAGTAGTCATAATCGGCATACATAAGATTCCTCCCGTCAACCCAGCACGCGGACGGCCATTTCCGGGTATACCGTAGCGTAGCTGTACAACACATCCATAGACAACAATTCCTTTTTGTACTTCATGTCGTAGCCCTTTGTGACACGCAGGGAAATGCCGTTGTAACTGGTAACGTAGCTTTCCACGCCAGACGGTTGCACCAGTGGGCGGACAACGAATGCAAATGCCATCGGGTTAAAAGCAAGGTTAGCGGTGTGGTCGCTGGTCAGAGTTACTACAGTAGCAGTGGTAACGTCCCTTTTCAGTGCGGGGTAAATCGGAACGGTGACCTCGTTGCTGTCTGCGACGGCGTCAGCAGTGACCACATAGCTGTCGCCAAGAATTGTCAGGATGTCACCCTTTACCAGTTTGCCGGTTACTGCAGTAGCGGACAGAGTCAGAGAAGTAGCACCCTTGAAAACGGAGGTCTTCGGTTTCACAGCAGCGGACAGGGTGCCCGCGGCGTGGTGCTTGACGGCCTGACTCATGTAGTTGTCCAGCCCAAAAATGCGGCCAATGGAGCCTTCACGTAAAGCGGATGTGGTGCCGGATTTTTCAGCATTTACGATTGCGGGGATGGTGGTGAACTTCGCATCTGCTTCGGTATCCCACACAGCAACGCGGCCGGAAGTTGGCACTTTGTTGGCGTTCAGCACCTTGCGCACCGCAGCGAGGTCATCCAGTGTGCTGGGTGTTGTGCCGACTGTGCCGGAAATGTACGGAATGTCCTTGTAGCAGTCCAGACCGTCGCTGTTAATTTTCTGTGCCAGCGCAACAGCAGCAGGTTCAATAAACTGGCGGTTCAGGTCGTCTACGTTGGTAGCACCCTCAATAGCCTGAATGTCTACATCAACCGTTGCAATCTTGTCCAGAGTGACTTCCATTGTCTGGCTGTCGTCCAAGTCCTGCGGCTCCACACCTTTGCTCTGGTCAAAGTCCTTTGCGGTCAGTACAACCGGTTTGCGAATCTGAATTTTGTTGCCCTTCTTCTGAAAATCATTGGAAAAATCCTTGTACACCAGATTCGGGAACACAAGGTTTTCCATAAGGCGGGGAAGTGCCTGACGGGCGACTTCCTTAATCGTAAGAAAATTGTTCGGCATAAAAATTACCTCCTGTTAAAAATCATTTGTCTTTTTTCATTGTGGCAGCATAATATTCGTCGTCACTCATGCTGTCGTAATCTGTGTTGCCACCGCTACCATGCTCACCGCCGGAAGCAAGTCGGATGCCACCCTCTGGCTGCTGTGACTGATTTTCGGGATGCTGGGTTTCCGGTGGCTTGGATTCGTCAAACATGGTCGCATAGTCCTTTTTGCAGGTTTCCAGCAGCTTGTCTTTGTCTTTCAGACTGCCGTCATCTGCAAATTCCACTGTATCACCGAGTTTGAACATGATGTAATCAGCATCCTTGCAGTTGGCAGAGGTGAGAGCAGCTTTTAGGTTCCATCCCTGCCGGTCTTTTTTGCGCCCGGCCTTTTCAGCGTCAAGCTGTCCCTGCAAGCCCGCAGTGTCCACCTTTTCAAGGTCTGCAACCTTGTCGTTTGCGGTTGTAAGGTCAGTACGTAGGGTACTAATTTCAGTGTCCTTGGTTTTAAGCTGGGTGCGCAGCGCAGTAGTTTCTGCGCCGTTCTGGTCAAGAATTTTGTCAATAACATCCTTTTCAAGTCCAAGGCCGGTCAAAAATTTTCTTTCCATATGGCTCCTTTTCACGGCACACGTTTTTTACGAGGTCCCGTTCCTCTGCCGCTCCGTAGTTTAACGACTTCGGCCGGTCAAAATTGGTATGAAAAAAGCAGCCCGCAAAGGCTGCCAATTTCTGAAATTGGGTGCAAAAATACCGCCGGGCTGTTGCCGGGCGGCTTAGTTATTGCTGTAAATGCTATCGTATATTTTTTGTGCTTTGCGTCCGAAATCGTTGTATTCTTCGTAATTAGGAGGTGCAAAGCCCTTCACATCGATAAGGTCATAGAGCGGATCTAGTACATCGTTAAGATTTTCTGCATTCAGCAAGGCTTTGGCATTATCAAAATATTTCTGAATGAACGAACGGTCTTCCTCTGTGAATTTCAGCATGGCATTTCCCTCCTTAGCGTGGATTAGTTTGAATAAGCCGTTTATCGCAAATGCTGATTGTAACGGTTGCATGCTTTCCGTACAGTGTCTGCCGAATGTCGCCGTTATCCAATGTCCTTACAGATCCCAACTTGACCGGATTTTTTAAAGCATCCGCTGCCGCGTCAACGGTTACACCGCAGCGCATATCGGTGTGAGGAGTGGACGTTTGCCCAATAATGCGGTCGATAAAATGGGTAGCAAAGGATTCAATCGTAACACCGGTTGAGGTAGTGACGCCAACAATCTTTTCCCCAATTTCTGCTGCCGATTTTTGATACTGTGCCAATCCTACCAGCGGATGAATATCGCCTTTGTCGACTGCATGGCTGTATCCTTTCAGCAACTGGTAAGCAGGAGAGTTATTATACTTCTCCTGATAATATTTTGCAAGCGTTTTCGGTGCAGCATCAGATGCACCAACATCATGAATCCATTGCTGATATTGTTTATTTGCGGCCTGCACGGCCTTTTGAGCAGGGCTGCGGCCAAAGGAAACGGTTTTGCCGGCTGTTTTTGTGGCAACAACCTGTTCACGTTCCCGCTGTCGGAGCAGGCCGGTCTGCTGGGTAAAATCTTTCAGCGCAGCTTCCTGTTTTTTTAGCCGGACAGCAGCAGCGTCAAATTCCTGCTTCATAGCCTTGGCGGTTGGTTCATCCTTTGCAGATTTGACCGCTTCATCAAACCCTGCGGCCTTGCGCTTGCTGTCGCGAATGGCACGTTCCATTGCCCGCTGCTGCTGGGTCGCATCATAGTAGGAAATTTTTTCACCATTGTATGTAACGATTTGATTTTCATACTCTTTTAGCTTTGACTTCGGATAAGCACTTTCGGACAGCCCCTCAAAAAACGGGTGGAAGCTGTGCCGGCAGTGCCAACCGCAAAGACCAGCACCCGTGCCGTATCCGGTAGCGCCCGCGAAGTCGTCGTACTTGTCGCTTTTACCGCTCCGGCTGAACACCTGTCCTTGCCATACCATATGTGATGGCCGCGCACCGGCGTGCGCCGTGGTTTCCACCAAATCACACTCCATGTCATCCGCATAGGAGAGAGACACTTCGGCAGAAGTCTGGTTGATGCCGGTCAACACTGCGCGGCGGGTGGCAACGTCCAGTCGGTCATGATGGCCGGAGGGGTAAGTTACCCATTCGCCGCCGTCTATGGCTGTGCGCACGGCGTTGCGAATAGCAGACACATAATCAAATGCGCCGCTTTCCACTTGCATTTCTGCAATGGTCGCCGCGTGTATGTATGCCTGCTGTGCACCGTTGGCGGTTGTTTTGGTGAGATTCTGCAGATAGCCTTGAGTTTTTTGTAATCCGGCATTCAGCACCTGTAAGGCAGCTGGAACCATGGCAAGGGGAGGCGGGGACAGACCGGCAGCCGTGTAAATGGCGCTGTCGTAGGCAACAGCCTTTAACCCGGCATCTTTAAACAGTGCCTGCACCTGTTGCTCTGACGCATTGGTGTATAGGGCGGCCTCGGCAATGATTTCGTCGTAGATTAGCCCACTTTCCTGCGCCCGCAGGACTTGCCAAGCGGCGGTGCTGGTAATGTGGCCTGTTTTCATGATGCGCCGCACAACGTCCCGCATAATCAGCTGGTCAAGTTCGCTGTACAGTACCACAATGTCGTCGGGACAATGCTCCAAATATTCAGGCGTTAGCATTGCCAACACCTTGTTTATAGCCAAACGGGTTTTGCAGGTCGGCTGCAGCACCCAACACAGCTTTTGCAGTGGCCTCGTCCTCGCCGTACCATTTGACGCGGTATTCCCATGACTTCAGCAGGCCGTCCCGCACGTCCTGCCGGTCACGTTCACGCTTTGTATCATCATCGTTGATATAGCCATCATCAAAGTTTACGGTGACCCGTGCATCCGGATTGACTGGCTGGCCAAGGATGTTTTTACCCGCCCAAAGAATTGCGCGGCAGATGCCCTGCAGGTGCGATTCCACGTTGATATTGTGTTTGCTCGCATTTTGCGCAAGGTCTTGCTTGTCCCCCATGTACTGCGTGGCGGTCGCAACCGTGCTGCCGTTAAATTGGTAGTGCTTTGCGCCAAAGCCAACTTTGAAGCTGAGATAGTCGAGCATGGCTTGCACAGCGTCACGGTTTTCGGATACGCGCAAATCCGGGTTGTACTCATGGATTGGGTCGCCTTGCATACCTGCCGCGTCCGCTCCATCCCCAAGTTGGATGAAGAGCTGCTGCATGATGTCGTCTGGTGTAACAATGTTACCATTCTGGTCATACTGCGTAAGGTCCTGCCGATAGAAAACTTTCTTGCCGCCGAGCCGAAAGTCGCGACAGAAATTGTTAAATGCCAGGTCGACACCTTTTAGAGCATCCAACGCATTCTGTAGGATAGACATTCCCATGCCCGGCCCTGTACGAATGTTTTTCACAAGATTTGGCGTGAGGACGGAAAACAGCGGAATTTCTGAACCTGTGTAGTAACTTTCCACCATACCGGGTGGCAGGGCAGCAGGGGAGAGTACTCCTGCATCTTCCTTGAAGTACTGGTTTGTAATGTGATAGCCCTTGTTTGGTTCCAAGATGTGCGTTTCCAGATAGTCATAGGTTTCGCCGTGAAAGGTAACTTCGGAAATGAAAGCCACGTCAATAATTTCTCCGGAATGTACGGTCAGTGGCAGAATGCAGTCAGCAGGGAGGTAATCGAGCCGAATTTTTGTGCCTGTGTCAGGTGCAACGGTATCGCCCTGTACCAGCATATTGTCCATTCGCAGCAGAGTGGCACCGGTGCCGGACCAGAACGCCTTTTCAACCAGTTCATTTTCATGTTTCCAGAACTGCGTTTCGCCAAAAATGCCTCCGATTTGATCATCGCCCTGCAAAAAAGTGCTGCTCGTTTTGTCATTGACTACAATCTGCGTCTTTTCGTTGAGCAGTAGGGCAGCCCAGTCCTCGCAGACTTTCTTTCCCATTTTTAAGCTGTATATATGGCGCTCAGTAGATTTACCATTTAGCTTTTCGTGGTACAGATGAAATGGCTTGTAGTAGCCCTCCCACCAATTCTTCCATTTGGCTATGTGCGTATAGAAAGAAGCGTCTATGGAGTAGCCGAGCGTTTTGTTCAAGTAATCAATTACAGCGCTGATATTCAATGTATCACCTCTCTGCGTTTAAAAATCGGTTGCGGTCCTGTTCAATGGTGTATTCAAAGCCATCTAAGCTGTCGATGTCGCTTGTACCGTCGTCTAGACGGTCGTCTTTTGTGAGTGATTTTGGATTCCATACCGCCGTGCAGAAAGCCTTTTCAAGGCTCTGACACTGGTCCGGAACATAAAAATACCGCCCTTGCGCCATTAGCCGGGTGGTTAGTCGAATTCGGTCTATGATGGAACTTTTCAACGCATTGTAAACGCGCACATAGCCAAGCCCCGCCTGCTGCAATGCTTTGCGGAAGCCGCGAATCAGCACCTGCTCGGCACTGTCACAGTACACAGCGGTAATGCGTCCGTATTGGTGCAGAATGCGCTGCACGAACGCAACAAACAGCTGTCCCAATCTGTCCGGGTCAATATCGTCCCCGGTAAAGCGCTCACTTGCAAGTGAAACAGCTTCGCGGTATCCGGGTGTGATACCGGTTGCGAGGAAAGAATGACCGGAACCTGTACCGCCAAAGTCAACGCCCAGAACAATTTTGAAAAACGTCAAATCTTGCTCTGCTCGGTAGGCAAATCGGTTTTGCTGGGAATTTGCCGCAGTAGCAAACTGCCGGTAAATCAGTCCTTCGGCGGTGCAACGCAGTCCTTCGATGTCTCGCATATACCAGATGCTTGATTGGTCATATTGTGAAATGATTTCAGTCATGCGTTCCTGTGTGATGGTTGCATTGTCGTGGATAGTAAAGTGCTCGTAATTGTATCCGCCAGGAAATTCATTTTTGCGCTGTTTTTCAGCGTACAGGTCTATGTATTGTGTGTAGATAGGGGAGTTAGGGTTATCCGGGTTCAAGTCCCAGAATATCTTTCGCCCTTTTGCTGCCAACTGCCGGTTGAATGCTTCCTTGATGGTGTTGTCATGATGCAGATTGATTTCTGTCGCAATCCACATACCATAGGAGTTGCCGCGAATTTTTTTGTAGCTGTCCGCTTTGGCACCGCCAGCAAAGATAATGATTTTTTCGCCGGATGGGGTAGATACATACAATGCTTCATTACCTTTGTATTTGCCCCAGTGGCAGCGGCCACGGAAGATGCCTTCCAGCCCATACCCGTTGCAGTCGCCAATGTTCAGCTTTGCGTTGGCACTTGTGGAGCCGGTGGCAAGGTGGATCCTGTCCGGAGCAGATTCAAGTGCATAGGCAAAGGCAAATACATTGTCTACTGTTTTCCCGGCACGCACAGCGCCTTCGGCAACGTTAATGGTTGACGCAAGGCAGCGGCGCATATAGTCACGGTGCTTCTGGCCAAATTGATAGTCGAGTGTTTTGGTACTGGTCACTTTCCAAAGACCTCCTTGCGCAGGTCTGCCAAATCTTCAATGTCAGCCGACTGGGATGCGCCATCAAACATTCCCAGGTGCTTTCCCAGTAGTTCCAATGCTTTCACTTTGTCGGCCAGTTTTACCTCCACGCCCGCCTGCGTTTCCTTGATACCGGTAACGGCAGCTTTCTGCTGGTCATTCAACTGGTCTGTAGGTTTTATGGCAACCGCACCGGACTTGGTAACCTGCGCATAGTCCGTGCCGCGGGCAAAGCCAATAGCGGCCAGTTCCTGCAGCACCCGGTCCTGCGTGATTTCCGTGCGGCTCTGCTGGGCTTGCATCCGCTTCTGAATGTACTCCGAAACGTTAGTTTTCGTTAGCAGCTGGCGTCCGAAATTCGGGTCCTTATATCCAGCTCGCCGCGCTGCTGCGGTCGCGTTGAGGTCTTTCAAATATTCGTCCGCAAACCGCTTCTGCTTTTCTGTAATCGCCACTACGGACCACCACCCAGGAGGCGGATGCCCAGCAGGCGACTCTCGCCCGGCGGCCAGACCTGCACCATGTTATCAGCTCCTTTTGTTTTTGGGTATAAAAATAGCGCCTGCTGCGGGGGCGGGGCGCTTAATAAAAGAATATGTTACAATTCTTGCAGCATATCATTAAAATTTCGAGTCGAACGGCTATACTGCTGATTAAGTTGCTCATAATATTGTAAGCAAAATTCAAACTGATCTGTAAACCACTGTATTCCTTCTTTTATTTGTGGCCATATATCTAATTCTCGAATTCTATCATATGAAATATCCGGCAATTCATTGCTATAGTTTTCTTCTAAATACTTTATTATTTTATTTTGAGCGTCTTCATGCTTTTTTTGGGCTTGAGCAAAATTATAAGAGGAAGCTATTAGTGAATAGTGCATGATGAGATGCTCATAGTTACTTTTAATCATTATTGCTAAGCATTTTTTATCCGCCGAGAGTGTGTTTGTTAATGGATTAAAACGATTTTCAATAGAAATTCCTTCGCAGATACTGCGAAAGGCCCAACTCTCAGAATGTCCATCTTTATCATATTTATTTTTAATTTCTTGCAATCCTGGAAAAATTATATTTTTAACAAAGTGTTGCGGTTCTAAATCTAATAGCATATCCAAGTAATTACTTGTCAGTCGATAATTTTTTTGTTTCATCCAATTTTCTAAGAATATTTTTTGGTCACAATCATTAAGCTGGGCAGTGTACACAGCTGCAAAATATTCTTGAAAAGATCTATGGGCAAATTTGTAGTTTAATCCTTCCTTAACTAACATACAAACGGCATTGGTCAAATCATTCAAGAAATCCTCGCTTTTGAAATTGTTGTTAATTATTTTTTTAACTTTGCACATTTCTATTATATCTAAAACTTGGGACTTATTAAATTCATATTTCCCCATAAAAAATGATTTGAAACAAAAATATGAAAAAACCATTTTGAAATCCTCATAGCTTAATTTACTAAGGATTTCTCTTTGGTAACTGCCTTTTGTAGCATCGTGTTCGTGAAACAACACAACAAAAGCCTGATCATAAAAATCATTCAATTTGTCGGGTATAGATGCTCGCGTCTCAAAAGTCATCAGCATAATTGTCAGCAAAAGTGGGTTTGATGCAAATGTTTTATATTTATCAAACAAATCAGAATTGAGTTCTTTACAGAACTTTTTCTTCACCTCTGGCTCATAATCCAGCTTTTGAATTAATTCAATCGCTTGCCTTTTGTCTAAATTCTGACATCTTAATTCTTCGAAATTATGCCATCCAGTAAACTCCTGAAGTGGTCGGGAAGAAATGATATAGTAATTTTGAGGATATTGATCGCACATATTTTGAATTTCTGATGTAATCTTTGGAGACAAATTGTTTTTTACCTCATCATACCCATCAAGAAGAATCAAAAAGCATCCGCACTCCATTCCATAAATAAAATATTCTTTTTCAAGTTGGAAATGCAACTTTTCTAAGATTTCATATATGTAATCAATAATATCTATATCTTTTTTCTTGTAGTCATTGAGTCCACGTAGTTCGACTAAAATTGGTATGAATTTTGAATTTTTAATTGAATTAATGAAAAAGTGCCTCATCATAACGCTTTTCCCCATTCCACCTGTTCCTGTTATGATGAGTTCATGACCCAATTCAAGAACTTTTTGAATATTTGATGTATCTATCCTTTTCTTCGAAGTCCTTACGCCTAGACACTCATAAAAAGAATATAGGTCTCTTGATTCATGTCTATACAATAACGTTTTAACCATTCTGTATTTGTTTTCCGAATATTTAATATATTTTTCAAAAGCGTAGCCAATATCAACCTCGCTTTTATTTATTTTCGATTTTACCTTTTTTAAGACTTTACTATAAATTGCTTTAGCTGTTGTACTTACTAAATTTGTAATAACTTCAGCTGCAATCTTATTACCATCTATTGGAATTAAAGACCCTGCTTCTACATTTGAACTCGGTAAACTAAGTGTCTCATTTGACATATTAACATTCTCCCTAAAATACTTTTCTCCAGTATAACCCAAAAATCAGCATTTTAAAAGGAAATATTGCATATTTGTGAAATATACGACAAAATTACCGTCCGAATTTCACAACGTCAACCTGATATTATCGATCATACTTTATAAAGTGCGACGAATTAGTCGCAAACGGCTAAATCCCATAAAAATTTGGATACAAAAAAGGCACCCACCAAAGTGGATGCCCAATAATATTTTAGTCCCGTGTAACGCCCGGGTTATCGACTGCTATACCTGCTTTTGTTGATTGGTCTTTGGAACAGTTCATAAATGACTTCAACGCCGAAATTAATGCCTTCGGTTTGGCACGAAAAGATAGGCTTGTTGAATATTTCCAACTTAGTTAGTATAGCATACAAAATATTATTTGTCAAATGAAAGCTCGACAGCTGCTGTACTGTCGGGTTCGTGCCGTCTGTTCCGGCTGCCAAAAAAGTATATTAAAAGAAGGATGTTATTGAGCCAGCAGGGTTAATGCCCCTGAACCGGCTCATAGGTACCGCGGCATCATTCCGACGCTGCGGCGAAGTGTGTATCAGATATGGATTGGAGGAAAATGCATGAACACGGAATTCTTTTTGAAGAATATGCGGTTCCTGCATCTCTCTTCGGAATTCCGTAATTATATTGTAACCCAATTATCTTTTCAGTAACTATTGAATTTTACTTAAAATAGATGAAAAGTGCCGAAAAAACAATCAGTTTATTTGTTGAATTATGTATTTATTATGCTATAATATATGGCAAGTAGCTTCCGATTATTTCAATTTAGGAGGTTACTGACAACATGAAACCGTATTTAGCATTTTTTATCGTTTGTTCAACCGTAGTATCGTATTTGGCATCATTTGAAGCCAAAAATAAGCAGTTGAAAAGGATTCTTTCTTTTCTAATAGTGATTCTGACAGTTGCTTTGTACAGTCCATTTTTTATAGGATAGTATTCATTTTGTACGACATAATTTTGTTCTAATGTACATTAAATAATAATCGGTGGTCTACGAGTGCAAAATGAATATGAAAAAGGACGTCTGTGGTTTTGGTAGACCAGACGTCCTTTTCCTGTCTCTACAGCAAATTACGATCATTGAACTAACTAAGCGATATGTATAGCTGTAGATATAGAGATTGCCTTCACAATTCTCCGTATTAGCAAATTCATCTTACCACGCTAATAAATCATTGTCAATTATTAAGCCATACCAGCTAGTACATTTTGATTTGACAGTAGTTTCAATTTTGTTACTGCATTTCTGGCACGTTCTCTCGTCTGGCTTTCGCTGTATCCCACCACGTCAGCAACCTCCTTCCATGGTGGGCGCCGGTAAGCCTTGCGGCGGTGATGCTTGTCTCCCATGAATGCCAACTGTAAAATCTGCCGGTCAATCGGATCCATGCGGTTGAGTGCCGTACCAAGCCAGTTCTGCTGCTCCTGCAGCTGGGCAATCCGTTTCCCACACTCTTTGACTTCATTTTCGTAATACTGCCACTGGCTGGACAATGCCTGGTTGGCTGTGCGGTCGCTGGTCATCCCCTTACCGGACGGCATACCGGTCATGTTCACTGCCGGCAGCTCAATCTTGCTTTCCTCTTGCCTACAATTGCGGATGGTGGCGAATTCTTCTGCAATCATCTGCGGAATATCATAATAAATTCGTAACAGGTGTTTCACTTCTTCAACTGTCAAATTCTCCCCATCCTCTCAAAATCATAAATTCGAAATCCAGACCTCAACTAACCCAGGGCCGTCTATGTACCGCTTACGCATGGTTGAATCAGAAATCTGGGCATCGTCCTTGTAGGCAACACCATTCAGCGCGTCACAGATAATTTTTCCGATGTTGTCCCAGTCCGGCTTCTTTGTCGGTAATTCCGTGCCCGCCAGCATAGCCGCACGGCGCTTCTTTGAAATGCTTTTCGGTATCGGATACCCAGCAAAGATTTTAATGCGCAGCGCACCTTGCAGGGGGATGAACGAACTGCCAGCCGCGGCAAAAAAACATTTCTGCGCAAATTCCTCGTAAGCCCTTGTTTCTTTTGGCGTATAGTCATGCCCATATTTTGTGTGCTGCGGGCGCTGCTTTCCGAAAGGCGGGCCGGGGACGGTGAAATGAATCGTCATGGTTTTACCTCTCCAATGTAACTCGTAAATCATGTATTCGGTTGCTAATTTCCACTGACACAGAAACTAGCGCGCAGCAGCAATCAAAACCACACCACAATGCACATTTCTCCTTTTCGCACCATGGCGTTTGTGCAAAACTGTTTTGACCGCCAAATTTTAAAGGACAAGCTTTTCTTTCGTCTTCCATCATATTCTCCTTTGTACAAAACAAACAATGCTAAAAAGTTTTCCATTCGTTTTATTAACAATTTTACCAAAATTATAGGATTGAACCCATGCATAATTCCTGATATGATATAGGTGTTCCGAAAGGGAACAGCAAAATTAAAAAAGGAGGCTTCTGCTATGACATGTCAGGAATTGCTCCAACTGCTCCAGCAAATGCTCGGAAACTGCGGTAGCTGCAGCAGCTGTAAATAAGTAAATATCGCCTACATCTGGCTCCGCCCTTCTTGGACGGAGCCGTTTTTCATTCCCTCCAATATCCGGATAGCCCCTTCCAGCACCTTTTTATCGTACAAAAACACCTCATCATGGTCGGGGTCTCCCTCAATAAAGCTTTCACGGTCTTTCACAAGGTCTTTCAGACCGTCAATAATTTCAGCATTCGCTTTTCCAGAAAAACCATTTGCACATTTTTTGCTGATAACTACGCAAATAGAGGATTCGGTAACTGTAAAATAGCATTTTCTTGGTAAAACCCTGCCGTCTTTTTCAGCTTGCACCAGTTTGCGAATATGTGTAAGCGTTCCAAGGTCTTCGTAGTCTGCAAGACGGTCAGTCAGCAAACTCATATGGTAGTCTCTTTTGTCACACGATGTGCAGTTCCCACAGTCAGGATCAAGCGGCTTGTAGGCCGCCTTTCCAGCATCGTTTCTCCGCGTTAATCTGGTCATTTCTGCATTCCCTCCAATTTCGGCAAAACATAATTTTCAAACTCCCGCCGCTCACTATCCGACAACGGACACCACGGCGGGATTTTACGCCAGTTGAGATACCGGTCAAATATCGGCCGTACCTGCGGGTGGTTAATATTCACCTGGTAGCCCCACGGATTGTGCTGCAGCAGTACACCGGTTTCGGCGGGACGGCCTTCATGATACATCGGGTAATAGTTCCGGCTCGGACTGGTTTGCCAGCACAGTCAACGCCGAAATTTTGTCAGCCTGCCGGATTTCGTCCTCAATCTCTGCCAGGTACCACGGCTGCAGGCGCTGCCCGTCTGCGGTGCCCTCGCGGGCAATAATGCGCTGAATTTTTCGTGTGGCACGGTCGTAAACGCTCTGTTCGTATGGTGTTTTCATGCTCTTGCCCTCCTGTAATCATCGGCTGTTACGGACACTACCTGGTAGTGGTCGCTCATCAGGCGGCTGTAGGAACGGTCGCCACAGTCACGGCGCAGCTCCTCATCCGGCAGCAGGTTTGTTGTGATAATTGTCGGCCGATTCTCCCGCCAACGGGAGTCCAGAATAATCGTCAATTCCTTGCGGGTCCATTCACTGGACTTTTCTGCCCCCAGGTCGTCCAATAACAGCACCCGGGAAAGCAGTGCCTTGTCCAGAATCATCTGCTGCTCGCCTTCGTCACCGCCCGGCATCAACATTTCCAGCATCTGCGGTACACACCAGTAGGCGGCGCGGTAACCGTCCTCCAATACGCAGTTGAGAACCGCACAGCCAAGGTGCGTTTTCCCACTGCCAGTGGGCCCGTACAGGATGAGTCCGCTTCCGGCTTTGATATTCTCCTGCCGGTTCAGCAGGTAGTCCTTTACGGCAGCGTAGGCATCTTCCGTGCCGGGCAGGCGGCGATAATTGTTGAGCTTTGCCTGTACAAAATTTCTTGGCACACCGGCATAGTCAAACCGAGCTTTGCGCGCTTCTGCCTTTTTCTCCGTTGCACGCTGCGCGTCCTCTCTGCGGACTTCCGCAGACTTGCAGGAGCAGGGCCGCTCATAAACGTGGGAAAAACTTCCGGCCGTAAAGCGATACGCAAAAATGTGCTCCCCACAGTTCGGGCAAACCTTTCCGGTGTCAAACACGTTTGGAGATATTTTTTTAACTTCCTCGGCTGTCACTGTGACACACTTCCTTTCGCAAATTTCTTGTAACGCTCCGGGCCTGACAGGTCTGTACTAGATTGATTTGACTTTTGCCCAGCAGGCAACCGTTGCCCAGACTCTGCTCTGCTGTTCTCCAGAACTGCCTTGACGTACTGCACAGAGTGCCCATGGCACACGCAGGTTTCCTCAATGGCTGCCAACAGTGCGGATTTTCCATGCTTTATCAGCAGTTCTGCCAAGCTGCGTTCATCCAGTGCAGACGGCTCGGCCTTCACTTTCCCGGAAAAGGCTTTTTGCACTTCTTCAAAATCCCCCGCATCCGCGGTTGGTACCTTAGGACAGAGGGGTTCTTGTTTAAGGTCAAGGTCTTTAAGGACAAGGTCAGGTACGGTACGGTCAGGTACTGTGGGGTAGTCACCGCGATTTTCGTGTGACACATGCGTGACGTCACGCGTGACAGGTGCGTGACATTCTTCGTTTGTCACGCTCTTTTTTTCTCCTGTGTCACACTTTTTTTGACGCCTTTTTTCCTGCCGCTTCCGGTCTTGCTCACGCTTGATTTCACGCCGCTCGGATAATTTTCCGGTGTAGTCCGCCCAATCATGCAGGGCATAGGTGCCGCCCCTATCCTCCAGCAGCTTCGCTTTGAGCAGTGCCGCAATCAGATCACCAGACTTTTTTACAGGCCAGTCAAGTGCCATTTCAATATCATCCGCAGTCATGCCGGAAAGATTGCCGTCTGAATCTGCATTGTCAAGGCTCCATGTCCAGAGGTCAATCATGATGCCCACTGCATACCGGCGGTCAACTTTCAGCAGGCGCGCAAGAACCAGTAATTTTTTATGTCTGGGCATTTCCTGATGTAGCTCCAGCCATGTTGTCATGAAATGCACATCCTCTCTATAAAACTTCTGTAGGTATTCCGGTCGCACGCTGCACTTCCTGCTTGAACAGCTTCACGTTACTGTTGCGGTCGGAAGCGTGCAGCAGGTAAATTTTCTGTGCTGCTGAAAGGTCTGTCTGCTGTAAAAATTCAATGACGTGTTCCAAACTGAAATGGCTGTGCAGCAGGCGGTTCTTTTGCGAAGCCGCAACGAAACCGGCTTCTATATTTTCTTTCAGAATCGGCAGGCTGTAGTTGCATTCGGCCATGAAAATGTTGACGCCGCTGAACCGATATTTTATGTAATAGGTATCCGTTGCAAACAGCAGCTTTTCATGCGTCACAGTGGAAACTATCAGGAAACCCACAGGCTCGGCTGCGTCGTGCTCTGTGTCAAAGGGCAACACGTTCCAGGTACCGACTGAAAACTGCTCCTGTGCCCGCACGTTGTGAATACGGTATGGACATTTGAATTCACCAAGCGCTGCCTGCGTCCCGGCGGTCATGTACAAATCAATACCACGGCCGGATAAATCAGCTGCACCGCTGGCATGGTCGCCGTGCTCATGGGTAATCAGGCATCCAACAACCCGCGGCAACAGCTTCAAGTATCTGCTGGCTATACGCCGGGCGGGGACGCCCGCCTCCAGCAAGAGGACAGACTCCCCGTCATCGACTGCATAGCTGTTTCCGGCACTGCCGGATGCTAAGCAATGTATTTTCATAATTTAGAACCCCGGGTCAAAGGTCTGCTGGCCGTTTGCAGCAGATGTGGTCTTGGCAGGCTCAGCAGTTACTTTTTCTGCCGGCTTTTTTTCGGGCTCCTTTACTGTCTCTACAGGTGCTTCCAGAGCTGATTTTTGCGGTTCTTTTACTTCTCCGGTCGCTGTATCCACCTGAAAATCAAGCGGTTGCTGATTTGCTTTCTGCTTGATTTCTTCATCAACTACGGAATATTGATCAGCAGGCATTTCGACCACTTCATCCGTTGTATAAATGCCCATCATCATATCTGGGCAGTTGAGCCGCCCAAAGAAGGAAGCTGCGCGGTACCGAATCATAACTTCCGGCATCGTTTTCCACTTGCTGCCGTTTTTCCCGTACCATCCTTCATCCTTCGCCATTTTCATAGTAATGGTGGGACCGGTCACAGTATGATCGTTATAATCTTTTACCCATGCTGTGCACTCCAGCGTATCCCCGGAGCCTTTCAAGTCGTACTGCAGTTCCGTTTTGTACTTGCGGCTGCTGTTGATCATGGCAACAATGTACTGTGTACTCCATGCTGGGCGGCCATTTACGATATACAAATTCTGCATTACCATCATGGGGCTGGTGCCCATGCGGCTGGCCATATCGAGCGCAATCAGGCAGTTGCCTGGGTTGCCCTGATAATCTTTCGGCACAATTGTGCTCTGTGAAAGAGCTGCGGCCATCTTGCCAGCGGCTTGAAATTCGTGCCAGCCAGAAAAGACGTTGCCGTCCAATTTAATATCAGTGGATAGGCTCTGTGCCTGCACCGCAGGCTTGTTTGTGGTTTCACTCATGATTATTTGTCCTCCTTGGTCAGTCTGTTATAAACTTCCAGTAAATCAGCGTTCTGGCAGTGGCAGGATTCCACTGCATCCTTGACGCAGCCGGGGCACTGCTCAAATTCCGCGCGGCCTTGGCAGTTGTGCTCGCACTCGGTATCGAAAAACGGGCAATCGGAATTTTCGCAGGCATCCGCAGAATCTGTTTCTTCCGGGACTTCCGTAGCCTCCGCGCTGGCGGTCAGCGTATTGTACGCATCCAGTACGTCTGGATTCTTGCAGCCATGCTGCCGCAGTGCTTCAGTCAGGTCACCGTATAGATCATCATCCGGGCTGCCATCGAGTTTGAAACCGCAGTTGAGATTCCCGTCCTCGTCAGCATCATAGAATGGGCAGTCAGTTTCACAGCACGGATCCAGCTGCACGTCTTGCACAACGCCGCTCGCGTCGGTGGTTACCGTGGCACCGGTGGACACATCATCAAAAGAAAGCTGATGTTCGCCGTCTGGAATAATGACACGGCCGTCCTGCTCAACCGCGATTTCCAAATCGGATGGAAAGCGAATTGCAGTGGAAACCTTGGCCGGTTTCAAGTTACAGGTGACCTGGCATTTTTTCGGGTCAGGCACTAGAACAGCACCGTAATTATTGAGCGTAATTTTGATGTTGAGTTCTCCACTTTCAATCAGCTTGGTTTTCATGGAACGAGCCATATCCCGCAGGGATTCATCCGCAGTATCAAAAATCGGGTCAAATGCCGGAAGCAGCAGGCTTAAATCCTGTCCCTCCGGGAGCGGCTGCTCGTCCACCTCCGGCGTTTCGTTTTCTTCCGGGTGTTCTTCTTCACCGGAAGCGTTTTCCCAGCCGGTAGGTGTGGTTTCGGGCTGCTCTGTTTCTTTGGGTTCTGACACGGTTTCAGGCGTTTCGTTCTCATTTTCGAGGTCCTCTGATACGTTTTCCGGCACGTCGTTCACAGTTTCAGGGGATTCTGCGCCAGCTTCAGTCGGATTGTTCACATTCGTGTTTTCTTCCATTATGCAAGTACCTCCGTCCTTACGGTTTTATCTTCATCGGACACATACAGGCTGATGGTCTGCGCTGCAATTTTCAGCGGATGGCTGATGCTTTCGGCGTTGTCAATCCAGACGGGCAGCATCAAGCCCATCTTCTGACCCAGCGTGTCCACAATGTCCAGACCAGCATTGACGCGCTCCGCATTGCTCAGGCTGCCGTAATCTTTGCCGTCCACCTGCGCTTCACAGCATGCTTTCACGCCGCCGTTAACCTGCATCTCGAACAATTTCCAGCGCACAGTGCGGAAAGAGCCGTTAACCTCCGCTTCCACATCGGCGGCTTTGAGCTGTACAAAGCGGTCAGCCAGATGCAGCAGGCTGTCAAACTCGGCCAGCTGCACGCCCAGCTGCTTTTCCTCTGCTTTGAGTTCCGCAATGCGGGCATCCTGCCGCTTTACCAAATCGGCGTTAGACTGCCGGGCGGTAACTGTCTGAATCTGCTGCTCCACTGGTGCCAGTTCAGCTTCCAGTTTTTCAATCTGTGTATCAGCAGCAGACGAAACTTTCTGCAAATCCTGTTCCAGTGCTGCAATTTCAGATTGCCGTTTCTGGCAGTCGGCTGTGGTTTCCCACGCAGGCGGCGTGACAAGCATTTTCTGCAGTGCGGCCAGTTTCTGCTGCAGGTGCTCCGCTTCGGTCTGGCTCTGCTGGGCAGCGGCACGGTCGGCTTCCGCCTGCTTTGCAAGGCCGGTACGGGTGGCGGACAATTCCTTGCCGCTGGCAATCATTTGCGCCTGCTTTTCCGCTTTTGCGGCATTGAAATTGCCATGCATGGATTCCAACATTTCCGGCGGATACGACTGGCCGCAGGTTGGGCACTTGCCGCTTCCTGCATCAAACTCTTTGGAATGCTCGTCCATGACCTGCTGCCGCAGGTCGGAAATATCCTTTTCCAGACCTTCCGCCAGTGTTTCTGAGGATGTGGCAGCGGAACTGTGTTTTGCAGCAGCAGCCTGTGCCGTGGACAAATTCTGTCTCAGAACTGCCATTTGGTTTTCCAGTGTTTGATTTCCGCCGGCAGATTTGCGGATATATTCGGCATGCGCCTGCTCCATATCCGCTTTGGCCGTGCTGATTTGCTGCCGGATACCCGATGCAGATTCACCACTGCGGAGCCGGTCAATCGCCGACTTGATTTTCAGCCGCTGCGCTGCCAGATGTGGCATAGCAGCTGCATCTGTTTCTACATCAGCCGCTGCGGGCTTGGCGCGCTCCGCCTCGTCAATTCTGCCTGGAATGGCGGCAAGGTCATCGTTAACTTTGCGCCGGTTGGCCTTCCAGCGCTTGGTGCAGTCGTCTATTGTGTAGGTGCCCATCTGTTCCGCAAGTGGGGCAAGCTCCGCGTGTTTTGCGATCACAGCCGCATCATCCATGCCACCCGAAAAGAGGGACAGCAGTCGTTCCCGACGTGCATCCGGCTTGATTGCCTGCGCGAAATAGTCCACACGGGACACGGTCAAAATATCTTCCTCACTGCCGATGTGTTCGGCAATAAATCTGTTGTAATCTCCGGCTTTCTGCGGCACCTCGTCTATGTAATAATCAGTGGTATTGCCGGTGCGGTGCTTTTCGGATTCGCCGCGCTTGCGGGTGAAAACCGGCTTGTACACCCGGCGCAGTGCAAAGTGTCCGCCGCCCGAAGCAATAAACGATGCAGCCACGGACGCTTCCACGCCTTCCACTGCACCGACCGGCAAGATGTTGTAATCTGCGCGTCCCTGCTGGTCCTTGCCAGTCAGGAGCCAGGTGTAACCATCTGACAACGTGCTTTTTCCGGCACCATTTGCGCCATAAATGGCAGCGGCTTTGCAGCCAAACGCCATATTGTAATGCTTGCAGCCCCGGAAGTTCTCCAGGGTAAGTGCTCCGAGTTTTATCATTTGCGCACCTCCGCTCTGTATTTTGTGCCGTCCTGCCGGGTAATGCTCACCGATGCGTACCCGGCCCCAGCTTGCCGCATGATGTCCTGCGGCGTGTCAAAGATGTCCATGTGCTCACTGATGGGCTGCTTGACGGCAGTCAGGTCAAATGTTGGTGGTGTTATAACTACTGGCTTAACTTGCGGGGTTGGCTCTGAGGTAGGTTCTGGGGCTGGTTTTTCTAGCATTTCAGCGGGTGCCTTAATTTTCCCGGTCGCCTTGCGCAGGGTGTACCACTTGCTGCTGACCTGCTGCGCAGTCTTGTGGAGCTGCTTGCAGATTTCCGAATTTGCAACACCTTTTTCTTTCATAACGCGCAGTTGCTGCGTTTCGGAACTTGTCCATTCAGTCGGTGCTTGCCGTTCCATCATTGGCGGCACAGGGCGTGCAAAGTCTGGATCATTGTCTCCGCCGAAAGAGCCGCTGCCAATGGCTACAATCTGCTCACGGGTAAAGCCGTAAGGAGCAAATTGCTTTACCAACGTGTCTACTCGTTCGGACAAAATTTTAGGATCGTTCAGCTCGTGCGCTTTTTTCTCAGATGCGTGGTAAGCCATGCGGATGGCCGTGCATTGGCCCTCCGAGTAAGGCTTGACCTCGCTGCCCTGTTGTGTTACACTGTCGATAGAGCTTTTTGTCATGCTGTCAGTGGTGTTTCCGGCACCGCTGGCGGCTTTTTTATTTTCTGACATTATGCATCCTCCTTTGAATTTTGAAATATCTTTCGCTGCTGTACGCCTGCAAACCAATGTCTGCCTGCTTTGCCTGATTGAGCGTCTGCCGGTACTGCGTGTACGTTATGTAATCTTTGCACCGGCCGTGGCAGCCCAGTGCGCGCCGCTGGCAGAGGTAGCAGGGGTTGTCCGCCGCGGTCATGGGGTGGGCTCCGATTTCCATGCAACTACTGGCGTATGGATTTTAAGACAATTGCTGTCGTAGTACCAATCATCATCTGCGGCAAAAGCTTTAACTTCTTCGCCACTTTTTAATTTGGCTATGAGCGTTACGGTTACACGCTTCCGGCCACGTTTAATCTGTGGCATATCGTCATCCACATTCACCCAATCATTCATCCCTTTTCACCTTCTTCCGGCGGGCGGCGGTAGATTTCAATGTCATCTTTTTTAAAATCAGAATCGTCAAAATAACGTTTAGGCCCTCCAAAGCCTATGAGATATATGCAACTCGCATTGTCACTTACGTGGACTATGCGCCAATATCCCAAATCGTTGCGAATTCCAAATTCACTTACAACTTTCTCAAAAGCCGGATAGCCGTTCATATGAGTTAGTTCTTCAAACGTTAAAGGCTTTTCAGGCTTGCAAGTTCGACGGTATATATCAGTAAATCCGTATTTGATACGGCATCTATCTCCCCGAAGGCAGTGCAAACACATTGCTGTAAGCTGCTCTTTCAGTGCCTTATTTTCGCTGCGCAAGTCAGACAATTCATCACAGTCTTCCCATTCCTGATTTGTCACTTCAATCCTGCCTCCATCAAATCAATAAAATCCTTACGGCGGCTACGTTCTGCCTGCCGCTGCATGGTCTGGATAGCAAGCTTCGTGCGGATGCGCTCCTGTCGTTTCAACTGGCGCTTGCGGTATCTGTCGTACAAGTAATTGCAGAGCATAATGGCTGCAAGAGACACAAGCACGTCCGTTGCAAGCCGGCCAACCCAGTACATTACGGTCTGTTCTGCTGTCATGCTGATTTACCTTCCTTCACATTGTCAAGTAGGGATGTAAGCGGGATACGTAATTTTTGAGACAGTCTTCGCAATTCGGCGAGCGTAAAATCATCTGGTTTGCGTAGACGGCGTGTCCAGGTATCGGTACCAATATGTAACGCGGCCACCATGTCTGCGCGATTGTATCCGTAAAGCTGCATTCCGTATCTGATAGTTGCCAGCAGTTCACGGTTCTGCCGGTCAAAGGTGAACATTCTTGTCCTTGGCATTTTGTTCCTCCTTCCTTCCGGCCGCTGCTTGCAGACAGAGCCTACAAGGGTATTACTGCTGCGGTACTGGGGCTATCAGTGCCAATGCTCTGCCCACAAGCAGCAGCCGGATTATGTTGTGAAATTTTTTGATGCTGTCTTAAAGTTCAAACCCTGAATTTCAATCGTTCCTGTGTCAGCAGGAGGTGACTATTTCTTTTCACTTCCTTTCAGTGGGGGGGGTGAGAACTAGTCTAATTGTTCAATTACATTGAACAATTAGAGCGTAAAAAAGAGCTTAGGGATATATTCGTGGCCAAGATGCAGTAGCTCACAAGCTCTGTCAATTTCAAGTTGTTTCCAAGGAACGACTCCGTTCAGTTTTTTTGACAGAGTAGTTGGCGAAATCTTCATAGCAATAGAAAATTTCTCCTGAGAACCAAATACTTCTCGAATTTTTCCAGATAAAAAGCTGTAATTGTATGGCAAAAGAATCACCTCCACAAAATTATTTTGTTCAATAATTTTGAACATATCTATAATACCATCCGCTGTGAAGAATGTCAATAGAATTATTCAATTAATTTTAACTTTTGTAAAATTCAGTTGAACTTTTATTAAATTAGTGGTAAAATGCAAATATAATAATTTATAAATATTAGGAGTACAAAAATGAAAGATAAAGTGACTACTTCTGAGCGCCTTAAACAAATTATGAACGAAAAAAATCTTCGTCAGGTTGATATATTGAATAGGGCAGAGCCCTATTGCAAGAAATATGGTGTAAAACTTAATCGTAATGATTTGAGTCAGTATGTGTCCGGAAAGGTGGAACCGGGGCAGTTCAAATTATCCATGCTTGGATTAGCCCTTAATGTATCGGAAGCTTGGCTTATGGGCTACGATGTACCACAAGAAAGAGAAAAGCCCACCGCCGCGGAGCTTAGCGACGATGAGCAAATTTTAAAAGTTATTGAAGCTTTAACTCCCGATAACAAGAAGAAAATTCTTGAACTTGCAAAGCTGTATGCTGCTGGGCAAGACGAAAATTAACGGCTGATATCAAGGCTTCACGTGATTTAAGATTCAATTTGGCTATAAGGGTTTTAAGTTCGGAATCAATATTTTCATTCATTATAATCTCCAATCTCCCACACGCTGTTCACGAAATTCCTTATTTTTCATTATAAAACGCTAGTTCACATAAATCAAGAACAATTTTTCGATTATATGGAAGCTTTGAGTAGTGTCCCAAATTTGGGACTTTGCTCTGAAATCTTTAAAATTTGTCGAATTGGTACTTGACGGTTAGTATATGGAAGATTATAGTAAATATAACTATAATCTTTAAGAGCGAGGTAAAAATTATTCATGAGCGACGAAATGAAATCAAAAACAGATAAGAAAAACACGGCGATTGGTTGCGTAACGGTATTAGTAATTCTAATCATAATTGTGGCTTTTGCCATGCACGCATGCAGTAATGGCGATACAACGCCGCAGGCGTCTGATACGCTATCTACGGCTGTTGATAAGGGCATCCGCGCCGCTCATGCAACAAAGCAGTCCGTAGAAATCAATGACGACGTGGGAACGAGCGCAGCGGGTGATAAGGTGGTGCTTATACACGTTAAGCCATCCAATACCGCCAGAGCAACTATTTTGGACGGTTCCTGCAAGCTACTTCCAAATTTGCAGAATCGCAAAGACATTGGACAGGTTACGCTGTTCTGGACAGGCACACTTGTAGATACCTATGGCAGCAAAAGTGAGGAGCAGGTCGTTAAGCTGACTCTCAGCAAGGCAAAGCTGGACAAAATAAATTTTGAGAATTTTGTTTACAATGATTTGCCCAGCATAGCAGATAGTTATTGGGAACATCAGGCAATGACAAAGGAAAAGAAATAAAAAAAATCCCCGTAACCGGTAGCAGCCGGAAGCGGGGAGCATACAGGCCGGGTAGGCCAGTACAGTATAATGCAAAATTATTGTACAACCTCCCGGCCAAAAAATCAAGTGCCGGGCATTTTTATGCCCGGATTAAGGAGGATACAATTATGGCAAAAGCCAAGAAAACGAAGTCCGGAGCATGGACTTGTCTTGTGTTTATTGGAAGGGACAATGCAGGGAAGAGGCAGTATAAGCGTTTTACGGAGTACAGCAAAAAGGAAGTCGAATATCAGGCGGCAGAATATGTTCGAAATCACAGAAAACCAAATTGCGCAGATAATATGAAATTTTCTGCAGCAGCAGAGGATTATGTGAAAGCAAAAGAAAACCTGCTTTCGCCTTCTACTGTACGAGGATACAGGGGAATGCTTGGAACGGCATTTCCTTTCATAGGAGATATGACTTTGCGTGAATTGGATTCTGGAAATTACATTCAGCGTCAGATTAATGCTAATGCAAAGAGGTATTCTGCCAAGTCGATTAAAAATCAGTTCGGCATGATTACGGCTGTTATGGGATACTATGGATATACAATTAATAAACGTTCAATAACACTTAAACCGAAGGAAAAGCATTCAATACCTGTTCCAACGCAGCAGGAAGCTGAAAAGCTAATGGCAGTTGCCCATCAGGACCCCGCTATAGAATGTCAAATGCTTCTTGCGCTTACCTGCAGTCTGCGTCAGTCAGAAATTGCGGATCTAAATGTAGAAGATATCGAAGGCAGCATTGTTCATGTAAGAGGTGCAACTGTTCGCGGCGAAAATGGACTTATTCACAAGGACACTAACAAGAGCCTTGCAGGAACGAGGGACGTTCCAATGCCAAAAAATCTTGCACAACTTATGCAGGAGCGGTGCAGAAAGGTCGTACACGGGAAATTGTTTACACTGCATCCTGCAAATGTGCTTAAACACTTAAACAAGCTAGAGGATGCAAACGATATTCCGCATTATACTATGCACAGTTTGCGCCATTGTTTTGCTGCTACCATGCATGCCCACGGGGTGCCGGACAAATATATTATGGAAATGGGTGGATGGTCATCATCTGATGTGCTAAAGAATGTGTATGAGTATACTTTTGCGGATAAAGCGCGCAGCGAAAAAGCAAGGGTCGATTCATACTTTGACAGCAAGATAAAAACCCAATAATAGGGTTCAATGCAACTATTTATGCAACTATTATGTTAAAAATTCCGTTGCTATGCGGCTCAATGGCTTCGCGCGAGTATCCGAATCCCGCCAGCCCAGCCAAGTAAATATCCCTTGAAACCCGCACAGACACTGCGTTTGTGCAGACAAAAAGGCCAGCCTGCTTCAGTTGTAAAATTCTGAAGCAGGCTGGTTTTTTGTTTATTTTTGATGGGGTGTTTTTCTGTCGGTACTGTCATCTAAGCGAATCAGTTTACCCAATATATCGGCTGCCTTTGCGTCTGCACTCTGAAGAGCGTGACTTACGATTCATCTGTTGTAGAGGTTTGCGAGTGTCCCAAATGTGCACTGACACCCTGTATGGATTGATGGTCAGTTCCACACTGTGAATTTTGGAAAAGATAGTGCTAGTTTGCTGCGCAGTTGTTCATTTTTATTGCTGCGAAAGTGTGCAGTATGCCGCAATCTGGAATAAAAGCTGCTTTTTTATCCTGATTTCTGTATTTTATTAGTTTTATCTTTTCGCGAATTTGTTGACACAAAGTTGACATGGAATGAAGGCAAATGCAATTTCCCTGATTTAACTTTTCGTTAAAGTTTATATGCAATATGTGTAAAATTTCACAATAGGTGATCAGAGTGGAAAAGGATGAGATTCCGCGGCTGGCGATATGCGGCGAGGAACTGCTCGCAAGCGAAAAAATTTATAACATTGTATGAATGGATATTGCAGCTTACCGGCATGGATGGAATGAAGGCGGAAGTGCCAAAGTGCAAACGAAAAGTAATCTTACAAGAATAATTAAAAATAAAACAAAAAAGTAAAAAAATGGGTAAACCACTATCGCTTATCGCCGATTTACTATCACTTATGGATTTTGCATTGACAATTTCCCATAAAAGAGTATATTTATTTATATAAGTACAGGATAAAAAACTATTATTTTCTATTTATTGTTTATATTATATGTAAACCGCCGGCGGTTTTACATAAAGGAAGATTAACCGAAACGACTATGAAAAAGGAGATGTACAAAGAGTATGGTTAAAAAGTTTGGCAGGCGGCTCGTTGCCATTGCGGCAGCAGCCCTTATGGTCACAGCAACCGCAGCACCAGCGTTTGCAGGAAATTCTTCGTTCAGTTTTACAGTCCGTAAAGGTTTTAATGACCAATATGCGTTTTCATCCCAACCAAGTTCTTGGGTAACAAAAGATGACGTCGACCCCTATTGGTATGTGACACCTGTTTACAATCAGTGCGTAAATTGGCCATGTTCATCCATGATGACTTGGATTTATTCTATGCAATCCGGAAGAAATGGAACTCCGTCCGGATACCATAATATTACAAGCGCATCCCCCTACAGGAACTTGACGTATAAAAACTGGAAGCCTGCAAGAGGTTCTCGCCTTCGTTGCGAAATTAAAGAAGACGGTTGGGGTGCACGATGATATACAATTGCCGGGAATTGGTGTCCCTGACTTGTGGTAAAACTTTGAGAGGGAGGGCAAAATATAAATTTTGCCCTCCCTAATTTTTGGGAGGGCATTATGGGAAAAGTCAATCCGAAACAAGTTCTTTTATTGGGTTCCCTATTAGTTTTGATAATCAATTTAACAGCTTGTAAACCAACCGATGATGACAACTCATCAGCAGTAATAGGTTCCGCGCCGACTCAATCTTTTACAGTTAAAGAAAAATTTTCTAACGGGTTAAGCGTTAGTACGCAGTATACTCCGCTCAAAAATATGAATTACAATGCAGTTCTGTGCCAACCCATAAAGGAAGTGAATTTTTGTGATGAACAGCTATTAAAAAAGACTTTGCTGCCTAATAAAACGATTGTTAATATCCAAAATGTTGATAATGGTTTAGAAATCAGGACGAGCGATAAAACCAATGTTTTCGCAAGCAAGTATGGAACATTGTCTGTTAACACTCCCTTGTCTGAGAGTATTTCTTATTCTTATTTTGATTCTAACTCTATGGGAGAAGGCAGCAATACGAGTGCCTTTCACAAAGAACAATTAACAACAATTCCAAAAGAGCAGGCAATTAAAGTGTGTCAAAATATTTTGGCAATGCTTGGCATCAACGTTCAATTCGATAAAGCTATTGTTTTGGATGCTGAAACTTTACAGCAGCAGGAGCAAGATCCGCAAAAAACAGCGGCAAAGCCAGAGGCCGCCCCGAAAAAAAAGGGGAAGTGGTCCAAAAGCGATGAATGCTATGCTCTTTATTTTCATCAAATTTACAATCAAATGGAAATATCAAAATATTGTTTGCGACATGATTCTCCCGATTCTCCAGTGATTAAAATACTATACGGAAAAGGAGGAATTGTAAGCATATACATACAAGGCATATATCAAGCAGAAGCTAATCCTATAAAAACTGTAAAAGTGTGTAGTCCAAGAACAGCACTTGAAAAAGTGATAAAAATGTATAAATCATCTTTCTCCTTTGATGATCCTATAGAAATTTCAAATATTTCATTATGCTACGCGGTGGATAAACTTAATGATAATAGCAACAGCTTCATTTGGAAGCCGGTATGGGCAACAAAAATAATAGAACAGAAAAGTAAAAATATTTCCTATGCTTTTGTAGAAGCAGAAACGGAAAAATTGATTTCTTGATTCAGGTGAAGAAAATGAAAAATTTTCATAGATTACTTTTGATGGATTTTAAGCGAGCTTTTGGATTGCGTTTTTGGCTTCTAATTGCTGGAATTGTGTTGCTTTTCTATTTCAATTTATCGAATTATCCTTTTTATGGAACAGAAACATTAACATACCGTATGATGATTGCGGGTGATAAATTCTTTCTTTGTGTGATGTTGGTTTTCAGTACAGCGGTATATGGACTTTCGTTTTGTAATGATTGGAAGAATAGAAATATCCGAAATGTTGTTATTCGATCAAATGTTTTTGCTTATGCGGCATCTAAAGTAATTGTTTGTGCTATATCCGCTGTGGCTGCACTTTTTATTGCTAAATTAATTATGATATTATCCCAAATCCCTTTCTCGCATGGATTTTCGTCATTTACAGCAGACAGTGGATTTGGGGATGCTCCAAGCGGTTCTTTAAATGCTTTGGCTGTAAATGGGAACTACTTTCTCTGGATTCTACTCAACTGTTTGCGCTTTGCTTTAGAAGGGACGGGCTTTGCAGTTCTGTCATTAACTTTATCCACTGTTTTCATAAATACATATGCAACTTTGGCTGTTCCGGTATGTGCCTATATGGCCTATGATTTCTTTTTTTACGCATTAAATTTACCCGGTTGGCTAAGTTTATCAGAGATTTATGAAAATCAATTTTGCTCTGGGAATGCTGTATATGCAATTGGATTGGCACTTTTTTTAGCTTTACTGTCATGTACCATATTAGGTTATTTCTATTATATTGGCGTAAGAAAGCGGTTTGAAAATGAATAAAGTTTTGAAAGTACTTCATGTAGCAACAGAGGGATTCGTGAAATGGATAAATAATGCGCGTTATATAAGTACATTTTTGCTTTTATTATTGTTTACATTTTATTTAATGACCGGTACGAGAAATTTGTGCGAAGATCAAAATTATTCGTTAACACCTTGGATGTTTCCGTTTGTGATGAATCGAACATCAACTGTTACTGTTTTCTTGTTAATATATATCTTTTTATGCTGCGATGCGCCTTTTATTGATTCACAGTCACCTTACACGATTATTCGTGCTGGACGTATAAATTGGATTATAGGAAAATGTTTGTATGTAATAGCAACTGCTTTTGTATTTTCAATTATTGTGTATTTATTTAGCGTTATTGTTTGTATTCCGTATGTTGGATTTTCATTTAACTGGGGAAAAATTATTCAGATGATGGCTGTTCCAACATCCAAGCAATTTATTTCTCAATATTTAATGATGGGTCCAGCAGTATCAGTTCAAATCATGGAAGAATTCCAGCCGTTACAAGCTACTGCTTTAACAATTTTGTTGCTTTGGCTAGTTTGCTCTTTTGAAGGAATGCTGATGTTAACATTGAACTTGTATTATTCTCGTACAGTAGGAGTTGTTGCGGCTACTGTCCTAGTTTTTTTAAGCTATTTTGCAAATCAATTTGTTTCTATTCAGAATAGTGCTGAAAGCAAGTATATTTTTTATTTTTCACCAGCTTCATGGGTAACATTATCACGTTTGTCATCAGATGATAGAATCCATCTGTCACTTAATTATGAAGTGGCTTTCCTTTTAATTGGAATTTGTGTTTTTTTCTTTCTTTCCAATCGAGCAATGAAACACAAAGAAATAGAAGTGCTTCCGGAGATATGAGGTGAAAATTATGAAGCCAATCATTCAAATCGACCATGTAAATAAGCAATTTAAAGAAGTAAAAGTTCTAAAAGATATTACAGTTGACTTTGAAGCAGGTAAGATACACGGCTTAATCGGCCGCAACGGTTCCGGAAAGACGGTGCTGATGAAGTGCATCTGCGGCTTTATGCAGCCAACCGCAGGCAGTATTTTTGTGGATGGGATGCAAGTTGGCAAAGACGTGGATATTCCGCAGAATTTGGGTGTTATCATTGAAGCACCGGGTTTTTTGCCGGGCTATTCCGGCTTTAAAAATTTGAAGTTTCTGGCGGATATTCAAAAAAAGGCGGATGCTGCGAAAATTAAAGCGGTTATGCAGCGCGTTGGACTTGACCCGGAAAGTAAGAAGCACGTAAGTAAGTACAGCCTTGGTATGCGCCAGCGGCTGGGTATCGCGCAGGCAATCATGGAAGACCCGGATATTTTAATTCTGGATGAACCAATGAATGGTTTGGACAATCACGGCGTGGAGGACATTCGAAACTTGCTGCTGAACTTAAAGGAGGAGGGCAAAACCATCCTGATTGCCAGCCACAGTGCCGAGGACATTGCGGTTTTGTGCGACACCGTCCACGAAATGGACGCAGGTGTTTTAACCGAAGTGACCAAAGGCAATGAAGCGTAAGAAAATGAGTGAGATTGTGGCAAATGAAAACTTTGCTGCAATCTCATTTTTGTTACTATGAAAATTGATCGTTTTCACACCTTAAAGTACAGGTCATTTTCATGTTCAACAGGCTGTCCCTGGTCAAATGCCGCACGCTGGATATTTTTGTCAGCGGCGAGCAACTGCTTGCAAGCAGATGATTTACAACATTGTTTTGATGGACGGCATACAAGTGCCGTAGGGGTAAAACAACAGAACCTTGTTTCAATTTTTTGTTTTCGTAAGGTATTTGTAATAAATCAGTCAGCTTTTTGTAAGATTCCCGCAATATAATAAAGTATAAAAAGAGGAAAATTTATAGGGATCTATTGGAGGCAGCTATGAAAATATTAACCGAAGAAATTTACCGGGACTATGGGGAAGGAGAAACGGTGGTTCATGCACTGCTTCCAACATCCCTAACATTTCAGCCGGGAGAAAAAGCAGCAATCATTGGTGCAAGCGGCTCGGGGAAAAGCACATTGCTGAACCTACTGGGTGGTTTGGACACACCGACCGGTGGAACGGTGCGGTACGGTGAAGATGATTTATACCATATGAAAGCAGATGACCTCGCGCGGTTTCGCAGGCGGCACATTGGCTTTGTTTTTCAGGCGTACAACTTGATTCCGGAACTGACTGCCGAAGAAAACATTCTGGTGCCGCTTTTATTAGATGGACAGAAAAAAGAAGCTCCCTTTTTTTCAGAGATTGCAGAAGCACTTGGCTTGCAAGATAGAATTGCACATTACCCGGATGAACTATCCGGTGGACAGCAGCAGCGCGCCGCGATTGCGCGAGCACTCATTCATCATCCGGATGTACTGTTTTGTGATGAGCCTACTGGAAACTTGGACAGTAAAAACAGTCAGGAGGTCATGGACTATTTATTTGCATTATCCGAAAAATGGAGTATTACGCTTTTGGTGGTGACACATGATGCAAAAATTGCGCAGCGCTTCCCGCGTGTTCTTACAATAAAGGACGGTCAGGTGGGCGGTGACCTTTCATGAACGGCAATCTGTTTCTAACAAAGAGGTACATGAAACGGCACTTTCGTCAGCAGCTTGGTGCCGTACTGGTTCTTACATTATTTGCTTCTGCAGTCCTTACCATGCTATTCTTAACGCAGTGCTTTCACGCGACCAATGAACAGGCAGCTTATAATGAATACGGCTCCTTTGGCGGACAAACAATTTTTGCGAATATGGATAAGGTGAACAGTGACCGTGCAAAATTGGAAGCAGAGGGAAATGGCATTGTTTCTGTTCAGGCGCAAGTTCAAACCAGTGATGCAGCAGATGCGGTTTACATTGGTTACATGGATGAAAATGCGCGAAAACTGCGTGCGGTGCGTGTGCAGGAAGGCCGTTTTCCAACAGATGCGCATGAAATTGCCCTTGACAAAGATGCTTACTACCGACTAAACCTAAATGCAAAGGTTGGAGAGAAAGTTACATTAAAATTAAAAAACAAGCAGTCGGTGCAAACAGAAACATATACACTCACGGGAATTCTGTATGATTATGCTGACCATTGGAGAAAAATTGTACAAGATAATTTAGTGCAAAGACCGAATGCTCCCACAACAGACCCGGAATTGCCATCCGTTTTAACCGGCTCTGTTTCAGAAAACACGATTGCTACGCATGTCTTTTATAGAGAGGAATTAGAAAGAACTGAATATGGAGATATTTTCTTATATAATATGGAAAGTTTTCGTGCAAAAGACTACACACAGCAGCTTGACCGCTCTACCGCGAATGTAACGTTATTTATTGGCGGTTTTTTTCTGCTCCTTACGGTTTTCGGCACGTGGGTGTTGGCGCACGTAACACTGCAGAGCCGCGAAAAATTTACAAAGACGCTGCAGAAAGTCGGACTGACGGGAAAAGAACTGCGCACCCAGTTTTTAATGCAGGCTGGCTTGTTGACGGTTATTGCTTGGGTGTTCAGCCTTCCGCTATCCTTCGGAATTCTTGCACTTATTCTGGCTATCGCCAAAGGATGGGGAACCACACTGCTGTTTTCTGTTTCTTGGTGGATGCCGCTGGTGCCGCTGGGACTGATGTTAACAGTCAGTGTCCTTATCTTCTTATTACAGGCACATGGCCTGCAAAAATGTAAAAAACGAAGCAAAAAAAGGAAACAGAAAAGAGCTTCTGCTGCACAAACTTTTTCACAACTGTGGACAAAGTTATACCGAAAATCCTCGTACGGCCGAATGACAGCACTAACCGTTCTCTGTTTGGGCTGTGTTCTAATTTTGGAGTTCGGCACTTTCTCCGGTGAAACAGCTGCAGCTACGCATTTTTATGGCGCGGTTCAGGGAATGGGGACAATGGATTATCAGGTGTATGTGGAACAGGGAGCGTGTTTCCCACAACTTATGGGTGCCAACTTTCCAAGAGATTTGGGAATGTCAGCACAAAAGCTTACAGAATTGCGCAAGAGCCCTGACTTAGATGTACAGTGTGCCTATATTGACAATACAGTTATGCCTGCATTCATACGTATACAAAAGGGTCATTCCACGCCGCTTTTGGACAAATTAATGAAACAGCATACATTTGAAAAGGATAATAATCAGGATAATAATCCTGCATACACAAAAGAGGATAAACAAACAAAGCTGAATTTTGGGTATACAGAGCAAGATGTTTTAATTACAAACCCATCCATTGTTGCGGTAGACCGTGATACTATGAAAAAACTTTTGCAAGCGAATCATCAAACCTTTACAGAAGCCGAGTTGGATACGTTTGTACAAGGAAAAAATGTTTTTTCCTTGGGAACAGATTTTCAAAAAGGGGATACTTTTACCGTTTCTGTTCCAATTATTCCGGAGGGCTCCACAACAGAAAAGCTGAACGGAAAAGGCAGCCATAAAGATTTTGCGGTCACAGTACAAGATTCCTTTATTTTGCCGCAGAACGTGTTTGGAAGTCCTAGTGCCTTCCGTTATGGGACAAAAAACAGCCCGTGCATTGTGATGTCTGCTGAAGCTGTAATTTCCGCTGACTCACAACTTCGCTACTTTCAAGTCTGCGCAAACCGTGCGCATCCGAACGATGCCGCATCCAGCGCAAGAGCAGCTGCTTTGATTCATAGAATTGCGGCTTCTTCCAAAGGAATGGGAATCACAGACAGAGAAGAAAGCATTGCAGGATGGAAACAGAAAGCAAACCAAGAAAAATGGCCGATATATGCGCTCACAATCGCGCTTGTGGCGATTACGCTGGCCGCTGTTACCGCGCTGAATCGGATTAAGCTAAAATCTAATTTGCATACCTATGCGCTGTTGTGTGCAGTGGGCACGGAGCCTGGCCGACTGCAAAGAAATTTGATAAAAGATAGTTTAAAAAGTATTGGCGTTGGATGTGCGTTTGGATTTTGTGCAGCAACGGTTCCATGTATGCTGCTCATACAGCATTATTGGTATGTTCCTTTACTGAATATTTGGCTGAGTGCAGTATTGCCGCTTACGCTCTTGTGTATTGCCGTAATTTTGTGTGTAACGGCTGTATCCAGTGCTGCAACTGTACATAAGATATTGAAAAACAGTATCTTAGCTTCTTTATCGGCGCAATATTAAATAGATTACTGAAAGTAAATTGGAATGAGCTAAATCTAATATAAGAGTGTGCAAATCCATTTTAAACTGATTTTGCGCACTCTTTTTTTAGTTATTCACATTTCTTAACTTCAAAGTACAGGCTACTTTATATGCAAAAGGCCGTTCCTGCTCCTGCTCCGCATGCTGAATAGTTATTTGCAGATGCTTGTACGCCTGCTGCGATTGTGCAATTTTGCGGCTAAAACTCACTGCTTTGGCTAAAAATCTCTTACACTTTTCGAAGCACGGCAACTCATTGATGAGTATATCGATTTTTATAATAATGAACGTATTCAAACAAAGATGAGCCTTACACTGCTTGAAAAGCGGCGGCAGGCTGAGTGATATCGTGATACTTTGCGATAGAGCCCTTTATTTCCGCCCGTTATCTCTGATCCGATCCACTTTGCACAGGAATAAGCCATTTCAGCTGCTTGAACAATTTTCACTTTGAAATATTGCCTGATTTTGGGGGCACCTCAGTCTGGCATCACCGGGGAGTTTTCTTACTACAAGAAAAAGGCGCCTAAGCCGCGGTTTTTGTCGCAGTGCTTTAGGTGCCTTTTGGAATTTTTGGATTTCTTTAAACTGCAGTTTCCTGTAAGAGCTCCGCTTGTTTTAAAAATTGCTTCCGCAAAAGATATTTTTGGACTTTTCCACTGGAAGTGACCGGAAATTCCTGCGCATACACAATGTGCTTAGGTACCTTAAACTTTGCCAGCCGTGCCTGCACATGTGACCGAATTACATCTGATGAAAGCGATTTGTCCTGCTTCAAAATAACAAATGCACAAATTTCTTCTCCCATCACTTCATCGGGTATCCCAATAACTGCGGCCTCTTCTACCGAGTCTAACTCTTTGATAACTGCCTCAATCTCCGCAGGGGCAATATTTTCCCCACCGCGAATAATAATGTCCTTAATACGGCCCTTGATGCACACATAACCGTTTGGATCAATCGATGCAAGGTCACCAGTGTGCAGCCATCTCCGCTCATCAATCGTTTTGCGTGTTGCTTCTTCATTTTTATAGTAACCGTCCATCAGGTAAACTGTGTCCATACAAAGTTCGCCTTCCTGCTCATCAAACAGTTCTTCACCGGACTGTGGGTCTACAATGTGGGCAACAATTCCCGGAATCGGTTGTCCAACGGTCGTTGCACGTACGCTGTCATCATCTGTTGCCTTTGTCTGACAAATGGCAATCGCTTCCGTTTGGCCATATACGTTTAAAAGATGCATTCCAAAGGTACGATTGATTCGTGCAATTAGTTCCGGACTGCAGCAGGAACCGGCAATAAACCCATTGGATATACTGGTTAAATCATACTGATCGAAATTTTTGCAGTCCAGCATTAACTTAAACATGGTTGGCACGCCGTTAAGCACCGTGCACTTTTCCTGCGCAATGTAGGCAAGCATTTTTTCGGTTTCAAACCTTGGGGCAATCACAACCGTCGCCCCCACAAGCAAGCAGGAAAACGCACTCAGCACATACCCAATAACATGGAACAACGGCAGGCAGAGCAGCAGGCGGTCCTTTCCGGTGTACCCCAGCTGCCTGCCGGACTGCAGCGCGTTGTTCAGAATAACAAAGTGGTTAAGCATGACTGCTTTGGGCTTACCGGTTGTTCCAGAAGTGTAATAGATATTCGTAATATCTTTGCAATGCACCCTATCGGAAGCTTTTTGAAGCGTAGCATCTGTTACCTGCGCAGCCATGCCAAGTACGTCATTTATGGAAAACGTACCGTTTTTCACGCAGTTGTCCAACATCACCACATTTTTAAGATTCGGCAGGCTGGCACTGCAAAGGGTCCCGGGTTGAGCCGTTGAAAGTTCAGGGCAAATTTCAGAAAGGGAGTTAAAAAAAGAATTTTTCTTAAAAGATTCCATCATGAGCAGGGTTGTTGCCTCGGAATGGCGCAGTACGTACTCTAATTCTTCTTTTATGTAACCTGTATTGATGCAGACCAAAACAGCGCCGATTTTTGCCGCTGCAATTTGCAGTGCAATCCACAAGGGAGAGTTCAGGGACAGCAGTGCAATATGATCACCATTTTTGACTCCCAAATACAGCAATCCCTTTGCAATATCCTCATAGAGTTTTTGAAATGCCTCAAAAGAATACCTTTCCTGGCCATCCGGGAACACCAAAGCTTCTTTATTTCGATACTCCCTGCACTTCTCATCCATAAACGCACCGATAGTTTGTTCTGTGAAATGCATTTTCTACCTCCTGTATACCCAGCTTAAACGCCATTTATTGATTAGTACTGGTACAGTACAGTAATATTTTCTGCTCCTGCGCCAACCGTCCAAAAAACAATTTTGTCTCCACGTTTCACCATTCCGCGTTCAATTGCCTCGTAAAGTACAATGAACGGGCTGGTGGTGCCGGTGTAACCGTACTCGTCGCCAATGTACAGGCTTTGCGAAGCTTCCACACCAAGTATCTCGCGGATTATTTCAATATTTTTGTAAACATACTGGGAAAGGCAGAACATTTTCACGTCTGACACCTGCAGGTTATTTCGTTTCAGAATTTTAATAATTCCTTCCGTCGCCGTTTTGGGAACGTTGCTGTCGAACGGAATCCACCGCAGGCGCAGTTCCGCCGGATCTTTCACTTTAAAAAGCTTTGAAAAACCGCAGCCGGGGAATAGAATATTGTTGTGTTCTTCGGATTTCATATCGTAAACAGAGTCAATCAGCCCGCATGGCTCCTCTGTCTTTTCCAGAACGTACGCACACGAAGCATCTCCGTAGTGTCCATAGGTGTACTCGCTGTTAGGGTCAACCGTCATATTAATGTAATCGCACCCAACAATCAGCGCCTTATTTACAGATGGTGTTACGGACATGTATTTACTGACTTGTTCCAGTGCAATTGTCATACCGGCGCAATTCACGTTCATATCGTAACAAATGCATTCGCTTTTTCCACCGATTGCGTGGTGAATGTGCATGCAGCACGGCGGCGCAATATACTCGGGAAGCTGACTGCAAAAAACGATAAGATCCATATCAGAACCGCTGTATCCCGTTTTTTTCAGCACATCCTTCGCTGCCAAAATCCCGTAAGTCAGGCTGTTATCCTCTTCGCTGTCAAATAAATACCGCTTATCTCTGCCGATTACATCATGCAAGAAATGCTCCACATCTTTACCCTGCTTTTTGAAGTGTTCCAGATAAGGTGTGTTGTCGACCACTTTGTTGCCATGACAAACAGAAATCTCCTTAATTTTAATAGGAATCATACGTTTTACTTCAGTCCTTTCTACTTCCTACCGAATAAAAAAACAGGAGCAAACTTGCTCCCGTAAGATGATTTATTTAACTTCCACATTTGTAAGGCCGCATGACTTTGCAATTCTGCGTGCCTGCATGGCAAGCACAACATTATCCCCACAATTCATTTTAATTTTCTTAAAGCCAGTAGAGCCATACAGCTTGAAGCATGCCTGCAGAGTATCCTGCATGTCTGCAGTTTGCACTTGCATCTGTGAAATTTCAATTGCAAGTTCGCAAGTTGAGGGATTAATTTTTGCAACTTCCGTTTTATAGCGGGACACAAAGCTCGCTACCGTCGGCTTATCGAAATTCCCGGAAAGACTTACCTTCATTACGTTTCCTGCAATCGAAAAATTAAATGTACCCATTCTTCAAATCCTCACTTTTTGAAATTGTATTAAAATGATTAAAAAACCATTTTTCAAAATTAAATGAAAGCGGTAGATAAAAAGTCCCATGAATTTCCTGACAAATTGTTGGCAATTTTCATTTATATAGTTTTAATAATTCACAAAAACGATGAAGCTAAATTTGAACAGTTTTTCCAAATTAAATGGAAATTTGTATGAGCATACAAAAAAGGAGCCACAAAAATGCCATGACTCCTTCGAAACTACCCGTATACATGGCAACCCGGCTGTCGTAGCTTTTACCTTAGACCCGTGGCTTTGCGTCCCAATCTTTGGATTGGTTTGCTATTTTCTTTTTATTTCTACTTTTGCTATCATATCACACTCGGAATAAATATGCAATACTTTAAGCTTTTTCAAAAAAATGAATTGTTAGCGGGAACGCCAGTTCGTGTAAAAAAATTCCATGAGAGTTTTCCAGCCAAGGCACTTGCGGGGTCTGGAGCTGATACGTGTCAATTCGGTCATACGCTGGTCTTTGCCAAGTAATCACAAATTTTTCCGTTGCATCAACCGTTTCAACCTTGTCCCAAAGACTCATTTGGAACCTTTCAGTGATTAGATTCAGTGTCTCACTTTTTTTCAACTTTTTTCGATATGCCGCCTAGCTTGACACTTACAACTGAATAAAAGTTTCCGAAGAATTTTCGCCGGAAGCTTTTTGCTTATACAATAAAACATACGATTTTCACCATTCTTTGTTTTAATGCTTAGCCCCCACATTCCGAGTCCGTATCTCATGAATATACAGAGGACTGATCTGTTTTCCGAGCATACCCCGGTCAGAATTCCATACAGTCGTTACTTCAGCAAGCTGCTTAATTCATTTTACAGGAATCCTTGATAAGAGATTTGTCCAAAAAAACAAACTGATGTAATCAGTTCCCCCGCCGTGCTGCTCTGCGGTACTGCAGGGGGCTTTGCTTTGCCATGGCGGAGAATCTCGTGGAAAAGTTTGCTTCGTTTACAAATCCGGTGCTGCGTGCAACTTCACCCACAGGCAGGTCGGTCGTTACCAAAAGTTCTTTTGCACGGGTAATGCGGCAGCACAGCAGAAAATTGTAAGGTGTTGTGCCGATGTACTGCCGGAACAGCCGCAGAAAATAAGACTTGCTGATGTGTGCATCAGCAACCAGCCTGTCCAGTGAAAGCGGTTTAGCATAGTAAGCACGTATATGTTCCGCTGCTTGCTGAACCAACGCACGATTTGAGGCGGCCGCATCATTCTCCAAAGACTGTACTGCCATCGTTGAGAGAATTGTGTGAACAGCCAGACTTTGCCGGAGTATGGAAGGCATTGTTTCACTGGTAATACAGGAAAGCAGCTGCTCAAAGGGCTCACGCGCGGTCAGCTCAGAAAGTGGTACAGCAGTGATATGATGCGGATTTAATATCTTTTCCACTGCCTGCACACCGCTCCCGTCAATATGTGCCCAGTAATGGTGCCAGCAGCCGTGCTCCGGCGCAGTGCAGTAACTCTGGGGTTGGCGGCAGTTCAGCAGCAGTGCCTGACCGGGCGGCAGCAGCAGGGTGGTTTCACCCTGCTCAATCAGCCCGGCACCTTTCAGCGTAAAAAACAGAATATAACTATTTTTTTCCGTACGCGCGGTTGAGAAGCGTGCGCCGCCGTAAAACAGCCCTGCTTCTGTACAGCGGTAGGGTTGCGCTAACGCTGCTGCACCCGGTGTTGTGCGCAGCCAGACACTGTGTGGTTCTAAATCCAGATTGCAGGAAAGCATTTATACGCCTCCATGAAAAGTAGAATTTTACAAAAAAACAGAAGAATTTAATGAATGGATATTCATGAAATCCCATGTTATACTCGTAAACACAGCAGAGGAACGGCTCTGCACTTGCAATCCTATTTTAGCAAAAAGGAGTCTCATATGCAAACCTATTATTTGGCGGTGGACATCGGTGCTTCCAGTGGGCGGCACATTCTTGGCCATGTGGAGAACGGCCGGATGCTGCTTGAGGAGATTTACCGCTTTGATAACACGCAGATTCGGCAGAACGGTCACGACTGCTGGAATCTGCCGGCACTGCGCCAGCACATTCTTACAGGTATGAAGCAGTGCCGGCTGCTTGGGAAAGTGCCGGTCAGTTTGGGCATAGACACTTGGGCGGTTGACTACGTGCTATTGAACGAAAAGAAAGAACTGCTTGGGGATGCGGTGGCCTACCGTGACAAGCGTACCGCAGGTATGGAAAAGTATGCGGAAGCACTGGTCAAACCGCAGGAACTTTATGCCAGAACAGGTATTCAGAAGCAGCCGTTTAATACGCTTTATCAGCTTTTAGCACAAAAAAGGGAGCATCCGGAGCAGCTACATCAGGCGGCACATTTCGTAATGCTGCCGGAATACTTTAATTTCTGCCTGACCGGTAAACTGCAGAATGAGTACACGAATGCTACCAGTACCGGTTTGGTAAATGCCCATACAAAAACGTGGGATGCACAGCTGCTTTTTCAGTTTGGTCTGCCGGAGAAAATTTTTGGTTCGCTTGCTGTACCGGGTACCTGCGTCGGTTCCTTAACTGAGGAGGTGCAGCAGCAGGTCGGCTTTAATTGTACAGTTGTACTGCCTGCTACGCACGACACCGGTTCAGCATTTTTGGCAGTACCAACGAAGGATGAACATTCGGTATTTATTTCTTCAGGCACATGGAGTCTGTTGGGTGTTGAGAATTCAGAGCCTGTTACAACGGAAGCATCCCGCAAGGCAAATTTCACAAATGAGGGTGGCGCATGGTACCGCTTCCGTTATTTAAAAAATATTATGGGCTTGTGGATGATCCAATCCATCCGGCGGGAGCTGAACGGTGTTTCTTATGTACAGAAAAATGGCAGCCAAAGCAGTAATACGGGCAAAAAATGGAGCTTTGATGAGTTGGCTGCTGCTGCGGAAGCATCTGATTACTGCGGTATTGTTGACGTGGATGATGAGCGATTCCTTGCGCCGGAAAGTATGACTGCAGCCGTACAGGAGGTTTGCCGTACTTCCGGGCAGCCTGCGCCGGAAACGGTGAATGACATCATGCGCTGCGTTTACCGTAGCTTGGCGGCGTGCTATGCGGACAGTATTCATCAGCTTCAGCAGTTGGCACAAAAAGACTACAGCAGCATATACATTGTGGGCGGCGGATGCAAAGATGCTTATTTAAACCAGCTGACCGCAGATGCAGCAGGCTTGCCGGTCTTTGCCGGACCGGTGGAGGGAACTGCACTGGGAAACCTGATGGTGCAGATGATTGCGGCAGGAGAATACTGTTCTCTGCGGGAAGCACGCGCAGCTGTGTGCAGCAGTTTTAAAATTCAGTGCTTTGCACCCGTGCAGGAAAAGAGAAGTTATACAAGAATCAAAGAAGGAGTCTGTTTATGAGTTATACAGAAGCAAAAACCCGTTACGCCGCACTCGGTGTAGATACGGAAAAAGCCCTGAAAGTCTGTGCAGCCAAAGCCATCAGTATTCATTGCTGGCAGGGTGATGATGTTGTTGGCTTTGACAATAAGGACGGCGGCGCCGGCAATGGCATCCAGACGACTGGAAACTATCCCGGCCGTGCCCGCAGCTTTGAGGAGCTGAAAGCGGACTTCCTGAAAGCCGCAAGCCTGATTCCGGGGAAAAAGAGAATCAACCTGCACGCCTGCTACGCTGTTTTCAAACCGGAAAATTCATGGGTGGACCGCAACAAAATTGAATACAAGCATTTCGCCCCGTGGGTGCAGTTTGCAAAAGAAAATCATCTGGGCATTGATTTTAATCCCACTGTTTTCAGTCATCCTATGGTAAAGGACGGATTGACACTTTCCAGTCCCGACAAAACTGTGCGCCGGTTCTGGATCGATCATTGCATTGCTTCCCGCCGTATTGCGGAACGTATTGGTGAAGAATTAAACGATCAGGTTTTAAACAATGTTTGGATTCCAGACGGTTTTAAGGACGTGCCTGCTGACCGCTTTGGCCCGCGTATGCGGCTGAAAGCAGCATTGGATGAAATTTTTGCAGAATCCTGCCCGCACGTCATCGATTCTGTGGAAAGTAAATTCTTTGCCATTGGCGTGGAGTCTTATACTGCCGGTTCCAATGAGTTTTACATGAGTTATGCGGCACAGCATCCCGGTGTTTACAATCTTCTGGATGCGGGACATTTTCATCCGTCTGAGTATATTAGTGACAAGATTCCGGCGCTGCTTTGCTTTTTTGACAAGGTGCCGCTGCACGTTACCCGTCCGGTACACTGGGACAGCGACCATGTGGTGAATTATACGGATGAGATACAGGAAATCTGCAAAGAAATCGTCCGCTGCGGCGCACTGGACAAAGTACTGGTTGGTCTGGACTTTTTTGATGCCTCCATTAACCGTGTGGCAGCGTGGGTTATCGGTACGCGGGCATTTGAGGAAGCACTGCTCAATGCACTTCTTCAGCCAGATGAGGAGATGAAGCGTCTGCAGGATGAAGGAAACTTTACCAAGAAGATGATGCTGATGGAGCAGGCAAAAATGATGCCCCTTTCAGACGTGTGGGAAGAATACTGCCGTCGTCAGGGAGTTCCGGGGGATGAAAGGTGGTTTGCTCAAATTGAGCACTACGAAAAGGATGTACAGTTGAAACGGCTGTAAAAAATTGATATCACAGCGAGGATGTGCAATATGGAAATTACAGATTTAAAGTTCATGCAGGGCTATATACGTATGTGCAGCGACGGCTGGCTTCAGGGTTGGCACGAGCGCAACGGCGGCAATCTAACCTATCGTATGACAGAGGAGGAGGCAACCGCCGCCCGGCCGTTTTTTGCCCCCCCCGCGTGAGTGGGTAAAGATGGACGTGCAGGCGCAGAATCTTGCAGGGGAATACTTCGTTACAACTGGCAGCGGCAAATACCTGCGCAATGTAGTTTTGAATCCGGCCGCAAACATTGGCATTGTGGAAATTAACGCTGCCGGGGACAGTTTCCGCATTGTCTGGGGGTTGGAAAATGGCGCAAAACCGACCAGTGAGTTTCCTACACATTTTTTAAATCATAGTGTCCGCAAAGAGAGTACCAACGGCATAAACCGCATTATTTATCACTGTCATGCAACCAATGTAATTGTACTGACTTACCTGCTGCCGCTGACTGACCGTGATTTCACACGTGCCCTGTGGCAGAGTGCAACCGAATGCCCGGTTGTGTTTCCAGCTGGAGTCAGTGTTGTGCCTTGGATGGTACCCGGCGGGCGCGAAATTGCACTGGCAACCAGTGAAAAAATGAAAACCTACGATGCCGCGGTATGGGCACATCATGGGCTGTTTGTTTCCGAACCAGATTTTGATACTGCCTTTGGTTTGGCACATACTATTGAAAAAAGCGCAGAAATCTATGTGAAGGTTCTTTCTGCAGGACAAGGGAAAATTCTCCAGACAATTACAGATGATAACCTGCGTGCGATTGCCCATAACTTTGGGGTGACACTGAATGAAGCATTTCTGGACTAAGCATTAAAATTTATATTTTTGTAAAATGAAAGGATGTAATTGATTATGGCAGAGCGTATTGTTTTAAACAAAATTTCCTATCACGGCTCCGGTGCAATTACAGAGATTGCAAATGAACTGACTGCTCGCGGACTGAAAAAAGCTTTTATTTGTTCTGACCCTGACCTTGTAAAATTCGGCGTAACGCAAAAGGTACTGGATGTACTTGACCATGCGAAAATTCCATATGAACTGTATTCCAACATTAAGCCGAACCCTACGATTGAAAATGTACAGACCGGTGTAAAAACATTTCAGAATTCCGGTGCGGACTGTATGGTTGCCATTGGCGGCGGTTCTTCTATGGATACAGCCAAGGCAGTCGGTATTATTGCCAATAATCCGGAGTTTGCCGATGTGCGCAGTCTTGAGGGCACTGCACCCACCAAAAAGCATGCTGTGTTTACCATTGCGGTGCCAACTACTGCTGGAACCGCTGCAGAAGTCACTATCAATTATGTGATTACCGACACCGAAAAAAAGCGGAAATTTGTATTCGTGGATACAAATGATATTCCGGAAGTAGCTGTGGTTGACCCCGAAATGATGTCTTCCATGCCGAAAGGTCTGACTGCTGCAACTGGCATGGACGCGCTGACACATGCAATAGAAGGTTTTACAACAAAAGCTGCATGGGAAATGACAAATATGTTTCACCTGGAAGCTATCCGCCTGATTTCCAAGAATCTTAAGGATGCCGTGCAGAATAAACCAGAGGGACGCAAAGGGATGGCCATGGGGCAGTATATCGCCGGCATGGGTTTCTCAAACGTTGGGCTGGGTGTTGTGCACAGCATGGCACACGGCTTGAGTGCTTTATACGATACGCCGCACGGTGTGGCCTGTGCAATCATTTTGCCGACTGGCATGGAATATAATGCCGAATGCTCCGGTGACAAATACCGCGACATTGCCAAAGCAATGGGTGTACAGGGAACAGAATCTATGTCGCAGGCCGAGTACCGCCAAGCCGCAGTCAGCGCTGTACGCAAACTGGGCCAGGATGTGGGAATTCCGGCAAATCTGAAAGGCATCCTAAAAGAAGAAGACATCCAATTCCTGGCAGAAAGCGCTTTCGCAGATGCCTGCTGCCCAGGAAACCCGCGTGATACCAGTGTAAAGGAAATTGCCGCACTTTACCGCAGCCTGCTGTAATCTTTGTAACCGCCGCCAGCACTGTTGGGTTTGCAAATAAGGTCTGGCGATGTTCCTGAGTGCTGTTTTCCTTTTCAAAATACGAATTTAAAATGGATTACAAAAATAGAGTCTGTGAAGCTGTATGATGTGCAGTTTCACAGGCTCTATTTAAAAGAACAATATTACGTTTGTAATGCAAAAGGACTGTTTGGCTTCCGAATTGACGTAAAGGGTTTTTGATAAACGGTTCATCAGCGGATGAATCATGTGGATGAGTGGCAAGTAATGAATTGGTAATTGAATTAGTCGTGTTAACGTAACAGTATCATAAAATAAGTTGATTTACAATCTCTTTCTCATTATTTCCAGACTTCGTAAATGTTTTGGCTGAAAATCTCCTGCTTAAGTTTTCTACACGAACTGGCGCACTTGACTTGACAATTCATCCAATACTTTTTGCAATTCAATTGCTTATTTTTGCGATTCACGGACATACATTTCATTTTGGAACATTATGTGATATAATTTACTAAAATGAGCTTATTATAAGGAATCAGGAAGTGAATCACATATGTTAACAGTTGCAGTATGTGATGATAGTCAGCCATTTTTGCAGGTCCTATGTAAAAAAATCCGGTGCTTTTTTCAAAATCTTCAGGTTGGCATAGATGATCAGTATTTTTTGATGGGAAAAGACATCCTACGCCAAATTGAATATGGAAAGCGTTACGACATTGTATTCCTTGACATTGAGATGCCCGGGTCAAGCGGATTCGATGTTGCCAAAACAATTCGTGAAAAGCTTCCGAATTGTTTAATTATATTTTTGACATCACACAGTGAATATGCAATCGATGCTTATGAACTATCTGTTTTTCGGTATATTCCTAAATGTGAATTAGACCAGCGCCTGCAGCATGCTCTGACTGATGCGTTACAAGTACTCAGAATTGAGGAAAATGAATCATATATTTTTAAGAGTCTCAATCATGGACTAATCCGCATTCCATACAAAGAAATTGTATTTGTTAACAAGGCAAATCGAAATAGCTATTTCCATCTATTATCTAAGGAAGTATACGCGCAGCGCAAATCGCTGAAAATTGTGTATCAGGAATTATCAAGTGAAGATTTTTTGTTGATAGACCGTGGTTATATTGTAAATATACTTCATATCATGAGGCTTGAAAATGGTTATGCGGTATGCCGCGACGGGACGCATATTAAAATCAGCAGGCCAAATCTTCCGATTGTTCAGGATGAACTTTGCAAGTATTGGGGTTCTAATATATGAATGCAGTTTGGATTATTGAAGTATGTGCCACGGCAGTTGAGGGTTACCTTGGCATTTCCATAGTAGAATCATTTGGAAAGATGAGGTACTATGGGAAGATACAAAGTATTATCAAATTAATTGCTGTATGTATCTATACTGCATTTATCACGTTTTTGAATACTTTCAACCTTTTTTCGTGGGTTACAGTAACAACGGCGATTGCTATTATTGTTTGCTGTGGAAAGTTTGTCAGTGATGTAAACTTATTTAAGGCAGTATTTAGTGCCTCATTATATATTATCATTCTATCGTTAATTGAGAGCTTTTTAATAGCAATTATTGGATGGGTCAATGGAGTATCATTGCATACTTTAGTCTTTAAGACTGGATATATTAGGTCAATTTATTTAATTCTGGATAAGCTCATTGATTGCTGCTTGTTCTTTTTATTTAATTTAGCAAGGCGGAAAACAAAATCTGAAATGGTGCCGGCAACTGGTTATCTGTTAACTGTTTTTTTAGGCATTTTTATAATGTCAATATTTGCCAGAACAGTTTCGACTGAAGTTTTCAGCAGTTTGCAATATATTATAGGTATTTGTGGAGTAATCATATTAATTTGCGTTCTTACATTGGTACAATACTTCTATAAATCGAAAATTTACCGGCAAGAACAAATAGACAATCAGAAGCTGCAGATTGAAGCACAGTTAACGGCAGAAAAATATGAGCAGTTAAATCAGATATACAGTCTTAATGCAAAAACATTTCATGATTTTAAAAATCATTTGGTAGCGATCGACTGTCTGATCGATGAAAATAAATATCAAGAAGCTAGGGAATATATTCATCATATCTCTAACATACCCCCTCTAAACAATGATAAAATTTACACCTCAATTTCAGTTGCTGATGCGATTCTCAATGAAAAAAGGAGGCGAGCTGAAGATGAGAAAATTGCGTTCACAGTTGATGCATCGTCGGATATCGCCGAAAGTAACCGCGTTTCGAATCCAGATTTATGCGTAATATTATCAAACTTATTAGATAACGCGTTGGAAGCTTGTGAAAGAATACCCGAGGATAAAATGAGAAAGATTGATGTAAAGATTCATCCTCGAAATGATTTCCTAATTATAAAAATCTCTAATACGGTTTTGGAAAATCCATTTGTTTCAAATGCAAGATTACTGAGTACAAAAAAGGACCCGCAGCCGCATGGTATGGGGTTACATAATGTGCAAGCATCTGTAAGCAAATACAATGGAAAATTATCACAAACGTATCAGGACAATGCGTTTGTATCGACTGTAATCATTTCCTACAGAGATTAGAAAAATGATACATAGAATTTCAAAAAGATGTGCTTTAAAATTAAGCAAAGCAAAATTAATTGACACTGCGGAACTGGATGTTTACTGTTATGGATTTGAGCAGATTATTTCCACGACGGCGATTATAGTAACAATTCTTATTGCTGCTGTGTTAACAGGGGACGCTGTAAAAAGTCTGCTTTTTATCGTGTGTTTTGTGCCAATTCGGATTTTTGCCGGCGGATTTCATTGCTCAACGTATAGAGGCTGTTTTTTATTTAGCAATGGAATTTTCCTATTGTCATTATTTTTAGGGAAAATGGAAGATGGAATTTTTCCTGTTGCAGCCGCATTCATCAATGCAGCAATTTTACTATTGTGCTGTATAATTGTTTATCAAGTCGCACCAGTTCTTAATCCCAACAACCCGCTTTCCGGCAGTGAAATCATCAGGAACAAACGATGTGCAAGATTTGTTATTCTTGTTCAAGCGTTTGTAATAATTATTGCTTATTTCGTCGCACATACCAATATGATGTACTACAATTTTTCAACTATTTCAACAGGACTGTCGATTTGCCTAACAGTAATCGCTTGGAAACAGTTGAGGAAAGGAGGAAATCAGTAATTATGAAAGTAGTAAAATTACTTTCCGAAGCCGTAAAAGCAGCTGCTAAGTTTGGTGCAGGAACCACATCTGCTTCATTCGGTTATCAGCCAAAGGCGCCAGAGTGTTTGCGTAAAACAGACAAGGTTAAGAAGTAAGTAAAATGGTCCTGACTCAAAAAGTCAGGACCATTTTACTTATATGAAATTCGGTTAATCAGCATGCAAAATATTGCTGATTACGGTCAAAATATCGCAATTATGAATAACCGATGTTAATATATGTGTAGAAATTTTCGGAAAGAAAAATTCGATGTAAAAAAGCTTTTTCAACCTTGTTTACTTTGCTACGTTTTGAAGTAGCCCATTCTTAATGTAGTTTAAGTTTCATTCTTCCTGGTACAAATAGTAAAAAGCAGCACTCTCAGCTTCTTAGTATAAGCGAGAGTGCTGCTTTTTGTCTGTGTCAAAGTTTGCAAAAAGGTTGTTGTAAAATGAATCAAGTTGCTTCTATATAACAATGAGGGTATACTTTGGATAGGTCCTCTTTAAACTAAGCAGCTGGATGGATTCCAGGTTGGATGCTTGATTTGGCGTAACTTCCGGTACCAACAGCAGCGTTGACTACTGTGAAAACAATCAGATTGCTGAATTGGGCTAATTATAAACAAAAGCAGAGTGCCAAAAAGTCCAAACGTGGGTTTTTCCAGATAGCAAGGAAAGTCGAGAAATCTTTCTCTGAATCAGGTAAAATATATTTTGCTTCGAGGAGATGAAAAGATGAATGAACAAGTGTTGGCAGTTCAGCGGATGCAGGATTACATGGAAACAAATATTGCGCAAGAAATAACACTCTCAGATCTTGCACGTGAATCCATGTTCTCACCGTGGCATTCTTATCGGCTGTTTAAGGCGTATACGGGGCTTACGCCTGCCGAATACATTCGGCGGCTTCGGTTATCCCATTCTGCACTGCGCCTAAAAAGTGAAAGATGCAGAGTGATAGATGTGGCGCTGGGCTTGGGTTTTGGCAGCGTGGACGGTTACCAACGGGCTTTTTACCGGGAATTTGGATGTAATCCAAGCGAATATGCCAGGGCTCCCGTACCGATTCCTCTTTTTATCCCATATGGAGTTAAATTTAGAGAACTCAGAAAGGATTTTGTCGACATGAAAAATGTACAAAGTGTTTTTATCCAGCTGGTACAAAAGCCGGAACGCGGAGTCATCATCAAGCGCGGCGTAAAAGCGGAGGATTACTTCCCATACTGCGAGGAGGTTGGCTGCGATGTATGGGGGCTGTTGAGCAGCATGGATTCGCTGTGCGGTGAACCAGTTTGTCTTTGGCTTCCGGAACGGTATAAAAAGCCGGGCACCTCAACCTATGTGCAGGGTGTTGAGGTAAGCCCTGACGACTGTGGCAGCATTCCGGACGGATTTGACCGAATCGTCCTTCCAACTGCGGAATATCTGATGTTTCAGGGAGAACCTTTTCAGGAAGAGAATTACTGCGAAGCAATTCTCACGCTGCAATATGCCATGAACCGATACGACCCTACAGTCATTGGCTATGAATGGGATGATGAAAATCCCCGTATTCAACTGGAGCCGCGTGGGGAGCGCGGATACGTGGAACTGCGCGCAGTCAAACGAAAAGGAAGCAGATAGAGCGGTAACCGTGCTGATTCAGAAGAGCGCAGGGGCCGCAGCTTTTTAGAAATGAAAGCCATTTAAAATAGAGATAATAAATTTTTGTGCTGCGTGAAAAAGCCTTTTTCACGCAGCACAATTTGTTTTATGGGGCTGTATGGTGTAATTGTTTGTCAGCAGGGTTCTTCCCACCAACCAAATGCAATTTTCCCTTTAATTTTTTCATTGGTTGTTTCTGGTGGAATACAATTTATCAAGAAATTACCGCCTGGACGGCAAATAAATTTACCATCTTCCTCAGCAACAACTGTTGATTCGGCAGGGCAGCGGCGTCCATAGATGGGTGTTCCCGATAGAGGTTCTCTGTCAACATTTTCCCCATATAAGAACTGGACCTTTGGTTTTGGAAGCGGACGCAGTGCTGTATTCGATGGACTTTGCATTTTTGTTTGTTTTGCTGTTCCGGAAGTCACTGCATTTAGCCAGACCCGAACAGAAAATGGAATTTCACTGTCATTGGTTACGGTGAAAACATTGACAAAAAGCAAAACACCGGAATCCTTTGGGTTGAAAAGTCCTGCCCAAGCATACTTGCCGCTGCCGAACTCTTCTTGGCTGCCGCCAACGAAGTACTTCCCTTGAAGTGATTTATATAATGACATTGCACATGCAGGTTCACAATATGAATGATCACACATGATTTTTCTCCTTTTCCTGCGGCATTAGCCGTACAATATAATATTGATGATATTGGTAAGATGTTCGCCGGAACTTTTCTTATCAAGAAAAGTTTTGAAAATTTATCCATTTGGGTCAGTTTTATCGTTTATGCTAAAATTGCACCTTTGCTTTGCTCGCCTTGAGTCCCCTAACCGGAGCACACAGGCGGGCAAAAATTTTATAAGAGTACGTTTTATGGTACAAGCTGTCTGTTAGAATAAAAATAAGCAAAAAGTAGATTGCCAAAGTGAAGGCAAGATTTTGAGTAAACTGAGAGAACAGCTACCGGATGCTTACTCTATACGCTGCCATTGGAATCAAATTTCAAACAAGTTTAACGGGTCGATAGGAATTTACAGAGAAGTATCGGTGGGGAGGATAAGCAATGGAACAGGAATTAAGCCAAAAACTTCGCAGTCTTAGGGCGGAGCATGGAAATACACAGCAGGAAGTCGCCGATTACTTGTATTTAGACCGCTCAACAGTGGCGTACTTTGAAAGCGGGCGTATTCAGCCAAGCATAAAAACACTTGCGAAACTGCGTAAGCTGTATCAACTGACATGGGACGAGTTTTTGGGAGATGTTAATCTGTAAAGGTGTAGTGGCAGTTGTCGATGTGTTTTAGGAAAATTGAAAATTCGGCTTAAAAGAATTCCTTATAAACTGAGGAGGCCAAGGCAATAAAGTCTTGACCTCCTCAGCTTATAAGCAGCTAATTGGTGCAGATCCCTGCGTTCAGCCGCCTATTCCCAAAAGTAAACGGACCGTTTGCTAACATTGTGGTGAAAAGCTGTTTACTGTCAAAGAGAAAAATGGGGAAAGACATACGAAGTTCAGAAACGTGAAATAATCAAAATTTTACAAAGAAATAAATTAAACATAAACTAGCTTCTTCTGATATTTGTTAGAATAACACACGTTGGCAGTTTTTCGACAACTGAAAGGAGTTCTAGTTAATGCAAAATTTTGCCGGTGCAGAAGCCGCCCTGAAAACAGGGGTTGCCGGGGAAAAAAGCGGGAGCCACCCCAAGGCGGCTGTAAAGCATAAGGTCATAAAGGCAATTTTTCCGTATCTTTGTATTTTGCCTGCATGTGCCTGCTTTGCAACTTTTCAGTACTTTCCGTTCCTGCGTACATTGTTTTTAAGTCTTTTTCTGACGGACAACGAGGGGAATGCCAAAGCGTTTCGCGGGTTCAAAAACTATGCGCTGATTTTTACCTCTCATGATTACCAGCAGGTGCTGCTCAACACTTTCCTTTTTGCGGGAATTGTGATTGTGCTGTCGCTGATAATCAGCTTCACAACTGCAAATCTTGCAAACATAAAGGGCCGCGCTTTTCGGGCATTCCCGATTCTGTTCACGCTGCCGATTGCGGCTGCGGCGGGTTCCTTTTCTCTGCTTTTTGAGAAAATGTTTGACCCCACCATGGGAATCGTCAATAAGTTTTTGCATCAGGATGTCCGCTGGTTCACCGACCCGAACCTTGCGCTGTTTACAGTGGCCGCAATTACGATTTGGATGATGTCTGGAAGCAATTTTCTTTACCTTTTTGCGGGACTGAAAAATGTGCCGCAGGAGCTTTTGGAAAGCGCAGAAATTGACGGCGCCAATGGGTTGGTGAAGCTGTTTCACATTGTCATTCCCTGTTTGTCTCCCATGCTGTTTTTTGTGCTGATTACGGATATTATTGCGGCTTTTCAGTCCTTTACACAGGTCCAGATTATTACGCAAGGCGGGCCAGGCAATGCCACCAGCGTGATTGTTTACAGCATTTACCGGGATGCGTTCTTCAACTTCCGGTTTGGCCCTGCAGCAGCACAGTCTGTTTTTCTGTTTGCCATCGTGCTGATTATCACCCTGATTCAGTTTAAAAATGAAAAAAGGATGGTGCATTACGAATGAAAGCAGTCGGCGTGCTGAAAAAAAGTGTTCTCTGGATTATCACGGCAATCTTCGCGCTGTTCATAATTTTTCCGTTCTGGTATATGCTGGCGATGAGTGTTACGCCGGATTCCGACATCCTTTCCAACAATATTCGGCTGATACCCAGTTCACTGTATTTTGGAAACATCGTGAAGGTACTGACGCAGACAAGACTGCCGCAGCAGTTTTTGAATACGGTTTTTGTTGCCTTTTCCATTTTAGTTTTGCAGGTGCTGACTTCTTTGCTGGCGGCTTTCGCTTTTGCTTTCCTGAAATTCAAGGGAAAAAAAGTGTTGTTCCTGGTTTGTCTGGCAACCATGATGATGCCCGGTGAAACAACAATTATTTCAAATTATCTAAATATAAGTTTCTGGCACTGGTTGGACACCTATCAGGTCTTGATTATTCCGTTTGCGGCATCAGCGCTTGGCATTTTCCTGTTCCGCCAGTACTTCCTGACAATGGCACAGGAAATTCGTGAGGCAGCTATGATTGACGGCTGCAGTGACGCACGTTTTTTGTGGCGGATTGCGACTCCACTCGCAAAACCGATGATTGCGGCTTTCAGTGTGACTTCATTCATTAGTTCATGGGGCATGTACATGTGGCCACTACTGGTTACCAGCAAGGATGAGATGCGCGTGGTTCAGGTGGGTATCAACTCACTGCAGGACGCAGATTCGGCGCTGTCGCTTGGACTGGCACTTGCCAGCGTGATGCTGGTTACACTTCCGTCACTGCTGGTGTTTCTGTTTGGTCACCGTCAGCTGGTGGAAGGCATGATGTCCGGTGCGGTCAAGGGATAACCAATCCATATCTTTGACAGATATTTCAAATAAAAAACGAAAAATTATTCAAGAAGGGTAGCAGGAGGATAACATGGAATTTGCGATGAGAAGAAAAGTAACAGGGCTGATTTCAGCGCTGTGCGCATGTGCGCTGCTGAGTACAGGGTGTGCAACAACGGGAGCAACTGTTTCCGGAAAAGGTGCTGCTGCCAGCACCGGCACAGCGGCAGGGCAAAGCAAAGTGAATTTAGTGTTTTGGCATTCGATGGGCGGCAACAACGCCAAAGCACTGCAGACCATGATTAACAAGTTCAACAGTGCACACAGCGGAAAAATTTCTGTAAAAGCAGTGTTTCAGGGAAATTACGATGATGCGCTCAACAAGTTTAAGAGCGCCATGGTTTCCAAAAACGGTCCGGATATTATGCAGAGTTACGAACTGGGGACACGATACATGATTGATTGTGGCTTTAATGACACGGTGCAGAATTATGCTGAAAAAGATAACTGGGACTTAAAACAGATTGACACCAACATTGCAGCCTATTATACTGTGGATGGAAAGCTGCATTCCATGCCGTTTAACTCTTCTACACCGATTCTTTACTACAACAAAGATATTCTGAAAAAAGCGGGTATCGCAGAAGTTCCCAAAACATTTGAGGATATTATCAGCCTTGCACCGAAGCTGACGAAGAAGGATTCTGCCGGCAAGGCAACGCAGAATGCGCTGGGTATGTATGTTTACGGCTGGTTCCTGGATCAATCGCTGAATAAAATGAACCTACCGTCCTTTGACAACGGCAACGGCCGCGAGAAAGCTCCAACTTCAGCTGTGTTTGATTCCAATGGCGGTGGTGCAGCATTTTTGGATGTTTACCATCGGCTTCTGAAAAGTGGCGCTATGCCGGCATATGCAATGAAAAATGAAGATGCTCAGTCTGCTTTTGCAAACGGCAAGCTTGCCATGTACATAGACAGCACAGCCGGTTTAACGGGTATGCTGAAGGCTATTAACGGAAAGTTTGAACTTGGAACCGCTTACTTCCCCGGCATCAATTCGCAAAAATCCACCGGCGGTGTTTCTGTGGGCGGCGCTTCTCTGTGGATGACTAAAAACAGCGATGAAGCTGTACAGAAAGCCAAGTGGGAGTTCATCAAATTCCTGGTTTCTCCGGAAGAACAGGCATTTTGGAACACCCAGACCGGGTACTTCCCAATCAATGTGAATGCCTATAATGAGCAGACATTTAAAGATAATGTTAAAAAGTATCCGCAGTTTCAGGTTGCGATTGACCAGCTGCATGACTCCAGTGCAAAGTCCTGCGGCGGTTTGTGCGCAGTTTACACTCAGGTTCGCAAAATTGAAGAAACAGAAATGCAGAAGATGCTGAATGAACAGGAAAGCGAAAGCGACGCACTGAAAAATATGACAAGCCAGATTAACAGTGCGCTGAAGGATTATAATGATGCTAACGGGCAGTCATAAAATCTGAAAATACGGCGGCTGGCCGCTGGCTCGCCGCCGTATTTTTTAAGGAGGTTGTTTTGATGAACACACAAGTTTTTGCCCACCGCGGTGCTTCCTGCACCGCACCTGAAAACACGCTGCCGGCTTTTGAGCAGGCAGCGGCACTGCATGCGGACGGAGTAGAGCTGGATGTACATCTTTCTGCGGACGGCCAGTTAGTTGTCATCCATGATGATACAGTTGGCCGCACGACCAATGGAATTGGTGTTGTGCACCAAATGACACTGGAACAGCTGAAAACGCTGGATGCATCCATGGGCAAAGCGGGTTTTGCGGGGGTGAAAATTCCGACGCTGGAGGAGGTTTACCGCCTTTTGCAGCCAACAGGACTACAGGTGAATGTGGAACTGAAAGAGAATGAATACGACAACGGCTTTGCCGTAATTCCCAAGGTACTGGCACTGGAGGAAGCTTACGGCATGAGCGGGCGGGTTTTCTATTCTTCGTTTAACCACTATGCTCTGCGGGAGATGAAACACCTCTCGGCAAAGATTCAAACCGGGCTTCTTTATGCAGCAGCTTTAGTAGATGTGTGGGATTATGCAGCTTCAGTTCCTGCCGATGCGATTCATCCCAACTTTTTTACGCTGCGGGATAAAAATCTGGTGCTGCAGTGTCACGCGTTCGATATTGCGGTTCGTCCTTGGACTGTTGACAATGAGGCAGACCTGCAGAATATGTTTGAACAGAATGTGGATACAGTCATTACCAACGACCCGGAGCTTGCACTCCGGCTGCGCAAAGAGAACGGCTGACATCTTTTATTTGGACAGATAAAAAGTAGTTTCAAGCAAAAATGACAATGCCCCAGCAGATGGCCGAATGGTTGTCTGCCGGGGCATTGCCATTTTTTAGAATATTTCAGGTGCCACACGAAAAGAGTTTTCAGACAGTAAGCACGAAATTCCGTTGATAAAGCCATAGTCTGAGTTTTTTTATACATGTAACTTTATGTGTCTGCCGACGGGCGGTGTTATAGCTGGCATATAAGCAATTCTAATTACATAGGCAACAATTCTGGTGGCCTGTGGTAAAGAATTGACAACTTGAGTGTGTATATAATTCCTGTGGATAGGATTTCCAGTGGCGTGGCTCTCGGCTGGATTGCTGGGAACGATTTCTTCCTGGCAATTCATCATCTGGTTTATATATACGGCATGGAACTACTTTAAGTCCTTCTTTTCCTCTGGTTTGGCCTTGAAAGCAATCATTTATTTATTATTGTATGCTGCCTTTCTCTTTCGGGTCGGCACACGGTGTTGCTGCCAGAGATTCGCAGCAAACCACGGCCTGATTGTACGCAAGTTCCAAAATTGCGAACGGCTTTTTGATACAACAAAACGGACAGGAAAGTAAATTAGGGCAACGCCGCATAACAGCGAAGATGCCGGTTCAATTCTGTGTTGATATGAAATAGTCCGTTGCTTTCTCCTTGATTTGGTCTGCAGGGTAACCCGAATCAGACTGCCAGAGAATTTCTGTCAGCCAGAATCAGGTTTGCCAGCGCAAACATCATATTCAATTTTTGAATTTGCTTTTGCAAACCTCGGTATCGTGTTTTTCGATACCGCAGTTGACTTTTTACGATGGCAAAAACATGTTCAACTTTTGAACGCACCGATGATTTTGAATGCTCGACTTTTTTGGCGTAATATTGTCCGCTTGTGCTGAGTTTCTTTACCTGAGAGGGGCGCCGATTGATTTTGTATTTGATTTTCTTGCCTTTCTTGTTGCGCACAACGGCATCCGGACGCTTTGTCGCTCCAAGATAACCACTGTCCCCGTTTACGGTTTCTTCTTCTCCTGTAAGCAATTTTGCTGTTTCACTTACATCACTGACATTTGCTGCTGTTACATCTACCGTATGGACGATTCCACTGTCTTTGTCCACCCCAATGTGTGCCTTATATCCGAAATGCCATGTGTTGCCTTTCTTTGCCTGATGCGCATCCGGGTCCCGTTGCCTCTCTTTGTTCTTGGTCGAGGAAGGCGCTTCTATGAAAGTGGAGTCCACTATGGTTCCCTTTTTCAGTAACAGACCTTTTTTCTGCAGCGATATCACAACCTGTGCGAAAATCTCCTGCTCCAGGCCATTGCGCACTAAAATATTCCGAAATCTGCCGATGGTATCTCCATCCGGAACCTGATTGCTGGATTCTACTCCACAAAACTCCGAAAAGGCACGGCTATCTATTATCTCACAGGCTGTTGCCTCGTCAGCCAAATTGTACAGATTCTGCAAAATATGGATTCGAAGCATCAGTTCCAGGTCGTATGGTTTATTCCCGCGTTCTCCCTTATAGTAGCGCGGCTTTATGATGGCTGCCCATTCGTCCCATGGCACGATGTGATCAATTTGACTCAGAAATTCTTTTTTATGTGTTTTTACCCGTGCCAGTTCATCGCTTAGAGCTGACAAGCTGATTTGTTTGTTCATATCTCTATTTTACCACTTCTTGAGTCGTTCTACTTTGTGCGGTGTTGCCTTAGCTTTCCTGTCCGTTTCTGTATTAATATTTTACTTGCTTATTTTATATTTGCATGGTAAATGCAGTATTGGATGCCGCTTACTGTAATGTACAGACCAGCGCTTCCTGTGCCGACTGCCTGAACCCCAAGATAGTAGCAGTCCTGTCCATTCGCTGTGGACTGCGGTTTCATGCCGCCTTTCACAAACGTTGCTGCAATTTTGCCGTTTCCGGCGTTGTAGGTCAGTTTGGTACCGGACGAAACTGTTACTTTCGCTATGTAGTGGCTGCCTGTTTTCATGGATATATCTTTGCTGGTATCACAGGTGAAAGGACGCTGTCCGTTTACATCAACTGTAAACAGCTGTGTTTTTACGCCGTTGACAATGGCATAGATGCCGGTGGTATTTGTTGTTCGTTTGCTGCTGCAAATGCCGTAAACGCTCCAAGTACTTGTCCGGGTCTGTGCATCCCAATCCTTTGAAGGAGCGTTGACGCTTGCAACCAGACCATTTCCCTGACAGATTTGTGGGGCAGCATCGCTGGTAACCGTAAAGGTTAATGTGCCGCCTGCACAAAGGGTTTGTACGCCGGAAAGGTTGGATACCGCTGCTTCACCATTCTGATTATTCTGCGGTTTGTCTGGAGTGCTGTCCGGGCTTGGTTTGTTGGAACTAGTGTCGGAGCCGGTGCTGCCGCTGCCGGAACCAGCAGACGGATCTTTCTCAGTCGGGCGATTCTGTACCGCTTTATATTCAGTTTGAACTTGTTCATTTGTCATAGCACCTGCATAAAGGGCCGCCATGCTGATTTGACCGCTCTGCATCAAATATTCCGGCTCACCGTTGCCATTTGTGTCAGCACCAACGAAGAAATATTTTGCGCCGTCAGCGGGAACGGTCATCTGACCCTGATGTGCTTCTTCTTTTGCCAATGTGCCATTGAGATAAATTTTCACTTTGCTTCCATCATAAACGGCAATGGCGTGGTACCATTTGTTAGCTTCTATTGGCACGTTTGTAATGGCATATTCACCATTTAGATGAATCCAGAACTGAAGCTTGCCCTGATTTACTTCAAAACCAGTTCCGGCGTACTGTGTGTTGGATATAATGCACTGGTCTGTCTGCACATCCGGTGTGCAGAAATCTGTTTCCAATGTAAGCTTGTTCTGTATTCTGCTGTAATCGAGGCTGTCAAGTGCGTAGCCGTACGCTCCTTTTCCGGAAAGTCCCAGGACATTTTTTTGTAGACTCTTAGCATAAATAACATCTGCTTTTCCACTCAGGAAACTGTCATGCCCCTGTGCGTCTGCTGTAATCCCTTTGGAATAATCAACTTTTAATACTGCGGATGGCGCAGTGGAAAGGCTGCCGTCTTTTACAGCTGCTTGATAAGCCGCTTTCACTTGTGTATCTGTCATAACACCTGTGTAAAGGCGTGCAAGGTTGATTTCTGCGTCCTGTGCTTCATAGCCATGTCCGCCGCTGCTTTCAACGTCGGCACCAACGTAGTAGTACCATGCGTCTTTGTCCGGTACAGCTAAACCGCCCGCACCTGCTTTTTCGTCTTTCAATTCGCCATTCAAATAGAGCTTTGCGGTCTTTCCGTCGTAGGTTGTAACTGCGTGATACCATTTATTGGCATCAATAGGAGCAGAAGGTGTAACTCTTCCGCTTACCGTATTGGTCCAGACTTCCAGCTTACCGTTTTCCACTTCAAAGCCCATACCGGCCTGCTGCTGATTGGAAAAAATGCACTGGTCTGCATTGACGTCGGCAATCTTAAAATAAGTTTCTGCTGTGTAAGCGCTGGCAAAACGATCATAATCGTTTTGGGTCAGCGCATAGCGGCAGCCGCCCTCGCCGTGAACGGCGAGCACTTTGCGGTCAATGCCGGTACCCTGTGCCACGGTTTTGCTGTATTGTTCCAGTGTGTGATTCTGCTCATCTTTCACGCTGCCGCTGCTGTAGTTAATGTCAAGCACCGGTTCCGGTGAATCCACTTTTGCAGTTGCTTTGGTCTTTACCTTGACACCTGTAATGGGTTCACTTACCGCTCCAAACGCGGTTACTGCCTGCACACTGGGGATGTATTCTTTTTCTGCCTGCAGGCCGGTTACTTTTACGTCCCAGCTCTTTTTCTGCGTGGGCTCATAAAAATCGGAAAAAACGTTTCTAACCACAGATTCGCTGCCATCCTTTGGTGTCAATGTGATCTTATAATTTTGAATCATGTTATTGTTGGAAGTGTCCGCAGGTGTCGCAGCCGGAAAGTGAACATGTATGCTGGAGCGTGTTGCGCTGTCGGCTGTAACAGTTGAACCGTTTACAAAAGTCGGTTTTTCACTGATACGTACTTTTCCGTAAGGAAAGGAACTGCCGCCATGGTTTTTGACGATTTCCGGTGTATTAATTACCCAGGGCTCGTAAATGTACTTTCCGGTTGTCAAATTCATTCTGCGAATCGTGACTACATTTTGTTCATTGACATCAATCATAAGCGCCTGTGAAGCAATGGCAGAATCCGGAGGAATGGTGGCATTGCTGCCGGTAGTTGGGTCAGTTTTGCCGGATTCATTTTCAAAGTAAGCGCCGAGCGTGCCGTCTTGAATAGCGGTGAAACCTGCACTCTGATCAATGGAGCGTGCATCTTCCATGGTGGAGTGTGAATGCCCGGAGATGTGGATGACCTGCGGATACTGTTTCATCAGGGCTTTCAAATCCTTGCTTGTGCCAACTTCGTAGTTGCCGTTCCATTCGTCTGTTACATAAGCGGTATTAGGAACACCATGATGGGCCAGCACAAAGATGGGTGCGGTGGGGTCATCTGCGGCAGCTTTTGCAAGGCTGGTCTTTAAGAAATCATAGTCTGCGGTGTAGTCATTTTCTGCATTCCTGGGGCCAATCGTAATAATTGTGATTCCGTTTTTCAATTTCACGGCTTTGTTGGCATCTTGACCGGTTTTTTCTTTGAAACGTGTGGGAGCGGCTGCGGCACCAATGCCGTAAGTTTCGTGGTTACCTTGGCAAAGAATAGCTTGCGCTTTTTTATCTGCCGTTCCGGTATTTTTGTTGATGATTGCCATGAATTTGTCATATTTGCTGACATCTGCATCGTTCACTGAATCACCGACAAAAGCAGCAGCGTCCAAGTCCGGGTCAATTCTGTAGAAGCTGTCAAAGGCATTCTGCAGTTTCTTTTCACTGTCATAGTACGGAATGTGCACATCGCTGCCGACTGCGATACGTGCCTTAATGTTCTGTCGGCCGAGTGTCTGCCACTCTGACTGTGCCGGTGCATCCCAGGCATATGCTGCGTTTGTCATGCCGGAAAGGGCAATGATGCCTGTCAGCAGAGCTGCCGTGAGCCTTCGAATTCGCTTCTTTTTCATGAAATAAATTCCTCCTTAGAATTCACAGTGAGTTTTTAAAACCGCATATAAAATTCTAACCGTCTTGGCTTAAAATAGATTTATACTTGCGTTAATTTCATGTAAAAGAATTTTAGCTTTTTCTGCATCCTTTCATACGCTCAAGTCGTGATTCGGCAGCATGGTTACCCAATTCCATAATTTTATGCGGATGCATTGACATTCGCGCCGCGGGATATGTATAATAACAATAAATGCAACCTTGTTGCAAATTTATATGTTGAATCCAGTTCGCGTTAGAAAGTGAGCGTATATGAGTAAAGAAGTGGGAGCGGGTAAAAAGCCGGTTGTACTGCTAACCGGTTATCTTGGCAGTGGAAAAACCACGGTTCTAAATGAACTTTTAAAAAACGAAATGGGCAGGAAAATTGCTGTGATTGTCAATGATATCGGCAGCATCAATATCGATGCCGGCATTCTGAAAAACGGCGGCACAGCGGCCGAGAAAGAAGAAATGATTGAACTGCAGAATGGCTGTATCTGCTGTACGCTGCAAAATCAGTTTATGAAGGAGATAGACCGGCTGGCGGGAAGTCCGGAGATTGAAGCTGTTTTTGTGGAAGCCTCTGGTGTGAGTAATCCCGAAAATATTGCAGAGGGTTTTCAAGTTTACGAGGAAATGATGCCGCAAAGCCCAATTTACTTGAGTTCTGTGGTAACAGTGGCAGACGCTGACCGGATTTATACGGAATTCCTTGGGAAAATGGAAGCGGCAGAAGCCGGTGATGAAACAGAGGAAGACCCGGATATTATCAATTTGGTAATGGACCAAATTGAATACTGCGGCCTGATTATTCTAAATAAATGTGATTTGCTTTCACGCGGCCAAATTGACAGAGTAAAAAAGGTTCTGCAGGAATTACAGCCGGAAGCGGAAATCGTGGAAGCAGTACAGGGAAAAGTAAACCCGTCAGCCATACTGAATTGTGGCAGATTCGATTACGAAAAAGCGGGGCGCTCCTCACTGGTTTCGCGCACGCTGAATAGCAGTGCGGGTGCGCAGGAAACAGACACAGACTGCGGCATTACCTCGTTCCTTTTTGAAGAAAGGCGGCCGTTTGACTATGACCGTTTTTCGGATTTTTTGCAGAACGATTACCCGGAAGAAATTATCCGTGCGAAGGGCTACGTTTGGTTTGCGGATGATGACATCCACGTACAACTTTTTGAACAGGCAGGCAGAAATGCATCCGTAACCGAAGTTTCAAACTGGGTGTGTGCGCTGCCAAAGGAGAGTCAGCAGGAAATCTTGCGGGAACATCCTAACGCAATGGATGATTGGGACGAAACCTATGGTGACCGCATGAATCAAATTGTTTTCATTGGCCGCGGTTACGAAAAATCTGCGATTCTTAGGCAGCTGAAAAAATGCCTGTCAAAGTAAATAAACAATTAAGAAAGGAGCAGCAGTCATGCAGCGAAAAAGCAGTTATAACACAAAGGCTAGGCAGGAAATCAGTGACTTTTTGCAGCAGAATGGCACAACAGCGGTCAGTGCCGCGGACATCTGCCAGCACCTGAAAAGCATCGGCAATTCCGTGAATCCAACCACGGTTTATCGCTATCTGGACAGGCTTTGTGAAGAGAAAACAATTATTAAGTATATTGCAGAAAAAGGTGAAAAGGCGCTTTACCAGTACAGTGGGCAGGAAAAGCAGTGTTCTGAACATCTGCACTTAAAATGTACCCAGTGCGGCAGGATTATCCACCTTGATTGTGGCTTTATGCGGGAGTTTCAGGCACATCTGCGGGAGCACCATGGCTTTGAGCTGCAGTGTGAGGGAAGCGTGCTGTACGGGCTTTGCAGTGACTGCCGAAAAAAGCAAAACGCAAATTAACTGCAATTTGTGTTGACTTCCAAGGAAAATTATGTTACGCTTAAAAAGCAAGTAAGTTGCATTTTTAATTGGAGGTCATACTATGGCAAAGTGCGCCGTTACAGGAAAAGGAACTGCATTTGGAAATAACGTGAGTCACTCTCACCACCGCAGCAACCGGATGTTCCACGCAAACCTGCAAAGAGTTCATGTGGAAATCAACGGGACCCGAAAGCACATTTGGGTTTCAGCCAGAGCGCTGCGCTCCGGCTGTGTGAACCGTGTGTGCAAAGGAGGGGAGCAGCAGTGAAAAACACAGCAAGAGTAAAAGTAACACTGGCCTGCACAGAATGCGGAGACAGAAATTACTGCACAACCAAAAATAAAAGGACACATCCGGAACGTCTTGCGCTGATGAAATACTGCCCAAGACTTCACAAACACACACTGCATAAAGAAGTAAAGTGATTTGCAGTGTTTACAGGAAAGGGTATGACATTCATGTACAGAAAAGCAGTACCTGTAACGCTTCTGACAGGCTACCTGGGTTCTGGGAAAACTTCATTGTTAAACCATGTGCTGCGCAATCAGGAGGGCTACAAGGTCGCGGTGATTGTCAATGACATCGGCGAAGTCAACATTGACTCTGACCTGATTGCACAGGGTGGCGGTGTCAGCAAGCAGTCACAAAGTCTTGTGCCACTGCAGAATGGCTGCATCTGCTGTACGCTGAAGATGGACCTTGTCCGGCAGATTGCCACCCTGCTGAAAACAGGCAGCTTTGATTACATTTTGATTGAGGCAAGCGGTGTCTGTGAGCCGGTCCCGATTGCACAAACACTCTTGGCAATGAATGAAGCCGCGAATGTCTGCCGTTTGGATAACATCGTTACAGTTGTGGATGCCAAAAGAATGGTCGACGAGTTCGGCAGCGGCGCTTCTCTGCTGGAAGAAACTCTGACAGCAGATGATATCGAAAACCTGTTGATTCAGCAGATTGAGTTTTGCAACACAGTCATACTGAACAAAGTGGACGAAATTTCAGAAGAACAAAAGCGGGAAGTGCTTTCTGTGATACGCTCTCTGCAGAAAAAGGCGAAAATTATTGAGGCTAATTACGGTAAAGTAAGCTGTTCTGAAATTTTGGACACACACGCATTTGATTTTGAGGAAGCGGCAAAGTCATCCGGTTGGGCAGAAGCGCTGCAGGAAGACGAAGAGGAGAAACCCGAAACCGAGGAGTATGGAATTCAGACATTTGTGTACAAACGCAGACGGCCACTGAATTCCAAAGCGTTTGAAAAGTTTGCGTCCAGTCATTTTCCGCGCAATATTATTCGTGCAAAGGGTTTTGTCTGGTTTCAAGATGAGCCGGATAAGGCGTATGTCTTTGAGCAGGCTGGCTGGGAAATTACGACACACCTGTTTGGCAGATGGCTTGCGGCGGATACCCGCGAACACCAGAAAAGAGTGCTCAGGAAAAACGCGAATGTGCGGAAAAACTGGGATGAAAAGTACGGCGACCGTTGTGTGAAAATTGTTTTGATTGGACGCAATCTGGACAAAGATGAGCTTATCAGACAGTTTGACGCGTGTTTGGCGGACAACTGAATATGCTGCAAAATTCAATAAAAGCTGTTTGCGCTCGAACTGAGGCGCAGACAGCTTTTTCGTTTTTTAATTTAAATGTGGTTAACTTAAAATTTATCTACAGAAATGTTAATGGATACAGTAAACTGCGAAATTGAAGCAGTAAGTAATGAACAGAGTCGATGGGACAAACGGAATAGGATTTGCACCGGGTTGCAGATATGGTTATAATATATTTATGACTTTGCTTTGACCGGAATTTTTAAAACACCCCTTAACAAAGAAGGAGACTTTTTCATGCCTCACACGGATGTACATCGAAGAGTAAACGTAATTGGTCACCGCCACCCGGATACAGACTCTATCTGTTCCGCTTTGGCATATGCGTATTTAAAAAATCAGCTTGGCGGGAACTGTGAGGCGCGCCGCGCAGGTCAGCTGAACCGAGAAACAGAATTCGTACTCAATTACTTTGAGGCTGAACCACCGCGTTTGTGCACAGATGTCAGCCCGCAGGTAAAAGATATTGATATCCGCCGCCAGCCGGGAGTGGACGGCAATATGTCCTTAAAGGAAGCCTGGGCGTTGATGCGCAGGGTAGAGATTGATACCCTATGCGTTACAAGTGCTAAAAATGAGCTGCTCGGTGTGATTACCATTAAAGATGTTGCGACCGCAAACATGGACTTGCTGGACACAGATGTGCTTTCCAAAGCACGCACACCCTACCGAAATGTGCTCTCTGCGCTGAACGGAAAAATGATTTTGGGCGATGACAGCGACGTAATTGACAAGGGCAGTATTTATATTGGTGCTGCCTCGCCGGACGCAATGGAAGAATACGTACGCGAAGGCGATATGGTCATCCTCTCCAATCGGTATGAAAGCCAGCTTTATGCCATCGAATGCGGTGCCGGATGCATTATTATCTGCGGCGGGATGTCAGCCCCCCGCACGATTCTTTCCCGCGCGTCCGAGAAGGGATGCCGCATTATTACGACACCATACCTGATGTATGACGTTGCGAAGCTCATCAGTCAGGCAGCACCAATTCGGCACTATATGACAACCGAGGGCCTGTTAAAGTTTAACCTGAATACCCCTGTGGAAGAAGCACACCGGGTCATGGCAAGCGTGCGGCTGCGCTACTTCCCAATTCTGGACGAAAACGGTTTGTACTGCGGCGTAATCAGCAGGCGAAATCTTTTGAATGTACACCGCAAAAAAATCATTCTGGTGGACCACAACGAAAAGGCGCAGGCGGTTGATGGTTTGGATGAAGCCGAGGTGCTTGAAATTATTGACCATCACCGGCTGAATACAGTGGAAACCATGAACCCAATTTATTTCCGCAACGTACCGATGGGCTGCACCTGCACGATTGTTTACCAGATGTTTTTAGAAAACCATGTGGAAGTGCCAAAAAAAATTGCAGGGCTGCTGCTTTCTGCCATCCTTTCTGATACGCTGATGTTCCGCAGTCCCACTTGCACACCGGCTGACAAAACCGCTGCTGCTGAATTGGCAGAAATTGCAGGAGTGGATACTCCTGTTTATGCGCAGCAGATGTTTGAGGCGGGCGGCGATTTAACCGGCAAAACAGCGGAAGAGGTCTTTCTTTCCGATTTTAAGATTTTTAGCCGTGGGGATGTTCGCTTTGGCGTGGGACAGGGAAACTATATGACCGAGAAGTCCCGCAGTTCGGTCAAGAAGCTGCTTACTTCCTATTTGGAAGAAGCTGCTGCTCACCAGCGGATTCCGTTGATTTTCTATATGTGTACGGATGTACCCAATGAATCCACTGACCTGATGTTTACCGGGCCGAATGCGGATTTGATCGTTGAAAAAGCATTTCACGTAAAGCCTGAAAATGGCTGTGCGGTGCTTCCGGGAGTAATGAGCCGAAAAAAGCAGCTGATTCCACCGCTGATGGCAGCAATACAGGAACAAATGTAAAGATGACAAAAATAACCGCGGCAAAATTTGCTGCGGTTATTTTTTGCCTGCATAGGTGCTTTTAGATGTACTTTCCCGGGGAAATCTTTTGTAAAATGAAGCGGACAGCAACAAGTGTTTACCTTGCTGTTGTCCGCTTCATTTACCGTAATTTATTTTTTACAGTCTGCCGTAAGCGTAGAAGTGCTGCAGATTATAAGAAGATTCTGTAGAGCATTCTGAAACGCCGCCGTCTTCTGCGTCAATCATTGTGTTGCTGCCAATGTAGATGCCGACATGAGTTACTGTTTCGCCGCAGTCATATGTACCGGAGAAGAAAATCAGGTCTCCGGGCTGCCGTTCAGAAACAGATACTTTAGAGCATTCATTGTACAGTCCCTGTGCGGTGGCTCTGCCAATGCCGAATGCCCAGCATACAAGACCGGAGCAGTCAAATGCGTCCGGACCGGCCGCACCCATCACATAAGGTTTGCCGAGCGCAGATTCCGCTTTTCCAATCACACTGGAGAAAGAGGAGGGAGACTCATTGGAGGATGAGGAAGAATTACTGGAATTGTTGGAAGAGGAAGAAGACTGTGAGGAGTTTTCAGCACTGGAACCAGAGCCAGAACCGGAATTGGAGGTCTGACTGCTCTGTGGTTTCTGGGATTGTGACCAGCTGTCAATCGCCGTGGAAATCTTTGCGGCCTGTGCTTCCAGTGTGGAACCCTGTGTCTGCAGGTTGATTTCCTGCTGACCGATGTTTTGCAGGAACTGGTTGGTTTCTGACAAAGTATCAGTCAGCTGCTGCTGTTTGGCACTGACATCCGCTTTAATGCTTTCCACCTGCTGACGCTGCTGTTTGATTGAGACTTCTTTTGCCTGTACAGCTTGTTTTTCGGATTTCAAGCGGTTAATCAGGTCGGTGTCGTGTGCGGTTACCATGGAAACTGCTTCCGACTTATCTGCAAGGTCTGCTAAGTCTTTTGAGGAAAGCAGGATTTGCAGGTTGCCTGCGCCGCCGCTTTTGTAAAGTGCACACAGACGTTCTTTCAGCTTTGTGGTGTCCGCTTTGATTTGCTTTTCTGTGGCTGCAATTTCAGTTTCTGCTTTCTGTGCCTGCAAGTCCAAATCTGTGATTTGGTTGTTGTAATTGTTGACCTGCTCTTCAATGGTTGCCAGCTGTGCTTTGAGTGTGGAAGCGTAGGTGGACTTTTCTGCCTCGTTCTGCCGCAGAGAAGCAAGCTGACTGCTGTTTTGCTGCTGCTGCTGCGCAAGGCTGTCCTGTTTTGCTTTAAGTGAATCGACATCATCGGCTGCGAAAATGGGGCAAACTGACGCGGCGGCGGTAATGGAGAAAGCCAGTGCGGCTGCTAAAATGCGTTTTCCTGTAAATTTCTTTGCTTTCATAGTGTCCTTCTTTCGTCAAATAAAAAAAATCCTTGATTTGACGGGAAACTGTTTGAAAATCGGAACCTGCTGTTCCCGCGTTCTATAGTTTGGATTGTTTTTTAAATCCGGGAAATTTTCTGTTACAACTTTGTAATATTATAGCACGCTGAACGAAAAAGTCAAATGCTCTTTGCTTTCTTTGTAAAAACTTTTTAGAAAAAAGTGGGGAAAGAGCACTCAAAAGGATAAATGGCAGCGAAAATAGGACTGCAAAAAACACTGGACGAAGTGCGGAAAGTGCCTTATACTGTTTCAGTAGGTACTTTTACAGCAGTTGTACGTGAACGATGTAATTCGGGAGGAAGTAAAACGATGAATCAAGTTTTAACATTTGGGGAAATGCTGATGCGCCTGAAAACACCGGGCTACAGTCGGATTTTACAGGCGGACAGTTTTGAAGCAGCATTTGGCGGAGCGGAAATGAATGTTGCGGTTTCCCTTGCACAATTTGGGGATGCGGTGGGTTGTGTGACGAAGCTGCCGCAGAATCCGCTGGGGGACGCGGCCCGCAACACACTGCGCCGCTATGGCGTGGATACCTCGCGGGTACTGCGCGGCGGCCCGCGGCTGGGTATCTATTTCTTTGAAAAAGGAACGGATATCCGCCCGACAAACGTGGTGTATGACCGTGCAGGAAGTGCCTTTGCCACGGCACAGCGTTCCGAGTTTGATTGGCCTGCTTTGCTGGAGGGAGTTCGCTGCTTTTATTTCTCCGGTATTACAGCGGCTGTGTCACCGGAACTGACTGGTGCGCTGGAGGATGCACTGGCGTGCTGCAAAAAGCGGAAAATTCCGGTGGTGTGTGACCTCAACTACCGAGGAAAAATGTGGACAGCGCAGCAGGCACAGCCGGTCATGGACAGACTGATGCAGTATGTGACCGTGTGTCTTGCCAATGACGAGGATTTTGAGGCTTCCCTCGGCATCCGCGCGTTTGACGGGGACATGAGCCGCGGAATCGAGCAGAAAGAGCAGTTCTGCGAGGGTATGCGGGAGATTACGAAGCGCTATCCCTCCTGCACAACAGTAGCCAGTGTGCTGCGGAATATCCATTCGGTGGAGGACAGTGAGTGGATGGGTATTTTGCTGCAGAACGGTACATTTACAGAAACAGCGGTGCGTAAAATCCATGTCATGGAAGGTGTCGGCGGCGGCGACGCTTTTGGTGCCGGTCTGATGCATGGCCTTTTGCATGAAAAGAAGCCACAGGAAGTCATTGATTTCGCACTGGCGGCCAGTGTGCTGAAGCTGATGATTGGCGGCGACTTGAATCTTTCCACCGAAGCGGAAGTGGAAGCGGTTATGAAGAAAGGCGCTGGCGCAAAACTCAGCCGATAAATTCTGATATAGAAAAACGGACAGGGAAAAGCAAACTGCGTTTTCCTGTCCGTTTTCGTTTGTTTCATTTATGATTGCTCTGTTAGAAAATTCTGTACGGTGAATTGGACGAGCGTTTCCGCGGATTCCCGCCTGAGCGGAAAAACGTGACCGTGATACATATAGAAATGGAGCAGCGACCAATACACTTCGTAGCCACCCTTGTCAAATTCCTCCGTGGTGGGGAAGTAGCCGGTGCAGCCGTTGGTGTAGCCACCGAAAAAGAACAGGTCATTTTTCAGCAGCTGCGCTGTCTGCAGGGCAAATTCACACATAATTTCACTGGCAGTACCGCAAAGGCAGCCTTTTCCCAACAGAAAATATTGTATTTCTATGGGTACCTGCTGTTCTTTTACACCGTTTTTACGCAGCCGGTTTCCTTCTGCCAGCCAGCCAGTGCCGTCAATGCCGCAGAACCGTTTTGCCTCTGCTGCAACTGTGTGTGCTTGTTCGGCGGAAGGAACATCCGCAAACAGCGGAAGCTGCCGCGCGTACATGGTCATACGGCTGGTTTCCTGCGGCTGTAGGTGCTCAATAACAGGGGCAGCGTCACGTAGTATGATATCCGCCATGTCCTGCAGGGCAGTGTGCGAGCGGATAAAGCGTTCATCTGCTGCGTCTGGTGGATTGATTGCGGACTGATAATATTTTGGCGCAATGTTGCCGGATGCCCCCTGTGTGACCATGATTGGACAGCTGTACACAGTGCCCAGCGTGTCACGGACAGTACCAAAATAGTCAGGGGAAATTAGGTGATTATCTGCTTTCAGCACATTGCCATGTGCGGTCAGGCGCAGCAAAAGAAGCTTTAGCTTTCCAGTTTTGGAATCGCAGACTTTGAGAATTCCCAGCCGGTCGTCCAACGCTGTTGCACCTTTGCGGCGGTTGACCCCAATCTCGGTGCGGGCAATACCCCATGCTGCTTTAACCGGTGTCATGTTAAGCAATGCAGCGGCAGAAGCCTTTTGCATCTGCCTGCATACGAATTGATAATACTCTGGAGCAGCACTGTCGTTTGGAGCAGAATGGCAGTGTGAAAAACACAGCATAACCTTTTCTTTTGCAATGTGCAGGTTCTCTCCAATGGTACAGCGCAGCTGGTCAGCATGCTGACGGGAAAAGCCGATATGGTCAATGGCGGCAAGGCAGCAGGTTTCTGCGCCGCAGTGCCAGATAGTCACTTGCGCGGACAGTGGGTGCAGAACACCGTGCGACCACTCGTTTGGCCGGCCAAAGCCAATGGTTTCAACTGCACCGGAGGGGGTGATGTCCACTTCGGCAAATCCAAACTCTAATTGATTTTTATTCATGTAACTTTGCTCCTTCAAATTTTAATGGATTGCAGGTGATGCAAAGCTACCGGATAGATTGACGGTTACTCCATGCGAATTCTATCCTGTGTCGCTTTGCATGGAGCAAATACAATGGCAAGCCTCATCTAATCAACTCTTTCCTAATACTTTCTGTTCCATCAAGCATAGCAAAACGAAATCTAAAAAGCAAGCTTTGCGGTAACAGAGTTTTGTAACGGCAAAGCTTTTTACCATGTTTTTGCCGGATGTATAATTTTATTTAAAAAGTGCTTAAATTTTCTCTTGACTTGGAGTGGACTCCAGATTGTATGCTTATAACAAACAAGGAGGACTGTAAATATGTTTTTGGAAAAAATAAATTCACCTGCAGATGTAAAAAAGCTGTCTTTTGAGCAGCTGCAAACACTTAGCGGAGAAATTCGGAAAACCCTGCTGAAAAAGCTGAGTGAGCACGGCGGCCATATTGGGCCGAACCTCGGCATGGTCGAGATGACTGTGGCGCTGCATTATGTCTTTCATTCGCCAACCGATAAAATTGTTTATGATGTATCTCACCAAAGCTATACGCATAAAATGCTGACCGGCCGCAAAGAAGCCTTCCTAAATCCTGCGGAGTATGATGATGTTTCTGGTTTTACCAACCCACATGAAAGCCAGCACGACTGCTTTGAAATTGGGCACACTTCCACTTCCATCAGTCTGGCCTGCGGTTTGGCAAAGGTCAGAGATTTAAAAGGGGAACGCTACAATGTGATTGCGCTGATTGGCGACGGTTCCCTCAGCGGCGGAGAAGCATATGAAGGACTGAACAATGCCGCCGAAGCCGGGACAAATATGATTATCATCGTAAATGATAATGGCATGTCCATTGCGGAAAACCACGGCGGCCTGTACCAGAACCTGAAGGAACTGCGTGAATCAAACGGCACCTGTGCGTGCAACTTCTTTAAGGCAATGGGGCTGGAGTACTGCTACCTTGACGATGGACACGATATTCAAAAACTGGTGGAAACATTTCAGGCTGTGCAGAACAGTGAGAAGCCGGTAGTCGTGCACATTCACACAACCAAGGGAAAAGGCTTTGCCCCGGCAGAAATGGACAAGGAAAGCTGGCATTGGGGTATGCCGTTTGAACTTGCCACCGGAAAACCAAAATTCTCATTCAGCGGGCCATCCTATGAGGATTTGACAGCGGAATATCTGCTTGAAAAAATGAAGCAGGATTCCACGGTTGCGGCGATTACTTCCGGAACACCGGGCGTGTTTGGCTTTAATCAGGCAAGACGAAAAGAGGCCGGGAGCCAGTTCATTGATGTTGGCATTGCAGAGGAACATGCGGTTGCACTTGCTTCCGGTATGGCGGCAGACGGCGGCAAACCGGTGTACGGTGTATATGGCACATTCCTGCAGCGGACTTACGACCAACTTTCACAGGACCTGTGCATCAACAACAATCCTGCTGTGCTTCTGGTGTTTGCGGCTTCTGCTTATGGTATGACGGATATTACACATCTTGGTATCTATGACATTGCTATGATCAGCAATATTCCCAATCTGGTGTACCTTGCGCCGACCAGTAAGGAAGAATACTTCGCCATGCTGGAGTGGGGCATTGCACAGCAGGAGCACCCGGTGGCAATCCGTGTGCCTGCTACAGGTGTTCGGGAGAGCGGCACTGCGGACACTACGGATTACTCCCAACTGAACAAGTATCAGGTAACAAGAAAAGGGCAGGATGCAGCCATCCTTGCACTCGGTGATTTTTACGAACTGGGCAAAAAGGCAGCGGATATTCTTGAAAAAGAACATCACATTAAGGTAACACTCATCAATCCGAAATTCATAACCGGTTTGGATACAGACCTGCTGGACAGCCTGAAGGCAAATCACCGCATGGTGGTCACGCTGGAGGATGGCATTCTGGAGGGCGGATTTGGTGAAAAGATAGCAAGTTATTATGGTTTAGCAGATATGAAAGTGAAAAACTTTGGCTTTAAGAAGAGTTTTCCGGACAGATACGTTCCCGATGAACTGCTGAAAGAAAATGGTATTACCGTGGAACAGATTGTTAAAACAATTCTGGCAGAAATCGATTGAACCGTCAAATATCCGCTGTGCTTTTTTCACCGCTGACGCGGTTCATACAGTCGAGCGAATAGAGCTTGCGAAATTGCGTCGGGGTGCAGCCCTTCAGCTGTTTAAACATGCGAATAAACGCGGTCAGGCTGGAAAAACCGGAGTGCAGTGCCACCTCCGTTATGGAATAGTCCGGGTTAATCAGCAGCTGCTCTGCATGCGAAATTCGCTTTTTGTTGAGATACTTGTAAAAAGAAGTGTGTGCAAAATCTTTGAACAGCCGTGTAAAGTGATACTTGCTGAAACCAGCTAGGTCTGCAGCTTTGGAAAGAGTTAACTCTTCGGTGCAGTGGTCATTGATATAGCTGCATACGGAGAGCATGCGTTCTGCGTATTTGCAGGATTGTGTACCGCCTGTGTCCGCCGAAGCATCCGTTAAAATTTGACTGCGTCCCAAAAGTCCCAGCAGTTCCATCAGAGAGCTGTAAATCAAAACTTCCGAAAATGAACCGGAGCCGGCGTACTCGTCCTCAATCGAGGCAAGGAGTGCGTCGGCTTTTTTGTGCAGTTCCTGATCCGTTTTGTCGGCGATGATGGACACAGGCGGCAGAAGCGCCAGCAGCGTTTCGAAGCTGGAAATCTGGTTCAGGGGAGAGAGGTCGGCCAGGTAAATGGTGCGGCTGCCCGTTTCCGGTGCAAAAAGAGCATGAATTGTGCCGGGACGGATAATCGCAATGTCGCCCTGCTGCAGCAAGTAGGTCCTGTCGTTGACAAGGATCTTGTACCAATTTGCAGTGACATGAATGATTTCCATGGGGTTATGCCAATGGTCAGGAAAATTTTCATCGCTGGTTATATGATGAATGAGAATTCCAATATTCTTCTGAAAAGTAACAGTTTCAAAGATGCCGTCAAGATTTTTAATCATCTTACATTCCTCCTCAGAATTAAGTTCAAAAAAGTGCGGCGCCTGTTTTCTCTATCATACCGTAATTCTGGCAGTATTGAAATAGAAATTGTTAACAGAGTAAAAAAAACAATGCATATTGCAGAAAAACAGCGCAATAATTGCAATAGAAACCGCAAGAATTGTAAAGTAAGTGCTGCCGCAGTCTGCTATATTGTAAGCAGAGCAAAACTTTACAGTGAACAATATACAGGAGGTACTGGCATGAGAGAATATCATGTAGCAAAAAATGGATGTGATTACGCAGACGGCACCAGTGAGCACCCGTTTCTGACGATTTCAAAAGCAGCGGAAGTCGCGCTTGCAGGTGACCGGGTGGTCGTGCATGAAGGTGTGTACCGCGAGTGGGTAAAACCAGCGCATGGCGGTCACAGCAACGTTGCACGTATCGTGTATGAAGCAGCCGAAGGTGAAAAAGTTGTCATTAAGGGTTCCGAGCAGATTACAAACTGGGAACTGGTAGAGGGAAATGTATGGAAAGTAGAACTGCCAAACAGCTACTTTGGCTCTTACAATCCGTATAAAGAAGTGCTGATTGGTGACTGGTTCATTTATCCTCCGGATAATTTCCTGCATACCGGCGATGTTTACATGAACGGTAAATCTTTTTATGAAGCCAAAACACTGGATGAAGTGAAAAATCCGGTTGTGCGTACAGAGGGTTACAATCCGCCGTGGACAAAGCACGCAGAACCGCTGCCGCATCCGGAAGATACAGTTTACCAGTGGTACACAGAGAGTGACCACGAAAAGACCGTGATTTATGCCAACTTCCAGGGGAAAAACCCGAATGAGGAATTGACAGAAATCAATGTGCGCAAATGCTGCTTCTACCCGGAAAGAACCGGCAGAAACTATATTACGGTGCGCGGCTTTGAGATGGCGCAGGCTGCCTGCCCTTGGACTCCGCCGACAGCTGACCAGCCCGGACTTCTGGGCCCCAACTGGAGCAAAGGCTGGATTATTGAGAATAACGAAATTCATGATGCAAAGTGCAGCGGCATCAGCCTTGGCAAAGAGGAATCCACTGGCCACAACCTGTGCACCCGCACACACCGCAAACCTGGGTATCAGTATCAGATGGAGGCTGTTTTCCGCGCACGGCAGATTGGCTGGAGCAAAGAAAAAATCGGTTCCCATGTAATTCGCAACAACGTGATTCACGACTGCGGGCAGAACGGCATCGTTGGCCACATGGGCTGTGTGTTCAGTGAAATTTCTCACAACCACATTTACAACATTGCGGTAAAGCATGAGTTCTTTGGCTATGAGATTGCGGGCATCAAGCTGCATGCCGCCATTGATGTGCAGATTTGCAACAACAACATTCACAACTGCACACTGGGTACTTGGCTGGACTGGCAGGCACAGGGCACCCGCGTCAGCAAGAATCTGTACTATGCCAATGACCGCGACCTGATGGTTGAAGTGTCGCATGGCCCTTATGTGGTGGACAACAATATTTTTGCGTCGTCCTACAACTTTGATAATATTTCACAGGGCGGTGCCTATCTGCACAACCTCTGCTGCGGCACAATGCGCCGGGAAGATGTGCTTGACCGTTCCACACCATATCACTTCGCACATTCTACAGAAGTTGCAGGTACTACCGTCGTGTACAGCGGTGATGACCGTATTTATCAGAATGTGTTCCTCGGCGGAAATACCATCTATTCTGAACAGTCCATTGAGGGCACAGTTGGCTACAACGGACACCCGACTTCCCTTGAGGAATATATAGACAAGGTCACAGCGCTTGGCAACGGTGACTTGGAGCAGTTTATAAAGGTGAAGCAGCCGGTGTATATCAATGACAATGGTTACCTGAAGGGTGCTCAGCCGTTCCAGAATGAAGCGGAAAAGTTTGTCAGTACAGAAGACCCGGAAATTAAGATTGTGGCAGCGGATGACGGCACTTATCTGGAGTGGAAAGTGGATGCTGGTCTGCTGAAAGTCCCAACTCAGGTGATTACTACTGAAAAGCTGGGAATGCCGCGTATTACAGAAGCACCTTACGAAAATCCGGATGGAACGCCGATTGCACTGGATACGGATTATCTGGGACAAGCCAGAAAGTCCAACCCGACCGTCGGTCCGTTGGAGAATATTAAAGCTGGCATGAATCGAATTTTAATCTGGAAATAAGTCTCATAACATGTGTGGCTCTTTATAGCATAAAGACCGGGCAGAGCAGGCGTTAAGCCGGCTTTGCCTGGTCTTTTTATAAAAGTTGTTGCGTTGGTTGTCGTCATTGGAACTCTTGCTATGGCAATCAAAATATAAGTACCGCAAAAAACGGACAGGGAAAGCGCAAAGCTGACCTCGTCCGTTTCCTATTTCAACAAATCATACGCGACTGTTTGGAAACAGCACTTTTAGCATCTGAGGGCGGACTACTTGACTGAATTCATCCACAATGCCGAAATCCATTTCCTTGTAGGACCAGTACGCATGTCCAATGTGGAGCGTGTCCAGTGACGCGGTCAAGTCTGTTATCCACTGGACAGCGTCTTCCTCTGGTGCACCTTTGATGACACCGAATTCGCCGCAGTAAAGCTCTCGTCCCGTGAAGCGGATGAAGTTTTCAGCGTTGGTCAGGTATTTCTGCATTAGCGCTTTATCATTGGTTTCCTCCCATGCGGTACGGTAAAATTTGCTGATGTACTGTCGGTGCGTAGCAAGGTAGGTTGGAAAGCCTTTCATTTCACCTGGATAATGTACAGTAGCGTTAAAATCGCGCAAGTCCTGACTGAAATGTGCTTTTTGGTGTGTAAAAAGCATGGGATCATAAAAATGAAAGTTGTAAACCAAATTTGGTTCATCAGAAAACGCAAGCTGATTCAGCGTGAAAATACTGTTTGCTTCATTGCTGCCAATTAAAATAATGCGGCGGCTGTCAATCTGATGGATTTTTTTTACAGCATCTGCACACAGTTGGTTCCACTGGTAGCTGCTTGCATCCGAAATCTCATTCAGTAATTCAAAAGCGAGATTTTTGCCAATACCTTTATATCGTTGCGTGAGATTGGCCCAGATTTTCAGGAAACGCGCACGCAGTGTCGGCTCTGTAAATAATGGGACTGGCTTATCCATTTCTCCGTAAATATGTCCTTGCACATGGTGCAGATCCAACAATACACTTAAGTGGTATTTTTCACACCACTGGAGACAGCGGTCAACATAGGCAAGGCCTGCCTCATTGCTTCCGTAGGGTGCTGACTGCATTTCCAAAACATTACTGTCCACCGGAAGACGCACATGGTCGGCACCCCACTGGGCAATCTGCCGGATGTCCTGCTCCTGAATAAAGGTTTCGAAGTGCTGTTTTCTGGTTGCACTGAACTGTGAAAGCCACCCGCCAAGGTTAATTCCGTTTCGATATTGTTCAAATAGTGCCATTTTTGAAATTCTCCTTTTGATTCTGCTTCTGTAAAAAAGTATATCGTAGCGTAGTTAAGAATTAAACACTATAAATTAGAGTGAAAGTATAACAAAAAACTGTACAGGAGAATTTACGAAAAATAAGAATTGTATTATGTCGGAATTTTGTATGAGTCATTCCTGCGTGTGCATTTGTGCTTTTTGTGTGCGCTTGTAAAAGCCGCATAGGAGTCCGTGTGCTTTATAAAAACGAAGATTTTGTTTGAATTTTAATCGTGGCTGTAGTAATATGGTACTAATATTCAATGGAATAACTGTTATATTAATATAATTTATCAAACTGCAAAAAGGTACAGAAGGGAAAGTACGAAAATGAAAGCATGGCCGCAAAACATTTCGGATTATTTGGGCAGAATTTTTGACAGCTTTCCAATCAAGAAAAAAATGTACTTTTTATATTTTATTTGCATTATCATACCTGTAATCATTTTAAACGGCGCGTTTCTGATGAACCTAATGAACAGTGAAGTTCGGAAACAGGAAAATGAAATGGCCAATATTGCGCAGGCTGCCAAGTACAATATCAATAAAACCATTGAGGACGCAGTTTTTATTACCAAGGACTACTATCTGAATAAAAAAATCAATTCTTTTCTGAATAAAGAGTATGCCTCTGCATACGATTATTTTCAGAACTTTCAGGTACTGAAGGAAAACTCCATTTTTGACGTAAGTCTGGTTGGGCGCAACGCACTGCTGAAGATTTACGCGGACAATGACAGCATTGTGGGCGGCAGTGAATTTGGCAGCCTGAATGCTGTACGCAGTACAGAGTGGTATCAGTACCTGCAGAACAGCGGACGGGAAATGGTGGTTTACCCTTACCGTGCGCAGGAGAAGGACGATGGTTACGCAAACGGACTGGTGCGCTGTATTGGAATCATGCGTAAATTGAACTATTACGGCGGGCGTGAAAAAATCATGCGGCTCAACATCGACTACAGCGTGATTGAGGATGCTATTCTCAACGCGAAATATTCCTGCCCGGTCTATGTTTGTTCCGGTAACACAATTCTGTATTCCAACTGCGGCAATACTTCTGCAGTGGCGGATTTTGAAAAGCTGCAGCCGCAGGTACGACAAAAAATCGGTTATACGCTGCCAGTCAGCTTTTATACACAGAATTGGAATATCTATGTACTGCGGCAAAGCTCGAGTGTGGCAATTATGCTGCAGAATAATCTGTTGCTGATTTTAGTGGTGCTGGCTTTCAGTGTATTTGTTCCGTTGGGCTTCATGTATTTCTTTAACCGTTCCTTTACACAGCGGCTGGAGGAACTGAGCCGCCATTTGGGCAGTATCGACAAAAGCGGTGACCATCTGGAGGTCATCCAAAGTGTGCGCGGGCGGGACGAAATCGGCGATTTGATGCGGGACTATAATCAAATGGCCACCCGTATCAACGAACTGATCCAGGTGGTTTACAAAGGAAAACTCAAAGAGCAGGAAGCGGATATTTCCCGTCAAAACGCAGAACTGCTGGCGCTGCAAAGCCAGATTAATCCACATTTCCTGTTTAACGCGCTGGAAAGCATTCGTATGCGCAGCATTTTGAAGCATGAAGGCGAAACGGCTGAAATGATTTGCAAGCTTTCCGTAATGATGCGCCAATCGGTAGATTGGAGTCAAGATGTTGTAACAGTGGCAGAGGAAGTCAAGTTTGCTGAGGCGTACCTCCAGCTGCAAAAATACCGGTTTGGTGAGCAGCTTTCTTATAAAATCAAGGTGGATCCGGCGTGCGCAGGGCTGTACATTCCAAAACTGACGATTGTGACCTTTGCAGAAAATGCCTGTGTACACGGCATTGAGGGCAAGACAGGCCCCGGCTGGATTTTTATTGAGGTCAGAAGTGCGGGCGAAGAAGTTGTTATTGAAGTGGAGGATACGGGGGTCGGCATGACACAACAGAAGCTGTGCTCCATGCAGGACAGCATGGAGCACGCAAGCATGCAGCGTTTGAGCAGCGGCGGCAGAGTTGGCGTTGTAAACGCCTGCTTCCGGCTGAAAGCATTCAGCGGTGGCCGTGCATGCTTTGAAGTGCAAAGTGAGGAAGGAGTTGGCTGTACGGTGATGATACATATGCCCATTGACTGCGGCAGAAGAAGAAACTACCCGTCCTTTTCAGAGCAGGCGGAGCAAACGGTGGAAAAGCAGGGAGGTACGCCCAAATGCTGAGAGTGCTTTTAGTGGATGACGAACCGTTTATTTTGCAGGGGCTGCGCGCCATGATAGACTGGGAGGCAGAAGGTTTCTGTATTGCCGGGACAGTGGAAAACGGGAAGCAGGCAGTGGAATTTTTAAAGCAGGAATCGGTCAGCCTAATTATTGCCGACATCCGCATGCCGGAAATGAACGGGCTGGAACTGCTGCAAAAGGTGCGAAACGAGCACATTTCCGATGCACGTTTTGTGATTCTTAGCGGTATGAGCGATTTTTCTTATGCACAGAAAGCCATGCGTTATCAGTGCTTGGAGTATATTCTAAAGCCGGTGCAGAAAGAGGAACTGCTCAAACTGCTGCGCAGCATTGCCAGCAGTGTCAGTGCAGAGCTTTTGCAGCAGCAGAAAAATGCGCGTATGGAGGAGGCCTACTATGCACGCAGCATGGTGGCGCTGCTGATGGGCAAGTATGACGCCGCCGACCTTGCGGGCGTTGAGAAAAAAATTGGTACGGCGCAGGAGTACCGGTATATCGGTATGGAGGCTGGTGATAAAGAACAGTCAGAAGAACAGAAACGCGGTGTGCAGCGAAAAATCTACCGTGCCTGCATCGATTTTTCCGGGAAACGAAAAAACTGTTTTTGCGTGTTTAACGTCACGCAGCAGAAAGGCTGCTATGATGTGGGACTGATCTGCTGCAATCGCTCTGGCGCGGGCAGCGGGCATGCATTTTTGGAACAGCTGCGCGTATGTGTTACGCAGGCTGTACAGGAGCCGGTCTGGTTTTATGCGGGGTGCAAGGTTGGTGCGCTGACGGAACTTGCGGAGTCATACCGTACAGCGGAGATTGCAAAGAGCTGCCAGGCTTTTACCATGGACAGGGATATTGTCTGGTATGAGGAAGAAATGAAAGGGCGCTCCGGCGCTGCTTCTCTGCAAAAATCAGAACTGGATAAGCTTATCAACACTGTGGCGGAAAATGACAGTGCGGGTATTGAAGCCTGCGTGGCAAAGCTTTACGAGCAGATAAGCCGGATGAATCTGGAGCCGGGCCTTATTAATTTGAACATAGATTATATTCTTTTTCAGTTCGTACATTTGGCGGTGCAGCAGGACGACAAAATCAATCAGGAGGAAATTCTGCATTATATCAGCGAAAATGCGTTCGACCGCAACATGATGTATGGCAGTGAAACGCACTTTCGGCATTTTGCGCTGGAGTATGCGGAGTACCTTGCTACGCTGCGCAACAAATCGGCCAAAGGCGTGCTGGCGGATATTGAGCGGGATGTGGAGGAGCACTTTGCGGAGGATATCAGCCTGAAAACACTGAGCGAAAAATACTACTTGAACAGTGCCTACCTGGGACAGCTGTTCAAAAAGCAATTTGGAAAGAGTTTTAAAAATTATCTGGTTTCGCTGCGCATAGAAAAAGCTGCGCAAATGCTGCTGCAAACGGATGCAAAGGTGTACGAAATTGCAAATAAGGTCGGTTACCGGGATATCGATTATTTTATTGACCGTTTTGTAAAATTAAAGGGCTGTACACCGACCAAATTTCGGCGGCAGGCCGGTGCAAGGGAATAGCAACCAGTAAAATACTGTTTAACGGGCGAAATTATAGTAACTTTGCGGAAACTATAATTTCCCCCGTTTTTATTTGAACTTTGCCCTGTTGTGCAGATTGTACAATACAGCTTATAATAATTTCAGCAAAACAAAGAAAGTGATTGCACAATCACAAATAATTTTGGGAGGAATCGACAATGAAACCAGGTAAAAAGCTTTTGGCGCTTGCAGTTGCTGCAGCGCTGATGGTGAGCAGCATGGCCGGCTGTGCAACAGGCGGCAGCGGTGATTCTACTGCGTCAGGCAGTGCGGCCAGCACAGCCTCCACTGCTAGAAAATCCGGCGAGGTAAAACAGTTCAAAGCGTTCTTCGCAGTGCCGGGTACGGAAATCAATGACGACAACGAAGTACAAAAGAAAATCACAGACCTAATCGGCGCCAAGTGCAAAGAAACATGGCTGACCGGGCAGAGTGCCAAGGAAGCCATCGGAACCCTGATTGCCGGCGGTGAGTATCCGGACTTTGTAGACGGCAGTGACGCAACCCGTTCTTTAGTGGATGCCGGTGCGTTTATACAGCTGGACAACTACATAGATAAATATCCGAACATTAAGAAATACTTCACAGAAGAGCAGTGGGATGCAATCAAGAATGCAAACGGCGGTCATATTTATTATCTGCCGCAGTTCAGCGTGACGAATGGTAAGCCCACAAACACGATTCATAACGATGAAGCATTTTGGATTCAGACCCGCGTACTGAAATGGGCAAATTACCCGAAGATTACCACGATGGATCAGTATTTTGACCTGATTGAAAAGTACCTGAAGGCGAATCCAACCATGAAGAGCGGTACAAAGAATATTGGCTACACCATTCTTTGCGATGACTGGCGTTACTTCTGCCTGGAGAATGCACCCCAGTTCCTCGATGGCTATCCGAACGACGGCAGTTGCATCGTTGACCCGAAGACCCTGAAGGTTACTGATTACAACACAACCCCAACCGCAAAAACCTACTTCCAGAAGCTGAACACCGAGTACAAAAAAGGTATTGTTGACCCGGAGAGTTTTACGCAGAAGTATGATCAGTACATCTCCAAGCTTTCCACTGGCGCTGTGCTCGGCATGATCGACCAGTACTGGGATTTCTCGAACAATGTAAACGCTGCACTGAAAACACAGAAACTGGACGCTGAGGGCTGCGAATATGTACCGCTGCCGATTACGATCAAAGAAGGTGTAAAGAACCAGTGGCACACAACGCAGAACGTTACAAACGTTGCAGGTGGCGTCGGTATTACTACCAGCTGCAAAGACGTTGAAGGTGCCCTTCAGTTCATCAATGACCTGCTCAGCCCCGAAGTTGTTTCCCTGCGTGCTTGGGGTGTCAAAGATACAGATTACAATGTCGGTACAGACGGCATGTTCACCCGTACACAGGCAATGCGTGACAAGGCAAATGACACAACCTATAAGGCATCTCATTTCTGCAGTTACTCCTACTTCCCGAATTTTAAAGGCCAGATTCTGGACAACAAAAATGCAGCTACACCTGCGGAACAGATAAGTGAGTTCCAAAGCGGTTTAAGCCAGAACCTGAAAGAATGCTTCAAGGCATACAACGCAAAAACATATGTTGATATGCTTGGCGATAATGAAACTCCTGGCGCATGGTACCCAATTTACACATTCTCTGACACCCTTTCTGCAGAAGATGAAGCAAAAGTTGCATGGACTAAGATGGCAGACGTTAAGCATCAGTGGTTGCCGAAGGTCTGCATGGCAGACAGCTTTGATTCCGAGTGGAATTCTTACATGACTGCTTATAAAGCAACGAATGCGGCAGTTTACATGACTAAGGCAGAGGAAGCGGTAAAGAATCGTGTAGAGGCTGCTAAAAAGTACGAAACTTCTTCCAAGTAATTATAACTGAAAAAGCTTGAAACAAACGGCCTCGGCTCAGGACATCAGATGCCGGGCCGTTTGTTTTACTGTAAGTAAATGCGCGAGGTGATTCCAATGGCTGTAAACGCCGAAGTATCAACAAAAAAACAGATTAAAAAGGAACACAGGGAAGCCTGGCTTAAAGAGGCAAAAAATCAGCGGGTTCTTTTGATTCTGTCTATTCCGTTCTTCATTTATGGTTTTGTTTTCTGCTATCTGCCGCTGATTGGCTGGATTATGGGCTTTCAAAACTTCAAAGCTCGTGATGGCCTGTTTGGTTCTAAATTTGTAGGTTTGAAAGTATTCCAGAAGCTGTTTCAGGATTCTGCTTTTTGGGAAACTGTGCGAAATACCCTTGCCATGAGCATTCTGAACCTGGTGCTCGGCACCGTTTTTGCAATCGCGTTCGCAATCCTGCTGAACGAAGTGCGCTGCCTGCCGGGCAAAAAGTTTGTGCAGACGGTTTCCTACCTGCCGCACTTCCTTTCCTGGGTCGTTGCCTGCGGCATTCTGCTGGACACACTTGGCAGTACCGGCATTGTAAATGACCTGCTTGTAAAATTGCATGTTGTTTCAGACCCCATCAATTTCTTTGCACAACCGACCTGGTTTTGGTGGATTGAAGCATTTGCAATGGTCTGGAAAGAGACCGGCTGGAACGCGATTATCTACCTTGCCGCAATTACCGCGATTGATCCCAGTCTTTATGAAGCGGTTTCCATCGACGGCGGCGGCCGCTGGGCAAGGATCCGCCACGTGACTTTGCCGGGCATTTCAACCACCATTATTATCCTTCTGATTATGAACATCGGCAATGTGCTGAATGCCGGATTTGAGGTACAGTACCTGCTGGGCAATGACGTTGTGCGCAACTTCTCACAGACAATCGATATTTACGTGTTGAAATGGGGCATCAGCCAGAATGACTTTTCACTTGGCACCGCTGCCGGTATTTTCAAGAGCGCGGTCAGCATTGTCCTGATTGTCATTGCAAACCAAGTGGCAAAGCGCACAAGCGATACCAGATTGTTTTAAGGAGGAAAGCAGTATGGCTGAAAAAATAGTTTCAATCAAAAGACATAAGCGCCCACAAACAACAGCAGACCGTGTGTTTACTGTATGTAATACGATTTTTTTGATTTTATTCATTGCGGTAACGCTGTATCCGGTTCTGAATACACTTGCAATTTCTTTCAACAATGCAACAGATGCCCTCCGCGGCGGCATTTACCTTTGGCCGCGTGAATTTACGCTTTACAACTACCAGACCGTACTTGCCAAGCAGACACTGATGACCGGCCTTTGGAACAGTGTTGCTCGTACGGTTCTGGGTACGGTTTTGGGATTGTTTATTACCGCGCTGCTGGCATTCATGTGCAGCCGCCCGAAATATTTGCTGAAAAAGCAGATGAATCTTTTTTGGGTAATTACCATGTACGTTAACGGCGGCATGATCCCGATTTTCCTCATCTATAAAAGCATGGGGCTGACCAATTCCTTCTGGGTATATATTATTCCGGGCCTGACCGGCGCCTTTAACCTGCTGGTCATCCGCAGCTACATGGAGGGCCTGCCAATTAGTCTGGAAGAGTCTGCCCAGCTGGACGGCGCAGGTTATATGACGATTTTTGTAAAGATTACCCTTCCGCTGTGCATGCCGGTTCTGGCTACCGTTGCACTGTTCATTGCAGTTGGGCACTGGAACAGCTGGTTTGACGCCATGCTTTACAATCGCGTCAGTTCGCAGTATACTACACTGCAGTATGAGTTGATGAAACTGCTTTCCTCTGTTACCGGTTCCGGTGCAGGCAGTTCAGCTTCGGTAGATACCATGAAGAACAGCGGCGCAAATGCAGTTACACCTGCGTCTATCCGCGCGGCTTCTTCCATTATTACGATGGTGCCGATTGTCTGCCTGTATCCGTTCCTGCAGCGGTACTTTGTTACCGGCATGACACTGGGCGCAGTGAAAGAATAATCATATGGCAGGAGGAACCTTATAAATGAAAGGCGCATTTGAAACCGGAGTTTATCGGAATGTCTTTTCTGAATACGGCTATTCAGAAAAAGAAATCCGGCAGCGTCTGGAAAAAATCTTTCAGACCATGTTTTACGGCACAGAAGAAGAACGCATTTATCATCCGGTCGGCAGTAATATGGGTTACATGGAAGACACAGGCAACCATGATGCACGCACAGAAGGTATGTCCTACGGCATGATGATGTGCGTGCAGCTGAATAAGAAAGAGGAGTTTGACCGCCTGTGGAAATGGGCGAAAACTTATATGTACATGGAGTCAGGAGTAAATGCCGGGTATTTTGCGTGGTCCTGCGCGGTGGATGGAACCAAAAACGCATGGGGTCCTGCACCGGATGGCGAAGAGTACTTTGCAATGGCACTTCTGTTTGCTTCTCACCGCTGGGGCGATGGAACGGGCATTTTCAACTATAGTGAACAAGCGCGCACATTGCTGCATATCTGTATCCACAAGGGGGAAAATGGTATGCAGGGCCGCGCTATGTGGGATTCCCAAAATCATCTGATTCGCTTTATTCCTGAAGTGGACTTTACAGATCCCTCTTACCATCTGCCACACTTTTACGAGCTCTTTGCTTTGTGGGCAGAGGAGGCAGACCGGCCCTTCTGGAAAGCCGCCGCGCAGGCAAGCCGTGCGTACCTGAAAAAAGCCTGCCATCCGGTTACCGGTTTAAGTGCAGAGTATTCGGAATTTGACGGTTCTCCACATGTGGAGAAGCCCGGACGCTGGGGCGGCCGGCACGACTGGTATTACAGCGATGCCTACCGTACCGTTGCCAATGTAGCACTGGACTACAGCTGGTTTGCCGCGGACAGCTGGGCAGTACAGGAAACGGACCGCCTGCAGAAATTTTTCTGCGAGACTGTGCGGGAAAATCCGATTGGAATCTATGCTATTGATGGAACTGTGCTGGAGGGGAAGGCACTGCATCCGGTCGCCATGACAGCGGTGAATGCACAGGCGAGTCTTGCGGCACAGGGCAGTTTTGCACGGCAGTGTGTGGAAAACTTTTGGAATACACCGCTGCGTGCTGGCGACCGCCGCTATTATGATAATTGCTTGTATTTATTTGCATTCCTCGCGCTCAGCGGCAATTACCGTATCTGGTAAAATAATTTTCAGCAGAGTATCCATGAAAAAGGATGCTCTGCCTTTTTATAAAACAAGGAGAATTTTTGTATGGAAACCAAACAGACAGTCCAAAATCCGATTTTATGGACCGATTATCCGGATCTCGATGTCATTCGCGTGGAGGATACCTATTATATGGTGAGTACCACTATGCACTTTATGCCAGGTGCGGTGATTCTGCGTTCCTATGATTTGCTTCACTGGGAAATAGCTTCTTATGTCTATGATACACTGGACAGCACGCCGGCACAGCGGCTGCAGGGGGAAAAGACCATATACGGGCAGGGAATGTGGGCGGCTTCCATTCGCCGGCATAACGGTAAGTTTTACATCTGTTTTGTCGCCAATGACACACATAAGACCTACCTGTATCAATCTGAAAAAATTGAGGGGCCGTGGAAGAAGCAGAATATTGCAGGATTCTATCATGACAATTCCTTGCTTTTTGATGATGACGGAAAAATTTACATTGTTTACGGCAATACAGAAATTCACCTGACAGAACTTTGCAGTGATTTGAGCGGTCCCAAACCAGGCGGACTGGACAGAATAATCGTTCAGGACAAGGAAAATGTCTGCCTTGGCTACGAAGGTTCCCATATTTATAAAATTAACGGGCACTATTATGTTTTCTTCATCCATTGGCTGGCTGATGGTTCCAAGCGGCGTGTGGAGGCCTGCTTTTATGCGGACTCCCTTACCGGCGAGTTTACTGGCGGAAACGTGCTGGACGATGACCTCGGTTACTTCAACGCTGGTGTTGCGCAGGGCGGCATTGTGGATACTCCGGATGGAAAGTGGTACGCTATGCTGTTTCAGGACCGCGGGGCGGTCGGCCGCGTACCGGTGCTGGTGCCGGTGAAGTGGGAGAATGACTTTCCAGTGTTAGGCGTAAATGGCAAAGTGCCACAACAGTTGACGGCGGAAAGTACCCGTCCCGGCTATTCCTACAGCCCACTTGCGGGGAGTGATAATTTTCAGTGTCAGCCAGACAGCTGCAGCAATGTTCATCTGAAAAGTTTCTGGCAGTGGAACCATGAACCGAATAACAGCCTGTGGTCAGTTACAGAGCGTCCCGGCCATTTCCGCATTACTTCCGGCAAATGCTGCAGCAGTGTAGAGCATGCTGTCAATACGCTGACACAGCGGATGTGGGGTCCAGCCTGCAGCGCTTGTGTGACCTTGGACGCATCCGAGCTGCAAGATGGTGACTGCGCTGGGCTCTGCGCGTTTCAGGGTTGTTATGGGTACATTGCGGTTGCCAAAGATGATGGGCAGTACTTTTTGGTGATGACGGAAAAGAAAGCGGAGAATGCATCCGCACAAGGGCAGCCGGGAACACCCCCGACTGAGGTTGCACGGATACCGCTTGACAATCCTGTTGTGCAGCTAAAACTGCATGTTGACTTTGAAAATGAAAAGGACGAAGCGGAGTTTTTCTACAAAGAGCAGAGCACGTGGAGAAAACTCGGTATCACGCATAAGCTGTATTTCAAATTAGACCATTTTACCGGCTGCCGATTTGCACTGTTTTTGTTTTCTGAAAAAATGAGCGGCGGTACAGCTGACTTTTCAAATTTTGAGTATTCCTGTGAAACAGCAGACTGACGTGAGGTAAAAATGATAAAGAGAATGGGCAGAAATTTATTTAAAATCTCTGCCCATTTTTTTACCCCATTCGCAGAGCTTGATCAGGATTTCTTGAAGTGATCGGCCGCGCTCAGTTGGAATGTACTCAACCCGCGGGGGCACTTGCGCAAAAGCGATACGTTCAATTAATGCATTCTCCAGCAGACAGTGCAGTTCCTGTGCTAAAATTTTATCGCTGATGTTTGGAATCTGCTTTTTAAGTCTGCTGTATCGAATATGAGGTTCTTTCAGGATATGCCACAGAATGACTGCGCGCCATTTGCTGCCGATCACTGTCATTGCATAACCAATGGAGCAGGTGAAGTCTTTTTGATGATTTTCTGAATTTGAAAATTTCCTGTTTACTGCCACTGCTTTTCACCTTTTCTTACAATTTGGTAAGTTGGTTACCGCAAAGTGCCTTCTTGCCGTACCCTTTTTCTTCTTTTATAATGATTATAGAACATTACAGCAGGCAAAACAATCATGGCTAAGGGGGATAAAATAAATGCGGAAATACAGCTGCTATCAGGTGGACGCTTTCACAAATGAAAAGTTGGCGGGAAATCCAGCAGGAGTCGTATTGAATGCGGGTGATCTTACGGCAGAGGAAATGCAGAAAATTGCAAGAGAGTTCAATAATTCGGAAACGGCATTTTTGGTGCCGGAATGTGGAAAGCCGTATGATGTTACAATACACTATTTCACGCCGACAAAAGAGGTACCAATCTGCGGGCATGCTACGATTGCTGCACATTATGCTGCGGCAGTTGAAAACCAGTTGGATACTTGCCGGATTTTTCAGAAAACCGGTGCCGGAGTACTGCCTGTTGACATCATTCATCACAACGGAGATTACCGGATTGTTATGACACAGGGAAAAATTGAATTTGGACCGGTTTTGGACGGTAAAAATTTAGAAAAATTGTTGGCGGCACTTCACCTCTCACAAAGTGATTTGCTGAAAGATTATCCGGTACAGATTGTTTCAACCGGGCACTCCAAAGTAATGATTGGAATTCGGGACAGTGCTTTGCTGAATTGTTTGCAGCCGCAATTACAGGCATTGGAAGAGTTAAGCGGAATGATTCAATGTAATGGCTACTACGTTTTTACGATTGATGAAGCTGGGTCTTCGCTGATTCATGGCAGAATGTTTGCGCCAGCTATTGGAATTGCCGAGGACCCTGTTACAGGGAATGCCAACGGACCGTTGGGAGCGTATTTGGTGCATTACGGAAAAGTAGACTGCAGCGGTTCCGAATTTCTGTTTCAGGCGCGGCAAGGAGAGGCTATGCACCGACCTGGTACAATCGGCGTGCGGGTCAGCATTGAAAACGGAGAACCGGCTTGTGTACAGGTGACCGGGGGTGCGGTCATCGCATTTCACACGGAATTGCTGCTGTAAGGATAGAATGCGTTACATTTAAATAGTATAATAAAATATAGTTATATTGGATAATGCAGCGGAGGGAAACATAGATGGCAAAAATCGTTATGCTCGTTGGAAGTCCGAGAAAGCACGGTAATACCGACACACTGGCACACGCTTTTCTGGAAGGAATTGATCAAAAGAAAAATAGTATTGCAGTGATTTCCATTCCGGATATCAAGGTAAAAGGCTGTGTCGGGTGTAATTACTGTTATCGGGATGCAGAACACCGATGTGCGCTGCAGGACGATATGCAGCAGATTTATCAGGAGCTTTCTGCCGCGGAAGTACTGGTTGTGGCAACACCAATTTATTTTTATGGGATTCCGTCGCAGCTGAAAGCGGTGATTGACCGGCTGCACAACCCCATTCGTGGGACATTCCGGCTCAAAAAGCTGGTCTTGCTTGCGGTTTGCGCGGATGAGACACAGGAAGTTTTTGATTCCGTAAAAGCGATGTACCGCTCGACACTGCGGTATTTTTCCCTGGAAAACGCCGGCTGCCTGACCGTGACGGGTGTATCTGAAAAAGGCGATATTGCGGGAAACCCTGCACTGGAAGAAGCGCGCAGGCTGGGCGTTTCGCTGTAATAACCAAACGTCAAAAGCCGGGAATCCCTTGTGGGGCGCACAAGCAGCGCAAAGTAACTTTTGAGCATTGCCGTGGAATATGTTATAATAAAATCAATAACTTCAATGAAGCAAAATGAAATTATAATAGATTGCAGCCGCACAAGGAGAACCCATGTTATTATCTGCTGAACACATTTCAAAAAATTACGGAACCAAACAACTGCTGGAGGACACCTCCTGCTATTTAAATGAAAAAGATAAAATTGGCATTATCGGCATTAACGGTACGGGCAAAAGCACGCTGCTGAAAGTTTTGGCGGGTGTGGAACAGCCGGATGAGGGCAGCGTGACCGTACAGCGCGGCATCTGCGTTTCTTTTCTGCCGCAGAATCCTGAAATGCAGGATGACAACACAGTTTTGCAGCAGGCATTGGCAGGGATTACGAAAAACTGCCCGCCTGTGAATGAATATGAAGTAAAGTCCGTACTTACCAAACTCGGAATGACGGATTATGAAGCGAAAATCGGCACGCTCTCCGGCGGGCAAAAAAAGCGCGTTGCGCTTGCTTCGGCGCTGTGCTGCTCCGCGGATGTCCTGATTCTGGACGAACCAACCAACCATCTGGACAGCGACATGGTTATCTGGCTGGAGGAACGGCTGGTACGCTTTACCGGTGGGCTGATTATGGTAACGCATGACCGCTATTTTCTGGAACGTGTGGTGAACCATATTACAGAACTTTCGCATGGCAAACTGTATACGTATGAAGCAAATTACGCCAAGTATCTGCAGCTGCGCGCGGAGCGGCAGGATATGGAAGAAGCAAGTGAGCGCAAGCGGCAGGCATTCCTGCGGCGGGAGTACCAGTGGATTATGCGCGGCGCACGGGCAAGGGGCACCAAAAGCCGCGGCCGCATTGAAAAATTTAATTCTGTCAGGGAGCAGGACATGCCCACCACGGATGACAGCGTGCAGATGATGACAGTTTCGAGCAGACTGGGGAAAAAACTGATCGAGCTTGCTGACGTTTCCAAATCTTTTGACGGGAAACGTGTGATTGACCATTTTTCGTACAACATCAAGCGGAATGACCGTATTGGTATTATCGGCAGGAACGGTGCGGGCAAGTCCACACTAATGAACCTGATTGCCGGCGTACTCCAGCCGGACGAGGGTACAGTTGAGATTGGCTCCACAGTCAAAATCGGCTACTTCACACAGGAAGGCCGGGAGATGGACCCCAACCAGCTGGTGTACAATTTTATCAGCGAGATTGCCGGTGAGGTCAAAACCGAGGAGGGCACTTTTTCGGCCGCACAGATGCTGGAACGCTTTCTCTTTACATCGGATTTGCAATATACACCGATTGGCAAGCTGAGCGGCGGTGAGCGGCGCAGGCTTTATCTGCTCAGTATTCTGATTGCGGCACCGAACATTCTGCTGCTGGACGAACCGACCAATGATTTGGATATTGAAACCTTGACGATTCTGGAAGACTACCTAATGACTTTTTCAGGTGCTGTGCTTGCGGTGTCGCATGACCGTTATTTCTTGGATAAAGTCGCTGAAACGCTTTTTGAAGTAACCGGCAGCGGAAACGTAATTGAACACAACGGCAACTTTGCGGACTATTTGGATGAACACGCGGCAGAGGAAGCAGCCCAGAAGGAGAAACAGGCCGTGGCAAAGCCGAAGCAGAGCGCACAGCCGCAGAAGCCCAAAAAGCTGAAGCTTTCCTTTAACGAGCAGTTTGAACTTAAAACGATAGATGACGAAGTTGCGGTACTGGAAACCAAGGTAAGTGAAAAAGAAAAGGAAGTGCAGGCGGCGGGCAGCGACTATGTAAAGCTGCTGGAATTGACACAGCAGCTGGAAGATTTGAAAAAGCAGCTGGAAGAAAAAAATGACCGCTGGCTGTATTTGAATGAGCTTGTGGAAGAAATTGAAGCGCAAAAAGAATAACAGTAAGAAGCTGCCGGAAAACATTTGATTTCGGCAGCTTCTTACTGAATATACTTAATTTTACACGGCAAATCAAACATTCAGTAGTCCTCTTTATGAACGGTGTTGGCACATTGATTTATATTTTAATGACAAAGGGAAAAGCACCGGCTTACCTCGGTTCCAGCTTTGCATACATATCACCGGCAACAGTCGTAATCGCGGGAACCGGACTTGGTTATGCGTATGCATTGGGTGGATTTGTGGTGACCGGTGCCTTATTCTGTGTGGTGGCGCTGATTATCAAATTCTGCGGTACCAAGTGGATTGACGTGATTCTGCCGCCTGCGGCTATGGGCGCGGTCATTGCGCTGATTGGCTTGGAACTTGCGAAAAATGCTGCAGAAATGGGTGGCCTGGTTCTGCACGGTGATTATACGAAGATTGACCCCAGAAACGTTATCGTATTTCTGATTACGCTTTGTGTAGCAGTTTTTGGTTCTGTGCTGTTTAAGAAGTTTCTGTCCGTTATTCCAATTCTAATTGCAATTATTGTTGGCTACGTTGCCGCGAACTGTTTCGGTCTGGTCGAGTGGGGCAAAGTGGCAGCCGCACCGGTGTTTGCAATTCCGCAGTTTCAGCTTGCAAAATTTGATTGGCACGCAATTTCCGTGATTCTCCCCGCGACATTGGTGGTTGTTTCGGAACATATTGGGCACCAAATCGTGACCGGAAAAATCATTGGCCGCGACCTGATTAAGAATCCGGGCCTGCACCGCACGCTGATGGGTGACGGCCTTTCCACCATGCTTTCCGGTTTGGTGGGTTCCGTGCCGACTACTACTTACGGCGAAAACATCGGTGTTATGGCTATGACTGGCGTTTACAGTGTGTGGGTAATCGGCGGTACAGCAGTCATTTCCATTATCATTTCCTTCTTCGGCAAGGTTTCAGCCGTTATTCAGGAGATTCCGCAGCCGGTTATGGGCGGCGTCAGCTTCCTGCTTTACGGCATGATTGCCACCTCCGGCATTCGTTTGCTGGTGGAGCAGAAAGTGGACTACAGCCGTTCCCGCAACCTTGCTATGACCAGCGTGATTTTGGTCACCGGTCTTTCCGGTGCATTTATTCAGATTAACGAAGTGAAGCTGAGCGGCATGTCCCTTGGCGCCTGTGTTGCCATGCTGATGGGCATTATTTTCTGGGCAATCGATAAATTCCATGCCGCAAATGATTATGACGACGAGCCGCAGGAGGAAGCAGAAGCAGACAGCCCGATTGTTGCCAGTGAATCGGCAAATAGCAGCAAATAAAGTGTTCCGTAACAATGTTGGTGAGCTCCTGCTTCCCTTTCGTTTTTCACCGCGAAAAAAGGCGACTTTATATTCTTTGTGGACAATTATGTAAATCAGTAGTACAATATAAAAGAATAAAGTGAAGTTGAAAAATCGGCTGCTTTGCTGGGCAAAATCGCCTCAAAACAGCAAATGACAGCATAGAAAGGGGATTCATACTTGCCTGAAAAAGAAATGTGGACTGCAAAATGCTGGCCACAGGTTTTTAAGCGTGCTATGATTACAATCTTGGCTGCTTCTTGTGCTGTAACAGTGGCGGTTGGGCCGGCTTTTGCAGAGGACGATATTAATACATTAAAGGATAAGCAGGCACAGTACGCGCAGCTGCAGCAGCAGAACAATGAAAAACTGGTTGCACTGCGCAGTGATGAAAGCAAAAAAGCGGAATATGGTGCAACTCTGCAGTCCCAAGTTGCGGCCATTGAAGAGCAAATAAATGACTGTAGTAATCAGATTACAGACTTGAATCTGCAAATGCAGCAGGCGGAGAACGAAATCTCAGAAAAGCAGAAGCAAATAGATGCAGATTATGCAAAGCTGAAGGAGCGACTGCGCGCGCTGTACATGGCGGGTGAGGCACGTAATCTGCAAATCTTACTTTCCTCGGACAATCTTGCGGATTTGTCGGATAAATCCGAAGCGCTGCAAATGGTGACGGAGCATGACACGACCTTGATCAATCGCCTGAAAGCGGACAAAGCAGCTGTGCAAAAGGCGAAGGAATCTATCCAGCAGAGCCGCGAACAGGCAGAAAGCGTAAAAACCAGTTTTGCCGGAAAACAGCAGGAGCTTGCCACTGCACTGGCAGAAACAAACCAGTTCTTAAAAGAAATTGGTCAGCAGGAAGTGGATTTGCAGGACAAAAATGCATCACTGGATGTGCAGGCAGCAAAAATTGCGGCTTCCATTGACACTTGGACACAGCAGCAGGAAGAGAAGAAAAAGCAGCAGGAAGCTGCCGCTGCGGCAGAAAGTTCCGCAAGTCAACAGCAGGCTTCTTCTTCCTCACAGTCTGATTCCGGTCAGTCTTCCAATTCCGACAGTGGTTCTGCTTCCACTCCGACTTCTTCACCATCTACTTCCTCCGGTTCTTTTTCAAGTTTGATTGCGGAAGCGGAAAAGCATTTGGGCAAACCTTATGTGATGGGTGCTTCCGGGCCGGACACGTTTGACTGCTCAAGCTTTGTGTGTTGGGTCTTTACACATTCTGGTGTTTACAACCTGCCGCGCACCACGGCACAGGGAATTTACAATCAGTGCACACCAATTTCTGTTTCAGAGGCGCGGCCGGGCGACATTGTGTTCTTTACCGATACATATGACTGTGGTGAAACTGTTACACACGTTGGTATTTATACTGGCAGCAACACTATGATTCATGCTGGAAATCCGGTGCAGTATACTTCCATTGATACTTCTTACTGGCGCAAGCATTTTTATGCTTTTGGCCGTTTGTAAATTGACAAGCGTGTGCTTTTACTTGTTAATCATTTTAAGTGACCCGGGAAAAGCTGTATTTTCCCGGGTCACTTCTGCATAGGAAGGATTTAAAAACAACGGAATCAGCTGTAGAGACAGATATCAAACTTGACAACTGCCGATGCTTTCAGTAAGATGAAACAATAGGAATTCTGCAGGATTGCCTGCGGTCGGCAGACAAGAGAGGAACAGTTATGAATTTTCACCATATCATCAGTGTTTTCCGCAATGACTGGAAACGAATCATCCGCAACCCTGTAGCTATCATTATTTTAATCGGCCTTTGCATTATTCCATCCTTCTATGCGTGGGTGAATATTCAGGCGTGCTGGAATGTTTACGACAATACACAAGAAATCCCCGTAGCAGTAGTCAACAGCGACAAAGGTGCTAGTTTCAGAGGAAAGCAGCTAAATGTGGGTGGACAGATAGTAGAACAACTGAAGAAGAACAAAAAAATCAAATGGGTGTTTACTACCACAAAAGATGCCGACCTCGGCTTGGTGGACAGCACGTATTATGCAGCCATCGAGATTCCAGTGGATTTCTCTTCTAAACTGCTCACGGTATTGACCGACCATCCGCAGAAGCCGCAGATTACATATAAAGCAGACACCAAGGCAAATCCGGTTGCTACGAAAATTACTTCCACTGCAAACAGCACACTGGTACAGCAGGTGACGACTGAATTTATCTCGACGGTTAACGAAATTGCCTACCATTCCATTAATCAATTAGGCAGTGAAGCGGGCAAAAACACAGGCGATATTTTGAAGATGAAGGACTCCATTGTCAGTTTGAGCCGCAGTATGGAAACCGTTACCGCTACACTGTCAACGGTCAGTTCCGGTTCCGCAAATTTGAGCGAGCTGCTGAAAAATCTCAATACCACCATGCCTGCCGTGCAGAGCAGCTTGGACGCCGCAGCCAAAACAAATGCAGATGACCAAAAGGCACTGGCAGCACTCCAGGACAGTATGGACCAATCTTCCCAGAGTGTCAGCACAAATCTCGCCTTTGCAAAAACCTCCGGTCAGAAAATCAAGCTGCTTTTTTCCAGCCTAAATGACACAGCCGTGAAGCTGACAGAAGAGAACATCAACAGTACCGTTCCACTCATTAACAGTCAGCTCAGTTCACTGAACGATGCGATTGATGCAACAACCGCTTACCTGACACAGTGCAGGGACTATGACTATACTTCGGACATTGACACTGCCATTTCCACTTTGCAGCAGCTGAATAAAGACCTTACAGAGCTGAAAAAGGCCCTTACGCAAATGCAGGCTGATACGGAAACTCTGCACAATGACACGGATGCACTTTATAAGGAACTGAATACCGCTTTTGCGGAAGCCAAAGTTGTCCTGCAGAAAGCAGCAGTAGAGTTGGACAGCACCATCAAAACTTTGAATACGATTTATCAACAGTATCCAAATGAAAATCTGAAGTCCATTATTGATTCTTTGAAGAAAATTCAGACAGAAAACCTTGGTGAGCAGGCCTCTGCGGCGATGGACAACATTTTGAAAACACAACCCAAAGCGGATGAAATTTTTAATAAGCTGAGTGTTGCACTTAAAAATTACGTTGTGCAGGTGGATGCTGTTTCTGCGAAAATCAGCACTACAGTGGGCAACCTGCAGAACTTTAAAACGACTATGCTTACCGCGCGGACACAGCAGATGACTACGCTGATCGCAGAGCTGCAGGCAGTGAAGCCACTAGTAACGGATTTACAGGAGCAGATTTCAAAAGTGCGCAGTCAGGTGATTGACAGCGGTGATATTTCGAAAGAGACTGCCAATCAGATCAACAGTCTTTGCAGTACCATGACCGCACATTTGGACAGATCCATTCAGTTTTACAATTCCAGTGTAAAGGGCAGCTTGAAGAAAATGGGAGGCAGTATTACTGCTGCCATGCAGGGTACCAGTGAGATGATAACGGAAGCCAAAAAACTGAGCAGCCAGATTTCTGTTATGCTCGGGGATGCCCAGCAGGGTGCGGAACTTTCCTCTACCTTTTCCACTGACTTAAACAGTAAACTGCAGCAGCTGCAGCGTGTGATCGGTACAGTTGGCGGCAAACTGGATGTTGTAAATAATGAAGAAATTGCGAGCCTAATCGGCGTGATGCAGAATGACCCGAAGCTGGTAGGCAATTATGTTTCAAATCCATTTGAAATCAAGGAGGAAGCGATTTATCCAATTCCAAACTATGGCACCGGAATGGCACCGATTTACACAACACTTGCTTTGTGGGTCGGCTGTCTGGTGCTGAATTCTGTTTTAAAAACAGATGTGGCGTGGTTTGGGGGGATGGAACAGCTGACCCTGCGGGAAAAGCACTTCGGCAAAATGCTACTGTTTTCCACACTGGCAATGGTGCAGGCACTGATTGTTGCGCTCGGCGATATTTTCCTGCTGAAAATCTATGTGTTGGAACCGGCACTGTTTATTTTTTTCTGTGTGTATTCCTCACTGGTTTTCTCAATCATTACGTTTACACTGGCGTCCACACTTGGGAATGTGGGCAAGGCACTCAGTATTATTTATTTAATACTACAGGTCGCCGGCAGCGGCGGCTCCTATCCGATTCAGGTTGACCCGCCGATTTTTCGTATTTTGCAGCCGCTTTTCCCGTTTACCTATGCACTCAGCGGCTTGCGGGAATCTATAGCAGGTACATTGGCGGGAGCGGTGACCGGCGATGTTGTGGGACTGTCAATCTTTGCGGCACTGTTCTTAATTGGCGGATTCCTTACAGTTCGGCCGCTGCACAGAAGGTTCCAACCGTTTGAAATTGCCTTCCAAAAATCTGGGTTGGGAGAATGAATATGAAAAAGATTACGGCAGCGCTGCTGCATTTTTGGGAAACACTTTTTCATGGCCTGCGTGCAGGTATACATCCGGTTTTTCTGGTTTTTCACCATGACGTAAAACTTGTGTTTAAAAATATCTCCACAATTATCATAGCGGCGGGGCTGGCGTTTTTGCCGTCTTTGTATGCGTGGATCAATATTTATGCCTGCTGGGACCCCTACGCCAACACCGGCAACCTGCCGGTAGCGATTGTCAGCAAAGATCAGGGCGCGGTTTACAATGGTAAGGTAATGAATGCCGGTGATGAGATTTTAGCCGAGCTGAAAAAAAACAAATCTATCGGCTGGGATTTTGTAGACGAGTGGCAGGCAAATTATGGGCTGAATCAGGGCAAATACTACGCCATGATTGAGGTGCCGGATAATTTTTCCGCACGCCTTTTAACCCTGACTTCCTCTACGCCGCAAAAGCCGGTCATTACTTACCGTACCAATCAGAAACTGAACTCGATTGCCACCAAAATTACAGATGCTGCAAAAACCAAGCTGGTGGAAAATATAAAGTCGAATTTTGTGAAAACAGTGACCAGTGAGGTCATTAACACAGTCAAAACGGAGATGAAAACAACCAGCTTAGACGCTTCCAAGATAAAGGAATTAAAAACGACACTGTCACAGGCAAATGAAACCATTACCACGCTGAAAAAGTATATTTCGACAGCCAGTACAGATTCTGCAAATTTTCAGATATACCTTAACAAAAGTTCCGCACTGCTGCCAAAGGTCAATGCACAAATGAGCAATTTACAAAACATTTTAAGTGCAGACCGCGAGCTGGCGCAGAATACAGAAACGACGATCCGTTCTGTATCGACAAATTTGAATACTGATATGCAGCAGGTGAACCTAATCAATCAAAAAAATCAGCAGATGCTGGCACTGCTGCAGCAGGCCAACGCAAATGCCATCAGCAAAGATACACTTGCCCTTATGCAGCAGACCACAAGCATCTGCAATGCGGCAGACGCGCTTTTGCAGTCAGACAGGACAACACTGAATGCACTCAGCCAAAGCTACAATTTGCCCGCACTTTCGCTGGCGGCAGACAGCCTGCAGTACGTGGATAAACTGATTTTAAATGAACGGGATACGCTCAAACAGCAAATGGCGATTCTTTCTGTGGATGCTTCAAAGGAAAAGACTGCCAAAGCATTGACAGTGCTTTCAAAGCTGAGTGACAGTATCGCGGATCAACTGACCGCGCTTTCTGCGCGCTTGGCAACAGACACACAGCCGGTGCTGAACAGCTTGATCAGCAATTTCAGCTTGCAGCTGGGGAACGCCGGTAAAATTGCACAGGCAGAAAATACCCTGCTGCCGCAGATGAATGCACTGGCGGCGTTCAACACGGCAAGCGGACAGATTACCTCCAGCCAGGCGGCACAGCTGAACAAAACGCTGACAACGGTACAGGAAAGCCTAAACACTCTGTTGACCAAAGTCGGTACGATTACCGAGGAAGACCTTGATTATGTGACAGACTTGATTACCAACCATCCGGGGGAGATCGCCGATTTCATTTCTTCGCCGGTCACAGTGAAAGAAGTGGATATTTACAATTCCAGCACATTTGGTGTTGGTGTGGCTCCGTTTTACACAGTGCTGGCCATCTGGATTGGTGCACTGCTGAGCTGCGCGCTGCTGACGGTGAACTTTGAGCCAAAGCAAATTGGCGGCTGGAAGCTGAATCTGGTGCAGAAACATTTTGGCAAAATGCTGATGTTCCTGTGTCTGTCGCTGCTGCAGTCCATGATTATTGTACTGGGAGATGTATTTCTGCTGGGCGTGCATCCCGCGGATTTTCAGCTGCTGCTGGGGCTTACGGCGCTGACCTCCGTCACATTTACGATTCTAATTTTCACACTGGTTTCGTTGTTCGGCAACGTTGGTAAGGCGATTGCAGTCGTGATGATGGTGTTTCAGATAGCGGGTGCGGGCGGAATTTATCCGATTCAGACCAATCCGCAGATTTTCGGAATGCTGGCGCCGCTGTGGCCGTTTTCTTACGCGATTGACTATTTCCGCGAGGCGATTGCCGGGCCGGTTTGGAGCAGTGTGCAGCATAATGTGCGGGCAATGTTTTTCTTCATTGTCGGATTCCTGTTGCTTGCCATTTTCAAAAAACCATTTCATCTGTTTACTGAAAAAATGGAGAAGATTTATAAGAAAGCGCAAATTTGAGCTTGAAAAAACAAAAAGTCGTTCGTTCCGGTTTTTGGGTGCCGGTACGGACGGCTTTTTTACCGTGCAGCCTGCCAAAAATGACTTGCATTCCTACCCACGTATGCTACAATAGACGCAGAAAAGGAAAATTTGGGAGGAAATCAAATTGGATAAAATACAGGAACCGCTGGATGCAGCTGCCTTTTGCAGGCCGCCCATGCAGTTCCGTGGGGTTCCGTTCTTTGCGTGGAACTGTAAGCTGGACCGTGCTCTTTTACTGCGGGAAATCGATTGCTTTCGGGAAATGGGCTTTGGTGGATTTTGTATTCATGTTCGCACCGGTCTTGCGACGCCGTATATGGGTACGGAATTCATGGCAACCGTTCGGCAGTGCGAAGTATACGGTAAAGAGCGCGGCATGCGCACATGGCTTTATGACGAGGATCGCTGGCCCTCCGGGGCGGCAGGCGGGGAAGTGACAAAGAATCCGGAACTGCGCAGCCGGCATCTGCTTTTCACACGTGTACCGTACGGCGGAGATACCTCTGCGCTGCCCCCACTGCCATACTCCCGCGCCGGAAACGCACGCACAGAAAACGGAAAACTGATGTGCCGGTATGACATCTCTTTTCTGCCGGACGGCACGCTGCGCAGTGCAAAAAAGCTTGCTCCAGAAGAAACGGCGCAGGGTACCGCTTGGTATGCGTATCTGGAAACGCAGGCACCGGAGGCGTGGTATAACAATCAGACCTACATTGATGTGCTGAATCCGAAAGCCACAGAAGCATTTTTAGCAAAAACGCATGAATTGTACAAAAAATTGCTGGGCGCGGAGTTTGGTGCGGCGGTTCCGGCGATTTTCTGCGATGAACCACAGACACCGCGGCGACTTTGCCTGCCGGAGTCATTTGCGTTTGCGGATGTCACTTTACCGTGGACGGAAAGATTAGCACAGCTGTATGAGCAGGAATACAGCGCAAATCTTTGGGATGACCTGCCGCTGCTGTTGTGGGATTTGCCGCGGGGCGGTTCTGCCCCTGCACGCTGGCGCTGGCACAAGCTTCTTACGGACTGCTTTGAAATCGGTTTCTTAAAGCCGTATGGTGATTGGTGCGTGAAGAATCATTTGGGCTTTACCGGACACTTAATGGAGGAACCGACTTTGCAGAGCCAAACTGCTGCGACTGGTGACGCTATGCGGTGTTACGAATCTTTTACACTGCCGGGTATCGATATGCTGTGCGGAAATTTCGAATTTACAACGGTAAAGCAGTGTGCTTCTGTGAAAAATCAAATGGGCAGAAGCGGAATGCTTAGTGAAACCTACGGTGTCACCGGCTGGGATTTCGACTTTCGCAGTCACAAGCTGCACGGTGACTGGCAGGCGGCACTCGGCGTAACCCAGCGAGTCCTGCATTTGGCGTGGGCGGGCATGGCGGGGGAGAGCAAACGGGACTACCCGGCCACCTTAAATTATCAGTCGCCGTGGTATCGGGAGTATGGCGGCGTGGAAACGCACTTTGCAAGAGTAGCAGAAGCATTGACACGCGGCAGGCCAATTGTACATCTTGCTGTGCTGCATCCGATCGAAAGTTTTTGGCTGGTTTACGGTTCTGCTGCTTCCACTTCGCTGCGGCGGGAGCAACTGGACAGTGACTTTCAGAATTTGACCAAATGGCTGCTTTTCGGCGGTGTTGATTTTGATTTTATAAGCGAGGCACTGTTGCCGAAACTCTGCCAAAAAAGTGGTGCGCCGCTGGCAGTTGGGCAGATGCAGTATGACATGGTGCTGGTGCCGAATTGTGAAACGCTGCGCAGCACAACGCTGGGAATCCTGCGAGCTTTTCAGACTGCGGGCGGCAGGCTGGTGTTCTTAGGTACAGTGCCGAAGCGTGTAGATGCAGAATTGAGTGCTGCACCGGCCGCACTTGCTGAAAAGTGCGAAATACTTCCTTTTAACCGGCAGTGTGTGCTGGAAGCAGCAGAGCCGCTGCGGGAAGTAAGTCTGCGTGGTGCAGATGGCCGTTTGACCGAAAATTTTCTGTATCAGCTGCGGCAGGATGGAGAAGTGCGCTGGTTGTTTTTGGCACACGGTGCAGAGCCGCCGTGCCGGGATGTTGTGGAAAGTCAGGAGGTAACTGTGACCCTGCGCGGGCGGTGGAGTGTGCAGTGTTGGGATACCATGAGCGGAGAAATTTCCACACTGCCGGTGCGGTATTTACCGCAGAACAAAACCCGTCTGCATTGGAAAGCATATGCTTATGACAGCCTGCTGCTGCGGCTTACACCTGCTCAGCAGGGGGATGACGCGGCTTCAGCGGCTGAATCCACAAAACAGACCGCATTGGGGACAGAAATTCCTATTTCGGAGCAAGTCACTGTTCACTTGCCGGAGCCAAATGCGATGCTGCTGGATTTTGCCGAGTTTGCACTGGACGGTGAACCTTACCGTAAAAAGCAGGAAATTTTGCGGATTGACAATATTCTGCGCAAAGAACTGCGTCTGCCGCAGCGGACGGATTCTGTTGCACAGCCGTGGACCGTGCAGGCGAAGCCACCGGTCCATAAGCTTCGGCTCCGTTTTGCGGTGCAGAGCGATGTGCGGGTGGAAAATATCCGCCTGACACTGGAGCAGCCGGAGAATGTGCGGCTGTTCTGCAATGGACAGGAAATACCGGTGCATGTAAACGGTTGGTGGGTTGACCACGCAATTCACACAGTTCCATTGCCAGTACTGGAACCGGGCCGTACAGTTTTGGAAGCAGAGCTGCCGTTTGGTGAACAGACCAATCTGGAGTGGCTTTATTTGTTGGGGGATTTCGGTGTGCGCGCTGTGGGTGCAAAAGCAGTACTGACTGCGCCGATTCATTCGCTGACCTTCGGTAACATTGTGCCGCAGGGATTGCCGTTTTACGGCGGCAATCTGGAGTATGAGATTCCGTTTACCCTGCCGCAGGCCGGCAGGGTGACAGCACAGGCCGCACATTACCGCGGGCATCTAATGACCTTTTCACTGGATGGCAGTGTACCCCAGCAGGTGTTTTTACCGCCTTATGTTTGGCACAGCAGTCATTTGAAGGCGGGCAGCCACGTTCTGCGGATTACGCTGTTTGGAAACCGCTTTAACCAGTTTGGGCCGCTGCATCTGTTTGACAGCGCATGGAAATACATGGGGCCGGGTTCGTGGCGGTCACAGGGAGGCCAGTGGAGCGACGAATGGCAGTTTCGCCGCACTGGTATTCTAAGCCGTCCGGTTCTGACATTTTTTGCAGAATAGAGTATTTCCTTAATCAAAATGTAACGGATGTTTAATGTTCCTTTGACATAACAGCGCCAGAAAAATCCTATAATAAGAGTGTAAAAGCCTTTGTCAAGACAGAAGGCAGTAAAAAATATTTATACGTCCTTTCCCCAAAAGGCATAAACAGGCGGACTATAAAAACAGAGCAGATGCAGTTCCTTTGCAGCTGCTCTGTTTTTGTGTGCAGTATTTCTTTTTGAAAAATATAAAAGTTTCTTGACTTTGAGTAGACTCCAGGTGCTATGCTGAAAAAAGAAAACAGCGTAACAGGAGGTTACAGCATGGAAAACAAAAAGGTTACTGCGGGGCGCGACAGACTTGGCGAGTTCGCGCCGCAGTTCGCAGAACTGAACGATGATGTACTTTTTGGGCAGGTGTGGAGCCGTGAAAGTCAGCTTTCTCCACGTGAGCGCAGTATGATTACGGTTGCAGCGCTGATGGGTGCTGGTGTAACGGATTTTGCTATGAAAAGCCACTTGCAGAAAGCAAAAGAAAATGGTATTACAAAAGAAGAGATGGTAGAGATGATTACACAGCTTGCTTTTTATGCAGGCTGGCCACGCGCGTGGGCGGTGTTTCCGCTTGCACAGGAAGTATACGATGATGTAAAATAATTGCGTTCATTAAAAGGAGAATAACTCATGAGTAAACAGGTACTTGTCATTTCCGCAAGCCCGCGAAAAGGCGGCAATTCCGACACACTGTGTGATGAATTTATCCGCGGTGCAGAAGCAGCGGGAAATCGGACAGAAAAGATTTTTTTGTGCGAGAAAAACATTCATTACTGTACAGGGTGCGGTTACTGCAACAGTGCCCACAAGTGTTCCCAGCAGGACGATATGGCAGAAATCCTGAACAAAATGGTGAATGCCAATGTAATCGTTCTGGCTTCTCCGGTGTATTTTTACACGGTGGATGGCCAGATGAAAACGATAATTGACCGCAGCTGCCCCCGCTATACGGAAATTGCCGGGAAAGAATTCTATTACATTTTGACTGCCGCTGATAACAGTGCGACAAGCTTGGAACGTGCTGTAAGCGGACTGCGCGGGTTTACACTGGACTGTCTGCCCGGTACACGCGAGCAGGGAATTCTGCTTGGAACCGGTGTTTGGGAAAAAGGTGCGGTCAAAACGACATCGTTTATGAAGCAGGCTTATGACATGGGGCATAATATCTGACAAATGGAGGTATGCAGAAATGAACAGCAATGACTTTGATACACAAAATTTGTTTGGATGCGGGGAACCGCTGCCGGAAATGTTTTCCCGTTATTTTGTTGGGCAGGCGTACCTGCATCCGCTGACGGACAGTGTCAATACTGCCAATGTCACTTTTGAACCGGGCTGCCGCAACAACTGGCATATTCACCACAAAGGCGGCCAAATTTTGCTGGTCACAGCGGGGCGCGGCTGGTATCAGGCAGAGGGGCAGCCCGCCAGAGAACTGCATCCAGGCGATGTTGTGCAGATTTCTCCGGAGGTAAAGCACTGGCATGGTGCGGCAAAGGACAGCTGGTTTGCACACATTGCGGTAGAGGTGCCGAAAGAGGGCGCCACGAATGAATGGTGCGAGCCGGTAACGAACGAAGAATACAGCAGGCTGCCGTAAACGGAGAGAAAAAGATGACGATTGCAGAAGTAAGCAAAAAGTACGACATTACACCAGATACCCTGCGCTATTATGAGCGCGTTGGGCTGCTTCCGAAGATTCAGCGCACGTCCGGCGGTATTCGCGATTACTCACAGGAGGACTGCAACTGGGTCGAATACATCAAGTGTATGCGCAGCGCGGGCGTTTCGGTTGAAACACTCATTGAGTATGTTGCGTTGTTTCACCAAGGTGCCCAAACGATTGCGGTGCGAAAAAAACTGCTGTTGGAACAGCGTGAACAGATTGCCGCCAAGATTGCAGAACTAAATGAAGTCCTTGCCAGATTGGACTGGAAACTGGACGGCTATGAGGACAGAATGCTGAAATATGAACAGGAACACTTGAAATAACTGGTAACCGTTGTTAAAAACTTAAATATCCCGTGCAGGCGCTAAGCGTTTGTACGGGATATTTTGCTGTGTGCGCAGGGTTTAATTTTATATAGGTCTAAGGAAAAGTTGGTGAAGGTATTGACGTAACAATAATTGCTATGTTATAATCTCTATCATAAGGAGATGAGCCTTTTGGAAGAGGAAACACAAAGCAAAAATAAATTGATGAATCGGGACTTTGTCCTGCTGTGGCAGGGAACTGCAGTGTCAACAATCGGAAACGTACTTTACAGTATCGCAATCGGAATCTGGGTGTACAATGCTACGGGTTCCACAGCCCTGATGGGTGTTATGAGCTCTTTTACATATTTGATTGCATTTTTGCTGGGGCCTTTTGCCGGTGTACTGACAGACAGACTAAACCGCAGAAATATTTTGGTTGTGGCAGATGCGGTGCGCGGTGTGCTGATGCTGGGAATTGCATGGTTTGCGTTCCAGAATACATTGGCGGTATGGCAGGTTTTACTGGTGGCATTTTTGGCTGCTGTCTGCAATGTCTTTTTTACACCGGCTTCCAGTACCATAGCGGTACAACTGGTGAAGTCGGCTGACTTAATGCGGGCGCAATCCATGATGCAGGGGACCACATCGCTGATTGGTCTGATTGGAAATGCGGTCAGCGGCTTTTTGATTGTTGTTTTCGGTGTGCCGCTGATGGTTATGCTCAACGGAATTTCTTTTCTGCTGTCTGCTGTAACAGAATGGTTCATCCGGGTTCCGCGGCAGTCGGGCGAGGGAGAAAAACTCAGTGTAAAGCTGGTTTTTGAGGACTTTCGGCTCGGCTTGCAGTACCTGAAATCCAAACCGGGTATTTTGCAGGCGTTTGCGGCGGCATTTCTGATGAATTTGTGTGCTGCTGGTTTTGGGGCGGTTGTATACCCTTGGACTCAGGCAAAGGGCATGAATGTGGCTGAATATGGCTTGTTTTTGGGGGTGGAAAGCGGTGCTTCTGTAGTGGCAACACTTTTGCTTTCCGCGGTGCGCATTTCACCGAAGTACAGATACCGTATTATGGCAGTCAACATTGTTTTATCGCTTGCCTGCAGCATAACCACGATGCTGCTGCATGGTTTTTTGCCCTGTACGGTTTCTAATGCGTTGAGTGCATTTACAAATGTGACATTTAATATGGTGATGTCGTCTGCGTTGATTTTAATGATTGACGAACAGCACCGGGGAAAGGCGCTGGGAATCCTGACGGCAATTACAGAGGGCGGTGTTGCGGGTTCTATGCTCCTTTACGGGGCATTGTCTGAAATCTGGGGAGTGCAGGCTGTTGCGCTGGCAGGAGCTGTTTTAACGGTGCTTCCGCTCATTTTGCTTCTAAAAAACAATCCGCTGCGAAAAGCACTTTCAGAGGAATTAAAAGCATAGTAAAAAACTAAAAATGCTTTGCTGCAAAAGATGCAGCAAAGCATTTTTAGTTTATTTCTTTTTAGTGGATAAATTCACCTTTGACTTCGCTTTGTCCTGATACATTTTCTTGTCGGCGGTTTTAAAAACTTCATGGATGCTTCGGCTTTCAAAGTCATACAGGCTGAAGCCGCGGGCAATGTAGTAGGGTGTTGGGTATTTTTGAGCTACTTGGCTGCTTTTGCGGTCCAGTTCTTTTAGACTGTGGAGCAGGGCGGCTTTTGTACAGTTGGGGCAAAGCACTGAAAATTCATCTCCGCCAATGCGGAAAGCTGTGCCGATAGGCTTAAAGCTTTCCGAAATGATAATGGCAGTATCGTACAGATAGTCATCACCGGTGACGTGACCAAGGTGATCATTGACTTGTTTCAGGTCATTGACATCCAGCACAACGATGTAGACCGGCGGGGCGTTTTGTAGGCTTTCCAGCCGTTCATCAAAGGAAGCACGGTTTAAAATTTTAGTGGTTGGGTCGTACCGGAAGTTTAGTTCTCGCAGAAATATGAAGTAAAGCAACAAAGAAAGAGTGATGCAGCCCCAGGAAAGCAGCAGATAGGGGAGAAAAATACGAATGATTACGCTGAAAATCGCGGTTCCGTATAAAATTATTAAACTGAGCTTTTCCGGCAGCTCATAGGTCTTGGAACCAATATAGTTGTAGTAGATCAGCAAACCAATGGCGCCAATACATATGGCTACAAATAAGAAATGCAGCGGGCCGCGCTTATAGATTCCATATTGATCCACATAAAAAAGACAGCCGTTCCAAATACTCGAAATGGAAAGAACAGCGCTGATGTGCGCGGGAATGGACAGAATCATAAACCGTTTGAAAGAGTAACTCTTAAAAAGTCCAGCCATCAGCAGCGGAATATAGGGAATGCAGGTGTAGCTGACCGCATTGAACACCAGGTACGGCAGCTGGAACATGGCGCTGGGGAAACAGTCAAAGTAAGCAATACAGATTTCCAGCAGCGTTGCTGTCAGAATAAACCGGATGGTCAGCTGATATTGGCGTGTAAACCATACGGAAAGAATGTGGTTCCTGTCCAGAAAATAGAGCAAATAAAACTGCATAAAAAGAGCGAGTATGTCCGCACCGATTTGCTGAAAGTAAAATGTCATAGGAAAAAAGTTTTCTCCTCATAAAATTCACAAAAAGTGACATTAATATCTATTTTGAGTTTAATACGAAAATCTCGTTTTGGCAAGAAAAATTTTGAGTATATCATTTTTTAACCCAAAATTAAAAAAACAGCGCTGTATGGTGAAACATACAGCGCTGCAGAGCAGATATATTCTGTTTTTAGTCGGCCGAAAAAATGCATACGCCAATCAATCCCGGTCCGGTGTGAACTGCCAAAGAAGCGGTGATTTGCTTTTCCACGACCATCTCGCTGTCAGGGAAAAGTTCGTGCAGTTCAACACGTACATTTTCCGCCTGCTCTTTTGCGTCGCCATTCATCAGGGCAATCCACGTTTTTCCTGTGGGTTCATGCTTTTTTACAATGTCCAGCAGACGGCGGATTCCGCTCTTTCTGCCGCGCAGCATGGAAACGGTGTAGTAAACACCCTCCTCATTGCAGGAGATGATCGGCTTAATATTGAGCACTTTACCGATTAAGCCAGTTACCTTGCCGATGCGCCCGCCGGCACGCAGATAGTCCAGTGTATCCATATAATAATATAGTTTGCAGCTGTTCTGTTTTTCCAAAAGACCTTTGGTAACTTGCTGAAAGGTCATGCCGCTTTCAATGGCCCTTGCCGCCCAGAGTGCAAAGATTCCGGCGCCGATGGAAATACTTTTGCTGTCAAAAACAAAAGTCTCCATATCTGTAACTTCATTTAAGGCAGTCTTTACGGTGTTGTAAGTGCCGCTTAGTCCGCTGGAAATGCAGATGGCGATGATCTTTGTGTAGCCCTGCTGCCGGATTTTTTCGACAGCGTCTTTTACTTCCAGCAGATTTGGGGTGGAAGTCTTGGGAATTTCCTGCGGGAACCGGCTGTAGACCATCTGTGGAGTGATGTCTATTCCGTCCTCATAGACTTCATTTCCATAAACGATGCGCAGGTTCATGGTCATAATTGAGTATTTTTTTTTCATATCCTCCGGCAGGTCGCTGCCGGAGTCGACCAGAATTGCAATCTTTTCTGCCATGATTTCATTCTCCACATTATATAGTTTCTAATACTATATAACATTATATTCCACTTTAAAATGTGTGTCAATGCATCCTTACAGATATATTGTAAACAATTTTTGTACAAACATGAAAATAGACAGAAAAAACTGTGTGAAATCAGGCAGCCTCTGTTTTTCTGGAAAGCATAAGCCCATCCCCAACCGGAAGCAGCACACTTTCCAGTTCGGGTGTGCGCATGAGCAGTTCATTATAGCTGCGAACAGGTGCGATTTGATTTTCCCAACGTTTGGCAAGATTTAAAATAGGGAAAAGAGCATCATCGGAAAGCAGCAGGCCACAGGAAGCAAGCAGACGCAGGCAGCTGGGCAGCAGCAGGGAGTAAAGCCGTTTGTCAACATCCTGAAAAATTATATCATAGGAACCGTGAAGCTGCTGCAGAATTTCTACTGTGTCCCCACGCAGTAGTGTAATGGAATCAGCTGTGCCGGATTTTTCAAAGTTTTCCTGAGCCTGTGCAGCAACCGTTTCATCAAATTCAATCGTAGTGACTTTTCCGCCAAAAGGTTTTGCGGCAAGTGCCATAGATACTGTGGAAAAACCGACGCTGGTTCCAATTTCTAAAATATGTTTTGGTTTAACAAGATGAATCAGCAGCCGCAAAAAGGCGGCTGATTCATCGTCAACTGTAGGGATGTATTCTTTTACGTGCATATCAGAAGTATATTCTTTTTGCGTCAGGACTTCCTTTTGTTTGTAAAGACTTTGAATATAATTTGAAACATCGTCAAAGTTCATTTTTATTTCCTTCCTTTTTGCTGTTCAGTTGATTCATGCAAAAAACCATCTTTTGTGCGCAGGCTAAAAATGTCTGCAGTTCTTCTGTCTCCATCTGCTCCATTGCGTGACGTACAAAAGAGGTTTCTGCCTGTGCAGAGATGCGCTGCAGCAGACTGCGTCCTTCTTGGGTCAGTACAACATGGCTGATGCGGCGGTCTTTAGGGTCCGGCTTCCTGCAAACCAAGTTTTTCTTTTCCAATCGGGACACACGTTCGGAAACAGTGTTTTGCGAAACACGAATGCTTTTGGCTAACATTCCCACAGTTGGGGCATCCGCCGTGTTTTGTACATCGAGCATGAGTTCATCCAGCTCAAGCAGCAGATGAAATTGTTCCAGCGTAAGGCCAAGCTCTTGCGCCAGCCGGTGGTAGTTTTCATGAACCATGCGGTCAGCATCTGTCTGACAGTCAAGCAGCTGGGTAATGATTTGTTTTTTTGTCATGTATTCATTCCTTAATATATCGTCTGACGATTATATCGTACAACGATACAATAGAACAAGCATTTGGAATTGTCAAGAGAAAAATTAAAAAAACCGTATCCGCGCGGCTTTCGCTTTGCAAATACGGCTTTAAAGATTTTTCTTTCAGGACTGGGTCAGCGGAACAACTGCGCCGGCATAAGTCTTGGTAATGTAATCCTGCACTTCTTTGCTGGTAAGGGCTTTGTAAAGTGCCTTCAAATCCTCACGCTTCTCGTCACCTTCACGGACAGCAACGATATTGGCATATGTTTTAGCGGCAAGGGAGGTATCCTTTTCGACAACCAGTGCGTCACTGACTTTTAAGCCGCCGCTGATAGCATAATTGCCGTTGATGACAGCCAGGTCAACGTCATTGATGGCACGTGCCAGCTGAGCAGCTTCGATTTCCTGAAATTTAATGTGCTTTGGATTTTCGGCAATGTCTTTCTGTGTAGCAGTGATGTCAGCGCCATCCTTGAGTTTCAAAATGCCGTTATCCTGCAGCAGAAGCAGGGCGCGGGCTTCGTTGGTGGTGTCGTTTGGCACAGCAATCGTGGCGCCGTCTTTCAGGTCAGCCAGTGCTTTTGTTTTGCCGCCGTAAATACCGAATGGCTCATAATGGACCGGTCCCAGAGATGTGATGTGGGTGCCTTTTTGTTTATTAAAATCATCGAGGTATGGTTTGTGCTGGAAGTAGTTTGCGTCCAGTTCTTTGCTTTCCAGTGCGAGGTTTGGCTGTACATAGTCGGTAAATTCTTTCACAACAAGCGTGTAGCCCTCTTTTGCAAGAATGCCTTTTACAACCTTGTTCAAAATTTCTGCGTGCGGGGTAGGAGAAGCGCCAATGGTAATGGTACCTTTTGCCGCCGTTGTGCTTTCCTGCGAAGAAGTGTCCGCCGCAGAAGCGGGTGCAGCGGAAGAAGCGCCGCCCGCCGCAGAAGCAGCCGGTGCACCGCCGCAGCCTGCCAGTGTGCCTGCCGCAAGGATGGCTGTGAGCGCGATTGAAATAAACTTTTTCATAATGAAATCCCTCCTGAAAATATTATTATTCTAAAGTATTAAAAAATCACTTTCTATCAATTTGTGAGGTGTGCTGAAAACTCAGGGACTTGTTTTCTTTGCCTGTAATTTTGATGCTTGCTGTAAAGCTTTGTGCTTTAAGCGGAGCGTTTGTCAGAAACACCGGCGATTTTCAGGCCGATGCTTTGCAGAACCTGTACAATAACAACAATGAGAATTACGGTGACCAACATCACATCAGTTTGGTAGCGGTAGTATCCATAGTTGGTGGCGATGGTGCCAAGCCCGCCGCCGCCGACAAAGCCTGCCATGGCGGAGTAACCGAGAATCGTGGTTGCAGCAATAGTCGCATTGCGCAGCAGGCCGGGAACTGCTTCCGGAATCAGGACTTTCCGTACAATCTGCCAAGTGGAACAGCCCATAGACTGTGCTGCCTCCACGACCCCGCTGTCTACATCGGAAAGTGAACTTTCCACAAGACGTGCCACAAATGGTGCCGCACAGAGTGTCAGTGGAACAATCGTAGCGGTAGAGCCCAGTGTTGTGCCGACAATCAGGCGCGTCAGCGGAATGATTGCCACCAGCAGAATTAAAAACGGAATGCTCCGCGTGATGTTGACAATGATATCCAGTACACGGTAAACGGCGGTGTTTTGCCGAATCCCGTTTTTGGCAGTTACCACCAGCAGCACACCGATTGGCAGACCGATTATGTAGGCAAACAGGGTACTGAAAAGCGTCATCTGCAGAGTTTCTAAAATGCCCTGCCCCAGAATTGGAAGCATATCACTGCTCATTTTGTGTCACCTCCTCTGCGGTAAGTCCGCGTGCGCGGCAAAATTCCAGCATGCGGTCGCCCAGTTCCTGATTTTCGGGCAGCTGTAAAAGCATTTGACCGACTGCTTTGCCGTTCAGATCGCGTGTGTCCGCGTGCATGATGTTGACTTCTGCCTGAAAGTGCAGCACCAACTGTGCAAGTACCGGCTCACAGGAATCCACACCGTCAAACACCAAACGGGCAAGTCGGCGGCCAAGGGTGTGCTTTTCACTACCGGCATCAGGAAGCACCAGCTTTTTAGCAGCTTCTGACTTCGGATTCGCAAAGATATCACGTACCGAACCGGATTCCGCGACCCGCCCATCTGCAAGGATGGCGACCTTACTGCAGATTTCTTCAATAACATTCATCTGGTGGGTAATTATTAGAATAGTAATGCCGTATTTGCGGTTTATGTCCTGTAACAGACGGAGAATACTGCGTGTAGTGGTTGGGTCCAGTGCACTGGTGGCCTCGTCGCAGAGCAGCATTTTCGGTTCCGTTGCCAGTGCACGGGCAATCGCCACGCGCTGTTTTTGTCCGCCGGAAAGCTGACTGGGGTAGCTGTTTGCCCATTCGGTCAGACCAACTGTTTCCAACAGCTCGGCAGCGCGCGCACTTGCCTCCTTTTTCGGCACGCCGGCTGCTTCCAGTGGAAAGCTAACATTTTTCAGCGCGGTACGCTGCATTAGCAAATTAAACTGCTGAAAAATCATGCCGATGGAGCGCCGTGCAGTCCGCAGTTCAGCGGGGGAAATGGTCAGCATATCCTGACCATCAAATATCACATTGCCGCCGGTCGGTTTTTCCAGCAGGTTGATACATCGTACCAGTGAACTTTTGCCTGCGCCGCTCATGCCGATGATACCGAAAATATCTCCGCGCTCAACGTTGAGGTTTACGTCCTTGAGCGCGTGCACTTCTCCGGTACGGGTGGTGTAGGTTTTTGATAAATTGTGAATTTGCAAAATTGGATTTGCCATAATGCTTCCTCTTTCCACAGCCCCGGGCCAATTCCCGCAGGCAGATATAAGAAAAAGCGGTACAGCTGTAAGGCTGCCCGCTTTTTACCAGTGAAACTTTGAAAATCAGCATTTTCAAAAGGGTAAAAAGGTTGTGTGTACAGCCGCAGATTTTTTAAACATCATACACATACACAGCAATTTCGGTACCCTCTTTCATATAATATAATTTCTATATATTTAGTAATGATTATAGACATAGTTTACACACTCGTAAACGTATTGTCAAGGGAATTTAAAAACCTTTTAAATATTTGGCGTTTTGCATAAAAGAAAACAAATTCCTGCAGAAAATTCCTGCACAAAAAAGCCTGCCGTTTTCGGCAGACTTTTAAAGTAAAGAGGTAAAGATGAGCAGCAGACAGAGCATCAAAAGATTTGCCGCCATAAACCACAAAAGGAAGCGGGCGGGGCGAGCATCTTTTTGTTTTATATAAAGCTTCAGTGAAATCAGGCTGGCAAGGGAGGCAACCGGTGTTCCTAAGCCACCGATGTCTACTCCCAGCAGCAGCCCGTGCCAATTCTTTGTGAAGCCGGAAAGCAGCACAACTGCGGGAACGTTGCTGATAAACTGGCTTAGTCCCACGGCGGTGAGTAGGGTGTTTTTGGTCAGAACAGCGGTAAGCGCCTGCCGCACCGGTGCAATTTGACCGATATTTCCTGCAAAAATGAAGAAGCAAACAAACGTCAGCAGCAGGCCGTAATCTGCGCGTTTCAACAATGACCGATCAAACACCAGTAAGGAGGTGAGCACTGCTGCAAAAAGAACTGCGTAATGCAGAATCCGGAACACCGAAAGCAGGCAGAGCAGAAACAGCACAGCAAGCAGAATCAACATTTTGAAATTTGCATTGGTTTGTGCCTGCGGCAGGGAAAAGCGCAGTGTGGTGTTTTTTACGCAGACGCTGAATAATACCAGTACCAACAAGCTGACGGCAGCAATCGGCAGAACTGAAGAGAAAAAACTGCCGGCTGAAATTCCATACTGATTATATAGATAAAGATTCTGTGGGTTCCCGACTGGTGTTGCCATGCTGCCAAGGTTGGCTGCTATTGTTTGCAGCACAACGGTGCGGATTTTGTAGGCCTGCTGCCCTGTCAAATCTAAAATTAAAAATGTAAATGGAACAAAGGTGAGCAGGGCAACATCATTGGTTATAAGCATCGAACTGAAAAAGGGCAGCAGCACCAGTGTGAGCAGAACGGCGTGCAGATGTTTTTCCCGGGTTAGCAGTCCCCGTGCCAGTACATGGAACAATCCACATTCCTGAAAACCGGCGACCACCACCATCAGGCAGAATAGAAGGCATAAAACCCGCAGGTCGATGTAACCGAAATAGGATGGGCTGGGCGGTACAAAGAACATAGTCACAACAGCCGCGGCACCAAACAGGCAAAGAACTGGTTCCTGCCGGAACCGTGCGGCTGCCGCAGCAAGCAAATTTTTCATTTGATTTTCCCCCAAACCTGTTTATCATAGCACAGGAAAAAGGGAGGCACAAGGCAGCCACTGCTGAAAAAAGTAAAAAGGACAGGCCTCAGCCTGTCCTTTCGTATATTGTCAATCTGTTTTCCATTCATAGATTCCCTGAATGCGGGGAATGAATTCATGAAAATAAACGCTGCTGTCATCCGGTGAAACGAGGAAATGCCCTTCTACGCGGTAAATGCCGTCTTTATAAACGGAGTTTGCCAGGCTGGCGGTTCCGCAGGCACCACAGTTTTCGCAGGTGGCGGCGTCCGGGTCCTCAAATTCGACCCAAACCAGCGCGCCTTCCTGCCCGGAAAGACCATTCAGTTTTGTTCCTTTCACAGCTATCCCTCACTTTCTTATTATTTCTTATAAATTTAGTATACTCTCTGTGCAGCTGTTTGTAAATATCCCGGAAAATAAACAGGGTTTTGGCGGAAAAGCAAACTGCTTTTTGCCAAAGCCCTGTTCGGTGGAACGAAGAAGTATATAAAATTGTTCTGACACCTGTCAGATCTTGTAATCATCGGGAGAGTCCATCAGGCCGTATTCCAGCAGGATTTCTTCCAAGCGGTCCTGCGACATAGGCGTTGGGATGGTGAACATATCGTTTTCGTCAATTTTGCGCGCAAGCCCGCGGTACTCATCTGCCTGTTCAGAATCAGACTTATATTCAATGACGGTTTGGCGCTTGATTTCCGCGCGCTGCACAATATTGTTGCGTGGTATAAAGTACAGCAGCTGGGTGCCAAGTTCTTTTGCAAAGGCGTGCAGCAGTTCCACCTCGTGGTCAACATTGCGGCTGTTGCAGATAATGCCGCCCAAACGCACTTCACCTTTGGTGGCATATTTTCGGATACCTTTAGAGATGTTGTTTGCCGCGTAAAGTGCCATCATTTCGCCGCTTGCAACAATGTAAATTTCCTTTGCTTTACCTTCGCGAATTGGCATTGCAAAGCCGCCGCAGACAACATCGCCCAGTACATCATAGAAAACGTAATCCAGGTCTTCTGTGTAGGCGCCGAGGTTTTCCAGCATGTTGATAGAAGTAATAATGCCGCGCCCGGCGCAGCCCACGCCCGGTTCCGGGCCGCCGGACTCCACACAGCGGATGCCGCGGTAGCCTGTTTTCACAAGGTTGTCAAGTGTAACGCCCTGCCGGTTGTCACGGATGGTGTCCAGCACGGTCTTTTGGTGCAGGCCGCCCAACAGCAGACGGGTAGAGTCCGCTTTGGGGTCACAGCCGACCACTAGTATATTCTTTCCGCGTTCGGCAAGACCTGCCGTAAGATTCTGTGTCGTTGTGGATTTTCCGATGCCGCCTTTTCCGTAAATAGCGACCTGTCTTAACTTTTTTTCGGCCATGATGGCTGCACACTCCTTCAATATCAAACTGCCGGTAAGCAGGACTGGATGTAGAATACATATAAGTATTACTAAACACATATGTTTTATAAACATTGCCGGTTACTGGATAGTTTAGACCACTGTGCCGAGAAAGTCAACTAAAAATATATAAAATATATGATTTAAATAATTTAACGCAATGAACAAGTACAGCTTTGCACTGTTTTACACAATCTTCTGAAAAAACCAGTTTTGGAAGTTGACACCGCATGTGGTGCGGCGTATAATTGTGTGCAAGAATACATTACAAAACATATATGTAAGGTATAGTTTAAAATTGCAGCTTTAGAAGGGCGGTAATGCACAGTGAGCACAGAATTGCAGACGCAGCAAGGCACAAACTATGAGCGCCTGAAGCAGTCGCACCCTTGCTTTGGTGAACACAAGACCAACAAGGGGCGCATCCACCTGCCGGTCAGTCCCGGCTGTAATATAGAGTGTCGCTTCTGTGACCGGAAAATAAACGATTATGAGCAGCGGCCGGGTGTAACAATGGAAGTGATCCGCCCGCAGGAGGCCGTGGAAACTGTTCGCCGTGCGCTGCAGGTGTGTCCGCAGATTACTGTGGTTGGCATCGCCGGGCCGGGTGATACTTTGGCTTCCAACTACGCTCTGGAGACCTTTCGGCTGGTCGGAAAAGAATTCCCACAGCTTTTAAAATGCATGAGCACAAATGGACTGCTTTTGGCGGAACGTGCCGAAGAAATCATTGACGTGGGTGTCGATTCCTTAACCGTGACTGTTAACGCGGTCAATCCGGCAATCGAAGCAAAGCTCAATAACCGCGTGCGCTGGCATGGAAAGGTCTATGAGGGAGAGGAAGGTGCCGCAATCCTAATCAAAAATCAGCTTGCGGGCATCCGAAAAATTGCCGCCGCTGATATTACCATTAAGGTCAATACCGTGCTGGTGCCGGGGCTGAATGATGAACACATAGAAGAAATTGCACGGCAGGTCAGCGAAGCGGGTGCCAGCATTTATAATATCATTCCGCTGATTCCGCAGTATGAGCTTTCCAATTACCCAGCGCCTACTTGTCAGCAGATTGATGCAGCACGCACAAAAGCGGGGAAATACATAGACGTGTTTCGACACTGCCAGCATTGCCGCGCAGATGCGGTTGGCGTGCCGGGAGAAAGCGAGTTTGGCGCGCAGGTTTACCAGAGAGCAACGGCGGCGAAGCTGACTTTTTCGCACGGATAAGCGCAGATGCCCGTACACGAAAAGTTTCGCCCGCCTTTTCAAAGGCGGTGGGGTTTGGGGAAAAGCCCCAAGCCCTTGGTACTTGACCGTAAAGTCCTTGGTACGAAAAACAAGTACACAGCAGCGTTCCCTGATGATACTAAGAGCTTTATAGTTAAGTGCAGACCTTGAGGTCCTGCCTCAAACCTCGCAGCCTTGTGAACATACCCATTCGGGGCACGCGAGGCTTGCGAAAACTTTACTGAAAATCGGAGGTGCAGAACATGTCTTTTCGCATTGCGGCCGCCAGTACAGACGGCAGGATGGTAAACAAACACTTTGGAAAAGCGGAAACATTTTATATTTATGACGTTACAGACACTGGCGCCCAGCACTTGGTGGAAACACGAAGTACCCAACATGCCTGTCTGAATGGCGGACCTAGTGAAAGCGGTATGGCAGCGGCGGCTTCCCTCCTGGCGGACTGCCGCTATGTGCTGGTGAGTCAGATAGGTCCCTGTGCGGAAAATGCACTGGCGAGCAAAGGTGTTTCTGCATTTTGCATTACGCAGTTGATTGACGAGGCCATTGCAAAAGTATTTGCCTATGACAACAGAGTGGTACGGAAGAAGAAACAGGGTTAAGAAAGTAAATTATGCTGTGCGTCATTTTAGAGGAGGCGTTTTTATGTCATTCAATTTCTCAACACCCAATGTTCCAACGCGTGAACAGCGAATCGGTTCAATTACCGGTTACTGCGGCAACCTTGACGACTTGGTAAATAAGTCGCGGTGCGGCACATTGAAGAACCGCGAACGCTGTTTCAGCCAATCCAGCCACTGCCTTTCGAGCTGCGGCATTAATCAGCTGGCGCTTATCCGCGATGTGGCAGTCATCTATCACGCGCCGGCGGGTTGTTCAGCGTTGGCGCCGGGGTCAAAGGTGCTTGGCACGCAGCTGGGTGTGCGGGTAGGCAAATCCTACGATACGGTAATTGTTGGCAGCGACATGGATGAAGACGATACTGTGTTTGGGGCGGCGGATTCCGTGAGGGATATTACGCGGCACACCTTTGAAGTGTACCACCCGAAAGCCATTTTCATCTCGGCTTCCTGCGTCAGCGGCGTAATCGGAGAGGACATTGACAGTCTTGCGGAAGAACTGCAGGAGGAACTGGAAATTCCGGTTGTTGCGGTGCACTGCGAAGGATTTAAGTCACGCATTTGGGCCACCGGATTCGATATTGCCGACCATGCAGTGATGGAGGGACTGGTAAAGCCGCCAAAGGAAAAGCGAAATGTAATTAATTTTAAAAATTTCTTTGAAAGTCAGCGTCCGTTCATCACAAAGCTGTTCCGGCGTTTCGGCTATGAAACACAGTTCCTGTACACAAATTCCACAGTAGAGGAGCTTTCGCATCTTTCAGAATCGGCGGCAACAGTCTGTATCTGCGGCACGCTGGGTACTTACCTTGGCAACGCACTGGAAGAAACCTACGGCGTGCCGTATGTACGCTCCATTAATCCAATGGGTGTTATCGGCTTTGAAAGATGGCTGCGCGAAATCGGGAAAACGATTCACAAAAGTGATGAGGTGGAAGCTTACATCAAGGAGCAGCGGGAAATTTTTATGCCGCAGATTGAGGCGGTGGCAAAGCACTTGAAAGGTCTGCGTGCTGTTCTTGGCATGGGGCCGGGGTATACCTATGAGGTGGCCCGTGTACTGCAGGAACTGGGTATTGAAGTTGTCTGGGCGGCGGCGTGGCACTATGACTACAAATACGATAACGGTCAGGTGCCGCCTGCGTTGGAATATTTGCAGAAGCATTCGCCGCAGAACATTCGCCTGAGTGTAGCCGACCAGCAGAACTATGAAGTGATGAATATCCTCAACGAATATAAGCCGGATTTGTATTTTTCACGCCATCCGGGTTCTACCGTCTGGGCGGTGAAGCAGGGGATTCCCTCGGTGTTTGTTGCGGATGAATATATGATTTTCGGGTATGAAGGGATGCTTTCCTTTGCCAAGACGGTTTTGGACACTGTGCGCAACCGCAGTTTTGAAGAAAACCTTGCCGCACGTGTCAAGCTGCCGTACACCGATTGGTGGTACAGCCAAAAGAACGACGCTTTTTTGAAGGAGGAAGACTGAAATGGCAAAGATTCTTGACCAGCCGAGATACATCTGTGCATTGGGAGCAATGCAGACCGTGCAGTCCATTCCGGGGGCAATCCCGATTCTGCACGCGGGACCCGGCTGTGCGGCAAAGCTGTGTAATACGCGCGGCGGTTCCGGCCATTTTTCCCCGAACATTTTCCCATGCAGCAGCCTAAGCGAAAAAGAAGTGGTTTTCGGCGGTGCGGATAAACTGCATTCCACTATTGAAAACGCGCTGAAAGTCATAGACGCGGATTTGTATGTGGTGATGTCCGGCTGTACCGCAGAGATTATCGGCGACGATATTGGCGAAATTGCCGGAGAGTTTCAGCAGCAGGGCGAGCCGGTGGTTTACGCCAACACGCCCGGCTTTAAAGGCAACAACCTGCTGGGGCACGACTGGGTGCTGACTTCGATTTTTGACCAGTTTTTAAAGCCCGCCGACCATGTGGAAAAGGGGCAGGTGAATTTATTTGTCGGGCAGCCGCTGTATGACCCGTACTGGCTCGGCAATCTGCGCGAACTGGAAAAGCTGCTGGCGGAACTGGGGTTAAAGCCGAACACGATTTTCGGCTTTGGCAAAGGTGTTGAAAACCTAAAAAAAGTGCCTGCCGCCGAGTTTAATATTCTGGTGGCGCCGTGGTCGGGTCTAGAAAGCGTACAGCTGCTGGAAAAGAAATTCGGTACACCGTACCTGCATTATTCGGTACTGCCGATTGGCGCATTTGAAACCTCCCGCTTCCTGCGCGCAGTCGGCGACTTCACCGGCATCGACCCGAAACTTGTAGAGCGGGTCACAGCACAGCATGAGGCGGAGTATTACTACTACATAGAACGCTACGCGGATACATTTTTGGAACTTCGCATTATGTCCAAACGGTTTGTGACGGTGTCGGATGCGCAGTACGCACTGGCGGTCACAAAGTTTTTGACCAATGATTTGGGCATGTTCCCAACCAAGCAGTTTATTACAGATGACACCCCGCAGCAGTACCGCGAACAAATTGAAAACGAGTTTAAAAAGCTGAATTACGGTATTGAAGCGGAAGTGGAATTTTCCACAGATGGCCATCATATTGACGAAGAAATTGAAAAAGAGGATTTCGGCGGTCTGCCGCTGATTTTGGGCAGCAGCTGGGAAAAAGGGATTGCAGACAAACTGGGCGGTCATTTTGTGAATATCTCGTATCCGGTGCAGGAGCGGCTGATTATCAACAGCAGCATCGCCGGTTACAGCGGCGGTTTAAAGCTGCTGGAGGATATTTATACAGTGGGTATGTCGAAACTGGTGCTGTAAAGGCAGCCTAAAATAGAATTGTTTCGATGCAAATAAAAATGAGCTGATAACAATCTATGAAATTACTGTGTCAAGGTCAAAATCCTGGGCTTGCAGCCCAGACCCACTTCTTATGATGTTAAGGGCAAGGTCGCGGCGGGTTTTACCCCCACATCTCTAGTCGCTTTCTGAGAAAGCGACGGAAAGTAATGAATGGAATCAGGAGTCTACAAATTATTAAGAGGAGGTACGAATAGATGAAAAAGCATATTAGGTTCACAGCGGCGCTGCTTTCTGCGGCGGCAGTCCTTGGGGTATTTGCCGGATGCAGCACCAAAGCAGCTACCACTGCGGCGGGAACAGCGAACACCGGCACATCCTCCGGCGTGCAGGAGATCGTGGTCGGTACCGGCCATGCCTACAGCCCGTACTGCTATTTGGACGCAAACGGCAATCTTGCGGGCTATGAGTATGAAGTTTTAAAAGCGGTAAATGAACTGCTGCCGCAGTACAAATTTACGTTCCAGACCTTTGACTTCAAGAATGTACTGCTGGCACTGGACAGCGGAAAAATTGCGATTGGTGCGCACCAGTTTGAAAAGAATCCACAGCGTGAAGCAAACTATTTGTTTGGTAAGGAAAGCTATACCACCTATGTGCGGTACATCATTGTGCGCAAGGACAATCCGAAAAATATAAAGACACTGGATGATCTTGCAGGGAAAAATGTGCAGGCGGATAACGGCGACAACGCTACGCACCTTTTCCAGGAATACAACAAAACGCACACAAGCAATCCCATCAAGCTTGATCTGTTGGACAGCCCGCCGAAGGATGAAGTAGTAGCAGGCATTAAAAATGGCCGTTGGAATGCTTTCTCAACCACCAAGCGGGATTTGGAAGTATACAACAAGCAGTACGGCGATGGCCTTCGCGCGGTCGGTTCGCCTATCCTGACTTCAGACACCTACTTTGTGTTTAAAAAGGGCAATACAAAACTGCAGGAAGCGGTGGACGGCGCACTGAAAAAGCTGAAAACTTCCGGTAAGCTGGCGGCAATCTCAAAAAAGGTAATCGGCGCGGATTACACGAAAAATGAGTAAAAAAGGATCTGCATGCGGTGCGCAGCGCAGAGAAAGGGGAGGTTTGCCGTGGATTTCTTTTCGTGGCAGCGTTTTGCGGACGCGTGGCCGAAAATACTTCCGTACTTCTCTGTAACGCTGCAGATTGTTGTAACGGCGGAAACGGCAGGCATTCTGCTGGGACTCTTGATAGCACTGGCGCGTATGGAACGGGTGCCGGCTTTGCAGCAGATTTTCGCGGTTTATGTTTCCTTTATGCGGGGCACACCAATGCTAGTGCAGCTGTTGGTGGTTTACTATGGGCTGCCGTTCATTGTGCAGCTTTTAACGGGTATAGACTTGAGCGGATGGAACAAATTGTTTTTCGTCTGTGTTACCTATGGGTTGAACCAAGGGGCGTTCCTCAGCGAAATTTTTCGCGGTGCGATTGGCTCAATACCGGCAGGGCAAAAGGAAGCCGCGTGGTCGGTCGGCTTGACAAACTGGCAGGCATTTCGGCGAATCGTGCTGCCGCAGGCGGCAAGAGTCGCGCTGCCCGGCGTGGGCATCAATCTGGTCGGACTGTTTCAGGAGACCTCTCTTGCGTGCCTGATTGGCGTGGTGGATTTGGTAGGCCGAGCACAGACCATTGGTACGACAACCGGCCATCTGCTGGAAAGCTATGTGGTCATTGCCATTATTTTCGTGGCAGTCAGCGTTGCGTTGCAAACCCTCTTCCGCAGATTGGATGGGAAGCTAAACCACAGCAGAGAAAGGGGCGTGTCAGCGGCATGAGTTTTACCCTAGAGGAATTTTGGCAGTGCGTCCTTTCGGGACTGAGCTGTCTGCCCAATACAATTTTGCTGACGGTTGTGCCGGTTGCATTTGGCGCTGTGGTAGGTACGCTGATTGCGATTGCGAGGATTTACCGCATTCGTTTTTGGGGGCGCTTTCTTGCCGTATTTGTCACAATTTACAACGGCATCCCGTTCCTTGTTGCGCTGCTGATTTATAATTTGATTTTTATGACGAAGTTTGGCGATGTTGCTGCATTTTTCCACCTGAATTTATCGCTGGCAAATGTAAATGTAATGGGAGTTGGATTGTTTGCACTCAGTCTGATGGAAATCTGCAGTATGTCGGAAACAATCCGCGGCGCGTTCCTTTCCGTTGGGCAGGGACAGTTTGAAGCTGGTTATTCGATCGGACTGACCCGCGGGCAGACCATGCGGCGTGTGATTGTGCCGCAGATGATTCCGGTGGCACTGCCAATGCTGACGAACAACGTTATAGGCGCGATGAAAAACACATCTGTGGTGATGACAATTGGCATTATGGATGTGCTCAACGGCGCAATTCAGCCGTGCAACGTTACTTATAATTACTTAGTTGGCTATGTCGCGGCAGCCCTGATTTACTGGGGCATAGCCGCGGTGCTGGAGGCCGCTTCCAGAAAAGCGGAAAGCAGGCTGGGAAGCTACAGGAGGCAAACGGTATGATTGAAGTAAAAAATGCCCGGAAATCCTTTGGACAGAATCATGTGCTGAAGGATGTTTCCCTGCACGTAAATGACGGCGATGTGGTTGTAATTCTGGGGCCGAGCGGTTCCGGTAAAACAACATTGCTGCGCTGTATCAACTTTCTGGAAAAAGCGGACGGCGGCACGCTGACTGTCGGCGACAAAACAGTGGATTTCCGCAAAGCCTCCAAAAGCGATATTCTGGAGATTCGCCGCAAAACAGCTTTTGTGTTTCAAAATTACAATTTATTTCAAAATAAAACTGCGTTGGAAAATGTAATGGAGGGGTTGGTGACCGCCCGCAAAGTACCCAAGGAAACCGCCCGTACCCGCGCACAAGAAGCGCTGGAGTGGGTCGGCCTTGCGGATAAGTGGGATGCGTATCCTTCCCAGCTTTCCGGCGGGCAGCAGCAGCGGGTCGGCATTGCCCGCGCGGTGGTGCTTGACCCGGAGGTGATCTTGTTTGACGAGCCGACCTCCGCGCTTGACCCGGAACTGGTGGGGGAAACGCTGGCGGTTATCCGCCGTGTGGCAAAAACCGGTATTACCATGATTGTTGTCACGCACGAAATGGCTTTTGCGCAGGAAGCTGCAAACCATGTGATTTTTATGGACGGCGGTGTTGTGGTGGAGGAGGGTTCACCAAATGAAATTTTCGTGAATCCGAAAGAAGAACGCACTAAAAAATTCCTGAGCCGCATTTTGTCCAGCGATATGTATGAAATTTGAAAAGGGGGAATTAAAATGAGCGAAATTCGGGATTCTATAACAGAACTGATTGGGCACACACCGCTGCTGCGTCTGAACGGCTACATCAAAAAGCACCATCTGCAGGCTGACCTGCTGGTGAAGCTGGAGTATTTTAACCCTACCGGCAGCGTAAAAGACCGCATTGCGGAAAATATGATTGCGCAAGCGGAAAAAAGCGGCAAGCTGAAACCCGGCTACACCATTGTGGAAACGACCAGTGGAAACACCGGCATCAGTTTAGCAGCGCTTGCGGCAGCAAAAGGCTACCACCTGCGGCTGTATATGCAGGACGGTGTCAGCAAAGAGCGTGAGACCATGATTCACGCCTATGGAGCGGAGTTACTGTATATGTCGCAGGTGCCGGAGCTTGCAAAAGTGGGCGCGGAAACGGATGGGGACTTTGTGGCAGTAGTCGCGGAGCTTCGCCGCCTGTTAGAAAAAGAGGAGAATGTATTTTTTATAGACCAAGTTTCCAACGCGGCAAATCCGCAGGCGCACGAAAAAACGACTGGGCCGGAAATTTGGGAAGACACACGGGGAGAAGTGGACGTGTTGGCTGCCTGCGTTGGTACCGGCGGCACAGTTTCCGGCACCGGACGGTATTTGAAGTCCAAGAACCCAAAACTGCGGGTCATCGCAGTGGAACCTTCGCTGGACTCCGTTGCGGATGCGGCACACCCGAATGTAGCAGAAATTACTGGTGTGCACCGCTTTTATCAGATTGCACCAGAACGTATTCCGCAGACACTTGACCAGCAGGTTTATGACGAAGTGCTGGACGTACAAACCGCACAGGCCTATGAAACGGCACAAGAACTTGCTGGAACTGACGGTATTTTGCTGGGTACTTCTTCCGGTGCGGCTGTGTTCGCGGCCATTCGGGAAGCAAAAAAGCCGGAAAATTTGGGCAAACGCATTGTAGCAGTTGCGGCGGACACCGGTATGCGCTATCTTTCCACAAATCTGTATACAGAGGACTAAATAGCAAAGGAACCGATAATACATAGCTTTCTGCAGTTCCTTAAATGGAAAGTAAGCAACTTTATATTTCACTTGAACATAGGAAACTTTAGTGAACGTTTATTACAAAATTGACAGTGCGTTCCAAAAGGCGTAAAATGAGTGAAATAATGGAGGTGCTCTGCTTTGAAGAAAAAGAGAATTCTAATCGTTCTTGCCGCAGTGGTCACTATGGGTTCTGCTTGTGCAGCTTCCCAGTGTGCTGATTCCCGAACCACTTTACAGCAAAAAATCGAAATTAAGCAAGTCAATGAGCCGGTTCCTGCAGAGCAGGACATCTCCACACAGTGGGGGTTAAGGTGTATTTACCCAGTTTCGATAACTATCAACGGGACAGAAAATCGTCTGCTGATGCAATTTGCAGACCAACAGCAGGCAATGGAAAAAATCAAGACGTGCTATCCGGACTTTTTGCGGGTGGTTGCACAGAAATTCTCTTTACAGCCGCTGTCGGATTCAAACTGGAAAGATTATCAGAATCATCTTCGGCAGTACACCTGCGGCGCTTTGCCCGAAGATTTGGGCGGCGAAAAGAACTTAAAACCTTATCAGGCAATGCAGCAGTTTCTTGCTTTTTATGAAGATAAAGGGAAGAATGAAGAACTGCTTTCGCGGGTGCATACCATGAATATCCTGTTTGATTTGCATTATCGTTCTCCATTGGAACCATTCGTTGTGGAACTGCCATATGATTCTCCTGCATTAAGAGCATTTCCGCACAATTCGGTAAATGGCGGGTTGCTATAAAACAAAAAATCCTTCCCTGTTTTTGCAGGGAAGGATTTTTTATGATACGGTTTTATTCTGCCAGCAAATGGAAGCTGTCTTTCAAATCACCGTACAATTTGTTGTAAATCTTGTAGAAATGCTCGTACTGCGGCACATTTTCTGCGATTGGTTCGCAGGTCTTGTCTTTGCCGAGGAAGCGTGCGCAGGCTTCCGGCACGCTTGGGAACATCCCCGCACCGACACCGGCAAGAATGGCAACACCCAGTGCCGGTCCTTCGGACTGCACGGTGTTGACCTGGCAGTTGTAAACATCCGCCAGCATCTGGCGCCACAGCGGGCTGGTTCCACCGCCGCCGCAAGCCATCATTTCATCAATGTGCACACCCATTTCTTTGAGCACTTCGTAGCAGTCACGCAGGGAATAGGTAACGCCCTCCATTACGGCACGCAGCATATCACGCTTGGTGTGAATGCCGGACAAACCAATGAACGCACCGCGCGCGTCTGGGTCAAGCAGCGGGGAGCGCTCGCCCATCAGGTAGGGCAGGTACAGCAGGCGGTTTGCGCCAATCGGCACATTTTTGGCTTCCTGATCCATTAAATAGTAAGCGCCTACGCCCATGCCCTTTGCTGTTCCAACTTCATTTTGGCAGAAGTTGTCGCGAAACCAACTCAGGGACAGGCCGGCAGCAAGCGTACAGCCCAGAACCAGCCAACAGCCGGGAACTGCACAGCAGAAAGTATGCACGCGGCCTTTGGGGTCAATGGAAACCTTGGAGGTATGCGCGTAAACGACGCCGCTGGTACCGATTGTGGTAAATGCACGGCCGTCCGTTACAATCCCTGTGCCAACAGCCGCCGCCGCATTGTCGGCAGCGCCGCCGACAACCGGTGTTCCGGCGGCAAGGCCGGTCTGCGCCGCAACCTCCGGCAGCACTTCACCGGTGATTTCGGGGGATTCATACACTTTTGCAAGCAGTGCGGGGTCAATATCCAGTTTCTGCAGGATTTCTTCACTCCACTGACGCTTCGGAACGTCCAGCAGCTGCATGCCGGAGGCATCGCTGACATCAGTCGCGAAAACACCGGTCAGCACGAAACGGATATAATCCTTTGGCAGCAGGATGTGTTTGCAGCGGGCGTAATTTTCAGGCTCATTGTTACGAACCCAAAGAATCTTAGAAGCGGTGAAACCGGTCAGTGCCGGGTTGGCGGTGATCTGAATCAAGCGTTCACGGCCAACGCGTTCGTAAATTTCATCGCACTCTTTGCCGGTGCGCTGGTCACACCAGATAATTGCCGGGCGGATAACTTCATTGTTTTCATCCAGCATAACAAGGCCGTGCATTTGGCCGGACAGGCCAATACCCTTTACGTCACTGCCCTGTACACGGGACTTTTTCAGAACAGTGGTGAGGGTTGCGAGGACGGCATGTTTCCAATCCTCCGGATGCTGTTCAGCCCAGCCGTTCTGCGGCTGGTACAGCGGATATTCTTCGCTTGCGCTTGCAATTACGCGGCAATCCTCATCAAATAGAACAGTTTTTGTTGCGGAAGTGCCAATGTCGATACCAATCAGATATTGCATTTCAATTCAGCTCCTTAAAAATAATTATATGAAGTTATTTAAAGTAAATTCTACAAATTAAACAAAGTTTCGTCCGTTTAGGAAGCAGCCTGCAAAAGTTCGTTTACCGCAGGATACTTTCACGGATAATGATTTGGTTTTCCATTAAAATACGGTCTTTTTTTGGCGGCTCACCGGTCAGCAGGCACTGATAGGCGGTTTGTACGGAGTCATATCCCTGCCGAAAAGGCTGCTGGTCAATGGCTGCCTGTACAATATTAGCCTGCATTAGTTCCCGTACCGGCGGGGTAGCATCAAAACAGACGATTTTCGGCGGGTTTTCGCGGCGGACATCCTGCACAGCGCGGCAAACACCGTAAACGCCGGCAGCAACCAGAAACAGAGAATCGATTTCCGGATTGGCAGAGAGCATCCGTTTGGCATTTTCGTAACCGATAATGTCGTCATCCTCAGTTGTTTCCAACTCTGCAAGGGTAAAGTTCGGGCAGTTCTTTTTCATGACTTCCCGAAAACCGGCTATGCGCTGGTTGTGTCCCAGTACCTTCAGAGAGCCGGTTAAAATGCCGAGGTGTGCTTTCCCACCGGTCAGCAGGCGAAGCATTCCGCAGGCAACGCGCCCGCCTGCCGCATAATCACTGCCAACGTAGCAGATGCGCCGGCTGCCCTCAATGTCGGTATTTACCGTGACAACCGGCATGCCGGAGTCGGTCAGTGTGTTGATTTCATCTGCAACAATAGGACTGTTTACCGGAGTCAGCACCAAAGCGTGCAGGTCCTTTGCCAGCGTGTGCATTTCCTCTGCCAAACGGATATCATTGTAACCTTTGCGGGTGTGCAGCTGTACCTGTACACCGAAATCCGCAAGCTCTTTGGCAGCGGCGCGTACTCCGCGAATCACTTCCTCAAAAAAAGGATTGCCCTCTGAGCAGAGCAGCACACCGATGGTGTAGGATTTTTTGCGTGCGGCAAGTGCCTTGCCGGCCATGTTGGGCTGGTAGCCGAGCTGTTTGGCTACCCGGCGAACCAATGCGTCTTTTTCCGGAGCAACATGCCCGCGCCCGTTGAGTACGCGGTCCACTGTGCCGCGGGAAACACCGCTTAATTCTGAAATCTGTTTTATGGTGACTGCCAATGGAACACCTCCTTTGTGTGCGTGCACATTTCACTATTACTATAAAATAGTCCAATCCGTTTGTCAATCAAAATTTTTTTAAAAAATTTCAGAATTTTATTGACAATTTACTGTTTGCATGTTAGGGTATAGATGAACATGTGCACGAGCACAAAATTACCAAACAAGCAAACAAGGAGGATGACATGGAGATTCAAAAAATAGACACTCCGGCGTTCGTCCCTTACGGCCGGGTCCTCACAGATTTTGACTGTTCTGCTTTGCAGAAGGCCATGGAAAAACTGACCGCTCCCAACAACGTAATCTATGAGCCGGGCATTTCTGCACTGGAAAGTCTGCCGATAGCGCAGGAAGTTTCCGAGCGGCTTTTCGGCGGCCTGCCGACGCAGGTCGGCTACTGCAACGGTGAAAACCATCAGCTGGACGCTGTGGAGTACCACCGCAGCAGTGAAATTAATTATGCTGCAACTGATTTGATCCTGCTGCTTGGCCAAGAGCAGGACATCGACCCTGAAACACATCAGTACGACACTGCAAAAATGGAAGCTTTTCTGGTTCCGGCAGGCACACTGCTGGAGGTTTACGCAACCACCCTGCATTATGCACCGTGCAGCGTAAACGGCAAGTTCCGCTGTATGGTTGCCCTGCCAAAGGGCACCAATGAGCCGCTGAAATTTGTGCCGCAGAAGTCCGGCGAGGACGCACTGCTGTTTGCACAGAACAAGTGGCTGATTGCCCACCCGGAAAGCGGATTGGACAAAGACGGCGCTTTTATTGGCCTGACTGGCAAGAATTTGCGCGTATAAAGAAAAAATCCTTTCGTTACTGCACATACTACAAACAAAAATGGAGGTTTACAACTATGCAGAATATTCCTGAAGTAAAACTGGGACTGATCGCGGTCAGCCGCGACTGTTTCGTCATTTCTCTTTCCGAGCGCCGCCGTGCCGCACTGGCAGCCGCCTGTGGCAAAAAAGGCGTCAATCTTTACGAGGCAAAAACTACAGTAGAAAACGAACTCGATATGCAGAAGGTTTTGGAAGAAGTAAAGGCAGAGGGCTGCAACGCACTGTGCGTTTTCCTTGGAAACTTTGGTCCGGAAACACCGGAAACCCTGATTGCAAAGTACTTTGACGGCCCGGTCATGTATGCAGCGGCTGCCGAAGAAACCGGTAAAGATCTGATTAATGGCCGCGGCGACGCATACTGTGGTATGCTCAACTGCTCCTACAACCTCGGCCTGCGTCATCTGGATGCCTATATTCCGGAGTACCCGATTGGCACCGCAGACGAAATTGCAGAAATGATTGCAGATTTTGTACCGGTTGCCCGTACTCTGATTGGCCTGTCCAATCTGAAAATCATCACTTTCGGCCCGCGTCCGCAGGACTTTTTTGCCTGCAACGCGCCAATTCAGCCGCTGTATGACCTCGGCGTTGAAGTACAGGAAAACAGCGAACTGGATCTGCTGATTGCTTACCGTGCACATGCCAATGACAAGCGCATTCCCGATGTTGTTGCCGATATGAGCAAAGAACTGGGCACTGGCAACCAGTATCCTGATATGCTTCCGCGTATGGCACAGTTTGAACTGACCCTGCTGGACTGGGCAGAAGAAAACAAGGGTGCACGCAAGTATGTTGCTTTTGCGGACAAGTGCTGGCCTGCATTCCCGAAAGAGTTCGGTTTTGAGCCCTGCTACGTCAACAGCCGCATGAACACCCGCGGTATTCCGGTTTCCTGCGAAGTTGATATTTACGGTGCACTTTCCGAGTACATTGGTATGTGCGTAACCGGCGACACCGTTACTCTGCTGGATATCAACAACTCTGTGCCGGCTGACCTTTACAATGAAGACATTAAGACCAAGTATTCTTATAAGCTCAACGATACTTTCATGGGCTTCCACTGCGGCAACACTCCGAGCTGCAAGCTGTGTGCTGACCGTGCTGTGAAGTATCAGCTCATCCAGAACCGCCTGCTGGAAAACGGCAATACGCCTGACTTTACCCGCGGCACACTGGAAGGCGACATCGCCGCCGGCGACATCACTTTCTATCGTCTGCAGGGTACTGCCGACGGTCAGCTGCGCAGCTATGTGGCAGAGGGCGAAGTACTGCCGGTTGCAACCCGCAGTTTCGGCGGCATTGGCGTATTTGCAATTCCCGAAATGGGCCGCTTCTACCGCCATGTATTGGTTGGCAAGCGTTACCCGCACCACGGCGCAGTGGCATTCCAGCACTGCGGAAAGGCACTGTACAGCATCTTCCAGTATCTCGGCGTAAAGGACATTGCATACAACCAGCCTGCGGGCAATCTTTATAAGGACGAAAATCCATTTGCCTAACTTGCCTTTTCACGACAGTTTTTGGTTGCACAAAGCCAGCTAAAAACATTGCTGTCCAGTTCAACGCTATCCTTTTGTTTACAACTCTTTTTCTTTCTTCATAATTTCCCCCTGGAGCCGCTGTTCTGTGCAGAACAGCGGCTCTTTGTGTATTTTACGGGTGGAAGTGCGTTTTTGTGGTATTGTGGTATACTGAAAATAAGAATCAAATGAGAAATGAGGAACAGAACGATGGCAGAGATACCGGCAATGACTTCTGTGGGCATTCTGGCGCATGTGGATGCAGGCAAAACCACACTTTCTGAACAGATGCTGTATCAGTCCGGTGCACTGCGTAAAGCCGGGCGCGTTGACCGGCAGGAAGCATTTATGGATTATTCGGATATTGAACGGCAGCGGGGCATTACGGTGTTTGCAGATCAGGCTGCTTTTACAGTGGGGGACAGACGCTTTACTCTGCTGGACACTCCCGGCCATGTGGATTTTTCGGGAGAAATGGAGCGCTGCCTCAGTGTGCTGGACTGTGCAGTTCTGGTAGTCAGCAGCGTGGAGGGGATACAAGGACACACACGCACACTTTGGCGGCTCTTGCGGGAGCAGCAGGTTCCAACCATGCTGTTTCTCAACAAAATTGACCGAACCGGTGCCAGGCCAAAGGAAATTGTTCAGGAGTTTTGCAAAGAACTTACCGCACCATGTGTGGATTTTACAGGTGGTTTGCATCAGGATGGCACCATGGAAGAATCACTTGCGGAAGCGGCGGCAAATTTTGATGACACGCTGTTGGAAACCTATTTGGAAAAGGGATACATACCGGAGCTTTGGCTTGCAAACGTGCAAAAACTGTTCAGCAGCCGCAAATTGGTTCCGGTGTTCACCGGTGCCGCACTTTCCGGTGAGGGAGTAGATTCGCTGCTCTGCGGCCTTTCTCTGCTGACACAGCTGCCGCAGGGAAAAGCGGACGAGCCGTTTCAGGCAAAAGCTTATAAAGTCCGTCATGACAATGGCGGCCGAATTGTTTTTCTGCGGGTACAGTCCGGCGAACTGCATCCCAAAGATTTGCTGAGAGTTCCGGGGGAAGAGCAAACGGAAGAAAAATGCAATGAACTGCGCATTTATCAGGGCGGCCGTTACACGCTTGCGCCGAAAGTCGGGCCGGGAGAGTTCTGTGCGGTGACCGGTGTGAAGAATCTGAATCCCGGTGACACCGCCGGAGAAGGTGCCAAACGCGGCGGCGCTTTTTCTTTGCAGCCCATGCTTTCCGCGCGGGTGCTGTTTGACAGCGCCGTTCCGGCAAAAACAGTGCTCGCCTGCTTTCGAGAACTGGAGGATGAAGAACCGCTGCTGCACGTTCGGTGGAATGAACCGCTGCAGGAACTGGAAGTGCAGGTAATGGGCAAAGTACAGCTGGAGGTGCTGACACAGTTGGTGCAGGAGCGTTATCATTTGGCGGTCACTTTCGGCAAATGTTCCATTTTGTACCGTGAAACGATTGCCGCGCCGGTGGTGGGGTGCGGGCATTTTGAACCGCTGCGCCATTACGCGGAAGTTCATTTGCTGCTGCAGCCCGGCGCCCCCGGCAGCGGAATTACCTTCAGCAGCCGCTGCCCGCAGGATGTTTTGGCGGGAAACTGGCAGAACTTAATTGGCACACACGTGCTGGAAAAAGAACACCGCGGTGTGCTGACGGGTGCTCCTTTAACGGATGTGCGGGTCATCTTGCTTTCCGGCAGGGCGCACCTGAAGCACACGGAGGGCGGTGACTTCCGCGAGGCGACCTACCGGGCCATTCGGCAGGGACTTATGCAGGCACAGTCCGTATTGCTGGAGCCATGGTATGCTTTCACGGCGGAGGTGGACTTCGCCCTTTCCGGTAGAGTGATTTCAGATATTCAGCGGATGCACGGTACCTGTGAGCCGCCGGAGGAAACAAACGGTCATGCGCTGCTGCGTGGTTTTGCACCGGTTTCGGAGCTGATGAGTTATCCTGCGGAATTGACTGCATTTACAAAAGGGCAGGGCAGCATTTCACTTTCGTTCTGTGGTTACAAACCATGCCACAATGCACAGCAGGTGGTGGAGCAGGCAGCGTATGAGCCGGAACGGGATGTGGAAAACACACCCGATTCTGTGTTTTGTTCGCACGGCGCGGGCTACCCGGTCAAATGGCGGGAAGCATCCGCACACATGCATCTGCCAGTGGAATCCGCAACATCACAACACTGAAATGCGGACAGAGGAAACAGGAGAATCGAGGAGGAAAACAGAGTAAATCTGAACTTTTTTAACAGCATTTTAAGAATACTACAGAAATTTGACGTTTTTTTCAAAAAATCATTGACAGAATGAAGTATACACATTATTATATCAGTTGTTGCGTTTGCATCTAACGAAAACTTGGCGCTGTTTTGCTGCCGCAGAACCTCAGGCCCAAATGTCTGATATCGACTGCGAAAAATCCTTTGCGGGGCGCAGCAAAGACACAGTACCGGGGGTAGCGTTTAACCATGCCTGGCTCAACGTAACTAAATTACCGCAAAGGGGATGCATCTCTATTGGAAAAAGAACCAATTATTTCGCTCAAAGACATCGCTGTTTCGTTTGACGGCGAGCCGGTGCTCCAGAACTTTAACCTGAACATTCGTGACGGCGAGTTCGTTACACTTCTGGGGCCATCCGGCTGCGGCAAAACCACCACACTGCGCATTATCGGTGGCTTTGTCACGCCAGACACAGGCGATGTCTTTTTTAACGGAAAAAAGATCAACGACACACCGGCCTACAAGCGCGAGGTCAACACGATCTTTCAGAAGTACGCGCTGTTTCCGCACCTGAATGTTTACGATAACGTTGCGTTCGGAATGCGCATTCACAAAAAATCCGAAAAGGAGATTCGGACAGCAGTAAAAGGCATGCTGGAAATGGTAAATCTGCGCGGCTTTGAGCACCGCAGCGTGGAGCGCCTTTCCGGCGGGCAGCAGCAGCGTGTTGCCATTGCGCGCGCGCTGGTGAATGACCCGAAGGTGCTGCTGCTGGATGAACCTTTGGGTGCACTGGACATGAAGCTGCGTAAGGATATGCAGGTGGAACTGAAAAAAATTCAGCAGCAGACCGGCATTACCTTCCTGTTTGTCACGCATGACCAGGAAGAAGCACTTTCCATGAGTGATACCGTTGTGGTAATGGACGGCGGCTGTATTCAGCAGATCGGCACGCCGCAGGATATTTACAACGAGCCGAAAAATGCCTTCGTGGCAGACTTTATCGGCGAATCCAACATCATAGACGGTATGATGCATGAAGACTTTCTGGCGGAATTTGCAGGGTGCAAATTCCGCTGTGTGGACAAGGGCTTCCGCAAGGATGAGCCGGTCGACGTGGTTATCCGTCCGGAGGATATTGACGTTGTGGCACCGGAAAAAAGCCCGCTGCACGGCGAAGTAACCAACGTAACGTTCAAGGGTGTACACAACGAAATTATTGTGGATGTCAAAGGCTTTAAGTGGATGATTCAGTCCATCCACTACACCGGTGTGGGTGAGCACATTGGGTTGGAAATTGAGCCGGATGATATCCACATCATGCACAAGTCCAGCTACTCCGGTTCCTTCGGCGATTACAGCACCTTCAGTGATGAAATGGAGGAGGATATTCTGATTTCCGAAGAAGCAGAAGAGGCAGAAGAAGCACAGCAGGAGGCAGCCGAATGAAAGCAAAAAAAGCGCTGTTTCCCTACCTGATTTGGATGATTATTTTTACAGTTGTGCCTATGCTCATGGTGCTGTACTTTGCCTTTACGGACAAAAAAGGCGGCTTCACGCTGGAAAACATCCAGCAGGTGGGGCAGTACAGCAATGTGTTTCTGCGCTCCATCTGGCAGGGTGCCTTGGCTACAGTCATCTGCCTGCTGCTCAGCTACCCGCTGGCGTACAGCATTGCACATATGAAGTTCAAAACGCAGAATGTCATGGTCATGCTGGTCATGCTGCCCATGTGGATGAACTTCCTGCTGCGGACTTATTCCTGGATGACTCTGCTGGAGGACAACGGAATTATTAACAACCTGCTCGTTTCCATTGGCCTGCCGCGGGTGCACATGATTAACACCGCGGGCGCAGTGGTACTGGGCATGATTTATAACTACATTCCCTATATGATTTTGCCGCTTTACACGGTTCTTACCAAAATCGATAATTCCATTTTGGAAGCGGCGCAGGACCTTGGTGCGGGGCGTGTGCAGGTTTTTTGCAAGGTGACGCTGCCCATGAGTATGCCGGGCATGATTTCCGGCATCACGATGGTGTTTGTTCCAGCGGTCAGCACTTTCATCATCAGTAAGATGCTGGGCGGCGGGGGAAATCTGCTGATTGGCGACGTGGTGGAAATGCAGTTCCTTGGCTCCGCATACAACCCGAATCTTGGTTCCGCTATTTCACTGGTACTCATGGTGCTGATTATGATTTGCATGGGCATTATGAACCAGTTTGACGATGGCGAGGAGAAAGGGGCGATGATGATATGAAAACCGTTTCCAGAATTTATATGGCGCTGATTTTTCTGTTTTTGTATGCGCCGATTTTCGTCCTCATCCTGTTTAGCTTTAATGATTCCAGCACCATGAGCCGCTCCGTTTTCTCCGGCTTTTCTATGCGCTGGTACCAGAAGCTTTTTTCTGACCGGCTGATTATGGAGGCACTGCGCAATACGCTGATTATCGCCGTGGTTGCCGCAGTGGTTTCCACCCTGCTCGGCACCATCGGCGCTATCGGTATTAACAGCTTGAAAGGCAAGTGGAGCCGCCGTATGGCGATGAACGTGACGAACCTGCCCATGGTCAACCCGGAAATCGTGACCGGCGTTTCCATGATGCTGCTGTTTGTGATTGCGATGCGTATGATGGGTGCAAGCCTTGGCATGGGAAGCCTGATTATTGCGCACATTACGTTCTGCCTGCCGTATGTGATTATGTCCGTGCGGCCAAAGCTGCTGCAGATGGACGCGCACCTGTACGAAGCCGCGCAGGACTTGGGCTGCACCCCATTTCAGGCATTTTTTAAAGTTGTGCTGCCGCAGATTTTGCCCGGTATCATTACCGGTTCCATTATGGCGTTTACGCTTTCTATTGATGACTTTGTTATCAGTTACTTTACCAGCGGTACTACGCAGACGCTGCCGATTTATATTTACTCCATGACCAGAAAGCGGATCAGCCCGGAAATCAACGCGCTTTCCACAGTACTGTTTGCAGTGATTCTGGTACTGCTGTTCATTGTGAATGTGCGGCAGTCCGGTACTTCCGCAAAGGCGGCACGTCTGCAGGCAGAAGCAGAGGAGGCGGAAGCAGCATGAAAAAATTTTTTGCGGTTGTTTTGGCAGTGCTCGCGGTTGGAAGCACGGTACTGCCCGCGTTTGCTTCCTCCGGCAGTACACAGAAAGCCGCCGACACCGGTGTGACCATCAACGTTTACAACTGGGGCGAGTATATCAGCAACGGCACAGACGGCACCATGGATGTCAACGCGGAATTTACTAAGCGCACGGGCATTCATGTAAATTATACGACCTTTGACACCAACGAGTCCCTGTACTCCAAGTTGGCGGGCGGCGGTGCGGAATATGATGTGATTGTTCCCTCCGATTACATGGTGAGCAAGCTGGCACAGGAAGGTATGCTGGAAAAGCTGGACTTTAAAAATATCCCGAATTTCAAGTATATCGACAAGCAGTACCGCAACCCGAAGTATGACGAAAAGAATGAATATTCGGTACCATACACATGGGGCGTTGTTGGCATCTTTTATAATAAAAAATATGTCAAAGAGGAAGAAACCAAGTCCTGGGACATTCTGTGGGACAAAAAGTATGCCGGAAAAATCCTGATGTTTGACAACCCGCGTGACGCTTTCGGCATTGCGCAGAAACGACTGGGCTATTCCTACAACACCACGGACGTAAACGAGTGGGAAGCAGCCGCGACGCTGCTCAAGGAGCAAAAGCCGCTGGTGCAGGCGTATGTCATGGACCAGATCTTTGATAAGATGGATTCCGGCGAAGCGTGGATTGCTCCCTACTACGCGGGTGACGCGGCAACACTGGTGGATAAGAATCCGAATATTGGCTTTACGATTCCCACAAAGCAGGGGACTAACTTCTTTGTGGATGCACTGTGTATTCCCAAGGGAAGTAAGAACAAAGCCGCCGCGGAAGCGTACATCAACTTCCTGTGTGACCCGAAGATTTCTGCTGCCAATCTTTCTTATATCGGTTACTCTACACCGGAAACAGAAGCGAAAAAGCTGCTGCCCAAGGAAGTGACGGACAACCCGATTTACTATCCGCCGCAGGAGATTCTGGATAAATCAGAGGTCTTTGTAAACCTGCCGAACTCTACCAGCACTCTGCTGGATAGTTTGTGGGCAGAGGTAAAGATGGGCGGCGCTGGGGATACTCTGACGCTGATTGTAGTGCTGTGTGCCTTCTTGGTGGTCTATATCGTGATTGTGGCGGTTAAGAAGCATAAGCGAAGACAAGAAATGGAATAAAGAAAAGCTGCAGTGGGTTTCACAGGAAACTCGCTGCAGCTTTTTTGCGCGTAATCTTTTACGAAAAGTTTCGCCCACCATTTCAAGGGCGCCGGGGTTTGGGGCAGCGCCCCAAGGTTTTGCTTTTGGTCCTTGCCCTTAGTATCCTCAGAGGAGCTAGAAGGGTTTGGGGGCCTGCGATAGAGGCCCCAAGGTCTTGACCTTTGCTTAGAACTTATCAGAAACTACAAATATTGTTTCAAGCAATTCCTTGCGGCGTGGCTTCGCCGTCGCAGGGAACGCTGCTGGTTCTCCCTTTTGATGCTAAGAGCTTTACGGTCAAAAGATAAGGCCGTGGGCTTCGCCCACACCTACCGCCTTTGAAAAGGCGGTCGAAACTTTTCATGTAAGGGCGGCGAAAAAATAATGCTTTTAAAGCACTCGCTTTTTGGCGCGTTTTCGGTACAGCATGCCGCAAAACGGAGCGCAAACCAGCAGCAGCGCACCCATTAAGCCGATGGCAGTGGCAGGGGTGCCGGCGGCTGTGGAAACCGCGCCGCTCAGCGGACTTGCGGCAATCATCAGCAGGCTGTACAGCATACTGACAACGGAAACCAGTGTGGCCCGCTGATCACTTGGAAAGGTGTCATTCAGCGCAGCCTCTGAAACAGTATCCAGCATGCCGTCGAACAAAGCGGCAAATGCAGTGCCTGCAATGGAAAGAGGAATCAGGCCGACAGCTGCGCAGAGTGTGCCGGCACCGGCGCAGACGGCACAAAGCATGGCAAGCGCGAAGCAGGAGTGCTTTCGTGCGGCACGCGGTGCAAGGGCAACGCCTGCGGAGCCAATTAAGTCGATCAGCAGCAGCGGGATGCCGATTGCACCTGCGGGCAGGCCGATTGCCGGCAGATAGTCCTGTAGAAGCATTAATGTAATGTAATTTGCTGTGGAAACTCCTGCAGTAGAAAGCATAATACAGGCGGCACGGGGATTTTTCCGCAGAAATGAGAAACTCTGTTTAAAATGTACCGCAAGCCGGTGCGGCAGTTGGGAAAGCGGCTCGTGGCTGCGGTTTTTCTGCACTTCTGTTACAAGCGGTTCCGTCATGACGGAAGCGACAATGCTGGATGCCACACCGAGCGCGGCGGAAAGCAGATAGCATGCCTGCCAGCCCACAGTAACGGCCCACATGCTGCTTAAACCGGAAATTGCGAAAATGACCCGGTAAATCACATTCTGCCGGGAGCTGACGCTTATGTAGCGGTCTGCCTGATTTACCATCAGCAGGCTGTCATAAGTCAGCGCTTGCTCGGTGCCGGACATAAGGTTATAGCTGAGTGCATTGACAATCATGGAAAGCAGTACGCCGGTGAAATTGTCAATTCCCAACATAAAAGCACAGCCGGCGGCAATCATAATTCCACTGCAGACAAGCGTGCGCTTGCGGCCCAGCAGGTCAGCAAACATACCGCTGGGAACTTCACACAGAAAGCTGACAAGGTGAAACACGCCCTCCGCAATGCCGACCTGCGCCAAGCTGAACCCACGCTGAATCAGCAGGAAAACCCAGATGGCGTCCGTTACACGGAAAGCGGTTATAAGTTGAAAAAGATATAATTTCAGAAGTTGACTTCGAATATGCATAATTTTGCATCTCCTTTTTATTTGTTCAGCAATCGAATAAAAAGGGAAATGCACCCGCGCACAAAAAAGGACCGCGGCAAAACGCCGCGGCCCGCAAAAATTGCAGAACCGGTTTGTTTACCGCAAAAAGGGTACACTATCCCTGTTTGCAGCAAAATCCGGTCCAAACTGAAGCAGTTTTACCAGTGTTGCACAAATCATGTGTGTACCCTCCTTTCGGCAAATTTTTTATATTATATCATGAAACGTATTTGAACGCAAGTTAAAAATCATGATCTTCTTTTTTTTCTTTCTGCAGGCCATTGGGAATTTTGTTTTCCGGCTTGGGAATCGTATAAATGTCGGTAAATGATTCCGCTTCTGCTTCAGACACAGGGGGAGCCATGATCAGTCCGGTACATTCCTGCGTGGAAACAACATTGTCCACGTCATTCAGGTAGTCATCGGTGTAGCCCAAAAGGTCTTTATCCTGCTGCTGTGCTTTTTTTGCTTTCTGCTTCATTGTCTCATCTCCTTTGCAGAGTTAGTTTGTCCGCAGTGCGGAAAAGTAGGCGTGCAAAATATTGCCTGCCGAATATAATTTCGCTGCATATTCTGTAAAGAGGTGATAATCATGTTTCCATATATCGGAAAATATAAAGCATTTACAGATTTAATTGATCATAGCGAGCCTGTTGCAAGGGCGCAGATACGCGGTACTGGAAATTATCGTCCGATACACGGTGTACTGCGGCTTTATGATGCGCCGGGCGGCACAGTAGTGACCGCAGAAGTTTTTCGTTTGCCAGCGGAAAAAAAGCCGTGTGCTGCTAATATTTTTGCACTGCATATTCACAGCGGCAGCAGTTGCACGGGTACAGAGGAAGACCCTCTGAAAAACACCGAAGGTCATTTTAATCCGGAGGACTGCCCACATCCGGCACACGCCGGTGACTTGCCGCCGCTGTTCGCTTCACGTGACGGCTACGCATGCATGGCGGTATTTACAGACCGTTTTAAGCCCAAAGATGTGATTCGGCGTACAGTCGTGATTCACAAAAACCCGGATGATTTTACCACACAGCCTGCGGGGAATGCAGGGGAGAAAATTGCCTGCGGTGAAATCTATCTGGCAAAGAGAACTTGACAAAAAATGATGTCTGTGCAATACTAATAACGGTTAAAAAATACGGCGAATGCCGTCATATGGCTTTGCAGGGGTGCTCGACTGAGCTGAGAGAGCGGTAACGCTTGACCCTTTGAACCTGTCAGTTAATACTGTCGTAGGAAGCAAATCGTACTTGAATGAATTTTTGAAGCACAGTTGCCGCTTACGCGCAGCTGTGCTTTTTTGCACGGAGTTTTGCGGTGAGCATAGCCAAAAGCATTCCCCAAAAGAAAGGGTTATGAGCAATGGAATTTCATACACAGATAGAGGCAGCCAGAAAAGGAATCTTTACACCGCAGATGCAGAATGTTGCACAGGAGGAGCACATTGCCCCGGAAATATTGATGCAGCGTGTGGCGGCGGGCACCATAGTAATTCCGGCAAACCGGAATCATAAAAATCTGCGGGCATGCGGTGTGGGGCAGGGCCTGCGCACGAAAATCAACGTGAACCTTGGTATTAGCGGCGACTGCCGGGATTATATGTGCGAATTGGAAAAAGCGAAACTTGCCTTAAAATATGATGCGGAAGCCATTATGGACTTGTCCAATTACGGCAAAACGAATACATTTCGCAAGCAGCTGCTGGAACTTTCCCCTGCCATGATTGGTACAGTGCCGATGTATGACGCGGTTGGTTATTTGGAGAAGGATCTGCGTGACATTAAGGCAAAGGATTTTTTGGAGGTTGTGCGTGCGCACGCGGCAGAAGGCGTGGATTTTGTCACGATTCATGCGGGCATTAACCGTAAATCAATTGACAGCTTTGAGCGCAGCGGCCGCAGAATGAATATTGTTTCCCGCGGCGGTTCGCTGATTTATGCTTGGATGAAAATGACCGGGAATGAAAACCCGTTCTTTGAGTATTTTGACGATTTGATGGACATCCTTTACGAACAGGATGTTACCATTTCGCTTGGAGATGCCATGCGGCCGGGCTGCAACGATGATGCAACAGATGCCGCTCAGGTCAGCGAACTGGTGGAACTTGGCCTTTTAACAGAGCGTGCATGGAAGCACAACGTGCAGGTTATGATTGAAGGTCCCGGACATATGACACTGAATGAGATTGCACCGAATATGCTTTTGGAAAAGCGGCTGTGCCACAATGCACCATTTTATGTGCTTGGGCCTCTTGTAACCGATATTGCGCCCGGCTATGACCACATTACTTCGGCGATCGGCGGTGCGGTGGCTGCTGCGGCAGGCGCGGATTTTCTGTGCTACGTGACGCCAGCGGAACATTTGCGGCTGCCCAGTATTCCTGATGTAAAAGAGGGGATTATCGCAGCGAAAATTGCTGCACACGCCGGTGACCTTGCCAAAGGTTTGCCGGGAGCGCGGGAATGGGACAACCGCATGAGCGATGCGCGCCAGAAGCTGGATTGGGACGCCATGTTTGACCAGGCGTTGGACCGCGAAAAGGCAGAAGAGTATTTTAAAAGCACAAATCCAACGGACAAACATACCTGTACCATGTGCGGGAAAATGTGCGCGGTGCGAAACATGAACAGGATTATGAACGGAGAAAATGTTTTACTAAAATAATTTCTCACTTTTAAGGCCAAAATGCATTTGATGCATTTTGGTCCTTTTGGTTTAAGGAAATCTGTATTTGATGAAAAAGCAAACTATATTTCTGTTTACCATAATTATGAAAAAAATTACAAAATTTGTTGACAACCCTCGAATCACCGAGTATCATGGAATCGATTCCGTAATTTAAGTTTAAAGTTAAAGGAGGTGGACGCCTTTGAATGCGAATGCAGCCATTGGCGCCAAAGTCAAAGAGCTTCGTACCCAGAAAAAATACACATTAAAGCAGCTAAGTGAGGCCTGTGGTTTGTCAATTGGGTTCCTTTCTCAGTTTGAGCGGGGAATTTCTTCGATTGCATTAGACTCACTGGAAAAGCTGGCGAATGTGCTTGAGGTGCCGCTTTCTGTTTTGTTTGAAGAAAGCAGAGGTCCGGTTACCAAGGATCCGGTTATACATCGAATTGACCTGCAGCCAAGCAAAGTCAGTGCGCAGATTTATCAGTATTTGCTGAAGAAACCGGATACGGAATTTGCAATGCTCCCGCGTATCTTTGCTTTAATGCCTTTGGAAGATGACAAGGAATTGCCGGAAATGTATGCACATGATGGGGAAGAATTTGTATACATACTGGAGGGTGTTGTCACATTTTTTCTGGAGGACGGACAGTATGTGCTGTATCCCGGTGACAGTATCCATATCCATTCCTACCAGCGCCACAACTGGATGAACCGCACGACCCGGGTGGCAAAAATTCTAACAGTCAATACACCAAATCCACTGCAGTCGAACGCGGCGGAAAAAGGCATCAGTTGAGTACGTTTTGCTTTGTAAAAGTTCCCACGCACTGAAAAATGCTGCGCGGGGACTTTCTTTTTTGCTTTGATTATGAAAGTTTTCAGTGTAAATGATTCATAAATAAAAGTAAGCAATGAAAGTTACGGGGAAAACAAAGCTTTTGAAAAGTTTACTTGTGTGTTGCTGGACGCTTTAGAAATTTTGTGTTATAATCACGGGTGAAAACGCGAAATGTATTTTATACTGCACGTACAGCAGAGAAAAGAATGCAGTGTCTGGTACCTGGAGGAATGCACAGTGGATTACCTGAATAAAAATGTTGCACAGAATTTACGCAGCCTGCGCAAAAGCAAGCAGATGAGCTTGGATGATGTTGCACATGAAACTGGGCTGAGCAAAAGCATGTTGGGCCAGATTGAACGCGGTGAAGCAAATCCAACACTTGGTACGATTGAGAAAATCGTTAGTGGCATGCGGGTGACTTTTTTGGATTTGATTGGTGCACCGAAAGATTCCAGCTGCATCATCAGGGGAAACAGCCTGACTCCGATTAAAGAAGAACCGCAGGTGTACAGCAGCAAAGTTTATTTTCCCTATGAGCAAGGACGCAATTTTGAAATTTATGACATTACAGTGGAACCGGGCAAAACCTATCGCTGTGCATCTCACGGCGAACACACAATGGAGTATCTGCTGGTAGTTTCAGGGGAACTGCTGCTTGAGGTTAGAGAGGAAACCTACTGTCTAAGTGCGGGGGATGCCATTCGTTTTAATACGGATTGTTCACACGCCTGCCACTGTAAAGGAACAAAACAGTTGCACTTGTTTTCTGTGTTCCAATGGACTTGATGCCACAGGATACAAAATATTCTGTCTGGCGGTTACAGCCAAAAGACAATATATTGTCTTTTTTACACTTTGCAAATTTAAAAATAAGTAACAATGCTTAAAAAGCAAGATGGAACAAAGGCGTTCCGACGGGTAAACTGTCGGAACGCCTTTGTTTGATGCATATGAATTTTTTGAATAGATGAGATTCAAATCCATGTAAAAGGAGCAGAAAGCAATGAAGTTTCAGTATTATCTTCCAGTCAATCTGGTTTTCGGTCGGGGTACTTGCGAACAAATCGGTGTGCAGTCAGCAAAGTGCGGGAAAAAGGCATTGATTGTAACCGGGCGGCACAGCACCAAAGTGTCAGGATTGTTGGGTCGTGCAGTTAAATCGCTGCAGGCGGCCGGTGTGGAGACGGTGGTATTTGACGAAGTGGAGCGCAATCCGCTGACTACAACGGTCGCCGCCGGTGCAGCACTTGCAAATCAGGAAAACTGTGATGTTGTGGTTGCACTGGGCGGCGGCAGCATCATGGATGCAGCCAAAGGAATCGCATTTATGGCCTGCAATGATGGTGATATCAACGACTACATTTTTGCGCGAAAAACCTCAGAAAAAGCGCTGCCGTTAGTCTTAGTGCCTACCACCTGTGGGACCGGCAGTGAGGGGAACGGTTTTGCGGTGCTTTCCAATCCGGAAACAAAGGATAAAAAATCACTGCGCGGGTCAATGATTGTTGCGAAAGCTTCTATTATTGACCCGGAACTGATGACAACTATGCCGAAAAAAGTGCTTGCCTCTGTTGGCTTTGATGCGTTGTGCCACAACATGGAGGCATATATTTCTGGACTCTCTCAGCCGCTGACAGATATGATAGCACTCGAGGGAATGGCGCTGATTGGCGAGAACCTGCCAAAGGTATATCAAAATCCGGCAGACATGGACGCATGGGAAGCGCTGACATGGGGCAGCACACTGGGCGGTATGGTGATTAATACAGCTGGTGTGGCGGGGCCGCATGGTATGGAGCATCCGGCAAGCGGACTGAAAAATATTGTTCATGGGTGCGGGCTGGCGGCTTTAACGCCGGTTATCTACCGTCATTCGATTTCTGGCGCACCGGAAAAATTTGCAGAAATTTCCCGCAGACTGGGCGGAAAAAATGAACTAGATTGCGTTGCGCGTATTGAAGCACTGCTGGATGAGATTAATTTGCATATTACGCTCGGTGAACAGGAAATTACAGAAAAAGATATTCCATGGATGACAGAAAATTGCCTAAAAGTTTCCGCCGCAAGTATGCAGAATCATCCGGTACATTTTACTAAGGACGAAATTGCAGAATTATATCTGGAAGCAATCTAATATTTACGGGGCACACATTTTATAGTAATAAATCAGTTCTGTAACTAAACTGAAACTCCGAAAAGTGCCTGTGCGTTCCGGCATCCGGCGTCCAAAACTTCCTGTGCAGTGATGCAGCGTGCGGTAGCAATCACTTCTGCCGAGTACGGAATCAGTGAAGAGTCACAGCGGGTACCACGGCAGGGAACAGGGGCCATATAGGGGCAGTCGGTTTCGTTCAACAGCCGGTCGAGCGGGACCGCTGCTGCCACGCGCAGCGGCGTTTTGACGTTTTTAAAGGTGACTGCGCCGCCGAGACCGATATACATCCCCAGCGCAAGCACCTCCCGCATCATTTCCACGCTGCCGGAAAAGCAGTGTACAACGCCGCGCGGACGATACTTTTGCAGGAGTTCCAGCGTATCGGCGTGTGCTTCGCGGTCATGAATAATTACCGGCAGATCATAGCGGGCGGCAAGTTCCAGCTGTGCGGCAAAGGCAGATTTCTGTACTTCCCGCGGCGGGTTTTCCGCAAAGTGGTAGTCTAGTCCAATTTCACCGACAGCAACGATTTTGTTCTTTTCTTTTACATGCAGCATGGCTTCCAACTCCGGAAGCCATGCATCCATAGAATCACCAATTTCCTCCGGATGGATGCCGACTGCCGCATGGATATAGGAGTATTTCAATGCGAGTTCAACTGCTTTTTGGCAGCCCGATAGGTTTGCACCACAGTCAATCACATGGCAAATGCCTTTCTGCGGCAGTTGGGCCAGCACGGTTTCACGGTCTGCGTCAAAGGCTTCGTCGTCATAATGTGCGTGACTGTCGAAAATATTTGTATAAGACATAATTCCCTCCTAAAGCAATGTTTTAAATACTCGAAAAATTCACCCAAAAGTTAAAACCTTGGGAACTTCCCTTGCAGACTTTCAAATCCGTGAGCGCTTCTGGAAAATATTAAGTTCAAGTGCAAGGTCGCGGTGGACTTTACCCCACATCTTCCAGAGGCGGACGCCCTTTTGTCTACTGCTGCTTCATGGACATTTTCCCTGTCAGGCGAATCACTCTTAGTCGCTTTCTAAGAATACCTCTTCGGGGCACGCGAGCGATGGAAAGTAATTTCTTGATAATTATAAACATTATTCTAACGATAAAAACAGGACTGCTGATGTGCGGCAGTCCTGTTTTGTGTTTAAAACTTACCGAATTTTACTGCCAGCGGGTACATCATTCAGGAAAACGACCTTTACATCGTTTTCACCGGCATCTGCTGCCAGAATCATACCCTGACTTTCCACGCCGCAGAGTTTTGCGGGTTTCAGGTTGGCAACCACCACAACCGTTTTGCCAATCAAGTCTTCGGGCGTGTACCACTGGGCAATACCGCTGCAAACCGTGCGCGGCTCGCCGGTGCCATCATCCAGTGTCAGTTGGAGCAGCTTTTTGGCGCGCTTGATTTTTTCGCAGTTCATAATTTTTGCGGCGCGCAGCTCTACTTTTGCAAAGTCTTCAATGCCGATTTGTGCAACACCGGCAAGTTCTTTTTTTACTTTGCTTTCTTCTGCTTTTCCTGCATTGGGACTTGGAATCAGCTTGTTGAGCTCTTCAATTTCTTTTTCCACATCAATGCGGGGGAACAGCGTTTCGCCCTTTGTTACGGTGCAGTTGGCCGGGAAACGACCAAAATGTTTTGCACTTTCATAGGTGCAGTTCGCCACTGAAAGGCCAAGCTGTTCCTGAATCTTCAGCGTAGTGTTCGGCATAAATGGGGTCAGCAGGATGGAAACGATGCGCAGTGCTTCGCACAGGTGGTCCATAACCGCAGCGAGCCGCGCTTTTTTAGTTTCATCCTTGCCAAGTGCCCACGGCGCTGTTTCGTCGATATACTTGTTGGTGCGGGAAATGAAGCGCCAGATTTCCTCCAGTGCCTTGCTGAACTGGTAGCCGTCAATGGCTTTGTCACATTTGGCGCGCAGTTCACTGCCCATTGCTTCCAGTTCGCCGTCCGGGTCAGCACTTTCCTGCTCCTGCGGGATGGTGCCGCCAAAGTATTTCTGTACCATGGCGGTTGTGCGGGAAAGCAGATTGCCCAAGTCATTTGCAAGGTCAGAGTTGATGCGGTTAATCAGTGCTTCGTTGGTGAACAGACCGTCACTGCCAAAGGGAATTTCACGCAGCAGGAAATAGCGGATTGCATCTACGCCGTAACGGTCGCAGAGAATGTAAGGATCAACCACATTGCCTTTGCTCTTGCTCATCTTAGTGCCGTCGCCAAACAGCAGCCAACCGTGGCCGTAAACCTGCTTTGGCAGCGGCAAATCCAGCGCCATCAGCATGGCAGGCCAAATAACGGTGTGGAAACGCACAATTTCCTTGCCGACAAAGTGAACGTCAGCAGGCCAGTATTTTTTAAAGTCGCTGTCGTCATCGCTGCCGTAGCCCAGTGCGGTAATGTAGTTCGGCAGCGCGTCCATCCAAACATAAACCGTGTGTTTGGGGTCAAAATCAACCGGGATACCCCACTTAACGCTGGTGCGGGAAACGCACAGATCCTGCAGCCCCTGATTAATAAAGCCAATCATTTCGTTTTTACGGCTTTCCGGCTGGATGAAGTTCGGCTGGTCTTTGTAGAGCTGCAGCAGACGGTCGGCATACTTGGAAAGCTTGAAGAAGTAGGCTTCTTCCTCCGCCCACTTGACCTCGCGGCCACAGTCGGGACACTTGCCGTCTTTCAGCTGTGTTTCCGTCCAGAAGGATTCGCAGTCCGTGCAGTACCAGCCCTCGTACTTGCCTTTATAGATTTCACCTTTGTCAAACAGCTCTCTGAAAATTTTCTGAATGCCTTTTACATGAAATTCATCCGTTGTGCGAATGAAACGGTCATTGGAAACGTCAAGCAGCTTCCACAGGTCCTTAAAGACCTTTGTTGTGCCATCTACATATTCTTTTGGTGTAATGCCAACTGCAGCGGCTTTCTGCTCGATTTTCTGGCCATGCTCGTCCGTGCCGGTCAGGAACATGACATCACAGCCCTGCATTCGCTTGTACCGGGCAATGGCATCGCTGGCCACAGTGGTGTAGCTGTGGCCAATGTGCGGTTTCCCGGAAGGATAGTAGATGGGCGTTGTGATGTAAAATGTCTTTTTCTCCATGTTTCTGCCTCCGCTTTTTTGAACAGATTATTCCACTATTATACACGATAACTGCAGGAATTACAATTCCATACGACAGATATGCAAAATACCGAAGTGGTTTACTAGATTTCATGAGTTTCGTTGGGAGTATAATTGCATTTTCGGCACTGCATTGTAGCAAGTGTACAGTCCTCCTGATAAAATGCGCCGGACCATTTGCAGATATTCTGCAGAATCGGTACCACTGACAGCCCCTTTGTAGTAAGGCTGTACTCTACATGGGGCGGAATCTCATCAAAGGAATGCCGCTGCACGATTTTGTCTGCTATCAGTTCTTTCAATGTAGAAGCAAGCACAGCATCTGTAATATTAATCATTTCAGCACGCAGGTTGCTGTAACGCAGTGTTCCTTTGTGGGCGAGTACACAGATAATCCTGCTTTTCCATTTGCCGCCGAATATTTTCAGACCGTATTCGAGTGGACAGCGTATGTCGTTTCCTAATTTTGGCTGATACACGGTGTCACCTCCCTGATTACTGTAGTATATAAATTGAAAAATAGCAAGTTACTATGAAAAATATGAGTAACTTATTAATTTGCAAACGACTTTCCAAGCTGTGGCAGGGCTTTTATAATAGGAGACGTCCAATGCATAAATCAAAAGGAGGAAACAAAAATGGACAAAAACGTTAGAAAAGTGCTGAATGAGCAGGTTTGGTATCTGGCAACTTATGATAAAGAACCCAATGCAGTGCCGGTTGCATTTAAAACAGTGCTGGAGGATGGTACGTTGGCTGTTGGAGATGTGTTCATGGAAACAACGTTGAGAAATATCCAGGCAAACCGCAAAATCGCTGTCTCTGTATGCAATGCTTCCACAATGGAGGGCTACCAAATCAAGGGAACAGCACAGTATGTGACGTCCGGAGAAACTGTGAAGATGTTCAAGCAGCAGGTCGAAACCCTGTTTCAAGGAAAGACAACGGCAAAGGGTGTGCTGATTATTACACCGGAGCGTGTGATTGTGACCACACCGGGGCCGGAAAACAAAAAAGAACTGTAAGTTGTAATCATGAAAAGGCATCGTGTACCATACGGTTAAAAAACCGTTTGATACACGATGCCTTTTGTCGAAGGTTTCATTCTCAGCTGTGCGAGCTGTCCTCAAAAACAAACTGTCGCAGCAGGGTGCAGTTCTTTTCCATATCGGCAACCTCTACCCAACCTGCGTCATCAAACGTTTTGCCGTCAAAGGTGCCGTCAGCCGGAATCTGCTGCGTCTTTTGCTGGAAAATCACTGCCGGTGCGTTAAACATTACTGTAGCGGAAAGCTCCGGTGCGCTGATGTTTGTCCACATCAGCGGCAGAATCTTGTTCAGCAGGCCGCTCAATTTGATGGGGCCGGAGGCTGCCATCTTTTTGAGCAGCTGACCGATTACCTCGCGCTGGCGCTGTGCGCGGCCGTAGTCATTGCCGTAGTTGCGGATACGGGTGTAATAAAGTGCTTCGGTTCCTTTTAATGTATATTTGCCGGGGGTATAGTGTGTGCCAAGATTTGCATTGAACTCTTTGCACAGCCCCTCATTCAGGGTAACGTTAATGCCGCCGACGTCGCTGATAATTGTGGCAAAAGAATTGAAGTCCACTGCCATATATTTATCTATCTTGATGCGATAGTTGTTTTCCAGCGTCTGCATCGTCATAGCGGGGCCGCCGTAGGCAAAGGCGGCATTCAACTTCTGCCTGCCATGATTCGGAATTTCTGCATAGGTATCACGCAGGAAAGACGTCATTTTCAGTTTCAGGTGCAAACGGTCAATTGAAAGCAAAATGATGGAGTCACTGCGCCGAGTGCTGTTGTCGTCCTGATCCATGCCAATCAGCAGAATGTTGGTAACCCACGGGCTGGACTTAATGTCCCAAGTGGGTGCATGCTGTGGTGTACGCACATAGGTGCTTTGGCTCACTGTGTTGTGCGAACGGTCCATGCCGCTGAAAAGTGCAGTCAGCCAGATAAAGATGAGCAGCAGAATTGCCAGCAGGATACACAAAATGTTACGTAGAATGTGACGCTTACCGGGACGCCTGCGGCGTAAAATGCCCGCACCGCCGCCGTGCGCAGGGGATGGTTCCACTGCGCGGCGGCGGTCAACCATAGAGGCGCGGTCATCCGGGTCAAAGCCGTCATGATAGCGTACCTGCGCTTCCCGCTGCTTTCTGGACGGCATTGCATGCTGCGCCGCGCTTTGCCGTGTCTGTGCGTTCCGCCGCCGATTGCTGTAGGAGGAGATGTCCACCATGGGGTTCGGCTCATGATGACGGGGGGCAGAGCGCGAGTAAACATCCCGGCTGCCATTGACCGCATTGTTCTGCGGATAGGCATTCCGCTGCGGGCGGTGCGGCTGTCCCTGCGGTGTCCTGCCGGAGGGTGCGGAGGTGGCAGGCCGGCGGTTGTGGTTGTTCTGTGGAGTGTTTGCCATATTTGAATCCCTCATTTTCTTCACGATATCTCATTCATTGTACCGGCCGGTGTGTTATATGTCAAGTTATGTAAACTTTCTGTAACCGGCTGGAAAGCTGGTTGACATTCGGCACGGCAATACTATAATTGTATAAGATAGAAAACTAATTTGCAATCGGAATTGCACGGAAAGGGATTGAATATGCAGGAAAAGAAACGAAAGTTAATGATTCGGGTTGTTGCCCTGCTTTGTGCTGTACTGATGGCGGGCAGCGCTTTAGTGGCGGCTTTTTCCATGAGATAATCAAAAAGTCCCGGTGCCTTTTGCAGGCACCGGGACTTTTTCCTATGTGTAACAACAGGAATGGAGTACGGTTATATATTTGGGCAGCGTGTTAGTCCTGAAACAGTGCGGTGGAAAGGTAGCGGTCGCCGGTGTCCGGCAGCAGGGCTACGATAGTTTTACCGGCATTTTCAGGGCGCTTTGCCAGCTCAGTTGCAGCCCAGATTGCCGCGCCGGAAGAGATACCGACCAACAGACCCTCTGTTTTGGCAAGCTCGCGGCCAATGACAAATGCGGGTTCATTGTCTACAGGAATAATTTCATCGTAAATCTTGGTGTCCAGCGTATCCGGAACAAAGCCTGCGCCAATGCCCTGAATCTTATGCGGACCGGCGTGCCCCTGACTCAAAACCGGAGAAGTGGCAGGCTCTACAGCGATGACTTTTACATTCGGATTCTGCTCTTTCAGGTAAGCACCTGTGCCGGAAAGTGTGCCGCCTGTGCCGACACCGGCAATAAAGAAATCAACTTTGCCGTCGGTGTCTTCCCAGATTTCTGGGCCGGTGGTTGCTTTATGTGCAGCCGGGTTTGCGGGGTTGGTGAACTGGCCGGGAATAAAGGAATTGGGTGTTTCCTTGGCGAGTTCGTCTGCCTTGGCAATAGCGCCCTTCATGCCTGCTGCGCCGTCTGTCAGCACCAACTCGGCACCGTAGGCTTTCAGCAGGTTGCGGCGCTCAACGCTCATGGTTTCCGGCATGGTCAGAATAATGCGGTAGCCGCGGGCGGCTGCAACGCTTGCAAGACCAATGCCGGTGTTGCCGCTGGTCGGTTCAATGATAACGGAACCGGGCTTGAGCAAACCTTTTTTCTCGCCGTCATCAATCATGGCAAGCGCAATGCGGTCCTTTACGCTGCCAGCGGGGTTAAAATACTCCAGTTTTGCAACAATCTTAGCCTTCAGGTCGTGTTTCTTTTCATAGTTAGTCAGTTCCAGAAGCGGGGTTTTGCCAATAAGTTCGGTTAAGCTCTTATGAATGTTTGCCATGATATGTCCCTCCGTTAGTTAATTTGATTTGTTAATATTTTGTACTTATTCATATATGATTGGTATGGTATAAAGTATATGCCCATTGCTCTGGAATGTCAACTGATTTTTGAAAAAATATTATTTTAATTATCAATTTAGTAATATATACGGAATTGCGATATGTTTAGAGACGGATTTTACGCAGTTTGTCAGGTGAGCGTTTACTCTATAATAGACGTTTTTGATATACAAATCCTGTGCGGCAGGGAATAACTACACAGCCCCAAAAAACTTTACTGCATTAAGGCAGTACGTAAGTGTTTTGTATTGACAGATTGCGCAAAAGGGAGTATCCTAACAGATACAATACATATATAACTTGTAAGGTATAAATAGGAGGAACCCGTTATGGAACTGCAGACGCTTTGTGTACACGGCGGCATCAACGAAAATGACCCAACTGGTGCGGTGGAAATGCCAATTTACCAGACCGCTATGTTTCGGCATCACGACATTGGCGAAGGCGGCTATGACTATTCCCGTCAGCAGAACCCGACCCGTGAAAAGCTGGAACAGCTGATGGCGAAGCTGGAGCATGGCCGCGAAGCCATTGCTTTTTCTTCCGGCATGGCGGCAATTACCTGCCTGATGGAACTGTTTCAGCCCGGCGACCACCTTCTCGCTACGGATGACCTGTACGGCGGCAGCATCCGGCTTTTCCGCGGAGTAGGGGAAAAAAACGGACTTTCTTTTGATTTTTTAGATACTTCCGACTTAGGAATGTTAGCTGCCAAAATTCGTCCAGAAACGAAGGCGGTTTTCATTGAAACACCGACAAACCCCATGATGCAGGTGACCGACCTGCGCGGTGCTGCAAAGATTTGCAGGGAGCATAATCTGCTGCTGTTTGTGGACAACACATTTTTAACGCCCTATCTGCAAAACCCACTGGATCTTGGCGCAGATGTGGTGATTCACAGCGGTACCAAATTTCTTTCCGGTCACAATGACACGCTTGCGGGCTTTTTGGTGGCAAACGACCCGAAAATCATGGAACGTCTACGCTATTTTTACATGAGTACCGGCGCCTGTTTGGCACCGTTTGACAGCTGGCTTCTGCTGCGCGGTATCAAAACACTGGGGATACGTATGGAACGGCAGCAGCAGAATGCACTGGCGCTGGCACAGTGGCTGAAAAGGCAGTCGTGGGTAAGCCGCGTGCTGTACGTCGGTCTGCCGGAGCACCCCGGTTATGCCGTGAATGCCGACCAAAGCCGCGGAGCCGGTGCAATGATTTCTTTTGAAGTGGACAGCAGCACAACCGCACTGCGCTTACTGCGGAATGTGCAGTTGATCCTGTTTGCGGAAAGCCTAGGCGGGACCGAAACACTGCTGACTTACCCCATGACACAGACACACGCCGACCTGCCAAAAGAGGAACGGGAGGCGCGCGGCATCAATGACCGTCTGCTGCGCATTTCTGTAGGTCTTGAGGACGTAAATGACCTTGAAAATGACCTTTTGCAGGCAGAAAAGGCGTAAAGCAAATAACATTTGAACTGAAAGTATTATTACTTTACAAACGGAAACAACTTGCAGAAAAATGTTAAAAACTGTTGAAATTAGGCGAAAAATCGTTTGCTTTAGTGAAACAAAGAATCTACAAATTTGTAAAGTGATAAACCAGTACACAGAAATGAGGACATAAATATGGAATTTGACTTTTCACTGCCCATTGACCGCCGCGGTACGGGCTGCTTAAAGTATGATTTTGCAGTTGAGCGCGGCCGTCCGGCGGATGTGCTGCCGCTGTGGGTGGCAGATATGGACTTTCGTACATTGCCACAGGTGCAGGCGGCACTGGAACAAACTGTGCAGCACGGCATCTTTGGTTACTCCGAAAGTGGAAACAGCTATTTTGAAGCAGTCGCTGATTGGTTCCAACAGCATCATCATTGGCGGCCGCAGCGGGAATGGCTTGTGAAAACGCCGGGCGTGGTATTTGCTTTGGCGGCGGCGGTTCGTGCGTTCACGAAACCAGGGGAAGCGGTGCTTTTGCAGCAGCCGGTTTACTATCCGTTTTCTGAAGTTATTACGGACAATGACCGTGTGTTGGTGAACAGCCCGTTGGTGCTGAAGAACGGTCACTATGAAATTGACTTTGCAGATTTTGAAAAGAAAGTTACAGAAAACAATGTTAAGCTGTTTCTGCTGTGCAGTCCGCACAATCCGGTTGGGCGTGTCTGGACAAAAGAGGAGCTTTTTCAAGTGGGCAGTATCTGCGCAAAACATCATGTGCTGGTTGCGGCAGATGAGATTCACGCAGATTTTGTTTGGCCGGGGCATTCACATTATTCTTTTTTCACGGTTGATCCGAAGTTTGCGGAGTTTACAATTTTGTGTACGTCACCAAGCAAAACTTTTAATCTTGCCGGGTTACAGGCCAGCAATATTTTTATCCCTAACGAGTCACTGCGGAAAGCATTTGCTCATGAGGTAGACGCAGCGGGGTATAGCCAGCTGAATGTAATGGGTCTGGTCGGCTGCGAAGCGGCTTACCGAAACGGTACACAATGGCTGCAGGAGCTGCTGATCTATTTGCAGGGGAATATCGCCTATGTGCGTGATTTTTTGCAAAAAAAACTGCCGCAGATTCAGCTGGTTGAACCGGAAGGCACTTACCTGCTGTGGCTGGACTGCCGCGGACTTGGTCTTACCACACGGCAGCTGGAGGATTTGATCGTGAACAAAGCAAAACTCTGGCTGGACAGCGGCACTGTTTTTGGAAAGGCGGGCGAGGGCTTTCAGCGTATCAATATTGCTTGCCCGCGCATAACATTGGAGCAGGCAATGAAACAGCTGGAAAAAGCGGTGCAGGGGCTTTCACGGTAAAGTTTTCGCCAGCCTTGTTCACAAGGCTGTGGGGTTGTGGGGTAAAGCCCCACGACCTTATCCCTTGACCGCAAAGGCCCTTGTTGTAAAATGGATAACAGGCAGCGTTAATCTGCGGCGGGCAAAGCCACGCCGCAAATAAGAAGTCTTAGTTGTGTAAATACAGCTGGGTACAACAAAGACTTTGTACGCAGCCAACAATAAAAAGCGCTTTATACAGATTTCCACATCCTGTATAAAGCGCTTTTGCCATAATTTATTGCAGATAGCTGTTTGAAATTCCGGTGCCGAGTGGAATACTTTTTGTTGTCAGCTTGTTTTGGTTCATCCAGCTGTAAAAGCGGTTCCATCGCTGAGCATCCAGTAAACCCCAGCGGGCGGCATCATCCGTGTATTTTCCGGCGAGCCATGTCAGGCTGCGCTGCACAATCGCCTGTTGTCCCTGCACAGAAGCTGCTTTAGCGCACACCAGTTTTGCTGTGCTTTCCGGATGTGCGGCAGCATAGGAGTATCCCATTTTCACCGCAGTCAGAAAATCCTTTGCGGCCTGTGGCTGCTTATTTAGAAAAGTATTGTTTGCCACAAGCAGCAGGGGGTAATCGTCCAGTTCTGGACTAACATCCCGGAAAAACAGGAAGTTAGCCGTAAGATTGCTTTCACGGCAGGTGATTCCGTCCCAGCTGTAGCTGCCGCAGACTGCGGTGGCACCGGCTTTTAAAGCAGCGGCGGCGCCATTGTCGGTTCCAACCTCTGTTTTTACCAGATTTATTTTTCCACCGTCGGCAGTTACCACAGTGGAAAGTTTTGCTTCCGGCAAAGGCTTACCGCCCGTTTGGCAGGTGATTCCCTCCAGCAATTTTGGACGGTTAATGTTCTTGGCGGATTGTGTTAAAACACCGGCATCACTGTGCTGCAAGAGTGCAGCAACAGCAGTCAGCGGCTTGCCATCGCACAGGGTCTGCGCAAATGTAGTGCTTTGACCGGCAGTGGTAAACTGTACCGTGTTGGATGCTGCAAGTTCTGCTGCCTGTGCACTTGAGCCGGCGGTTTTGAAGGTGACATCCAGGCCGCATTTTGCAAAGTAGCCCTGTGCATCAGCAGCATAAAGACCGCCCAGCAGCGGCGCAGCGGTGTCTGGGTCCAGTGCAAGTGCAGCTTTTACAAGCGGCTTTGCAGCGGAGGAGATGCTGCTGACAGCAGAGGAAGCGGCCTTACTGGAAGCTGCCGATGATACCGCAGAGGATGCGTTTGAGGCGGTCTGCTGACCACAGGCAGACAAGGAAAGGCTCAGTGCCATAACCAAACACGCAGCAGCCGTACGTTTACAGTTCATAGGCAGTTTCCTCCTGACAGAAAGTTTCGGCATCATTTGTGGTATTTCTCCGCAATGTCCAGTACCGCGTCAATGACATATTGAATCTGTTCGTCCGTCATGGTCGGATACAGCGGCAGGCTGATGATGCGCTCAAAGTGTTTGTCGGCGTTCGGAAAGTCGCCTTTCTTAAAGCCGTAGCGGTTTACATAATAGCTCATCTGTGTGACCGGAATGAAATGCACGCTGGTGCCAACATTGCGCTGATTCAGTTCCACAATGAACTGGTCGCGGTCAATCGTCAGATTTTCCGGTACAATGCGCAGAACATACAGATGCCAGCAGTGAGTGGTGTATTCCGGCACAAACGGCGGGTCGAGTGCGTCACATTTACCAAAGGCAGTCTGGTAGCGTTCCGCAATCTTCAGGCGCTTCTGCTGCATTTCTTCCATGCGATCCAACTGACGCAGACCGAGTGCTGCCTGAATATCAAACATATTGTATTTGAAACCGGGTTCGCAGATATCATAACGCCAGCTGCCGCCTTTTGCGTAGCGGTTCCAGGCGTTGTGGCTCATACCCTGGCCGGCCCAGATACGTGCTTTTGCGTCAATTTCATCATTGTCGGTTGCCAGCATACCACCCTCACCAGTAGTAAGGTTTTTGGTGGCATAGAAGCTGTAGCTTGCGGCCCCTTTCAGCTGATGGCCAATCAGACGGCCCTTGTAGCGGCTCCAGAGCGCATGTGCGGCGTCTTCGCTGACGTAGAGGTCATGTTCATCCGCAAGTTTGTAGATGGCGTCCAGGTCGCAGACCTGACCACTGTAGTGAATCGGTACGATTGCTTTTGTTTTGGGTGTGATTTTCTTAGCAATCTCATTTGGGTCAATGCAGCCGGTGCGGAAATCGATATCTGCAAAAACCGGCTTTGCACCGCAGTGCAGAATGGTGTTTGCTGTGGAAGCAAAGGTCATGGGGGAGGAAATCACTTCATCCCCCTCACCGATACCCGCACTCAGCAGAGAAACATGCAGTGCTGCTGTGCAGGAGTTGAGTGCCAGCGCATGCTTTGCACCGACATACTGTGCGAATTCTTTTTCAAATTCAACTGTGCGGGGGCCTTTTGCAATCCAGCCGGACTTCAGGGTGTCCACCACCTCGTTGATTTCAGCATCGGAAATATCCGGCTGATTATAAGGAATAAACGTATCTCTTACTTTAAAGTCGCTCATTAGCTCGTCCTTCTTTTTCTTTACTAAAGATTTACGGCAGGCACGAAAATAACGCCTACCGAATGAAAAGACAAAAAAACTCTGTATCCACAGTTAGACACATAATAATCCAAAATCTGTACAAAGTCAATGCGAAAGCGGTCGCAGAAAAGAACGGCGGCATTTATTTTGCCCAGTTGCTTGGGACATTTTTCCGCGAGTGTTTGGAGTCACATAGCTTTTTTGCAACAAAATATTTGACGATAGGGCAGGTTTATACTATAATACATAAGTTAAGAAAGAATACTTCGGCGGAAAATTCTGCCCAGGGCATTTCCTGCGTGTACCTTTTGTTATTGAGAAAAGATGTACGCAATTCTTTGAAGAAGGTATGGTTATGAGCGAATCCTATTTCGTCCACCCCAGTGCCTGCGTCGATGACGGCGCACAGATTGGTGACGGGACAAAGATCTGGCACTTTTCTCATGTAAGCTCTGATGTCAAAATTGGCGCGGACTGCACCATCGGCCAAAATGTGTTTGTAGCGGGCGGTGTCAAAATCGGCAGCCACTGCAAGATTCAGAACAATGTCAGCGTTTATGAGGGCGTAGAGCTTGGCGACTATGTTTTCTGTGGGCCGAGCATGGTGTTTACCAACGTACAGCGGCCGCGGTGCCGCTACCCACAGCGCGGGGCGCAGTTTTACAAGCCGACCCCGATTGGCGACGGTGCTTCCATCGGCGCGAATGCAACGATTGTTTGCGGGCATAAAATCGGCGAGAATGCCTTTATTGCCGCCGGCAGTGTGGTAACCAAAGATGTACCTGCCCACGCAATCATGATGGGTGTTCCGGCACGGCAGCGCGGCTGGGCCTGTGAGTGCGGCGAAAAGCTGGACGAACACCTGCACTGCCCGAAATGCGGCCGTCAGTATGCAGAGAATGAGGATGGCCTTCACGAAGCAAAGTGATTTGTGTAAAAATTTTATTATGCTGTGCAGAACGCATTCAGCGATTTCTGCATCAGGAGGTAAACTTGATTCATGGATAAAATACAGTTTAATGACCTTGGCGCGCAGTACGCTGCGCTGAAAAAGGATATCGACGCCGGAATTGCTGATGCCATAGCAGGCAGCCACTTTATTTCCGGCCCACAGGTCGAGGAGCTGGAAGCAGAGCTGTGTGCTTACACCGGCCGTAAATACTGCGTGACCTGCGGCAACGGCACAGATGCACTGCATATGCCGCTGATGGCTTGGAATATTCATGAGGGTGACGCTGTTTTCGTGCCGGCATTTACATTCTATGCCAGCAGCGAAGTGGTCAGTCTATGCGGTGCAACACCAATTTTTGTGGACAGCTGCCCGGATACCTTTAATATGGACCCAGAAGATCTGAAAAAGAAGATTGCCGCAGTCAAAGCGGAACGCAAACTGACCCCGCGGGCAATCATTGCGGTTGACCTGTTCGGCCAGCCGGTACAATTCCCGGAAATTGAAGCGATTGCAAAAGAAAACGACCTGCTCTTGCTGGAAGACGGTGCACAGGGCTTTGGCGGCGGAATCGGAAAGCAGCGTGCGTGCTCTTTCGGTGATGCTTCGGCAACCAGCTTTTTCCCGGCCAAGGCATTGGGCTGCTACGGCGACGGCGGCGCTGTATTTACAGACGATGAGAAATTGTACACACTGCTCAAGTCCATCCGTGTGCATGGTAAGGGCAGCATGAAGTACGAAAACATCCGCGTAGGTCTGAATTCCCGCCTGGATACCCTGCAGGCGGCCATCCTCCTGCCGAAACTGCATGCTTTCCCGAAAGAGGACGAGCACCGCAACCGTGCCGCACAGCGGTATGCAGCAGCTTTGAAGGGCAAATTCCAGACGCCGGTTGTGCGCGATGGCTACCATTCCAGCTTCGGCTATTACACACTCAAAGCTGAAAGCGAGGAGCAGCGTACCTGCGTAATGGACGCGCTGAAAGCAGCCGGAATTCCGTCCATTATCTATTATCCCTGCCCGCTGCATCTGCAAAAGGTTTATAAGCCGCTTGGCTACAAAGAGGGCGACCTGCCGGTAGCGGAAAATCTGGCAAAGACGGTGTTTAGCCTGCCCATGCACGGCTACATTACAGATGAAACGATTGATTATATCTGCGGTGTTCTGCAGAAACTGTAAGTAAGCAGTAAAGTCCTTACAGTGCTTTGCCCCACTTTCTCAGAAAGTGGGTAGGGGAGCGGGGGCGAAGCCCGCCGCAGCCTTAATCTCTTGACCGTAAAGCCCTTGATGTAAAAAAAGGCAATACACAGCAGCGTTTCCTGCGGCGGCGAAGCCGCGCCGCAAAGAGCAAGACCTCGGGAGCCTTCCTTGCAGACTCCCGAACCTGCGAGCGCTTCTTAGAATACTAAGTTCAAGTTCAAGAGATAAGACCTTGGGGCGCTGCCCCAAACTCAGCCGCCTTTGAAAGGGCGGGCGGAACTTTTACTGTAAGGACACTAAATAAGTAAACAAAAAATCATCTTTTAAAAATGAGGGAAATCAAAATGGCAAATGTTAAAGCAGAGCTGCTCCAAAAAATCAGCAGCAAAACAGCCAAGGTCGGTATTGTTGGACTGGGTTACGTTGGACTGCCGCTGGCAGTTGAGTTTGCCCGTGCGGGCTACACAACCATCGGCTTTGATGTACAGAAGCAGAAGGTTGATTCCGTAAATGCAGGTCAAAACTATATTGGCGATATTGTTGGCGATACGCTGAAAAAAGAAGTGGAAACCGGCAAACTGCGCGCAACAAGCGACTTTTCTTTCATTAAGGATGTAGATGCAGTTGCAATCTGCGTGCCGACTCCGCTGGACGCACACCAGCAGCCGGATATCAGCTATGTGAAGAGTTCTACTGAAAGCGTAGCCGAGTATGTACATCCCGGCATGCTGATTGTTTTGGAAAGCACCACTTATCCGGGTACAACTGAAGAGCTTCTCAAGCCGATTCTGGAAAAGTCCGGCCTGAAGTGCGGCGATGATTTTTACATGGCATTCTCGCCGGAACGTGTTGATCCCGGCAACAAACAGTACAAGACAAAGAATACCCCGAAGGTCGTCGGCGGCATTGGCAAGGACGCAACCGAGGTCGCTGCTTCTCTGTACCGCAACGTGCTGGAGGGCGGCGTTTATGAAGTTTCCTCTCCGGCTGTGGCGGAAATGGAGAAACTGCTCGAAAATACCTACCGCAACATTAATATTGGCCTTGCCAACGAAATGGCAATTATTTGCAACCGCATGGGCATCAACGTTTGGGAAGTGATTGAAGCTGCGAAGACAAAGCCTTATGGTTTCCAGGCGTTCTATCCGGGCCCGGGACTCGGCGGCCACTGTATTCCGCTTGACCCGTTCTATCTTTCCTGGAAAGCGCGTGAGTATGACTACCATACCCGCCTGATTGAAACTTCCGGTGAAATCAACACAGCTATGCCGGAGTATGTCGTTGACCGTGTAATGAAGGTGCTCAACAAGAAGAAGATTGCCCTCAACGGCGCTAAGGTGCTGGTACTGGGCGTTGCTTACAAGAATGATATTGACGATTACCGCGAAAGCCCGGCGCTGAACGTAATTGACCACTTCATTAAGCAGGGTGCGCAAACAACCTATTATGACCCGTTCATCCCGCAGTACAAGCACAAGGGTGTTGTACACACAGGTGAAAAGGAACTGACAGACAAAATGCTGAAGGATGCGGACATCGTGGTTATCTGCACAGCGCACACCAGCTTTGACTATGACCATATCCAGCAGACTGCCAGCGAGATTTTTGATACCCGCAACGCAATGAAGGACGTAAAGGATCGCAGTAATATAGAATTGCTGTAATGTGGCTGCCACCCGTAGTTGCTTTACACCGCTTTCTCAGAAAGCGGTTAGGTGTGGGCGAAGCCCACGGCCTTATTCCTTGACCGTAAAGCCCTTATGTGAAAAAGAGGATATTACAGCAGTGTTCCCTGCGGCGGCGAAGCCGCGCCGCACAGAAGTTGCTTTAAAGCAATAGTTGTAGTTGCTGTTAAGCCGCGTCGCAAGGTCAAGACCTTGGGAGCCTTACTTGCAAGGCTTCCAAACCCACGAGCGCTTCTGAAACTAAGGGCTGAAGATAAAGAGAAAGGTCGTTGCGCTGCGCACACCACACTGCGGTCGCTTTCTAAGAAAGCGACGGAAAGTAACTTACAAACAAGGGCAACTGTATCATTCATCGATAATTGATTTATTATTTTGCGCTTCCCATTACCGGAGAGCGCAAAATTTATGTAAAGGAGATTTTACGCTGATGGAAAAATTACGTTTTATGCTGATTGGCTGCGGCCGTATTAGCAAGAACCATATTGCGGCGGCTGCCGCCAACAAAGACACCATGACGCTTGCTGTGGTGTGTGACCCGGTGCGTGAGCGCGCAGAAGTGAAGGCTGCCATGCTCAAAGAACAGGCCGGCTATGAACCGCTGATTTACACCGACTACAAAAAAGCACTGGCAGAGCAGAAAATTGACGCCTGCTCTATTGCAACGGAAAGTGGCTTTCATGCCCGCATTGCATTGGACTGCATGGAGCACGGCAAAAGTGTGCTGATTGAAAAGCCAATGGCGCTTTCCACCGCAGATGCGGAGAAAATGCTTGCCACTGCAGAGAAAAAGGGTGTTACTCTCGGTGTATGTCATCAGAACCGCTTCAATGACCCGATTCAGCAGCTGCACAAAGCACTGGATGACGGCCGCTTCGGCAAGCTGGTAAACGGTACCGCACGCATCCTGTGGAACCGTACCATGCCGTATTATCAGCAGGCACCGTGGCGCGGCACCTGGGCACAGGACGGCGGCACGCTGATGAATCAGTGCATCCACAACATTGATTTGCTGCAGTGGAGTCTTGGCGGTGAGCCGGATACCATTATGGCAATGACCGGCAACTATCTGCGCGACATTCAGGCGGAGGATTTCGGTTCCATTCTGATTCGCTTCAAGAACGGCGCCATCGGCATTGTAGAGGGTACCGCCTGTGTGTACCCGAAAAATCTGGAAGAAACGCTTTCTATTTTTGGTGAAAAGGGCTGTGCTGTTATTGGCGGTCTGGCAGTCAACCGCGTGCAGACATGGAACTTCTCCGAGCCGGCTGAACAGGACGCAGCTGTTGAAAAATTGGCCGGCACTGACCCGAAAGATGTTTACGGCAGCGGCCACAACAAGCTGTATGCAAACTATATTAATGCTGTTAAGACTGGTACACAGCCGCTGGTTTCCGGCTATGAGGGCATTAAGGCGCTGAAGATTATTCTGGCGGCTTACAAGAGTCAGAAAACCGGACAGGCTGTGAAATTTGATGACCTGTCATTTGCAAGCACAGATATGTGCAGTGCAGACGTGAAAGTTGACTGAAGCAGGCGGGGGGCAGAGTGCTATGAAAATTGTTACAGTCGTGGGTGCGCGGCCGCAGTTTATTAAGGCAAGCGTTGTTTCCGCTGCGCTGGCGCCGCTTTGTACGGAAGTGCTGGTGCATACCGGGCAGCATTATGACCAAAATATGTCCCAAGTGTTTTTTGAGGAGTTAAAAATCCCGCATCCTGCCTATAATCTGGGTGTTGGCAGCGGCACACATGGCCGCCAGACCGGTGAAATGCTGATTGGCATTGAAGAAATCCTATTCAAAGAAAAACCGGATGTCATGCTGGTTTATGGCGACACAAACTCCACCTTGGCGGGCGCACTTGCGGCAAGCAAGCTGCATATTCCGGTGGCGCATGTGGAAGCAGGGCTTCGTTCCTACAACATGCGTATGCCGGAGGAGCAGAACCGCATTCTAAGCGACCACATTTCCACCTGGCTTTTCTGCCCGACGCAGACCGCGGTAACAAACCTTGCAAAAGAGGGCATTACCAAGGGTGTTTCCATTTCCGGCGATGTGATGCTGGATAGTGTTCTGCACTTTCGGAAAGTGGCACTCAATAATCCTGAGAAGCGCAAAATTTATGAGCAATTAGGTATTTCTCCAAAAAATTACCGCCTTGCTACCCTGCACCGTGCGGAAACAACGGACGGCGGTGAAGACGCGATTGTGCGTATTTTTGACGCTTTTGAGCAGCTGCCGCAGCGTGTCGTGATTCCGATTCATCCGCGTACCCGTGCACTTGCGGAAGAAGCAATCAAAACCCGCGGTTACCGCAATATTCAGCTGATTGATCCGGTCGGTTATCTGGAAATGCTGCTGCTCACCAGCGGCGCCTGTCAGGTGCTGACGGACAGCGGCGGCCTGCAAAAGGAAGCTTGGTTCATGGAAGTTCCGTGTGTTACTCTGCGCAGTGAAACCGAGTGGGTGGAAACACTTGAGGGTGGTTGGAACGTGCTTGCAAAGCTGACAACCGAAGATATTCTGGAAAAAGCACTGCACACCGTGCCAAATCCCGCCGCGCGGGAAGCACAGCCCTTTGGGGATGGACACGCCAGCGAAAAAATTGTCCGCGCCGTCTGCAATAAAAAGGAGTGGCCGAATCAATGAACATCATTTATCTGGAGCATTACGCAGGTTCACCGAAGCACGGCATGGAGTTTCGACCGTACTTTATGGCAAAGCGCTGGGTCGACGTGGGCCATACGGTGACCATGGTTGCCAGTTCATACAGCCATCTGCGTACCAAAAATCCGGATTTAAAAGGTCAGCCCTACATGGAAGAAATGATGGACGGCATCCGCTGGTTTTGGATTGCCGGGCCGCAATATTCCGGCAACGGCGTGGGGCGCATTAAAAATATTCTTTCGTTTTTAAACGGCGTGAACCGCTACCAAAAGCAGATTTGCGCGGTTGGCAAACCGAACGTGGTGATTGCCTCCAGCACTTATCCGCTGGACATTTACCCCGCAAAAAAGATTGCCAAGCGCTATGGTGCAGAGGTCATCTACGAAGTGCATGACCTGTGGCCGTTAAGCCCGATGGAGCTGGGGCACATGAGCCCGCACCATCCGTTTATCATGGTGATGCAGAAAGCGGAAAACGAATGCTGCAAGTCTGCGGACGCGATTGTCAGCCTGCTGCCCTGTTCTAAGGAGCATTTTGTGGAGCATGGCATGCTTCCGGAAAAGTTTTATTGTATTCCAAACGGGATCGTGCAGGCGGATTGGGAAAAGGCGCTGCCGGAGCATCCAATTTACGAGGAGCAGCTGAAAAAATGGCATGATGAGGGTTGGTTCCTGATTGCTTACACCGGTGCACACGGCGTTGCAAATGCACTGGACAGCTATGTGGAAGCAGGCGAAAAGCTGGCAGGCAAAAAAATCAAGCTGCTGCTGATTGGCCCCGGGCCGGAGCGAGAGCGCCTGAAAGCCAAGGCAGCACCGCTTGAAAATGTGGAACTGCTGGAACCTGTGGGTCGTGCGCAGGTGCCGGAACTGCTGGCACAGATGGATGCGCTGTATGTTGGTTTGCAGCGTCAGCCACTGTTCCGATTTGGCGTGTCGCCGAACAAACTGATGGATTATATGATGGCTGGTAAGCCGGTCATCTTTGCTATTGAAGCCGGCAATGACATGGTGGCGGATGCACAGTGCGGTGTATCAATTCCGCCGGAGGACAGCAACGCCATTGCCAATGCGGCGCAGAAGCTTGCGGAGATGCCGAAGGAAGAGCTTGACGCAATGGGACAGCGCGGTCATAAGTATATTCTTGAGAACCACGAGTATGATGTTCTGGCAAAGCAATTTTTGGACGTTATGCAGGAACACTTAAAGAAATAATTTGCCGTATGAAAAACGAGAGCCGGTATTCTTAAAAGAATATCGGCTCTCGTTTTCTGTACACAGATTGTTACTTAAACAGTAGGTGTCTCTTTCTTCTTTTTGATGCTGCTGCCTGCAGCCAGACCAATGCTCATGCCTATACACATACCAAGGGCTAAATTGTTGTAAAGTAGCTGTCCAAGCAGCATTCCAATGCTCATTCCAACACACATGCCGACGGCGATATAATTTTCTTTACCGTCCTTTTTTACATCGGTTGTTTCTGACGAGGCTTTTGCTTTTCTACTCTTAGAACTCATACCGGCAATTATCATGGAAAGACCAATGGCAATCCACGGTAAAGCGGCTTCCATAAAATCCAGCATAAACGTTCTCCTCAAAACTTGACGGTTAAATAATAGCAAGGTTTAATTTTATAGCAATACGCTTAGAGAAAACGGGAAAGCGGCAGTTACATTCATAAAAACCATTTTTAATAGGGAGCGCATGTAAAGATTAACCTGCTGTGGGGCCCTTAACGTTTGTACGGCGCAGCAGCAGCCAGCTGATAACAGTAAATACTGCGGCAAAAAGAACAAAAAACAGCATTAGGCAGTATGGAGAGGAGTTTAGCCAATTTATGAATGGCATAAAGCTAATACCCGCGTGATTCAGCTGAAAAGGAACCAGATTTGTAAGAACAACCATTAAAATCACCGCAATGATTTTCCAAGTGCGGCTTAGCAGCCAAAAAAGCAAAGAAAAGAAAGTGCCGAACATTGTGAATCCAAGGTATATGCAGAGATTCATCAACGCGCTGTTAAGGTGCTGCGGCAGGGTCAGAATTGTGGCGTTGTTGGTCTTCATGTAAATGAGTTGATACATATCCGAAAACATAAAATTGCTGTGGTTAATTTCTAAGGCGACTGTCACAATTTGCAGGATTTCCCCCGCGGCGGCAAGAATGACGGAAAGCAGTCCACAACAGAGCAGATGGTTGACAAATGCGGTGCGGCGTGATACACCGAATTGCAGGGAAAGCCGAATCTGACTGCGTATAACAGCGACGCTGAGCACAAACATAAATATGGCAGAAGTAATTCCCAAGCCGCTAAAGCTGCCAACATCTTTTTCGTCTGTACTAAAATTGATGACATGAATAAGCACAAATATTATGATAGCAATCATTGCCGCATAAAAGATAGCTGCACTTTTAATAAATTCGGCGAACTGATACCGAAATGCCGGCTTCAAATTCATTTTCATTGTTTGTCTTTTTCCTCCATTAAGCTGATAAAATAGTCCTGCAGATTGACCTTTGAGATTTCCAGTCCGGCAGGAAGACTGACTTCCGGCACTCCCTGTATGCACGCCGTTTTCAGTCCGCCCAGCGTATTGGAGGAAAGTACATGATGTCCTTGCAGGTAGCTGTCAAGCAGGGCAGCAGGGCCGGAAACCGAATAGGCAGCTGTCATAAGTTCTTCGGCAGGGCAGTCTTTTAGAATCTTTCCAGCCCGAATGATCACGGTGTGCTCAATTAGGCTTGCGACTTCCGCAATTAGATGTGTCGAAATAATGATGGTGCATGGATGTTCCGCATATTTTTCCATCAGCAGGCGGTAAAACAAATCGCGATGCTGTGCATCCAGACCTAAAACCGGCTCGTCGAAAATCAGGTAGGGTGTATTTATGGAAAGTCCAAGTACCAATCGAAAAATGGAAGCGTAACCGGTGGAAAGCGATGTAATTTTCTTGTTGATTTTAAGGTCGAATTTTTGAGCAAGACTTTCCGCGTATGCGCGGTCAAATTCCGGATGGAACAGCTGTGCAGCTGCAAAGGCTTTTTTCACTTTCATGTCGTCCGGAAAAAGGTTCTGGTCGCCAACCAGGAAGAGTTTTTGCAGCGCGTGGTCATTGTTGCTTACCGGCTCGCCGTCTACCAGTACGCTGCCGTCCGTTGGACACTGACGGTCAGAAAGGATGCTCAGCAAGGTCGATTTGCCTGCACCATTGTTGCCCAGAAGACCATAAATCTGATTTTCACCAAAAGTAAGTGAAACGTGGTCAAGTGCGGTTGTATCACCAAATTTTTTTGTAACGCTGCGTACCTCAATCGACATTTTCAAACCCTCTCTTCATCATTTCAGCCAGTTCAGTGGCAGTCAGCCCCAAATTCTTAGCTTCCCGCACGGCTGCTTCAATGTAGTCGTGGTAAAAGCACTCCCGACGCTTATTGCGCAGCTGCTCCTGCGCTCCTTTTGCAACAAACATGCCGACTCCTCTTTTCTTGTACAGCAAACCTGCATCTACCAGCTGATTGATCCCTTTTAGCGCTGTAGCAGGATTGATTTTGTAAGTTACGGAATATTCCGTTATGGATGGAACCTGACTTTCCTCCGGGTAAGCACCGGAAAGAATGCCGTCCTCCAGCTGTTGTGCAAGCTGAAGGAAAATCGGCTGGTCATCCTGAAATGTCACTGCGGCTGCCTCCTTTTATGGCAATCAGTTAATCAGTAGAGTAATTAACTGCATGACTAACATACCATACGAAATTTGAATTGTCAACTGCTTTTTTAAAAAAGTTTAAAAAAGCAGGAGGCACAAAATGTGTGCTTCCTGCTTTTTCAGAGTCTTATTTTTGTTAATCTGGAACTTCCATTCCGCCCCATTCCACAACAGTGAATCCCTTTCGCTCAAATGAGGGCAGCGTTTGCTCTGGCACGGAAACCGCTGCTTTCAGGGGTTTGTATGCCATGTATACCCGCAAAATGCTGTCTGGCTTGGGCGTAACTGTTAGCTTCGCAGCATTTGTGTAACTGCTGCCCTGAAATGAAATCAAGTTGTAGGTATTGTCCTGCATTTTTGGCAGCCAGTAGACAATGAATTCATTGTACTCGCGTGGTGTAAGACCGAGTGCTGCAAGCTTTTCCTGCAGGAAAGCTGCGGTGTCGCTGCCCTTTATGACGAAGCCGGAGGAAAAGTCGGGCTGAACACCGCCGGCTCCCTCCCAGTACAGGTAGCTGTATTGTTTGCCGTCACTGCCGGTCAACGTGCCGTCCGGGTGAGCAGTGACGTTCCAACCATTGGCAGAATACTGCGGGTAGGTACAGGTCAGACTGCCTGCAAAGTCCAGCTTCACATTGACCTGTTCCGTCTGGGTGGGGTAAAGGTAAATGACCGGTTTTTTAACAGTATGATTTTCCGAACTGCATCCGGCAGAGATAAGCAGCAGAGCCATACTTAGTCCAATTCCAAGCAGCCTGTACACAATCCTTTTCATTTTCAAAGCCTCCTATGCTATTTTTTTACAGAATAGCATAGAAAAAGTTAAACGTCAATTTGCAGTTCCCGCATCTTGTTTCGCAGACTGAGAAAATCCTCAAATGCTTCCGGCTTTTTGCGGGGGTCACGCAGGAGTGCCGCCGGATGCAGCGTTGCCATCATCCAGATACCGCCTTTTTCTACCCACTGACCATGCTGACGCGTGATTTTGATTTTGGGGTCAATGATCCTCATGGCGGCGATACGGCCTAAGCAGACAATGATTTTGGGGCGGATCAGCGCTGTTTGGGCACGCAGCCAGCCGATGCATTCCTCCTGTTCTTCTGGCAGCGGGTCGCGGTTCTGCGGCGGGCGGCATTTTACCATGTTTGCAATGTAAATATTCTTGTGGCGGTCAAGGTCAACTGCGTCCAGCATTTTGTCCAGCAGCTGGCCGCTGCGGCCTACAAAGGGTTCACCCTTGAGGTCCTCCTGTTCACCGGGACCTTCTCCGATGAACAAAACCTTTGCTTCCGGATTACCGACCCCAAAAACAAGGTTGGTGCGCGTTTTGCCCAATATACATTTTTGGCAGCCGCTGCAGGCTTTCTCAAGCTCTTGCCAGTTTTGATACAGCATGAATTTGTCCTCCTGAAAAATACCCGAGAAAGGTTTAACTTTTAAAACTCTCGTTGGAAAATACGTAATTTCCCATGCCAATGTGTTTTGCCTTGTAAAGTGCGACATCTGATTTTTTGTACAATTCTTCAAATGTACTGCCGTCTTTGGGAACTACCGCAACGCCCATGCAGCCGGAAAGGGAAACGCTATTTGTGTACCGGTGGCAGATATGTGCGGAAATCAACGAAATCTGCTCGGCTAGTGCTTCTTGGGAAGAAATATCCTGCAGAAATACAACAAATTCGTCGCCGCCCAACCTGCCGCAAATGTCGGTTGGGGAAACGCATTCCTGCAAAGTTGTGCTGACGTCTTTCAGCACCTTATCGCCAAACTGATGGCCATTGGAGTCATTAATGTGCTTAAAGTGGTCCAAATCCATAATGACAAAAGCCTGCAGGGCATCTGAATGGTTTTTCAATGCCTGACAAACTTTTTCGGTCAGTGCGCGCCGGTTCAGCAGCCCAGTTAGTGCGTCCCGGCGGGAGCTTTCTTCCAGCCGGAGAAGCTGCTGCTTCTCCGTGTCAATATTTTTCAGTGTAACGAAAGCCCGTACAGATTTTGCGTAAGGGTCACTGACAAGTTGTATGCTACAGGAATACCAGACAGGTGAACCATCTTTGGCACAATGGCGGAATTCACTGCTTACGCGGTACTGTCCGGTGTAATAGACGGCAAGCAAATGCTCCCGCGTGAAAGTGCGGAAAAAGCGGTCTTTGTCATGGTCGTGCACCAAATGGAACGCAGCATAGGCATGCAGACCGGAGTACGTGGAAGTTTCTTTAACCAGTTGACAAATCAGTGAATTTGCGGTTTCTACTTTTTCCAAGCGGTCGTTGGTCAGGTCACATTCAAAGTAGGCAAAACAGTCCTGTTTTAATTCGGCATAGTTTTGCAGCCAATTTTCGTAGGCAATTTCTTTTTCACGCTGATCCGTGATATCTTTAATGGTAATAATGGCGTGTGCTCCCGTGTTGTCAGAAGGCTCAACCAGGGTGTACTGAACGCCTAGCCAGAAATACTGCGTAGAATGAGCAGTGCAGGCCTGAATTGCACAGCAGCCGAAAGGTTCACCGGAAGTAAGCGAATGGAACAGATCTTCAAGTGGTTTTCGGCTGGAAGAAGCCAAGTGCTTGCTGTCTAAAATAGAATTAGGCAGGTCATAAACGACAGAAGGCAGTTCCCATGCCTGATCCAGTGAGAATGGAAAGGTAAGCGCTGCGGTGGCAAAGTCGTAGTATGCCAGCACCGTATTGGACTGGCGGCTTGCAGCATTGCACATTTCCACACTCAGGCGGACTTTGTCCTGCATATATTTAAAATGAGTCATATCAGAAAAATACCAAATGAATCCTGCATTGTCAGCACGCTGCAGGTAGCAGCGTGCTGACATATGCTTGATCTGTCCGTTGCGGCAGGTGCAGCAGAACTCGGCTTCAAAGAGATCATGATGTTCAGCCAGAGCCTGCTGAATCTTTTCCAGCAGGGATGAAAAATCATCTTCCAACAAAATAAAGCGCAGATTTGTAAATTTGGCGTACAGGGCCTGTCCCTTTGTGTAGTGAAACAGCGAATAAAAGGAATCATTTGCGGCACAAATAGACAACTTGCTGTCAAGTGTAAGGCGGCACAGGCCACAGGGTACCATATTGAGTGTAGTATCCAGCAGTGCGACATCAGTAAAACTGTTTTCAGTGTTACGGATATTAGTAGCCATGGCGTTGCTCCATTTCATTTTTCGTTATACAAATGATTGAAAAATATCTGATTCGATTGGAAAAAAGCTCTAGCTGAAAACAGACAAGCAGCCTGCACATTTTGCAGAATTCGGCAAAAAGCGGCACGTTTAACTGTTGAAATTCAAAAAAATCCCCCGATTTTTTCAAATATATTATTATTATATATCAAAAGTCTAGTGGTGTAAATAGAATTGCAACATTAAAAGGATGATTTTATAGAATTTGTATCTGAAGTATTTATCCAGAAAATTTTAAAAGAAATGTATTGTTTTAGATACATGGTCTTTTCTATATTACGCTGAATAAATGAACATAAAAAAGTGCTGCTGCATCTTACTGCAGCAGCACCGAAAAATAATTTTTTTAGAAATCTATCGGCAGGTCATAATAGCAAGCTGTCAACAGCTTTTCCATTTCTTCCTGACTTGGCTGACGGGGATTGGAACCAGTGCAGGCATCGGTGATAGCCAAAGCGGCTACATCATGCAGTTTCGCTTTGAACTCATCTTCCGGTACCATGCCGTTCTCATAATCTTTCATTGCATGCGGAATATTCAGCAGGTCATTGTAGGTGTTGATTTTATCGCACAGTGCATTGATCAGGCCTGATTCGTCGCCTGTCAGACCGACGGCACGGGCAATCGTGGCATAGCGCTCACGTGCTTCCGGTACTTTTGCGTTGTACTGAATAACTTTCGGAAGGTACATGGCGTTTGCACAGCCGTGGACAATGTGTCCATTTTTGTAGGCAGCGCCGGTTTTGTGTGCCATGGAGTGAACGATGCCCAGCAGTGCATTGGAGAATGCCATACCTGCAAGGCACTGTGCATAGTGCATCTGTTCACGTGCAGCTTTGTCGCCCTTATAGGAAGCGGGCAGATATTCAAAGACCATCTTAATGGCCTGAATCGCAAGCGGGTCGGTAAAGGGAGAATGCAGGGTGGAAACATAAGCTTCAATCGCATGGGTCAAGGCGTCCATGCCGGTGTGCGCAGTCAGTTTTGGCGGCATGGTTTCTGCCAGAGCAGGGTCAATGACAGCTACATCCGGTGTAATATTGAAATCCGCCAGCGGGTACTTGATACCTTTGTGGTAGTCAGTGATAACGGAGAAAGCAGTTACTTCTGTTGCCGTGCCGGAGGTTGAGGGGATTGCCAGGAACTTTGCTTTGGTGCGCAGTGTGGGGAAGCAGAATGGAGTGATGAGATCCTCAAACTTCGTTTCCGGATACTCGTAAAATGCCCACATTGCTTTTGCTGCATCGATTGGGGAGCCGCCGCCCATGGCTACAATCCAGTCAGGAGCAAAGTCCTGCATGACTTTGGCGCCGCGCATGACGGTTTCAACAGACGGGTCCGGCTCTACACCTTCAAACAAGCAGGTTTCTAGTCCGGCTTCATGCAGGTTTTCCAGAACCTTGTCCAGAAAACCAAAACGCTTCATCGAACCGCCGCCAACAACGACGACAGCTTTTTTGCCAGTCAGTTTTTTCAGCTCATCGAGTGCATTGGGGCCGTAATAAATGTCTCTGGGAAGTGTAAAACGCATTGGTAAGTACCTCCATATTAATCGTTGTTTTTTTGTTGTGTTTCGATGATTTCATTATAACATCTGCGAAAGAAGAGTCAAGCTAATTGCACAAGAATTAAAAAAATATTTTAATTTTATAATTAAAAATGTCAAAATTTGCTGTAAAAAAGACCGCCGCAGGAAAGCGGCGGCAGAAAATGCAGTGGATTTCAAATGAAAAACATATAATTATCCCGGCTGCGGGCGGCTTCCTCCAGCAGGTCAGAAAGGTACAGCGAAGAAAGCGTTTGCTCAACAGACTGTTTCAGTTTTGTGGAAACCAGCTCCAGTGCCGCTTCCGCGTCCTGCGCATCTGCGCCCAAGGTTTTTCCAGGCTGCTCAAACAAGGCAGTGTCTGTGGCGCGCAGCATATCCAGCGCACTGATTTGAGCAGGGGAACGGGTCAGCCGGTAACCGCCCTGTGCCCCCTGCGTGGAAGTAACAAGCTGCGCACGCTTCAGCAGAGAAAAGACTTGCTCCAGATAAATGCGGGAAATCCCCAGGTCCTCTGAAAGGCGAGTTACATTTACAACGGTGTCTTTTCCAGCCTGTGCCATGCGCAGCAAAGCCGCAATGGCATAGCGCCCTTTTGCAGAAATGCGCATACATTCCCTCCTCTTTTTATATCCTACTATTTTGGTATCGTATCTATCATATACTTTTACATGACTTTTGTCAATCATGTGCAAGCGGGATTCCGTTTATGCGGCGGGCTGCTATTTTCGGCGACATCCGGCCCTTTTGCAGAAGCAAAGCATTCCCAAGGACATAATGATTGGGAACACTGTCGCCATAAGCAGACCATTTTTCAATCCGGCATCACCCGCGCCGGCAAGCCCGGTGAGCCACGGCCCGAGTGAACAGCCAATATCTCCGCAGACTGCAAGCATACCAAACATAGAGGTGCCGCCGTTGTGAAAATAGCGTGCGGCAAGGCTGTACAGCCCCGGCCACATCAGCGAAACGGAAAGTCCGCAGAAGGCGCAGCCAAGCAGGGAGAGCAGCGGATAAGGGGCAAGTGAGGTAAGCAGGTAACAGATGACGCACAGCACACTGCACCCCAGCAGAGCGTAGTGCAGATTGATCTTTTTCCCGAAAAGTCCGTAAAGCAGTCGCCCAGTGCCTGCCAGTACAGAAAACAGACATGGTCCAAGCAAGTCACCGGCTACTTTTGGAACGCCCAGACCGCGCTCCGCAAACAGCGAGGACCACTGACTCATAGAAAGGTCGGCGGCACCGGCGCAAAGAATCAGCAGCATGCAGAGCAGAAATAATTTGGAGTGCAGAATGCTTCCAATCGGTATTTTTTCCTCCGGCGGCACGGCGGGCGGCATCGGCACACGCAAAAAGCGCACCAGGTTGACAAGCGGCACCAATGCCCACAGTAGAGGCAGCAAAAACCAGAAGTGTCCGCCAATGAAGTGCAGACCAAGTGTTGTGCCGGCAATTACCGCAACCTGTCCCCAGCAACAGAAAGAGTGCAGCATGCTCATGGAGGAGGTCTTTTGTCCCATTGGCAGGGAGTCCAGAATTGGGCTGACAAGGTCTTCTATCAGGCCGCTGCCCATTGCACAGATGACCATAGAAATGGAAAGTCCGGTAAATGGGTCAATCAGGTTCGGCAAAATTCCCATCAGCACAAGCCCGCAGGCTGCCGCGAGGTGAGAACCAATGATGCAGCGCTTAATGCCGATGCGGTCTACAAAGCATACAGAAAAAAAGTCCATTACCAGCTGCGTACCAAAGTTCAGCAGAATTAACTGGCTGAGCTGACTAAAGGAAATATGATAATTGTCCTGGAAAATTGTAAACAGCAGCGGTGCCAAACTGTTGACAATCCCCTGCGTTAAGTAGCCTAAGTAGCAGGCACGGCGTGTGTGCCGGTAGGTGCTGTGCATAATGCTTCCCCTCCCGCAAAATCGCGTTACTCCATACTATGGGGAGGTGGCTTAATTGCTACAAAAAATCATGATATGGAAACATTACGATTTGGCTTGCGGACAACACTTTATTCAGAAAACCTGTATGTCTTTCTGAATAGTTGAATCACGACTTATAGCTTTGAATCAGGTCAGAGGACCATTCCAACAGGTTCTTTGTGCATGCGTCAAATTGCTTTTCAGAAATTGTCGGTTCTTTTTTCAGATTTACTGCAGTTTGCAGGATGTGAAGATCTGTGCCAGTCACAGCGTTGAGCAAATCTTCCCGGCGGGAAATGTAATTCTGTGTAAGCAGAAAATGATGAGCCTGAAGAACGAAAATGGAGGATTTATACAGTGCCTTTAAAACTTCAGTGCTGTGCTCATGAACTACATTGTGTACACACATATGGTATATGTTGCAGGCACCAATCCGTACAGCATACTGAATATCGCTGGGGCTAATTTTAGGCAGCAGAAAATTCAGACTGCCCAAAACAGGCTTTGTGTCGTAGTAGAATTGAAATAAATCAGCAGGATACCAGTTGCTGATTTCTGCCATGCCAGAAACGAATCCGCAGATTTTATCCCTATCGGGCATGTCTGCGATGGCGTTTCTGTAACTGTGCAGATCCTCAAGCGATACGGTGTCTAGTACTAAAACAACATCAATGTCGCTTTCTGCGGTCATTTCTTTTCTGGCGCAGCTGCCCTGCAGCCCGATAAAGACGATTCGGTCTGTAAAGATGTTCCTCACGATTTTCACATAAGCTTTCATCCATTCGTCAATGTTCATCAAAATATTGCATCTCCTTCATCCTGTAATTTGACCGGCAAACCATATAGTATAGCACGAATGAACATATTTGTCATTTATAATGCAAAAGGGTGCAGAACACGTTCGTGTCCTGCACCCTTTGCTTGGAATGAAATTTTATTTTGTTGCCATGTCGAACATTGCCTGCAGGCAAATCTGCGCGTGCTGCATGAAGCGGGCAATGTCTATGCTTTCATTGGTGTTGTGCAGGCGGCGGTCGGGTTCATCCGGGAAGAATGGCCCAAAGGCAACACCGCGTCCTTTCAGTTCACGGGCATAGGTGCCGCCGCCAGTGGCGTAAACATTCGGTTCTTCACCCATCACAGCGGAATAGGAGCCTTTCAGCAGGCGGATGAAATCGCTGTCTTCCGGCAGATAAAGCGGACGGCTTTCGTTGGTGCGGCTGCAGGAAAGGCCGTAAGGAGTACAGATCTTCTGCATGGCGGCAAGAATATCTTCTCCGCTTGCAGTGACCGGATAACGAATGTCCAGACCAGCGCTGAAAGTACTGTTCCCAATGCGTACCAGCCCAAGATTCAGAGTCAGCGGACCGGAAGGCTCGTCACTTTGCTTGAGCCCTACAAGGCTGCCGTCATATTCTGTCTGAATTTTTTCAGAGAGGAAGTACAGCAGGCTGCCCAGTTCTTCTTTGTTCAGAACTTTTGACAAAAGCATAATGAGTTTTGCGGCTGCATTGACGCCTTCCTGCGGCTGCATGGCATGCGAAGCAACACCTTCCGCGCCAATGCACAGACCGTCCGGCGTTTTGGTGAAGCGGAACGCTTTGTCAGTCTCTGCAAGTTCCATCAGCGCGGCAGCTTGTTCCATTGTGCAGGCAACAACCGTTTCCGCTTTGGCGGGAACGGCGTTTACAACGGTGCCTGCTGTAAAGTGCCGTACGGCGGTCGGTGCTTTGCCGCTGGAAATATCCAGACGCAGAATTCCTTTTTCACGGTTGCAGATGCCGTAATCGCTGTCCGGGGTGAAACCATAGACCGGCATTGGCTCGGAGGAATAATAAGTGTCAATATCGTTGCTGGCAACTTCTTCGCCGCCGCCGAAAATCACGCGGATGCGGCGGTTGGTTTTTACACCGGCATCCTTCATAGCTTTCAGGCAGTACAGCGCCACCACAGCGGCACCTTTGTCATCAGCAGTGCCGCGGCCATACAGCAATCCGTCTTTCTCAACGGTTTCAAAGGGGTTGGTGTTCCAGCCATCGCCTGCGGGGACAACATCGACGTGGCACAGCACATCTGCAAATTCACTGCCTTCGCCGTAAACGGCATGTCCTGCGTAATTACCAACGTTCTTGGTTTCCAGACCGAGGTTTTCCGCCATTTTCAGTACGGCTTCCAGTGCGCGTGCGCTTTCACTGCCAAAAGGCTTGCCCGGCTCTGCATCGCTGACAACGGATGGAATCGCAACTAGCGTTTTTAAGTCGCGGAGAATTTGTTCTTTGTAAGGTAAAATATGTTCTGCAAACTGCATTGTGAAAACTCCTTTATACCGGGCACGCCGGCAGAAAATAATATCAAATAAATTTGCCTGCAAAAGGTACACTTTCAGTATATCACAAATCCAAATTGCCGCAAGTGGCTTGACATCGCTTTTCGGGTAGGCTTTTAGAGCAATCCTCAGAATCGTCAAGAATTACTTTCTGCCGCTTTCTCTTTAGAAAGCGACTAGGGGTGTGGGGGCAAAACCCGCCGCGACTTTAGTATATTGGGAAGCAGGTCTGGGCTGCAAGCCCAGACCTTAGTAATTCGGAGGATTGCTCTAGGAAAGATATTCTAATAAATCATTGTAAGTCGTATGATAAAGGACACGAAGTTTTTCCAGAATCCGCAGCGGCGGTTCGATGCGACCAGATTCGTAATAGGCAAGTGTGGAACGGTCAATTTTTAAAATGTCAGCCGCCTGCTGCTGTGTGAAACCATGTGCTTTCCGCAGTGTACGCAGGCGGTTTGCAAGATATTTGTTCATAAATCGTTACTCCTTGAAAAAAATAGGCTACCGATAGCCAAATAGTAGCACACATAGCCTACATTTGCAAGCCAAATTGTTTACTCTATTTTTATAGAAACAGAAATGGAGCTGGTACAAGATGACTTTAGCGGAAGCGGTAAGAAATCGGATTTTAGAACTTTGCGGACAGCGCAACATCAGTATCAACAAGCTTGCAACGCTGGCGGCGCTGCCGCCGTCCTCTGTGAAAAATATTTTGTATGGGAAAAGCAGGAACCCCAAACTGCAAACCATCAAGACGATTTGTGACGGGCTTGAAATTTCGCTGAGCAGCTTTTTTGATACACCGGAATTTCAGCGGGCAGAATAGCGCCGCACAGCTTTCTGTCCACTTTGCGGACATCTTCCCTGTCAGGGAACAGCCATACGGGCGGCAGAAAGCAATTTTGGGAATATGCAAAGTGAGCGAAAACTTTTTGGAAAGAGCAAAAATGCTTGTGTTTTTTCAGAAAAACGTATATAATATATTACTGTATCCAATATCGTACGGAAAATGACTGAAAGCAAGGCAGAAGGCGTGCGGCGGGATATGCAGATGGGTGGGCTCTGTGCGGCGGGGCGCCGTGAACCATGTCAGGCGGGGAACCGAGCAGCATTAAGCGGAGTGGCCCTGTGCGATGCAGGTTTGTCTGCCCATCTGTATATCCGGCAGCGCGGCGGCGCGGGGCGCCTGCTTTGCTTTCTTTTTGTATATTAGGAGGAAAGCAATGGAAAACGAAAGTACATTGGTTTCCCTGCGGACTTGCTTTGCGAAAAGCTTTCCTTTGCATGCGGGCAGCCTTTTGCTGCGGATTCCAGAGGTAGAAGAAGTGCTTGCATTCAACTGTCAGGCTGCACAGGAAGAAAGCCTCAGCCGCTTTACCTGCCGCCCGGTGGTTTCACATACACCGCAGGAACAGCGAGAGCGTCTGCAGGGACATCTTCGGAATCCGGACGTGGTGTTTGCAGGTATCTTTTTGCCCAAGGACAGCAGTGCCGGCATGATTGGAAAAATCAATTTTTTTGATTACAATCCGCGAAACCGCAGTGCAGAGTTCGGCTACCGGATTTTAAAAGCATATCGCCGCTGCGGCTACACCAGTACAGCGGTAAGAGCTTTGCTGCAGATTTCTTTTACAGCGGCAAAGCTGCATAAAGTATATGCCCAAACAGGAAGTTTTAACCGGCCATCCGTTGCACTGCTGAAAAGCCTTGGTTTTTCACAGGATGCGGTGCTGCGTGACCACCACGAGTTGGATGGAAAATTTTACGATGATTTAATTTTCAGTATTTTGGAAACAGAATGGGACATATAAGACAGCACATCTGCCGGAAAGGAGGCGTGTACCGTGTATCAAGTGCTCTACCGCAAATGGCGCCCTCGGGTTTTTGCGGATGTCGTTGGGCAGCCGCAGGTTACAAAGACACTGCAGAATGAGCTGACCGCAGGGCGGGTGGCACACGCTTTCCTCTTTACAGGCTGCCGTGGTACGGGCAAAACAACCTGTGCCAAGATTCTCGCAAAGGCGGTCAACTGCCTGCATCCAAAGGACGGCGACCCCTGCGGTGAATGTGAAATCTGCCGCGGTGTGCAGGACGGCAGCATCATGGACATTGTGGAGATTGATGCCGCCAGCAACAACGGTGTGGACAGTATTCGCATGCTGCGTGAGGAGGCAAACTTTACCCCGGCAGTTGCAAAGTACCGCGTGTATATCATTGATGAAGTGCATATGCTTTCCACCGGTGCTTTCAATGCTTTGCTGAAAACACTGGAGGAACCGCCGGCACATGTCATTTTTATTCTTGCAACAACGGAAGTGCACAAGCTTCCGGCAACAATTCTTTCCCGTTGTCAGCGCTTTGATTTTCACCGAATTCCACCGGAGGATATTGCGGCGCGGCTGGTTTATATTGCTGGGGAGGAGGGCGCTTCACTGGAAAATGAAGCGGCCCTGCTGCTGGCACGCCTTGCAGACGGCGCCATGCGTGACGCACTTTCTCTGCTCGACCAGTGCCTTGGCCGCAGCAAGGAAGTGACAGTGGAAGTTGTTAACGAAGCGGCGGGACTTGCAAGCCGGGAGCATCTTTTTCAGCTGGCAGACGCGATTTATCATAAGGACAGTGCCGCAGCCTTGACAGTGATTGATGAAATGCACCGTGCCGGAAAAGATATGGCACGCCTGTGCGAGGAACTTTCCTCTCATCTGCGTTATCTAATGCTCATGAAGACGATGCGTGACGCACATTCCATGGTGGCGGTCACCGAAACCGAGTACGCCCGGCTTGAAAAACAGGCGCTGGCAATTCCGCTTTCCGTCATTCTGCACGGCATGGATACACTGCAGGAAACACTGGAACGGATGTACCGCGGTGTAGACCGGCGTACAGAAATAGAAATGGCGCTGCTGCGTCTGTGCTGTCCGGAACTGGATGACAGCCGCGCTGCACTGGTCCGCCGCATAGAGGTATTGGAGAAGCGTGCACCAGTAGCTGTTTCAGCTGTTTCAGCTGTTTCGGCGCCGGTCGTGCCGGCCGTACAAACTGCTCCGGCAGTACAAAGCGCGGCATCGCCTGCTCCGGTGTCACTGGTCCCATCTGCGCCGGTCGTACCGGCAGCGGAAAAACCGGTGGTAACAACAGAACTGCTGGTAGAAAGGCCTAAATCAGCCGCACCGGCGGTACCAGCTGTGCCGGAGTCCAAGCCGGTGGCTTCTGCACCCACAAAAACAGCGGCAGAACTTGCCGCCACTGCATCTCCGCTTGCCGAATGGCCGGAAATCGTGCAGGCGCTCAAGCAGTATTCTCATACGATTGCGGCGGCATTTAAAGGTACAGCAGCCTATGTCAGTGGCAATTATGTGTTGATTGATGCTGCCAATGATTTAGCTTTCAGCCTGCTGCGGGAATCTTCCCAGCGGGACAGCATGCGCCGCGCAATTCAGCAGGTAACCGGCAGAACCTACAAATTGGGGCCTTACCGTCCGGCGGAGAAGCAGGAACAAGAAAAGGATCCGCTGCAGACTATGGCGGAGCGTGCAAAAGAGCAGGGCATTGCAGTTGTAAAAAAATAAGAACCATAGAAAACGAATTTTTCTGCTTGACCTTCTTGTGTGGTTTGTTATATGATTAGTGGAATCAGGGTTGTATACAGGGGCTGCTTTCCGTCGCTTTCTCAGAAAGCGACGGTGTGTGTTGGCCTGCGATAGAGGCCCCCAAGGAGAGCAATTTTGTACTGTAAAATAAGATACTTAAAAAGATAACTATACGGAGGTATAAATCATGAAGGCAAGAGTTCCCCAGAATAAAGGACCGCAGAACCTGCAGCAGATTGCGAAGCAGGCACAGAAACTGCAGGAGGATATGGACGCACTCGCACAGGAGCTGGATGTTAAGGAATACACCGCAACTTCCGGCGGGGATGCCGTAAAGGCGACTGTCCTTGGCAAAATGGAAGTAAAGAGCATTGAAATTAAGCCGGAGGTTGTTGACCCGGAAGATGTGGAAATGCTTTCTGATATGGTGATGGGTGCTGTCAACGAAGCACTGCGTGCCGCCGCTGAGGACAAGAGTGAAAAAATGGAAGCACTTTCCGGCGGGCTGAGTGTTCCGGGTCTGTTCTGAGAATGGCCGGATATAATGTAGCACCGCTTGCCCGGCTGATTGAGCAGTTTGAGCGCCTGCCGGGAATTGGGCACAAAAGTGCCCAGCGCCTTGCGTACCATGTGCTGGGTATGACTAAAGAGCAGGCGCAGAATTTTGCCGATGCTGTGTTGGAAGCGCATGAAAAGATACATTACTGCAAAATCTGCTGTAACCTGACGGACCAGCCACTTTGTCCAATCTGCCGCGATGAGCACAGGGACAATTCTGTTATATGTGTTGTCGAAGATCCGCGTGATGTAATTGCGATGGAGCGTACCAATGAGTACAGCGGAAGTTATCATGTCCTGCATGGGGCGATCTCTCCGCTTTCGGATGTTGGGCCGGATCAGCTGTGCATTAAAGAACTGCTGGCCCGTGTACAGGACGGAAAAGTGAAAGAGGTCATTATGGCGACTAACCCGACTGTGGAAGGGGAGGCCACGGCTATGTACATTTCACGTCTGCTGAAACCGCTGGGGGTAAAGGTAACGCGTCTGGCCTATGGTATTCCTGTGGGCGGTGACTTAGAGTACGCTGATGAAGTTACCCTGCTGCGTGCGCTGGAAGGGCGTAGTGAGCTTTAAAGCGACATCATTTTTAAAGTTTTTTTGATACACTGTTCTTGACAAAAAAGCTCCGCCGGACTTGCCGGAGCTTCCCGAAGGAAATGAGGAACGCCGTGAAAGAAGAAAATTTCAAAACCATCGCCCGCAACAAAAAGGCGTACCATGATTATTTCGTGGAAGAAAGCTATGAAGCCGGTATCGAGCTTTGCGGAACCGAGGTAAAGGCTCTGCGTGCCGGGGGCTGCAACTTAAAGGATGCTTGGTGCGCGGTTGAGGACGGCGAACTGCTGGTGCGCGGTATGCACATCAGTCCTTATGAGCATGGCAATATTTTTAACCGAGACCCGGTGCGCGTGCGCCGTTTGCTGATGCACAAAAAAGAAATCATGCATTTGTTTGGCATTGTAAAGCAGCAGGGCTATTCCTTAATACCGCTGTCGATTTACTTTAAAGGCAGTTTGGTAAAAGTACAGGTTGGGCTTTGCCGCGGCAAAAAGCTGTACGATAAGCGTGCAGATCTTGCCGCGCGCGCCGCCAAGCGGGACGTTGACCGTGCTATGAAAACGCAGAACCGCTGACAATTTCTGCAGGTACTTGCAACTTTTCAGAGTTTATTGTATACTCTATATGGGTCAGGATATCCTGACCTCTTATGGGGATGTAAAGGTTTCGACGGGGGTTGTGAACCCTGGTAAGCGAGCAGCGGGGCGGGACCGCTTCATCAATCCGCACCTTAAATTTAGATGAGAAATCCTCTAAGAAAAACAGCAATGTCATGAACGTTAACTTCAATAACAATTATGGGATGGCTGTTGCAGCTTAATTAAAAAGCTGCCGTCCTCTCCGGGAGTACCGCGGCCCGGCTGAGGGCGTAACTCAGCGGTGAACGTGAATCGAATGATGCCCCTCATTCGGTCATGACTTAGGGGCTGCCGCTGCACAGAGCCTGCCGGTTGGCGCTGTGCAGCGGGAGATTAAAACAACCGGCTGCGCTCGAAGAAATCCAGGGCAAGTGACTTTCGGACAGGGGTCCGACTCCCCTCATCTCCACCAACTTTAACACAAAAAGCGGTACGCATTTCTGATGCGTACCGCTTTTTGTGTTTGGCAGATGTCTTGCATCTTGTGTAAAATCGAAGTATGTTGTATTATAGAACTAAAATTTGAAAAAATTTCTGCTGAATCAAAAATACATGGAGTCGGGATGAAGAAGTGTTGGACGAAACAATTCAATGCCCCTTACTAAATAAGAATATATCTGAAGGATATTGCTTTGAACTTTGCAATATTGCAACAAATCCGAAGCGGATTTTTACCCGGAAGCAGAGGCAATTTGCGGTCATATCGTTGTTGACCTGCAAAGTGAAGAAATTATTGCGCTTAAAAATGTTCCCGGATATAGCTGTATGTATCCGGGTCATGCCAGAACTAAATTGATAGAATTAGCCAAAGAACACAGCACAGAAAAAGAACGTATGGTTATGTGGTACTGAGCCGCCCGACGAATGTTCGGGTGCTTTTTTATGCCAAAAACTGCTGTGTAAAAATTAAACATCATTTCACAGTAGAAAAATTTAGAAAACATTTGCACAATTTGTATATTGTTTGCGGCGCTGCCTTGGAGTATGATAAAAGAAATTGTCGAATTTTCCAAAACTATATATTTCCAGTAAAATTTTTATGAAACTATACAAAAAAGAAAAATAATACAGTGGAAATAGAACTTTATGTTACAATCTCAAAGAAAGTACCACTTATTGTACAATGCAGGATGCTATAATTGGGGAAACAAAGCAGATTGGAGATGCAAAACATGCCAGAAAAACGGCCCTTTGCGGCACATATCAGAGAAGAAGACAAAGAAGTGCAGACAGTTCAGCAGCATCTGGAAAACGTTGCGGAACTTGCAAAAGAATTTGCGATGCCTTTTGGTGCGGAGGATATGGCGTACCAAAGCGGACTGGCACATGACCTAGGCAAGTTCTCAGCAGGTTTTCAGCACCGTATCTGGGACGGCGGCCCGAAAACGGATCATTCCACAGCAGGAGCAATGGAAATGAAAAAGCTGGCGAACAACCCGTGTACACTGCTTCCGGCCTACTGCATCGCGGGGCATCACGCAGGGCTTATGAACGGCGGCGGGCAGCAGGATGACAGCGAAACCACCGGAACTCTTTTCGGGCGGCTGAACAAAAATCTGCCGCAGAATTATCTGGTGTATAAGGATTTCGTACAGCTGAAAGTTCCCCAGCCGCCAAGAATCAAGCCGCTCGGAAGGCAGGGCTTTTCCCTTTCCTTTTTGACCCGCATGCTCTTTTCCTGCTTGGTGGATGCCGATTTTCTGGACACAGACGCGTTCATGAAAAATCATGAAATTGCACGCGGCAGCGGATGCAGTATCAAAGAATTGTCACAGAAACTGGACAATTACATTCATGAAAAGCGTTGGCTAGATGCAAAAGAAGGTTTGAACGGAAAGCGAAGCGCTATTTTAAAAATGTGTATAGATACTGGGGACAGTGCTGAAAAGGGGCTTTTTACGCTGACTGTGCCGACCGGCGGCGGAAAAACAGTTTCCTCCCTTGCATTCGCTCTGCATCATGCAATAAAGTGTGGCATGAAACGAGTGATTTATGTAATCCCGTACTGTTCAATTATTGAGCAGACGGTTGACAATTTCGTTGCTATCTTGGGAAAAGAAAACGTGCTGGCGCACTATTCCGGTGCACAGTATGATGACCAAGACGAAGATATGAACGAAGCGCGGCTGCTGACCGAAAACTGGGATATGCCGGTAATCGTTACCACTGCGGTGCAGTTTTTTGAATCGCTGTTTTCCAATAAGACTTCTGCCTGCCGCAAACTACACAACATCGCCGACAGCGTCGTGATTTTTGATGAAGCGCAGACACTGCCGCTGGATTACTTGCAGCCCTGCGTGGATGCGATTGCCGAACTTACTGTGAATTACGGCACAACCTGTGTGCTTTGCACGGCAACACAGCCCGCACTTGGCAAACTCTTTGAAGTGTATGCACCTGCACTTTCCGCACATGAAATCTGCCCGAATACACAGGAACTTTACAGTACTTTTCGCCGGGTACGCTACGAACAGCTTGGCGTGCTGACGGACGAGGAGTTGACACAGCGGCTGAATGCATGCAGTCAGGTACTGTGCATTGTATCCACCAGAAAGCAGGCCAAAAATGTTTATGGATTACTGGAAAGGGAGGGCAGCTTCCACCTTTCCACACTGATGACGCCGGAGCACCGGCGCGCTGTTTTGAAAACGATTCGTGAACGTCTGAAAAATCATCAGCAGTGCCGTGTGGTTTCCACCAGTCTGATTGAAGCCGGTGTGGATGTTGACTTTCCAACAGTTTACCGTGCATATGCGGGGCTGGACAGCGAGATTCAGGCGGGCGGCCGCTGCAACCGCGAAAACAAGCGCCCGCTGCAGGACAGTGTGGTTTACCTTTTTGAGCCGGAAAGCAAATACAAGGGAAGTCCTGCTATGAAGCGTCCTAAGGAGGAAGCGTTGGAGGCTGTACGCGGAAAGGAAAGCATTGATGCGCCGGATGCGGTTACGGAATATTTTAACCTGCTGTATCATGACATCGGCAGTGCACTGGACGTGAAAGAAGTTGTAAAAGGCTTTGAAGACGGCGTGCGCAGCCATTTTAGTTTCCCATTTAAAACGGCAGCTGAAAACTTCCACCTGATTGACAGCGATACATGGACAGTGCTGGTTCCGCGCGACGACAGAAGCCGCGAAATTGCTGCGCTGTTTACACAGCCTGCGTTTCATCCGGACCGCAGGCTGTACCGCGAAATGGGGCAGTACTGCGTCAATATTTACAAAAATCACTTTGAGGAACTGTACCCGTCACTCAGTATGGTCGGAGAGCGGTTTGGCATTTTGACAGTGCCAGAGCTTTACGATGAAAACACCGGCCTCAGTTTCGAAAATGATGGCGGCTTTGGGCTGATTCAATAAAAAAGAGCCGGTACGGTTTCAAAACCGCCCGGCTGCTTTTTCACATTGTAAACCTCTAAATTTCAACCCCACACAGATTTTTTAATTTACACTTGAATTAAAAAATCTGAGACTGCTACTAAGTATATCCGAATCCAAAAGAGAAGTAAAGCGAAACTTGACATCTGAAATTATAACATTCTAAACATCTAAGAAAATTACTATGACATTTCGCCACTCTGGTGATAGTATATATGCATAAGATTTCCATGGAAATTGAGAGGAGTGATGCTGTGAGCGAAAGTAAATTGTCATTTTGTATTTGCAGCGTAAAAATAAAGGAAAGGAAGTGTATGACTTTTGAGTTATGGTTTGCTGGTTGAAACATGGGGCGATTACGCGCTGTTCTCGCGCCCAGAATTAAAAACCGAAAGAATGAGCTACGAAGTCATCACACCGTCGGCCGCACGGGGATTGATTGAGTCAGTCTTTTGGCATCCTGGATTGCGTGTGATGATTGACAGAATCTATTTGTTGCCGAAGTTTGGCACAGACTTCGCAAAGCTGACGGAGGAGCAACAGAAAGAAAATCCAATCAAATTTACAAACATACGCCGCAACGAAGTAAAAAGCAAAGTATCGGCGCGCAGCGTGAAAAGCATGATGGAGGGCGGCGCAGTGCCGATGCTCTGCACCAGCGATGACATTGTGCAGCGTGCGTCAACACTGCTGCGGGATGTGCATTATGTGATTGAAGCACACTTTGAATTGACCGAAAAAGCCGCGCCGAGCGACAACGAGGGTAAGTTTAAAGATATTTTCCGCCGCAGGCTGGAAAGGGGACAAGCATACTCACAGCCCTATTTTGGCTGCCGTGAGTGTCCGGCAAACTTTCAGGCATGGCAGGGTGGCGAAATACCGGCGGCGGACATTACCAAGGACTTGGGACTGATGCTGTATGACATGGATTACAGCAATCCGCAGAAAATTGAGCCGATGTTTTTTCATGCCAAACTGGAACATGGTGTGATGCAGGTTGCCGGAGAGAGGGTGCTGAAATGATTTTGCAGTCATTGGTAAGGTATTATGACACTTTGGCGGCAAACGGCGAAATTTCCCCGGCAGGGTGGAGTACCGCAAAAGTTTCGCTTGCACTGCGGCTTGCGCCGGACGGCACACTGCTCGGTGTGGCTTCGCTGAAAGTTACGCCCAAAAACGGCAAAAAAGAGATTCCACAGGTTCTTACTGTTCCTGAGCAAGTAAAAAGAGCAGTAAATATATCCGCAAACTTTTTGTGTGACAACGGCAGCTACATGCTGGCAATTGACGATAAAGGAAAACCGGAGCGCACCAAAGAATGCTTTCAAGCCGCTAAAGAACTGCATCATGCGGTTCTGGATGGCGTGGAAGGTGAAGCGGCAAAAGCAGTGCTAGCTTTCTTCGACACATGGAATATTGACACAGCAGCAGAAAATGAACAACTGGCGGATTATCTGGACGAAATAAAAGCTGGCGGTAACGTCATTTTCCAGATGGAGGATGGCAGCTATGCACAGGAGGACAGTGTCATCAGGGCGGCGTGGGAAAAGTACCGTACCCATGCTTCACCGGACGCGGTTATCATGCGCTGCTTGGTGACCGGCGAGGAAGCACCGATTGCCCGCCTGCACCCCAGTATCAAGGGCATCAGCGGCGCGCAGTCCTCCGGTGCTTCGCTGGTTTCCTACAACGCGGCCGCGTTTGAGTCCTACGGCCATGAGGACGGACGTGATAAAACCGGGCAGGGGCAAAATGCACCTGTCAGTGAAGCGGCGGCTTTTAAGTACGGCACAGCGCTGAATTACATGATTGCTGACCGGGAGCACGTTCAGCGCATTGCGGATACCACCGTTTTGTGCTGGGCGGAGGATGCCGAGCCGGTCGAGCAAGACATCTGGATGGCTTCTGTATACGGTTCCAATGAAATTGACCAGCAAACGCTTGACGGCATTGTAAAGGCGCTGGCAAGCGGCGGCACAACGAAATTTCGGGACAAAGAAATCCGGTATGACAATCCGTTTTATGTGCTGGGGCTTGCTCCGAACGCTTCCAGACTTTCCGTGCGCTTCTTTTTACAGAATGAATTTGGAAAGATGCTGGAAAACCTGCACAAGCATCAGGAACGGCTGGAAATCGTGCAGCCGATGGGGGAGAAACACGCCTTGCCGCTTTGGCATCTGCTGAACGAAACCGCAAACCAGAACTCTAAAAATAAAACGCCGCCCGCACCGATGGCAGGTGCTGTGCTGACGGCAATCCTGATGGGAACGGATTATCCGGCTTCCCTTTTTGAAGCGGTCATGCTGCGTATTCGCGCGGAACATGATATTAACTGGCGAAAAGCCGCTATTCTGAAAGCTTATTTTTTAAAAAATAAAGGAATCACAATACCTAAGGAGGTATTCCAAGTGGAACTGAATAAAGACAGCAGCTGCACCCCTTATGTGCTTGGCCGGCTTTTCGCTGTGCTGGAAAGAGTGCAGACCACCGCAACACCGGGCATTAAAGCTACCATTCGCGATAAGTATTTTACCAGCGCAAGCGCCACCCCTGCGGCAATTTTTCCGCTTCTGCTGAGTTTGTCGCAGCACCATCAGCGCAAGCTTACCGAAGGCTCCAAAGTCTATTTTGACAAAATTATCACCGAACTCGAAAACCGTATACATACCACTTTGCCAACTCGTTTTTCTTTGCAGGAGCAGGGTGCTTTTTACCTTGGCTATTACCACGAAAAACAGGCACTTTATACTTCTAAAAAAGGCGATGTAAAAACAGAAAATAGCACAACCGGGGAGGATGAATAATCATGAGTGAAGTAATTAAGAACCGCTATGAATTTGTAGTATTTTTTGATGTGGAAAACGGTAATCCCAACGGCGACCCGGATGCGGGCAATATGCCGCGTATTGACCCGGAAACCGGCTTTGGGCTGGTCACAGATGTCTGCCTGAAGCGCAAAATCCGCGATTACGTTGAAACCGTGAAAGAAAACGACCCGAATTACCGGATCTACATTAAAAAGGGCGTACCGCTGAACCGGAGCGATGATGAGGCCTTTGCGCAGATTGGCATTCAGAATGCCGCTGAAACAAAGGATTTGAAAAAACTGCTGAAAGAGGCAAAAGCAAACAACGACGTTGACAAGGTCATTCGCGACTATATGTGCGGCCATTTTTATGACATCCGTACTTTCGGCGCTGTGATGACTACGATGGTTAAAGGTGCGCTGAACTGCGGCCAGGTTCGTGGGCCGGTTCAGCTCAGCTTTGCACGTTCTGTTGACCCGGTTGTCTCTCAGGAAGTATCCATTACCCGCGTGGCGATTTCCACCGAGGATGATGCCGAAAAGAAGAACAACGAAATGGGTACAAAATATATTGTGCCTTACGGTCTGTATCGCTGTGAAGGCTATGTTTCTGCCAATCTTGCACGCAAATCCACCGGATTTTCGGAAGATGACTTGAAATTGCTGTGGGACGCGGTCATCAATATGTTTGAGTATGACCATTCCGCGGCGCGCGGTCAGATGGCGGTGCGCAAGCTGGTAATTTTCAAGCACGATTCCGAACTCGGCGATGCACCGGCACACAAGCTGTTTGACCTTGTTAAAGCAGTGAAAAACGATGACGTGACCGCACCGCGCAGCTACGGCGATTATACCGTAACGGTGGATGAAACAAATTTGCCGGATGGTGTTTCCTGCGAGCAGAGGGACTGATGATGTCTGTCGTGGAGGAAGATTATCGGCAGCTTTCCGAATTGCAGCATTTTTCGTTTTGCCGCAGGCAGTGGGCGCTGATTCATATTGAAAACCAGTGGGTGGAAAATCTGCGGACCGTTGAGGGAAATCTGATGCATGAGCGTGTGCATGATGAAAGCAAAACGGAACTGCGTGGCGATATGCTGACCGTCCGCGGCATGCGGGTGAAGTCGGACAAGCTGTGCGCGGTCGGTATCTGTGACGCAGTGGAATTTCGGCAGGATGCTTCCGGTGTGACGCTGCACGGCAGGGAGGGCAGATGGCTGCCGCGGCCGGTCGAATATAAACACGGCAAACCGAAAGAATATGATGCGGATGAGCTTCAGCTTTGCGGGCAGGCCATGTGCTTGGAGGAAATGCTCTGCTGTGAAATTCCGTCCGGCGACCTTTTTTACGGGGAACCGCGCCGCAGAACCGAGGTGCTTTTTACACAGGAACTGCGTGACAAGGTTTCCGCTTCGCTGCAGGAAATGAATGAGCTGTACGGGAAAGGCTATACGCCCAGAGTGCGGCGCACCAAATCCTGCAACGCCTGTTCTATGAAAGACATCTGCCTGCCGGAATTGGACAAAGCGGGTGCCGCGTCTGCCTATCTGAAAGCACACGCTCAGGAGGAACTATGAAACGTTTGCTGAATACGCTTTTCGTGTTGAGCGAAAATTCCTATCTGTCTTTGCAGGATGAAAATGTTATTGTCCACGCGGAAGACGGCACGCGAAAACCCTTGCCGCTGCTCGGCCTCGAAAACATTTTCTGCTTTTCATATAAAGGTGCCAGTCCGGCGTTGGCAGGGGAGTGCGCAAAGCGCGGAATTGGTCTGACTTTTTTAACGCCAGCCGGCCGCTTCCTCGCAAGGGTCAGTGGCAGGTCACAGGGGAACGTGCTGCTTCGTAAGATGCAGTACAGAATTTCAGACAGCCCGGTGGAAAGCTGCGAGACGGCCAAATATTTTATTTTTGGAAAGCTGTACAACAGCCGCTGGTGTCTGGAACGCACCGCACGGGATCATGAAATGCGAGTGGATGCTGAAGCGTTGAAAAATGCTTCCAGATTCCTTGCAGAAACCGCCAAACAGGTGCTGACTGTAACGGACGGCGATTCTCTGCGCGGATTGGAGGGCGAAGCCGCAACGCGGTATTTTGGTGTGTTTGATCAGATGATCATCAATCAGAAAGAGCAGTTTCAGTTCACAGTGCGTTCCAGACGCCCTCCGCTTGACCGCGTGAATGCGATGCTTTCCTTTGGCTATCGCTTGCTCGCCAGTGACTGCGCCGCCGCGTTGGAAAGCGTTGGGCTGGATTCTTATGTTGGCTTTTTGCACCGTGACCGTCCCGGCAGGGAGTCACTTGCGCTCGACCTAATGGAGGAACTGCGAAGCGTGTTGGTGGACAGATTGGTTGTTACCATGATCAATACACGTGCAATCAATGGCAAACAGTTTGATGAATCTGAAAACGGCGCGGTTCTCCTGAATGATTCCGGACGAAAAGCTTTTTTACAGGCATGGCAGACGCATAAACGGGAAGAAATCAAGCATCCGTATCTGCAGGATAAAATCCAGTGGGGTTTGGTGCCGTATGTGCAGGCATTGCTTTTGGCAAGGTATCTTCGCGGGGACTTGGATGCATATCCGCCCTTTCTGTGGAAATGAGGGAATTGGTTTGTTGGTGCTGATTACTTATGATGTCAATACAGAAGATGCCGCTGGAAAAAAGCGTCTTAGACGTGTAGCAAAAGAGTGCGTAAAAAATGGTCAACGTGTGCAGTGCTCGGTTTTTGAATGTTTGCTGGATACAGCACAGTGCAAGCTGCTGCAGGCATCTCTGCTGAAAATCATTGATACAAACAAGGACAGCCTACGCTTTTACTATCTGGGCAAGAATTATAAAACTCGGATTGAGCATTTTGGTGCAAAGGCCGGTTATGACCCGGAAGGAACGTTGATTTTGTAGTGCGAACCGGTAGCTCTCATGATATTGCGGCACCTTTCGCACTAGTAATGTAGCTAATAAGTATAAATAATTTGCTAAAAAAGAATAAAAACAGTATAATAATCTATATTGTCCGCCCAACATTGGAGCAAACGACAAATTACAACGCAATTTTTTGTCCGTGCTTGTCTGTTTTTGCTGTCGCTCCCTGTGCGGGAGCGTGAATTGAAATACTCAACACTTCTCTGCGCAAATGCAGCCAAGCCTTGTCGCTCCCTGTGCGGGAGCGTGAATTGAAATAATCTGGTTTTTCGCCTGCTGGAACTGCTGACGCTGTCGCTCCCTGTGCGGGAGCGTGAATTGAAATAGTCGACCGCACCCGTTGGCGTGTCCACTATCAGGTCGCTCCCTGTGCGGGAGAGTGGATTGAAATTTAATAGCTTATTTGCTATAATAGTATCAGAAAGAGTCACTTCCTGTGAACTATAGTCAAGTAAGTAGACACAATAATTAGGGAAAACATACTGGAAACAGGAATTAAGCCTGATTCCAGAACAGTTCTTCTTTCTCGTTAGGTGTTAGCATTCGAAGAGAGCCATGAGGCCTTCTTGAGTTATAGTATCCTTCAATATATTGGAATATGGACAACTGTAATTCCTGTAGGGAGTGATAAGCTTTCCTGTTGGTTTCTTCTTTTTTTAGATATTTGAAGAAACTTTCACAGCAAGCATTATCAAAAGGATAGCCCTTTTTGGAAAATGATTGCACAACATTAAGAGAATCTAGAAGCTGTCGAAATGAAAAAGCAGTATACTGAGATCCTCGATCAGAATGAAACATAAGTCCAGAAGGGCAGTTTCTTCTATCATAAGCTTTTTTGAACGCAGTCATGACGAGGTCGACATCTGGCTTGCCTGATATGTTCCAGGAGATGACTTTGCGAGAAAATAAATCCATTACAATACAAAGATAATACCATTTGCCGGCAACTTTGATGTATGTGAAATCACTTGCCCAGACAATGTTTGGAGTTTGCTGATTGAACTCCTGGTGAAGGTGGTTGGTACACTCGCCGTTGTCCCGATGCTTATAATTTTTATAAGGTTTTTCGGTGGACATCCGTGGAAGTTTTAGAGTCCTCATCAGTCGGTACACTCGTCCGACACTGATGTTAATGCCATAATCACGCTGGAGAACATAGGTAATCTTGTAAGCTCCAAGACGTTTGTTATAATCTGCATAGATTTTAAGAATAAGCTTTGCAATCGTTTGATTGTCTTTTGTACGATCAGCCGGTTCGGTGTTGTAATGCTTATAGTAAGTACTTCGATTAACGCCAAGAACCTTACAAAGGAGCTTGATATTGTGTTGGAAACGGAGCTTATGAATAGCTTCTAATCGTTGTTTGAGTGTGGCGTGAAGATGGCAATCGCTTTTTTTAGTATAAGGAGTTCCTCCTCAAGCTGAGCATTACGCTTTTGGAGGTCTTTGACCTGCTTAGCAGTTAGTATTTCGCCATCATCCGTTTCGACGATTGAGTATTGTTTAATCCAACGGCCAAGTGCGGTGATAGAAACGCCATACTCTTTACAGAGTGCTGCTTGTGATTTGCCGCCAGATTGATAAAGGTTGACGAGAGTTCGTTTGAAATCTTCGTCATATCGGGTTCCGGTTTTACCAGTGGACATGAGTAAGTGCCTCCTTTTGGGTGTCTACTTAATTATAATTGATAGTTACTTCAGGTGTCCACTTATTTAATATAGATCCAGTAAGTATATTAGCAAAGAAAAAGTACATGGTTTAGTTTCAAAAGACTTATAACCTGTTGCGGTGCAGTGTCAAGTAGTGGTTTCTTAGCACTTTCGTGATTGGAACCACTATTTTATAGTTTCATTTGTGTATTGGAAAAAGAAGCGAGGCAGAAAAATAAACTTTTGTATCTATGATGAATCTCTATCCCATTAAGGAAAATTTAGTATTTCAGATGTCGTGTAGCTATACCGCAGCTTTCTTTTTGGAAAATAAAATTTCATATGTGCGAATCCTGATACGAAAGGAAAAAACATTTGTATAATTGCAAAAACAAATTTTGCGAAAAAAGGTCAGGATTTGCAGGAAAACTTTACGATGGTACAGAAAAGAAGCATCCTTTTACATAGAATTTTTTTAAAAAATGTTGTAAATGATTGTGAAAGATAAAGTTCAAATATGTAAATATATGGATAATAATTCTTGACACACTTTGAATTTATGACTAAAATTTAAAAATGTTCCAGTAAGAAAAAAGAGGAATGCTATTCAAAAATGGTATGATTCTATTTGATGAATAACCATTATTACTGAAGAAAACGTAGCAGATCAGGATTATTGAGTAAGTACTTTTTCTACCATTTAAATAAACAATGGCAGGAAGCGGGCGGATGGCAGCCCGTGAACGAAAAGGAGAATGGAAAATGAGTATTTCGGTGATTATCGGTCTTTTGGTAGCGTTTGGTTCAATAATAGGAGGATTCCTTTTAGATGAAGGACATGTACAGTCCTTGGTTGTCGGAAGTTCCTTCCTTATTATTTTGGGTGGGACCTTGGGCGCGGTTATTTTGTCATTTGGTTTTCATGATACGCTACAGGCAGTGCGCCATCTGTTTGCCAGCTTTTCTAAAAAAAATGACCCTGATCCGGAACATTTGATTAAAAAAATCAGCGAAATGGCTACCAAATGCCGGGCAGAGGGACTTCTGTCTCTGCAGTCTATGATGACGGATTCAGATTTAAACTCGGAAAATTATATGATGCTGAAAGAGGGCATGATGCTGGCAACCGATACCAAAAGTGTCGAGAGTCTGCAGGAAACGCTCAATGCGGATATAGAGTCCTACACGGCTTCCAGACAGATGGATATCGATGTTTGGGAAGGCGCAGGCGGTTTTTCGCCGACGCTGGGCATTATCGGAACTGTTATGGGGTTGGTACAGGTGCTGTCGAATATTTCAGATGCACAGAAGTTAACAGCTTCCATTGCAGTTGCATTTATTGCAACACTTTACGGTATCGTTTTTGCCAATATTATTTATTTGCCCGCTGCAAACCACTTACGCTGCTGCCTGAAGCGGCAGGTTATTTTTCGCCAGATGATTGTGGACGGTATGAGTATGCTGGTCAGCGGCGAAAGTGCCCGAAACATAGAAAACAAATTGTCGCTGTACTACCATGTGTTCCCGAACGGCGAAGAAAAGTATAAAGCGGGTATTGAGAACTAATTGAGGTGAACAGAAAATGAAGGCTTCGAAGAAGTCGCCACTCGGTGAAGACAAGTCGGGTAATGGGGGTCGATGGATGCTGACGTATTCCGATATGATTACGCTGTTGTTGGCATTGTTTATCGTATTGTATTCTATGAGCTCCATTAATGCTAAAAAATATCAGCAGGTTTCAGAAAGTATGCATTCTGCATTTAACAATACAAAAACTTCCGCGCAGGGCGGGGGCGGCACCGGACAGGGAATTGGCAATGCGGTTATTACAGCCAGCAGTGCATCTAAAGGAAAACAGTCTGTTCAAAGCCTGCAGAGCGATGCGCTCGGTGAGATCTATTCAATTTTAAATGCTTTTGTAACATCTAACCATTTGCAGGATCGGATTGAACTGACAAAAGCTGCGGAATATGTACAGGTGAGCATGAAAGATAGGGTAATGTTTCAGCCGGATACGGCCGTGATGCTGCCAGAGAGTAAACCGATTGTAAAGGAAATCGAGCAGGCCATTGCAAAGGTATATGATCGAGTGGATCATATTACGATCAGCGGTCATACTGCGGACGTTGTGGAAGACGCACAGCACAGTGATCAGATTTCATGGAAGCTTTCAACAGAGCGTGCTGTAACCGTTCTCAACAGTATGTTGGACTATGGCCTGCATGGCAGTAAACTGTCGATTCAGGGCTATGCCCATTATGCTCCGGTAGCACCAAACGATACGGAATCCGGTCGTGCCCAAAACCGCCGAGTGGAAATTACGATATATAAGAATCCAACAAAGGATGTAGCGTCCAAAGCGGCATCCACTGCTTCTGCAGCATCTTCCTCGCCTTCATCAAATACAGACACTTCTTCCGCTTCATCGAATTCAGAAGCTCCTTCTTCTGCTTTATCAAGCGCGGAAACATCTTCTCCTGAAAGTGCAGCGTCGGTGCCTTCAGGGAGTCAGTCATCTGCAAGCAAATAGATTATAGCCAAAAAGCCTTTGATTCAGAAATACGATGAATCAAAGGCTTTTGTTTATTTGCAATATGCAATATATTGTATTTCTGAAGTATAATTAATTAAATCCATGATTGGGCAGGTGAGACGAATAATAAATTGTATTCGAACGGCTGAGCCTGTTGACGCAGACGAAATTGGAATCGTGCATTGCCGCACTTGGCAGACGGCATACCGTGGAATGATAGCGGACAGTTTCCTAGATGCACTGAATCCAAAGAAAAGTGCAGAACGCTTTCGGCAGGAACAATGTCAGAATATGCTTGTAGCAGAAGAAAATGGAAGGATTGTTGGCTTTGCAAAGTACAGCCCCTGCAGGGATAAAGACCTTTCTGCAGAATTTGGAGAAGTGGATGCTCTCTATGTTCTACCGGAAAAACAGGGCGGCGGCTTTGGCAGAAAACTGATGTCGCAGGCAATGGAGGAGCTGCGCAGGCAGGGTTTTCAAAAAGCAATGTTTTGGGTTGTTGCTGCTAATCAGCACGCAATTCAGTTATATGAAAAAAATGGATATCACCTTGACGGCACCCAACAGGAATATGATATGAAAGGAAACGTACTGTTGAGCCGCTATGTACGCAGTTTGTAAATTCGACTGAATGCTACAGAACGTTGATTGAACTTTTGCTGCTTTGCCGTTATACTGAAGTTATGAAGGTGAGAAGTATGACTGCGAAAAAATGGGGAAGTGCATCAGTCCAAGCTGTGTGGCGGCAGATTTTTGCAGCGGGCACGGTTTGTAGACAAATGACTGACGGCTGCTTCCTGAGACGTTTTGTGTACTTGCGCGATTATTTGGCTGAAAAATAATATAAAAAAGGCTCGTGTAAGGAGAAGGGATTCTCTCTGCACGAACCTTTTCTTGCTTTGTCGGAAAACTCAGCCTTTTACACCTCCCAGTGCAACGCCGCGAACAATAAATTTTGAAAGCAGCAGATAAACGATGATAACTGGAATAATAGCAATGGTAATCAGCATATAAACTTTGCCCATATCAAACTTCAGGAAATCAGCACTGCGGAGCTGTGCAATCAGAATCGGCAGCGTTTTTTTGTTGGCACTGTCCAACAGTAGCGCGGGAATGAAGTAGTTGTTCCATGCGCTGACAAAAGTGAAGATTGCCTGCACAGCAACAGCCGGTTTCATAATTGGAAGAACGATTCGGTTAAAGGTATGAAATTCATTGCTGCCGTCAATGCGTGCGGCTTCCACGATTTCCATCGGCAGATTGCTGTCCATGTACTGCTTCATGAAAAAGAAGACGATTGGGGAAGCGATGGAGGGCAGGAACAGCGGAATCAGCGAGTCCTTCAGTCCCATGGACTGCATTTGGTTAACAAAGCCAACAGCGGAAATCTGGGTGGGCATGGTCATAATCAGCAGTATGAGTGTAAACGCGGCACGCTTAAACTTAAAGTCGTAGGCGTGAATTCCATAAGCAGTCATTGCGGAAAAGTAAGTTGCCAGTACGGCGCTCAGTGCTGAAACCAGCAAACTGTTCACAATGCCGCTGACCACCGGAATATTGGCGTCATTCAGCGTATTTTGCAGATTTGTCAGGAAAGAGGAACCCGGTATAAAGGAAAAGCCCTGTTGAATTTGGAACGTATTGCGGGAAGAATTTATGAGGAGCATATAGAAGAAAAACAGGCACAGGAAGCAGAGAAAGATAAGAAATATGTAGCAGCCAATGCGTGCTGCGGTCAGCTTGCCTCTGCCGCTTTTTATCTGTGTACTGGTTGATGGTTTACTCATTTACGGGTACCTCCTTTCCGCGCTTTTTTGGCAGAATCATTGTCGTTGGTCAGTGAGAAGTAAATTAGCAGGCACAATACTGCGCAGAGAATAAACAGCACAGTGGAAAGTGCACCGGCCATGCCGTAGTTTTTGCTGTACATGTGGTTATTCAGGTACATAATCATGGTGGTGGTGCAGCGGTCCGGCTCACCTTTGCCGTTTGTTAAAATTTGCGGCACATCGAACATTTGCAGGCCGCCAATCAGGGAAGTGATGAATGTATAAACCAGAATCGGGCGGATGAGCGGAATTGTAATGCGCCAGAACATTTGCGGCGAAGAAGCACCGTCAATTTCTGCGGCTTCGTAAAGGCCGGGGTCTACGCCCATGATTGCGGCCATAAGTACGATGGTTGTGTTGCCAAACCACATTAAGAAATTCATCAGCGCAACCAGCCCGCGCGCACCAGCTACATTGGAGAGGAACTGAAACGGCTGGCTGATAAGGCCCATGGACTGCAGTGTTGCATTCACTGGCCCGTTGTCAGAAAACAGAGTGAAGAACAGCATGGCAAAAGCAGCAGCCATAATTAGGTTTGGCATATAAATAACGGTTTTAAAGAAGCTTTGCCCGCGCAGATTCAGGCGCTGGTTGGTGAACCAAGAAGCAAGCAGCAGCGAAACAACGATTTGCGGAACAAAACCGATTACCCACATCAGCAGGGTGTTGCCAAGATACTTTGGCAGATCAGTCTGGAACAGGCTGGAAAAATTTTCAAAGCCAATAAAGTTTGGCCCGATAATTCGCAGCCCCTGGCGATAGTATTGAAAAAAGCTGTAGTAAATCGTGGAAGCAAGCGGCACCAGTTGAAAAACAGCAAAAATAATGAAAAACGGTGCAATGAATATGTAACCCCATTTTGCGTAACTGTTTCTCTTTTTCACTTTTGGTGCATTTCCGGTATGCATTTGAAAAACCCCTCTCATCCGGATAAACAGTACGGCTGCAGCCCGGGCAAAGTGACCCCGACCAGCAGCCGTGTTGTTTTCTTTATGTATCAGATTTTTAGTGGCCGATTAAGAAGGCCACTTGATTTCCGTCAGCTCCGGATACTTTTCGGTAACGATTTTCTTGAAGTTTTCCTTTGCTTTGTCAATTGTAGCGTTTCCGGTGAAGTAGTCCTTAAAGGCTGTCTGCAAACCTTCATTCATACCTTGGTCGTAAGAACCAGCCTTGCTCATATCGATTTTCGGAGCAACTTCTGAGAAAAGCTTGATATGGTTTTGTCCGCCGAGGAATTTGGACTTAAAGTCGCTGTTTGCAATTTCTTCCATAGCAGCTTTATTGTTCGTGTAGTCCTGCGATTTTTCTGTGATGGTTTTCATGACATCTTTGTTGCAGGTCAGAGACTGCATAATGTCCTTGGTGGTGCCGAGATTATCGCTGCCCTTTGCTGCGCACATCCAAGTGCCGCCCCAGTAGTAGTTTTGTGGGCCCTTGCAGACTGCATAATCACCGTAGATGCCATTGCCGACTTCTTCTTTGCCGCCTTCTTTAGTTGGTGTTTTCAGGGAATTGCCAACCAATGTAAAGTTAATGCCCCAGGTGGAGTAGAAGAAGCCGAAGACTTTACCGCTTGGGCCTTGGTCTGCCTGCCATTTGTCGTCCCACAGGGAAGTCTTGTTATTGTATCCTTTGTCGGTGTAATCTTTCGTCTGTTTTACCCAGTTCATCAGGTTAGAATCTACTGTTACGGTGGTGCCGCTTACCCACGGTGCGGCAACATTGTTTGAAAAGACACGGTAGCTGTCATCATAACCGGAAAGCATCTTGTAGCCTTTGTCATGTGCCTTTGCAGCGACACTATTGAATTTATCCCAATCAGAAAGCTGTTCCTGTACTTTGTCCGGGTCATCTGTACCCAGAACACTTTTTGCAATGGAACGGCGGTAAGCGTACAGGCCAGGAGTAGCCTGCCAGGAGGTACCTTTTTGTACGCCATCCTTTGTTGTTACAATGTCTTTGGTGTACTGATACTGGTTGGAAAGGTCGTTATCTGTTAGACCGACGTCTTTTTTGACGTCCAGCGTGTAGTCACTGTCCACATACTTTAATGCGTAGTCAGCTTCCACGAGGAACATATCAATTTTGTCATCGGGAGCGGCGGAGTTCTGTGAAAGCAGCGCCTGATCCAGCTTGTTCTGATAGTTGTTGTTATCGTTTGGATTAATGGTCCACTTAACAACTGTGCCATCTTTTAGGGTAGTGGTGGATTTATCCTTGGCAACCTCCTTAACATTGGGATAAAATTTGTTGAACTGTCCCTGGAATTCATCATTCCAGCACCAGATGTTCAGCGTTTTGCCTTCTTTAGCGGCGGCTGCGGTGCTTTGCGCGGAGCTTGCATCTTTGGAAGCAGCGGTGCTGCCCTTAGAACTGCTGGTTCCGCCGCCGGTACAGCCTGCCATCGAAACGGTTAGTGCTGCGGCCAGCGCTGCGGCTGCCCATCTGGTTGTTCTTTTCGTACCTTTCATAATACAATTTCCTCCTTTGATTTTTACGGGTTTAAAAATCAATATTCGTCCAGCAAACGGATTATTTGCCGATACGCTTAACTGTGGCGCCTTCCAGTACTCTGCCGGGAACGATTGTGCTGCCCGGCAAGGTGGTTTTGGGGCGCTCGACCAGGTCTATCAGCTGTTGGGCAGCGATTCTGCCCAGTGCAGTGGTATCCTGTTTCAGGGTGGTCAGCTTGGGGCTGAGCACTTGTGAAAGATAAATGCCGTCGTATCCTGCAACGGAAATGTCCTCCGGTACGCGCCGTCCCGCTTCCCACAGCACGTTCATGCCGCCGATGTAGGAAAAATCGTCGGGGAAAAGGATGCAGGTTGGTGGCTGGGGCAGTGCCAGAAGCTCCTGCGTACAGCGTGCGGCTTTGTGGGTATCGTGGTAGCAGGCAGCACGCACATATTCATCCGGTGGTTCCAATCCAAACTCAAGGCAGGTTCGGTAAAAACTTGTCAGACGGTTGGTGGTGACACTGGTGTTTTCACCGTGAATAAATGCAATGCGGCGGTGCCCCATAGAGTAAACGTACTGCACCAAGTCGTGCATACCTTGAATGTTGTCAGACAAAACAGAAACGTGGTTGTCAAAGGTATGGTCAATGGTGACCACCGGGATGTCGCTGTGCACCAGTTCCATTACCTGTGGGTCAAAGAAGTCCACACAGGCAATGACAACACCGTCCACTCCGCGGTAGCGGCAGTGCTCCAGATATGAAGCGGTGCGGCTGCCGATGTTGTGGTTAATAAATGTGATATCATAACCGTTTGCTTCTGCCTCGACTTTGAAACTGTCAAGCACAGTTGAGAAATACTCATGTGTTAGCCCACTGCGTGTTTCGTCTACAAAAAGGACTCCCAAGTTATATGTACGGTTTGTTTTCAGTGCCCGTGCGGCACTGTTGGGCATGTAGCCAAGCTTTTCTGCTGCAGAAAGAACTTTTGCGGCAGTTGACTCGCTGATTTCTTTGTGACCATTCAAGGCTTTGCTGACTGTGGCAACAGAAACGCCGCATTCAACCGCAATGTCTTTGAGTGATGCCATGTTGATACCTCCCAGCCGATGTGAAAAAGTTTTCGTCCATATATTGTACCACATCGGTGGAAATGGAGGTGAAAACTTGTTTAAACGTTTTCACAACCATAATATAACATTGTGCCCTGCAAAATGCAATACTTTTTTGGAAAAAATTAAAAATATTTTATTAAGTATCAAAAAATACATGTAAAATTATTGCACGAAAGGATTCCGAAAAATAAAACTACACTTTTTACATTTGATTCAATACGAAAAAATAGTACGAAAGTGCGAAAACGATTTCAGCAGTGGCAAAAAACGCGAATAATATAGATTTTGGCTATGATACAATAAATTCAAGTTGTAATTGTGCAAATCTTATGAAAATAGAAAAATATATTGCGCAGAATCCAAAAATGAGGTATTGTTATTGAAAAGCAGGTCAATCTGCGAAACTGTTTAAACGTTTTCATAAATTGTGAAAGAAAATCAGAAAGGAGCGTCATTATGCAATTTGGACATTTTGACGACCAGAAAAAAGAGTATATTATCACAACACCGCACACGCCGCTGCCGTGGATTAACTACCTTGGCAGTAAGGATTTCTTTTCTTTGATTTCCAATACCGCCGGTGGCTACTGTTTCTATCGAGACGCAAAGCTGCGCCGCATTACACGCTATCGTTACAACGACTGCCCGCGTGACAGCGTGGGCCGCTACTATTACATAAAGGATGGCAGTACCATTTGGAATCCCGGCTGGAAACCGGTGCAGACAGAGCTGGACAGCTACTGCTGCCGTCATGGTATGGGCTATACGGTTTTTGAGAGCAGCAAAAATGATGTTGCTGCTTCGCTGGAGTGTTTTGTTCCGGTCAGTGACAATTGTGAGATTCACCGCCTGACGTTGCAAAACAATACGGAAACGGAAAAAGAACTGGATATTTTCAGTTATGCGGAGTTCTGCCTATGGAATGCGGCGGACGATGCCAACAATTTCCAGCGCAATTTTAGTACCGGAGAAGTGGAAATTGTCGGCAGTACTATTTATCATAAAACAGAATACCGGGAGCGCCGCAACCACTTTGCTTTCTATACGGTAAACAAACCAGTCTGCGGATTTGATACCAGCCGTGACAGTTTTTGCGGTACAGACAGCGGTCTTGCACAGCCGCAGACGGTTCTGGAGGGAAAGTCACACAACAGTGTTGCACACGGCTGGGCGCCGATAGGCAGCCACCACTTGAAAGTTTCCCTCAAACCGGGGGAGAGCACCAGCTATATTTTTGTACTTGGCTACGTGGAAAACCCGGCGGATGACAAGTGGGAAGCCCCCGGCATTATTAAGAAAGACCGTGCGCTGAAGTTGATGGAAAAGTACAGCACAGATGCACAGGTGGACGCTGCACTGAAAGAACTGCACAAGTATTGGGAAAAACTGCTGTCCCGCTTTTCGGTGCGGTCGGAAGACGAAAAACTGGACCGCATGGTGAATATTTGGAACCAGTATCAGTGCATGGTTACATTTAACCTCAGCAGAAGCGCCAGCTATTTTGAAAGCGGCACCGGACGCGGTATGGGCTTCCGTGATTCCTGTCAGGATTTGCTGGGTATTGTACATCTGGTACCGGAGCGTGCACGCCAGCGTATTTTGGACATTGCCGCCACACAGTTTGAGGACGGCAGTTCCTACCACCAATATCAGCCACTTACAAAAAAAGGAAATGCGGACATTGGCAGCGGCTTTAATGATGACCCGCTTTGGCTGATTGCCGGCACTGGTGCTTACCTGCGTGAGACCGGTGACTTCTCTATTTTACAGGAGCAGGTTGCATTTAATAATGATGAAACAAAGGCACAGCCGCTGCTGGAGCATTTGCGCCGCAGTTTTGGCTATTCCTGTGCGCACAAGGGGCCGCATGGTTTGCCACTCATTGGCCGTGCGGACTGGAACGATTGTTTGAATCTGAACTGCTTCTCCTCAGAGCCGGGTGAAAGCTTCCAGACTTGCTCCAATATGGAGAGTGGTAAGGCAGAAAGCGTCTTTATTGGCGGTATGTTCGTCAAGTATGGCAGCGAGTATGCAGATATTTGTGAGCACAGCGGTTTTGCGCAGGAAGCTGCACAAGTACGTGAGCAGGTGGAAGTCATGCGTGCTGCGGTTATGGATGCCGGTTGGGACGGCGAGTGGTTTGTGCGTGCCTATGACGCGTTTAGCACGCCGGTCGGCAGCCATGTGTGCAACGAAGGGCAAATTTTCATCGAACCGCAGGGGATGTGCGTTATGGCGGGCATCGGCCTGAAAGAGGGTTTGGCGGACAGAGCACTAAAGAGTGTGCAGGAAAAGTTGGACACCAAGTATGGAATTGTTCTGCTGCAGCCGGCTTATACAACCTATCACCTGAATCTCGGCGAAATCTCCAGCTATCCGCCCGGATACAAGGAAAATGCCGGCATTTTTTGTCACAATAACCCTTGGATTAGCTGTGCGGAAGCAGTTGCGGGCCACGGCGACCGTGCCTTTGAAGTTTACCGCAAGACCTGCCCCGCTTATGTGGAGGAGATTAGCGAGATTCATCGTACCGAACCGTATGTGTACAGTCAGATGGTAGCAGGCAAAGACGCACCGAGCTTTGGCGAGGCAAAGAACAGCTGGCTGACTGGTACCGCCGCGTGGACTTTTGCGGATGTGAGTCAGTACCTGCTGGGTATTCAGCCGGAACTGGACGGCCTGCGTGTGAATCCGTGCATTCCGCAAAGCTGTAAAGGCTTTACCGTGCAACGGTTTTATCGTGGTGCGCAGTACAACATTACAGTTGACAACACTGCGGGAGTGCAAAAGGGAGTGGGGCAGCTGGTTGTGGATGGTGTACAGATGAAAGAAAACCTGATTCCCTATGTTTCCGGAAAAACGGAATATACTGTAAAAGCTGTTCTCGGCGCCTGTGAATAAGCGGTCTATAGCCTAAAGCAAACAAATAAAGCAGCGGCCTTTTTCTGATATTTAGAAAAAAGCCGCTGCTTTTTGTATAATAATTCTAAAAAAGAATAATACAATTATTAAACTACTTTTAAAAATTTTAGGAATATTTTTCAAAATGAATTGAAATTTAATCAAAAAAATGGTATGCTAAATTCATTGATTTCATAAAGATTGATAATATGTAAAATTATTACTCTTTAATTTCTGCGTTTTCCTAACTGAAAATGAATCATTTTGCCAAAGCAGAGAAAATAACCTGCGCACTGGCAGACAAAAACCGTGTAGTTCTCATATCGTCTAAATGTAAATAATCGTTTTCTGCAACTGTGAAAAGGAGACTGCGGGAGAAGCATGTTGAAAGGAAAATTGACCGAAGCACAAATGCAGCTGCTGCGCACAAGCCGGCAGCAAAGTGCTTTGCTTGAAAATCTGCCCGTTGGGGTGCTGTGCTGCAAAAATGACAGCAGCTACAGCATCCAGTACATGAACACGGGCTTTTTGCACATGACTGGTTACACGGAAAAGGAAATACGCTGTACCTTTCAAAGTGAATTTTTGCAGTTGATTTGTCCGGATGACCGAAAGTATGCGGAAACCACGATACGTGAACAGCTTGCGCAGTATGGCAAAGCGGAGCTGGAATACCGCATTTTATGTGCAAACGGAGAGCAGCGCTGGGTTTTGGACCAACGCAGCACGATTGGGACGGAGGGACTTTGCGGCTGCATTTTGGTGGATACTACAGCGCAGAAAGAAGAAAGTGAGCAGCTGCGGCTGAACTTGGAGCGGTACAAAATTATTACCGACCAGTCCACAGATATAATTTTTGAGTGGAACTTTGCGGAGGATACAGTTTATTTTTCACCGAACTGGAAGAAAAAATTCGGCTTTGAACCTCTGCAGAAATCAGTTACACATACTTTACTTGAACAGGGCCATATTTTCCAGCAGGACAAAGCCAAGCTGAAACGTGCCATGCAGAAAGCGCTGAGCGGAACTTCTTTTCTGGAAGTGGAAGTACGGATTGCGGACAGTCAGGGCAGTTACATCTGGTGCCGAATCCGCGCTTCTACGCAGTACGACCAGGATGGAAGTCCCATTCGGGCGGTCGGGATGCTTACAGATATTTCAGAGGATAAAGCGCAGCGTCAGCAGCTTTTAGAGCAGGCACAGAGGGACTCCCTGACGCAACTGCTAAACAAGGCTGCTACGGAAATGCAGGTTACTGCCAGCCTTGCAAAAGCAGGTGATACTTCCTGCGCGCTGATGATTATTGACTTGGACCATTTTAAGTCGGTGAATGACCGGTTTGGGCATCTGTGTGGCGATGCCGTGCTGACTGACACTGCCGTTGCTTTAAAACGTATGTTTCGAGTGTCAGACATTATGGGGCGCATTGGCGGTGATGAATTTCTGGTATTCGTGCCGGATATAGATCCGCAGGCAGCTCTGAAAAAGGCACATCAGCTGCTGCAGAAGCTGGAACGTATTCAGCTGAACAACAGTGAACAGCACCTGTCGTGCAGTATTGGTATTTCTCTGTACCCGACGCATGCGGAAAATTTTTCGGATTTATATCGGTTTGCAGACCGTGCGCTTTATCAGGTGAAAAGGAGTGGACGCGCGGATGCAGCGCTTTATTCGGAAACATTCAGTGAACAGGCCGCGGAAGACCTGTCTGTTCATGAAGAAAGGCGTATAACCCATGCGGATCGGCTTTATGTGGACAGCGGTCAGCTGCTGCAGGAAACATTCCGCCTGCTGGGCAGTACGGCGGATATCCCGTCAGCTGTTTCCAAAGTACTGGAGGCATTAAGCAGGTGGTTTCATGCAACGCATATTTATATCTGGGAGTATCTTCCGCAGCAAATGGTTTATCGGGAAGCTTTTGAGTGGAATGAGCTGGAACTGCCGAACCCACAGCAACGGAATGTCCTGCACTGCAGCAGCATGGATGCCATGTTGGATGCAGCGGGGTCAGATGTACTGTTCTGCTGTGAGGATACAGATGCGTTGGATACGGAACTTGGGCGCGAACTGCGCAGGCAGGGGGTCAGCAGTCTGATGAAATGTGTAATGACAGACGGCGGGCAGCGCGTTGGTCTGCTTGGCTGTGAAAGCCACCGCAGACAGTGCAAATGGACGCAGGAACAGAAAAAAGCTTTTCGGCAGATTTCTGACCTGCTGGCAGTTTTTTTAACCAAATATCATCAGCAGGAAAAGTTAAAGCAAATTCTATAGTTTACATATATAAAGGAAAAGCAGTGTCTGCCGCAGAACAAAGCGGAGGCACTGCTTTTCCTTATTTCAAAACATATTCAAAGCTGCTTTGCGGCAAATAATAAAATTCGCTGATGTTATCATCGGTGAAAACATGCAGCATGTCTGCCATGTCCTCAGCAAGGTGCAGCGAGTGCAGTTTGTTCAGCGGTGTCCAAAAAACACGGCCTTCTTCCGAAGCACATAATGTTCCGGAAAATTGAGTCGTTTTGTACAGCAGGACAATGTATCTTGCACCAGTTTCTTCCTGCTGCCACTGTTTAATGCCGCACAACTGCGGGCGGCGGACAGTCAGGCCGGTTTCTTCAAAAATTTCACGGATAACAGCATCTGTAAAAGATTCTTCTTTTTCAACATGACCACCCGGAAAAGTAATGCCATGGTATGCGGGGTCAGTTTTGTCCAATACCAACACGTTCCCTTTGTCATCGCAGACCATGCACATGTTTGTTAAAACTGCTTTTTCACTTCTATCCATGTTTGCGCCTCCGAAAAATTATGCTTTTATTATAGCACGCGCAGCAGCAAAACACAAAAAGGCATTGCTTATAAAGTCTTTATTCCTCTTATAAAATCTTTTTACCGTTTTAACGAAAGCAGCGGTAAAGTTTGAGTATAGGGAGGGAAAAATTGTGAGGATACTACATATGTTTTTGGCGGAGATTCAGCACCTTGCAGGGCGTTTTTTCGAAAAGCACCCAGTGACGGCATATCTGGTTTTAACACTGGCGGCGCCGCTTTTGCTGCTGCTGGCAGTAGCGTTGGTGGCGCTGTTGGTGTCCGTTCCATATCTGCTTTTGCGCTGACTGCATTCTGTATAACAGACAGTTCTTAATAAAATCTTAATGCGTGGTGCCGAAACGTTAACACCGTTTTAGGATGCGGACTGATAAACTAATACTGCGCATAAAAAGGAGGAAGAATTATGTCGGTCATTGTTCCCATAATCGGTATCGTTGCGGTTGCGTTACTGATTTATTACTTCTGCATACTCATGAAAGGGGATGAGCAGCAGTGAATTCTGTTTTACAGTATGTGATGTATCTCGGAATACTGGTGATTTTGGCGATTCCACTCGGTGCATACATAAAAAAAGCGATGTGCGGTGAAAAAACTTTTCTTTCAAAGATTTTAACACCATGTGAAAAAGCGGTCTATAAAATTCTGCACGTAGACGCAGAAGAACAGATGACTTGGAAAAAATATCTGGTCAGTGTTCTGCTGTTTTCCGGCATCGGTTTGCTGTTTCTGTTTTTGCTGCAAATGCTGCAGGGCGTTTTGGGCGGCAATCCACAGCACGTTTCCGGTTTAAACTGGGATTTGGCTTTTAACACAGCGGTCAGTTTTGTTACGAATACAAACTGGCAGGCTTACAGCGGTGAAGCGCAGATGAGCTACCTGACGCAGGCGATTGGCTTGACCGTACAGAACTTCGTTTCAGCGGCTACCGGTATTGCGGTTTTGTTCGCACTGATCCGCGGTTTCATGAAAGTAAAGTCCACAGGTTTGGGTAGTTTTTGGGTGGATTTGACCCGCGCGGTTATTCATGTGCTGCTGCCTCTGAATCTGGTTTTGGCACTCTGTCTGGTTGGCGGCGGCGTAATTCAGAACCTGAAGCCTGCCGAAACCGTGAATCTGACAGAGCCGGTTGCAATAAGTGCAAAAGGGCAAGTCCTTGAGGGTGCCAAGATTGACACCAAAACAAATACCGTTACACTGAACGGAAAAGTCATTAAGGATGCACAAATTGTTACAGAAGAATTTGTTCCGATGGGACCTGCCGCAAGCCAGATTGCAATTAAGCAAACCGGCACCAATGGCGGCGGTTACATGGGGACTAACTCGGCACATCCGCTGGAAAACCCGAGTCCTTTTACGAACCTGCTTGAAATGCTTTCGATTCTGCTGATTCCGGCGGCGCTGTGCTTTACCTTTGGCAAGTGTGTGAAAAACAAAAAGCAGGGTGTTGCGATTTTTGCGGCGATGTTTATCTGCCTTGTGGTTGCACTGGCAGCCATTGCGGTAAATGAGCAGGCGGCTACCCCACAGCTTGCACAGAACGGCACGGTTAACCTTTCGATGATTGGTCAGGCAGGCGGCAACATGGAGGGCAAGGAAACGCGCTTCGGCATTGCTTCTTCCTCCACATGGTCTGCCTTTACCACTGCTGCTTCCAATGGTTCCGTCAATTCCATGCATGACAGCTTAACGCCGCTTGGCGGCATGGTTACCATGCTGCTGATGCAGCTGGGCGAGGTGATTTTTGGTGGTGTTGGATGCGGCCTTTACGGAATGTTGGCGTTTGCAATTTTAACGGTGTTTATTGCCGGGCTGATGGTTGGGCGCACACCGGAATTTTTGGGCAAAAAGATAGAACCGTACGAAATGAAATGGTCTGTGCTGGTCTGTCTTGCCACACCAATCGCGATTCTGGTGGGCAGCGGCATTGCTGCCATGGTGCCGCAGGTGGCAGACAGCCTGCACAATACCGGTGCGCACGGCTTTTCAGAGCTTCTTTACACCTATTCATCCTGCGGCGGCAACAACGGCTCCGCTTTTGCAGGCTTCAACGCAAATACAGTTTTTCTAAATGTTTCGCTTGGACTGGTTATGCTGTTTGCACGTTTCTTGCCGATTATCGGCACGCTTGCCATAGCGGGCAACCTTGCCGGAAAGAAGCGGATTGCAACAACCGCCGGTACACTTTCCACTACAAATGCGATGTTTGTATTTCTGCTGATTTTCATTGTTCTGCTGATTGGTGCTTTGAGCTTCTTCCCGGCACTGGCGCTTGGACCTCTGGCAGAATTCTTCAGCAGCATCGCATAAGGAGGGGTTTAAGATGGCATCGAAAACAAAAAGTGCTTTTGCAGATAAAAAAATTGTCGGCAGAGCCATAAAAGATTCATTTATCAAGCTGAATCCAAAGACACAGGTGAAAAACCCTGTGATGCTGCTGGTTTACATTTCCGCAATTCTGACCACTATTCTTTGGATTGTTTCCCTGTTCGGTTTGTCGGATGCTTCCAGCAGCTACACCTTTGCGATCGCAGTTATCCTTTGGTTTACCGTCATTTTTGCGAACTTTGCAGAAGCCATTGCAGAAGGACGCGGTAAGGCACAGGCAGATTCCCTGCGTGCCGCAAAAAAGGATGTGGAAGCGCATAAAATTCCTTCCATGACAGAAAAAGAAAAGATCACCGTTGTTTCTTCCGCTACCCTGAAAAAGGGCGACATCGTTGTTGTGAAAGCGGGGGAGCAGATTCCCGCCGATGGCGAGGTCATTGACGGCGCTGCGTCCGTTGACGAAAGCGCGATAACCGGTGAATCCGCGCCGGTCATCCGCGAAAGCGGCGGCGACCGCAGCGCGGTGACCGGCGGCACAACCGTCCTTTCTGACTGGATTGTGGTGCAGGTTACCAGCGAAGCGGGCGAAAGCTTCCTTGATAAAATGATTGCCATGGTTGAGGGTGCTGCCCGCAAAAAGACGCCAAACGAAATTGCGCTTCAAATTTTCTTGGTGGCGCTGTCTATTATCTTTATTCTGGTTACTCTTTCCCTTTATACCTATTCCGTCTTTTCGGCAAAGCAGGCGGGAATTGAAAACCCGACTTCCGTAACCACACTGGTAGCGCTGCTGGTCTGCCTGGCTCCCACCACAATTGGTGCGCTGCTTTCCGCAATCGGGATTGCCGGCATGAGCCGCCTAAACCAGTCCAATGTGCTGGCAATGAGCGGCCGTGCGATTGAAGCCGCCGGTGATGTTGACATCCTGATGCTGGATAAGACCGGTACCATTACGCTTGGAAACCGCCAGGCGTGTGCGTTCGTTCCAGTGGATGGCACCAGCGCGGAGGAACTTGCGGATGCCGCACAGCTTTCCTCTTTGGCGGATGAAACGCCGGAGGGCAGAAGTGTTGTGATTCTCGCAAAAGAGAAATTCGGCATTCGCGGCAGAACGCTGGAAGACAAGAATATGCAGTTCATTCCGTTTACCGCCAAAACCCGTATGAGCGGCGTTGACTATGACGGTACGGAAATTCGCAAGGGCGCCGCAGACTCTGTCAAAGAGTATGTTTTGGCAAACGGTGGTACTTACAGCACCGAGTGTGACGAAGCAGTGAAAGCCATTTCTAATCAGGGCGGCACACCGCTTGTGGTTGCAAAGAACCACAAAATTCTCGGTGTCATTCATTTAAAGGATATTATTAAACAAGGCGTGCAGGAAAAATTCGCCGACCTGCGCAAAATGGGTATTAAGACCATCATGATTACCGGCGACAACCCGTTGACCGCCGCCGCCATTGCGGCAGAAGCAGGCGTGGATGACTTTCTGGCAGAAGCAACGCCGGAGGGCAAACTTGCCATGATTCGCGACTTTCAGGCAAAGGGCCATTTGGTTGCCATGACCGGTGATGGTACCAATGACGCCCCGGCTCTGGCGCAGGCAGATGTGGCCGTTGCCATGAACACCGGCACACAGGCCGCAAAGGAAGCAGGCAACATGGTTGACCTCGACTCCTCACCGACCAAACTGATTGACATTGTTCGCATCGGCAAGCAGCTTTTGATGACACGCGGCAGCCTGACGACTTTCTCCATTGCAAACGATGTTGCAAAGTACTTTGCAATCATTCCGGCTCTGTTCATGGGACTTTATCCGGGACTTGCCACACTGAACATTATGGGACTGCATTCCCCGCAGAGCGCTGTCCTTTCCGCAATCATTTACAATGCACTGATTATTGTTGCACTGATTCCGCTTGCACTGAAAGGTGTGAAATACCGAGAAGTGCCGGCCGGCAAGCTGCTTTCACGCAACCTGCTCGTTTACGGCCTCGGTGGTCTCGCAGCTCCCTTTATTTTCATTAAATTGCTGGATTTGCTGCTGACTGCCCTTGGCTTGGCATAAAGCGGAAAGAATGGCTGAAAACTCTGATACAGTTATGGGGGAACAAAATATGAAAACCTTTAAAAACATCCTGCCGCGCGCGGCTGTCCTCTTTTTGATTTTTACGCTGCTCTGCGGTGTGATTTACACAGGTGTGGTAACAGGTCTTGCGCAGGTGATATTCCCAAATCAGGCGAATGGAAGTATCATTGAGGTGGATGGCAAAAAGTACGGCTGTGAGATGCTCGGGCAGCAGTTTACCGACAACAGTCATATGTGGGGACGTATTATGAATGTAGACGTTTCTACCTATACCGATAAAGACGGCAAAGCGCTGATGTATGCAAGTCCTTCCAATCTAAGCCCTGCCAGCAATGCATATAAAAAGCTGGTTTCTGCGCGTGTGGAAAAGCTGAAGGCTGCTGACCCGGATATGGGCAGCACAGCGGTTCCGGTTGACCTTGTTACCTGCTCCGGCAGCGGACTGGACCCTGATATTTCTCCGGCTGCGGCGGATTATCAGGTAAAGCGGATTGCAAAGGTACGCAATATTTCGGAAGAACAGATACGCACCATTGTCAGTAAATGCAGCAAGGGCAGGTTTCTCGGCATCTTTGGTGAGGACACGGTCAATGTTTTGAAAGTAAACTTGATGCTGGACGGTATTCTAAAATAAACATTGCTTCGACAGGCAGAATGGCCGGACACAGGAAAAATCCTTTGCCGGTTTTTCTGCCTGTTTGTGTATGTCCTTTACAAAAAATGAGAGCTTACTGCTGCCTGCCGAAAAATGTGCTATACTGAAACAGAAAGCGATGAAAGTCGGGGTGAAAAAATGAATCCTGTACGTTCCAATCCAGATGAATTACTGAAAATGATCCACAGTGAAGAAAAGGATAAAATGCGCGGGCATCTGAAAATCTTCTTTGGTTATGCCGCTGGTGTCGGAAAAACTTATGCAATGCTGGAAGCTGCCCATGAGGCCAAACAGCGCGGGGTGGACGTGGTGGTCGGCTATGTGGAACCGCATGCCCGCCCGCAGACAATGGCCTTGTTGAACGGATTGGAAAAGCTTCCGGTGCAGCAGGTCAACTACAACAAAATTGACTTGCAGGAGTTTGATCTGGATGCCGCCATCTGCCGGAAGCCACAGCTGATTTTGGTGGATGAGCTTGCACATACAAACGCACAGGGGTGCCGCCACGCAAAGCGATATCAGGATGTGGAGGAGCTGCTGAAAGCAGGTATTGATGTTTACACGACCGTCAATGTGCAGCATATTGAAAGCCTGAATGATATGGTTGCTTCCATTACCGGTGTGATGGTGCGGGAACGGATTCCTGACCATGTATTTGACAATGCCAGCCAGGTAGAACTGGTGGATATTGAGCCGCAGGAGCTGATAGACCGCCTTAATGCAGGAAAAATTTATCGGGAATCACAGGCGCAGCGCGCGCTGACAAACTTTTTCAGCATCGAAAATCTGATAGCACTGCGTGAAATTGCCCTGCGCCGCTGCGCGGACCGTGTCAATAAAATATCTGAAACAGAGCGAATCAAAAGCAAGAGCGATTATTATACGGATGAACATATTCTGGTCTGCCTTTCCTCTTCACCGACAAATCAGAAAATTATCCGAAATGCAGCCAGAATGGCATATGCTTTTCACGGCAGCTTTACGGCTTTGTTTGTTGAAACCTCGGACTTTCCTTCTATGAGTGAAGAAAATCAAAACCGACTGCGCGCAAATATTCATTTAGCAGAGCAGCTTGGAGCGACTGTGGAGGCCTCTTACGGAGACGATGTGGCGCTGCAGATTTCTGAATTTGCTCGAATTTCCGGCGTTTCAAAAATCGTAGTCGGCAGAAACAACGCAAGGCGCAAGTACTTTTTCAGCAAACCCACTCTGACGGAAAAGTTGATTTCTTATTCGCCCAATTTGGATGTGTACATTATTCCGGACCAAGAAACAGCGGCTTACAAGGAAAGAAAGGCCTTACAGCAGAAAAAAAACCACTTTCTGCCTTCGGATTTTTTTAAAAGCCTGCTGGTGCTTGTCGGTGCAACTGCAGTCGGCTTTGTGTTTTATCATGTTGGTTTCAGCGAAGCAAATATCATCATGATCTATATTTTAGGTGTGATGCTGACCGCGGTGACTACTTCTCAGCGGATGTTCAGTCTGATTTCCTCCATTATCAGTGTGTTGGTGTTCAATTTCTGTTTCACAGAACCGCGCTATACACTGAATGCGTATGACCCCGGATATCTGGCCACCTTTTTAATTATGTTTCTTTCTGCTTTCATTACAGGCACACTTGCAGACAAAATTAAGCAGCATGCCAGGCAGTCGGCACAAACGGCCTACCGTACCAAACTTTTGCTGGACACAAACCAGCTTTTGCAGCAGGCAAAAGGCAAAAATGAAATTATTTCTATCACCGCAAACCAGCTGACAAAATTGCTGAATAAAGATGTTGTTTTTTATGTAGCAGAAAAAGGCGCACTGCAGCCGCCGGCACTTTTTCCTGCGGCTGGGAATGAAAAAAACAATGAGTATGTTTCAGAAAATGAAAAGGCAGTGGCAGCATGGGCATTTAAAAACAATAAGCATGCGGGGGCTACTACCGGAACACTTGCCAATGCAAAATGTTTATATCTGGCGGTGCGCGTCAACAATAATGTGTATGGCGTTGTTGGCATTGTAATTGGACATTCGCCGCTGGATTCCTTTGAAAACGGCATTGTCCTCTCTATTCTGGGTGAATGTGCGCTGGCTTTGGAGAATGAACAGGCTGCCAGAGAACGAGAGGAGGCAGCGATTTTTGCAAAGAATGAACAGCTGCGTGCAAATTTGCTTCGTTCCATTTCGCATGACCTGCGTACACCGCTTACTTCCATTTCCGGCAATGCCGGCGTTCTGCTTGCAAGTGATGCAGCTTTGAGTGTCGAGCAGAAAATGAAACTGTACAATGACATTTATGACGATTCGCTGTGGCTCATCAATCTGGTCGAAAATCTGCTTTCGGTTACCAGAATTGAAGACGGAAGCATGAATTTGAAGTTGACTACCGAACTGGTGGATGATGTTGTTACAGAGGCGCTGCACCACATTGATCGGCACAGCAAGGAGCATAAAATCCTTGTGAAGCATCCGGATGATTTTATATTGGCAAAAATGGATGCTCGGCTGATTGTGCAGGTCATCATCAATATTGTGGACAACGCCATTAAGTATACACCGCAAGGTTCACAGATTACGATTTCCACTTCCCGCATGGGCAGCAAAGCGGTTGTGGAGATCGCAGACAACGGCCCGGGAATTTCTGCCGAGGCAAAGCCGCATATTTTCGACATGTTTTATACAGCAGAAACAAAGATTGCAGATAGCCGCCGCAGTATGGGGCTGGGGTTGGCGCTCTGCAAGTCAATCGTAAACGCACATGGAGGGGAAATTGATGCTGTAGATAATACCCCGCATGGTACGGTTTTCCGCTTTACACTGATGGCTGAGGAGGTACCGGCTTATGAATAAACCGTTGATTTTAGTTGTTGAGGATGATGCAGCAGTCAGAAACCTGATTACTACAACGTTAGAAACACACGAATACCGCTTTTGTGCGGTGCCAACCGGGGAAGATGCGGTGATGGCTGCTGTTTCGCACAATCCGGATGTAATGCTGCTGGATTTGGGCTTGCCGGACATAGACGGCATTGAGATTATTAAGAAAATCCGTACATGGTCCAACATGCCCATTATTGTAATCAGTGCCAGAAGCGAGGATACAGATAAAATTGATGCACTGGACGCGGGCGCGGATGATTACCTGACAAAGCCGTTTTCCGTGGAGGAACTGTTGGCAAGGCTGCGTGTTACCTTGCGGCGCCTGAACTATATGCAGAGCAGTTCTGCAGCAAATAAGGCGGTATTTGAAAATGGCGAGTTGAAAATAGATTATGCGGCGGGGTGTGTGTACGTTTCTGGCAAAGAACTGCATCTGACCCCAATCGAATATAAACTGCTGTGTTTGTTGGCACAGAATGTAGGTAAGGTGCTGACCCATACATTTATTACCCGAAAAATCTGGGGAAGCGAATGGGAAAATGATGTCGCTTCTTTGCGGGTCTTCATGGCAACTTTGCGTAAAAAAATTGAAAAGGACCCTTCTGTGCCGCAGTACATCCAAACGCACATCGGTGTTGGGTACCGTATGCTGAAGCTATAATGAAAAAAGAAGATTGAACTTTGAGCCACCCATGGAATTCACTTTTCTGTGGGTGGCTTTCATTTTGACCACATTTATATGAAAAAGTTGACAATTCCCATTTATGACGGTATGATAACTTTACTGGGCGCTTTACAGATTTTGGCTTTGCGGTAAGAATGCAAAAGGAGAAATGATATGAAGAAAACACAAAAATCCGTGTTTTTGTTGCTGCTGGCAATTTGCTTTTCCGTAAGTTTGCTTGCCGGATGCGGTACAGCTGCAAATCAACTGGTCGGTACATGGAAGTTTGAAAAGCTGACGAGTTCCGGACATGAGATAACAGCCAGTGCTTTGCAGGCAATGACTGTTCCAACGGCAAGCGTACCGTCCCGAGATGATTTTTACAAGAATCTGACGCAGACCAGCCTGAACTTTCAGGATGGCGGCAAGGTCACTGTGCAGGCTGGCTCAGTAGCTAAAACAGGTACATGGAAACAGGACGGCGAAAAGATTACTATTACCGACGTTGACACACCGTATATCTTGACACTTCAAAACAACAAACTCTCTTTGGAGCAGGGCGGTGCCATATTTGTTTTTCAAAAGGCGTAAAACCCTGTGGGAAATCATCACAGCGGTTTGCAAGAACCAGCAGTCAGAAAGATTACTGCTGCACACAGAAGCAAAGAAGATTTGCCTGTGTGCGGCCTTTTTTGTTTACGCACTGCAGTAAATTTAGAAAAACAGCAAAAAAATGACCGCCTAATTCGTCTTAATAGAGAGAGGAGAGCGTGATGCAGAATGAAAGCAGATGTAAACCGGCAACTGTTGGAAGTCAGCCGGGGCAGTACCGCTGCACTGGAACAGCTTTACTGTGAACTGGGAAGCAGCGTTTACGGCCTTGCGCTTTCCCTTTTAGCGGACCCGGCCGCGGCAGAAGATGTTTTGCAGGATACCTTTGTGCGTGTTTTTACCATGGCTGCTGCACATTCACCGGATAAAAACGGCCGTTCATGGATTTTTACGATTGCCAGAAATCTTTGTCTGGACCGGATAAAGTCGCCGCAGTACACGGTCCGGCAGATAACCGAACAGGAAAAACAGCAGACGGACAGCGCCGCGCTGGATTTCATTGCGGATGTAGAGCTGAAAGAGGCGGTTGCACTGCTGGACTCGTTTTCACGCAGTATTGTGCTGCTGCACCTTGCCGCCGGCTTTCGCTTTCGGGAGATTGCGCAGCTGCTCGGAGAGAAGCAGAGCAGTGTGCAGTGGACATACTACACTGCGGTAAAAAAATTGAAGGCCTATTATCAGCCGGAATTGTGACGGAAAGGAGATTCCTGTTATGCGAAAAAGCAGATATGAACGTCGGCTTGCCAAAGCACTGAAGGGTGGGCTGCAGGCGAATACACCGAATGTGTGGGGCAGTATTCAGGCGCAGGTGTCCGGTTGTGGCCGCCCGCTTTCAGAATGTCGAACGCACCGGCGCTTTTTCCGAAAGCAGTGGGTGCTGCGGGCAGCAGCGGTTGAACTTGCGGTGATTTTGTGTGTTTCCGGATTTTTTGCTTTCTCGGGAAAGCTGTCATTTCTGCAGGCCAATGCTGCCATTCTTTACGATGACGGCGGCTGTCTGCAGGTGCAGAACAGTACAGATCCCGCGCGGAATTTTGTGCTGACCTATAATACATTTGGAATGAATCTGCTGAAAAAGCTGAATCAGAGCGGGCAGCAAAACAGCTTCTTTTCGCCGGCGAGCATCTATTTGTCGCTAGGTATGACGTACAACGGCGCACAGGGAGAAACAGCGGCCGAATACGAGAAAGTCCTCAGCATTTCCGCGGGCAGCAGCAATATTTTTAATCAGAACTGCCGCAGCCTGCAGGGGATGCTTTCCGGCGGGCATTTTCAGCTTGCCAATTCCATATGGATTGACAGCAAGTACCGGAATGCGGTGAAATCCAGTTTTCTCACAAAGAATCAGGCGTACTTTGGGGCTTCGGTCGGTGTACTTGATTTTGCTTCGCCGAGTGCGCCGCAGGCAATCAACAAATGGGTCGAAACCAATACTGCGGGACGAATTCAGCCGGACTTTCAGCAGTTTGAGCCGAATACCGCCATGCTGCTGCTGAATACCATTCATTTTCGGTCAAACTGGGCAGAACCATTTGACAAGGAGCAGACGGCAGGCGGTACGTTCCAAACCGGACAGGGAGGAAAAAACGCGGAATTTATGAAAGGGCAGTTTTCACGTTATTTTGAAAACAGCAGTCTGCAGGGAATTCTGCTGCCGTATAATGACGGCAAAACATCGATGATGATTCTGCTTCCGAAACAAAATCTGCAAAGCATGCTTGCAAAGCTTACCGCTGCAGAGGTAACGGCCTATGCAAAAGCCAATCAAAACGGCGGCGAAGCGGCAGTTTTAACCCTGCCGCGCGTAACGTGCAGTTTTCATACTTCTCTGCAGACTGTTTTGAACGCGATGGGAATGAAGCAGGCGTTTAGCAGCCGGCAGGCGGATTTCGGCGGCATCACAGCAGAAAGTGACCGGCTTTACCTTTCAGAGGTCAAGCACATGACCGCTTTGAACATGAATGAAGACGGCACTGAGGCAGCTGCCGTGACTGTGGAAAACATGGATGTTTCAGCGGCTGTGACATCCGCAAAAATAATGAATGTGAACCGACCGTTTTTTGCTGCGATTGTAAACAATCAGACCGGCGCACTGCTGTTTGCAGGTACGGTCAGTGACCCCACCTGCGAATAAAAAGGCAATTTCGGATTGTGCGAATGATCAGGCCGCATTTGGCAAACTGTAAGAATCAGTCTGCCACTGCGGCTTTTTGTAATCCTTTACAGCCTGTGCTGCAATTTTTTAATCACAGCTTGCAAGTACAAAACGATTGCCAGTGTATGCGGCAGAGTATTTCGGCGGTTCCTATACTTTAACTTTATAAGGAGGGAAGCGCGAAAGCACTCTTGTAAAATGCCGGAATAGATGATATACTTTAATTCTGTAAAGTCGTCCTTTTGTGCATTTCTGAAATCGGCGGCATGCAAAGGATACGCTTTATAGTTCATTATTGTAGACAAAGGGGAATTGAAATGATCTGTATGAACAAGTACCGAACTAAATCCTGCGGCGAAATCAGTGAAGCTGACATTGACAAGGAGGTTCGCGTGGCCGGATGGGTGGAAAACATCCGCGACCACGGCGGCGTTAAGTTCCTTGACCTGCGCGACCAATACGGCGTGCTGCAGGTTGTGGTGCATGACGAAACGCTGCTGGAAAACGTGAACAAAGAATGCACTGTGACGATTTCAGGCAAAGTGATTCTGCGCGATGAGGACACTGTGAACCCGAAAATCGCCACCGGCACTGTGGAAGTGGAAGCAGCTTTTCTGGAAGTGCTGGGCAAATGCCGCGCCGCACTGCCGTTTGAGGTAGTTACCAGCAAAGAGACCAAAGAGGACGTACGCCTGAAATATCGTTACCTCGATTTACGAAACCCCAAAGTCCACAATAATATCGTTTTGCGCAGTAATATTATCTCCTATCTCCGTCAGCAAATGACCGAGATGGGATTCTTGGAGATTCAGACGCCGATTCTGAGTGCTTCCTCCCCAGAGGGTGCACGCGATTATCTGATTCCCAGCCGCAAACACAAAGGAAAGTTTTATGCGCTGCCGCAGGCACCGCAGATTTTTAAACAGCTGCTCATGGTGTCCGGCTTTGACCGGTATTTCCAGGTGGCACCCTGCTTCCGCGACGAGGATGCCCGCGCCGACCGCTCTCCGGGTGAATTTTACCAGATGGACTTTGAAATGTCCTTTGCCACGCAGGACGATGTTTTTGCTGTGGCAGAAAAGGTGATTGGAGATACTTTTAAGAAATTCGGCGGTGGAAAAACGGTTTCACCTGCACCCTTCCGCCGGATTCCGTTTGCGGAAAGCATGCTGAAGTACGGCACAGACAAACCGGACCTGCGCAACCCGCTGGAAATCGTGGAACTTTCTGATTTGTTTGTAGAAACGGACTTTAAGCCGTTCCGCGGCAGATGCGTGCGCGGCATCAGCGTGCCGGACTGCGTGAAGCAGCCGCGCTCTTTCTTTGAAAATATGCTGAAGTTTGCCGAGTCTATCGGCATGAAAGGCTTGGGCTACATTGAAGTGCTGGACGACGGCACCTACAAAGGCCCAATCGATAAATTCCTGACGGAAGAGCAGCGTGCGGAGCTTGTCCGCCGCGGCAAACTGGAAAAGGGCAGTGTCATTTTCTTCATTGCAGATGACAAAGCTTTTGCACCGCAGCTGGCAGGGCAGATTCGCACAGAACTTGGCCGCCGGCTGAACCTGATTGATGAAAGCCGCTTTGAACTGTGCTTTATTGTGGACTTCCCGATGTTTGAAATCGACGAGGAAACCGGCAAATACATCTTTACACACAATCCGTTCTCTATGCCGCAGGGTGGTATGGACGCGCTGCTGAACAAATCGCCGGAGGATGTACTGGCGTATCAGTATGACATTGTCTGCGACGGTGTGGAGCTTTCTTCCGGCGCTGTCCGCAACCATGACCTTGAAATCATGAAGAAAGCCTTTGAGATTGCGGGCTATACAGAGGAAGATCTGAAAACGAAATTCACTTCCCTGTACCACGCGTTCCAGTATGGTGCGCCGCCGCATGCCGGCATGGCACCGGGCATTGACCGCATGGTCATGCTGCTGACCGGCGAAGAAAACATCCGCGAAGTCATTGCGTTCCCGATGAACTCCAATGCACAGGACGTCATGATGGGCTCCCCGAGCGAGGTCACAGAAGAACAGCTGCGTGAAGTACACATTAAGCTGAGATAAGGAGGAACCGCCGTGGTTACCCATGAGGATATTTTAAAGATTGCGAAGCTTGCAAAGCTGGAAGTAGAGGATTCCGAGCTGGACGGTTTGACAAAGGATATGAATGAAATCATTTCTTTTGCGGATACCATTGCTTCTGTAAGTGCGCAGGATGAGGCGTATTCAGACATTAACGGTCTGGAAAACGTGCTGCGCGAGGATGTTGTGCAGCCGGGTCTTACCTGTGACGAAGTCCTTGCCAACGCAGAGGATACGGACGGCAGCAGTTTTGTTGTAAAGCAGCACGCATAAGGAGGAGCCATGGAATCTTTCAGCACGATTCAGAAGTTACAGAAAAAACTGACGGATAAAGAATGTACCTGCACAGAACTGACACAGCAGTATTTGGATAAGATTGAACAGAAGAACGGCGAACTTAACGCTTACACCTGCGTAACTGCGGATACTGCGCTTGCAGCGGCAAAAAAGGTGGATGAAAAGCTTGCCCGCGGGGAGGCACTCGGCCCGGTCGAGGGCGTACCCATGACGCTGAAAGCCAACATCAGCACCAAAGGTCTGGAAACAGACTGCTGCTCCAAAATTTTGGAAGGCTACAAACCGGTGTATGATGCGGCAGTGTGGCAGAATCTGCAGGAGCAGGGTGCGGTTTTGCTGGGCAAATGCAATATGGACGAGTTCGCTATGGGTTCCAGCTGTGAAACTAGCTGTCATGGCGGCGCGAAAAATCCGCATGATACTTCCAAAGTGGCAGGTGGATCTTCCGGCGGCGCGGCAAGCGCAGTGGCGGGCGGCCTTGCAGCTTACGGAATCGGTAGCGACACCGGCGGTTCCATTCGCCAGCCTGCCTCTTTCTGCGGAATTGTGGGTTTGAAGCCGACTTACGGCGCGGTTTCCCGCTTCGGCTTAATTGCGTATGCCAGTTCTTTTGACCAAATCGGGCCGCTGACCACCTGCGTGGAGGATGCCGCACGGCTCTTTGATGTGATTGCGAAGAAAGACCCGCGTGACAGCACCTGCACCGGTGCACACTGCAGTGCACTTTCAGCTTTGCAGAACAGCCTGAAGGGTAAGAAAATCGGTATCCCGGCGGAATACTTCGACGGCCTGCGTGAGAGTGTGCAGACGGCACTGGACAAAGCCGGGGAGGTCTATAAAGCGCTTGGTGCTGAACTTGTGCCGATTTCCATTCCGGAAATCAAGTATGCTCTGCCGGTATATTATATTCTTGCCTGTGCGGAGGCTTCCTCCAATCTCGGCCGGTATGACGGCATTCGCTACGGCATGAAAGCGGAGCACTATACCGGAGTGAACGACATGATTGAAAAAACCCGCAGCGCCGGTTTCGGCAAAGAAGTAAAGCACCGCATCCTGCTGGGAACCTATGTGCTCAGTGCCGGATACTATGATGCTTACTATAAAAAGGCACAGCTGCTGCGCCGCAAGATTCGCCGCGCATTCCAGTCCGCGTTTGAAAAGTGCGATTTGCTGTTGGCGCCGACTGTGCCGATGACTGCGTTCCCGCAGGGCTTTTCAGGTCAGGATGCTGTGGAAACGTACCAGACGGATATCTGCACCGTGCCGGTGAATATTGTTGGCCTGCCGGCTCTAAGCGTACCCTGCGGTACAGATGAAAGCGGAATGCCCGTTGGGATGCAGTTAATTGGTAACGCAGGTTGTGAAGATGTAATTCTCAACGCTGCGTTTCAGTACGAAGCAGCCAGCCGCCATTGATAGTTGGAAGGAGCGCTGCCCAAATGGGCGGCGCTTTTTTAATGTACCCAATGCCCTTTCCTGGTTTTCTGTCGCTTCCTAAAAAAGCAGCGGAAAGTAACCGTCCATTTATTTTATTTGAAAAATATGAAATGTCTGCAAAATTCTGTATAGGATATTTCCATATGCCTTGTTCTGTTCATAAATTAATGCTATAATAACTTGTTTAATTACGCTAAGGCGGCAAATTCGCCGCCGGAAGAATTGGGAGATGCAAATGAAACAGAAGCAGAAGCCGCAGCGTTCTTCTATGGTGCGGGATACACTGAGCACATTTGGTACCAATGCTTTTGGCTCGGTTATGGGCCTAATTGCGTCACTGGTTATCCTGAATAAAATGCCCCCATTTGAAAAGGGTCTGTATAATCAGGTACAGACCTGGGGTGAAGGATTCTTTACCTGTTTGGGTTTCAGCCTGAACAGCGCAATTATTTACTATGTGGCACGTTATAAATTTAAAAACACAAAAGGTGCCATTAAAAAGCTGACGCTTGGCGTTGGAATTTTTCTGATTGCGGTTTCCGCTGCGATACTACTGGTGATGTTCAACGCAACGGATTTCTTTAAGGAAACACCGTGGGAGTATGGGCTTTGCATCGTCATTTACAGTGGCTGTTCCTTCCTGTTCAATATTTTAACAGCTGTACTGCGTGGTGAAAATAAGTTTAAGTCCTACAACATGATTAATTTGATTCAACGTATTTTAATAACGGTATTCTCTGCACTAACGCTGATTTGGCCGAGAGCGGCGCTGTTGACCGGTGCTTCCATCGGTATTTCCATGGCAATGATTGTTTTGGCGTATTTCTGTGCACGCCGCTGGAACGGTGCACCGGAGGAACCGGCACCCGAGGACGACATCATTGTTCCGGCCAAACCAATTTTTAAGTATGGTTTGAAAGCCTACGCCAGTAACCTGATGACTTATATTAACTCCTATATTGGGAATTACATTATTCAGGGCGTGTATGACCTGAGCACTTTCGGTATTTACAACACGGCCTTCACCATTATGCGGCAGGTCTGGATTCTGCCGGAGGCAGTCGGTGTGGTCATTACCAGCCGTGTTGCTTCTATGAAAGACAATAACGACAAAGTGCGTATTACGCAGCTTTCCTGCAAAATTGTGATGTACATTACCGTTGTCTGTGCGTTTTTAATTGTCTGGCTTGCTAATATTTTTGTGCCGATTATTTTCCCCAAATATGTGGATTCACTTACTCCGTTGAAATTCTTGATTATCGGTTCCATTTTTGTTTCATTTGCAAAGGTTCTGTCGAACTCGATTTCCGCTTATGGCCGACCGGAACTGAATATTCTGCCGACGGCACTGGGCATTGTAGTAAATATTATTGCCACAATCAGCCTGATTCCGCTAATGAGTTACAACGGCGTTGCGGTGGCAACCAGCCTTTCAATGATGGTACAGGGCATTTGCAGCCTGATTATTTTCTGCATTTTTACACATACCAATCCGGTTTGGCTGATTGTTCCGCGCAAGAGTGAAGTAACGCTTGTGGCAAATGTTTTTCGCCGCAAATAATTCATAGCAGTGCAGTCAAGTGCTGCAGGAGGTTAAAATGGAACCAGAAATCAAAGAAACATCGGCAGCCCCTAATGCGGATGCTGCTTTAGAAACAACTGTACCGGAAGCACAGCAGCCTGCGGCGGAAAAACAGGAAAAGAAAAAGGACGGCCCGCTTTCCTGGATTTTAACCATGGTGATTACCTTTGCAGCAGCACTGTTGTTTTGTGCCTTTGTTGCGCAGCCGCGCTATGTGATAGGTTTCAGTATGCAGAACACGTTTCAAAACAACGACTTTGTGTTTATCTGGAAGCTGGGTTACCAACCGCAGTTTGGAGATGTTGTCATTGCCAATAATATTGCCATTGCTGCCGACAAACGTGAAGACCTGATTAAGCGCGTGATTGGTGTTAGTGGTGACCACATTGTGGTGTCAAACGGAACGGTTACGCGCAACGGCAAAAAGCTGACAGAAGCTTATATTAAAGAGCAGCAGTGGGACGGCACCAACGTGGACTTGACCGTTCCACAGGGGCAGGTGTTTTTAATGGGTGACAACCGGAACAACTCTACGGACAGTCGCGTGGTTGGCCCAATCAGTTGTTCCAGCATAGCGGGCAAAGTGGTTCTTCGTGTTTATCCGTTTGATAAATTCGGTACATTCTAAGTCTAAGTTTTTGACACAGTATTTAGAAATCAGCGGCTGGCAGGAGGATGAAAGTGGACGGTAATGTAGAAAAGTTCGGCGCGGATTATGATTCGGATGAGCTGGAAGCAGCACAGGGAACCGGAACAGACCAGAAAATCAAAAAATCCAGCCCGTGGACGTGGATTCTGCAGATGGTAATCACCTTTGCGGCAGCACTGCTGTTTTGTGCATTTGTGGCGCAGCCTGCTTATGTGGTGGGTGACAGTATGCAAAATACGTTTCACAACAATGACTTCGTTTTTATTTGGAAGTTGGGCTATCAGCCGCAGCGCGGGGACGTTGTAATTCCAAATAGCAAAAATGCGCTGCAGGAAAATCTAATTAAGCGCGTGATTGCAGTTGGCGGCGACCATATTGTTGTGTCAAACGGAACAGTTACGTTAAATGGAAAGAAGTTAACAGAAGCCTATATCAAGGAGCAACAGTGGAATGGTGCAAATGTAGATTTGACAGTTCCGCAGGGGCAGGTCTTTCTTATGGGTGACAATCGAAACAACTCTGCAGACAGCCGCGTGATTGGTCCGGTTAAGTGCGCCGATGTTTTAGGGAAAGTGGCTCTGCGTGTCTATCCGTTTAATCAGTTCAGCACATTTTAAAGTTGTTGAAACTGTCACAACAGGGAGGGAAAGGTGCATGGAAGAATCAAAGGGAAGCGGCCAAGGCTGTGAACAGAGCCCAGAGGACCCCACCGCAGAACAGAAAAACAAAAAGTCTGTAAAAAAAGAAAATCCGCGTTCCTGGATTCTGCCCATTGTTTTGACGATTGCGGCAACGCTGCTTTTTTGCAACTTTGTTGCGCGCCCCAGCCGGGTGATTGGCATCAGTATGCAGAACACCTGCCAGGACGGTGACATGGTGATGCTTTGGGAATTGAATTATCAGCCGCAGCATGGGGATATTGTAGTGGTCAACAATAAAAACATTCTGCAGGAAAATCTGATTAAGCGTGTAATTGCGGTTGCAGGGGATCACATTACTGTGTACAACGGCTCAGTTACGTTAAATGGCCAAAAGCTGACCGAGGATTATATCAAAGAACAGTCGTGGGAAGGTGCTGATGTGGATATGACAGTTCCACAGGGCAGAGTTTTTCTAATGGGAGACAACAGAAACCATTCCACTGACAGCCGGCAAATTGGCGCAGTCAGTACTTCCAACATTATTGGCAAGGTCGCGGTACGATTTTTCCCCTTTACAACTATGCGAACATTTTAGTTTTTAATTGACCATAAAAAACACCTCTTACAGGCTGAAACCTGCAGGAGGTGTTTTTTGTTGGCAGCAATATGATATTAGCGAACTATTTTGGTACAGGGCAAAACCGCCATGCTTTTATCCCATAATATCACATAGGAAGTAAGTTTGAACTGAAAATTCAGAGACTTTCAAAAATCTGATTAGACATGGTAGATCAAATCAGAGTAAGTTGGGAACGGCCAGTAGGAAACGCCGGTTATGGTCTCCATTTTATCAGCATCGGTACGCAAAGTTTCCATTGCCGGAACAACCAAGTCTTTGTAGGCGCGTGCGTTTGCTTCAAAATCAGTAATGGAAGCGGCACTTTCCACTGCGTTTTTCAATTCAGCCGCCTCATCATAAACTTTTGCGCTCAATTCACTGAGGTCTGTTACACGTTCATATTCCATATGGCAGTTCATGTTGGGATTCAGTGCTTTCTTATGAGAGAAAGCAAGGCTCAGGTCATCCACATACTTTTCAACTGCAGGAAGAATCTGTTTGTTTACCATATCAATCATGGTCAGTGCCTCAATGTTAATTGTTTTGCTGTAATTCTCCATGTTGATTTCATAGCGGGAATTGATTTCTGTTTCTGTAAAAATGCGGTGCTTAGTAAAGAGTTTCACATTCTTCTTGTCGAGGAAAAGCGGCATGGCATCAACCGTTGTTTTCAGGTTCAGCAGACCGCGCTTTTCAGCTTCTGCAACCCATTCGTCTGTGTAGCCGTCGCCGTTAAAGATGATGCGTTTGTGCTCCTTAATAGTCTTTTTCACAAGGGTGTCAAGGTCTTTCTTAAAGTTTGTGCTCTTTTCCAGTTTGTCGGCAAAGCCCTCCAGCTCCTCAGCAACGATTGTGTTAAGCACAATATTTGGGCCGGAGATGGACAGAGCGGAGCCCAGCATACGGAACTCAAACTTGTTGCCGGTAAAGGCAAACGGGGAAGTGCGATTGCGGTCTGTGCTGTCTTTCGGGAAGCGGGGCAGCGTATGTACACCGACTTTCAGAATTTCCTTGTCTTTCTGGCTGTAGGGTTTACCTTTTTCCAGGCACTCCAGAATTTCATTGAGTTCATCACCAACAAAGATGCTGAGGATTGCCGGAGGTGCTTCATTCGCGCCAAGGCGGTGGTCATTTCCGGGGCTTGCAACGGAGATGCGCAGTAAATCCTGATATTCATCCACGGCTTTGATGACCGCAACCAGAAACAGCAGGAACTGTGCGTTTTCCATCGGGGAATCGCCCGGCTCCAGCAGGTTGGTGCCGGTGTCGGTAGAAATGGACCAGTTGTTGTGCTTGCCGGAGCCGTTTACGCCGTCAAACGGCTTTTCGTGCAGCAGGCAGTACATTCCATGGCGCTCCGCAACTTTTTTCATAACTTCCATGGTAAGCTGGTTGTGGTCGGCTGCCATGTTGGTATTGTTAAAAATCGGGGCAAGTTCATGCTGTGCGGGAGCAACTTCATTGTGTTCTGTTTTGGCGAGAACACCGAGTTTCCAAAGCTCCTCATCGAGGTCACGCATAAAAGCAGCAACCTTCGGCTTGATGGCACCAAAGTAATGGTCTTCAAGCTCCTGACCGCGCGGCGGGCGTGCACCAAATAGGGTGCGGCCGGTCAGAACAAGGTCTTCACGCTCGTTGTACAGGTCACGGTCAATCAGGAAATATTCCTGCTCCGGGCCGACGGTTGTGCGTACGCTGTGCACATCTTCATTGCCAAACAACTTCAGAATACGCATGGCCTGTTTGTTCAGTGCTTCCATAGAGCGCAGAAGCGGGGTCTTTTTGTCTAGCGCTTCTCCGGTGTAGGAGCAGAAGATGGTGGGAATGCACAAAGTCTTATCTTTAATGAATGCATAACTGGTGGGGTCCCAAGCAGTATAGCCACGGGCTTCAAAAGTGGCACGCAGGCCGCCGGAGGGGAAGGAGCTTGCGTCAGGTTCGCCGCGAACCAGTTCTTTGCCGGAGAATTCCATCATTACGGAGCCATCGCCGGCAGGTGAAATGAAGCTGTCGTGCTTTTCAGCGGTGATGCCGGTCATTGGCTGGAACCAGTGTGTGAAGTGTGTGCAGCCGTTTTCCAAGGCCCAGTCACGCATAGCACTGGCAACGGTGTTGGCAATGGTGGGATCCAGACTTTTTCCCTCCTGAATGGTCTTTTCCAGCGCTTTATAGGTTTCGCGCGGGAGCCGTTCCTGCATGGTGCGGTCATCAAAGACCATGCTGCCGAAAATTTCCGGAACTGATGCTGTCGCCATAACTTGATACCTCCAAGTTGCATGAATTTGCAAAACTTTAAAAAATAATAAAAAAAGGCGCAGCGGTTTAAAACCGCAGCGCCTTTGCTACTTATACTTTGCATTATATGCCCGTGTGCTTCGCTTGTCAATAAAAAATTCATATTTTGAAGCGAAAGATAAGAAAACCGTCAGAACTGTACATTTTGAACGGTGCTAGTGCTCAAAAATTGATGAATTTGCAAGGACTTAAAAAAATCATGCAAAATTCGGCGAAAATCGTTGACTTAAACAATATATATGCGTATAATAAAAACCAGCGAACAAAGATGTTCATTAGGCGGGATTTTTCTGTAAATTCCGTTTAATGAACAATTTTTTTGCAAATAACATTATTTTATTTACTCAATTCCATTTTAACTTTCTTTTTAAAAGACTACAGGGAGGCACTCATCATGCAAAAAGAAGGCCAGTACCACATTCCCTCCGGCTGCGCGATTGCAGGATTGTTCTGCAAAGACGGCAGACGCGTTAGCGGCGAAAGCATGATTGATTCCATTACGGTCATGCATGACCGCAGCAACGGCTTAGGCGGCGGTTTTGCTGGGTACGGAATTTATCCGGAGCACAAGGATGCATACGCATTTCATGTTTTTTATGACAACGCCGCGGTGCGTGAAACAGTAGAAGATTTTCTTTCCCGCCACTTTGAGGTGGAAAGTCTTTCTAAGATTCCTACCCGCCAGACCCCTGGCATTACTGATGCCCCGCTCATTTGGCGCTACTTCGTTTATCCGCTGCCGCGCAAACTGCACGATGCACAGCTGGACGAGCGCGAATATGTTATGCGCTGTGTAATGAAAATCAACGCACACATTGACGGCGCTTATGTGTTTTCTTCCGGTAAAAATATGGGCGTTTTCAAGGCGGTTGGCTACCCCGAAGATGTAGGACGCTTTTACAAGCTGGAAGAATACGAAGGCTACTGCTGGACAGCACACGGCCGTTACCCGACAAATACCCCCGGCTGGTGGGGCGGCGCGCATCCGTTTGCACTGCTGGACTATTCCATCGTACATAACGGTGAGATTTCCTCCTACGACGCAAACCGCCGCAGTGTGGAAATGTACGGTTACAGCTGCAACCTGATGACAGATACTGAAGCGATCACCTATATTGTGGATTACCTGAACCGCCGTCAAGGTCTGACGCTGGAGGAGGTTGCCGGCGTAATTGCGGCGCCGTTCTGGAGCACGATCGAAACCATGCCGGAGCCCAAGCGCAGCCAGATGACCTATCTGCGCAATACTTTTGCAAGTATGCTGATAACCGGACCGTTCTCCATTCTGTTGGGTTTCTCCGGTGGCATGATGGCGCTGAACGACCGCCTGAAGCTGCGCTCTATGGTTGCAGCGGAAAAGGGCGAAACTGTGTATGTGGCAAGTGAAGAAAGTGCAATTCGCCGCATCCAGCCGGAGCTTGACCGCATTTGGTCGCCAAACGGCGGGGAACCATTGATTTTCAGACTCAACGAAGGGGTGGAATTCTGATATGGCTATCAATTACATTGTACCGGAATACGAAGTTCTGCGCGACCCGCAGCGGTGCATCGCCTGCCGCGTATGCGAGCGGCAGTGTGCAAATGAAGTGCACACCTATGACCCGGAACTGGGCTTAATGCGCAGTGACGAAAGCAAATGTGTAAACTGCCACCGCTGCGTTTCTCTTTGCCCGACACACGCGCTGAAAATCGTAAAAAATGAAGATACATTCAAACTCAATAAAAACTGGAGCATGCAGGCAATTACCGAAATTTATCGGCAGGCGGAGTCCGGCGGCATGCTGCTTTCCTCCATGGGCAATCCCAATGACTTCCCGGTTTACTGGGACAAAATGCTCATTAATGCTTCGCAGGTTACCAACCCGTCCATTGACCCGCTGCGTGAGCCGATGGAAACCCGTGTTTACCTCGGCAAAAAGCCGGAGCACGTGGAACGCAACGCGGACGGCACGCTGAAAATCAATACGCCGCCGCAGCTCAAACTGAATGTTCCGATTATGTTCTCCGCTATGAGCTATGGCTCCATCAGCTACAACGCACACGCGAGCCTTGCCCGCGCGGCAACGGAACTTGGCACTTACTATAACACCGGCGAGGGCGGCCTGCATAAGGACTTTTACCAGTACGGCCCGCATACCATTGTTCAGGTCGCTTCAGGTCGTTTCGGCGTACACAAGGGCTATCTGGATACCGGTGCCGCCATTGAAATCAAAATGGGGCAGGGCGCTAAGCCGGGTATCGGCGGCCATCTGCCGGGTACCAAGAGCGTGGGCGACGTTGCCCGCACCCGTATGATTCCGGAGGGCAGTGATGCAATTTCTCCGGCACCGCATCATGATATTTATTCCATTGAAGATCTGCGCCAACTGGTATATTCGTTGAAAGAAGCAACCGCATATCAAAAGCCGGTTATCGTAAAGATTGCAGCCGTACATAACGTGGCGGCAATCGCCAGCGGCATTGCACGCAGCGGTGCGGATATTATCGCAATCGACGGTTTCCGCGGCGGCACCGGTGCCGCACCGACTCGCATTCGTGACAACGTAGGTATTCCGATTGAGCTTGCGCTGGCAAGCGTTGACCGCCGTCTGCGCGAAGAGGGCATTCGCAACAACGTTTCAATCGTTGTCGGCGGCTCCATCCGCAATGCGGCAGACGTTGTAAAGGCAATCGCACTGGGTGCGGACGCCGTGTATATTGCATCAGCCGCGCTGATGGCGCTCGGCTGCCATCTGTGCCGCAGCTGCCAAACCGGCAAGTGCAACTGGGGCATTGCCACCCAGCGCCCCGACCTTGTAAAGCGTTTAAACCCAAATATTGGCTACCAGCGCTTGGTGAACCTTGTCAGCGCATGGCAGCATGAGATTATGGAAATGATGGGCGGTATGGGTATTAACTCCATTGAAGCCCTGAAAGGCAACCGCCTGATGCTGCGTGGAATCGGTCTGACTGAAAAGGAACTGGAGATTCTGGGCATTAAGCACGCAGGGGAATAAACACCCTTACAGTAAAGGTTTCGCCAGCCCGCCCAGCAGTTGCTTTCAGTCGCTTTCATAGAAAGCGACTGGGGGTGTGGGGGCGAAGCCCGCCACGACTTTTGTCCTTAGTATCCTAAGAAGCGCTCGCGGGTTTGGGAGCCTGCAAGTCAGGCTCCCAAGGCCTTGACCTTGCGGCATGGTTTCGCCGCCGCAGAGAAACGCTGCTGTTACTTCTTTTTGATACTAAGGGCTTTACGGTCAGGGGATAAGACCGTGGGCTTCGCCCACACTCACCGCCTTTGAAAAGGCGGGCGAAACTTTTGCTGTATGGGCAGGGAAAAACCACGAATAAACAATTTAGATAAGCGCTTTATGAGGTGTCATGATGAAACGTGTCTATGTCAATGAGGAATGGTGCTTAGGCTGTCATCTTTGCGAATATAACTGTGCGTTTGCCAATTCCGGCGAAACGTATATGCCGACAGCACTCAAAGATAAAAAAATCAGTCCGCGCATTCAGGTGGAAGAAGGGGACAGCGTGAATTTTGCTGTTGCTTGCCGCCACTGTGAAGATCCGCTCTGTGTAAAAAGCTGTATTACCGGCGCACTGTCCATTGATGACGGAATTATCCGCGTCGATACAGATAAGTGCGTTGGCTGTTACACCTGTGTGCTGGTGTGTCCCTACGGCTGTGTGATGCCTGCGGAAGACGGCCGTGTGATACAGAAGTGTGAACTGTGTATGAAGAACGCCTGCGGAGAACCGGCCTGCGTGACCGGCTGCCCAAATCAGGCGATTGTTTATGAGGACAGGGGGTAAAGCAGCTATGAATTATGTCATTATTGGCAACTCCATCGCCGCCGTTGGCTGTGTGGAGGGTATCCGCAGCCAGGATAAAACCGGCAGCATCACGATTGTTGGGGATGAGCCGTATTCCGTTTATTCCCGCCCACTGATTTCGTATCTGCTGCTTGGCAGAACGGATGAGAAACGCATGAAGTACCGCCCTGATGATTTTTACGAAAAAAATGGTGTAAAAACCTATATCGGACACCGCGCGGAAAAAGTGGACAGCGCTGCGAAAACCGTTGTGATGGATGATGGTACAGTTTTGCCTTATGATAAATTGATGCTGGCGACTGGCAGCAATCCGTTTGTGCCGCCGATGGCAGGCATGGATTTAGTAAAGAATCAGTTTACCTTTATGACACTGGATTCCGCGAAAGCACTGGAAAAGGTACTGAAACCGGAAAGCCGTGTGCTGATTATCGGCGCGGGCCTGATTGGTCTGAAGTGTGCGGAGGGTATTTCCGAGCGCGTTGGGCACATTGATGTTGTGGATATGGCAGACCGCATTCTGCCCAGTATTCTGGATGAGGAAGGCTCTGCAATGATGCAGGAACACATTGAAAAACACAATGTGAGCTTTTACCTTTCCGATAGTGTCGCGCAGTTTACTGCGGACACTGCCACGCTGAAAAGCGGTCGTGTGCTGGGCTTTGATGTGCTGGTGGTTGCGGTCGGTGTTCGTCCAAATGTGGAACTGGCAGAGCAGGCCGGCTGTGAAGTAAACCGCGGTATCTGCACCGACGACACTTGCGTAACTTCCGTGCCGGATATTTACGCGGCGGGTGATTGTGCCAAGAGTCACGATATTACAACAGATGCAGACCGCATTTTGGCACTGCTGCCCAACGCACATATGCAGGGGCTGGTGGCTGGTGCAAATATGGCAGGCGGCAGTGAGCTGTATGATAAAGCAATGCCGATGAATGCGATTGGCTTTTTCAACCTGCATATCATTACTGCCGGCAGCTACGACGGCGAAGCTTATGTAACACACGCACCCGGTGTTTACAAAAAACTGATTACTAAGGAGAATCTGCTTAAGGGCATGATTCTGATTGGTGACATTAAGCGCGCTGGCATTTACACTTCTTTGATTCGGGAAAAAACACCGCTGGACACCATTGACTTTGATCTGATTAAGCAGCATCCGCAGCTGATGGCTTTTGCCAAAACTGAGCGCAAAGCAAAGCTGGCCGGTGCAAAGAAAGGGGATGCCTGAGCAATGAAAATTACAGCAGGAGATATGCATTTCCAAGAACTGAACACGGCTGTGCGCAATACACCGGATACGGAAATTGAAATTGACAACTGCATTGGGCAGCGCTACATCGGCGCTGGTCTTTCCGGCAAGCATATTGTTATTCACGGCACGCCCGGCAACGCGCTCGGTGCGTATCAGGATGGCTGTGATATCGATGTGCACGGCAATGCACAGGATGCCACTGGAGACACCATGAATGAGGGTACCATCACGATTTATGGTAGTTCCGGCGATGCCACAGGCTATGCAATGCGTGGCGGCAGAATTTTTGTCAAGGGCAGCATTGGCTACCGTGCGGGCATTCACATGAAAGCCTACAAAGAAAAACAGCCGAAGCTGGTGGTTGGCGGCTGTGCGGGCAGCTTTTTGGGCGAATACCAGGCGGGCGGCATTATTATCCTGCTTGGTCTGCATAAAGAAGGCAACCGTCCACTGGTTGGAAACTTCTGCGGTACCGGTATGCACGGCGGCAAAATGTTTTTACGTACCGATATGCTTCCGGCGGACTTGCCGCAGCAGGTAAAGGCAGTGGATGCTTCTGAGGAGGATTTAGCGGAGATTAAGCCGCTGCTGCAGGAATTCTGCGAAAAATTCGGTGAAAATATGGAAGAAATTCTTTCTGCACATTTTTTCGTGCTGACACCGGATACAGCGAACCCCTACAAGGCACTTTACACCAGAAACTAAGCGCTTGCTTTTTCAAGCCGCGGTCAGCATTTTGCTGCCTGCGGCTTTGATTGTGAAATGCAAAATCCATCTTCAAAGTCAGGAATATCTGCCGCTGTTCAGAGTAAATGCTTTCATGTTATAATAGACCTATTCAATAAAAAACCTAGGAGGTGCCGCAATGAATTATACACGCAGTGAAGTTATGCAGTATGTGGAGGATAATGACGTAAAATTTATCCGCCTTGCATTTTGTGATATTCACGGAATGCAGAAAAATGTGGCGGTAATGCCCTGCGAACTGGACCGTGCCTTTGACACAGGGGTTGGGTTTGATGCCAGCTTTGTGCGCGGCTTTATGAATGAAGTGGAGTCCGACCTGTTTTTGGTGCCGGACCCCGGTACCTTTACTGTCATGCCCTGGCGCCCGTCACACGGGCAGGTGGTGCGTCTTTTCTGTGATGTCAAATATCCGGACGGTCAGCCGTTTGAGGGGGACTGTCGGGCATTGCTGAAAGCGGCTGTGCGTGAAGCAAAGCAGATGGGACTTTCCTGTAAAGTTGGTACAGCCTGCGAATTTTATCTGTTCAAAACGGATGAAAATGGGGAGCCGACTTTGGAGCCGTACGACTATGGCACCTACTGTGATACTGCACCGCGCGACAAGTGTGAAAATGTTCGTCGTGAAATCTGTCTTGCACTGGAGGCAATGGGACTGCGTCCGGAAACCAGCCGGCACGAGCAGGGGCCGGGGCAGAACGAAATTGACTTCCGCTACAGTGATATTTTGACTGCCGCGGATAATTTTGTTGCCTTTAAGGGTGCAGTCAAGTCGATTGCGGAGGGCAGTGGCTTGTATGCATCCTTTATGCCGAAGCCGCTGCCGGGTTACAGCGGCAGCAGCCTGCACGTGAATATGTCTTTGACACAGGACGGCGAAAATCTGTTTCAGGTGGACAACGGAAAGCACAATGCGGTGGCGGAAAGCTTTATGGCGGGAATCTTGCGGCGCGTTTCGGAAATCACATTGTTTTTAAACCCGCTTACGAATTCTTATGAGCGGTTTGGACGTTTTGAAGCACCCAAATATGTAACGTGGTCGCATCAGAATCGTTCTCAGCTGATTCGCATCCCTGCGGCGCCGAATCCGGGGCATGGCCGCATGGAACTTCGCAGCACCGACCCAGCCTGTAATCCGCATCTTGCGTTTGCACTGCTGCTGTGGGCTGGCTTGGAAGGTGTTCGTGAAAAATTGCCGCTTTGCGCGCCGGACAACCGCAATCTTTTTGAGGCCAGTGAGGAAGAAACTTCTAATTTGGAGCATCTGCCGGGCAATCTGGATGAAGCTCTGCAGACAGCGGAACGCAGTAAATTTGTGCAGACTTATGTACCCGAAAAACTACGGGTCAGCTACTTTGGTCAGAAACGCAGGGAATGGGAGCGCTACCGAACCTCCGGCAACGGGCAGGAGTTTGAGCGCCGCGAATATTTTCTGACCGTATAAGGAAACCGAAATCCTGAGAAAAGCTGGTGATGAGGGTTGGAACAGGTCTTAGTTGTTTCCAGTACGGAAAAAAGCCAAAAATATTTTCTGGATTTTCTGGGGACTCATGCGGTCAAGTCGCTCAGCAGTGCGGCAACCGGCGGTGAAGCGCGCCGCACAGTGATGCAGCATGACTACGAACTGGTTATTATCAATGCACCGCTGAAAGATGAGTTTGGGCATGAACTGGCAACTGATTTGGCTGAAAAGACAAAAGCGGGTGTTGTGCTGGTCGTAAAAGCGGAGCTGTACGAAACGGTTTCCGCAAAGGTCGAGGCTTCGGGTGTGATTGTAGCACAAAAGCCCATTAACCGAATGTTGTTGTACCAATCCATGCGGATTGCGGCTGCAGCGGGACGCCGTTTGGAAGCACTGCAGAAGGAAAATCAGAAGCTGCAGAAAAAAATTCATGAGCTGCAGCTGGTTGGACGTGCAAAGTGTGCACTGGTGCAGTACCGGCATTTGACAGAGCAGGAAGCACATCGCTATATTGAAAAGCAGGCAATGGATCAGCGTGTCCCACGTTTGGATATTGCAGAAGATATTCTGCATACTTACGAGGATGCTTAAGAAAACTTCAAAATATAAAAAGCAGATACCGTTTACAAATGGTATCTGCTTTTTATTAATGCTCAAAAAACTTATTCACAGTTATTTCTCACAAAGCCACTAGGCATGGGGAAAACCGACATAGCTGCATGAAAAGTAGTTTTTATTAAAATTGCTTTTTTGCCTCTTCCACATAAAGTGCTGCGTTCTGGCGGTTTTCCTGTATTTCTTCGGGTGTCAGCTCGCGCTTGACCTTTGCGGGGGAACCCATTAGCAGAACCCGGTCGGGGAAAATGTGTTCCTGTGGTACCAAAGAACCGGCGGCAACGATGGAATCCTTTCCGATTACAGCACCGTTGAGCACGATGGCACCCATGCCAATCAATGTGTTATCGCCTACTGTGCATCCGTGCAGAACCGCACTGTGACCAATCGTTACATCATTCCCAATTTTTAGGGGAGAGTTGCTGTCAACGTGCAACACACAGCAGTCCTGAATATTGGTGCGGCTGCCGATTGAAATCGGCGCACTGTCCGCACGCACGACTGCATTGTACCATACAGAGCAGTCCTCTCCGAAAGAAACGTTGCCAACTACAACGGCACCAAGTGCCGAATAAGGCTTAAAAAGTGTCGCCGTAGTCTTCACCGCTTTCTCCAGGTGCTTTTCTGTCGGAACTGTCCAGTGGTGCCGGTACTTCAACTGGCAGAAATTTGTACATGATGCGTAAATCTTTGTTGCGGCAAACTTTGTGGTAGTTGGTCATAATGCGTTTTACCGCTTTTTCAGAGTTCTTAATATTTGCCTGCGGCAATAAAATCAGGAACTGCGTGTCACTGTAAGCAGTTACCATATCACCGCCGCGCAGAGAAGAAATTGTAGCAGATTTCAGTACATTCTGCTCACGAATAACACTGCCGTCATCGGGAATGGAGCCATCCGCCATGGCCAGTGTCAGCAGTACAATGGTGGCGGGCTCATGGCTGCGCGCACAGGCGCGTGCTTCCACTCGGTAAAGGTTGCGGAAAGCCTCAAAATCACAAAAGTAAGCGTTTTGAATGTCAGCAGCCTCCTGCAGTTCCTCACGTACAAAGGAAATATCCATTTGGGCGTGGCGAAAGTTCTTGGTAATCAGGCGGTAAAGGTCGCGCAGTTCCGGTGCAACGTCAGTCCCTTTTTCCTGAAAGAACAGAGAGGTAGTGCTGTTATAGTGTGAAAGTGCTTCTGCAAAGCGTTCTGCTTTCAAGTAACAGAAAAGCGTTAAGCGGTGCAGTTTAATATTCAGCGGAGCCTTTTTGAGATTTTCCAGACAGAATTCAGGCAAGTTTTCCGTGTGGTTCATCTGCTCCATTGCTTCGCAGCGGGACGCAATGCACTGTGCAAAGCGGTCCTCCAGCTCCAATCGTGTATCCTGCGCCCACTGAGAGTGTTCGGTACCCTCCAAAAAAGCGCCCGCGTAGAGATGAATCGTTTCTGTGCACAGCTGAATCTTTTCAGAAGCAGATTTGGCTTCTTCGATTGTTCTGCACAGGCGGTTAAAGCGGTCAACATCGGTGTGGGTTTCCAGTGTGGGATTCCAGCAGTAAGTGTCACCGTAGAACAGGATAAAGCGGCCGCCCTCATCCCCAAAGGATTCCTGCAGCAGGTCGCGGGTACGGTAAACCAGATTTTTCAGTGCATTCATTGGGTCAGAGCTGCCGGAACTGTGGTCCCACAGCACCTTCATTAGTTCTTCAACAGAGAGAGGACTGCGGCGGGTGTATATTAGAATTTCAAGCAGCAGCCAGACCAGCGTTGGGCGGTGCTTCTGGCAGGTGATGGTTTTGTCACCGACCGTCAGCGAGAATTTGCCCAGCATTTTAGCTTCGGCAACAATTTTTTGTGTTTCCATCATTTTTAATGGCCTCCAGTAGATTTATGTGCCAAAATAAAACTACATGTAACAGATTACATAATATAGTCATACCAACCCATAATATATTTGTATTTTACCATGCAAACAATGGAAATGCAATGCTAAATTGCAGCTTGTCTGTACTTTGACAAATGCATATTTTTTGCTATAATAAGTAGAGTCATTTTTTGCCGGAATTACTGGATTTTTTGAGAAAAAACGGTCAGTGCTTTCCCACTGCCTTTCAGAACAAATTATAAATTGGGAGAAGATAAAGTTATGCTGGAACTGAAAAACATATCGCTGGAGCTTCCCGATGAAAAGGAAATCCTGAAAAATGTTGATTTAACGGTGCCGGATGGGAAGTTCGTGGTCATTACCGGGCCAAATGGCGGCGGTAAAACCACACTTGCAAAAATCATTGCGGGAATTGCAGCTCCAACAGCGGGTACCATTTTGCTGGACGGAGAGGACATTACAGAACTTTCCATTACGGAACGTGCCCGCAGGGGAATCAGCTATGCATTTCAGCAGCCGGTTCGCTTTAAAGGTCTTACCGTGCGGGACTTGATCGAGTTGGCAGCTGACAGGAAACTTTCCTACACAGAGCTGTGCGGTTATCTGCGGGACGTGGGACTGTGCGCACGCGACTACGTTGACCGTGAAGTAAACGGCAGTCTTTCCGGCGGTGAAATCAAGCGTATTGAAATCGCGATGGTGCTGGCGCGCAAAACACAGCTGACGATTTTTGATGAACCGGAAGCGGGCATTGACCTGTGGAGTTTTAACAGCCTGATTGATGTATTTCGTTCGCTTCGCCGTGAAATCAACGGCTCTGTGCTGATTATTTCTCATCAGGAGCGCATTTTGGATATTGCGGATGAAATCGTTGTGATTTCCGGCGGCAGCATCGCTGCACACGGCCCGCGTGATGAGATTTATCCGACACTGCTCAGCGGTGAAAACAGCTGTTCATTTTGCCCGAAGGAGGGACCAAAAGCATGAATGAGATAACGAAGCAACTGCTGGGATTGGTTTCTGACCTGCAGGATGTGCCGCAGGGGGCATACAATATTCGTGAAGATGGTGCCTGCGCTGGACGTCAGAATTCTGAACATATTAAAATTACGCCCAAGACGGATAAGCCGGGCATCGATATCCATATTGACGGCAGTACAAAAGGTGAAAAAGTCTATATTCCTGCCTGTGTAACACACAGCAACGTGGAAGATTTGGTTTACAATGATTTTTACGTTGCGGCCGGTGCAGATGTGATTATTGTTGCGGGCTGCGGTGTGCATACGGACGGTGAGGAGGAATCCAAGCACAACGGCATTCATCGCTTCTTTCTGGAAAAAGGTGCACATGTGGTTTACCTTGAAAAACACATCGGTATTGGCAGCGGAACCGGTCAGCGCATTATTAACCCGCAGACGTGGGCAGAACTTGCGGAAGGCTCTTATATGGAAATGAACACGACCCAGATTAAGGGTGTGGATTCCACTAGCCGCTTGACCAAAGCAAAGCTTGATAAAGACGCTCGTATGGTGATTCGGGAAAAAATTATGACGCACGGCAATCAGCTTGCCGAAAGTGCGTTTGAAGTGGAACTGAACGGCGAAGGAAGCGGTGCGGATTTGGTTTCCCATTCCGTTGCGCGCGGCCACAGCCAGCAGACTTTCCGTTCCCGGATTATTGGCAACACAGTTTGTACCGGTCATTCAGAGTGTGACGCAATCGTGATGGATCATGGTGTGGTGCATGCGATTCCGGAACTCACAGCAAACAGTGTGGATGCTTCTCTGATTCACGAGGCGGCGATTGGAAAGATTGCCGGTGAGCAGCTGATTAAGTTAATGACGCTTGGACTTACAGAAAAGGAAGCAGAGTCTAAAATTATTGACGGATTTTTAAAATAATTTGACATATAACTGAAAAAGCAGTGCTTTTGTGCCGAATGTGGCAAAAAAAGCACTGCTTTTTGCTGTTCTGTTTTGAAAATCACTAAAAATTAATATAAAAATGATTCACTTGTGCATACAAGTGCTTGAAAAATAGTAAAATGAGTGTTATACTCTTAGAATATCGGATATAAAACTTAATTATTCAGATTATCTAAACCGAACATAGATTATTTGTCTATATTCAAATTCTGCACGTATGCTTTGTATTAAATTAGAACATATAAAATTATAGTGATTATATAACTAGAAATAATCATTCACTTAGTAAAGATGGTTTTGTTGTATTGAAATGAAAGAGGTGCAGCGATTTTGGCAAACCCGGATATTTTAAATAATACTACTCTGCGAATCTATTTTCAGGGAAAAGAGGAAACGTTTGAACTGCAAACTTATGAAGATGATAAAAAGCTGCAGGTATCCGCTCAGCAAATGCCGATTGGGGAGTCGGTTATTTCCTTTATCTATGATGATTTTGAAGATGTATATGAGGAGCTTCGCCGCACAGAAACGGTTTTTCTAGAAATTAATGCGGGGCTCCAAGTGCACGCACATTGGGATCAGTTACGTAAGCTGGCGTTGGAACTGATAAATCGGCATCCGTTTTTTGGCTTTGCGAGCCAAATCCTTTCGCAGGCGGCAGGCCAGACGATTGCAATTGATATGCGTTTGCTTTCACGGTTGGTTCCGCTTTACAAGCAGATGCGCGGCAACCTGATGCTTTTGGTAAAAGACTGCATGAATGCGGAAGACCAAAAAGCCTCTACTTACGTTGACCGCTATGCAGACTTGGTTTTAACGCATAGGCTGGGCGACCGTTCACCGCTGAAATACTCCATGGTTGTTACAGAGTTTCTGCCGACGGTGCAGTTCCCCCTGTGGAAAAAAGAAGGCTGTGATTATCCGGTAATTCCCACGCTGCAGGAACTGCGCGCACAGGAAGTGCCGCTGGAAATGGTGGATGCGCTCTATCCGCGCTCTCTGCAGGATCTGTATCATTTCCTGATATCCGGTTATTTAAAGCAGGGAGTCTGCTTTAAGGTCTGCAAAAACTGCGGCCGCTATTTTGCAGTCAACGGCAGCATGAACGCTGAGTACTGTGACAGGAAAATTGAAGGTTCTCAGAAAACCTGCCGCCAGATGGGTGCGGTGCGTGTTTATCAGCAGAAGCAGATGAAGGATCCAATTCTGCGGCTTTACAACCGTGCTTACAAAACACATAATGCACGCATTCGTTACGGGCGCATAACTCGCGAGGAGTTTTTGGAGTGGTCTGCACGTGCGCGTGCACTGCGGGATAAGTGTTTGGAAGGCAAGATTTCCACGGATGATTTTGAAACCTGGCTGAAAGAGTAAGCAAACGGCACAGAAAAAGCACAGGCTGAGAGCTGCAGAAGCAGCTTCGGTCTGTGCTTTTTTTCAGTGGTAACCGATTTTCTGCAGCCACTGTACGACCTGTTCTTTCAAAAAGCACTTGTTCACTGCGGTGAAATACTGTAAAAAAACCGAATCAGGACAAAGCTCCATAAGATCCTGTAAAATATGTTGTGTACCATCACCGCCGCTGGTCCAAAAAGGCGCTATCTTTTTACCGGAAAGGCAGCACTGCTTTAAAAAGGCAGTTACCGGCGGTGCAGCTGTACCCCACCAGTTTGGTGTGCCGACAAATATGGTATCATAAGTTTCCAGATACGGCAGACCTTGCAGCTTAGGCTGAAATCCGCTGCGAATTTCCTTTTCTGCCTGCTCGATTGCTGCACTATTCTCAGTGGGGTAGGAATCAACAGGTACCAGTGCAAACAAATCTGCTCCCGCAAGCTGGGCGATCAGTTTCGCAAGTGCCTTTGTGTTTCCGGAACGGGAATAGTAGACTACAAGACTTTTCTGTTCCATATAAACCTCATCTTCCAAAATTTTCATATTTTCTTTTAACTATAAACATTTTAATAAATATGTCAAGTGATGCTGCGGCACCAATGTCTAAGCCAACGAAAAATTTGGGGTTTACTTTATGAAAATAATGTCGTACACTAAAAGACATATGAAAATTTTTTGCGGATATTTCATATTGAAAATTATTTACAACATATGAGAGGAGACAGAGAGAGAAAGAGATGAAACAAAACAATTCCGCCAACAGCATTCTGACAGGAAAAATACCACAGCAGTTGATGCTGTTCTTTCTACCCATTTGGTTTGGCACCTTTTTTCAGCAAATGTACAACACGGCGGATACACTGATTGTCGGCAACTTTGTGGGAACACAGGCTCTGGCAGCTGTTGGAGCTACCGGTTCCTTTGTGCAGCTGCTTGTGGGATTCTTTGTAGGATTGTGCAGCGGCGCAAGTGTGGTTATTTCACAAAGTTATGGTGCGCAAGACCGGGATATGGTCAATCGGCAGGTACATACTTCGCTAGCTCTGTCTTTAATTGGCGGTGCGGCGTTGACAATTCTGGGACTGTTGGTTGCCCGCCCTGCAGTGGACTGGATGGGTACGCCGGCAGATATTGCGGATATGGCGGCGCTTTACCTGCGGATTTACTTTTTAGGCATGATTCCGCAGATGATTTACAATATGGGTGCCAGTATTCTGCGCGCGGTTGGTGACTCCAAACGACCGCTGTATTTTTTAATTATTGCATCGATTGTCAATATTGTGCTGGACTTGCTATTTGTGGCGGTGTTTCACTGGGGTGTTGCTGGTGCGGCTTTGGCAACTGTTATCAGTCAGGTCGTGAGTGCATGGCTGACTCTACGCTGCCTGATAGGTTCGCAGGGGGTACCATGGGAAATCCATCGTTCACAAATTCGGATTGACAAAAAGATTTTAAATAGTATCTGCCGGATTGGTTTGCCTGCGGCGATGCAGAGCTCGCTGTACAGTATTAGCAATATTTTGATTCAAAGCGGAATCAACAGTTTTGGTACAACTGCCGTAGCAGCCTGGAGCGTTTACGGCAAGATCGATTTTCTGTTCTGGATGACGATTAGCTCACTGGGCATTGCCGTTACCACCTTTGTGGGGCAGAACTTTGGCGCGGGGCAGTATGCACGCGTGAAAAAAGGAACTATGGTTTCGCTGGGATTGGCGACTGTAATTACAGTGGTGATCAGTGGAGTATTATATCCGTCGAGTGGACTGCTGTTCCGCCTGTTTTCGCAGGACAGCGCAGTTGTGACGCAGGGCATCCAGATGATGCACTTTTTGGTCCCGGTATATATTACCTATATTTGCATTGAAATTCTTTCCGGTGCGCTGCGCGGCTGCGGGGATGTGGCAGTGCCGACGGCGATTACCTGCTTCGGTGTCTGCGGCTTGCGTATGGCATGGCTGCTGATTGCGGTGCCGCTGCAGCACACGGTGGAGATGGTGGAGTTCAGTTACCCGATTTCTTGGGTAATTGCTTCACTGCTGTTTGTAATTTATTACCTAAAAGGCGGCTGGCTCAAGCGCCGCATTGCGGCAGAGAACAAAGCGGCAAATAAAGCAGAGGACGCTTCTGTGTGAAGCGTCCTCTGCTTTTATCTATCATTTTGATTTGCTTGTACAACATGATGAATGTGTTTGATTTTAACAGTCTGATATTTTATCTAGAAGTATAATAGCTGTCTATCAATTTTTGTATTTTCACTGAATAATATTCACCAATCGGTATACCGGCTTCTGGAACAAAGCTGCCGTGTGTTGTAGATAAATTATTTTCCCATGTATAAAAACTGCCATTTTCCATTTTGAGAATGAGAGAATAACTGTATCCGTTGTCAGGCGTGCTTGTTTTGGACAGTGTGCAATTATTGAGCTTGTCTATGAACTTTACAATATCTGCCTTGTTGGTAAGCAATTTTGTATGATTCGTTGTTTCGCCTGATGCAGTACCGGTGATAATAGCCTCACCATGTTTTACGCGAACCAACTCAATTTGTTGTGGCAGCACTCCATTGGAAAAAAGATTGTTTAACTTAGCACTTTGCGGTGAATAATTCTCAAGTCCCGATTCCTTGGAAAATTTATCATAAAGCGTATTAATGACTTCGGCTGCCTGAGAAGATTCATATTTTCCAAGCGGCCAAGTACTTTGACTTTCACTGAATTTTCCACTGTAAGTAAAAGTACCGTTTTCCCATTTGTAGTGCTGTGCACTTTCCGTGTCGGTTGTACCGGGTGCTTTTTCTATATCATAGCAAATGTCAAGCGCAGGTGAATCAGATGAAGCTGAAACTTCACTGTGCGTAAGCACGCAGTTCTTTAATTTTGAGGAAAGTTCATACAGCTGCCACGGCAGTTCTACTTTCAGGGGGTCTTTGCCGCTCTTTTTCAGAGTGACGTAAGTTGCGGTGCCTTCGCCGCCTTCACCTGCGTCGGTAGTGTTTGTCCAAATGAAAGCTCTAAAAGAAGTTTGTACAGGATTGTTTTTTCCGGCAGCATTTTGGTTTGGCGCTGCCTCTGCTGCTTTTGCGCCTGATGCAGCACCACAAGCGGAAGCTGACAGCAGAATGGCTGCAGAAAGTAACAATGCAGCTGATTTCCCAAAACTCTTCATCATACCAGACCTCCTTTGCAATTACTTACACTACATATTTTTTGCCATTGCAGTCACAGCCAACCTTAAATGAACCCGGAGTTCCCCAGCCAAACTGGTTAGAAAAAGTATAATTTGCACCTGCGTAAGAGATATTAGCCGGATTATTGATAGTTCCCTCAGCAAAATCCTTAAAAGAGGCACAACTTATACCGGAAGCCCTAATTGTGTATCCTGTTCCATATGTTGTATTGCAGTATACCTTGTTCGCACTTCGATTTGCGTAAAATGTTCCTTGAACCCTTACTTCGACAAGGACGTTATTACCTGTACCAGTTATGTACCGATATGCATCTAATACATATCGATTACTATATCCACTTAGTGCAGACATGAGCTGCACAGAATTTTTATAAGGTACAATGTTTTGTTCCTTCTTCAGACTGATTACATCAATATAAGAATAGCCATTGCTGAATTTTGTAATGTATTTGCTGGTACTGACGTTTTTATCACTTGATGGGCATTCAACTTCTGATTTTGAAACTACATATGGTTGAGAAACATTGTTTGCCGGACTAGACGCATATGTTGGCATAATTGCTGTGCAAAATAACATAGCTGCCAACAGAATGGATGAAACTACTTTTTTCATAAAATCATTACATTTTTTAATATTGTGGAAATATTTCCTAAAAAAATACTAGCATAAAATGCTAGTATTGTCAATAAAAAATGTAAATTTTATTACTGCCGATTGAATCGGAACCAGCGGAAGTCAAATTTACTGCCGGGCATAAAGATGAAGTTTACTTTGCCTTTGCCCCTGAAGCCGTTGATTTGGAAAGTTTGTTCTTCATAGCTCTCGTTGTGCTGGAATTCTGCAATCTGATTTACCTCTGAGCCGTCATCACCGTAAAAACGTACATGAATGATGTTGCGGTCAATGGGGGAGTGTCCGCAGATGGTGAGTGAGGAACAGCCCACTTCGCCGAAGTCCATATTTTCGTATTCCAGGGTGACATTGTTGCCGATGCCGGTAATTACGTCTTTTTCAATTTGGAACATATCGCCGGTGATACGGTTGTTTTCCAGTGCTTCATTTTTGCCGTAGGCTTTTTCAAGTTTTGTGAAGTAAAAGCCCTGCAGGGACATTTTAATGTCGGGAGTTACCACAATGGTGATGGTTTGCACACCTTTCAGTCGCTGCGGCAGGCGGTAGGTGTTTTCCTGGTAATGGTTGTACCAGCTTTTTGCTTTGTATTCCGCACGCAGCAGGCAGGTGCCGCCCTTTTCAGCGTTTCCAAGCCAGATTTCAATGGGCAGCTGGTCGTGAAAAGAGAAAATCGGAATGTGGATTTCATCGGCACCGTATTCGCCAAAATCAACGTTTTCAAAAACAACGTTGGTGCGTTCATTGGAAGTAATGTAGATACCGCCCTGAAAACTCAGCTTTGCCTCGCTGGTGCATTCCGTACAGTTAATGCCGCTGACTAGTTTGTAAGGGTCAAAGGTGGCTCTGCCCAGACCGGAAACGTCAAATTCCAGCTCAGAAATGATTTCCGGGTGGTCTTTGTCATTGCTGCAGGAGCAGCACAGACGGAATGCGCCGTCGCCGACTGCTTTAATCTGGGCGGTATTTCCCTTTACTTCGATTTTTACGCTGTTGCTGTCCACACCATCCAAGGTTTTTGCCCCAAAGACTAGCTGACGGAAAGTGGCGTTTTCCGGCAGAATTTTCGCGGTCACTGTGGTTTGCGGATGTTCTTTGTCCAGGTGGCTGACACCGTGGTTTGTCAGTTCAATTTTACGCACCGGAATGTCATCTTTTTTGGAGGAAGCAGTATTTTCCATGAAGCAGGAAATGCCGGAGCGTACCGGCGCAGGTACAGCCGGAATGGTCAGGACAGCTGATTTCAGAGAAGGAGAAGCAACTTCAATGTGAATTTCACCCGGTTTTGTTTTTGCTGCGATCATTGCCATCAACCGTCCGTTGAAAAGACGACGGCATGTACCTTTGTATTCTTCATAATCGGTGCTGTCGCCGTTGTCCAGACCGACCAGCCGCCCTGCACCGGTGACAGTGACGTTTACCCGGCTGCGGCTGTTGGCAACAAAGTTTCCGTCTTTGTCAAGCGTATCAATTTCCACAAACAGCAGGTCTTCACCGTTTGCCAGCAGCTGCATTTTGTTTGCTTTCAGGCTAACGCACACCGGGTCACCAAAGGACGACTGTTCATCTGTGGCGGCAATTTTGCCCTGCTCATCGTAGGCGACCGCTTTCAGTACGCCTTTGCGGTAGGGCAGCTGCCAGTTGCCCTCCAGTACGGTACCATGTGCATGGTCAATCTGCTGTGCACCCATAGATTCTCCGTTAAAGAACAATTCTACTTTTGGAGCATTGGAGTAGGCACGGACGTCAATCAGCTGTCCCTTATTAAAGTCCCAGTAGGGCAGCAGATGTACCATGGGCTTTGTGTGGAAGTCTGTCCACTCTGCCTGATAGTGATAATAAGTGTCTTTTGGAAAACCGGCGGTGTCAATCTGACCGAAGAAGGAATTCTTGCTGAAATAGGGGGTAGGCTCACCAATGTAGTCCCAACCAGTCCAGATATACTGGCCAAAGCAGAAACTGCAGTCGCGGTGAGCGGCAATCACGTGGTCAATGTTTTTGGCACCCCAGTTGGTTGTGCAGTTTCCAAGCGTGGAACATTGGGCATCATCATAGGTCAGCAGGCGTTTGCTGAGCGGGAAGTGGTAAATTCCGCGGCTCTGTACGGTTGACGCGGTTTCGCTGCCGAAGATGCACCAGTCGGGATGCTCTTTATGATGCTTTTGATACAGGCTGTCAAGGTAATTATAGCCTGCAAGGTCAACTGCATCGGCACAGTTCTGCGCACCTTCCCATTCCATTAAGTTGCTGGCAATGGTGATGGCTCCATTTGAACGGTAGTCCAGTCTGCGTACCGCGTCCCGCAGCATTTGTGTGATTTCCAGTCCGCGCGGCTGATGTGTGTCTGGAATCTCGTTGCCGATGTTCCAGATAAACACACAGGGGTGGCTGCGGTCCTGCCGCACCCAGCTGGTAACGTCCTTTTCCCACCAGTTATTGAAGAAATTGCCGTAGTCATAGTCGGTTTTGCAGGTTTCCCACATATCAAAACTTTCCGTGTAAAGCAGAAGACCCATTTCGTCGCACAAATCGAGCATTTCTTCGGAGGGCATGTTGTGGGCGCTGCGGATGGAATTGACACCCATATCTTTCAAAGCCTGCAGCTGCCGACGCAGAGCGGCTTTGTTCATGGCGGCGCCCAGCGCACCAAATGTGTGATGTTCGCAGGAACCGTTGATTTTTAAACTGCGGCTGTTCAAAAAAAGTCCCTGGTTCGGGTCAAAGCGAATGGTGCGGAAACCGAAACGCTGTTCCTCTGTATCGACAACTTTTCCGTCCAAAAGCAGTTCGGAACGCAGACGGTACAGATTTGGCTCCTCCACATCCCAAAGCTTCGGCGCGTGGAAAGCCATCTGCTGCTTGTCTACATTCAGTCCGGCAGCAGCGGAAAAAGCAGAGGTCTGGGTGCAGGCGGATTTGCCCGCTGCATCCAGAATGGTATGACGGATGGATGCTTTGGCGGGGGTATTCAGGTGGTTGTAAACCTCAAAATCCGCAAACAGTGTCCAATTGGAACCGTTCTGTGCAGTGGAAAGGTAGCCTCCGCCTGTGGTGAAGCACACAGCGGGGCGGCGTATTAGCCATACGTTTCGGTAAATGCCGGCACCGGGATACCAGCGGCTGTTCGGGTTGCGGTAAATGCAGCGTACAAGAATGGTGTTTTTGCCGGGCTGAATTTCATCCGTAAGGTCAACTTCAAAGCGGGAGTAACCGTTTTTCCAGTTGAAAATTTCTTTTCCATTTAAATATAGTGTAGTATCGTGGTAAACGCCCTCAAAAACAAGGGAAAGGCGGTCAGTACCGAGTGTGTCTGCGCAAAAAGTCTTTTTGTAGCAGCCAACCGCTCCTTCATATAAATTTTGACTGTTGTAGATCATCCAGTCATGCGGAACATCTACAGCCTGCCAGTCGTCTGCATGGAAAAAGGCTTCCATTGGGGTTTGCAGCGGTGCTTTGCGAAAGTACCAGTTATCATTAAAAAGTTGTTTCATTCTGACACTCCTTTAACTTTCCTGCCGAAACACTTAACAAAATTCTGTCCATTCGAAAAATTGGGGAAAATTACGATATTAATCCGAAGCATTATAGCATGAAGCAGTACAAAAAACAATGAAAGCAGTGGAAATCTATAGCATCGTACAAATTCATCCGTACAAATTTTAACTGCCGTGCAGCAAAAAGCGACCCTGCTTTTTCGCGGGTCGCTTTTGTAAGGGCTATTTTAAATGCTGTTCAGCATGTTCCCTGATTTTTCCAAAGGATTTTTCGCTCAAGTCATGTTCCATGCGGCAAGCATCTGCTGCAGCGGTTTCCTCATCCACGCCAAGGCTTACCAACAGTTTTGTTAAAACGCGGTGACGGGTATAAATATTGCTGGCAATTTTCATTCCGCTGTCAGTTAATGTAATGTAGCCCTCTGTGTCCATTTTAATGTATCCATTTTCGCGCAGATGCTTCATAGCAACGCTGATACTGGGCTTTGAGTAGCCGGTTTTGTTGACAATGTCAATGGAACGAACCATGCCAAGCTGTTCTTTCAGCATCAGGATGGATTCGAGATAATCTTCCGCAGATTCATGAATTTTCATAGCTTTGTGCCTCCATATTTAGAGTAGCATAGTTATAGCTGTTTGACAAGCGCTATTTTGTGAACAAAACTTGCCTGCTCTGAAAATTTTATGCAGTCAGTGTGCGGCTTCAGAGGGCTTTTGGTAAGTGACCGAGGTGTATTTTCCAGCTGATAAAGAAGCCTTGCAAAGAAAGTCGAAATGTGTTATATTATTGTTCATATCTCTGCGGTTTAGCGAAACAAAAAAGTATGCCTGATTGAATCAGATATCCACCGGGCAGCCAGCCCGGATTTTTTATGCAGAAATATGAAAGCTCTGGCTTTAAAAGATATTGTGGTTGGCTTCCATGGTTGGAGTGTACAATAGAATTAAAAAAATATGTACATATCACCAAAAATATCAACATTTCAAAAAATATCTTGACAGTATGCCATAAACTGTGATACTCTTTAAACAGAATTAATCTGGATGTTGGAATGTTACCGTTCGGCGGGCTTAACCAACTCCTTACAGCTGTGGTACTGGTGTAAATGCCAGCAGATGCACTGTGGGAGTTGGTTTTTCTTTTAGGAGGATGAGATTTTTATGGTCTTTACAATCAAAAAGGTCATCAATAACAATATCCTCTGCGTAACGGATGCAGGCGGCAACGAAATGATTGTTACCGGACGCGGGATTGGTTTTGGACATAAAGCTGGCCAGCCGGTGAACTCTGACGCAGTTCAGAAGATTTACCACATGGCCAGTATGCCTGTGCAGCAGAAGCTGATGGATTTGCTGGAACAAATACCGTATGACCACTTTTTACTGACGGATGAGTTGGTTAGTGAAATTCGCAAAAAAATCCCATATACGCTGAACGAAGGCCTTCTGATTACCCTGGCTGACCATATCAGCTTTGCCATCAAACGTAAGGAGCAGGGAGTGGAGTTCAAGAACCCGCTGCTCGAATCCATCCGGGAGTATTACCCGGAGGAGTACCGAATGGGTAAGGCGTGTGTGCAGCGGATTCAAGAAAAGCTTTCTGTTGATTTGTCGAAAGATGAGGCGGGCTTCATTGCACTGCATATCGTAAACGCGGAGCTGAACACCACCATGAGCATTACGAATGACATTACCCGCTTTGTGGACGGCTGTGTGAAGGTGGTAGAGTCCTACTATGGCAGGACATTCGACCACGAATCGCTGGCGTTCAGTCGGCTTGCTGTGCATCTGCGCTTCTTTGCGCAGCGCCTTTTTCAGCACGAACAGGAAAGTGATGACTCTATGCAGGATCAGGACTTTCGCCGGCTGATTGCCAGCAGCTGTAAAGAACATTACGAGTGTGCAAAAAAAATTGCCGCGTATGTGGCGGAAACTTGGAATCAGGAACTGACAGAAGAAGAACTGCTTTTTCTGACGATTCATTTAAAACGCATCAATCTTTCCAGTGAACAGACAACAAAATAAAAATCCGTTTGGGATAGTTACCTTTTGGGCTAAACCCATATGCATCTGTGCAGAATAGCCATAGATGCATATGGGTTTTTATATACCCATTTTGGCGCGGCCGGTCAAAATGAGTAAGGCTGCTTTACCTTTATAACAAATTTATTAAAATAATCAGGGGGAAAAGTCAATGAAAGACAAGGCGTTCAGCGTTCTCCAGCGTGTGGGCAGATCCTTTATGCTGCCAATCGCGCTGCTGCCTATCGCCGGTTTGCTGCTGGGTATCGGCAGTTCCTTTACGAATGAAACGATGCTCGCGACATATGGACTTACCGGTGTGATTCACAAAGGTACCGTTATTTATATGGTTTTGACTATTATGAGCAAAACGGGCAGCGTGGTGTTTGACAACCTGCCGCTGCTGTTTGCCATGGGTGTTGCCATCGGCATGGCGAAGAAAGAAAAAGCAGTTGCGGCATTGTCCGGTGCAGTTGCTTACCTGGTTATGAACACGGCCATCAGCGCTCTCATTGCTGCCAAAGGCGGTGTTCAGGCTATGGCACCAAACTCCACAACGACTATGCTTGGCATCACTACACTGCAGATGGGTGTGTTTGGCGGCATTATCGTTGGGTTGGGTGTTGCGGCTCTGCATAATCGCTTCTACGAGATACAGCTGCCGCAGGTACTTTCCTTTTTTGGCGGCACACGCTTCGTTCCGATTATTTCCGCAGTTGTATTCTTGATGGTTGGCATTCTGATGTTTTTTATCTGGCCGGTTGTGCAGAGCGGAATTACAGGGCTTGGCAATTTAGTGCTCAGTTCCGGTTATATTGGCACATGGATTTACGGTATTATTGAACGTGCACTGATTCCCTTTGGCTTGCACCATGTTTTCTACATGCCTTTCTGGCAGACAGCCGTGGGTGGTTCAGCGGTTATTGACGGCAACACAGTTTCCGGCGCACAGAACATTTTCTTTGCGGAACTGGCTTCCAAAAACACTACGGAATTTTCAGTAGCTGCAACCCGTTTTATGTCGGGCAAATTCCCGCTTATGATTTTTGGTTTACCGGGTGCAGCACTGGCTATGTATCAGTGTGCACGCAAGGACAAGCAAAAAGAGGTTGGCGGACTGCTGATTTCCGCAGCACTGACTTCTATGCTGACCGGTATTACCGAGCCGCTTGAATTTACGTTCCTGTTTGTTGCGCTGCCGCTTTATGCAGTACACTGTGTGCTGGCCGGCCTGTCCTATATGCTGATGCACATTCTCAACGTTGGTGTGGGTATGACGTTCTCTGGCGGCCTGATTGATCTGACGCTGTTTGGCATTATGCAGGGCAATGAAAAGAGCCACTGGCTTTGGGTCGTAGTTGTCGGTGTGGCATATTTCTTCCTGTACTACTTTGTATTCAAATTTATGATTAAGAAGTTTGATTACAAAACACCTGGCCGTGACGATGCGGAAGTGAAGCTGTACACCCGTAAAGACATGAACAAACAAAACGAAAGCAAAGGTACTTCTGCGGCAGCCAATACAGTGAGCGCACTCATTCTGCGCGGCCTTGGCGGTTTGGATAATCTTTCCGATGTTGACTGCTGTGCAACACGTCTGCGTGTGACTGTCTTGGATGGCGGCAAGGTCAGCGATGACCTGCTCAAGCAAAGCGGTGCTTCCGGCGTAATTCACAGAGGCAACGGTGTGCAGGTCGTTTACGGCCCGCAGGTTTCTGTCATTAAGTCGAAGTTGGAGGACTTTATGGAAACACCGGAAGCCCAACACATTATGGAGGAGGCGGTACAACCCCAAACAGTACCTGCCCCTGCGGCACAGACGGATGTACCTGTCGCTGAGAAAAAGCAGGATGCCGTGTTTGGCGCCTGTGCAAATGGCACGATGAAGCTGATGTCCGAGGTGGAGGACGAAGCTTTTGCAGCCTGTGTGCTTGGCGATGGCGTTGCAGTGGAGCCGTCAGACGGCAATCTGTATGCTCCGGCGGATGCAACGGTTTCTACTCTGTTTGATACCGGCCACGCAATCGGTTTGACAACGGACACCGGTGCGGAACTGCTGCTGCATGTTGGCATCAATACCGTAAAACTCGGCGGAAAATATTTTGAGTACCATGTTCAGGAAAATGATAAAGTGCACAAGGGTGACCTGCTGATTACTTTTGACCTGCAGGCAATTCAGGCAGCGGGATACAAAACAACAACACCGATGATCGTCTGCAATACAGAAGATTATGCGTCTGTAAAGCCGCTGCACACCGGTACAGTCAAGGCTGGAGAAGACCTGCTTGCAGTAAAGGCGTAATTTAGATCAGTAAAAAACAAAAAATGCAGAATAAAATGACGGAGGGTTTACGATGAAAGAATTTCAGTATACAGTAAAAGATGCTTGTGGAATCCACGCACGTCCGGCGGGCGTTTTGGTAAAACTTGTGAAAGGTTTTTCCAGCACAGCGACCATTACTGCGGGCGGAAAAAGCTGTGATATGAAGAAGCTGATGGCGCTGATGGGCCTTGGCGTGCAGCAGAACGATACAGTTTCTGTAAAAGTAGAAGGCAGCGATGAAGAAGCCTGCGCACAGGCAGTGGAAACGTATTTTCAGAAAAATCTTTGATGATGTTACAACCGGCAGGAGCACTGCTTTGAACAGCGCCCTGCAGAGAGGAGATTGAACATGCAGGTCGCAGCAGGAAAAAGTGTGCTGGGCGGTATCGCGATTGGCAGGATTCGCTTTGTTCGCAAAGCAGATTTCAACATCAGCGATGCAGCAGCTGCCAGCAGCAAAACAGAGATGAAGCGCTTTTTGAACGCACAGCAGCAGGCTGTAAAACAGCAGCAGGAACTGTATCAGAAAGCGCAGACCGAGGCAAATGCAGACATTGCAGAAGTGTTTGAGATTCATGCCATGATGCTGGAAGATGATGATTATGTGGATGCAATTAAAAAACTGATCGTTGAGCATCAGAAAAGTGCGGAGTATGCTGTAAAAAAGGCAAGTGACGACCAGGCAGCAGTGTTTGCCTCTATGGACAATGCTTATATGCAGGCGCGCAGTGCGGATGTGCAGGACATTGGGCAGGCAATGTTAAACATTTTGCAGGGGAAGGATACGCAGCTGCAGGGCAGCGAGCCGTGCATTTTGGCAGCCGATGACCTGACTCCTTCTGAAACGGTGCGGCTGGACAAAAAACTGCTGCTTGGTTTTGTGACCCGCGGGGGCAGCACAAACAGCCATACAGCGATTCTTGCCCGCAGCATGAACATTCCGGCACTGATTCAGTGCAGCGATGTGAAGGAGAACTGGGACGGCAAATTAGCGGTCATTGACGGTTACAGCTCCTGTGTATACCTTGCTCCAGAGCCGGATTTGCTGGAAAAGCTGCGGCAGCGCCAGCAGGAGGATCTGAAAAAACAGGCGCTTCTGCAGGAACTCAAGGGTAAATCCGACACCACAGCAGACGGAAAAACCGTGCACGTTTACGCCAATATCGGCAGTCCGGAGGATGTAAGTGCGGTGCTGGAGAATGACGCCGGCGGTGTGGGACTTTTCCGTTCTGAATTTTTGTACCTGAACAGCCGCGATTATCCAACGGAAGAGGAACAGTTTACGGCATACAAAAAGGTGGTGCAGACACTCGCACCCAGAAAAGTCATTGTGCGTACCTGCGACATTGGTGCAGATAAAACAGTAGATTATATGGGACTGGAACCGGAGGCGAATCCTGCTCTCGGCTTCCGCGCGGTACGTATTTGTCTGACAAACCATGATTTCTTTAAAACACAGCTGCGTGCGCTTCTGCGTGCTTCTGCCTTTGGAAATTTGTCTATCATGTTTCCTATGATTATCAGTGTACAGGAACTGCAGAAATGTAAAGCATTGCTGGAGGAATGCCGTAAAGACCTAGAGCAGCAGGGCGCTGCTTTAGGTACGGTTGAAATCGGAACCATGATTGAAACTCCGGCGGCGGTTTTGTGTGCTGATGAGCTGGCACAGGAGTGTGACTTTTTCTCCATCGGTACCAATGACCTGATGCAGTACACCTGTGCGCTGGACCGGCAGAACGCAAAGCTGGAGCCTTTCTGTGACCCGCATCATCCGGCAGTGCTTCGGGAAATTCAGATGACAGTTGAAGCAGGCCACCGGCACGGCTGTTGGGTTGGCATCTGCGGAGAAATGGGGGCGGATTTGTCCTTGACAGAAACATTTCTGCGCATGGGAATTGATGAACTTTCCGTCAATCCGAAAAGCGTGCTTGCTGTACGCAAAGCTGTGCGCAGCTGCAGTTTGAGTGAAAAGTGAACCGAAACCTATCAAAATCCTGCCGCTCTTTTTTTGGAGCAGTGGGATTTTTGCTATCCTGATTTATATACTGTTCATAAATAATTCATATAAATTTCACTAAATTGCGACAGATTGACTTCACAAGGGAATTATGTTAAACTAAAATATAAGTTTCATTACAGCGCATTGGAAAATTCTGACGTTATAAGGTGTACAGGGACACTGCAGAAAATCTTATAGAAAGAGAGTGAGGCATTTGGTTAAAAAGAATAATGAGGACGAATTTTTTGAGATTACGCCTGAAATTACCAACCTGACGCAGTTGTGCATACGCAAAGATACGATTGACCCGTCACTTTATGCTGAGTATGATGTCAAGCGCGGCCTGCGCGATTTAAATGGCGAAGGTGTGCTGTGCGGACTGTCGGACATTAGTGAGGTGCGTGCCAAAAAGACGATTGCCGGCAAAAAAGTGCCGATTCCGGGTGAACTTTACTACCGGGGAATCCACATTAATGACCTGACCAGAGGTTTTTTAACAGAAAAGCGGTTTGGTTTTGAAGAAACCACCTATTTGCTGCTTTTCGGGGATCTGCCGACTGTACCGCAGCTTGAAGAGTTTCGGGGCCTGCTGAACAAGTACCGCACACTGCCGACGAATTTTGTGCGGGACATTATTATGAAAGCGCCCAGCAGCGACATGATGAACACATTGGCGCGCAGTGTACTGACTTTGTATGCTTATGATGAAAAAGCAAATGACACCAGCCTTGAAAATACCTTGCGGCAGTGTATTGAAATGATTGCGCTTTTTCCACAGTTAGCGGTTTACGGCTATCAGGCTTATGTGCATGATACAGACCCAAGTCAGCCGTTTTTTATTCATACACCGCGCAGCGACTTATCTGTCGCGGAAAACATCCTGTACATGCTGCGGATTGATAACAAGTACACAGAGCTGGAAGCACGGATCCTTGACCTTGCACTGGTGCTGCACGCGGAGCACGGCGGCGGCAACAACTCTACCTTTACGACCCATGTGGTGGCTTCCTCCGGTACAGACGCCTACTCTGTCATTGCGGCGGCACTCAGCTCTTTGAAAGGCCCGAAACACGGCGGCGCAAACATCAAGGTTGTGCAGATGTTTGTTGATATGATGCAGAACGTGAAAGATTGGGAAGACGAAGAGGAAGTCGGCAATTACCTAAGCGGTTTACTGCGCGGAAAGGTCTTTGACCACAAGGGCCTGATTTACGGCATGGGGCATGCGGTTTACAGCATCAGCGATCCGCGTGCAACAATTTTCCGCAAATTTGTTAAAAATTTATCGGAAGAGAAGGGCATGCAGAAAGAGTATGGCCTGTACGCACTGGTAGAGCGGCTGGCACCGCAGATTATCGGTAAAGAACGCAGAACCTACAAAGGTGTCAGCGCAAATATCGATTTCTATTCCGGCTTTGTTTATAATATGCTTGGTTTGCCAATGGAATTGTTCACCCCGGTGTTCGCCATGGCGCGTATTGCGGGCTGGAGCGCGCACTTGCTGGAAGAACGCATCAATGCCGGCAAGATTATTCGTCCGGCGTACAAAACCGTTGCTTCTCATCGCCCGTATATCCCTATGGAGAGCAGAGAGTAAAAGACAACACTGCGTGCAGGTTTAGCCTGCTTTGCCTTGACATGGCACGGCAAAACTCGTATACTGTGTTAGGCCTGATTTTCGGGATATCTAAAGGATAGGTTCTGTACAAATTCACATAATCGCGGCGCGAATGCCGCTTGCAGAGAAAAAGCTCATCCGAAGAGCAGGAACTTCTTCGGGTGAGCTTTTTCTGCAGGCCAAAACATTCTGTGTGCGCGTGGAAGGAGCAGAAATGACTGTAGCGGAAAAAATCGAAGCTTTGCGGCAAAAAATGGGAAATAATGGTGTGGATGCAGTAATCCTGCCGACGAGTGACCCGCACATGAGCGAGTACATCCCGGCACACTGGGAGTCCCGCCGCTGGTTCTCTGGCTTTACTGGGGATGCCGGCACATTGGTAGTTACAAAAGGAGAGAGCCTGCTGTGGACAGACGGCCGGTTCTTCATTCAGGCGAACCAGCAGCTTGCCGGAACACCGATTCAACTGATGCGCATGCGGGAGCCGGGTGTGCCGACCATTGAGGAGTACCTCGCCGCACACATTCAAAACGGCAAGGCGGCGGTGGATGGCCGTCTGTACTCTGCAAAGGCGGCGGAAAGTCTGCAGAAAAAGCTGGCTGAGTCCGGCGCTTCTCTGGTCAATGTTGATCTTATTAAGGATATCTGGACAGAGGACCGTCCGGCGCTGCCTGCTACTCCGGTTTATCTGCTGGAGGAACGCTATTCCGGCAAAGCCTGCGCCGACAAGCTGTCACAGGTGCGTGCTGAACTGAAAAAAGAAGGTGCAGACGCGCAGCTTTACAGTTTGCTGGACGATGTTGCATGGGCAACTAATCTGCGTGCTTCCGATATTGCGTGCAATCCGTTTGCAATCGCATTTCTGCTGGTGACTGAAAAATCTGCTTATCTGTATTTGGATGCAGACCGTCTGGAAGCAGCGGCTGCTGCTTATTTAAAACAGTCCGGTGTGGAAGTACGTCCTTACGCACAGCTCCCCGCTGACTTGAAAAACGGTTTTGGTGCCAAAAAAGTTTTGGTCAGCAAAACGGATGTCAGCTTTGAACTTTACAGTTGTCTTACCGCGAACAAGAATATTGAAATCTTAGAGGGCAAGGATATTGTAACACACCTGAAGGCGGTGAAAAACCCAACAGAGTGTGAAAATATGCGTATCTGCCATGTTTATGACGGTGTAGCACTGGTGCGCTTTAAGATGGAACTGGAATACCGCATGGCGGCAGGTGAAGCGCTGACAGAGTGGGACGCTTCTGAAATTGCGCACAAGTACCGCACGCAGATGCCGGACAACCGCGGCGACAGCTTTGAAACGATTGCTGCTTACGGACCAAACGCGGCAATGATGCACTACGGTCCAACAGCGGAAATCCATTCTTCCCTGCAGCCAAAGAGCTTCCTGCTGGTGGATTCCGGCGGACAGTACCTGACCGGTACGACAGATGTTACCCGTACTTTTGTACTGGGTGGGCTGACACAGGAAGAAAAAGAGTGCTTTACTTGGGTGCTAAAAGCACACATTGACCTTGCAGACGCAAAGTTCCCGCAGGGTACTACCGGCAAGGATTTGGATGCGCTTTCCCGTGTGCAGGTATGGAAGCATGGACTGGACTATCGCTGCGGCACCGGCCATGGTGTTGGTTACATGGGCGCCGTGCATGAGGGCCCGCAGGGCTTCCGTGACATCACCCCGCTCGTGCCCGGCATGTCTATTACCGACGAACCCGGCCTTTATATGGAGGGCCGCTTCGGTATCCGTACCGAAAATACACTGGAAGTGGTGGAAGACGAAAAGACTGAGTACGGTCAGTTCTATGCGTTCCGCCCGTTGACGCTTTTCCCGATTGACCGCGCTGCGATTTTGCCGGAACTTCTTTCTCCGGAAGAAACCACTTACCTAAACAATTATCACAAAACTGTTTACGAAAAGCTCTCTCCGGAACTCACAAAAGAAGAATGCAGTTGGCTGCGTGAAGCCTGCAAACCGCTCGGTGAATAAGAAACGAAGCTGATTTCAGCAAAAGCAGGAGGAACCATGATAAAACACTTGATAGACCCGCTGGATCTGTCTGTTTCAGAAATCGATACCATGCTGAACCTTGCGGACGATATTGCGGCACACCCACAGAAATACGCGCACGTCTGCGACGGCAAAAAGCTTGCCACCCTTTTTTATGAACCCAGTACCCGCACCCGCTTGAGTTTTGAAACCGCAATGCTCAACATGGGCGGTAATGTAATGGGCTTCCATTCCGGTGACACTTCCTCCGCGACGAAGGGAGAAAGCGTGGCGGACACCATTCGTGTGGTGTCCTGCTTTGCGGATATTTGCGCCATGCGGCACCCTAAAGAGGGTGCACCCCGCCGTGCCGCGCATTTTTCCAAGATACCGGTCATCAACGCCGGTGACGGCGGCCATCAGCACCCAACCCAGACCCTGACGGATTTAATGACCATTCGCAGCAAACGCGGCCGGCTGGACAACCTCACCATCGGGCTGTGCGGTGACCTGAAGTTTGGCCGGACGGTTCATTCCCTCATTAAGTCACTTGCCCGCTATACTGGCATTCGGTTTGTGCTGATTTCGCCGGAAGAACTGCGTGTGCCAAGCTATATGATTGATGAAGTGCTCAAGCCGAATAATATCCCGTTTGAAGAAGTGACCGATCTTGAAGCGGTTCTGCCGAATCTGGACATTCTGTACATGACCCGCGTGCAGAAAGAGCGTTTCTTCAACGAAGCGGATTATGTTCGTTTGAAAGACAGCTATATTTTAACGGAAGCAAAGCTAAAAACAGCAAAGCCTGATATGTATGTGCTGCATCCGCTTCCGCGTGTTAATGAAATTTCGCTGGATGTGGACGACGACCCGCGCGCCGCTTACTTTGATCAGGTGCAGAACGGCGTTTATGTGCGACAGGCACTTATTTTAACGCTGCTGGGGGTGAAACTGCCATGCTGAATATTGATTCCTTACAAACCGGCATAGTGATTGACCACATTGAGGCCGGCACCAGTATGCGGATTTACGATTTGCTGGACTTGGAAAAGCTGGACTGCTGTGTGGCGGTTATCAAAAATGCCCGCAGCAGCAAGTTTGGCCGTAAGGACATCATCAAAATTGAGGGCAAAGTAGATATCAATTTAGATGTACTGGGCTTTATTGATCCCAATATCACTGTGGATTACATTGAAGACGGCCACATTGTTGAAAAAAAGACGCTTTCTTTGCCGGAATACATTAAAAATGTAATCAAGTGCAAAAACCCGCGCTGCATTACGACCATTGAAGAGGGTGTTGACCAAGTATTTAAGCTTTGTGACGCCAAGACCCGCCGTTACCGCTGCATTTACTGCGAGCAGGAATACGAGCGGCCGGCAAGCCACAGGTGGTAAGCAGACCGCAATTTTCACTGCTTTTTATTTCGTTTATTCGTTTATAAGAATGATAAAAAGGACAGGCCTGACGTACATGAATCAGGTCTGTCCTTTTTTGTTTATTTTCAGTAGTGTTCCTGATATTGGCCGGAACGGTAAGAGGCGAGCAGTTCCTCCAACTCTGCAATCTGCAGGCGCAGTTCCGCGCCGGTATCGGTGTCACCTACGGTAATGCGTTCTTTAATAGCTTCTACCACCTGCACCTTTGGACTGTGATCTTCCACAAGTTTACCGGGAGAAAGCGGCATATGTTGCGCCAAGGCCAGATAACGTGAATTTGCAATGAAGGTATACCCGCCAATGCCGGTTTGTTTTTGGTAAGCCTTACTGATGCCGCCGTCAATCATGAACAGCAGACCATCGGCTTTGACCGGAGATTCCCCTTCTTTGAGCCGCACAGGAACATGCCCGTTGATAATGTGGCTGGCACCGGGATTCAGCCCGAACTCCCGCAGAATTGCTTCGCAGGTGGTTCGGCTTTCCAGGTGGCGGTAGTAGGGATTCATAATTTCCGTATGTGTCTGCGCATCGTTCAGAAAGTACCGTTCAAACATGGCGAGCTTGCTTTTGCCGAAAAGGGGAGAAAGCGGGCCGCACCAGAGGTACCAGAGAAAATCGGCGGCGGACTGCTGTTCTGTGGTTCCATAAGTGGAGAAAAACGCAGCACGTGCTGTTTGGTCTATGTAGTCCAGATATTCTTTGCCGCAGTGGGGGCTGCCGTCCGGCGCGGCACAAGCGAAAGAACCGTCTTCATTCAGTGGAATGCATCCGTGGTACAAAAGATTCGAGTTGCAGCAGAGGTACATGCCGCCGTTGGAGTACAAAAAGCGAATGTGCCGCTGCAGACGTTCCGAATGTAGGAAAGAGGACTGCAAGGCGTGCATCAGTTCCTGCTCCTCATTTGTCAGCGCAAGCGGAGCCTGCGGGTCAACCGTTGGGAAGCAGGTGTCCCGCAGGGGACAGACAGTGTCGTCAACAATAACGGTGCCGTTTTTGAAATCGATTTTTTCCAACAGCAGCCGGTTGTCCATCTGATACTCCGGGTGACAGTGAATCAGCTGTCCCTCCAGCTTCAGCTGGATAATGGCAATCGCCTTGTGCATTTTTGCGGCCAGCGGCAAGTCAACCGGGTCATATTCGTTTTCGTCCAGGGTATGCGGCTCAAAGCAGGTGCAGGGGTCATCGCAGTAGATGCGTGCGGCAAAATCAGACAGCGGACGCAGGTTGATTCCGTAACCGTCCTCCAGCACATCAAAGTTGTTGTAGCTTATGCCCAGACGCACAACGTTTGCAACCAGCGCCGGATTGCCGCAGGCGGCACCAATCCAGGAAATGTCATGGTTGCCCCACTGAATGTCAACGTCGTGCTGTGCCATCAGTGCGTCCATAATTAGGTCAGCGTGCGGGCCGCGGTCAAAGATGTCACCGATAATATGCAGGCGGTCAATCAGCAGGCTTTGAATCAGGTAGCACAGCGCGGTGATGAATTCATCTCCCATGCCCGTTTCAATAATCGTTTTAATGATTTCATTTGTATAGTGTGATTTGTTGTTTCCACCGTCTGCGTGCAGAAGTTCGTCAATAATATAGGCAAAGTTCTGCGGCATCTTCTTTCGAACTTTGCTGCGGGTATATTTGCTGCTGGCCTCGCGGCAGACTTCCACCAGCCGGTAAATGAGGATACGGCACCAGTCTCCGTAATTTTCTTTTCTGCGGTGTGCTTTTTCAAGTCCGGCTTCCGGGTAGTAAATCAGGTTTGCCAGCTCATCCTGGTCGCTGGTGCTCAGGCTCTGCTCAAAGAGTTCATTGATTTTGCGGCGTACAACACCGCTGGCGCTGCGCAGTTGATAGAGGAAAGCATCGCTTTCACCATGTAGGTCGCTGAAAAAATACTCAGTACCTTTGGGCAGGCTAAGAATTGCTTTTAAATTAATGATTTCAGCGGCGGCGGCCTGCGCTGTTGGATAGGTCTTGCCAAGCAGCTTTAAAAATCTGCGGTCATGCATAAAAGAGGTCCCTCACTTTAATAGTTCTTAAAAAAGATAGTTTGAAATTAAAAAAATTTCGATGAAGAAGCAGCAAAATAACGAAATCAACAAAATGATTACTGCAAATTTATAGAAAACAAACAATGTTTTATCTATTGTAACGGAAATTCGTATAAAAAGCAAACTTAATTGCAATCTAAAGAGGACTTAACATAGATTTTACATTGCACCGATAAAATTGAAATTGTTCACAGGGCGTGAGCAAATCTTACACGAACATAAGAAAAGGGGATTTCAAAGAATGAAAAAACTTGTAAGTGCAGTTTTGGCCGCAACAGTTGCGTGCTCCGCGTTCATGTTTGCGGGCTGCGGCGGTTCGCAGGTGCTGGACGCTTCTTCTACAAAGGCTGCATCTTCTTCAGAGGCTTCTGCCGCGGGTTCTTCCGATGCTTCCGCAGCAGCTTCCACTGAAATTTCCGGCAACCTGACACTGAACGGTTCTACCTCTATGGCAGAAGTTTGCCAGGCACTTGGCGAAGCATTCATGAAGAAATATCCGAATGTTAAGGTGGATAAGAGCGGCAATGGCTCCGGCGATGCGCCAAAGGCTGTTGAAGCCGGCACCGCACTCATCGGCGACCTTTCCCGTAAGCTGAAAGACGAAGAAAAACCGGACGATTTTGATGTAAAGACAATCGCAATCGACGGCATTGCCATTGCTGTGAACAAGGACAACAAGGTAAAGAACCTGACAACCGACCAGATTACAAAGATCTTCACCGGCGCGGTTAAGAATTGGAAAGAAGTCGGCGGCGACGACGCGGCAATCAACGTCATCGGCCGTGAATCTGCTTCCGGCACCCGCGATGGCTTTGAGTCCATCTTTAAGTGCAAGGAAAAGTGCAAGTATGCCTCCGAATTGACCAGTACGGGCGCTGTAAAGACCAAGGTTTCCAGCGATAAAGCTGCTGTCGGCTACATTTCCCTTGGCAACGTGGACAACACCGTAACAGCGGTTAAGGTTGACGGTGTAGATGCAACAGAAGACAATATCAACAACGGTACTTACAAAGCACACCGTCCATTCATTGAAATCTGCAAAAAGGGCAGCGAAGATGATCTGATTAACGCATGGTTTACATTCGTTTATTCCGAAGAAGGAAAAAAGATTATTCAGGACTGCAAGCTGATTGCTACAGATGAGAAGGGCAATGGTATTTCTGCCGGCAGCGCTTCTTCCAAGGCCTGATGGCAGCTGTACAAAATAGAATAACCAGCAAATGAGTCTGCTGAAAGCGCCGGTGCAGCCGAAAACTGTGTCGGTGCCTTTTGGCGTTATAATGAGGTGCAAATAGAAGATGGAAAATCGCCTGACTGATGCACAACGCGACAGACGCAAAGCGCAAAAAACAAGAATTGTGCGCATCCTTGCAATCGTGCTGGGGGTTGTTTCTGCCGCTTCCTTCTTTTTTCCGTACATTACTTTTGTTTTTAAGAAACAAGTTTACTCGGTCAGTGCCTTGCAGCTGCTGACAGTACGCGGTATGCGCGTAGCTGGGCCAAAGCTGACCGGTATTGTTTCAATTCCCGTACTTACCCGTATTGCGGTACTGGCAGGGGTGGTGCTCGCGCTTGCCGGTGTGGTGTTGATGTTGCTGAAAAAAGCGGCGCCTGCAGGTGCCTGTTATATCCTTTCTGCTTTAACCCCGCTGATTGTGCTGATTTCGACCAGTGATATTCAGTCGGCGGTGACGCAGCTGAATGTGACCCAGATGTCCGTGCGCTATTTGGCTCCTTTTCTGCTTGTGCTGCTGCTGGGGGTTGTCTGTGCGGTTCTGGCGCTGTGGACAATGGGACCGGAACGCTTGGCACAGTCTGTTTTTCTGGTGTGTGCCTGCGTATCAATCGGTTCCGTGGTAATTATCACGATTTATGTCATTGTGTCCGGTGCACCGGCGATTGCGGAAATTGGCCTTGGTAATTTTCTCTTTGGAGAAACATGGGCAGCAGGCAGCAATCAGTTCGGTATTCTGCCCATGATCCTTTCCTCCATTGCGGCGACTGCGGGTGCCATATTGCTCGGTGTGCCAGTGGGAATTTTAACAGCAGTTTTTCTTTCAGAAACCGCGCGTCCGGCAGTTACCAAAATTGTACATCCTGCTGTGGAGCTGTTGGCTGGAATTCCCTCGGTCATTTATGGCTTCTTTGGCATGTTGGTAATTGTTCCGTTCATTAAGCAGTGCGGTGAATTCTTCCACTGGAACACACAGGGCGACAGCCTGCTGGCGGCAATTCTGATTTTGGCGGTCATGGTTTTGCCGACTATTGTGAATGTCTCTGAAACAGCCTTGCGTGCAGTGCCGGTTTCCTACCGCGAAGCAAGCATGGCATTGGGTGCAACACCGGTCATGACAATTTTTAAGGTGACAATTCCGGCGGCGCGCTCCGGTGTGCTTTCTGGTGTAATTCTGGGTGTGGGCCGTGCCATCGGTGAAACAATGGCTGTCATCATGGTGGCAGGCAACGTTGCCAATATGCCGAAGCTGTTGGGCAGTGTGCGGTTCCTGACCACTGGCATTGCGCTGGAACTATCCTATTCTTCCGGTCTGCATCGGCAGGCGCTGTTTGCCATTGGACTGGTGTTGTTCGTGTTTATTATGCTGGTCGATGTCCTGTTTACCTATATCTCAAGGAAAGGGGTGCAGATGGATGCTGAATGAAAAAGGTACGGAGTCACTTTACGCAAAGCACAAACGTCCCGCGGACGCAGTGCTTAAAGGGCTAATCAACGCGGCGGCGGTCATTACCGTTGTAATCGTAGTCGGCATCATTGCCTACATCTTAGTAAAAGGCATTCCACATATTTCGTGGCAGTTCCTGACAACAGACTATTCTACACTGGATCAGAATCGTCAGGGCATTTTACCTATGATTCTCAATACACTTTACATCGTAATTATAACGCTGTTGATTTCCGTTCCAGTCGGTATCTGTTCTGCCATTTACCTGACGCAGTACGCGCGCAAAGGCCGGCTGGTGCGCGCCATTGACTTTACGACGGAAATCTTGGCGGGTATTCCGTCCATCATTTTTGGTTTGTTCGGCTATACAGTGTTCTGCGTGATGTTCCGCCTGCAGACAAGTATTCTGGCAGGCAGCCTGACAATGGTAATCTGCATTTTGCCGACCATCATCCGTACGACAGAGGAAGCATTGATTTCTGTTCCGTCGAACTACAAAGAAGGTGCGATGGCACTCGGCGCAGGCAAGCTGCGCGTGATTATGGGAATTGTTCTGCCATGTGCTATGCCCGGTGTGCTGACCGGTGTCATTTTGGCAGTCGGCAGAATCGTGGGCGAAAGCGCCGCGCTGTTGTTTACTTCCGGCCTTGGTTTCAATATGCCGGGCAAGGGCGCGTCCGGTGCAATGGACCACATCATGGAGTCCGGCCGTACGCTGACCCTGCATCTGTACACAACCGCAATGGACTCCACCGGGCCGAACACACTGAATGTCGCTTTTGCAACAGCGGCTGTCCTGCTGATTCTGGTGTTTGTGCTGAATCGTTTGGCAAGCCTTGCTTCCAAAGCTCTCAGAAAGGGATAATGGTGTATGAAAATGAATGATGAGAAAATGAAACAGGAAACAACCGCATTGGAAACTGCCCAGAAAAGCGAAACGCCGGTGAAAACCTCTTACGGCAATATTTCCGGCAGTGAAGATATTAAGGTATCCATTAAAGATTTGAATCTATATTATAAAGACTTCCATGCACTCAAGGGATTGAATATGGAGATTCCGGCGAATCGTGTGACCGCGTTTATCGGTCCCTCCGGCTGCGGCAAATCCACCTGCTTAAAAACCCTGAACCGCATGAATGATTTGGTGGAAGGCTGCCGCATTACCGGTAAAATTACGATTGACGGCGAAGACATCTATGACCCGCGCACGGATGTAACACTTTTGCGCAAACGTGCGGGCATGGTGTTTCAGAAGCCAAATCCGTTTCCAATGAGCATTTATGATAATATTACCTATGGCCCGAAGGTGCACGGCATTAAGAGCAAAACTGAACTAGATAAAATCGTTGAAACGAGCCTGAAAGCTGCCGCTTTGTGGGACGAGGTAAAAGACCGTTTGAAGCAAAGCGCTCTGGGTATGTCCGGCGGTCAGCAGCAGCGCCTGTGTATTGCGCGTGCGCTGGCTGTGCAGCCGGATGTGCTGCTGATGGATGAACCGACGAGTGCGCTTGATCCGATTTCCACGTTAAAAATCGAAGACCTGATGGGGGATCTGCGTGAAAAGTACACGGTCATTATTGTCACGCACAACATGCAGCAGGCAGCGCGTATTGCTGACAACACAGCGTTTTTCCTGCTGGGCCAGCTGGTGGAATACACCAATACCACTGATATGTTTAACAATCCCGCCGATGAGCGCACAGAGCGTTATATTACGGGCCGTTTCGGCTGAGAATTCCGTCTGGTTTTCTGCTGGTAAATTCGGTGGATACATAGTATACTGTTGCTGTGTATCTGAAAATATTTATTTATGATATAATTGAGGAGGCGCCAAAGATGCCCAGAAAATACTTTGACCAGGAACTGGAGCTGCTTACAAAGCGCATTACAGCCATGGGGGATGTCATTAACGGCCGTATTGAAACGACCATTCAGGCACTGCGTACCGGAAATACGGAGCTGGCGCAGCAGGTTGCAGCCGGAGACAATGAAATTGACCGGCTGGAACATGAAAATGAAAAACTCTGCATGAATCTGATTGCAAGCCAGCAGCCAATCGCAAGTGACCTGCGCATTATTGCGGCCAGTTTGAAAATTCTGACGGATATGGAGCGTGAAGCCGACCAGTGTGCGGATATCTGCGAAATCATTACCACCAGTGGTATGGCGGACAGCCAGCGTCTGCCGGTCAGTCACATTGTGAACGCACTGGAAAAGGTGCACGATATGTTTACCGGTTCCATGGATGTTTTTCTGAGCCGCGACATTGAGAAGGCGAAAAGCATCTGTGTGGCGGATGATGAAATCGATTCCGCTTTCGGTAAAATTGTGCTGGAAGTTTCCTCAGCACTTACGCAGAATCCAAAGGAAGTTATGCAGGACGTTGACTTGCTGTTTATCATCAAGTATGTGGAGCGCATGGGCGACCACGCAACCAATATTGCGGAATGGGTCATTTATATGGTAACCGGCGAACACCCGGAATTAAATGACGGTGACGATGCGTTCAAGTCAGCCGACTGATACATTTTTTAAAAATACAGTTTGCGTACAAAATTGTAAAGGGGGTAGCAGCCGTGGCGCTGGTTTATATCGCCGACGATGAACTGAATATCCGCAGACTGGTAGCATTTGGTCTGAAGGATGCCGGTTTTGAAACTGGGGAGTTTCCAGATGGGGAAGCACTGCTGCAGGGGATTCGTCTGCGAAAGCCGGATGCGATTTTGCTTGATTGGATGATGCCGGGCATGGATGGCCTGCAGATCTGCCGCACACTGCGTGAGGATGAACAGACCCGTGCAATTCCGGTGCTGATGCTGACAGCAAAAGGAGAAGAAATCGATAAAGTCCTTGGTTTGGAAATGGGCGCGGATGACTACATTACAAAACCTTTTGGCATTAAGGAGCTGTGTGCGCGCGTGCGGGCGGTCCTGCGCCGGGCGGCGCGGCAGGATGACCCAAAGGAGCAAGTGCTTTCCGCCAGTGGTATTCAGGTGGATATCACCCGGCATACTGTGCATAAAGACGGAAAGCTGATTGAGCTGACGGCCAAGGAATTTGACCTGCTGTGTATGTTGATGCGGCATGCTGGAAAGGTGCTCACGCGGGATACTTTGCTGGACAAAGTCTGGGGAATCGAGTACTTTGGTGATACGCGAACAGTTGATGTTCATGTGCGCTACCTGCGCCAGAAGATTGAGGATGACCCGGATGAACCGCTCAGAATCTTGACCGTGCGCGGGGTGGGCTACAAATTCTGTGCACAGGAAGGAGAACCTGCTTGAAGAAGAAGATGGCTCTGCTCAATTCAGCGATTGTCGTAGTAAGTTTCGCGGTGGCGTTCTTGCTGTGCGCAGTACAGGTACATAACCAGTATGAACAGGAATTTACCCGCAGGCTGGATGCGGTACTTTCCCTTTCCTCGCTGGATACAGCGGAAATTTCCGAAAATCCGCAGAAAGAAGCCAAGCTGCTGGGTGATTCCCTGCAGAAATCCGGCCAGGCAGTGCGCATCAGTATTATTGCAGAAAACGGCAGGGTACTGGGTGACAGCGCGCAGCAGGATATCAATGAAAATCATCTGCAGCGGCCTGAAATACAGGAAGCGCTGAAAAACGGCCGCGGTTATGATATGCGCTTGAGTGAAACAACACATCAGCGTTATCTTTATGCGGCGCAGCGGGTGGATGGAAAGTATCTGGTGCGCGCGGCACTGCGTACTACGGAAATGGATAACGTGATGCGCGGGCTGGTAGGCGGTGCTAGCATTTGCATGCTGATTGGTATTCTGGTGGCGTGCCTTGCCACGCTGCCGCTTGTTTCCCGGATGCTGCATCCACTGCAGGAGCTGACAGATGCGGCAGAGGAGATCAGCCGAGGGCACTTTACCAGCCGTGTTGCGGTAAAGGATGCCAAAGACGAAGTTGGTCGTTTGGCACGTTCCTTTAACCGCATGACCCGCAGTACGGAAAATGCCATCACAGAACTGGACCGAAATCAGAGCCGCTTGAAAGGTCTGCTGGAAGGTATGGATGACGGAGTGCTTGCCGTTGACAGGGATGACCGCATATTGTTCTTTAACGAGCGGGTGCGTACTTTACTCTCCTGCCCTAACCTGTGTGTGGGTGCGTCGCTGGACAGCAGTCTGCTGCTAAGCCATGTGGCAAATGTTATGCAGGCGGCAAAGGACAGCGGGAAGTCCTGCAAAGAACAGATTGCCGGTGTAACTGCCGAGCAGCAATTTACGGTTTATGCCGCCGTGGTGGAGGATGGGAGCAGTGTTCTTGCGGTAGTCAGTGACATCAGCCGCATGAAGCGGTTGGAGCAAATGCGCAGTGAATTCGTGGGCAATGTTACCCACGAGCTGAAAACACCGCTGACCTCCATCCGCGCAAGCATTGAACTGCTGAAAAGCAGTGACCGCGATGAGCAGACCCGCAGTTATTTTTACGATGTACTGGATATGGAAGCAGAACGGCTGCAGCATTTGATTGATGATATGCTGGTGCTTTCCCGTTTGGAAAACATGCGGGAGGATTCGGCGGCACAGCCAATTAATGTGGAAGAAACCGTTCGGGACAGTGTGGAGCGCCTTAGTCTTACCGCAGTCAAAAATCAAATTTCCATTGATTTTCACGTAGATCCCAAAATGTACGTTCGCTGCGCACCAACCCGTTTGGAACAGCTTTTTACGAATCTGGTGGAAAACGCAATCAAATACAACAAACCCGGCGGGCGGGTTGAGATTACAGGTGCTTCACAGCAGGAAATTGCTGTGATTAAGGTTCGGGATACTGGTATCGGCATCGCGGAAGAGCATATTCCCCGCCTGTTTGAGCGCTTTTACCGTGTAGATACCAGCCGTTCCCGTGAAATTGGCGGTACAGGGCTGGGGCTGTCCATTGTAAAGCACATTGCAGTGCTTTACGGCGGTGACATCAGTGTAGAAAGCAAAGTCGGCGAGGGAACAGTCTTTACGGTTCGGCTGCCGCTTGCAAGCGGCAATACTCCTGTTTGACCAATAGGACGAAAATAAAACCGCTGCTCCCAGAAGCAAGGGGCAGCGGTTTCGTTATGCTTTTTTAATGAACTCATTTTTACATACAGGACATTTAATGCATATTTTCCCCCGCCCGCGCGGCACACGAAGTGTTGCTTTGCACTTGGGGCAGTGGTAGTAACGGTAGGTTTTGCGGTCTTTCCAGCGGCTTCGCAGCTGCTGAAAAGCGCGGGAAAGCGGCTGCATCGCAGTCACAAATTTCTGATTTTCATCCCAACGTTTCTGGTTGTTGCGGGAAAACATACGCCAAAGGGAAAGTACAGCGATGAATACAGTGAGCAGTTCAATGATCAGGTACGCAGGGCCCCGTATGAATAAATCGACGAAGGAAAGTATCAGAAACAGGACGAACAGGCCAATGGAAAGCTGATCTGGTCCGTGGCGTCCGTACATGAATTTTTGCAGCCATTCCATTTGTAAGTATCCCTTCTGTGCCATGTTAGTAAATTCATGAATTTGAATTTCTGATACGATTGTACAGCAGACTGTTGCACTTTGCAATGCAGTGAGAATATATTTTAAACATTCTTTACATCTTGTTCAAGAAGATGGCAGAGAAAAGGTAAAAAAGACGCAGAGCAGCAAATGAGCGAAGATGCTTTCCTATAATAATTCGTATACAGAATTATTATAGGAAGCTGCCTGCGTTATAATGAAACAAGATTGAAAATTCTGAGGTGTTAGTTGTGGAAACCCAAAAATTATATTATGAAAATGTTTATCAGCGCACTTTTCGCGCACAGGTGCTTTCCTGCGAAGCAGAAAAGGAACATTGGCTTGTAGTGTTGAACCGCACGGCCTTTTTCCCGGAGGGCGGCGGTCAGCCCGGTGACCGCGGCGTGCTGGACAGCGTAAATGTACTGGATACCAAAGAAAAGGAAGGTGTCGTGCTGCATATCACAAATGCACCACTGTCGGTCGGCAAGTTGGTGACAGGTGGAATTGACTGGCCATTTCGCCGCATGCATATGCAGGAGCACAGCGGCGAGCACATCCTTTCCGGCGTGCTGCACCGCTTTTTCGGTGTCAATAATGTCGGTTTTCACATGGGCAGCGCCTGTGTGACGCTTGACCTTGACAAACCGCTGGATGCGCACCAAATCGCACTGGGAGAGCGGCTGGCAAATGAAGCGGTGTACCAAAACCTGCCGATTGAAATCGGCTATCCCAGTGTACAGGAGTTGGAAACGCTGGATTACCGCAGCAAAAAGGAATTGACGGGACAGGTTCGTATTGTTACGATCCCCGGGTATGACGTGTGTGCCTGCTGTGGTACACATGTTGCACGCACCGGTGAAATCGGCATGGTTAAAGTACTTGGCTTTATGCACTACAAGGGTGGCGTTCGGATTTCCATGCTGTGCGGCAGCCGTGCGCTGCGGGACTACGGCGAACGTTTGGCTGCGGTCACAGCGGTTTCCGGCTTGCTTTCCGCGAAACCGGAAGCAGTTGCGGATGCAGTAGAGCGTCTGCTGCAGGAAAAGGACGCATTGAAACAACAGGTGAGTACCCTGCAGAATGACCTGCTTGCGGGGAAAGCGGCATCTATGCAGCCTGCAGCAAATGGATTGCTCTGTACGTTTGAAGAAGGATTGAATCCAGATGCACTGCGCCATTACAGTACGCTGCTTGTGCCGAAATGCGCACGCGCGGCGGCTGTTTTCAGCGGAGAAGACGGACATTTTCAATACGCAGTTGCCGGAGCAGAGGGCATTGATGTACGTGCATTCGGCAAGGAAATGAATGCTGCACTGAACGGCCGCGGCGGCGGCAAGCCCGGCTTGGTGCAGGGCAACGTGCAGGCTTCCCGAAAAGAAATTGAAGACTGGTTCGCACAGCATAAGGAGGACTGAAAATGGTTTCTTCTGCGCTTTTACTGCAGGATATGGCGGTGTACAATGCACCGGATGTCCGCAGAGTTAACCACGCGCTGAAAGTTTACGGCTTTGCCTGTATGCTCGGAAAAAGTGAGAATTTACCCGAAAAAGAGCAGCTGACGCTGGAATTTGCAGCGGCGCTGCATGATATTGGCATCCACGCGGCGGAGCAGAAATACGGCTCCAGTGCAGGGCCGTACCAGGAAAAAGAAGGCCCTGCCATTGCCCGCGAAATGCTGGAAAAACGCGGCGTCTCACCGGAAATGACGGCGCGCGTGTGTCAGCTGATTGGCAGGCACCACACATATACAAACATTGACGGGCAGGACTGCCAGCTGCTGATTGAGGCGGACTTCCTGGTGAATCTGGATGAGGATGGCGCTTCCAAAGAAACGGTGCAGAATGTGCGAAAAAATATCTTTCGCTCAACTTCCGGCAAAACGCTGTTGGATGCGCTGTTTTTATAATAAATCTGAAAGGATGAAACAAAATGGACGAAAATAAGCAGAAAATTATTGAAAGCAAAATTCGCGGAACCATGGCTGCCTTGGAAAAAAATCATATCCGGGCATATTACGCACCCACAAAAGCTGATGCGGTGAAACTGGCAGAGTCCATGCTGACAGAGGGCTGCACCATCGGAAACGGCGGCTCGGTCACACTGACGGAAAGCGGTGTAATGAATTTGATGAAGAACGGCCGGTATCATTACATTGACCGCAGCAAGGGAACAGCAGAACTGCAGCAGGCCCACAACGCTGACGTTTTCTTTATGAGCAGCAATGCCATTACGGAAAACGGTGAGCTTTACAATGTGGATGGTAATTCCAACCGTGTTTCTGCATTAGCACATGGCCCGAAAAAAGTGGTCATTGTTGCGGGTTACAACAAAATTGTTCCTGACTTGACTGCTGCGATTGCGCGTGTTAAAGAAATTGCAGCACCGGCAAACGGTGTGCGGCTGGGTACAAACACTCCCTGTGTTAAAACCGGCCGCTGTATTGCCTGCGGCGGCCCCATGACTGCCGGCTGCTCTTCGCCGGACCGGATGTGCGTGAATTACGTTGTCACCGCCTATCAGCGCACAGAGCGGATTCATGTGATTCTGGTCGGGGAAGAACTGGGGTATTAAGCTGGGCAAAAGCTTGACGCTTTCAAGTAATAAAAAAGCAGGACACCTGTCGCTTAGAGCGGCTGGGTCCTGCTTTTTTATTGCTGAAAATTCAGCCTGCTTTGCACAGACAGAAAGGATGACCGGAGGGGTCAAACATAGTGACCCAGTGTTCACCACCGAATTGGTCAGGTGCTTTTACCGCACCTAAAGCTTTGGCTTTTGCAACGTAATCCGCAACATTTGGCACCTGAAAGTCAAAGTGCATTTGCTTTTGCTGCTTTGCTTCCTGCTCCGGCCACACAGGGCGAACATAGTCCGGCTCCGAGATAAAGAGGAAAACAATGCCGTTAGAACTTTTCACTGCCGGCAGGTCATACATGGTACAGCATTCCCAGCCAAGCAGTTTGCCGTAAAAGTTCTGCAGCTTTATTCCGTCCTCGCAGTCAACCATTACGTTGCCTAATTTTAATTCCAAGCTCATCTTGATACCTCAAAAGCAGTCGCATGTTAAAATCAGATATCTTCCGGGTCGATAACTGTTTTGTCTTCTGTTTTTGCATACTTCAGTTTGTCCACAATCGCGCGGGTGTCACGGGCAATCATGAGTTCCTCATTGGTGTTGATAACATACACCGGAATCTGGGAATCAAATGTGCTGACCTTGCCCTCTTTGCCATGAATGGTTTCGTCATTGACAACAGCGTCAATCTTAACACCAAGGAAGCGCAGATAACGGCAGGCGTCATAACGCAACTCCGGCTGGTTTTCACCGAGGCCGGCTGTAAAGGTAATGACATCCACACCGTTCATTGCGGCGGCATAGGAGCCGATATATTTTGCAATCTGATAGAACATCAGCTGATGTGCCAGCACAGCACGCGGCTCACCCTTGATCTCTGCATCGGTAACATCGCGGTCATCCGCATAGCCGGAAACACCCAGAACACCGGACTGACGGTTCAGAATGTTGTCCATCTCGTCAGGGGTCAGGTTTTCCTGTTTCATGATATAGGTGACAACGGAAGGATCCAGCGCACCGGAGCGGGTGCCCATCATGAAGCCGTCCAGCGGGGTAAGACCCATGCTGGTGTCTACAACCTTGCCGTTTGCAATGGCAGTAATGGAGGAGCCGTTTCCAATGTGGCAGGAGATGATTTTCAGGTCATCTATCGGCTGGTGCATCAGGTGTGCAACATGGTGCGCAACATAGCGGTGGCTGGTGCCGTGGAAGCCATAGCGGCGGATTTTATATTTCTCGTAGTATTCCCACGGAATCGGATAGATGTAGGCTTTCTGGGGCATGGTAGAATGAAAGCTAGTGTCAAATACGGCAATCATCGGCAGTTCGGTGCCGAAGACTTCCTGGCAGGCGTTGATTGCGTCCAGCTCCGGGCGGTTGTGCAGAGGTGCCAGCGGAATCAGGCTTTCAATGCCCTTTTTCACTTCATCGGTAATGAGAACGGAGGTTTTGAACAAATCGCCGCCCTGTGCCACACGGTGGCCAACCGCAGAAATTTCGCTCAAATCTTTAATCACACCGTACTTTGGATGCACCAGGATTTCCGTGACTTTCTGGAAAGCGGCTTTGTGGTTGGCAATCGGTGTTTTCAAATCCTGAAAATGACGTCCGTCAAAGGTTTTAACGCCGAAGCGGCCGGTATCCATGCCGATACGTTCGCAGTTGCCTTTGCACAGCATTTTTTCAGTATCCATGTCGATCAGCTGATATTTCAGGGAGGAGCTGCCGGCGTTGATGACAAGAACTTTCATAAATTATATGCCTCCAAAATATATAGGATTTCCTCATGAAGCGCTTGAAAAGAAGCGTCATATAGATTTATAATAATACAAAATAGATGAAAATTCAAGTAACTGGTTTCATGAAAGCGGGGTGAGCCTTAAAAAATGCGTCTTGTGGTGATTATTGCGGAGTATGATCCATTTCACAAAGGACACGAAGCCCTGGTAAAAGCTGTACGGGCGGCAGGTGCCACGCACGTTGCCGCAGTAATGAGCGGCAGTTTCGTGCAGCGCGGAAGCGCGGCCTGCCTTTCCAAATGGGCGCGCACCCGGCAGGCACTCTCCTGCGGTGTGGATTTAGTAGCAGAGTTGCCGCTGCCTTGGGCGGTGTCCGGTGCGGAAACCTTTGCCCGCGGCGGCGTGGCCCTTGCTAACGCGCTTAATGCGGATGTTCTTGCGTTTGGCAGCGAGTGCGGGGATGCCAAACAGCTGTGGCGGGCGGCAAAACTGCTGCAAAGCCCGCAGATGGGACAAAAGCTGCGGGAAAATATGAAAGCAGGCATCCAGTTTGCCACCGCCAGAGAGCGCGCTGCGGCGTTTCTGACAGGTGAAGAAACCGCTGCGCTCTTGAAACAGCCAAACAACATATTGGGAATTGAGTACTGTAAAGCGCTGCAGCAGCAGAAATGCAGCATGGAATGTTTTACTGTCAAAAGGCAAGGGGCAGGGCACGGCAGCATGGAGGAGAGTGATTTTCCTTCTGCAACGCGCATACGTGCGCAGATACAGTCCGGCAGCGGGTGGGAGGCATCCCTGCCGTCAGGCAGTGCGGCTGTGGTGCGGCAGGAACTTGCGGCCGGACATACGCCTGCTTCACTCCAACGCGTGGAACGTGCGGTTTTGTACCGCCTGCGGGTCATGTCACCGATGGAATATAAAACGCTGCCAGACCTCAGCGAGGGGCTTGAAAACCGTTTGTATGCAGTTGCTCATACTGCCGGTTCATTGGAAGAACTGTACGATATGGTTAAAACCAAGCGTTACAGTCATGCGCGGCTTCGGCGGTTGGTACTGGCGGCATTTCTGGGGCTGCGGGCGGGGGACAGTGCGGGTACGCCACCCTATCTGAAAATTCTGGGTTTTGGTCCGAAAGGCCGCGAAGTGCTTGCCCGCGCTGCTCAAAAAGGAGTACTTCCGCTGCTGACACACGCATCAGACAGCAGAAAACTTGACAGCAGAGGGCAGAATGTGGTTGAATTAGAAAACAGAGCGACGGATATATGGGCGCTCTGCTGTCCGAAACCCGCACCGGCGGGGCTTGACCGGACAGCCGGGATACTTGTACTTGAAAAAGGGTGTGTATGACACATGAGTATCGAAATCAAAGAAGTGGAATATGGTGCACAGGGACGGTGCATACGAATGAGCAACCACTTTATTGATGTTGTGGTTTCTATTGATTACGGCCCGCGTATCGTGCGGATTGGCTTTTTGGATGGGCCAAATCTTCTTTATTGGGATGAGGAACACAGAAATGTTTTTGCCAATGAGGAGCTGAAGTCTTACTATGGGCCGCAGACGGCATACTATGCCTATGGTGGCCACCGCGTCAGTCTGGCGCCGGACCGCATGCCGCAGAGCTATTATCCGGATAATGATCCGGTCATTTACGGTCTGCTGGGCGGAGGGGTGCGTTTTACGCCTCCGCGACAAAAAGGCAACGATGTGCAGCTTTCGTTTGAGGTCATGATGGGTACAGATGCTTCCGATGTGATGATTATCAACAAAATGAAGAACTGCTCACATGAAAGTAAGCGAGTTTCCCTGTGCGGCAGTACCATGTTGGCACCGGGCGGTGTTGTAATTATTCCGCAGAATATGGGGAACGAGGAAAAGCATCAGCCGAACCGAAATGTCAGTATGTGGCCTTTTTCCAGCTTTCGTGATGAACGGCTGTTTCTAGGGGACAAGTATATCATGGCACAACAGGCACCGTATGGCCGGAATTTAAAATTCGGTGTAAATGACCTGCAGGGCTGGGCGGGCTATTCCAACCACAACTGCACACTGGTAAAGCGCTTTGTACATGCAACCGGTCAGCCGTACCCTGATTTTGGTTCCTCACTGGAAACTTATATTTGTGATGATTACGCAGAACTGCGTACGCTTTCTCCGCTCTTTACCGTGGAAGCGGGGGAGGGCATCCGCCATGTGGAGAATATTGCATTGTTTCACTCTCCGGATTTACAAATGGGGCTTCCGGAAGCCACTGTAGACGATTATGTGAATCACTTAGGTATCTAATACCGGAAAGAATAAAATGATACAAAGAATTACGGGGAACAACCTAAAAAAGCTGGAACCGCTTTTTGCAGACTGGGAAGAAACCATGATTTGGTCAACGCTTCAGAACTGTATGGGGCAGGCTTGGGCAGACAGTGCGAAAAGCCCGCAGTCAGCCCAAATTTTGAACGCCGATTTTTGTTTTTTTGGCGGTGAACCGAATGAAGAATTAGTTAAAAATCGACAGGGACATGATTTTATCATCATGACTCCGCCGGATGATCATTGGGCAGCGTTAATCGAAGCAGTTTACAGCGAAAAATGCAGAAAAGTGACGCGGTACGCCATCAAAAAAGAGAAAAATGTGTTTGACCGCAAAAAATTGCAGTCCCTTACAGCACTGCCGGGGAGAGAGTACAGCTTACAGTTGATTGACGAGAAAGCCTATCAGGAGGTTCGCAAGGAAAGCTGGTCACGTGACTTTTGCTCTCAGTTCCGTGATTGGGGGAACTTTCAACAGCGCGGTGTAGGTGCTGTTGCGAGATGCGGTAAAACGATTGTGGCGGGCGCTTCTTCTTATATTGTGTATAAAAGCGGCATTGAAATTGAAGTAGATACGAAGAAGGAGTATCGGCAGAAAGGACTTGCCACAGCCTGTTCGGCACGGCTGATTCTGGAGTGCCTTGACCGCGGTCTGTATCCCAGCTGGGACGCGCAGAATACCATGTCAGTTGGGCTTGCCGAAAAGCTGGGGTACCACTTTAACCATGAATACATAGCGTATGAGGTATATGCACAGGAATAACTGTACAGTAAAAGTTTCACCCGCCTTTTCAAAGGCGGTAGGTGTGGGCGAAGCCCACGGCCTTATCCTCTGACCGTAAAGCCCTTGATACGAAAAATGAGTACCTAGCAGCACGTTCTCTGCGGCGGCGAAGCCACGCCGCAAGCGCAGAGCCTTGAAAACCTCACCGCCCTTGAAAGGGCGGTGAGGTTTTACTGTAAGAAACGAAAAAGCCGACCGCAGCTTTAAAAACTGCGGCCGGTTTTTTATATTGTGTTCAGATTCAGGAAGCAGCGGCAGCTTTCATTTCTTCTTCAAGTTGCTGTGCTTTCTGCTTCTGTGCTTTAATGACCTTCATGCGGGAGAATTCCTCGCGGTCCTTTTCCTCAAGCGCTTCGGTAATGAACTTAACCGTTGCTGTAAAGCGGGGAATCATGATGTTCTTTAAAGCGTTTGCACGCTTCTGGGTTTTCTTGATTGCGTCCGCAAGGCGGTAAACGCTGTTTTCCACCTCTGTAAGCTCGGCGGTCAGTTCCTTTACCTTCTGGAACTGTTGATAGGCAATGTCCAGCGCGGTGTTGGATTTATGCAGGCCAAACGGAACCGGCTCCACGTCATCGGACTTTTCCAGCTCGACCATTGGAATTTCAACACCCATAACACTGCGGTAAGCAACGTTCAGACCGTTGTCCAGCGGCACAGTTGCGGCCAGTTCCTTGCAGATACCCAGTGTGATATTGGCGGTTTGCAGAGCCGCATAGGCAGCAGTGTAGGCATCGTCAATTTTTGACTGAATACTGTTTGCATGGTCAATCAGCTGCATCATTTCCCGAATGAGGATGTTACGCTTGCGGTCAAGCAGTTCAAAGCCGGTGCGGCTGAGCTGCAGCGACTTTTTGGTTGCAAGCAAATTGCCTTTGGTTGGCACGGTTGTGTTTGCCATAAGAACACCTCTTATCTGTCAAATGCGGAAATTATGCAGTGGCCTTTTCCTCTGTGCTCTGCTGTGTGCGTGCTTCCACACGCTTTTTAGCAGGTTCATAGTACTTATCCAGTACCTCGTCATCTACACGGTCCAGTTCGCCACGCGGCAGAGAAGTCAGCAGCTCCCAGCCAAGGTCAAGGCTTTGTTCAATCGTACGGTTGTCATTAAAGCCCTGGTTGACGAATTTTGCCTCAAACAGCTTACCAAAGGCAAGGTACTGCTTGTCAACAGGGGAGAGTTCCTCTTCACCGATAACAGAAGCCAGAGAACGGGCATCCATTACCTTGGAGTAGGAAGCAAATAGCTGGTTGGAAACCGCGGAGTGATCCTCACGCGTAAAGCCTGCGCCGATACCGTCCTTCATCAGACGGGAAAGGGACGGCAGCACGCTGACCGGCGGGTAAATACCGGAAGCGTCCAAGCTGCGGTCCAGCTGAATCTGACCTTCGGTGATGTAGCCGGTCAGGTCAGGCACCGGATGGGTAACGTCATCATTCGGCATGGTCAGAATCGGCAGCTGCGTAACGCTGCCCTTTTTACCGCGGACAATACCTGCACGTTCATACAGGGAAGCAAGGTCACTGTAGAGGTAGCCCGGGAAGCCTTTACGGCCGGGGATTTCACCTTTACTGGAAGAGAACTCACGCAGTGCTTCGCAGTAGCTGGTCATATCGGTCATAATAACCAGAACGTGCTTGCCCTGCTCAAAAGCAAGGTATTCTGCAGCGGTCAGTGCGCAGCGCGGGGTCAGGGTACGTTCAATAATCGGGTCGTTTGCGAGGTTCAGGAACATGACAACACGCCCCAAAACGCCGCTTTCGTCAAAGCTGCGGCGAAAGTAATCCGCAACATCCTGCTTAACGCCCATGGCGGCAAACACAATGCAGAAATCATTGCTGCCATTTTCGTCGGAAATCTTTGCCTGACGTGCAATCTGCACAGCGAGTTCGTTGTGCTTCATACCAGAGCCGGAGAAGATCGGCAGCTTCTGCCCGCGAATCAGCGTCATCAGCACGTCGATGGTGGAAACACCGGTGTTAATAAAGTTTTTTGGATAAACACGGGAAACCGGGTTGATTGGCGTGCCATTGATGTCTGCACGTTTGACCGGGAAAACATCGCCCAGTCCATCGATCGGCTTGCCTGCGCCGTTGAAAACACGGCCGAGTATTTCCGGGGAAAGGGAAAGTTCCATCGGGTGGCACATCAAACGTGTTTCTGTGTTGTCCAGCGAAATGCCGCGAGTGCCCTCGAAAACCTGAATAACGACCTTGCTGCCTTCCATCTGTACAATACGTCCCTGACGGGTCGTGCCATTGTCAAGCCGAATCGTGACCATTTCCTCGGAAGTGGCATTCGGCACATTATCCAGGACAATAAGGGAACCATTAATTTCCTTTACACCTACATAATCCAGAATCATATGCACACCTCCTTATGCGGTCACGATGCCGGCCATGGCTTCGTCGATTTCTTTCATGTAATCGTCGAACATATCCAGGCGGTCATTCGGGACATCATACTTAATTTTTACAAGCTTGTCAAACAGACCGGTTGCAAGAATGCTGGAAATCGGCACACTTGCGCTGACCAGCTGCTTTGCTTTTTCATACAGGTGCAGGATGACTTTCATCATTAATTCCTGCTTTTTCAGCGGCACAAACGTATCTTCCTGATGGAACGCATTCTGCTGCAGGAAACCAACACGCACCACGCGTGCAATTTCGATAATCAACTTCTGATCATCCGGCAAAACGTCGGCACCAATCAGCTTTACGATTTCCATCAGGGAGTTCTCTTCCTGCAGAATCGCATTGATACCCTGGCGGTACTTTACAAAATCAGGACCAAGGTTTTCATTGTACCAGTTTTCAAGGTCAGGCTGATATTCGCTGTAGCTTTCCATCCAGTTGATAGCCGGATAGTGACGCGCATAGGCAAGTGCTTTGTCCAGTGCCCAGAAGCAGCGAGTAAAACGCTTGGTATTTTGCGTAACAGGTTCAGAGAAATCACTGCCCGCAGGGGAAACAGCACCAATCAATGTGATGGAGCCCTGCTTGTCGTTCAGTGTTTCCACCATGCCGGCACGTTCGTAAAACTCTGCCAGACGGCTGGGCAAGTACGCCGGGAAGCCTTCTTCAGCAGGCATTTCTTCCAGACGGCCGCTGATTTCACGCAGAGCCTCAGCCCAGCGGGAAGTGGAGTCAGCCATCATTGCTACGTGGTAGCCCATGTCGCGGTAATACTCTGCCAGTGTAACGCCGGTGTAAATGGAAGCTTCACGGGCGGCCACAGGCATGTTACTGGTGTTTGCAATCAGTACGGTACGGTCGGTCATGGGGCGGCCGCTCTTCGGGTCAATCAGTTCGCTGAATTCCTCCAGGACCTGACTCATTTCGTTGCCGCGTTCGCCGCAGCCAACGTAAATAATGATATCAGCGTCGCACCATTTTGCCAGCTGATGCTGGGTCATGGTCTTGCCAGTGCCGAAGCCGCCAGGAATTGCAGCAGCACCGCCTTTGGCGATTGGGAACATGGTATCAATGACACGCTGGCCGGTAATCAGCGGAATGTTGATAGGCAAGTGTGCCTTAACTGGGCGTGGAGTACGGATAGGCCAACGCTGACAGAGTGTCAGACTGTGTACGTCTCCGTTTTCGTCTGTCAATTCTACAACCGTGTCGCTTACCTTGTAGCTGCCGTTCGGCATTACTTTGGTGACAGTGCCGGAAAGCGTCGGCGGCACTAAGCAACGGTGCTCAATAATCTGTGTTTCCGGACAGGTTGCGTAAATATCGCCGCCGGAAAGTTTGTCACCTTCCTTTACGGTTACAAAAACATTCCACAGGCGGTCTTCATTCAGGGAAGATACGGCACAGCCGCGTGCAATGAATGCACCGGACTGCTCAGCAACTTTTTTCAGCGGACGTTCAATGCCGTCGAAAATATTGTCCAGAATGCCGGGCCCCAGTGTAACATTCATGGAAGCACCGGTGCCTGTTACCGGTTCGCCCGGCTGCAGGCCGGTGGTTTCCTCGTAGCACTGGATTGTGGTCATTTTGCTGTTCACACCAATGATTTCACCGACAAGGCGTTCCTTGCCGACGTAAACCATTTCGCCCATGGCAAATGTGTGGGTGTCTTTTACGGTGATGACCGGGCCGTTGATGCCAAAGATTACGTCATTATTCATCTGCTCACCCCTCATCAAACTACGGCCAGGCCGGAATGTGTTTCAAACCAGTCACGCTGATCTTCAAGCATAGCGTCCAGCGTCTGGTCGGCGGTCAATCCCAGGCTCTTGCTCATAATGCGCAGACCGCCCAGGTGGATGGTTTTATCTTCTGCGAATGTACAACTGCCGCCAAATGCCGCTTTTACGGCCTGCTGATGTGCTTCATCGCCGGGCATCATGCAGAAAACAGTGTCTTCTGTGTGAAACAGCGGTGCCGCTTCCTTAACAGCTTTGGTCAGAAACGCATCGTATTTGTCAGAGGCGGCAAATGCTTTCATAGCATCGGTTGCCTTGGCAAAAATCTCGTTGGTAATCTGCTGGCGGCGTGTAAGCAGTTCGCGGCGGGCATCCTGCTCACGCAGTGCCATTTCGCGGGCAATTTTATTACGCATATCGGCCATTTCCGCCTGAATCAGGCGGTAGGCTTCGTTTAAAACTTCTTTTTCGGCATTTTCCAGTTCACGTGCCTTGTACTCGGCCACTTCCTGCTCAATTTTGTTGCGCTGTTCGGTGGCGTAATGGTTGATGGCATCATGGAATTTGCTGACTTTTTCGTCACTGTTGAAAACTTTTTCCTCAGTCATATCCATCTGCAGCCTCCCCGGTTAGATTTTTACACCGATTGCCTCGCGGACATACTCGGTGATGGAGTCTTTGGTGCGCCCGTTGCCGTGCCGGTCGGGGATTTCGACGATCAGCGGGCGCTTCATTTTCAGCTTCAGGTCATACACCATTTCGGGGCACAGGGCCAGCAGGGTTGCGGTAATTAAAATGACCGCAACATCATCCATGGCTACAGCTTCCTTCAGTGCGTTTTTAACCTCATCTGCTGTGTGAACAACCACACCGTCTATGCCTGCTAAGCGCATGCCAACCTGTGTGTCCACGTTGTCACTGATTAAATAAAAGCGCATGATTCATCAGACCTTTGTGAAGATCAGGATAGCAACCAGCAAGCCGTACAGAGCAATACCTTCACCAAGAGCAACAAAGATAATGGCCTTGCCGAAGTTCTTCGGGTCTTCGCTGGTAGCGCCGATAGCTGCTGCTGCAGAGGGGCCAACAGCAATGCCGCTGCCGATGCCGGCAATACCAATGGCCAGAGCCATTGCAATCAGGCCGGTGGTATTCATTTCAGCACCGGTGGCCGCATGTACACCCATAGGAGCTGCGATGCAGACTGCTGCAACCAGCAGGCAGGCAAAAACCTGAGCCATCAAAGCGGTTTTCGGCTTTCTGCCGTGGTTTACAGCGCGCACGGAAAGCGCAACGGAAGCGACCAGAAATACGACAGGAACTGCGAGAAGAATTGCATTGAACAGCATAATTGATTCCTCCAAATAAATAAAATATAAATAGTTTATGCAAGACCCGTTAATATTTACGGGTTATGCTTTCAGCAGACCTTTAACATGAATTGGTGTAAATGCACGGCCGTCACCGTCATAGAAGCGGCTGAACATTTCGTAGAAGTTGAGGCGCAGCACATGGATGCTGACCAGCAGTGCTTCCAGAACACCGACAAAGATATTGCCCACGGCCATGACGGCGTACCAGCCAAAACCAAGTGCGGGGTCAACCATCTGTGCCAAGGTAACGACCATGGTCATCATACCCGCATGCACCAGTACGAATGCACCGATACGCAGGAATGAAATGGTGTTGCTCATCAGCGAAAGCAGGAATTCAAACCACTCGAAAAAGCTCTGCATAAAGAACAGCCCCCAGCTTTCCGGCTGGAATTTTTCGTGGTGAATCATGCTTGTGAACATTTCCTGCAGGAACACAATGGCAAGCGGCAACAGAATCAGGAAAATCAGGTAGGGAACAGTTACAATTTGTTTTCCCGTTACCACCTGGCCAACCAGGCCGAGTACCAATGCAAGGTAAAACACCAGTGCGGCAACACCATTTTGCCCGACCAGCGCACGTGCATAGTTTTTGCGCTTGCAGCTGGAGTAGATATTGAGCAGCATGGAAATGCAGATGCAGACAAAGCCAACACCAACGGAAATCAAAATAATGGTTATGGTTGTGCTGCCTTCCATAACGCTGATGGGTTTTTGGGCAAAGCCCATGGCGTGATAGAGCGGATCCAGAAAATGTTCGTTGCCAAACCATGAGCCAAACACAAAGCCAAACAGCGTCGCCATAATACCGCAGGGAAGCAGGATTTTGCCAATTGGCATTTTGCGGTGCTTCCACATATAGAAATAACCAAAGAATGCAAGGCACAAGCCTTGTCCAACATCGCCGAACATGACGCCAAACAGAATGGTGAAGATAATGGCGACTAGCGGGGTTGGGTCAATTTCCTTGTAGTTTGGCAGTCCGTACATATTGATAAAGAATTCATACGGACGCACAATGGAGTGATTCTTAAGCTTGACCGGCGGCGAATGTGTCAGCACGTTGTCGGCATCCTCCAAACTGTATTCAACGGTTTGAAGTGCGTCCAGCGCAGTGGTAAAACTTCGTTCACTTTCTGCCGGAACCCAGCCTGTTAAAATGAAACTGTCATGGTAGGAAGCGGCATAATGCCGTACACCAAAGTAAGTGCTGCGCTCCGCAAGATAGGAATAAACTTCTGTAAAATGCTTTTGCTCTGCTGCCCAGAAAGCATCTGCCTTCTGCTGCAGCTCTTGCAGACGTGCTTTTAGTTCGCCCGTTTTTTCTTTCAGGGATTTTACAAGTTCTTCCGGCGTGCCGGCAATCACCCGCAGCCGCAGCCGCTGAAAATACAGTTTGTTGAAAATCTTGTCTACTTCGGCAATTTGGTCAATCGGGCACATATACACGCCCCATAGATGCCGCTGATCCTCTGTGCAGGGGAAAAACGTGACATAGGGATTATCTTTATAGGTTGTTTTCAGGGACTCCGCACTTTCTTTTGGCAGGGAACCGAAGCGCACCTTGATGAACTTGCACTCGCGGATTTCGTCCAGATTCAGGTTAATGCCTACAAAGTGGGACATGTCCTGCGCTTCCTGGACGCAGGCATCAATTCCTTTTTGCGTTTCTGCCCGCTCGGTTTGCAGGTCATTCATGCTGTGAGCAAAATATGAAACATAGTCCTGCGCTTCTTGGGACACAATGGATAGATTCCGAATTTCCTTTTCCGGCAGCAGGGTGGGAGTTTGACCAATGACACTTAAAGAATCAAACAGTTTTTGCAGCGAGGAGGAAAACGGGTTTTCTTCATTCAACTGCGAAAACTGCTCAGCGCTGTCATAAAACTGGAGCGCGTGGTCGGGATGGAACACGCCGCTGCGTCCGCAGATTTCCGTAACGTTGTCAAGTTCACCGATTCTGCCGATGATGCTGACAACTTTGACCTTTATTACAGCCACATTCAGATTCTCCTTTCATCCAAATTCGTAGGGATTCAGCAGCCGCTTGATTTCGGCTTTGGAAACACCGTAGCGCAGTCCCTCAATCAGATTGATAAGGCCGTTTAGTTCTGTCTGCATCAGGAAGATGTAGGAGAGCATCACGACACTGGACTCGGAACTAAAGAAAATGTTCCGGTGGCATTCCCGATAGCGGACCTGAAGTACCAAGTCGCCCGGCAGGTCATACGGCAGTTGAAATGCCCGCTTGCCAAGTCGTGTGGTTGCCATGACTGCGGTGGCCTGCGCCGGTGTATCTGCTGCAATCATTTGTTCCAACTTTGCTTTCGGCAATTTTCCAAAGGGCAGCAGGCACGCGCGAAGCTGAGAATCTGTAACATGGTAGTAAGACTTTAATCGGATGATTCTCGCATAATTCTGCAGGTCGGCCATGTCATCAAACATTTCGTGCAGAGCGTTACGTTCTGTACCATGTGATTCTTTGCCAATCACCTTGTACAGCTGCGTATATAAATCCATCAGCAATGCATGTTCCAACCCGGTGTAGTTCTGCATACCGCCTTCCGCAGTGCGGAAAGGCAGCAGAACCTTATAATAGTGGGTTCCCTGTACTGCTTCCAGCAGCTGTTCAAAGGTGGCTGCCTGATCCACAAGCCGCTGGTCAAAGCGAGTGTGGCTGTTCAGGTAAGGGTTTGGCGGGGTCAGATCGGTTTCCTGATGGGAGTTGATGCGGATGGCCGCATGAAGAATTTGGTCAACCTCTATCTGCCCAAGCAGGTAGTTTGCAGTGTGCTCACCTATGCCCAAATCATAGCGGCTTAGGCGCAGAGTTTCCTGCATGAGCCGCTGATGCAGCAGATCTTCCAACTCGCCGCGGTGAATGCTGCTTTCATTGATGCCGTTGAGTACAGAACCGTACGCTGTGCTGGACTTTAGGTAGGCGGCTGCCTCCGCTACAGAGGAGCAGGCAAGCAGCGCTTCCCAGTCGCTTTGTGTCAGCCGGCGGCCGTACATGGCGCGCGCTTTACTGACAATGGCAGTGTTCGACATTTTTTCACGCTCCCAACACGCGGCTGACGAGCTCTTTTATCCACTGGTCGCCGTTTTTCTGATAGTCCGCTTCCAGCTTTTCACGGACTGCAGCGTAGTGTGTTTCTGTCTTTTCCCATTCTTTTTCGGCAGAAGCACGCTCCGCCGGCTCATTTTTTGCGATGCGCTTGCGTGCACGGTCAAGATACTGAGCACGAATCTCTTCCCGGCGTTTGGCGACTTCTTCAGCAGAGCTCAGCTTTTTCTGCTGAGCCGCATCGGTAATCTGCTGCGCTTCGCGGTCAATGTCTACGATCTCTTTGATCATATCCTTCATGAACAGCGCCTCCTAGCTTGTTGGTCCTATACTTATTATATAGGTTACGCTCATCCCAGCATTATATCACTCTTTCATACCGATTTGTTTCTAAACTGTGAACGAAAATCCAGTTTCAGTTGTTTAACTAATTCTTATCGACTTTTACTACAAAATTTCGGCAGGAGAAGAATAAAAGGATGAAATTAAATTATGCATTCATAAATTATAGTTATGAATGCATACACGTAACTTCTACACAAGAATGATATACAGTATAAAAAAGCAGCTGATCGGTAACAAATACCAATGCAGCTGCTTTCAATTCAGTTTTTCAAACTTTGCATAGGAGCAGGCAAACGTCCGCCGCGGTCAATGAATTTTTTGGGAGACCACGGGTTTACTTCCATAACTGGGCTGTGGCCGAACAATCCGCCAAAGTTCAGGTCGTCACCGGCTTTTTTCCCTAGAGCGGGGATGACACGCACAGCGGTGGTTTTCAAATTCACCATGCCGATTGCCGCTTCATCCGCAATAATACCGGAAATAATATCTGCAGAAGTGTCACCGGGAATGGCAATCATATCCAATCCAACGCTGCACACGCAGGTCATGGCTTCCAGTTTGGTGATAGACAGTGAACCGCACTTAGCGGCATTAATCATACCCGCATCCTCGGAAACCGGAATAAACGCGCCGGAAAGGCCGCCAACATGAGAACTTGCCATAATGCCGCCCTTTTTCACGGCATCATTCAGCAGGGCAAGGCAGGCGGTAGTGCCGTGGGCACCACAGCTTTCCAAACCCATTTCCTCAAGAATATAAGCAACCGAATCGCCCACGGCAGGGGTCGGTGCCAGTGACAAATCAACTATGCCAAAGGGTACGCACAGCCGACGGCTGGCTTCCTGTGCAACCAACTGCCCCATGCGGGTGATTTTAAAAGCCGTCTTTTTAATGATGTCGGCGACTTCGCTCAGGTCACTGTCCGGACATTTGTGCAGAGCCGCACGCACAACGCCTGGGCCGGAAACACCAACGTTAATGACACAGTCCGGTTCACCGGTGCCGTGGAATGCACCGGCCATAAAGGGGTTGTCCTCCGGAGCGTTGCAGAAGATGACCAGCTTGGAAGGGCCAATGCAGCCCTGATCTGCGGTTGCTTTAGATGTCCGCACAACAATCTGCCCCATCTTTTTTACAGCGTCCATGTTGATGCCGGCTTTTGTGGTACCGACGTTGACACTGGAGCAGACACGTTCAGTTTCGGCAAGTGCCTGCGGGATGCTTTCAATTAGTGCGTAGTCACCGGGTGCAAAGCCTTTCTGAACCAGCGCGGAGTAACCGCCAATCAAATCCACACCGACTTCTTTTGCGGCGCGGTCCAGCGTCTTTGCAAAACGTACTGGGTCGCGGCCTGGGCAGGCACCGGCAATCATGGCAATCGGCGTTACCGAAATGCGCTTGTTAATGATTGGAATGCCGTAATCCTTGCTGATGTCTTCGCCGGTTTGCACCAGTTTGCCGGCATAGCGGCAGATTTTGTCGTAAATCTTGTCGCAGGCGCGGTCCGGGTCACTGTCAATGCAGTCCAACAGGGAAATGCCCATTGTAATTGTGCGAATATCCAGATTTTCATTGTCAATCATCTGGACTGTTTCCAGTATATCATGGGTATCAATCATGTTCTCACCGTCCCAATCTTTTGAAAATATCAAATTTTGTGCATGGAATTAAAAATATCCTCGTGCATAACGTGAATGGTCAGTCCTTCCTTTTCACCAAGTGCGACAAAGGTGTCGGAAAGCTGGCTGAAGGGAACTTTGCTTGTGGAAATATCTACCAGCATAATCATGGCAAACAAGTCCTGCAGAACGGACTGAGTAACTTCCACGACGTTTACACTGTTTTCGGCACAGATGGCAGAAACTTTGGCCAAAATACCGACCATGTCTTTGCCAAGAACGGTTATGACAGCACGCATATTATTTTCCTCCGGTTTTTGTTGCGCTTTACTGCGCAAAATAATATAAACATATTATGAACGAGTTTCACAGTCTTGTCAATGCCTTGTCAAAGTGTTCAAAATATTTCGCAGGCGGTGCGGCGAAACGTGAACCTTAGCTGTAGGATTCCTTGAACCAATATGTTACAATATAAATACGGTATTTTGCCTGCAGCAACAAACTGCGGGTAGTTTCTATTTCCACCGCTGCGGTATTTTCCGGCGGAAACAGAGAGGAGGCAAAAAATGCGGTATCGTTATATGTCAGATTCACACTGCCACACGGACTGCAGCTTTGACGGGCAGGATTCCGCCATGATGCTGTGTGACAGTGCGGTGCGTCAGGGCCTTTTTTCCCTGACAGTGACCGACCACTGTGAATGTAATGAATATTGGGACAAAGGCTACAACAAAGTGGTGCTTCAGTCTTACTTTGAAGCACGCAAGGCTGCTGCTGCTTTCCGCGGCAGACTGCACGTTCGCGCAGGCATTGAGCTGGGCCAGCCGCTGCAGGATCATTCTGCTTCGGAAGAGGCACTTTCCCTGTGTGACTATGATTTTGTGCTTGCCAGTATCCACAATATAAAGGATACACCTGATTTTTATGATTTAGACTACACAAAGTGTAATATTCATGAGCTGCTGCATCAGTATTTTGCAGAAATGTTAGAAATGGTGCGGTGGGGAAAGTTCGATTCGCTTGCACACATGACCTATCCGTGGCGTTACACGCACGGTGAACATAACAACATGGAAATCAGCTACGAACCATACAAGCAGGAAATTGATGCTGTGCTGCAGGAACTGATTCGGCAGGGCAAAAGCCTGGAGGTAAACACCAGCGGTCTGCGCCAGCGTATCGGCACAACTTTGCCGGACAGGCCGATTTTGGAACGTTACCGGGAGCTTGGCGGTAAGCGCGTCACCTTGGGCAGTGATGCCCACCGGTGGGGCGACATTGGCAGCGGAATCGAAGATGGCCTGCGGCTTTTGGAAAAGTTGGGCTTTACACACTTTGCGGTTTACACCGGCCGCGAGCCAGACATGTATCCTATTTCATAGTATGGACTTTGTTCGGCAAACCGAAAATTCTCGTAAGATTCTGCAAAAAATCACCCCGCTTTGCGGGGTTTTGTGTTATGATAGAGTAAATTTGTAAAAAACAAAGTCCGTGCAGCTTTTTGCTCGGGAAATATGTATGAGGAGTGAATGCAATGGATAGACTTCTGACACTGCTGAATGAAAACGCCCGGCTTACAACCAAACAGCTGGCCGTTATGCTCAATGAAACTGAGGAAAATGTAAGCAACGCCATTACCGAATATGAAAAGAATGGCGTAATTCGCGGCTACAAGGCAATTATCAACTGGGAAAAGGTGGATGGCAACAACGCCATTGCTATTATTGAACTGCGCGTGTCCCCGAAACGTGAACGCGGCTTTGATGAAATTGCCAATAAAATCATGAGCTTGCCGGAAGTGGACAGCGTTTACCTAGTTTCCGGCGGCTATGACCTTGCCGTCATTATCCACGGCAGCACCATGCAGGAAGTTGCCATGTTCGTAATGCGCCGTCTTTCTACACTGGACAGCGTTCTTTCTACAGCCACGCACTTCGTCCTGACCCGCTACAAGGCAGACGGCATTATTATGAACGCCGCCGAGGAGACGGACGGGAGGAGGGACCTTTCCTGTGATTGAGTATTCCAACCGGCTTAATCCGGAGATACAGGCGCTGAAGCCCTCCGGCATCCGGAAATTTTTTGATATTGCAAACGAAATGGAAGATGTCATTTCCCTTTCTATCGGCGAGCCCGATTTTGTTACGCCATGGCACATTCGGCAGGCGGGCATCCAATCTTTGGAGGACGGAAAAACCTGGTACAGCCCAAACCGCGGCTTTATTGAGCTGCGTGAGGAAATCTGCCGCTGGTTTGCCCATCATTACCGCTTAGAATATGAACCAAAAACGGAATGTCTGGTTACAGTCGGCGGCAGTGAAGCAATCGACGGCTGCATGCGCTGCCTGATTCAGCCCGGCGATGAAGTGCTGATTCCGCAGCCAAGTTTTGTCTGTTACCAGCCGCTGACGGAAATGGCTGGCGGTGTGCCGGTCATTATTGAAACCAAGGCGAAAAACAGCTTCCGGCTGACGCCGGAGGAGTTAAAAGCAGCAATTACGCCCAAAACCAAGCTGCTGGTTTTGCCGTATCCGAACAACCCGACCGGTGCGGTGATGCGCCGCGAACATCTGAATGCGATTGCAGACGTTCTCCGGAGTACAGATATCATGGTGCTTTCCGATGAAATTTATAGTGAACTGACTTACGGTGACACACGCCATGTTTCATTTGCGGCGATTCCGGATATGAAGGAACGCACGATTGTCATTAACGGCTTTTCCAAAGCGTTTGCTATGACCGGCTGGCGTTTGGGTTACGCGCTTGGCCCGGCCCCTATTATTAAACAGATGACCAAGCTGCACCAGTATGCAATTATGAGCGCACCGACCATGAGTCAGCTCGCGGCGGTGGAAGCCATGAAAAATGGTGACAACGACAGCGCTTATATGCGTGAACAGTATGATATGCGCCGCCGTTTGATTGTGGACGGTTTTAACGAATTGGGACTTACTTGCTTTGAGCCGGAAGGCGCGTTCTATATTTTCCCATGCATTCGTTCCACTGGTCTGACCAGCGACGATTTTTGTGAAAAACTGATTCAGGAAGAACATGTTGCAGTAGTTCCCGGCTCTGCATTTGGCGACTGCGGCGAAGGCTTTGTGCGCGTTTCCTATTCCTATAGCATCAAACATATTACAGAAGCACTTTCCCGCATCGGCCATTTTGTACAGAATCATCACGCTGATACATTATAAGGAGGATTTCCGTGCTGATAGAACCCGCATTTGCAAAGCTGAATCTGGCACTGGACATTACAGGAAAGCGTGCGGACGGGTACCATCTGCTGCGCATGGTTAACGTAAGTGTTTCTTTGTGTGATACGCTTGCTTTTGAGCGTGTGCCCGGCGGTTTGCAGGTGCACTGTGCCCAGAGCCGGATCCTGTCCGGCAACCCCGCGGCACCGGAAGGAAAGGACAACCTTGTGTATCGCGCGGCGCAGGCTTTCTTTGAGCTAACCGATGAGCCGGATAGGAACGTGACGATTTTAGTTGAAAAGCATATTCCGAGTCAGGCTGGTATGGGCGGCGGAAGTGCGGATGCCGCCGCTGCTCTGCGTGGCCTGTGTCGGCTTTATCAGCATTCGCTTCCCGCAGAAACATTGTATAAGATGGCAGAAACCCTTGGTGCGGATGTACCGTTCTGTGTGCAGGGCGGAACAGCGCTTGCGGAGGGAATCGGAGAAGTGCTGACGTCGCTCGAATCCCTGCCGCCGTGCTGGTTTGTGGTATGCAAGCCACCGGTTGGCGTAGATACCGCACAGGCGTACCGCCGCGCCGATGAGACGGCAGCTTTACCGGAACCATATACGCCCGGTGTTCTTGCGGCACTGCAGATGAACAGTCTGCAGGAGCTTGGTAAAGCGTTCGGCAATGCTTTTGAAGCGGTTGTCAATTTGTCGCAGATACAGAATTTAAAGCAGCAGCTCCGGCGGGCCGGTGCGCTGGGTGCCTGCATGACCGGTTCCGGCTCGGCAGTTTTTGGACTGTTTGATACGAAAGAAAAGGCAGAAGCAGCGTTTCAGACCTTACGCCAGAACTGCCCCTGCAGCTTTTTGTGTACACCACAGAAGCAGCTTTCGCTGCTCTGATAAATGTTTTGACTATAAAAAATCCGCTTTAAGCAAAGCTACTGCGTTTTGCATGAAGCGGATTTTTATATAATTTTTTCAGAAAAAAGTTTTGGTCGCTGTTTGTCCCTTATTCAAACAGCCGTCGACTGTTGCGGCCGTCTTCGCGGTGAATCATCACGCTTTGTACCAATCCAAAGCCGAAGTACAGGCACATCACGGAGGAACCACCGTAACTGAAAAACGGCAGCGTTACGCCCATAACTGGCAGCAGGTTGAGGCACATCCCAAGGTTAAACAGCGTCTGCGCAAACACCATAGCGAAGAAGCCCATACAGATACTGCTGCCCTGCAAATCAGTGGCACGGTGTGCGTTGCGCAGGCACAGCAGCAGCAGCGTAATTAGCAGAAAGATAATCGCTACACAGCCAACAAAACCAAGCTGCTCACCTGCCACTGAGAAAACGAAGTCGCTTTCCTGTACTGGCACAACACTGGAATTGACGCGCGGGGAAACAAACAAGCCGCGTCCGGTCAGCTGACCGCTGGAAATACTCATTTTTCCTGCAAGCTGCTGCAGCCCATATCCCTGCGGGTCGGTCTCCGGGTGGCGGAAAATCAGCATTCGGGTTTTTTGGTAGTCTGCCAGTACAAAGTTCCATGCAACTGGCAGCATGACAGCAATTATCCCGCCCAGCGCTGCAAAATAGCGCAATTTAATGCCTGCGGAAAAAGCCATAAACAGGAACATGAAACCGAAAATAATGGCGGTGCCGTCATCCTTTTGTAAATGTACCAAGCCCATTGGAATCAGCGCGTGCGCGGTCAGCAGCAGTACATGCAGCGGCTTGTTCAGTTCATCCCGCTCCTGAAGCATGTCCAAATGCTTGCCAAAGGTAACTAAAAATCCGATTTTGACCAGCTCGCTGGACTGAAAAGTCAGTCCGCCCGGCATCGCAAGCCATGCCTTTGCCTGTACACCGTCAGAACCTTCAATGGTGATGCCTTTAAATAATGTCAGCAAAATTAAAAAGATACAAAAGACACCGACCAAGTACCAGTAATTGCTGATTGAGCGGTAGTCAATCAGAGTTAAAATAATTGCACCAATGTAACCAATAACAATAGCTATCAGCTGTACAGAGAAGAAACTGCGGCCGCCGCCCGTTTTGGGAACAGTTTTTAACAGCAGTAAACTGTAAGCAGAAATTGCCAGCATGACAATCCAAAGCAGTTTATCAGTGCGCCGAAAATATTCAGCTGCACGTGAGCCAAAGTTATGCATCGCACACGTCCTTTCGCCGCATGAATTTTCCACACGGAACGTATTCCAAATTATTATAGCACAAAATCGCCCGGCACACTACCCCAAAGATGTTTCAAAAGGGCGGTGCCGGGCGGAATTTTGTGCCAAAAAGATATGCTTTGTAATTGGTGTATTTTTAAGAAGCAGGTGTATTTGTGTTTTTGGGGCTGTCGGCCAGTACGGGCTCCAAAACCGTACCGGATGAATTGTTTGTTTGAGGTGCCTGCCCAAGTGGCAGAACAACTTCGGCTATAAACAGATCAGCTTGGGCGGAAACGGAAAACGTGCCGCCGCAGGCCTGTGTAAAACTTTGCGCAATCGATAGGCCAAGGCCGCTGCCCTCTGTGGTACGGTTTTTGTCACCGCGGGTGAAACGCTCCAGCAGCGCCTGAGCGTCACCAATTTCATGTTTAGAGGTGTTGCGCACTTTTGCGTGGGCGTATCCCTGCAAAACCGCCAGCGTGATGTACACCCGTGAGTTTTCCAAAGAATACTGCACAGCGTTTTGAATTAAATTTTGGAAAACGCGATACAGTCGGTCACCATCTGAGTAAATCCATACCGGCTGTTCCGGCAGCTGCACGCGGAATGTGAGCGGTGCCGCCGAAATCTGTTCATCCATATCCGCAAGCGTTTGGCGCAGAAGCTTTGCAAGGTCAAGTGTTTTATTATTTACGGCAAGGTTGCCGCTGACCGCTTTGGAAATGTCAAACACATCCTGCACAATAGCCTTGAGCCGGTCACTTTTCTGTGCCAGAATCTGTACGTAATCGCGGGCAGTAGGGGAAAGTTCCTCCTGCCCCAGCAGGTCAACGTAGCTAATAATGGAGGTCAGCGGTGTTTTTAGGTCATGGCTGACGTTGGTCACCAGTTCCACTTTCATGCGCTCACTGCGCACGCGCTCATTCACGGCGGCTTCAATGCCGTCCTGTACCGCATTCAGGTCATACGCCGCTGCGGAAAGCTGGTCGCATCCGCCAACGTGGATTGGCTGCGGCTGTGCACCGCTGCGAATCAGCCGAATCTGTTCCGTCAGCTTTGCCATTTGTGTGCCGAGAAATTTCGACTTTTTCCAGATGCGGTACTCCAAATAAATGACAGCCGCGGCAAGTCCACCGAAGAAGATAAGGCGCAGTAAATGGTGATAACCGGAACTAGTAGCAAAGATGTTGTCTGAAAGGCCGAAGAAAAGTACACATGGCACCATGCAGATGTCTACCAAAACGAAAAGCGGCAGCAGCCAGCGTTGAATTTGCTTTGCAAGCGGTGTTTTTACATTGTTCTGCTGTACCGCGCCGTGCGCGGTTTGCCACAGGCGGCGGATAATGCTATGCTTTGCAAAGGTTTTGTATCGAATATCGTTTACCACAAAATAGGTGAGCCATACATACCACAAAAGGTAAAACAGGCAATTTACCAAAGCAAAGTGGAGAGTTTCGAGACCGGTAAAGATATGCAGATGGCCAGTAGAGTACATTATTGGGCAAATATACAGCACTAGTAGCAGAAGCAGCTTAATCTCTATCGGAATGTGTCCTACAAGGGAAGCAAAGGCACGGTCACCTTTCTGCTTACCTGGGTAAAAGAGGATGCTGACCGCAAGCAACAGCACTGCCAATGCTAGCAAAGCAGAATTTTCGGTAATGCCTCTGTATAGCTGCTTTTCAGTAGCATAAGCGCTGTAAACATTGGTGCTGGGAAGTGAATCTGTGATAGTAAAGTAGAAAGTACGGCCTTTGTCGGATTTTACCCCAGATGTAATTTTACGGTTTTCGTCAGTAAAATCCGGTATTGTTATGCCAAGCAAACTATTGCGGAGTTTAAAAATCCATTCACTGGCTTCTGGTTTAAGAATGTTGCCATCCTGCAGAATTTTTACATCTGTGACTTTAAAATTTTGCAGCGTAATTTTCAGCAGAAATGACTGCGTACGGAAATTTTCGGTCAGCAATGCATTATAGTTCATTCCGGCATGTTGAAAAATCAGTTTATCATCTTCCACTGCGGCACAGGAAAAAATAGCCTGATTTTGGTCAGAGGAGAAATAGGAATGATAACTATAGGGAGCGTCAATGTCACCAAAGCAACTGCCGTCTGCGTTTACATAAGCCATCGAATAAATACCGGATACCACAGAATTTCTGAAAAGGCTGGTATTCTTGTAGTCATCCTGCATCAAATCCTCGTAAGAGGAACCGCCCATGGCCGCCGCGGCGCGCGGACCAAAGTAACATCCGGCAATGGTCAGCAGAATACTGATGCTCAGGAAAAAACTGAGCCAGCCCACAAAGCCAATGTTCCGCCAGTTCTTAGAATCAGCGGGTGTCTGCCGCAGTTCGTCATAGTATTTTTTCAATTTTGTAGCCAAGTCCCCACACCACCTTTAAGTATTCAGGTTCTTTTGGATTTAGTTCGATTTTTTCGCGGATGCGCCGAATATGTACCATCACTGTGTTTTCTACGCTGTAGGCGTCCTCGTCCCATACGCGGCGGTAGATTTCCTCGGCGGAAAAGACACGCCCAAGGTTTTCCATCAACAGCGCGACAATCTTTGTTTCCGTTGCGGTCAGGTGAATCGCCTCGCCGTCGGCGGTCAGCTGCTTTGCTGTCGGGTTAAAGGCAAGCCGCCCGGTGCGCAGAATACCCTGCCGCTGCTCTTCGTTTCGGCTGCCAAGCGTTTTGTACCGCCGCAGCTGGGACTTTACCCGTGCCATTAATTCCATTGGGTTAAACGGCTTTGTAATGTAGTCGTCCGCGCCCATGGAAAGACCGAGAATTTTATCGGAATCCTCACTTTTTGCGGAAAGCACCAGAATTGGCAGGTTGCGTTTTTCGCGGATACGCAGCACAGCGGAAAGGCCGTCCAGCTTTGGCATCATCACATCGATAATCAAGAGGCAGACCTGCGGGTCCGTCACTTTTTCGAGCGCCTCCATTCCGTCGTAGGCGCACTCGGCGGCAAGGCCCTCTTTTTGCAGCAGCAGCGCGATTGCCTTTGTGATTTCCCGGTCATCGTCTACAACCAGTATTTTGTCTTTGTTCATTTTTTCTCCTCCTGTGCTTTTATGGTACCGCAGAATTCTTACAAAGAAACTGCCGGAATTCTTACAAGTTTCTTACAAAATGAAAATTTCTTTTCCTTTTCATTCTACCACAGAAAGGGAGAAAACACAGTATACATGAAAACAGATGCGGCAAAATTGCAAATGTAAAGGAATCCATGCTTCCGAAATCTCCCGTGTTGTGCTATACTGATAAACAAGAATGTGCAAGGAGGGACCGTATCGTGACAGATATCGAAATCGCACAGCAGGCGAACATGCAACCTATCACGGCGATTGCCGGAGAACTCGGCGTAAAGGAAGAAGAACTGGAGCCTTATGGACGCTACAAGGCAAAACTGAATCAATCCTTGTTTGACCGGCTTCAGGATGCACCGAACGGGAAACTGGTGCTCGTTACAGCAATCAATCCAACGCCGGCGGGTGAGGGTAAAACAACCACCAGCGTTGGACTGGGAGAAGCAATGGCAAAAATCGGCAAGAAGGCTGTGGTAACACTGCGGGAGCCAAGCCTTGGCCCGGTGTTCGGCATTAAGGGCGGTGCGGCCGGCGGCGGCTGGGCACAAGTGGTGCCGATGGAGGACATCAACCTGCACTTTACAGGAGATATGCACGCCATTACCGCGGCAAACAATCTGCTCTGCGCCATGCTGGACAACCATATTCATCAGGGCAACGCGCTGCAGATTGACACCCGCCGCATCCTGATTTCCCGCTGCATGGATATGAATGACCGCGCACTGCGCAGTGTGGTGGTTGGTTTAGGCGGCAAAATCAACGGCTTCGTGCGGGAGGACGGTTTCTGCATTACCGTTGCAAGTGAAGTCATGGCGATTTTCTGTCTGGCAAAGGATATTCATGACCTGAAAGAGCGCCTTGGCAGAATTTTGGTTGCCTACTCTATAGCAGGAGAACCGGTTTACGCAAAAGACCTGCACGCGGAAGGTGCTATGGCAGCACTGCTGAAAGATGCCATTAATCCGAATCTGGTACAGACACTGGAAAATACACCAGCAATTATGCACGGCGGACCCTTTGCAAATATTGCGCACGGCTGCAACAGCGTGCGTGCCACCCGCATTGCACTGAAATTGGCGGATTACTGCATTACAGAAGCAGGATTCGGCAGTGACCTCGGTGCTGAAAAATTTATGGATATCAAGTGCCGTTTGGCAGGACTTGCTCCCTCCGCAATCGTGCTGGTAGCAACTGACCGTGCGCTGAAGTACAACGGCGGCGTACCGAAAGCGGACACCGCAAAACCGAACATGGAAGCTTTGAAAAAAGGTATTGTAAACCTTGGCGCGCATATCGAAAATATGCGCAAGTATGGGGTACCGGTGGTTGTGGCAATCAACCGCTTTGACACGGATCCTGCCGAGGAACTGCAGTTTATTGAACAGTACTGCAAAGAGCAGGGTGCGGACTTTGCACTTTCCGAAGTATTTGCCAAAGGCGGAGAGGGCGGAACTGCGCTTGCACAAAAAGTTGTGGCTGCCTGCGAAAAGGACAGCAATTTCCATTGTCTGTATCCGGACAGCAGCACCATTGAAGAAAAAATTGAACGGATTGCCACAGAAATCTACGGTGCGGCGGATGTTGCTTACTCTAAAAAAGCAAAGAAAGCGCTGAAAGATATTGCAGTGCTTGGCGGCAATAAACTGCCGGTCTGCATTGCGAAAACGCAGTACAGCCTTTCAGATGACGCTTCTCTGCTTGGCCGCCCACAGGGCTTTACGCTGAATATCCGCAACTTAAAACTTTCTAACGGTGCCGGCTTTGTGGTTGCCTATGCCGGTGATATTATGATTATGCCGGGGCTGCCGAAGGTACCGTCTGCCGAAAAAATTGACGTAACGGATGACGGCCGTATTATGGGGCTGTTTTAATGACAGAAAAAACAGTTCACCAAATAAAAACCGCTTCTGCCGCAGAAACGGAAGCACTCGGAAAGCACATAGCACAGAAGCTGCAGGGCGGAGAAGTGCTGGCATTGTTTGGCCCGATGGGCATGGGAAAAACCGCCTTTACCCGTGGGCTTGCTGCCGGACTGGGCATTGAAGCAGGGATTTCCAGCCCGACTTTTGCGCTTGTGCACGTTTATGACGGTGGACGCCTGCCGCTGTATCATTTTGATATGTACCGGGTAGAAGGCTGGGATGACCTTTCCTCTACCGGTTACTTTGACTATCTGGAGGACGGCGGCGTTCTGGTGATTGAGTGGAGCGAAAACATTGAAGCTGCGCTGCCGCCGGAAGCGGTGTATCTTACATTTGCACGCGGCACGGGAGACGATGACCGCATTATTACAATAGAAGCGCCCTCTCCGGAAATTTTTGATTCTCTGTAAAACAAGGAAGTTACCATGAAAATATTAGCGATTGACTGCTCTGCTGGGGCAGCCTCCGCCTGCATTTGGCAGGATGGAAAAGTATTGGGCGAATGTTTTACCAATGTCAAGCTGACTCACAGCCAGACGTTGATGCCAATGATCTGCGGTGTGCTAGAGTACGCCAAGGTGTACTTGCAGCAGATTGACGTATTTGCCGTTACTGCCGGGCCGGGTTCCTTTACTGGTGTGCGCATTGGTGTTGCAAGCATCAAGGGAATGGCGTTTGCGCAGAATAAGCCATGCGCCAGCATTTCCACGCTGGAAGCAATGGCGGAAAATCTGCGGGTGCTGGACTGCACTGCCTGCTGTGTGATGGATGCCCGCTGCGGGCAGGTTTACAATGCCTTATTTGAAATTAAAAACGGTGAAATGCGCCGTCTGACACCGGACAGGGCCTTGTCCATTGACGAACTGGCGGCAGAGTGCGCCAAATATACGATGCCAGTAGTGTTAGTTGGCGACGGCGCGGAACTTTGCGCAAAATCAGAGGCTTTTGAGACGATCGGGGTCCGCCTTGCGCCGGAACCGATTCGCTTTCAGCGTGCGTGTGGTACAGCCGCCTGTGCCGCGCGTGCAGCGGAATCAGGCAATCTGGTTTCTGCGGAAGAGCTGATGCCGGTCTATCTGCGCCCGCCGCAGGCACAGCGCTCTTTAAAAGTGAAGCATTGAAATTTTTATCAATTGAACAGCAAAAGAAAGCAGGTGAAGCATTTTGCAGAAGTGGGATTCAAAACAGTATTTAAAGTTTCAGGCAGAACGCACACAGCCTGCGGCCGATTTGGCGGCACGGCTGACTGCGGCGGAACCCGCGCGGATTGTTGACATCGGCTGCGGCCCGGGAAACAGCACAGCAGTTTTGCGGCAGAAGTATCCGTACGCGCAGATTATCGGTGCGGACAGTTCACCGGATATGTTGAAAACAGCCGCAAAGGAACACAGCGGCATTGATTTCCGGCTTTGCAATGTTCCGCAAGAACTGCCATCGCTTGGTCAAAATTTTGATATCGTGTTTTCCAACGCGTGCATCCAGTGGATACCGGACAACGCCGGTTTATTGAAAGCAATGCTGCGAATGCTTCGTCCCGGCGGCATGCTGGCGGTGCAGGTGCCGGTCAATCAGACGGAACCGATTTATAAGATTATTTTTGCGATTGCGGAAAGTGAAAAATGGAAGCAAAAGTTTGCACAGCCGCGCATTTTTCATACCCTTTCTGCTGAAAAATATTTTGACGTGCTTGCCGAAAATGCATCGGATTTTACAATGTGGCAGACAACGTATTTTCACCGAATGCATTCTTACAATGAAATTATTGAGTGGTATCGCGGCACCGGCCTGCGCCCTTATCTCAGTGTTCTAAATGCCGCGGAGAAAGCAGAACTGGAAAGTGAAGTGCTTGCGGGGGTGAAGAAAGCATATCCCATGCAGAAAAATGGTGAAATCATCTTCCGGTTTCCGCGTCTTTTCTTCACCGCGGTCAAGTAAAATATACTTTGAGCGGAAAGGAGAAGGCCATGACACACTTGGGAACCAAACAGCTTGAAACGGAGCGCCTGATTTTACGCCGCTTTACGCTTGAAGATACCGAACCCATGTTTCGCAACTGGGCAAGTGACCCGGAAGTCACAAAATTTCTGACTTGGCCGACACACGCAGACACAAGTGTGAGTCAAAAAGTGTTGGAGCAATGGGTGAAGGATTACGAAAGTCCGGCAGACTACCAGTGGGCGGTTACACTGAAAAGCAACGGGGATGAACCGATTGGCAGCATCGCCGCAGTTCATGTAGATGAGGATACGCAAACTGTTGAAATCGGCTACTGCATCGGTAAAACCTGGTGGCATCAGGGAGTCGTTTCAGAAGCACTGCGGGCGGTCATGGATTTCTTTTTTGATGAAGTAGGTGCCAACCGCGTGCAGGCGTGCCATGACGTAAAAAATCCGCATTCCGGCATGGTTATGAAAAAATGCGGGATGCAGTATGAAGGCACCCTGCGGCAATTTAAATGCAACAACCAGGGTCTGGCAGATATTTCGTATTATGCGATGCTGGCTGCAGACCATAAAAAGATATAACTTAATAAATTCATAACGGAGGAAATGAATATGTTAGCTATTGGTTGCGACCACGGTGGATTTCAGTTAAAAAAAGTAATTGAAAGTTATCTCGAAAGCCGCGGGATTGAATATCAGGATTTTGGAACAGACAGTGAAGAAAGCGTGGATTATCCGCCGATTGCGGCAAAAGTTGCCCATAGTGTGGCAGAGGGACAGTGCGAACGCGCAATCCTCTGCTGTGGCACCGGCATTGGTATGTCCATTGCGGCTAATAAGGTGAACGGTGTCCGCGCAGCAGTCTGCACGGAAACCTACAGTACGGAAATGACCCGCCGCCACAACAACTGCAACTGCCTTTGCCTTGGCGGCCGTGTGCTGAACGCGGAGCAGGCAGTGGAACTTGTTGGAATCTATTTGGATACCCCATACGAGGGTGGCCGTCACCAGCGCCGTCTGGATGAAATTACTGCAATTGAAAACGGAGATCTTTGAAGTTTTGTTCGGGAGGATAAGAAAATGGAAAACTGTGAAAATGTATTCGTTATGGACCATCCGCTGATTCAGCACAAACTGACCTACCTGCGGGACAAAGAAACAGGAAGTAAGGATTTTCGCCAGCTTGTCAGTGAGATTGCTATGCTGGAGTGCTACGAAGCCACACGTGACCTGCCGCTGAAAGAGGTTGAAACGCAGACACCGGTGGCGGTTGCTAAAACAAAGGTGATTGCCGGACGCAAGCTGGCTTTCGTGCCGATTCTGCGTGCAGGCCTTGGCATGGTGGATGGCGTGCTTTCCATGGTGCCTGCCGCAAAGGTGGGCCACATCGGACTTTACCGCGATCCCAAAACACTGGCGCCGGTCGAGTACTACAGCAAGCTGCCCAGTGACATTGAGGAGCGCGAAGTTATTGTGCTGGACCCGATGCTGGCAACAGGCGGCTCCGGCATTGATGCGGTAACAATTATTAAGCGCAGCCACCCGAAATGCATTAAGTTTATGTGCATTATTGCCGCGCCGGAAGGAATTAAGGCGTTTACAGCTGCTCACCCGGATGTAAAGCTGTACTGTGCTTCTGTGGATGACCATTTGAACGAACACGGTTACATTGTGCCGGGCCTTGGCGATGCAGGGGACCGTATTTTCGGTACACTTTGAGTGTAAAAAAAGTGCAAGCAGGTTTACACTGTATTTGGCAGTGGGCCTGCTGTTTTTATTCGTGACTTACAAGTGGAGGAAATAATCATGCCGGTTAGCATGACAAAAAATCAAAAATCACGTGTTCAGTTGGAACACATGATGCAGCAGGCGTGCCCAAACAGTCCCGTCAAAATATTGAATGAATTGACAGAAGGATACTTCAATGCAGCGTATGAAGTCACGCTGCAAAATGGAAAACAGGTTATTTTAAAAATTGCACCGCCGCCGGATGTATCGGTCATGCGGTATGAAAAGGACCTCATGGCAGCCGAAGTTGGAGCTATGCGGCTGGTGGCAGAGCAGACGGACTGCCCGGTGGCAAAGATTCTCTTTTTCGACCAGAGCCGTACACTCTGTGATTCTGACTATTTTGTTATGGAAAAGTTGCCGGGCAAGAGTTTTTCTGTGCTGCAGGAGCAGCTGACAGAAGCGGAAAAGTGCCACATTCAGTTTTCAGCGGGTGTGTTCAACCGAAAGCTCAATGCAATTTCCGGTGAAAGATTCGGTTGCTTTGCGCAGCCGGAAAAACAATACACCGCGTGGTTCCCAGCATTTAAAAGCTTGCTGCAGGATGTTTTTGCAGATGCCGAACAGGTTTCGGCTTCGTTCAGTGTAAAGCCGCAGCTGCTGCTTGAACTGCTGGAAAGGGACAAGTCCTGCTTTGAGCAGGTAACTTGCCCGCAGTTGGTGCACTGGGACTTGTGGGCAGGAAACATTTTTGTGGACAACGGAGAAATATCCGGCCTGATTGATTTTGAGCGAAGCCTTTGGGGCGACTTTTTAATGGAAGCAGGTTTTCGCAGTTGGCAGCAGGAACCGGCATTCCTGCGTGGCTACGGTCTGCAGGAGCTGACACTGGCACAGCAGATACGGGTGCTGTGGTACGATGTTTATCTGCTGCTGATCAACAGCTTGGAGTGCGATTACCGGCACTACGAAACACGTGAGATTTTTCACTGGGCCAGTAAGATGCTTTTGGAAACTGTTCAAAAACTAGGAAGCAAATAGAGATGCAAAAAACGCATTCAACAGCCTTTTTAAAAGCTGCCGGATGCGTCTTTTCCTTTTATTTATTGTAAAAATTTGTTTATCCGAAAACCGTGGCGGCGTAGCGTACCGAACCCATGGCGTCTTTGCTGTAGCAGTCGGCGTGAATTTGGTCAGCGTACTCCTGCGTCAATACTGCACCACCGACCATTACTTTGCAGGTTGGGCACTGTTCATGCAGCAGTGCAATCGTCTTTTCCATACTGACTACCGTAGTTGTCATCAGTGCGGAAAGGCCGCACAGAGGTGCGTCGTTTTCCTTTACAGCATCCACGACTGTCTGCGGGTCAACGTCACGGCCTAAGTCAATGACGTTGTAGTCGTAATTTTCCAATAAAACTTTTACAATATTTTTACCAATATCATGGATGTCACCTTTCACGGTGGCAAGCACAATGGTTCCCTTCTTTTCAGCCTTCTGACCGCCTGCCTGCAGCGTGCTGCGAATTACTTCAAATGCGGCAGTAGCGGCGTCCGCACTCATCAAAAGCTGTGGCAGAAAAAGTTTGCCGCTTTCGTAGCCGGTGCCGACTTCATCCAGTGCGGGCACCAGTTCGTTTTGAATGACGTCCAGTGGTTCAGCCGTTTTTAAAGCATCTGCGGCGGCAGTGCGGGCATCGTCCTGTAAACCTTTAGCGACCGCGTGATAAAGCGCGGATTTTTTGCTTTTGCCTGCAGGTCCCTTTTCCGTTGCAGCGGCAGGGACCGCAATGTCAAAAGGAACAGATACTTTACCTGTAAGTTCCACTTTTTGTCCGGCAGCGGCGGCAAGGGCGTTGCCTGCGGCGACCAACGCGTTTGCAGCCACCGCCAGCGCGTTTCCGGTGGGGAGTGCGGCGGGCTTCTGTGCGCCTGTTTTCGGCAAATCCTTGTAATATTCAATGTACTGAATGCAGTTTTTGTCATAGCACATCAACGCGTTAAAACTGCGCCATGCGTCCATAATTGCTTCACTTTTGGGGTTGATGATGGCGGCGGAAAGTCCTGCCTGCATTGCCATGGTAAAGAACGCAGAGGTAACACGCTCGCGGTGCGGCAGCCCAAATGAAATATTGGAAACGCCAAGGCTGGTGTGCAGGCCCAGCTTTTCACGCACCATGCGGAGTGTCTGCAAAGTAACCTGTGCGGCTTCCTGACTGGCAGAAATGGTCATGGCCAGTGCGTCAATGATGATGTCGCGTTTCGGAATTCCGTATTTTGCTGCTTCCCGTACAATTTTTTTCGCAATGGCAAAGCGTCCCTCTGCAGTTTCCGGTATCCCGGTTTCATCCAGTGTGAGGGCAATTACTGCGCAGCCGTATTTTTTTACCAGCGGGAATACGGAATCCATAATTTCCTGCTTGCCGTTTACGGAATTTAAAAGCGGTTTGCCGTTGTAAATGCGCAGTGCCTGCTCCATTGCCACGGGATCACTGGTGTCAATCTGCAGCGGCAGGTCGGTAACACCCTGCAGCGCCTGAACCGCTTCGGTTAACAGCTTTGGCTCGTCAATTTCCGGCAGGCCGACATTCACATCCAGAATGTCCGCACCAGCATCCTGCTGTGCAATGCCCTCCCGCAGTAGGTAGCCGATGTCATCTTCACGCAGTGCCTGCTGAAGTCGTTTTTTGCCGGTTGGGTTGATGCGTTCGCCAATCAGCTGCGTGCGTCCGCCCAGTGTGACGGCATGGCTGTAAGAGGACACAACCGTTTTGGTGCTGTGGGGAAGTGACTTTGGCGTCTTGCCGGAAAGTTTTTCAACCAGTGCTTTGATATGTGCTGGGGTAGTGCCGCAGCAGCCGCCCAGAACACAGGCGCCGCCCTCCCAGAGCTTTTCAGAATCCGCCGCAAATTCCTCCGGCCCGACAAGATAAACGGTTTCGCCGTTTTCCACCTGCGGCAGTCCCGCATTCGGCTGAATCAGAATCGGCAAGTCCGTGTACTCCCGCAGCTTTGGCAGGAAGTCAATCATCTGCTGCGGGCCGAGCCCGCAGTTAAAGCCGACTGCGTCTGCGTGCAGGCTTTGCAGCAGAACCGCCGCGGCGGGAATGTCGCCGCCGGTCAGCAGCTTGCCTTTTGCGTCAAAGGTCATGGTAGCAAAGACCGGCAGGGAGGTGTTTTCTTTGCAGGCGAGCAGCGCCGCTTTCATTTCCAGTGTGTCACTCATGGTTTCAATCAGAATCACATCCGCGCCTGCCGCTTCACCGGCTTCGGCGGCTTCCTGAAAGGCGTGGTAGGCGTCTTCAAAAGAAAGGTCACCCATCGGTTCCAGCAGGCGGCCGGTTGGGCCGATGTCCAGCGCTGTCCATTTGCCAAGCGGTGCAGCGGCATCTTTCACCAAGTGAACAGCCCGCGTAATGGTTTCTTTTACGGAATATTCTTTACACTCCAGTTTAATGGAATTGGCACCGAATGTATTTGCGGTCACAATATCGGCGCCGGCTTTCGCGTATTCTGTGTGAATCCGAGTGAGTACCTCCGGATGCGTAAAGTTCCACAGTTCCGGCGTTTCGCCTGCGGCAAGACCCGCTTTCTGCAGCATGGTACCCATGCCGCCGTCACAGAAAATCATTCGTTTTCCAAGCTGTTCCCGTATGGATGTCATTGCAAAGCCTCCTCTGGCCTGTATTGGTTAAAGATTGAGTGGAAAAAGAAAACGTTCATAGTCTTTCACAAAATAACGGATATTTTTCCGTTGCGCAAAATGACAGCAAGTTTCTCAGTTCCCAATTTCATTTTCTGTGCCGCTGCACTGCGGGGTATTCGCAGCAGCGCAGAGATATCAAATTGACAGGTGAGTATTGCAGTTCGTTTTTGTTCTATATATCTATATAATAGAAATTTGCTTCACGCTGCCACGGTCGATTAAGCGGGCTTTTCCGTTTTATTCTATTATCTGATTAAATTTTCCGCAGAATCGGCTGCAGCTTAGCAAAGTTCACAGGGATGCCGTCGTTTCGGTCAAACACCGGTGGATGTGCTGCCAATGCTTTCAGCTTCTTTTCCTCCGGCGCAAGTGCGGCAAGAAAACACAGCGATGCCGTGAGGTCGCCATGGTAGTACAGCAGCGCCGGTTTACCGCAGCAGGTCTGCCAGTAAAGGGGACGCTTGCGGTACATTTGGCAGTGGCTTCGGAAAAACGTGCGGGTAAACCAGCGCTTTAAAACATAAGCGGTGGTGCCTTTGCCGAGCAGCAGAGCAAGTTCGTCCGCAGCACCGGTACCGAAGCGAGCTTCCAAAAATTCTGTGAACAGCTGCGGCGCTTCCTCCAGAAGTAGCACAGGCGTACCAGTTGGCGGCTGCCAGAAATCGCAGGCGAACCGCCCGAAAAACACACCGACAAAGTAAGAAAGAAGCGTCTGCGCATCCTGAGCAGGGTCAGCCGGATGGATGGAAAGGTCATGGCTTTCCACAGTGACCGGCGCGCCGGTGCCGTACAGCGTGGCAAAATGCCGGTTAATGGCTTCCTCATTTTCTTTTAAACGTTTTGCGTGGGCGGCAGAAGTCCTCTGCCGGTCTGCCTGCGCTTCTTTGAGCGTTGTACCTTTGGCGAGAACAAGCGGGTGGCCGGTGAAATTCCAACTGGTTTCCTGTTCATCCCAATCCGCACGGCAAAGGGTAATATTTTCGGCAACAAGCGTTTCTATGCCGGAGCGGTCACCGGCTTCCAGTACCGGCAGGCGGGCAATGTCCCCAACCTGGCAGTTCAGCGTTGGATTCAGCACCTGCAAAAACTGATACGCGGTGGAACTGCCCAGAAAACCGAGCCGGTAAAGTTTATCCTGCGGTTTTGGAAACAGAGAGGAACCCGCAATGTCGAAAATAAATCCCGCGGGGTAGGCACGTACGCCGAATTTACTGGAACTGACAAAACCCCAGCTTAAACTTTCCTCAAAGTAATGCTGCCGTCCGGGCATGGCGGCACTTTGCCCGCTTTTCACGCGGTAGCTGCGGATTTCAGTACCGAAGTCCGCAAAATCCACCACCCAGTCCTGATTGCCGTACCATTTTCGGTAGGCACCGCCTTTGTTGTAGGGAAACCATCGGCAAAGGCTTTCGCGGCAGTCCTGTGCGTCTTTGCAGGAAAAATCAATGTTGTCCTGATCAACTTCCCACCACAGGCGCAGAAAACGCTGATTGCTGCAGGTGAACAGGCCGTTGCAGATTTCAGCGGAGTCGCCAAGCGGCGTTCCCTGACGGAACACACGTGCAATGCTGCCGCCTGCCCAGTAGGCAAAGGGATTGCCGGGAATCTGCAGAAAATCAGAAAGGCGTGCTTCGTAATCCCATGTACTGCCGGGGTGCGCGGCAGCCTGTGCCACACGGCGCCCCATCTCCTCCATACCGCCGGTAAAGGCAGTCAGCTTCAGGTAACGGCCGGGATCTTCTTCTTTTTTATTTTGCAGTACGAACGTACATACTGGTACGGTTGCTTCCTCAAATGCGGAGTATTCCATCTGTACAAGGGATGAAACAGATTTTTCGTCCGCAAGAAACCGGCGCAGATGAACATAGCTTTTAATGAACATCCAAACAAACGGCGTCATAAAGCCGCAGTAGCCGTTTGGTTTGCAGAAGTCAAAATTACGCACCATGAATACCGCGAAAAGGTCATTGTTGTATTTCGGCCAGTTGGTGTCCACAAATTTGCGCAGCGGTTTTGCCATGTGATTCAAATAGGGCGGATTTGTTACCACAGCATCGTACTGGTTAGCAAGGACCTCCGTCTGCAGCAGCAGCGGCAGCAGCGTTTCCAGCGCCAGTCTGCGGGCTTCCATCTTAAATAAATCACCTGGCCAAAGTTCCCGGTGAATGGTTTCAAAGCGTGCTTTCAGCAGTGCTAGGTCCACGTGCGGTGCGTGCAGCAGAGAGCCGAACTGTTGGGCGCCGCGGTAAGCGGTTACCATGCGGTGCAGGTCATCATCCAGCGCTTCATCTTCGTTTGCCGCAAAGTGCAGAACATCTCTGGAAATGCCCTTACTTCCGTGAACAGCACACAGGTGCAGTACGGGGCGTTTGTCAAAAACAGCCGGGTCGCAGGCTCGTGCTTTCATCAGTAGGGCAAAGGCGGCAAGCTGGCGGCTGTGCTCATCGATGTCCAAACCCCAAAGATTGTTTTTTAAAATCTGCGGTGCCGCTTCCGCCGCAGAAATACCGCATTCCGCATAGATTTTCAGCAGCAGTTCAAATGCATACACCAGAATGTGTCCACTGCCCATGCAAGGGTCCAGCAGGCGAAGCTCCTGCGGTTGCATGGGGCGGCGGGTGGTTTTCTGCGGGGTGTCCAGATAGTAAGGCATCTGCGTGCGCAGACGGCTGTCGGGGTGGCTTTCCAGCCAGACACGCCCAAGGGTGTTCTGTACCATGTACTGCACTACCCAGTCAGTAGTAAAGAACTGGGTGGCAGCCGGCACATCCCGCATTTTGACTGCACCACGGTAAACATCAATGGCATTGTCTTTTTCTTCCAAGTGATAATATTGATACAGCCAACCAATGATTTCAACATTATTTTGCCAGTCGTTTTCTGGCAGGCTTTCTGCAAGAAGTTTTGTTGTACCATGCGTGCAACTGAGGGAGAGCAGAAGGTCATCACAGTCCGGGCTGGGAAAAAAATCCGGCATGCAATCATGCAGGCGGGCACATTCGCTGCGAAACAGCTCCGTAAACAGCGCATCACGGTCCAGTGTGTCTTCATGGCTTTTCAGCCAGTGCTCCATAATTTCCGGGATGCTGCCGTCAGCCGCGGGAGTTAGCACGCGATACGGCAGATATCCGTTTGCTTCCATATAGCGGATTCCGGCAAGCTGCATGAAAAAGCGGTAGGCCGCATTTCTGCAAAGGGCATCCTCCCCCAATTTGGATGCTTTGCGCAGCAGCAAATCCTGCTGCAGCCCGGCTCCCTCCGGCAGGCGCGGACCGCGCAGGGCTTGCAGGCAGAGATGTGCTGATTTTTCCAGACTGGCACGTGCTTTCTGTGCCAGCGCACAGACGGCTGCTTTTTCCATGCCGCTTCCTCCCTTTTCTAAACATGTTTATTTATTATAGTCGAAAACGCACGGTTTGTCACGCATCCCTTTTGCTCATACTTTATTATGGTGCATTCAAAAAGAATTGGCACAGGCGGCGGGTTTGTGGTATACTGTTTTCATCAGCAGAAGCAGGTTCTAACTCTGCGCCAAAACTGCGGAACAGGAGAGAATAAAACGATGAAAATCAATGAATTGCTGAAAAGTGGACATATAACCGTCAGCTGCGAAATATTCCCGCCGAAAAAGGGCATCGGCCTTACGCATGCCCGTGAAGTTGTGCAGGAAATTGCGGCACTGAACCCTGCATTTGTCAGTGTTACGTACGGTGTGGGCGGTACCAACTGCGACAACTCCGTTGAGCTTGCAGCGGAAGTGGAGAAAACCGGTGTGCCGGCGCTTTCCCATCTGACCTGTGTTTCTGCGAACAAGGAAGAAGTGCGCGCGGTTGCGCGCCGCTTTGCGGAAAACGGAGTGGAAAACATTCTTGCACTGCGGGGAGACATTCCGCAGGACGGCACATTTCCCGGCGAGGGACAGTACCGCCATGCCTGTGAACTGATTGCCGACCTGAAAGCAATGGGCGATTTCTGCATTGGCGGCGCGTGCTATCCGGAGGGACATGTGGAAAGTGCCAGCAAGGCGGAAGATTTACAGCATCTGAAAGAAAAGGCGGATGCCGGCTGTGACTTTTTTACCAGCCAGATGTTCTTTGATAATGATTTATTTTATAATTTCCTGTACCGTGCACTATCCGTTGGTATCCGGGTGCCGATTTTAGCGGGCATCATGCCGGTAACAAACGCAAAGCAGATTAAACGCAGTGTGGAGCTTTCCGGTACTTATCTGCCGCAGCGGTTTGTAAGTTTGGTAGATCGCTTCGGCGACAATCCGGCGGCAATGAAGCAGGCAGGCATTGCTTACGCTACTGAGCAGATTATTGACTTGATTTCCAATGGTGTGGAGCATATTCATATTTACACCATGAACAAGCCGGAGATTGCTGCGCAGATTTTCAGCAATCTTTCTGATATTATTGCTGACTATGCAGATTGATGAGCGGGAGGTATTCCGCTACCTTGGATGCGGACGGGAAGAACCCGGCGGGCGAATCCGGCAGGAGGTACAGGCGGCGGTGTCCCTTCTGAAAAAAGAATGTGACCCGCGTTGGATTTGGGCGTCTTATCCGGTTGAAATAGAAGGAAACAGAATCTGCACAGCGGAAATCATGCTGCAGAGCAAGGATCTTGCAAAACACCTGAACGGCTGTACACAGGTTTGTCTGTTTGCCGCAACTTTGGGTACTGCGCCGGACAGCCTTATGCGCCGCGCGGCGGCGACTGCGGTGACACCCGCCGTTGTACTGCAGGCTGCGGCCGCCGCTGCCACGGAAGCTTTCTGCGATGAATGCTGTGAGCAGCTGGCGGTTCATTTCGCAAAACAGGGGCTGTATCTTCGCCCACGTTTCAGCCCGGGCTACGGTGACCTTTCTCTTTCCTGCCAGCAGCAGCTTCTGCGTGTGCTGAATGCGGAGAAGCGGATTGGGCTGACATGTACGCAGAGTATGCTGATGACGCCGACAAAGAGCGTGACAGCATTTATTGGTTTGACCCCTGAACCAACAAAAACCGCTGGGCATGCCTGCGGCGGGAAGTGTGCTTCCTGCCCCAAAACGGACTGCGCTTATCGATTGGAATAAATCAAAAAGCTGCTGTGCTTTGCAGAAAATGCAGGTTCGGCAGCCATTTTTCTTTATAAAAGTTTTACTTCCGGAAATTGGTGTTGACAAAATAGAATGACCTGCTTATAATTGAAACGTTTGTGCCTGTGTTGTTGGCTGATTAGAAAGGAATTAAAGCAAATATGAAAAATAATTACGATGTACTGGTGATCGGTGCCGGTCCTGCCGGTATTTTTACCGCACTGGAACTGGACCGGGTCTCGCCGGAAAAGTCGGTTCTGGTTGTGGACACCGGCAGTGCCATTGCGGACCGGCGTTGCCCTGCACGTACACAGGGCCGTTGCATGCACTGCAAGACCTGCAGCATTATGAACGGCTGGGCGGGTGCCGGTGCATTTTCCGATGGCAAACTGTCTTTGTGCGAGGATGTCGGCGGTAATCTGGTGGATTATATGTCTAGGGAAAAAGCACAGGAACTGATTCATTACTGTGATAAGGAATATCTGCACTTTGGCGCACCGGAGAAAGTGTTTGGCACAGGTGACCGCACAGCGGATAAAATCGCCTATGATGCCCGCCGGCAGAACATTCAGCTGATTCGCTGTCCTGTGCGCCATATGGGTACCGAGTACAGCTATCAGGTTCTCAAGGCCATGTACGATTATTTGGCACAGAAGCCGCAGTTCACATTTTTGCCGCACACAACTGCGGAAAGTATCCTTGTGAAAAACGGCCGTGCTGCCGGAGCCGTACTGACACTTGCGGATGGTTCCACCAGCCGTGTGGAAGCGGAAAACATTGTTGCCGCGCCGGGCCGCGGCGGTGCCGCATGGCTTTCCCACATTGCGAAGCAAACCGGTTTGGAGCTTACCAACAACGAAGTGGACATTGGTGTCCGTGTGGAAGTGCCGAATGGTGTCATGGACCACTTAACCAAGAGTCTGTACGAAGCAAAGCTGGTCTATTACTCTGACACTTTTGAAAATAAGGTGCGTACTTTCTGCATGAACCCCGGCGGCATTGTCAGCGAAGAACATTATGACGGCCCGAACGGCGGTCTTGCTGTTGTAAACGGACATTCTTACGCAGAAGAAGAACGCCACAGCGACAATACGAATTTCGCACTGCTGGTTTCTACTAAATTCACACAGCCGTTTGACCAGCCAATCGAGTACGGCCGCTACATTGCAAAGCTTGGAAATATGCTGACAGGCGGCGGCATTATGGTGCAGCGTCTGGGCGACCTGCTGTTGGGACGCCGCAGTGATGCTTCCCGTTTGTCCAAGAGTACGACTGTGCCGACTCTAAAAACTGCGGTGCCGGGTGACCTTTCCTTTGTGCTGCCGCATCGCCACTTGACCTCGATTGTGGAATCGCTGAAAGCGTTTGATGCGCTGGCACCGGGACTTTACAGCAAAAATACACTGCTGTACGGTGTGGAAGTGAAGTTCTATTCCTCCAAAGTCGAAGTCAACGATGACTTCTCTACGAAGATTCCGGGGCTGTACGCAATCGGCGACGGTGCGGGTATTACCCGCGGCCTGATGCAGGCCTCCGCAACCGGTGTGGTTGTTGCGCGCGCAATTTCCGGGAAGGCAGAATCCAGCCTGTAATTCTGTGCTGAAAAATGAAATAACATAATATAAAAACAGCGGCCGCTTCGAAGTGAATTTTCGGAGCGGCCGCTGTTTCATATAATCAAGATTCTTTAAAAAGCTGTGCAGCATTTTCTTTCAGGTAATTTCCAACGTACTCTGTCACTTTGTAAGCGCCGTTGTAGTTTACATGAGAAGCGTTATTCATCATGGTTGGAAAGTCAAAGTTCATTGCCGTTAATTTATCCGGGCGGTTCAGGTCAAGGAAAAGCACACCGGCAGCATCCGCTTCTTTTTGTATCTGATTCAGTTTGCCGGGGGCGTTGCCTGCCCATTTTGTAAGGTCATCACTTTCCATTTCACAGGGGAAATTAATGAGCACCAGCTGAAAGTTCTCATCTTTTGCCAGCTGAAAGAACTTTTGCAGGTAAGTTTCCTGCTTTTCAGCGAGCGGTGTGCAGGTAGTGTAACCCCAGTTATCATAGGTCATTGTTTTTCCGTATTCCTGTTCACCGCCCGCAAAGCCAAGTGCACCGGTATAATCGCCGGTGTATTCACTCCATTCCTCCGCGACAGTGTCTGTGTCACTCCAGCGGCTGTGGTACAGAAGATAGGGGAAGAAGTACTGCTTCCAGTCCTCCTGTACAACGGATGCCTGAATTGCCTCAATTTTATTAAGACTCAGCTTCATGGGGTCCAGTACACGGTGGGCAAAGCTTTCATCACCGTAAGGAGATTCGTTCAGCGCATAATAAATATCCAAAACGACAACCTTTGGGTTCTGCCGCTTCAGTGTTTCTTTTAAAAGATAATATGTTTCATAAAATTCCTGACCACCGGTTGAAGAATTAAAGCTTTTGATACCAAAAGTCTTTTCAAAATGTTCCGGATTAATGGCGCCGCCCATGTGGCTGCCGCCCGCAAAGATGAGCGGATAGCTGTTTTCTGCGTCCGTGTAAAGAATTCGTTTCAGGTCACGGTAGTGACCTTTGTCAACGTAATATTCATTTAGGAAGCTGAGTCCTAAGCCAAGGCAGAGGGCAAGAGAAACGAGGCCGAACACCTGCCGCAGAATTTTCTTTCTTTTCATCCGTCCGCCTCCTAAAACATTGCGTAGATGAAGGACTGCGCACTGTAACTGGGACCATAAACTCCGCAGACCAGCACCAGTGCCAGCAGGCAGAAAACACTGACCCACTGCAAAGCGCCGTTCCAGTGCAGCCACCTTGGGTAAAGCGAACCAAAATGGTACTGAATGCATTCCAATATCATGACAATAAGAATGCCGGCAAGCACCAGTTCAAAACCCAGCAGACCGTTGGTGAACTGTGCGGAAATAAGGTCCCAAAATGGTGTGCCGCCACTGAAGAACAGCCCCTTCATGACAGCGAAAGCACTGTGGATGCTGTTACATCGGAAGAAAATCCACGCAAAATCAACAAGTCCAAAGGTAAACAGCGTGCTCAGCACAATCCGCAGCTTGTTCTGCGGCCGAAAATGCAGAACACCGCACAACTTTTCCCGTACAGGAGCCAGCACACCGCCGATTACTTGAAAAACGCCGTGCAGCAGTCCCCATGCGATGTAGTTCCAGCCGGAGCCATGCCAGAAGCCGCTGACTGCAAATGTGACCATGACATTGCAGTATTTGCGCAGCTTGGAACAGCGGCTGCCGCCAAGGGGAATGTAAATGTAGTCGCGCAGCCAGCTGGAAAAGGAAATGTGCCAGCGGCGCCAAAACTCGCGGATGCTGCGGGAAAGGTACGGCATATCGAAGTTTTCCGGCAGACGGAAACCAAAAAGCTCCGCGGCACCCAGTGCGATGTCAGTATATCCGGCAAAGTCCGCATAAATTTCAAATCCATACAGCAGCACAGCACTCCACATGGGAAGGCCGGCGTACTGCTGGGTGTCGCTGTAAATAAAGCTGATCCACGGCGAAATGCGGTCAGCAATTACAAGCTTTAAAAAGTACCCCCGCAGCATGCGCAGGCAGGCGTGCTTTACCTGACTGTAAGTCACGCATCTCTTTTCCCGAAACTGCGGCAAAAGTTCCGGTGCACGGCAGATTGGGCCGGATGTGACAGAAGGGAAAAAATTCATGTAAAGAAGGTAATACAGCAAATTGCGTTCGGCCGGCAGTTTGCCTTTGCTGACGTCCACAAGGTATGAAATTGCTTGCAGGGTAAAAAAAGAGATGCCCATTGGCAGCAGAAACGCGGGTGCCTGCAGCGTAACCTGCGCACCGAAATGCCGCAGCAGCCTTTGTATGGATGAGGTAAAAAACTGCGAATACTTGCAGACCAGCAAAGCAGACAAAGTAAGCAGCAGAAATACGGCAAGTGCCGGGCCTGTCCGTTTTTGCCTGCGATGCAGTCTTTGCAGGCAAAGCCCGCCAAGGTAGGAAACAAGCACAACTTCCAGCAAAACCGGCAGCGCCGCAGGTGTCCATGTGCAGTAATAAAACAGGCAGGCCGCCAACAGCCACCATTCGCTGAAACGCTTTGGCAGCAGATGATAAAGGAGTGCGCAGAGTGGGACAAATAAAATATATTCAGCAGAGAAAATGAGAATATTGGCCGCCTCCTTGGAATACATCAGAACATTTGTAAATCCTATACATATCAGGGCTCAAGAAGCATTCATATACAATATATTGTATATTAATTGGTGAATCTAAGCTGTAACTACTCAAGTATAACATTCGATTTTCTCAGCGTCAACTTTCAAAGTGACGAAAATGCGTGTGCTTGTAAATCTAAGGAAAGGATGCTATAATAAAAAAGCTGTACAAAAATTAAGAATAAATATTAGTTTTGTACAGCATAATCTTTTAATTGGGGGAATGCCCATGCTGCGTGTGAAACGAACCAGTGTGGTGCTGGATATGCTGGTCTTTGGCATGGCGGCAGCACTGTTTCTGTCTTCGGCTGTTTTTCGGTGGATGGGAGAGGGCTATATTACTACCGCGTTCTATTTGATGATGTTTGGAATCATCGCTTTGGATGTAGGTGCATTCCTGCATTCCGCATTTCATATATACCGGGATGTTCATTTTTTACTGTTTGTTTTTGCTTACAATTTGCTGCTGCTTGGGCGGGTATATTTTAATAGTATGTATTTCCCGCACAAAATGCTGGTCGCACTGGAAGCGGACAGCTGGGACAACCTTTACACGGCACTTACGGTTGTTGCGACTGGATTGTTGGCTTTCATTGTATTTTACTATGCGGCAGGGCCGCTTTTTGCAAAATATGAACGGCAGATTGTGCGTGGGCAGGCAGAGAGAAAAAAAGAAAATGGAACACTTCCGGTTATCCGCCAGCTGTCGAAGATTATGCTTTATGCTTCGTCAATTCCCTATTTCTATACGATGGCGCTGAAAGTGCTGACGGTGCTCAAAAACGGCTATTCCGCTTCTTTTACGGACACCATGGAGATTCCGGGAATTATCAGCCGCCTTTCAGCAGTTTTTGTGCCGTCCTTTGCGGTGTTTCTCGGAACGCTGCCGTCGGTCAAAGAAATGAAACTGCCGCTTTTGGTATACGGCGTGTACATGGTGGCTTCGCTGTTTACCGGGCGGCGGAATATGCTGGTAACAGAAGCGCTGATGCTTTTGGTGTACTTTGTCATGCGTGATTTCCGCAGGGCAAAAGGCAAGCGCCGCATTACGAAAAAGGTCGTTGCGTTCTGTGGCATCGGCGGGGTGCTTGGTGCCTATCTGCTGCAGATGATGGCATACAAGCGCGCGGGAAACTTCATTTTGACCCGTTCATTCGGGGATGTGCTTATGAGCTTTGTGGATTCACAGGGAGCAAGTTTCCGTGTGGTGATTCAGACGGTCAACAACATGCCGTCGTTTGACCAGAATATCACTTGGTTGTATCTGTTGTATCCGTTTGAACTGTTTGCGCACAACAATCTGGTCATCCGCAATCTGTTTGGCCTGCAGCCGATCGTTGAGGTACAGAATGAGGGCTTTGCAAAATCCACACATAATTTTGCGCATGTGCTGACTTATAAAGTTGACCCACAGCGCTATGAGGGCGGCGGCGGCTTTGGCACATCCTTTATTGCAGAGAGCTATGTTGCGGGCGGCATTGCTGCGGTCGTTCTGCTGGCAATTATGGCGGCGGTGCTGTTCCGTTTTCTGTCGTCCATTCTGGCGCACAACTGGGTGGTTATCGCATTTGGCATGCTGGCTTTCCGCCAGCTGATTTACCTGCCGCGCAGCTTTGCCTTTACTTGGGCAACGGAAACTTTCAGTATTACCAATATTGTTTACTTTGCGGCATTGTACGCAATAGCACTGCTGATCATACAGATTAGTGCAAAGGTGCGCCCGCGCACACGCGCACCTTCTGTGGAAAGTCTTCCTGACAGCAAATCCCCAACGACTGAAATTATCGGAGGTTAAATACTATGGAAGTAAGCGTAAGCTTTTCGGATATCTGGAGCTTTATCAAACGAAACTGGTGGAAGCTGCTGATCGTGATTGTTGTGGTTGCCGGTGTTGGCGCAGGCATGTCCCTGCGAGTCCTTTCACCGACGTATTCTTCGGATTCTACAGTTGTGATTTCCTGTAAAGTTGCGGAAAATGCGGACAAGGAGTATCGCCTGCAGTACACATCCATTTTGGCGAGCCGCATCAACAGCGGTTTGGCGCTGGCAAACGCAACGCAGATGAAGCAGTCAGTTGCCGACCAACTGGGAATTCCGGTTTCTGAGATTATTGATATTAAGGCAACACAGAACCAGAACGCGCCCAGCATCAAAATCACAACTTCCACAAATGACGCTGATGTTTGCGCCAAAGTTTCCGATACGGCGTGCAGTCTGCTTGCAAATCAGATGAAGCAGATGTTCCCGACACCGGAGCTGACCGTAACACTGGTAGACCCCGGCAAGGATGCTGCGGCGGTTTTGCCCGAGATGGCAGCAGTAAAGGGTGCTGTGCTTGGCGGTGCATTTGCTGTGATTGTCTGTTTTATTTTCGCCGTGCTGAAAGTCCTGCTCGACAAGCACGTGCGCAACAGCGCCTTTGTTGCGGAAGCTTTCAAACTTCCGCTGCTCGGTACTGCCGGAAGTGGGAAGCACACTGCCGAAGAGTACCGCCGCATTCGCTCGGCGGCACTGCTGCAGGCGGGGGATGGACGCAGTCTGCTGGTTGTGCCGGTCAGTAAAAACAGCCGAGAATTGGAACTGGTAAGCGGCCTTGCGCGCAGCCTTGCCGGCAGCAAAAAGAAAGTGCTGTTGCTTGACACGAACATGGAAGCACCAGCGCTGGCAGCTAAAATAAGTGTGCAGCCAAAGGCCTCTCTGTATGCAGTACTTAGTGGCAGTGCTTCCCTGCAGGATGCAGCTACCGCTGCTGATACTGAGGGACTGGATTTCCTTGGCTGCACTGCTGCGCCGGAATCCGAAACAGCGGCCGATTTGCTGGGTTCAGCGGCTTTTGAAAAACTGCTGGCAGACGCTAAGGAGACTTATGACTATGTTCTGCTGAGTGCTCCGGCGGAGGAAGCCTCCTCTGACGCTGACAGTGTGGCTGCCGCGTGCGACGCGGTTGTACTGGTTGCACGCTATGGCGTGACACCGATGGCACAGTTCCGCAGCAGCCTGCGCCGCATTCAAACATCCGGCGGCAAGGTAATTGGTTTTGTTACAACCGATGCGGACTAAAATCTAATCGAAAATGCAAGCGGGTGCCGCAGATATGCGGTACCCGCTTTTTGCGTTTTTGTGTCAAGAAAAATTTGGATGTGCCCATTCTGGCGCTTGACAATTTTACCTGCCTAAGATATAATAAAACCGTAATAGATAGCATATGCTAACTAAAGATAGCATCAACTAACAGAAGGAGACGGTTATGACACTGGATAAACTCCCAATCGGCCGCTCAGCGGTCATTAAACAGGTTGGCGGTGAGGGCGCTCTGCGCCGCCATATGCTGGAAATGGGGCTGACTCCGCACACACGTGTGCAGGTGCGCAAGGTGGCCCCTATGGGCGACCCGATTCAGCTGGAACTGCGCGGCTATGAGCTGACTCTGCGCCTGGAAGACGCACAAAATATTACGCTGGAGGGTGAAAAATGATTTTTGCATTGGCAGGAAACCAGAACTGCGGGAAAACCACCCTGTTCAATCAGCTGACCGGAAGCAACCAGCATGTTGGCAATTTTCCCGGCGTAACAGTGGAACGAAAAGATGGCATTATCCGCGGGCATAAAGACGCAACGGTAGTTGACTTGCCGGGTATTTATTCGCTTTCCCCTTACACCAGCGAAGAAATTGTGACTCGCGACTTTATTCTCAACAAGCATCCGGACGGCATCATCAATATTGTGGATGCAACCAATATTGAGCGCAATCTTTATCTGACTATGCAGCTCATTGAACTTGACCTGCCCATGGTGGTCTGTCTGAATATGATGGATGAAGTGCGGAACAACGGCGGAACGATACATATTGAGGAACTGAGCAAAGAACTTGGTGTGCCGGTCATTCCGATTTCTGCGAGCAAAAACGAGGGTATTGACGAACTGATTGATATTCTCATGGAAACTGCGCAAAACAAGAAAAAGCCGATGCGGCAGGATTTTTGCAGCGGCCCGGTGCATCGGTGCATTCACGCGGTGGCACATTTGATTGAGGACCACGCGCAGCGAATCGGCGTTCCCGCGTACTTTGCCGCAACCAAGCTGGTGGAAGGCGATACCCCCATGATGACCGCGCTGGCGCTGAATGAAAATGAAATTGATATGCTGGGTCACTCCGTCAAGGAAATGGAACGTGACATGAATACCGACCGCGAAGCCGCCATGGCGGATATGCGGTACACCTTTATTGAAAAGCTGTGCAGGAACACGGTTGTAAAACCGAAGGAAAGCCGGGAACATCGGCGCAGCGTTCGCATAGATGCAGTGCTTACCAACAAATATGCGGCCATACCGATTTTCCTGTGCATTATGTTCCTGATTTTTTGGCTGACCTTTGGCGTGATTGGCGCGGCGCTGAGCGATTTGCTCACACTGGGCATTGACGCAGTTACGAATGCAGCTACAAATGGACTGCAGGCTTACGGCATTAATCCCGTTGTGCAATCACTGATAATCAGTGGCGTTTTTTCCGGCGTGGGCAGTGTGCTTTCCTTCCTGCCTACGATTGTGGTGCTGTTTTTCTTCCTGTCTATTTTGGAGGACAGCGGTTACATGGCACGTGTTGCGTTTGTGATGGATAAACTTTTGCGGCGTATTGGTCTTTCCGGCAGAAGTTTTGTACCCATGCTGATTGGTTTTGGCTGCTCGGTGCCTGCCATTATGTCCGCACGCACACTTTCCAGTGAGCGTGACCGCAAAATGACTATTCTGCTGACACCGTTCATGAGCTGCAGTGCAAAGCTGCCGATTTACTCCATGATCACCATGGCGTTTTTTCCAAAATACCGGGCATTGGTTATGATTTGCCTGTATATTGGCGGCATGGTTATGGGCGTTTTGAGTGCATTGCTGATGAAACACACGATTTTCCACGGCAAGCCGGTCCCCTTTGTCATGGAATTGCCGAATTACCGCCTGCCCAGTCCGCGCAGCACCGGGATGTTGGTGTGGGAAAAGGCCAAGGACTTTATGCAGCGCGCCTTTACGGTGATTTTTATTGCTTCTATTGTCATCTGGTTCCTACAGACCTTTGATGCAAAGCTGAACCCGGTAGCGAACAGCCGCGACAGTATGCTGGCTGCGATTGGGCAGTTTGTTTCACCAATTTTCGCTCCGCTTGGTTTTGGCGACTGGCGCGCAAGCACGGCGCTGCTGACCGGCTTTACGGCCAAGGAAGCAGTGGTCAGTACCTTCGCGGTACTTACGGGTGCGAGCGGTGCGGCGCTGCCGCAGGTGCTTTCCGGATTGTTTTCGCCGATGGGTGCGATTGCTTTTTTGGTATTTGTGCTGCTGTATTCACCTTGTGTGGCAGCAATCAGCGCGGTTCGCCGCGAAATGAACTCACATATGTCCGCAATCTCTGTTGTGCTGTATCAGACAGGTCTGGCGTGGCTGACCTCGTTTGTGGTTTATCAGATTGGTTCCTTAATTATTCGGTAAAAAGGAGGGCTGCACAGTGCAGGTTCAGGATTGGATTGTACTTGGCGTGCTTGCGGCGTTGGCAGTGTTGGCCGGGCGTTTCTGGTGGAAGCATCGCCACAGCTGCTGTGGAAACTGTGCCAGCTGCAGTCACTGCGAAAGCTGCCACAGGAGTGAAAAAGATAATAAGTAAGAATAATCCGCAGTTCCGTACAACTGCGGATTATTGAAAAAATTAAATGTTAAATTTTTAACAAATTTTATCGAAACGTATTGCATTTGTGCCGCTGAAACGATATGATGAATTTGTATGAAGCAGTTTTTTCTGTTCATACTGTAAATTGACTGGTTCTATGAGAAAATGCAAACAGAACGGCGGCAGGTACGGGCACCGCCGCGGACAATGAAGGAGGTACTTACAGATGGTGAATATGCAGAAATGCGCAATGATTGGCTGTGGCTTTGTGGGGGCGAGTTCAGCGTTCTCTTTGGTGGAAAGCGGCCTTTTCACTGACCTGGTGCTGATTGATGCCAACCACGACAAAGCAGAGGGCGAGGCCATGGATTTGAGCCACGGCTTGGCGTTTACACAACCGATGGAGATTATTGCCGGTGATTACGCAGATTTAAAGGACTGCGGCATTATCATTATCTCTGCGGGTGCCGGTCAGAAACCCGGCGAAACACGTATGGATTTGGTGCACAAAAATGTTGCAATTTTCAAGCAGATCATTCCGCAAATCGTAAAATACAATCAGGAGGCCATTCTGCTGGTCGTTGCCAACCCGGTGGACATTCTGACGTGGGTGACGTGGAAGCTTTCCGGCTTTCCGGCTGAGCGGGTCATCGGCAGCGGTACCGTACTGGACACTGCCCGGCTGAAGTATCTGCTGGGGCGCCATCTGGATGTTGACCCGCGCAGTGTACATGCTTTCATTGTTGGTGAACATGGTGACAGCGAGTTGGCAGTATGGAGCAGCGCAAATGTCAGTGGTGTTCCGCTGACAGAGTTCTGCGAGCTGCGCGGCTACGAGGAACACGGCAGAAACCGTCAGTTGCTCTATGAAGAAGTAAAGAACAGCGCTTACCGCATCATTGAGAAAAAGGGAGCTACTTATTACGGAATTGCACTTTCTGTACGGCGTATTTGTGAATGCATTGTACGTGACGAACACAGCATCCTTTCTGTCAGCAGCCTGATTCAGGGACACTTTGGCCTGACAGATCTGTGCATGGGTGTGCCGACTATCCTTGGCAGCAAAGGTGTGGAACGTGTGCTGGACATTGGCCTTAACCAAGAGGAACAGGCGGAACTCGAGCGCTCTGCCACTGCATTGAAGCAGGTGTTACAGGAGATTCAGCTCTGATTTTTGTTTAGTTAAATCACAAAATTGAACGCAGATTGCTATAATTTTGTGAAAACATTCCATAAATTACAATGAAAAATACACAGAAACTGCCGCCGCGTAGAGGAACGGATTTGTGCTTTCATCCAAAGTTATTTCCGGAACCAAATTTGTGCATGTGTGTGCTTCCTTTTATGGTATAATTGCAAATGAATCAATATTTTGCTCAAAACTAGCTGCACCACAAAAGCACATGCTGAGTTCAACTGAATGGTAAAGGAGGTAACGCATCATGGTGAAACATATTGTATTATGGAAATTAAAAGAATCGCAGAGCAGAAATGCCGCCGGTGTGGCGGCCAGCCTGCGCAGCCGGTTCAAATCTTTGCTGGGTGTTGTAGATGGCCTCACTGCGATTGAAGTCGGTGTGAATTACAAAGACGGTGACTACGATTTGTGCCTGTCCGCTGATTTTAGCAGCAAAGAAGCTGAGGCGGCCTATCAGCAGCACCCGGAGCATTTGAAGATTAAGGAACTGGTACACAGTGTGGTTTGTGCACGCACGGCGTTTGACTACGAATATACTAGCTGACAAATTTAGCTGAAAAAAGCAGAATAATTATGAGTACCGCAGGATATGTAAAAAGCATGTCCTGCGGTATTTTTTTGCGTAAAAAGCTTTGCTCTGAGCAGAAAATTCCAACGTTCTATGTGTGAAAAGACGAGCATAGGATATAGGGACATGCGAAAGGTGGGACAACCAAAATGGAAAAAACTCAGGAAAACACGCGTAGGTTCGATCAGGCAGCTGCAGCTTTATGCCCGCGTGTAAAAAGCCTGCTGCTGGGGCTGCCGGCAGCGGTGCGGACAGAAGTTTCAGAAATACGCCTGCGGGTAGACAGGCCAATCTGCCTGTGGGGCAGCGGAAGTACATGGTTTGTTGTTAATAATGGTGTTACGCTGACACCGGAAAAAGGAATTTGTGCCACAAAAAATGATTTGTATGAGAGCTTTCGTATGGTATGCAGCTATTCCGTTTACAGCCATCAGGACCAGATTCGGGAGGGCTATGTAACACTGCGCGGCGGGCACCGTGCGGGACTTGGTGGTACCGCGTTGCTGCATGACGGCGTTGTGACCGGCATGCGGGACATTACCTCAATTAACATTCGTGTGGCACGGCAGATAAATGGCTGTGCGGCAGAACTGCTGCAGCGGCTTGGCAACCTCCTGAATGGAGGGCTGCTGCTGGCTGGTCCGCCTGCATCCGGCAAAACAACACTGCTGCGGGATATTGCCCGGCAGCTTTCCAGCGGGCAGTGCGGCCAGATACATAAAGTGACGGTTGTGGACGAGCGTGGAGAACTGTGTGGTGTTCATCAGGCGGAATACGGAAATGACCTTGGTCCTTGCTGTGATGTACTGGACGGTTTTCCGAAAGCTGCCGGTATGCTGCTTGCCATTCGCTCTCTTTCACCGGAATACCTGCTGTGCGATGAATTGGGAACCGCACTGGAAGCGGATGCACTGGTACAGAGCGTCAATGCGGGTGCAACGGTAATCGCCAGTATCCATGCGGGCAGTTTAGCGGAACTGGCCTCCCGACCGCAGGCACGTGCGCTGCTGCAGAGTGGTGCTTTTGCACAGGTGGCTCTTTTAAAAAACGGAAAGCCGGGGCGTGTGCAGGAAGTGGTAAAGGCGGGTGATTTGCTTGTTAAAAGTGCTGGGGGCGGTGTGCCTGATTTTTGCGGGCGCGGCAGCGGGCTGTCTGCAATCGCGTAAACTGCGGGAGCACCGCGACCGCCTGCAGGCTTTCCTGAAATTTTTGAGTGAAGTTAAAACTGAAATTGCTTATGCGGGCGTTCCAGTGGAGGAGATTCTGGAGCGTCACGGAAAGAATATAGATTTTTTGCTGCCGTATTTTCAGGCGCGGCAGAACGGCGAGGACTTTCTGCAGGCGTGGGGGAAAGCCGCCGGCAGCGACCTGCTGCTGCCGCAGGAACGTACCTTACTGCGAAATTTTGGCGAAGGCTTCGGTGCAACGGATATGCAGGGGCAGCTTTCACACTGCGCACTTTACGAGGAACTGACGCACAAAGAATTGGACACTGCAGAGGAGCTTTACAAAAGAAAAGGCAGGCTTTACCGGATGCTGGGTGTCTGTGTGGGTGCAATTCTTGCTTTGGTACTGATATAACTGGGAGGAAAGCGGCGCTGGGTGCCGCCAAAAACGGAGGGACGTTACATGAATGTGGATTTGATTTTTAAAATTGCTGCCATCGGCATCATTGTTGCGGTGCTCAACCAGCTTTTAATTCGCTCCGGCAGGGAGGAGCAGGCGATGATGACAACGCTGGCGGGGCTGATCGTTGTACTGATGATGATTATTCAGCAGATTGATGTGCTGTTCAGCACCATCAAGTCCACTTTTGGGTTATGAGCATGAATATTGCTGGTGTTGCAGGCGCAGCGCTGATTGCTGCTGTGTTTGCCACGTTGCTGCGCCGGACAAACAGTGAATATGCCATGGTGCTGCGCATTGCTGCCGGGGTTTTAATCGTGCTGGAAATCCTGCAGGCTGTGGTGCCGGCTCTGCAGCAGATTTCCGCATTGCTGCAGGCGGCCGGTGTCAATGGTGAGTACGGCGGCATTCTGCTTCGTACAATCGGCGTTACGTTTCTGACGCAGTTTGCGGCGGATGCCTGCAAAGATGCCGGCGAGGGAGCACTTGCCAGTAAAGTGGAACTGGCTGGCAGAGTCAGCATTTTGGTTCTGGCATTGCCGCTGTTTGCAAAGGTTGCGTCCATTGCGGCGGCACTGATTGCAAAGTAGGGGGAAGTATGAAAAAATACAAAAAAGCGGTTTACCGGACTGCTAAACCACCGAATCGACTGCACAGGTACTTTGTAAGATGGAAAGCACGCTTTAGCAGCGTACGGATTTTTCAAAAAGTCAGCAGAAAATACAGAGGTATCCGAAAAAAAGAAATCCTGCTGCCGCTTTTTGTGCGGATACTGACGGTGGCGGTGGTTTTGCTGCTTGTATTTTTACTTTTTTGTTTGCCGTGTGCAGCAGCACAATCTTCTGTACTGCCAAAGGAAGCACAGGAATATTATACAGAACAGCTTGATGGCAGCGGTGCCAACCGTCTGCCGGACAAACTGCCGGAGGAAACACAGAAGCAGCTTGCAGGGTTGGGTGTAGATACCGATAATTTGCAAACTGTTGGAGGATTAACTCCAAAATCATTCTTTAGCACCGTTTTCGGTATTGCGGGAACTGAGGGCAAAGGGCCGCTGAAAGCTGCCGGAATGTGTTTGGGTGTTATTTTGCTTTGTGCTCTTGTAAATTCCATGAAGCTTTCCTTTGGTGACCGCCCGCTTGGCGGAGTGGCAGGTGTAGTGGCGGCACTGTGTATCTGCATCTGCGTTGTAGAGCCAATCGTAGAGGTACTGGTGCGTGCAACGTCGGTCATTAAGACCGCGTGCGGTTTCACGCTGGCGGCTGTGCCGGTGGCGGCGGCGATTCTGGCGGCATTAGGGCGACCGGCTTCGGCTGCTTCCATGCAGATTATGCTGACCACAGCGGGAAACGTGGTGCAGGTGCTTTCCGCGTGTGTTTTTGCACCTGGTCTGAAAATTTATTTAGCTATGGCAATCGTTTCCTCCATTTCACCGGACATCAATCTTTCCGGTATCTGCAGGTTTTTCAGCAAAGCGGTCAAATGGCTGCTGGGACTTTCCATGACATTGTTTACGGGGTTGCTCGGTATGCGGCAGCTGGTTTCCACTGGAGCGGACAACCTGACCGCCCGCGCGGCACGCTTTGTGGTCAGCAGCGCGGTGCCGGTTGTGGGCAGCGCCCTAAGCGATGCACTGCACACCGTTGCAGGCTGTGTGGAAATGCTGCGTTCCGGTGTGGGCGCTTTTGTGCTGCTTGCGCTGCTGATTTTGTTTCTGCCGGTCGTGCTCAGCTGCCTTTTATGGATGCTGACCCTGCACGCCTGCGCTGCAGTCAGTGAGGTTTTTTCACTAAAAGAAGTCAGTACCATGCTGCGCTCCTGCAGTATGGTACTGGAAGTTCTGCTTGCCATTTTGCTGTGTTCCATGACAGTGCTGATTGTGTCCAGCGTGGTGCTGGTGTCAATGGGAGGGGGCGGTACCGCATGATCAAGGCGTGGGCAGGAGGATTGTGTGCACTGGCAGTTGCGGCAGCTATGGTACGAATCCTGGCACCGGACGGTTCTATGGGCAAAATGCTCAGGCTGATTTTGGGTGCAATGGCGCTGTGCGTGATGATCGGCCCGCTTTTGCAGATTACACCGAATCTTTCTTCTGCGCTGCAGAAGGTGCCGGAAGCGGCGGATACCTCCGGCTTTTCCATGATTGTAGACAGCCAGATGAAATCCGCCGCGGCAAAGCAGGTGGAAGCCGTTGCGGCGGCGCAGCTAAAGAACGCGAAAATTTCAGTTCAAAAAATAGAAGTGGAAATGGATACTTCAAAATCTTCCAGCATAGGTATTGGCAGAGTGACGGTTTATCTGCAGGACGGTACCCAGCAGGCCCGCGCCAAGGAACTGCTGGAGGAAGCGCTTGGAACAACCGTGGAGGTGAAAATCAGTGGATGAAGAAAAGAAAAATGGCTTTCTGCAGAAGCTGGTGAACAGTGACACCAGCCGCAAGGCTGTTGTAATCGTTGGCATCATCGGGATTGCACTAATTTTCCTTTCCAGCGTACTTACTGGTTCCGGCAAGGGGGAGAAAAGTACGCAGGCAGCCGCCAGTTCCGCAGCAGTGCAGAGCTCAGATGACACCTACGCACAGCAGTTGGAGCAGCAGCTGACCTCTATTATCAGCGGCATCCGCGGCGCAGGAACGCCGCACGTACTGGTCACGCTGGAGCAGGGCAGCGCACAGGTTTACGCCCAGACGGAAAAACGTTCCACGCAGCAGCAGGGCGGCACTTCCGGTACCGGTCAAAATGCGGACAGCACAGAAACCGGCTGTATCATTGTAAAGGACTCCGACGGTAACGAACACGCGGTTCAAGTGACCCGTCAGCAGCCAAAGGTGCAGGGAGTTGTGGTGACCTGCCCCGGCGCAGAGGACCCAAATGTGCAGCAGGCGGTGCTGAATGCTGTTTCCGTTGCTGCAGGGGTAAACAGCAGCCGTATCTGCGTGGTGGCTTCCTCCAGTAAATGAATCTGCCAAAGTTGTCATTCCTGAAAGATACCGTGCATAAATTTATAGAAAACAGATACGCTCCGGAGAAAAAATAAATTCCGGGAAAGTGAATGGAGGAGTACAGAATGAAGATACAAAAACGTCAGCTGGTACTGGCAGCACTGGTTGTTGCATTGGGTGCGGCGGTTTACCTGAACTATCGCTTTTCGAACGGCAATCAGCTGCTTGCTCAGGATGCCGCCACTTCCCGCGAACCGGGACAGACACAGCTGGTGAATGCAGGGGAGACTCTGCCGTCCTCGGGTTCCTCCGCTGTTTCGTCAGCTTCCTCCGGCACATCCTCTGGCAGTGATTACTTCACAGAAGCACGCCTGAACCGCCAGAAAACACGTGACAGTGCCGCGCAGCTTCTGGAAAAGACCATCACAGATGCAAATTCCAGTGATGTTGCAAAAAAGGAAGCAGTGCAGCAAACAGCTGTGCTTGCACAGGAGCAGATGAAGGAAAACAATGCGGAAAATATTATTAAGGCAAAAGGTTTTTCAGACTGCGTGGTTTTCTTACAAAATGGCGAATGCAGTGTGGTTGTTAAAGAGGGCAGCACCAATATGGAAAATGCGGCTGTGATTGTAAAAGATGCGGTTTCCGGGCAGACCGGTGTTTCCTACGACAAAATCAAAGTGGTGGAGCAGAAAGGCAGCTGAAAACCGGGCAGATTCCCTGATTTTTCTTGCAAGCTGTGGGTCCCCCGTGGTATACTGTAAAAGTGGAGTTTGACAAAAGAAGATTATTGCAGATGAAATCCTCCGCTGTGGAGGATTTTTTTATTTTGGAGGTTTTTTATGAAACGACATGAAGCACGCAGACAGGCCTTCTTTCTCCTCTTTGAGCAAAGTTTGAACGGTGGTACCATCGCAGAACTGATCGACTATGCAGATGAAGCAGGTTCTTTTCTCACAGAAGATGACAATATGGAGCAGGTGCCTGTGCCAGTGGATGATTTTGCACAGCGGCTTGCTTCCGGTGTAGAAGCCCACACAGCGGAGCTGGACGAGATTATTGGCAGGCACGCGCGCGGCTGGTCGGTGCGCCGTATTTCCAAAGTTTGTCTGGCACTGCTGCGGCTGGCGCTCTATGAAATGAAATGGGAAGAAGAGATTCCGGTCAGTGTTTCCATCAATGAAGCGGTCGAATTGGCGAAGCAGTACGGCGGTGCGGATGACGCCTCTTTCCTGAACGGTATTCTCGGCACAGCCGCAAAGGAGCTGCCGCAGAATGACTGAAATCCTTGCACTGGATACCAGCAACTATACAACCAGCACTGCGCGCTTTTGCGGCGGGCAGATTTTTCAGCAGAAGCGGCTGCTGCCGGTCAAAAAAGGTGAACTTGGTCTGCGGCAGAGTGATGCGGTGTTCCACCATGTGCAGCAGTTGCCGGACCTGATGGAAGCACTGCTGGCGGAAACTGCTTTGCAGAATTTGCGGGCGGTAGGCTGCTCCACCCGGCCACGCACTCTGCCCGGCAGCTATATGCCGTGTTTTACAGTAGGGCATGGTGCTGCACGGGTTCTTGCAGCCACTTACGGAGTTCCGCTGCACACCTTTTCCCACCAGCAGGGGCACATTGCGGCGGCACTTTGGTCGGCTAAGCGGCTGGATTTGTTCGATAAGGAATTTATAGCATTTCATGTATCCGGCGGTACTACGGAAGCCGTGCTGGTAACGCCGGACACACAGGAACCATTTACAGTTCAGTTGCTGGCACAGTCACTGGACTTAAAGGGCGGACAGGCTGTGGACCGCGTAGGCAGGCTGCTCGGACTGCCGTTTCCAGCCGGTCCGGAATTGGAAAAGCTCGCCGCACAGTCGGATGCAAAATTTAAGATTCACCCATCTATGAAAGGTGCGGACTGCTCCCTTTCCGGCATTGAAAATCAATGTGGCAAAATGAATGCGGAGGGTGTACCGCCGCAGGATATCGCAAAATTTTGTCTGTACAGTCTGCTTGCGGCGCTGGATGCCATGGCGGCTGCGCTGCTGAAAGCACATCCGGGCCTGCCGCTGGTTTTTGCCGGAGGGGTGATGTCCAATCAGTTTATCAGGAAAGCGCTTACGGAAAAGTACGGTGCATGCTTTGCAGAACCCGTGTTTTCTGCGGATAACGCCGCGGGCATTGCTGTGCTGACCGCACGTGCGGAGGGATTGCTGTGAAACAAAATGGCGTTCTGACTGTTACCCAATTAAACCAGTATGTGAAGTTCCTGCTGGAGGGTGATGCGAAACTGAACTGTGTTTATGTAACCGGCGAAATCAGCAATTTTACTGACCAGTACCGTTCCGGTCATTTGTATTTTTCGCTGAAAGATGAAAAGTGTGCTCTGAAAGCTGTAATGTTTGCATCTGCGGCACGCCGCCTGCGCTTTGCGCCGGAAAACGGCATGAAAGTGCTGGTGCGCGGCCGCATTTCCGCCTACGAGGTTTCCGGGCAGTATCAGCTTTACGCGGAGGAAATGCAGCCGGTCGGCGCGGGGGAGCGTGCGGTTGCCTTGGAGCAGCTGAAAGAAAAGCTGCGCCGAGAGGGATTGTTCGACGCAGAACGCAAGCGCGAACTGCCGCGTTATCCGAAGCACGTGGGGGTGATTACCTCGGCAACTGGTGCGGTGATTCATGATATACAAAATGTGCTTTCGCGCCGCTGGCCGCTGGCGGAAATCGTGCTGTTTCCAGTGGCGGTACAGGGGGAGGAAGCGGTGCCGCAGCTTGTGCAGGCACTGCAGACCTTCAACCGGTGTATGTGTGCGGATGTGCTGATTATCGGGCGCGGCGGCGGCAGCGCTGAGGATTTGTGGGCCTTTAATGAGGAACCGGTCGTGCGTGCGGTGGCTGCTTCTAAAATTCCAATTATTTCAGCAGTTGGGCATGAAACGGATGTGACCTTAACGGATTTTGCAGCAGATTTGCGCGCACCAACTCCCAGTGCCGCTGCGGAGCTTGCCGCACCGAACCGCGCGGAACTGATGGATACCTTGATGCAGACAGCGGTCAGCATGCACATGGGACTGGAACAGCGGCTGAATGATGAGCGTATGCAGCTGGATCTGCTTGCACAGTCTTTGCAGGAAGGGCTTCAAAAACCAACACAGCTTTGCCGGCAGGAACTTTCCACGCTTGCCGGACGGCTTGAGGATCTAAGTCCGCTGAAAGTCCTGCACCGCGGCTATTCTATGGTGACCAGTGCGGGGGGCGGTGTGCTTACCGACCCGCACAGTGTCAGCATCGGGGAACAGGTGCAGGTACGTATGGATAAAGGAACGCTTTTCTGCACTGTCGACGAAAAGGAGGACCTGCATGAATAAAAAAATGACCTTCGAACAGGCAATGGATAAGCTGGCGCAAACGGTTCAAAAGCTGGAAACCGGCAGTGCCCCGCTGGATGAAACCATGAAGCTGTATCAGGAGGGCACCCAGTTGACAGCTTTCTGCTATCAAAAATTGCAGGAAGCGGAATTGAAAGTCAAAACCATCTCTGCCGGGGATACAGAAAAGGCAGCGGACAGCGAATAAATGGAGAAGCACATGGAAAGAAAATTGCAGTGCAGAAAACTGGATATGAGCTGCTACCCGCGAAAAGCACATTTTCAGTATTTTTGTTCAATGGCTTATCCATATGCGGGTATGACAGTAAATGTGGATGTTACGAAGCTGGCAGAAAGAGCCAAAGCCGCAAAGGAGTCATTTTTTCTGCACATGCTGTATGCAGCGGGAAACGCGGCCAATCAAGTTCAATCGTTTCGCCAAAGAATTGTAGAAAATGAAATATGGGAATACGATGCCTGTAAAACGTCCCATACTGTCTTAAAGCCGGATGATACTTACGCTTACTGTCAGGCTGACCCGGTGCTGCCATTTCCGCAGTTCCTTCGTGAAACCGCCACGCGTCAGACAGCAGTGCGTGAAAATGGCGGACTGGATGAGGCGGAGGACCCGCTGGCATATTATTTTATATCTTGTGTACCGTGGATCAGCTACACAGATGTAACACAGCCGGTTTCCAACCCGCCGGATTCCAATCCGCGCATTGTTTGGGGCAAATATTTTTGGCAGGGAGCGCGCCTGCTGATGCCGGTCACTGTTTTGGTACACCATGCACTGGTGGACGGCAGGCAGATTGCGGATTTTTATGAAGCGCTTGACGTACAGATTCAAAAATGAAATTGGGTTTTACAGCAGAGGAGCGGAACATGGAAAAATTGCAGTTTGAAGCACAGATGAAGCAGTATGCACAGATGGCGGAAGAAGCGCTGCGGCGCTTTGTACCGCAGGAGCAGGACTTGCCGGAGCACATTTTGTATGAAGCAATGCAGTACAGTCTGCTTGCGGGCGGAAAGCGGCTGCGCCCGGTGCTGGTGCTTGCGTTCTGCTCCCTCTGCGGCGGAGATGTGAAAACAGTTCTGCCGGCAGCCTGTGCGATTGAAATGGTACACACCTATTCACTCATACATGATGACCTGCCGTGTATGGACAATGATGATTTTCGCCGCGGCAGACCCTCCAGTCATAAGCAGTTTGGCGAGGCCAACGCCCTGCTGGCGGGGGATGCACTGCTGACAAAGGCGTTTGAAATCATCCCTGCCTGTCAGGAAGCAGGTGCGGATGCGCACCGTGTGCTGAAAGCGGCCGCAATTCTGGCGCGGGCAGCGGGTGACCACGGTATGGTAGCCGGTCAGGTACTGGATTTGCTGAATGAAAACCGCAGCATGACCGCAGAAGAACTGATGAATATTGATGCCAAGAAAACAGGTGCCATGATTTGTGCGGCGGCAGGTATAGGCTGTGCACTTGCCGGTGCATCGGCAGAACAGGAGCAGGCGGCGGACTGCTATGCAAAAGCACTGGGCCTTGCGTTCCAGATTCAGGATGATATTCTGGATGTTGAGGGGGACGCCGAAACGCTCGGAAAACCAATCGGCAGCGATGTGCAGAATGACAAAGCAACCTATGTAACACTGTTGGGGCTTGCTCAGTCAAAAGAAACTGTCCGCAGTCTGACACAGCAGGCAAAACAGGCACTTGCGCCATTCGGAGAAAAGGCAGGATTTCTGTGCATGCTGGCGGACAGCATGGCTTTCCGCCAAAAATAAAAAGCCGCACCAAAATTGTTGACAAACTTGTTTTGAAATGATAAAATAATTAAGCCGCTTATCTTGGGTAAAAGTGGGCCGATTTGGCTCCGCCTACGGTAGCGAGTCTATGGAAAGCAGGTTTTCTTTTATGTATGCAATCATTGAGACCGGCGGCAAGCAGTACAAAGTAGAGAAAGATGATGTCATCTTTGTCGAAAAGCTTGCAGTTGATGAAAACAGCTCTGTTGACTTCAAGGTCGTCGCTGTTAGCGGTGACAACGGCCTGAAGGTTGGCGCTCCTTATGTTGAGGGCGCTTCTGTTCAGGGCAAAGTCCTGAAAAACGGCAAGGCAAAGAAGATTAACATCTGGACTTACAAGGCAAAGAAGGGCGAATCCCGAAAGATGGGTCACCGTCAGCCTTATACAAAGGTACAGATTGAGGCTATTAACGCCTAATGATTCAATGCAGATTTCTTGTAGATTCTGAAAACGCCTGCTGTGTGGGAATTGAATTTTCCGGTCATGCAGGCGGCGAAAAAGGCACAGACATAGTTTGTGCCGCTGTTTCTTCAGCTGTTTACCTAACTGCAAATGCGGTTACGGATGTTTTGTTTGTAAAAGCGGACATTACAGCAGAGGATGGTTATCTGCGCCTGCAAATTCCTGTGGCGGACGAGCCGAAATGCCGGCCGTTTTTTAGGGCGCTTGAGGTGCATATTCAGAACTTGCGGGAAGAGTATCCGAAGTCAATCAACATGAGTAATAAAGAGGTGTAAAAAATGCTGAAAGTTAATATTCAGTTATTTGCTCATAAGAAAGGTATGGGTTCCACTAAGAACGGCCGTGACTCCGAGTCTAAGCGTCTTGGTGTGAAGCGTGCAGACGGTCAGTTCGTTCTGGCCGGCAACATTCTGGTAAAGCAGCGCGGTACTCATATTCATCCTGGTGAGAACGTGGGCATCGGTTCCGATGACACACTGTATGCAAAGGTTAGCGGCAAAGTGAAATTTGAGCGCCTGGGCGCAGACCGTAAGAAGGTCAGCGTTTACGCAGTAGAACAGTAAATCAGCAAAGCAGCAATCCCAGGCAATGCAGCCTGGGATTTTTGCTGTTTTTGGGGAAGAATAACGATTTAAAGCCGGAAAAACAAACCAACAGGAGTAGATTATGTTTATAGACAGTGCAAAAATTCATGTTAAAGCAGGCAGCGGCGGTGCCGGCGCCGTGTCTTTCCGGCGGGAAAAGTACGTGGCGGCTGGCGGGCCGGACGGCGGCGACGGCGGCCGCGGCGGCAATGTGGTGTTTCAGGCGGATGACAATATCTCTACGCTGAGCGATTACCGCTATCGGCGCAAGTTTGCAGCGCAGAACGGCGAAGCTGGCCGCGGCAAAAAGTGCTTTGGCAGAAAAGGTGATGACCTTATTTTGCGTGTGCCGCGCGGTACGCTGGTGAAAGACGCGGAAACCGGCCGGCTTTTAGCAGATGTTTCCGGTGATGAGCCGCAGGTAGTGCTGCAGGGCGGGCGCGGCGGCTGGGGAAATGTGCACTTTGCTACCCCAACACGGCAGGTGCCGCGTTTTGCCAAGCCCGGTACACCCGGCATGGAGCTTGATGTTCAGTTGGAACTAAAACTTTTGGCAGATGTCGGACTTGTTGGTTTCCCCAATGTAGGGAAAAGCACGTTTATCAGCGTGGTGAGCGAAGCAAAGCCGAACATTGCTAACTATCATTTTACAACGCTGACACCAGTGCTGGGCGTTGTTCATATGTCAGAAGGACGCTCCTTTGTAATGGCGGATATTCCAGGTTTGGTGGAAGGCGCGTGGCAGGGTGTTGGATTGGGCCACCAGTTCCTGCGGCACGTGGAACGCTGCCGTTTGCTGCTGCACATTGTGGATGTTTCCGGCAGCGAGGGCCGCGACCCGAAGGAGGATTTCCGCATTATTAATGAGGAACTGCGGAAGTTTAATCCGGAGCTTGCCGAGCGGCCCATGCTGGTAGCTGGCAACAAGTGTGACCTGACTGATGAAGAGCACGTTGCGGATTTTCAAAAATTTGTAGAGGAACAGGGTTATTCATTCTTCCCTATCATGGCGCCGATTCGGGAGGGTGTTGACCCGCTGCTCAATAAAATCACAGAGGAACTCAGCAAACTGCCGCCGATTCGCAGCTACGAGCCGGAACCTGCACCGCTTGCCAAGCCGGAGGAGATTCCGCGCGGTGAGGTCAAAATTACGCAGGAAGGCGACATCTTTATGGTGGAAGCACCTTGGCTTTTGCAGGTTATGCAGTCCGTCAATTTTGACGACTACGAATCCCTGCAGTATTTCCAGCGTGTGCTGATTGAAACCGGCGTAATCGACCACCTGCGGGAAGCAGGTGTGCAGGAGGGAAACACGGTTTCTATCTATGATGTGCAGTTTGATTTTATTGAGTAAGTAATTTTTTGACATACGAGGTAGCAATGGAACGTTTTTTAGAGAACCCATGTGACCCGAAAACCCTCAGCCCGCTGACACTTGCATTTGTCGGTGACTGCGTCTTTGAACTGTTTGTTCGTGAAAAACTGGTATGTGATGCAAACTGTCCGGTCAATACCCTGCATCGGCAGTCGGTGCAGCAGGTTTGCTGTACCGCTCAGGCCGCGGACTGTGCTATATTGGCACCGTTACTGACTGAGGAGGAAACAACGATGCTGCACCGCGGCCGCAATGCACACACAAACCACGTTCCAAAAAATGCATCAGTTGCGGATTATCATGCGGCAACAGGTTTGGAATGCCTGTTTGGATATCTGTATCTGCAGGGAAATGTACAGCGGCTGCGGACTTTGTTTCAGGTTTTGCTGCAGGCACGTGAAAAAGCATAAGAGGTGGCAAATTTGTCAGGAAAACAGAAGGATACTGCAAAGACATTGTTCTTGGATTTACTGATTTACATTGCAAGCGGCTGTATTTTTGCAGTAGCTATCAATGTATTCACTGCTCCAAATAAAATTGCTCCGGGCGGTGTGACCGGCCTTTCTACGGTAATCAACTATGTTACCGGTCTGCCTATCGGTGCGGTTTCTTTTGTTATCAATATTCCTATTTTTATCTGGGCATTTTTTGAGATTGGTTATAAGCTGGTTACGAAAACTATTGTAGCGGCATTGGTTACTTCAGTTGCGATTGACTGGCTCAGCAAAATTTTACCCGCTTACAAAGGTGACCCGATGCTTGCGGCAATTTTTGGCGGCTTGTTGGAGGGCGTCAGCTTGGCACTTGTTTTCATGCGTGGCTCTACTACAGGCGGTACAGATATGGTGGCGCGTGTGCTGAAGCGTCATTTCCGCCATTTAAGTACCGGCAGGCTTATGATGTCCGTTGATGTTGTGGTTGTACTGATTTCGGCGATTGTTTACCGGCGTGTGGAAAGTGCACTTTATGCAGTTATTTACCTGTTCGTTTCTACGCGGGTGATTGATGCGATTCTTTACGGTGCGGATTCCGGCACAGGAAAAGTGCTGTGGATTGTAACGCAAAAGCCGAATGAAGTTTCACAGCGTATTTTAAGCGAAGTGGACCGCGGCGTCACCGCGATGCATTCTAAAGGTATGTACAGCGGCCGCGAGGGTGAAGTGCTGATGTGTGCGGTGAGCCGTTCCGAGGTTTATCAAGTGATGGACTTGGTAAAGTCAGAGGACGGCAATGCTTTCACTGTGGTCGGCGATGCCGGTGAAATTCGTGGTGAAGGTTTTCGCAGTTCCACACCAACGGACAAAACTTTAAAGGAAATTATTGCGGAACACAAAAAATGACAAAAAGCAGGAGCCGGGCCACCCCGCAGGAAACTGCAGTGTCGCCCGGCTCCTTTTCATGCTGGAACAAGCAGATTAGTTTTCGTAATTAGAAGAAGTGCGATTCTGTGCATTCTGAGTCTTCTTGTTCTGTGCGTTCTGAGTTTTTTTACTCTGTGCGTCCTGAGACTTTTTGTTCTGGCTCTGGCTGTTTACAGAGTCGTTGCAGTTCTGAGTGGAGCTCTCGTATTTGTTAGAAGAATAGTTCTGATTTTCCAAAATGCTCACCTCCTTACACGGGCTAGTATGACACATTCTAAAAAAAATATACGAAAAGAGTGATTAGTTTGCTTTTGCCGCCTTCCTTTTGTAAAAGAATGAAACAGCAGCTCGGCAGTGAAGCGGAAGCTTTTTTTGCCTGCTACACACAGCCGGTGCAGCGCGGGATTCGGTTGAATCCGCTGAAATGTACTGCGGAAAAGCTAGCTGGGCTACTGCCTTTCGAGTTGGAACAGGTACCATTTTCGCCGCTGTCCTATTATGCGCCGGAAAATTTTAAAGCGGGACAGGAGCCACTGCATCACGCGGGTGCATTTTATATGCAGGAACCGAGTGCTTCCGCGGCGGTTACCGCTTTGAATCCACAGCCCGGTGAGCGAGTGCTTGACCTTTGTGCTGCACCTGGCGGAAAAAGCACGCAGATTGCCAGCCTGCTGAATGGGCAGGGAATGCTTTGGAGCAATGAAATTGTACGAGGCCGTGCAAATATTTTGCTTTCCAATATTGAACGGCTGGGCATACGCAATGCAGTTGTAAGTTCCTGCCAGCCGGAAGTGCTTTGCTCGGCACTTGCAGGTTTTTTTGACCGAGTGCTGGTGGACGCTCCCTGCTCCGGTGAAGGTATGTTCCGCCGTGACGAGGGTGCTGTGGAAGAATGGACGCCGGAGCACGCCACATCCTGCGCCATACGGCAGCAGGCAATTTTGGAGAGTGCTGTACAGGCTGTACGACCGGGTGGTGTGCTGACCTATTCCACCTGTACGTTTTCACCGGAAGAGAATGAGGGCGTTATCACAGAATTTTTAAAACGCCATCCGGAATTCGAACTGAAAGATACGGGATTAACAAGCGGCAGACCTGCACTTGAAAAGGCACGCAGGATTTATCCAATGGACGGCGGAGAGGGACACTTTGTGGCCGTTCTGCAGCATACAGGAGATTCAGTAGTCCTGCCGGCTGCCAATACAATAAAAAGTTCGACAGCAGCGGCACAGTTGCAAAAAGAAATCTTCCGTGGAATATTGCCTGGAATACCAGCACAATTTGGGGAAAAACTTTATTTACTGCCGCTTGGGTTACCGCGGCTGCAGGGACTGGGTGTTCTGCGTGCGGGCATTCTGCTCGGCGAAGAAAAACCAGTACACCGAAAAGGTGCTTCACCGCGGCTGGAGCCTGCCCATGCGGCCTTTATGGCGGCAAAACCAGAGGAACTGAATCAATGCCTGTCTTTAGCACATGATGATCCTCGTACAGCTGCATTCCTACACGGGGAAGAGATTGAGGCTCCGCCGACGCTGAAAGGCTACTGCGGCGTTGCAGTGGAGGGCATTACCACTGGTTTTGGCAAGTGCAGCAGCGGGAACCTAAAGAACCACTATCCAAAAGGCTTGCGAATCCTTGGAAAATGACCAAACAAAATGCAAAGAAATTGTAACAGACTTTACATTCTTTTGTTTTGGCCTGTGCAATAATGAGAACAAGGCAAGTGACTTGTCAGATTATTGTTTAAGTGCTAAAATAGAAAGCAATCAAGAGAAAGAGGGCATTTTCAATGCAGGAGATTCGTTACGAACTGACAAAAACGCCAAAAACCAAACCAGCGCCGGGTGATCCGCTGCCATTTGGTTCCATTTTTACAGACCACATGTTTGTAATGGATTATACAGAGGGTACCGGTTGGCATGATCCACGCATTGTACCGTATGCGCCGCTGCAGCTTGACCCTGCCGCTATGGTCCTGCATTATGCACAGGAGTCTTTTGAGGGCATGAAAGCTTATCGTACACCGGACGGTTCCATTCAACTGTTCCGCCCCGAAAAGAATGCCGCTCGTTTTAAATCTACCCATGAGCGTATGTGTATGCCAGTCGTGCCGGAGGAAGATTTTGTTGCTGCCATTAAAGCACTGGTCAAGGTAGAAAAAGATTGGGTGCCGACACAGGCAGGCGAGTCCCTGTACATTCGTCCATTCTGTATTGCTACAGAAGCACATCTGGGTGTCAAGCCGGCTGAAACTTATCAATTTATCATCATCTGCTGCCCGGTTGCCGCTTACTACAAAACCGGCCTGAATCCGGTTAAGATTTATGTTGAGGACAAGTACGTTCGCGCAACTCCCGGCGGCACCGGCTACATTAAGTGCGGCGGTAACTATGCGGCTTCCTTGATTTCTCAGGAAACCGCAGAAGCACTTGGTTACAGCCAGACTCTTTGGCTGGATGGTGTAGAGCGCAAGTACGTGGAAGAAGTCGGTTCTATGAACTGCTTCTTCAAGATTGACGGTACTGTTTACACGGCACCGACTGTTGGTACGGTTCTGCCGGGCATTACTCGTATGTCCTGCATTGAACTGTTGAAGAAGTGGGGCTACAAAGTGTCTGTTGATCGTTTGCCGATTGCCGACGTTATGAAGGCGGGCAAAGAAGGCAAACTGGAAGAAGTTTTTGGTACCGGCACAGCTGCGGTTATTTCTCCGGTCGGTGAGCTTCGCTATGAGGGCGAGGTTGCAAAGATCAATAACGGTAAAACCGGCAAGCTGACCCAGAAGCTGTACGATACCCTGACCGGTATCCAGTGGGGCAAACTGCCTGATGACATGGGCTGGACAACAAAGGTCTGCTAAATCATTACTTAACAGAAAATGAAATGCCACTCTGCGGTGCGGAGTGGCATTTTTTACGGAGGAAGTATGCGGGAGTTTTCATTTACAGTACCGGAACGCTATGAAGGCGTGCGCGTGCGCGGTTTTCTGCGCGGCCCGTGTGGTGTTTCTACACGTCTGCTGGCGCAGTGCAAACGGGTGGAACATGGAATTACAGTGGCGGGTGAGCAGAGAATTGCAACGGATAAGCTGCACGCCGGTGAAGTCATTACCCTGCGGCTTCCGCAGGAGCAGGAACGTTTGCCGGTGCATCCCAACGGGGCGCCGCCGCTTGCGGTACTGTACGAGGATGCTTCAGTACTGGCAGCCGATAAACCTGCGGCAATGATTATTTACGCGCGTGCTGGTCAATTAACCGGTACACTGCGGGATGTTGCACTGACGTACTTGGAAGGCCGTGGGGAAACACCGGTATTTCACCCGCTTTACCGCCTTGACCGTGACACCACCGGCATTGTTTTGCTGGCAAAGGACCGCTACTCGGCATCTGCAGTGCCGCCGACTGTACAGAAAATTTATTGGGCTGTCTGCGAGGGTGAATTTGACGGCAGCGGAACGGTTGCAAAACCGATTGGTCCGCAGGCGGGCAGCAAAGTGCGGCAGTGCGTATGTGAAAACGGCCGCCCGGCGGTAACACACTGGCAGGCGGTTGAAAGTGCTGGCGGACATACACTTGTGAAATGCGTACTGGAAACCGGCAGAACTCATCAAATACGGGTACACATGGCGTCTATCGGGCATCCACTTGCGGGAGATGATTTTTACGGCGGTGGGCGTCAGTGGATTGGCCGACAGGCACTGCACTGCGGCAGCGCACAGTTTACTTCACCGACCGGTGGGGAACAGTGTGTAACAGCACCGTTTCCAAAAGATTTTTGCGAAATGCTGCAAAAGCTGCATTTCCAGCACATCAGAGTTCGGTAGCTATTTTTCAGGAAATGTGCTACAATACGACTAATCTTAGAAAAGGGAGGCGGCAGTATGCCTGCAGCAATCGTTCATTATTTGTTTGCTAAACGGGTGCAGGAAGCTTTGTACAAAGCAGGGCAGCAGATACCAAATCAAGACGCGTTCCTTTGGGGTGCGCAGGGTACGGTAGTGCTTGACGCTTTACAGGACAGCAGGCTGACAGTTGCGGCGGGGCAGCTTGCCAAACAGTCGTTGGCGGACCTTTCTGTACAGCTTCATGACTGCTGCAGTGGGGTGGAAAGCGATGCGTTGCGCTCCTGTGCGATGGGATTTCTTTGCAGCGAACAGCTGGAGCGTGCGGCTGCACCCTTTGTGGCCTGGTGCGCGGAACAGATGTACAGGCGGGATAGTTCCCAGCCGAAGTATATCTGGAAAAATGAAGAGGAATCCGCATTGGACTCTATTCTGCTGCGGTACGAATGCGGCGTGCTGCCAACAGAATTTTCACTTTTACAGGCCTTGCCCAAGTCGGGAACCGCGCAGGCTGCATTTGCAAAAATGTATGCCGGCTTGCTGGAAAAAGCGGAATTGCCGAATACCGAGATATTGTGCAGCAGGGCAGCGGATGAATGCAGGCGCTTGTATCGCCGAATGACAGACCGTACCGGGCTGAAACGCGTGTTTTACCTGCGGCGGGAAAACGGCAGACTGCACGAAATGTCCAGCCGCCTGCGCAGTTTCACGGAAGATGGCAGCTTTGACTATGCAAATGTGGCACAGGCAGTGTGGCAAACCGGAGAAAAGCAGGACAGCCGCACATTTTTACAGCTTTATGATGAAACCATTCCGCTGGCCGCAGAAGAGATCAACCGCTGGAACGCGGCGCAGATTCAAAAAACATTGAACAAAACAGGAGAGAAAGCAGTATGAAAAGAATTGCAAGTTTCTGTGTAGACCATAATAAACTTACCCCCGGGATTTACACTTCCCGAATAGACGGCGACATTACAACCTATGATATTCGGATGCGTACACCGAACAAGCCGCCTTTTCTTGCGCAGGATGCGCTGCATACAATCGAGCATCTGTTTGCAACCGCCGCACGCAACAGCCGTTTTGCTGACAAAGTGATTTATTTTGGTCCCATGGGCTGCCGTACTGGTTTTTACCTTTTGGTGCGGGATTTGTCCCCTGCGGATTCCATCACACTGATTATTGAGACATTTCAACAGATTGCGGACTGGAAAGGCGAAATCCCCGGAACAAAACCGGAGGAGTGCGGAAATTATAAGGAACACGATCTGGGCGGTGCTGTAAAGGAAGCAAAGAACTTCCTGCCGGTCATTTCCGGCTGGAAAGAAACCGACCTTGTTTATAAATCGTAATTTTTTCAAGCGCAAAATCCAAAAAATCGGATTTGTAACCAGTGAATCTAACCGAATCAATATAAACTGCCATCAAATGAATTCCTACCATAAGGATTATTAGGCTTTTTGTCGATGAAAAATAGTTGCATTTCTGTAACTTTTGGCTTATAATGATATCCGTACTCAAAATTCTATTTGAAAATATGTCAGAAGGGACATCTTATATGGAGCCAAAAAATTTGAACGTTGCTGAGCCGCGGCTGCAGCCCGGCAAAGAAAAAAAGTCGGTTTCCATGCTGAAAAATACAGCACGCATTGCACTTCCGGCACTGGCTGTGCTGTTGGTGGCGGGTTCTGCATATGCTGCGCACGCATGGACGGATGAGGTTCATCAGGCACAGGTGGAACTGCGGCAGGCAAGTTTTTTTCAAACAACCGCAGCTATGAAGGCAGAGCAGCAGCCGGCGCTTCGATTTGCTCTGTCTGATGGCCCGATTTCTGCCAGAACAGATGCAACTGCGCTTTTGCTTGCGGCCAATACGCCGGTCGTAAAGCAGCCGGCAACCGGCCTTTATGTTGATGGCAGCTTTATTGGTGCAATTTATGACAGCGACAAGCTGCAGGACATGCTTGTTGCAGTGCTGAATAACGCAAAGGCAAGTTCCGGCTGCACGGATGCTGCATTCATGAATAAAATTGAAATCGTTCCGGGCGAATATGAGGATACTTCCATTGTAACGAATGATGCCATGTTGGTGCTGATTTGCGGCAACCGCCGGCAGACCGAGACCTATGCGGTGGAGCGCGGCGATACCGCCGAAATGATTGCTAAGAAAAATGGGCTTACCTCAGCCAAACTGAAGGAGGCAAATCCGGATTTGAATTTACAAAGCCTGCACGCAGGTGATGTCATTCAGTTGGAACCGCAGCAGAAGCTGCTGACAGTGCAGACTAAGCGTACCGAGGCCGTCACTTCCGGCATTGCCTACGAAAAACAGACTGTCACTTCAAACTCTATGTATGAAGATCAGACTGCAGTGAAAGCAAAAGGTGTTGCCGGCCAGCAGACAACTACCTATGAAGTGACCTGTGTCAATGGTCGTGAAATTTCACGCCAGACGCTGCATGTCAGCCGTGACAAGGCGCCGGTAACAGAAGTAACGGTAAAAGGTACCAAAACACGTGCAAGTACAGCAGGTGAAGCTACCGGGTGCTTCATGTGGCCAACCCCAACACTAACGGATATTACTTCCGGCTACGGGGCAAGGTGGGGAACTTTCCATTACGGGCTTGACCTTTCCGGCGCAAATGCTATGGGGCAGCCTATTTATGCAGCTGACGGCGGCACGGTTGTCTTTGCTGGATATGACGATAGTGGTTACGGCAATTATGTTGTCATTGACCATGGTAATGGTTTTGAAAGTATTTATGGGCATGCCAGCAAGCTGCTCATTTCACAGGGCGCGAAGGTTGCACAGGGGCAGTTAATTGCTCTGGTAGGCAGCACCGGCCATTCGACCGGACCGCACTGCCACTTTGAAGTGCACAAAAACGGTGAAAAAATCAATCCGACGAATCTAATTTCTGCAGATACTGCCAAAGTGGTTTCCTACCTGGGACAGAAGGTAGATACCGCTAAAGCGCAGAACATGGTAAAAGCTGCAAGGCTCAGCAGCCAGCAAAGCTTGACTGCCTATCAGAAAAGTACTACAGTCAAGCAGTAAAGCAAATTGCTTGTCAATTTAAAAGTAAACAGTTTTTGCGGCAGCCAGTCTGCTTTACAGACTGACCGCCGCAATTTTGTATAACTAAGAATTGTTGAAATGTATAGGTTGTGTTCCAGTTATAAGAAAAGAATCCGATATTATTATAGTTATATGGGAACTTTTGCGGTGCGGAGCAACTGAAAAATAATAGGCGTTTACGGCAGTTTCAACAAAAAACAAAGCTACAGCTGTCTGTGCAAGTGCGCTGATGTAAAAGATTGCGGATGCTTTTTGGTTGACATTTGTGCTTACTTGCTGTATTATCATAAAGATGTATTTACATAATCTATGAATTTGAAGTGCCGCAAGTGTGTGCTGGCGGTACAGAAACATAAACGGAAGCTGAATGGAAAAAAGTGGTACAAAGTGCTGCTCAATATTTTACATATTTGAGCCATACTACTTTTGTCGGACGTTTCTTGCAGAAAGACTATCAAGGAATGGAGTTGGCAGAACTTGGATAAGTTCTTGATTAATGGTGGAAAACAACTAAAAGGGGAAGTTGTTATCAGCGGTGCAAAAAATGCGGCAATCGCAATTATCCCCGCAGCAATTCTTTCTGATGAAGCTTGCAGAATTGAAAATGTACCGAATATTAAAGATGTAAACGCAATGGTTCGTATTCTGCATGATATGGGTGCAGATATTCACTGGGTGAACCGTTCCACACTGCTGATTGATCCGCGGCCAATCGGCACTTATGTTGCTTCGTATGAACTTGCAAGGCAGATGCGCGGTTCTTATTACCTTCTCGGCGCACTTTTAGGGCGTTGCAACCACGCGATTGTTTCCATGCCGGGTGGCTGTGACTTTGGTGTACGACCGATTGACCAGCATTTGAAAGGTTTTGCTGCGCTGGGCGCAGAATATACGCTGGAAGGCGGTATGGTAAATGTTTCTGCATCAAGTCTGAAAGGCAGCAGCATTTACTTGGACGTTGTTTCTGTAGGTGCCACCATTAATATTATGCTGGCTGCTGTAAAGGCTTCGGGCATGACAGTGATTGAGAACGCTGCAAAGGAACCGCACATTGTTGACCTTGCCAATTTTCTGAATACAATGGGTGCGGATATTCGCGGCGCTGGCACAGATGTTATTAAAATTTATGGTGTGGAGCATCTGCATGGTGTTACCTATTCCATTATTCCCGACCAGATTGAAGCGGGAACGTATATGGTGGCCGGAGCTGCCACGTATGGCGACGTTACTGTTACCAATGTAATTCCTAAACATTTAGAATCCATTACCGCAAAACTGGAAGAAATGGGATTGGAAGTTACTGAATATGATGAAGCGGTGCGTGTGCGCTACGTTGGCAAGCTTAATAAGTGCAATGTTAAGACAATGCCGCATCCTGGCTTTCCAACGGATATGCAGCCGCAGATTACGGCTTTGCTCTCTATCGCAAAGGGCACCAGCATTGTAAACGAAAGTGTGTGGGACAACCGCTTCCGTTACATTGATGAACTCAAGCGGATGGGCGCACAGGTTTCTGTAGATGGCAAGCTTGCTGTGGTGGAAGGCATTGACCATTTGAATGCAGCACCTGTAAAGGCAACGGACTTGCGTGCCGGCGCAGCCATGGTAATTGCAGCCTTGTCAGCTCACGGTACTTCTGAAATTGAACAGATACGCAATATTGAGCGCGGATATGAGCATATCGTGGAAAAGCTGCAGGGCATCGGTGCGGATATACGCCGTATAACTGTGCGGGACGATGAAGAAGCACAAGCAGTATAAAGTGAACTACAGAATTACGGGGCGGGCGAGTTTTATCGTTCTGTCCCGTTCTTTTTAACTTAACAGCGGAGGATAAGAAAGAATGGCAAGGTTTTGTCCACTGTTCAGCAGCAGCAGCGGGAACAGTTATTACATAGGTTCTGCACAAGAGGGGATCCTTGTGGATGCAGGGCGCAGTGCAAAACAGATTACAGAAAAGCTGGATGCCTGTGGAATTTCCAGGGAAGCTGTACGCGGCATTTTTGTGACACATGAACACACAGACCATGTGCAGGGGCTTCGCGTGTTGGCAGGCCGCCTCGGTGTCCCTGTGTATGCTTCTGCCGGAACCATGCAGGCACTGGAGCAGATGAAAATATTGAATGGGAAATTTCCTACAGAAGTGTTGGGTATGGAGGGAACGGAGTGCGCCGGTATGCGGATTCATCCGTTTCATACTTCCCACGACTGCGCCGAGGGGTACGGCTACTGTGTGGAAACGGCGGATGACCACAAGGTCGCGTTTGCAACGGACTTGGGTTATTTTTCTGATGAAGTGCGGCAAAACATTACCGGTTCGGAGCTGATTGTGCTGGAATCCAATCATGATATTGGCATGCTTCAGAACGGCCCGTATCCCTATCCGCTGAAGCGTCGGATTCTGTCTGACCGGGGCCACCTTTCCAATGCGGCTTGTTCCGAGGCTGTAACAGGCTTGGTGAGCAGCGGCACGGCACGCATTTTTCTTGCACACCTGAGCAAGGAAAACAACACGCCGGACTTGGCGCGTGCAACCAGCATCTGTGCACTTACGCAGATGGGCGCTGAGCAGGGGCGGGACTTTCTGCTGGAAGTGGCGCCGCGTGAAAATCCGGGAAAGGTCACGGTGTTTTAATGCAGAAAGTGCAGATCGTGTGTGTGGGAAAACTAAAGGAAGCTTATTGGCGGCAGGCATGTGCGGAGTATGAAAAACGCCTGCGTCCTTTTGCGGACTTTCAGATTACAGAATTGGTGGAAAGCAGACTACCGGAGTCGCCGTCACAGGCGCAGATTGATGCGGCTTTGGAAGAAGAAGCGGCACACATTTTGGCTGCCTGCAAGGGAGGCGAGGTCATCCCGCTGTGCATAGAGGGAAAGGAACTGGATTCACCTGCACTGGCAAAGCATCTGCAGCAGGCGGCAGTGGAAAGTGCCGGCAGAGTTTCGTTTGTGATCGGCAGTAGCTTCGGGTTAGCGCCGATTGTAAAAAATGCTGGGCGTCTGTGTCTTTCCATGTCACCGATGACCTTTCCGCATCAGCTTGCGCGGGTGATGCTCTGCGAACAAATTTACCGGGCGTTTCAGATTTTGAACCACGGAAAATATCATAAATGAGGATGTGTACTGCGGATTTGTCCGCTGTATTACGGACGGCAGCTTTACTATCTACTGCTGCGAAATTATTGTGGACAGCGAATTCCGCGGGCGGGGGATTGGAACGGGGCTTTTGCGAATTGTGCAGGAACAGTGGCCGGCGTGTTCGATTGATGTGCTCAGTGACAACGATGCCTTTTATAAAGCCAATGGGGTTCTTGTGCTTTGCAACGGCATGAGAAAACCGTAAATTCATTTTTTACACAGAAAAAGACGCCCTCGGCAAAAACCCGAAGGCGTCTTTTTCACTTTCAATGCAACTCTTTTTTATTTTACATTCCCAAAAGACAATGCAGTGGAAAAGTGTATGTCAGTGTCAGACCGCACCCTGTGCGAGCATAGCTTCTGCAACCTTTACGAAGCCTGCAATGTTTGCACCGCTTACATAATCGGTCGGCTGGCTGTACTCTTTGGCTGCTGCAGCAGCATTAGCAAAGATGCTTTCCATGATGTTTTTCAGCTTGCTGTCCACTTCTTCAAATGTCCAGCTGTAGCGCATGCTGTTCTGGCTCATTTCCAGTGCACTGGTAGCTACGCCGCCTGCGTTTGCAGCCTTTGCAGGCCCAAAGAGGATGCCGTTCTGCTGCAAATACTTGGTCGCGTCCAGTGTGCTGGGCATGTTCGCACCCTCGGCAACTGCGAAGCAGCCGTTTTTGACCAACGCTTTTGCGTCGTCAAGGTTCAGCTCATTCTGAGTTGCGCAGGGCAGGGCAATGTCGCAGGGAATTGTCCATACGCCGCGGCCCTCATGATATTCGGAGTTGGGACGGTACTTTTTGTACTCGGTCAGGCGTGCACGCTTGACTTCCTTGATTTCTTTAATCGCATCCAGGTCAATGCCCTCTGCGTCATAGACCCAGCCGGTGGAGTCACTCATGGTAACAGGCTTGCCGCCGAGTGCAATGGCTTTTTCTGCGGCATAAATAGCAACGTTTCCTGCGCCGGAGATGACAATGGTCTTGCCGGCAATAGACTTGCCATTGGCGCGCAGCATGGCATCTGTGAAGTACAGGAGGCCGTAGCCCGTGGCCTGGGTGCGGGCAAGGCTGCCGCCGTAGGGCAGACCCTTGCCGGTAAGTACACCGGAGAACTCGTTGCGGATACGCTTGTACTGACCGAACAAATAGCCGATTTCACGGCCGCCGACACCGATGTCGCCGGCAGGAACATCTGTATCCGGGCCAATGTGGCGGTACAGTTCTGTCATAAAGGACTGGCAGAATGCCATGACTTCGCGGTCAGACTTGCCCTTCGGGTCAAAGTCAGAGCCGCCCTTGCCGCCGCCGATGGGCAGGCCGGTCAGGCTGTTTTTGAAAATCTGCTCGAAGCCGAGGAACTTCAGAATACCAAAGTTCACGCTGGGGTGGAAGCGCAAGCCGCCCTTGTAAGGCCCGATGGCGGAGTTGAACTGTACGCGGTAGCCACGGTTTACCTGTACTTTGCCCGCATCATCAACCCATGTTACGCGGAAGCGAAGCGCGCGGTCAGGCTCTGTGAGGCGCTCCAGAATGCCAGCTTTTTCGTATTCCGGATGTTTTGCCAGTACAGGCTCCAGCGACTGGAGCACTTCTGTAACAGCCTGATGGAACTCCGGCTCACCGGGGTTTTTCTGCAGTACGGTTTCCAGTGTTTCACTTACATACGACATATTAAGTTTTGCCTCCTGATTTTGATTATGCATAGCCAATGCACTTTTCTTACCCGTCTAGTTTAGCATAGCAAAGCAAGGATTACAATAAATTTTTGAATATTTTTTTGACGAATCTTTCAAGATTTCTATTTGCTTTCGCTGATTTTGTTATTTGAAAATGCAGATTGCTGCGCAGATTGGTGAAAAGTACGGACAAATAAAATTAAAATTACAATTATATACACTTCAACTTGCAGAATTCCCTGCTGCCTTTGCATGAGAATTCAGTGATATTGCCGGAGAAGTCTTGAAAAATCGGGAAATTGGCCAAAACAGCGCCTAAACCAACCACCGCTGCGTGGGCAATGCAGGAACTTTCCATGCAAAAACTCATTGACAGCAAACCGAAAATAGAATAGAATAGTAAAAGCGTCAAAAAGACAGCAATATTGAAATTTTGCGGCAAGGAGGTGCAGTTTTAAACAGCAGCCTTGCCGCATTCTTTATTTTTGCAGGTGGAGGGCGGAAAATGAAATTCACAAAGATGCAGGGAATCGGCAACGATTATATCTACATCAACTGTTTCGAAGAAAAAGTGGAGGATCCCGCCGCACTAAGTGTGCGCTTGAGCGACCGCCGCTTTGGAATCGGCTCCGACGGTATTATTTTGATTAAGCCGAGCGAGGAAGCCGACTGTGAAATGGATATTTACAATGCGGACGGCTCCCGTGCCATGATGTGCGGCAACGGCATCCGCTGTGTGGGCAAGTACGTTTATGACCGCGGCATTTGCAAAAAAAATCCTCTGCGTGTGGACACGCAGAGCGGTGTTAAAACACTTTATCTGCATGTGGAAAACGATGCTGTGCAGACTGTGCGCGTGGATATGGGTGCGCCAATTCTGACACCGGTGGAAATTCCGGTGCAGATGCCGGGTGAATGTGTTGTCAATGTTCCTTATACAGTAAATGGGAAAGAGGAGCACATCACCTGCGTTTCCATGGGCAACCCGCACTGCGTACTTTTTGTGGACGATGTGGATGCGCTGGACTTGGAGAAAATTGGTCCTGCGTTTGAAAACGCACCCATTTTCCCGCAGCGTGTCAATACCGAATTCATTCAGATCATCAGTGAAAAAGAGGTAAAAATGCGCGTTTGGGAGCGCGGTTCCGGCGAAACATGGGCCTGCGGCACTGGTGCCTGCGCATCGGCAGTGGCCTGTGCACTGAATGGGAAAACCGGGCGGCAGGTGCGGCTGCATCTGCGCGGCGGCGACCTGACTGTTCAGTGGGATGAGCAGACAGGCTCTGTCTTTATGGAAGGTCCGGCGGCATTCGTTTTTGACGGTACAGTAGATGCATAAAAAACTACGGCGGATGGGTTTGTCTGTCGGTAGTTTCTTGTGATAAAGCAGTTTGATATTTTGCTGAAGGGGGAACTGAACAGATGGTAAAGGTGAACGAAAATTTTGTAAAGCTGCCTGCGAGTTATTTGTTTGTGGACATTGCAAATAAAGTGGATGCTTTTCAAAAGAAAAATCCAGGCAAGGAAATCTTGCGTCTGGGAATAGGCGATGTTACCCGTCCACTGGTAAAACCTGTGGTGGATGCCATGAAAAAAGCTGCAGATGAAATGGGCAATGCGGAAACTTTCCGTGGCTACGGCCCTGAAAATGGCTATGCTTTTCTGCGGGAAGCAATTGCCAATCATGATTATAAAGGTTTGAACATTGCTGCGGACGAAGTCTTTGTAAGCGACGGCGCAAAGAGTGACACCGGCTCCATCGGCGATATCTTTGGTCTGGATAATGTTGTTGCTGTCTGCGACCCGGTTTATCCGGTTTATGTGGATACCAATGTTATGGCCGGCCGTGCTGGTGACTTTACTGAGGGAAAAGGCTGGAGCAAAATTGTTTATATGCCCTGTCTGGAGGAAAACTGTTTCCTGCCGTCTTTCCCGGATGAAATGCCGGACTTGATTTACCTGTGTTTCCCGAACAACCCCTCCGGTGTCAGCATGCCGAAAACCAAACTGCAGGCGTGGGTCAATTATGCCAATGAGCACGGCTCCGTTATTCTGTACGATGCCGCCTATGAGGCCTTCATTGTTACCCCCGGCGTTTCCCACAGCATTTTTGAGTGTGAGGGTGCTAAGAACTGTGCAATCGAATTCCGCAGCTTCTCCAAAACCGCGGGCTTTACTGGCACCCGCTGCGGCTTTACGGTCATTCCTAAAGAATTGAAAGTTGGGGATGTATCCTTGAACCGTTTGTGGGCGCGCCGTCAGTCTACCAAAATGAACGGTGTTTCCTATCCTGTTCAGCGTGCCGCAGAGGCAGTCTATTCCGAAGAAGGGCAAAAGCTGGTACGCGAAAATATTGCATATTACCAAAATAATGCCCGTATTATCCTCGAGGGCTTGAAAAAAGCCGGATTCACTGTTTACGGCGGTGTAGACTCGCCCTATGTTTGGATGAAGGTGCCTGCCGGTATGACTAGCTGGCAGTTCTTTGACGAACTGTTGACAAAGTGCGCAGTCGTTGGTACACCCGGCTCTGGATTCGGTATCCACGGAGAGGGCTTCTTCCGCCTTACTTCCTTTAATACAAAAGAGAACACAGAAAAAGCAGTTCAGCGTATCGTTGAGCAGTTCACATAAGCATAAATGAATAACTCCCTCAGACCGCCAGATGAATTTGTCCTGCGACTGGGGGAATCATTCTGTCCGCAGATGTGGGATTACACGTTGATAAGCGGATAGAGGAAAAAGAAATTTTACCTGCACAGAAATGCGGCAGGACAGAATACTAAAGAAATGGCTGGTGATTTCATGAAAGCATTGCTGATGCTTGAAAATGGCGCGACATTTGCTGGAACCGGATTTGGCGATGAGCACGATGTCCTGTGCGAGGTTGTATTCAACAGTGCCATGTGCGGATACCCGGAACTGCTGACTGATCCTTCTTATGCGGGACAGGGTGTTGTCATGACGTACCCGATGATTGGCAACTATGGCATTTGCTATGAGGATGCAGAGTCCGGAAAACCTTGGTTGAGTGCTTACATTGTACGTTCTGTTTCTAATGTGGCAAGCAATTTCCGCTGTGATATTGATTTGAATTCCTATTTGAAAGCGCACCATGTGCCGGGTCTGCAGGGAATTGACACACGTGCACTGACCCGCCTGCTTCGTGAAAGCGGCACCATGCGCGGCATGATTGCGTACGGCGACAATGTGGATACAGAGGCTATGAAACAGAAAATTGCAGCATATCAGCTGGAGTCCTGCGTGCCGGAAGTCAGCGTGCGCGGCGGCAATGTTTACGGTGACGGCGCTGTGAAAATTGCACTCATGGACTATGGCGTAAAAAGCAATATTATCCGCTCGTTGGTTGCGCGCGGCTGCACGGTGAAGTGCTTCCAATGGGATGCTCCCTTTGAAGAAGTAATGGAGTGGAAGCCGGACGGCATTATGCTGAGCAATGGTCCCGGCGACCCGAAAGAATGCGGCAAGGCAATTACGGAGCTGAAAAAGGTCTACGCCGCCGGTGTGCCGACCTTTGCTATCTGCTTGGGACATCAGCTGATGGCTCTGGCGCAGGGATTTGATACCTACAAATTAAAGTATGGTCACCGCGGCATCAACCACCCGGTAAAAGACCTTTCCACCAATCGTGTATATATTTCTTCGCAGAACCACGGATTTGTAGTGGACGAAAAAACCATTGACCCCGCTGCTGCCAAGGTCAGTTTTATCAGCATGAATGACGGCAGTGTGGAGGGGATTAACTACGCAAACGGAAAGTGCTTCTCGGTGCAGTTCCACCCGGAAGCATGCGGTGGTCCGCGCGATACGGGCTTCCTGTTTGACCGGTTTTTGAAAGTTGTTGGAGGTGAGCGGCTGTGAGTAAGCGTCCTGAAATTAAGAAAGTTATTATTATTGGTTCCGGCCCAATCATCATTGGTCAGGCCGCGGAGTTTGACTATGCAGGCACACAGGCCTGCCGCGCTCTGCGTGAAGAAGGAGTTGAAGTTATCCTTATTAACTCCAACCCGGCAACGATTATGACGGACAAGCAGATTGCGGACAAGGTTTACATTGAGCCGCTGACAGCGGAAACCGTTAAAAAAGTCATTATCAAGGAAAAACCGGACAGCGTCCTGCCGACACTGGGCGGGCAGAACGCCCTGAACCTCGCGGTGGAACTGGAAGAATCCGGCTTTCTGAAAGAGCACAATGTGGAGATGATTGGCACCAGTGCCGACACTATCCGCATGGCGGAGGACCGCGAACTTTTTAAAGAGGCAATGGAACGTATTGACCAACCCTGCGCGGAAAGCGAAGTTGCGGAGGACTTGGAAACCTGCTTTAAAATTGCAGACCGTATCGGCTATCCGGTCGTTGTTCGTCCTGCCTATACCCTTGGCGGCAGTGGCGGCGGTATTGCTGCAGACAAGGAAGAGTTGGAAGAAATTGCAACATTGGGTTTGCAGCGCAGCCGTGTGCATCAGGTGCTGATTGAACGCAGCATCGCAGGCTGGAAAGAAATCGAATACGAAGTGATGCGCGACCACAACGGCAACTGCATTACCGTCTGCAACATGGAAAACTTTGACCCAGTCGGTGTTCACACCGGCGACTCCATTGTTGTGGCACCGTGCCAGACACTGGAAGATAAAGAAACACAGATGCTGCGCACTGCTTCTTTGGATATTATCACAGAGCTGGGTGTTGAGGGTGGCTGCAACGTGCAGTTTGCGCTGAATCCCAACAGCTTTGAATACTGCGTCATTGAAGTAAACCCGCGCGTCAGCCGTTCTTCCGCACTGGCAAGTAAAGCGACCGGCTACCCGATTGCAAAGGTTGCCAGCAAGATTGCATTAGGCTATACACTGGACGAAATCAAAAATGCAATTACAAAGAAAACTTTTGCCTGCTTTGAGCCAACACTGGATTACTGCGTTGTAAAAATCCCAAAATGGCCGTTTGATAAATTCATCGGTGCCGGTCACACGCTGGGTACGCAGATGAAAGCCACCGGCGAGGTCATGGGCATTGCACCGAACTTTGAAATGGCATTGATGAAGTCTGTGCGCTGCCTGGAGCAGAACCTTTACAGCTTGCGCGACCCGTCGCTGAAAGATTTGCCGGATGACGAAATTGTAAAGCACCTGTACAATGTGGATGACCGCCGCCTATGGGTTTGCGCGGAAGCTATCCGCCGCGGTGTTCCGCCGGAAAAAATCCACGAAATCACGAAGATTGACCCGTGGTTCCTTGGCAAGCTTGCGGCAATCGTTGAAACGGAAAAGGAACTGGAAACACAATCCCTGACCAAAGAACTGCTGCTGCAGGCAAAGAATTTTGGCTTCCTCGACAGCACCGTCAGCAAGCTGTGCGGCAAGACAGAGGAAGAAATCTGTGCATTGGAAGACAAGTGGAATATTCATCCGGTCTTTAAAATGGTTGATACCTGCGCCGCGGAGTTTGACGCGGAAACGCCGTATTATTATTCCTGCTACGGCACACAGAACGAGGTTGACCCGAAGTCTGACCGCAAGAAGATTATGGTCATTGGTTCCGGCCCGATTCGTATCGGACAGGGCATTGAATTCGATTTCTGCTCGGTTCACAGCGTGTGGGCACTTAAAGAGCTCGGCTATGAAACTATTATTGTCAACAACAACCCCGAAACGGTTTCCACCGACTTTGATATTGCCGATAAGCTGTACTTTGAGCCGCTGACACCGGAAGATGTGCAGCACATTGTAGAGTTGGAAAAGCCGGACGGAGCTGTTTGCCAGTTTGGCGGCCAGACTGCCATTAAGCTTGCCGCTGCGATTGAAAAGATGGGCGTGCCGGTGCTTGGTACCTCCAGCGACAGCATCGACCTCGCGGAAGACCGCGAGCGTTTTGACGAAATCCTGAATACCTGCAAAATTCCGCGTGCCGCCGGCCGTACTGTCTTTACCTGTGACGAAGCGATTGCCGCCGCACATGAGTTGGGTTATCCGGTTCTGGTTCGTCCGTCTTATGTACTGGGTGGGCAGGGAATGCAGATTGCGTACGAGGACGCGGACATTGTCAACCAGATTGGCATTATCAACCGCATTGCGCAGGAGCACCCGATTCTGGTCGATAAATATATTATGGGCACCGAAGTGGAAGTGGACGCTGTCTGCGACGGTATTGATTCTGTTATCCCCGGCATCATGCAGCACGTGGAACGCGCGGGCATTCATTCCGGCGACAGTATTTCCGTGTATCCGCCGGTCAGTATCAGCGAAGAAGCACAGGAAACAATCATTTCCTACACTCGCCAGCTGGCGATGGCACTGAGAGTAAAGGGTCTGCTCAACATTCAGTTCATTGTAAAGGACGACGTGGTTTACATCATTGAGGCAAACCCGCGTTCTTCCCGTACAGTTCCGTATATCAGCAAAGTGACCGGCATCCCGATTGTGCCGCTTGCGGTCAACACATTCTTCGGCAAAACGCTGCCGGAAATGGGCTATCAGTACGGTCTGCAGAAGCCGCATGATTATATTGCCATTAAGATGCCGGTGTTCTCCTTTGAAAAAATCAGCGGCGCGGAAATTAACCTTGGGCCGGAAATGAAGTCCACCGGCGAAGTGTTGGGCATTGCGCACACTTATAATGAAGCACTGATTAAGGCATTCTACGGCGCGGGTGTTCACATGATTCAGAATGGCCGCGTTGTTATTACCGTGAAAAACAGCGATAAAGAAGAAGTCCTGCCGATTGCAAAGGGACTTTATGACCTTGGCTGGACAATTTACGCCACCGCTGGTACTGCCGAATTCCTGAATGATCACGATATTCCGACTATCCGCGTCTGCAAAATTGGTAAAGGTGAGCGCGACACGCTTACGCTGGTTACTTCCGGCAAGATTGATTTAATCATTAATACACCAACTACTACCGCGCAGCACAGCAGAGATGGCTTTGCCATCCGGCGTGCGGCAGTTGAGTGCGGCGTGACCTGCCTGACTTCGTTGGATACCGCGAACGCATTCCTGACCTGTGCACAGCAGGTGCAGACCACACAGCTCAGCGTGGTGGATATTACCAGAGTCAATACGTTTTTGAATTTGGTATAATAAAGTTGCCCTTTCATTGCTTTCTGTCGCTTTCTTAGAAAGCGACTAGGGGTGTGGGGGCGAAGCCCGCCACGACTTTAGACCCTTATGTGGTAAAAGGGATATGCAGCAGTGTTTTCTGCGGCGGCGAAGCCACGCTGCAAAGAATCTGCTTTGGTACAGTGCTCGGTAAAAGGGCAAAGATCAAGACCTTGGGAGCCTGACTTGCAGGCTCCCAAACCCGCGAGCGCTTCTGAGGATACTAAGGGCTTGAGAAAGGCCGTGGCGCTACTCGCGCCACACTGCGGTCGCTTTCTCAGAAAGCGACGGAAAGCAGCCAAGGGCGGTACCGCAATTCATTATTTCGTCTGTTCATTTTATTATCTAACATATATAAAAATAGCAACGGAGGTATTTTCTTATGGAAAAGACAGAGCAGCTGTACGAAGGCAAAGCAAAAAAGGTGTTCGCTACAGAAGATCCTGACCTGTGCATCGTTTCCTACAAGGACGACGCAACCGCGTTTAACGGCAAAAAAAAAGGCACCATTGTCGGCAAAGGCGTTGTAAACAACAAAATGAGCAACTTTATGTTTAAAATGCTCGAAAAAGATGGCATCCCGACTCATTTTGTTGAGGAACTCAGCGACCGTGATACACTGGTGAAAAAAGTGCAGATCGTTCCGCTGGAAGTTATCGTCCGCAACGTGGCCGCCGGTTCGTTTTCCAAACGTCTCGGCGTGGAAGAGGGCACTGCTCTAAAATGCCCAGTGCTGGAGTTCTGCTACAAGTCTGACCCGCTGGATGACCCCATGGTGAATACCTCCCATGTGCTGGCAATGGGCTGGGCAACTGAAGAAGAAGTAAATACCATTAAGAAAATGACACTGCGTATTGACGAACTGATGAAAGAATTTTTCCTTTCTGTCAACATTGACCTCATCGACTTCAAATTGGAGTTCGGTCGCTACAAGGGCCAGATCCTGCTGGCGGACGAAATCAGCCCGGACACTTGCCGCTTCTGGGATGTAAAGACCCATGAAAAGCTGGACAAGGACCGCTTCCGCCGTGATCTTGGCGGTGTTGAGGAAGCATATGCAGAAGTTATGAAGCGCATTGGTCTGTAAAATCTGTAAAAAGACAACCGAAACCTGTTCTATGCGAGGAGGGCGAAACTTTTTGCTCAGTGAATTTGCGTACGAAAAAAAGCCGCATGAGGAATGCGGTGTGTTCGGCATCTGCAGTCCGGATGCTTCTGTAAATGTTGCCTACGCTTCCTACAACGGTCTGCTTTCCCAGCAGCACCGCGGGCAGGAAAGCTGCGGTATTGTTGTGAATGACCGCGGGGTCATGTCATATTCCAAGGAAATGGGGCTGGTCAGCGAAGCCTTTAACAAAAAAGTGCTGGACAGCCTGCCGGGGCAGATGGCGTGCGCCCATGTGCGCTACTCTACCGCGGGCGCAAGTGTGCGTGAAAACGCGCAGCCACTGGTCATGCGCTATGTAAAGGGTACACTTGCCATTGCTCACAACGGCAATCTGACCAATGCCTATGAACTGCATGAAGAGCTGGTGCAGAAAGGCTGTATTTTCCAGACAACCATTGATTCGGAAGCGATTGCCTATATTATTGCGCAGGAACGTGTGAATGCGCCTTCCATTGAAGAAGCAGTGCGGCGCTCACTGCCGCGCATTCAGGGTTCCTACTCACTGGTTATTATGAGTCCGCAGAAGTTGATTGCGGCGCGTGACCCCAACGGTTTCCGCCCACTGGTCATTGGTAAAATCGGCGAGAACACTTATGTGTTTGCCTCCGAAACCTGCGCATTGGATGCCTGCGGTGCTTCCTTTGTGCGCGATGTTGAGCCGGGTGAAATCGTGATGGCAGACCGCGGCGGCCTGCATGTGGTACAGGAGCCGACCAATCAGCGCAAGTCCCTCTGTGTTTTTGAGTACATCTACTTTGCCCGCCCGGACAGCATTATTGACGGCATCAACGTTTATGAAGCGCGCAAGCGTGCCGGCCGCCTGCTGTGGGAACAAAAACCGGTGGAAGCGGATGTTGTTATTGGTGTGCCGGAATCCGGCATTGACGCGGCAATCGGTTACGCGGAAGCAAGCGGAATCCCGTATCAAAAAGGCATTGTAAAGAATACTTACATTGGCCGCACGTTTATTAAACCAACGCAGGGCGAGCGTGAAAGAAGTGTTCGCTTAAAGCTGAATCTGATTCCGGGCGCGTTCCGTGGCAAGCGGGTCGTTTTGTTGGATGATTCCATTGTTCGCGGCACCACCTGTGCACACATTGTTACAATGCTGCGTGACGCCGGTGCGAAAGAAGTGCATCTGCGCATCAGCTCACCGCCGTTTATGTGGCCCTGCTACTACGGCACCGACATTCCGGATAAAGACAGCCTGATTGCCTGCCAGCATACCGTTGAGGAGATCGGCAAAATGAGTTTTGCGGATTCCATTGATTATTTGCATGTGGAAAACCTGGCACCAATGCTGGGGGTTAAGGGCGGTTTCTGTGATGCCTGCTTTACCGGCAATTATCCGGCACCTACACCGAGTGTTTCCGTAGCAGATAAAAAATTCGATTATTCCATGCCAATACAGCGTGTGTAAACCGCTGCCGCATAAAACCTTTTACAAGGAGGAACTCTGTACTTGAAGGATACGTATGAATCTCCGCTTTCTGCGCGTTATGCGGACAAAGAAATGAAATATCTGTTCTCTCCGGACAAAAAGTTTCGTACCTGGCGCCGCCTGTGGATTGCGCTGGCGGAGTCCGAAATGGAACTGGGTCTGCCAGTAACGAAGGAACAGATTGACGAAATGAAAGCGCATCAGGATGATATTAACTATGAGGTTGCAGAAGCACGCGAAAAAGAAGTGCGCCATGACGTAATGAGCCATGTGTATGCTTTTGGCGTGCAGTGCCCCAAGGCGGAGCCGATTATTCACCTGGGCGCAACTTCCTGCTATGTCGGCGACAATACCGACATTATTATCATGACCGAAGCGCTCAAAATTGTAGAGGAAAAGCTGGTTAATGTGCTGCGTGTGCTTTCTAAATTTGCACGCGGGCAAAAAGACCAGCCGACCCTTGCTTTTACGCATTTTCAGCCTGCCCAGCCCACCACCGTCGGCAAGCGTGCAACTTTGTGGATGCAGGACCTGCTGATGGATTTGGAGGATGTGCAGTACCAGCTGAGCAAAGCAAAGCTGCTTGGCAGCAAGGGCACCACCGGCACACAGGCAAGTTTTTTGGAGTTGTTTGACGGCGACCATGAAAAGGTGAAGGCTCTGGATAAAAAGATTGCGGAAAAGATGGGCTACGCCGGTGTATTCCCGGTTTCCGGCCAGACCTATTCCCGCAAACTGGACAGTCAGGTTTTGAATGTGCTTTCGGGCATTGCACAGAGCGCGGCAAAGTTCAGCAATGACATCCGCCTGCTGCAGCACCTCAAGGAAGTAGAGGAGCCGTTTGAGAAAAACCAGATTGGTTCTTCCGCAATGGCGTACAAACGCAACCCGATGCGCAGTGAACGCATTGCGTCACTTTCCCGCTATGTGATTGCAGATGCGCTGAACCCGGCCATGACCGCTTCTACACAGTGGTTTGAGCGGACACTGGACGATTCCGCCAACAAGCGCATTTCCGTGCCGGAGGCGTTCCTTGCGGTGGATGGTATTCTGAATCTGTACCGCAATGTTGCGGATGGTCTGGTTGTTTACCCGAAAGTAATTACACAGCATCTTTCCCGCGAGCTGCCGTTTATGGCAACGGAAAACATCATGATGGACGCAGTAAAGCGCGGCGGTGACCGCCAGCAACTGCACGAACGGATTCGCCAGCACTCTATGGCTGCCAGCAAGGTGGTCAAGGAAGAGGGCGGCGAAAACGATTTGCTGCAGCGCATTGCAGGCGACCCGCTGTTTGGTGTGACACTGGAGGAACTGAAGGAAGTCGTTAAACCGGAAAAGTATGTCGGACGCGCACCGCAGCAGACGGTGGAGTTTCTGGAAGAAACAGTCGCACCAGTTTTAACGAAGTACAGCGGCGTTTCAGATGACGCGGTTTCAATCAACGTATAAACTGCTTAAAGCGTTTACTTTCGTATGTTTTTATGTTAAACTGTGTTTATAAAGCGCTGCCAAAATCCAGCCGCATGGCAGCCGGCACGTTTGATGTGCAGTGTCTGAAAAGAAAATGATCTGTCCGCAGCGGCGCGGCAAAATATGGAGTTTTACTATGATTAAAGCAATTGTAGGCGCAAACTGGGGCGACGAGGGAAAGGGCAAGATTACAGATGTTGAAGCCCAAAAAGCCGATTTTGTCGTCCGCTTTCAGGGTGGCTGCAACGCCGGCCATACAATCGTAAATCAGTATGGTAAATTCGCTCTGCATCAGCTTCCCTCCGGCGTGTTTTACGAGCACGTTACCAATGTGATTGGCAACGGCGTGGCTTTAAGCCCGGAAAAGTTGGTTCAGGAAATCACAGAAATTGAGTCCCGCGGAGTTCCGAAGCCGCATGTTGTGGTTTCTGACCGCGCACAGTTGGTTATGCCTTATCATATTCAGCTGGATAGCTTTGAAGAAGCCCGCCTTGCCGGCAAATCCTTTGGATCCACCAAGAGCGGTATTGCACCTTTCTATTCGGATAAATATGCAAAAATCGGTTTTCAGGTAGCCGAACTTTTTGACGACGAAGCAAGCATTCGTGAAAAAATTGACCATGTCCTTTCCATTAAAAACGTACTGTTCCGCGACCTTTATCATCAGCCGGAACTGCAGGCGGACGATGTTTACGAAAAGCTCATGGAGTACAAGGAAATGCTGCTGCCGTACGTGGCGGATACCTTTACCATGCTGCACGATGCAGTTAAGCAAGGCAAGACCATTCTGTTGGAGGGTCAGCTTGGCTCTTTGAAAGACCCCGACTGGGGCATTTACCCGATGGTGACCTCCAGCTCCACACTGGCCGGTTACGGTGCGGTTGGCGCGGGCGTTCCGCCGTATGAAATTAAAGATGTGATTACCGTTGTGAAGGCATACTCCAGTGCCGTTGGTGCAGGCGAGTTTGTCAGCGAGATCTTCGGCGAGGAAGCGGACGAGCTTCGCCGCCGCGGCGGTGACGGTGGCGAGTACGGTGCAACAACCGGCCGTCCGCGCCGCATGGGTTGGCTAGACTTGGTTGCAACCCGTTATGGCTGCCAGGCGCAGGGCGCAACACAGGTTGCATTTACCGTTCTGGATGCACTGGGCTATCTGGATGAAATTCCGGTGTGCGTTGCCTATGAGTTGGACGGCAAGCGTATTGACTACTTCCCGCCAACGCCGCAGCTGAAGCGCTGCAAGCCGATTTTTGAAAAACTGCCCGGCTGGAAATGCGATGTCCGCGGTATCAAGACTTATGAAGAACTGCCGGAGAACTGCCGCAAGTATATTGATTTTGCGGAAAAGGCAGTTGGTGTGCCGTTTAAGATTCTCTCAAACGGCCCGAAGCGCAGCGACATTATCTTCCGTTAAATTTCAAAGTACCGAGCGTCAGCACACGCAATTCGGGTGTTGGCGCCCTTTTATTTCAACAGGAAAGCAGGTTACGTGAATGGTAAATAATGAAGCAGTGCTGGTGCTGGATTTTGGCGGCCAGTATTGCCAGCTGATTGCACGGCGTGTGCGTGAATGCAGCGTCTACTGTGAAATTAAAAGCTATAAAACACCGGTGAAGGAGCTTGCAAAAAAGAACTATAAAGGTATTATCCTGACCGGCGGTCCGAACTCCGTTTATGACGAAAAATCACCGCACTGTGAAAAAGCGCTTTTTGAAATGGGCGTTCCTGTGTTGGGAATCTGTTATGGTGCCCAGCTGATGGCGTATACACTGGACGGCAAGGTTGGCGGCTGCGAAGTGAGCGAGTACGGCAAAACGGAATTTTCTGTAACGGATGCGGAAAGTCCGCTGTTTCAGCAGGTGCCGAAAACATCCGCCTGCTGGATGAGCCATACCGACCGCATTACAGAAGTGCCGGCGGGCTTCCGGGTGACGGCTGATTCCAAATCCTGCCCGATTTCCGCAATGGAGAATCCGGAGCAGAAGCTGTATGCTGTGCAGTTTCATCCGGAAGTGCAGCATACGGAATTTGGCCAGCAGATTCTGAAAAATTTCCTGTTCAATATTTGTGAATGCAAGGGCGATTGGGTGATGTCCTCCTTTATTGAGCAGACAATTCAGGAAATTCAGGAGAAAGTCGGGAACAAAAAAGTGCTTTGCGCACTTTCCGGCGGTGTGGACAGTTCTGTTGCGGCGGTGCTTGTACACAAGGCAATCGGCAAAAACCTGACCTGCATTTTTGTGGACCATGGTATGCTCCGCAAAGACGAGGGCGACCAGGTTGAAACGATTTTCCGCAAGCAGTTTGATATGAACCTGATTCGCGTCAATGCCGGTGAGCAGTTTCTGCGGAAATTGCAGGGAGTGACTGACCCGGAAAAGAAGCGTAAAATCATCGGGGAAGGGTTTATCCGCACGTTTGAGGCGGAATCCAGAAAGCTTGGTAAAATGGACTTTTTGTGCCAGGGTACAATTTACCCAGATGTAGTTGAAAGCGGCGTAGGCAACTCCGCAACGATTAAAAGCCACCACAATGTCGGCGGATTACCGGAGGACGTTGGCTTTGAGGGTATTATCGAGCCTCTGCGAGACCTTTTTAAAGACGAAGTCCGCGAAGTCGGTACGCAGCTTGGTATTCCGGAAAATCTGGTATGGCGCCAGCCATTCCCGGGTCCGGGACTTGCTATTCGCATTTTGGGCGAGATTACTGCTGAAAAGATTGCTACTCTGCAGGATGCGGACGCGATTTTCCGCGAAGAAGTGGCCAATGCCGGCTTGAACAAAAAAATCAGTCAGTACTTCGCTGTACTGACCAATATGCGCAGTGTTGGTGTTATGGGTGACGGCAGAACGTATGATTACACGGTTGCACTGCGCGGCGTTGCGACCAGTGACTTTATGACGGCAGACTGGGCACGCATTCCTTATGATGTGCTTGAAAAGTCCAGTGAGCGCATTATCAATGAGGTAAAAGGTGTAAATCGTGTTGTGTACGACATTACGTCCAAGCCACCCGCCACAATCGAGTGGGAGTAAGATAGCAAAAGCTGAAAGCCTATTAGTTTCAACGGCTTTCAGCTTTTTATTTTGCCTATCGGTTCTAAAACGGTTCTACTTGTCAGCCTTACAGATATATAAAATCGTGCTTTATAACGGTAAGCGCTATTTTTTCCATACCTAACAGCTATGGAGAAGGTATCAGAATGTAGTACATAATGAAATCCTGTGTTTTGCTTGTGGCGAGTATGATGGATATTATGTACGCATGTATGCAAGTTTGTTATACGCTATCGAGACCTGAAAACCTCGCTCTTTTTACACCTTTTTGAATTTGTGCAACTTATTGTACCTTATCTTATTCGGTGCTGCCGTAGGCATAAAAGTCACCCCATTTGTTAGATAGTACATCATACTGTCTAACAAATGGGGTGCAGTTCGAAGCCAGCGTTTGAGAGATTTTTTGTATTGTATCAAACTAATGTGAAAGTGCAGATTCACGAAATTTTGAGCAGTGACAAGACTTTGTTTTTGAGGTTGTAGTATTCGTCAAGCTGAGATTTTGACGAAGCGTAAATGTCAAGCCCTTTCATAGTATCCAGTGTTGTTTTTTGTGAAAGTTCATCTTCATATTTAAAAAATTTTGTTTGTTTTGGGTTATCGAGCGGAAAACAGCCAACTGACGTGTTTGTTATAAGGTAATACTGCTTTTTTTGAATGTCGTCAAGTTTACGGGCTTTGTTAAAGGGATATTTTTTAAGCAGAAGTATATACTCCCGATCTTTTTGCAGAGGCAGGCACATGTAACTTGCGCTATTTAAAAATTTTCTTTCCTTAAAAGTTGAAATCGATTCAGTATAAATTATTTCCTGTCCTTTAAGACTTTCATCACCTTTGTAAACATCCTCTGCTGTTACAGTGGAATAAAAAACCTGTTCAGTTATTTTCCTTTCACCAGTGAACTTCCCTTTTATAATCAGGTCGGACTGATTGATTAAATCCTCTTCATCTTTGATTTTATTCTTCTTGAATATCGCTTTAATGCTGTCATAAAGGGAAGAAGAAAATTGATAAGTCTGGTATTCCTTACTGATTACATCTGTGTAGGAACTGCGTACAACTCCGGCGGTAATGACAGCGACAAGCAGTATTGCCAAGGGAACAAGGTGCCATTTCAATTTCATTACTGTAGGTCGCCTTCTTCCAATTTGCCGTCATTCATTTTGTAGAACTTGTCACACATCTGCTTTAAGTCCTCTTTGTTATGACTAGCTATTAAAACAGTAGCGCCGCGCTGTTCCTGTTCACCTCTTATCAGTTTGCGCACAGCGTCAACCGCTTCTTCGTCCAGAGCGTTGGTCGGCTCGTCTAAAATGATAAGCTGAGGTTTTTCCATGACAGCCTGAGCAATGGCAAGCTTCTGTTTCATGCCAAGTGAGTATTTTTTGTAAGTGCGGGTGTCTTCCGGGTCAAGCGCAACCTGCCTCATTACATTTTTAATGTCATCTTCTGTAGCAATATGCTTTATGGAGGCAAGCACCTTTAAGTTTTCAAATCCGGTGTAGTAAGACCAGAACCCAACATTTTCTATGATGAGGCCCATGCTTTCCGGAAAGGAAATGTCTGTGCCGAGCTGTTTGCCAAAAACTTTTACAGTACCCTCTGTCGGATGGATTAACCCAGCTATCGCACGAAAAAGCATGGATTTTCCAGAACCGTTGTGGCCATAAAAACCGTAGCTGCCACCCTGCTCAAGATTTAGCGTGATATGAGACAGCACCGTTCTTCCTTTTAAGACTTTAGTTAAGTCATTTATTTCAACAGCGTTCATTCTGATTCTCCTTTTACAAGAACAATTAAATCTTTTTTCTTTAAAACAATGGAACAGACTAGGTAGGAAACTGCAAAACAGACAGTCAGCCAGACAAAAGAAAAGACTGACGTAAAGCCGTTTATAGTTTGCCCGTCACTGATATTCTGTATCTGTGGACTGTCACAGTGCCAAAAGTACATTTGGCTGCTGGTGGGCAGCAGTGAAACAATTACATTTCCAGCCGTACTTGTGTTTGCGAGTTGTGTTGTTAAGGTGGTGAATGAAAAATAGAAGATCATGAAAATCAAAAAGGACTTTGCCCTGCCAAAGCTCAGAGATAAAAAGTTCTCTAAAAAAATCATGAAAAACATTGTTAATGATTGAAACAAAAACAGTTTTATATAGATTCCCGAGGAATTCACTTTATCAGAAAATCCAGAAAAAACTCCTAATACAAATGCAGCCGCGAATGCCAGTGCATAAGTAAGCATTATTTTGAAAAGTAATTCCAGAGTTTTTTGGAGCAGCCATTTCTGCTTGCTGCCTACTCTAGTGAAAACATAAACGTAGTTAGTTTCATAGTCAGCTAAGAAGACGCCAGAAAATACATATAAGACAAGTATACTGGGAACCATTTGAATAAGAAAGGCAGGCAGTATGTTGAATGTTAAATCTGAGCCTTTAAAAACACGAAGAAATAAATAGGGCAAATTTTTGTCAAAAGTATGTAGGCTAGCGAAAACCAAAAAAACAAACAGCAGCAAACAAATGAAGCACGGCGCAATAAATGACATAAACTTTCTTTTTTTCATACTTAGTCATGCCTTCTTCCCAAAAAATCTTTCTTTTCCGCCAAAAGAGGTAAAAGGAAAATTGCTGCTGCAATTTCTGCGACAGAAGAAAGGGCGTAATGGAATGCTGCGTTTATACTGGCGGGCGAAATCGCAAGAGGTGTCAGAAGAGAAACTAAAAAGTATTCATCAGGACCCAGTCCTGAATGTGACTCGTAAAGTATAATTCCTAATATTAAAATGATTCCGATTGCACTGTTTCCAGTCACAAAAGTTAGTGCATTCAGAATGATGGAAATGATGAAAAAGGTTGCTGTTTGAAGCAAGAAAGCTGTTATCAAAATATGCGAAAACTTATTGAGCTCTGCGGTATAGTTAAAGGAAAAAACTCTGGAAAGCATTAATACGTATATATATATATTAAAAGTTACCGCATCAATGAGAGAAGTTAAAAACCATTTGTGGCACAGTCGTCCTATGCTTCCAATTCTGTAAATCACAGAGGCATTTAAAAAATAAGAATGGCTGAACATAATAAAGATTATGTAAACAGGAACTAAGAAAAATGCCAATATGGCTTCATCAAAAAATAATCTTGTGCAAATGCCCATGTTTTTGAAGCCAAGATCCAACCAAATTGGTGAAGTTGTAGTTGGAACAAACTGTGGAAACAGATATAGTATTAATGTGTAAATTAACGGTATCGCAATAGCTATCCACATTTTTTTATCTTTTAATCTTAAGCTGTAATATTCTTTTATCATATGGACTCATCCTTTTGTGTAACACAATGGACGGTTAAAAGAATTGCACAAACAACCGTTAATAGGAGTATAAATGCTAAAAAATAAAGGATATTACCCACAGGGTACATCATAAACATCGTTCCTTCCATCTGATTCCCCGTCCTTACGAAATAGTCCTTTGCAAATCCGCCGACTAACCACAAGATTCCGGGCAGAGTTAATACCAAAAATCTTCCTTTACTGTTTTTTATGAAAAATGAGATGCAAAACGAAAGCGCAGCCATGAAAGCGCCTCCGAAAGCCGGAACTAAGCTGTAAATGAAGTTACTGATATAAGGATAGTTCATTTGAAAGACAGAAAATCCATTTTGCGTGTAATTGTATTTTACTCTCATTACATTATCGCCGACAATGCCATTTCCAAAAACATCATAAGAGGATGTTGCTGGAAAGCTTATCAGAAGTACAAGCTGTTCTAAAATAAGAGGTAAAAATATAACAAGAAAGCCACTTACAAATGAAGTGATCAGTTGAGCGGTATAATAGACCTTTTTACCTGTTCTGGGTAAAATAATATTTGCGATGCCGTGACTTCTGTCGTCAAAACAATGCGATGAATATGCAAATGATGAAATAAAGGGGAATAGAATTCCAATGAAAAGCATATTACAAAACGCATTGTTCAATGGACCAATATCACTGTTGCTTTTAAAGCTAATGCCGCTAATTCCCCAATATTCAAAAGCTGGCTTTATGGTTGTAATATCAGCTTTGTATGCTGCAGTTAAATTCACGATTAAAGGAATGAAGATTATAAGGAAAGACAGTGTAAGTGCAAAGAAAAATTCCTTGCAGTGAAGCATGTCTTTGAAGTCACGTTTCAGTTCATTTTTCAGCATTAATTTTCTCCTTGTGCACAAAAAGAGAAGTATCCGTTTCTGCAGATGCTTCTCTCTGGAAATTTAGTATATCCTAGTAGATCCCTCTAAATTAGCAAGTAGCAGGTGTCTTCTTGTAGGTCCCTCCAAACTGGCATAAACCACTTGTAACTTGGTTAAAACCCGGATATTGGGCACCCACATACAAATCCAGTTTGATACCGGGTGCGCACGGATAGGCATAATAAATCGTGTAGTCAAAGCAAGGCCCCGCATGCTCATAAGTTTGAATAGAAGTCCAATGACCATTTACCTTTTCTCTTATGTTGCAGTACACTTCAGATACCGGGGCAATTGTAACTAATGCATGTCTTGAAATGCAATCGGTAACAGGTGCTTCAGCAACTACTCTTTGAGCTCTGCCACTATCGAGAGGAATACTTGTCCATCCATCTGAGCCTGCGCTTGCAGGAACAGCTGCACATGCTGTTATAACAGTAACAGCGGCAAGTACAGAAAAGACCTTTTTACTTTTTTTCATATAATTTACCTCCATTAAAAATATATTTTGGGAAATACTTGTGAATATTTCCTAGACAAATATACCACACAATTATTATAATGTCAATATATAACAAAAATTTACATCAAAAAATAACATGTCATTTTCGCTTAATTTATTGAATTGTCAAGTCAAATGCGCCAGTTTGTGTAGAAAAACATGAGTGGAAGATTTTCAACCAAGACATTTGCGGGGCCTAGAATTGATTAGAAACAGGTTGTATGTTAATTCTTCTTGGGGTACCAAGGTAAGAGCTTACATTAAGGGAAATTTGCAAAAAAGCTTCTACAAAATGAAGGAAATCGCTGATTGAAGTAACGGATGCACGGAATTTTCACTGAGTATGACTTGGAAACAGACCAGTATTCCACATACTCCATGAGATAAGTGATAACCAGCCGAATATACGCAACTGGTGCGATGACGAATTTCCTTGTTTAACCGTTCCAGCATATTCGTAGAAGAAATATTGTTTTACTCTTCCCAATTCTGCCTATCTGTCTTTTCTTGTTTGTAGTTGCGTGCTTTATCTAGCATACTCTATCAAATTGCTTTTTTGCATCAACTAATCTGGAACTGTCCACATCATAATGATATTTGTTATTGGTTTCATACTGCATTGGATCTATATTAAATAAGTGGACACCTGAAGTAACTATCAATTATAATTAAGTAGACACCCAAAAGGAGGCACTTACTCATGTCCACTGGTAAAACCGGAACCCGATATGACGAAGATTTCAAACGAACTCTCGTCAACCTTTATCAATCTGGCGGCAAATCACAAGCAGCACTCTGTAAAGAGTATGGCGTTTCTATCACCGCACTTGGCCGTTGGATTAAACAATACTCAATCGTCGAAACGGATGATGGCGAAATACTAACTGCTAAGCAGGTCAAAGACCTCCAAAAGCGTAATGCTCAGCTTGAGGAGGAACTCCTTATACTAAAAAAGCGATTGCCATCTTCACGCCACACTCAAACAACGATTAGAAGCTATTCATAAGCTCCGTTTCCAACACAATATCAAGCTCCTTTGTAAGGTTCTTGGCGTTAATCGAAGTACTTACTATAAGCATTACAACACCGAACCGGCTGATCGTACAAAAGACAATCAAACGATTGCAAAGCTTATTCTTAAAATCTACGCAGATTATAACAAACGTCTTGGAGCTTACAAGATTACCTATGTTCTCCAGCGTGATTATGGCATTAACATCAGTGTCGGACGAGTGTACCGACTGATGAGGACTCTAAAACTTCCACGGATGTCCACCGAAAAACCTTATAAAAATTATAAGCATCGGGACAACGGCGAGTGTACCAACCACCTTCACCAGGAGTTCAATCAGCAAACTCCAAACATTGTCTGGGCAAGTGATTTCACATACATCAAAGTTGCCGGCAAATGGTATTATCTTTGTATTGTAATGGATTTATTTTCTCGCAAAGTCATCTCCTGGAACATATCAGGCAAGCCAGATGTCGACCTCGTCATGACTGCGTTCAAAAAAGCTTATGATAGAAGAAACTGCCCTTCTGGACTTATGTTTCATTCTGATCGAGGATCTCAGTATACTGCTTTTTCATTTCGACAGCTTCTAGATTCTCTTAATGTTGTGCAATCATTTTCCAAAAAGGGCTATCCTTTTGATAATGCTTGCTGTGAAAGTTTCTTCAAATATCTAAAAAAAGAAGAAACCAACAGGAAAGCTTATCACTCCCTACAGGAATTACAGTTGTCCATATTCCAATATATTGAAGGATACTATAACTCAAGAAGGCCTCATGGCTCTCTTCGAATGCTAACACCTAACGAGAAAGAAGAACTGTTCTGGAATCAGGCTTAATTCCTGTTTCCAGTATGTTTTCCCTAATTATTGTGTCTACTTACTTGACTATAGTTCACATATCATTTAGTAGTAATAAACACAGCGCTGCATTATAACGTGCTTCCCGTGCTGGCCGCGCCGCCTGCTTAATCTGCTCTGTGATACTTGCTTCCAGAAGCGGAAGTGCTCGAAGCATATCACCAAGCGTATGAGAAATCGCGATTTTCTTCTGTAGTTTTTCGTACTCTGCACACATTTTTTCAACCGCAGCTGAATATGTCCTCAGTTCATACTGCTTTTTGAATTCAGTAATCGCTTGTTGAGTATGTTTCGAAATTCTTAAACGCATTTCAACTTTTCGGTTTTCATCTAGCTGCATTTTCTTCCTCCATTTCGGTATCATCGTTTTCAAAAACACCGTCTAGCAGTTTCCTTATTTGCAAATACGCTTCTGTATTACATCTAAGAACCTGCGTATTGTTTTCGACAACTTGCTCAAAAGCCTGCATATATTGGTTGGATAATGCCTGATATTTTTCTTCGGTCGCCGTAAATAAATCATGCGACACTGCATTTTCGATGATTCCAATTATTAGGTCATTTCTGTTGCGTTTCAATTTAGTTGCTTTTTCGTCCAATGCCTTAATTAGTGACGGATTGAGCCTGCGGATATGGATGTCTGTTCCGGTCATGATTAGTACTCCTTTCAAAAAATGCTGCTGTGCAGCCCAATGTTTTTTTGCGAGAAAAACGGGATAAGGGGAAACTGTTCCCACCTGTGGCGGGAAGGCAGGCAAAGCCTGCCGTTTTTCCGGGATTCTATGCGTCCCACAGAATTTAGAAATGGCATAGAATTACGGCATAAAATTCTGCCTTTTCACTTCAGCGCCATAAAGTTGCGTCGCGGATTTGCTTTAGTAACATAAAGTTTCGGCATAAAATCAAGGGACTCCACTTTATTACGATAAAGCTATAAGCGACATTTTTGTAATTATTACCACTTAATCTTTGCCTTTGGTTTTTCCAATGGCTTTGCTTTTCTCTAACACTCGAAAATTCGCAGAATCAAAATCTCAAATATATTTTGGGACTGTTGGTTCTTCAATATGATATAGCTGCTGATAATTTGGTTAATGCGTATGATTACACAGATAATATAAGGATAATAAGAATGAAAACTTTGCATTATGAAGCAGTTTGTAACCAATTACGCAAATATACGCAGACTTTTTCATTTTGGTCTATATGAAGTAAGTAATGGTGGATTTGTATCTCAACGTTTTATTATGCATAAAATTAGAATTTATCTGTGTAGGTCTGTGTAAGCATTAATACTATGAGATTTTTCATCTACTTAAACTGTGTGGTTGTCTGTGTATATCCGGGCTATGTGTGTTGTATAAAGCTTTGCATATTTTCATATGTTTTCATGAGTTTCATTCCAAAATATCCGCGTGCCCGTATTCCTTTTTTGAAAATATTTTCTTTATAGCTAATTTGTAATTCCAATGCATGCTGTTTGAGATAAGTTGAAAATGTATGTTTTGCTATCGGTATTTCTGCGTTATTGCTGCACCATACTTCGTAATTCAGATAGACCTCACTTGTTTGTTCGCAACTTCGTGCGTCTCCTAATTGAATAACAGAATTATCGTGGAGAAAGGCAATTATATTAAAATCCTCCTTTTTTGATTGTTCAAGATTTGCTTTTGCCTGTCTGCTGATTGAAAATTCATAATCAGCCTTTTGAAGCTGATATAATCCATCAAGAATCCAGTTAAGAATACCCGGTCGCTCGTCCTTGCAAATCTTTTCCACAAGGAATTTATCATCTTTTCGGTCAGCAGGTTTCGGCTTTGTATTTAAAATGATACGTCGCCTATATGCGCCCTCGCTGTGGTCATGAAGTGTGTTGAAACTTTGGTTGCCAAATGCTAGCAGTCGGCAGTACATAGTACCTTGATAGGCTTGTACACCTTTTCTTTCCAATAACATATGACCGTCACATGTAACAAGTTCTTTTACTATGGCACTTTCCTTACAACATGCCGTTTTTAAGTCATCATCAATAAAAAGTAATTTGTTTTCCAAATTTGCAGCTTGGAACTGATTTTCCTCTAAGTCGCCTAACTTGCCGGTTGCTATGTTTGTTAGGCCAAACAAGCGTTTTGCAACTTTACCTATGACACTTTTTCCGCAGCCACCCTCACCAATGATGAAGAGCATTTTTTGTGCTGCTGTCGTGGGTATCAAGCAATATCCCAAATACTGCTGTAATGTTTTTACGTCTTCTTGTTCCAGCAATTCAGATAAGAAGGTTAGCCATTTTTCTGGTTTTGCTGCATTCGGGTCATATGGCGTATCAATGCGATTTAAGCAGAAGTGTATGTTGCCCGACGCAAACCGTCGTTTATAATCTTTGTCTATGTAGATTGTGCCATTCCTTACGTTAACGCGGTTCGCTTCCGGGACGGGCGGGTCCATATAGGTTGCGTTTTCAATAAAATCTGCAAGAGATTTGACCTTCTTCGCTGTATTGTGCTGATAGCATAGGGCAATTTCTTTTTGTATTACTGCTTCAAGCTTTTTTCGGGGTACTTCTCCGGTCAGGCTATAAAATAGGCCCCGGATGCAGTGAAGTTCCGGATATTTTTTTATGAAAAAGTCATAGAACTCTTTATCACTGATTTCTTTGTTGTGCATATATGGATTGCTGTCATGGTCTAATACGTTATCATCTTTTTGACTTTCTGGTTTGTGTTTTGCTTTCGCATTGCGTTGATTGATCTCAAACCCTTTGCGGCAAGTGTCAAAATCAGCAACTTTTACATTTAATGCTGCAGCTCTCTGTCTTAGGCGGATAAGATTCTGCCGCTTTTTCAGTTCATCACCGCCGGTATCGTATAATGTCTCAAACGTTTCTGCAGCTATAACATTGCTTGCATCGAGTTCACGTAAGAACTTTTCTACTATGTCAACGGTCTTCTCTGTTTTTGCCAATTTTCTCAACCCCCTTTGGAAATGCTATGTTATTATATTGCTTTCTCCTTTCTGACTGCTTTTCAAGGAGTTAACGGTCAAGCAGTTTTATCATTGTTAATGCCACCATAAAATTTCTTATTAAAGTATGCGCGTGGTATACGTCCGGAAACAGTCATGTAACCGGCTTGTCTAAGTTCTGCATTCATCTCACGAAACAATTTGTAAACGTGCCCAGCTGATAGATGCAGTGCACTGCATGCTTCTTGGCAATTAATATAGTAATTTCCGTTCATATTGTTCACCTCCTCAAAAAATCATTTTTAGTATTCAAAAGGTATTCAATCTGAATCTAAATATAATATATAGCATACTTTTGAATCTGTCAAGTAACAATCGATTGTATTTTTAAAAAATTAATGCTATTATTACTTTCATAGGGTGGTGAGAGTATTGAGCATTGGAGAAAACATAAAGCGGCTAAGATACTCGCAAGGCTTAACACAAAAAGGACTTGCTGAAAAAACTGGTTTAGCAGAGATAACAATAAAACAATATGAGTCAAACAAAAGAAATCCAAAGATCGAAACTCTTAGATCTATAGCTAATGTTTTAGGCGTTTCTATAGCTGAATTAATAGACAACGTACAGGTGCCTGACTCCTTATCTTCAAATAGGAAAGCAATAGGATATGATTTATCAAAATGTACTCCTATTGATCCAACGGGGAAGCAGGAGGAATTGCTTATTGCATTATCTATTTCAAATATTGGTGGAATTTTGAATTTTATTGAGAACAACCTGCCTTCATTAAAAGATTTAAGAGGGGCAGAAGTTATTCAACCAGAAAACCTTAAAACAGCAAAACGTTCTTTGAACATGATTCAAAACAAAGCTGAAAAAGGAATTACAGTTAATGATAGATTCGTTGAATTAAGTCAAGGCGATAAAGAAATAGTGAATGACTTAATTGATCGACTTTATATTAGAAAAATAAGGCAAAATGGTATAGAGGAAGACAACGAATAATCAAGAAAAAGCTGCAGAAGAAGGACAGTGATCCTAATGCCAGCAAATAAAGACCCAGACCGCCGGGGCAAATGGATAGCACAGTTCTATTTCACCGATTGGACAGGTAAGCGAACAAAGAAAAAGAAGCGCGGTTTTGACACAAAAAAAGCCGCTGCCGAATGGGAAAGAGATTTTCTCAAGCAGCAGACGGCTGATATAAATATGAAGTTGTCAGCATTTGTCGATATTTATTTGGATGATATGAAGCCCCGGCTGCGCGGCTCCACACTGGACGGCAAGCACTTCCTTTTTGACAAGTTAATTATTCCATACTTCGGTGAAAGGCCACTGTGTGCAATTTCTGCGGCAGATGTACGGCAGTGGCAGGCTACACTTATGAATGCAGAATATCAGCAGGGGAAAGAAACTAAAAAATATTCTCCAACGTATTTGAAAACGGTCAATAATCAGTTGACTGCACTTTTTAACTACGCTGTGCGGTTCTATGGCTTGCGTGAGAATCCATGCCATAAGGCCGGAAGCATGGGGAAGAAGAACGCTGAAGAAATGCAATTCTGGACGCTGGACGAATATCAGGAGTTCCGGGAAGCTGTCAAAGATAAGCCACGCTCTTTTATGGCGTTCCAGATGCTTTACTATTCCGGCATGCGTATAGGCGAACTTATGGCTTTAACGGTTGCGGACATTGACCTTGAAGTCCACACAGTCAACATTAGTAAAACATATAGTCGCCGTAATGGAGAAGACGTTGTAACGCCTCCAAAAACTCCTAAAAGCAACCGCATTATTGCATTGCCGCCCTTTATTTGTGATGAACTTCGGGTATATATGGCTTCTGCCTATGGCTTGAAAGATTCCGACAGAATATTCCCATTTACCAAATACTTTCTTGAACATGAGATGAAGCGAGGCTGCAAAATATCTGGTGTAACGAAGATTCGGCTGCATGATTTGCGGCATAGCCATGCTTCGTTGCTAATAGAGCAAGGGTTTAGTCCTTTACTGATAGCGGACAGGCTTGGTCATGAGAATGTAGAAACCACATTGAATACATATAGTCATTTGTGGCCACATAAACAGGAAGAAGTAGCAGACCGCTTGCAGCAGCTTGAGGATACACTCGCCGGTTCTAAAACGGTTCTAAAAAATTAAAAAAATCAAAACAGTGCAAAAAATACAGGCAAAACACCCACTGAAAACGCTGAAAACAACGACGAAAACACCCAATAAAAGCCATAGTGCTAGAGTGGGAATAACTACTAAAGCCCCCGGAACCCGCATTGCTATGCGATTCCGTGGGTTTCTTTTTGCTAACATGATACCATTTGATACAGCTATAAGTCCTTTCAAATTCCAATTTAGCTTTTATAGCCATATCAGGTATTTGTGTCAAGTAGCGTCTTTATATTGCGATCTCCTATTGACACGCAGCAGGAAGCGTGAAATTAACTCTACAAATTATTATATCCGTTTCTTTGAAAAACCGTTTCAAATGTGTTATCCTTGAAATGAATTTTTACAAATGGGGCGGTTAAAGTGACAATTGATGAGGCACTGGACCGGTTGCAAACTTCCAAGTTTCGTGCCAGCTTTTTCTTAAAGGAACAAGACCGCAAATATGTACGGCAAAAAGGGATGGAAACTATTCGTTGGCATGCGCAGGATTTCGTGCGGCAGCGGCTAGCACCGGCTGTAATTCCGAACGATGGAAAACAGACACCGATGCACGGGCATCCCGTGTTCCTTGCGCAGCATGCCTGTGCGTGCTGCTGCCGCGGATGCCTAAATAAGTGGTATCATGTGAAAAAGGGAGTCCAGCTAAGTACAGAACAACAGGAAAAAATTGTGAATCTTTTGCTGGCATGGATTGAGCAGCAAATGAATGAACAGCAATAAAAAGCAGAAACTGCATTTTGGGGAGTTAACCATTGCAGTTTCTGCTTTTCGTTTATCTGGTAGCCTTTTGTGCGCCGAAGCGGTGGCTGGATGTTTCATAAATTTGCTGTGCTGCCTTAGCAATCAGAAAAAGCATTGCAATTTCAATCGGCAGCAGAGCAAGATTTTTTGCAATTCGTGCAGGCAGCAGTGCAGTAAAGGATTTGCCATACAGCAGTGCCCCCCACAGTGTATTTAGAAAGATATTAGAAATTAGTGTTACAGAAGACTTTGCAGCAATGACCCAGCCGAGTTTGACCGGTCGATGATATAAAAAAATACCATAAAGAAATCCGCTGGCGATTGCCGTGATGGTGTAAGCAGGGTAAAAAGGACCGTTTGGATGTAGGAAATAGCCCAGAAAATCTCCCAGTCCGCCAGTCAGCATAGCTACAACCGGGCCAAAAAGCATGGCACTTACGGCGTTTGCCAAAAATGCGAACGTAATACGCAAAGTTGGTGTAATGTAAACACCCAGGCTGGAAAGAATCAGGGCCAGTGCCATCAGCAGTGCGGCAGTGACCAGCGACGGCAGCTTCTTGAGTTCAGCAGCCGAGTCCCGAAAAAGGGACAGAAAATCCGTGCTTTTTTGCATAAAAATACCTCCAAAGATGCAGCGCACGCAGGACGGTACAAAGATTGTGCCCATCAAGTGCTGCATATCATTGGAGGTATGCAGCAGCGGGATGCGAAAACCACACCGCAAGCAAAACGGTTGTTTTGCTTTTCGTCCCGCCGACAACTCCCCGTTCGGCGGGCACTTTACGCGTAATTTCCTACTCTGCTGGCTACGATTTAATTGATGGCTTTATCTTAGCAGAAGAAGGCAAACAATGCAAGTCTTTTCTGCAAATCTGTCATATATCATAATTTTCAAGAAAACTGTGGTGCTCTTTTTGCTGCCGCCAACTAATGAGTGTTTCTAAATTTACATCCTGTGCACTGCGGAAAATATTGCGGTCTACCTGCGGATTCTGTGCGCGCAGGTAGGCAATCAGCGCTTTTACTTCGGCTCGTTTGCCAGCACTGCCGGGGTCACGTGCACCCTGTTCCGTAAAGCGGCAGGCACACTGAAGAAACTGCAGATTATTGTAACGCTTCCACGCCAGAATGTCCTGTTCATGCACCAGATACAGCGGCCGGATTAACTGCATGCCGGCAAAGTTCTGGCTGTGCAGCTTTGGCATCATGGTGCGCATTTCAGCACCATACAGCATGCTCATTAGGATCGTTTCAATGACGTCGTCAAAGTGGTGGCCAAGCGCAATTTTGTTGCAGCCAAGTTCCTGTGCGTGGCGGTAAAGATAACCGCGCCGCATCCGCGCACACAGGTAACAGGGGGACTTTTCTTCATTTACAACGATATTAAAAATATCTGTTTCAAAAATATGCACTGGAATATGCAGCGTTTCGCAGTTGGAGAGCAGCAGCGCACGGTTTTCCGGATTATAACCGGGGTCCATGGCGATAAACTCAAGCGAAAATGGGATTTCCGTGTACTTCTGCAAATGCTGCATACAACAGGCCAGCAGAACGCTGTCTTTTCCGCCGGAAATGCACACGGCGATTTTATCGCCTGGTTTTATTAATTCATAGTCTTTGATGCCGCCGATAAAGCGGTTCCAAATCGGTTTGCGGTATTTTTTAATGAGGCTGCGTTCAACTTCGAGATACTTTTCCATTGATTTTTCCTCTGTCTGCTTTATAATAAGAATAACTACTATTTTGAAACTGCGGCTGTTTTGCTGGAACTTTCTTATTGTATCGCCTGAGAAACCATACCGCAACACTTAGAGATGAATTTTTTCAAGAAAGGAATCAAAAAATGCATATCGGTTCACATCTTTCTGCATCCGGCGGCTTATTGCATATGGGCAAGGAAGCTTTGTCAATGGATGCAGATACTTTTCAGTTCTTTACGAGGAATCCGCGCGGCGGCAGAGCCAAGGCAATAGACGCTGATGACGCGGCGGCATTGCGTAAATTGATGGAGGAGCATCACTTCGCGCCGATTGTTGCGCATGCACCTTATACGCTGAACGCCTGTGCTGCCAAACCGGAAGTGCAGGAATTTGCCTTACAGACTATGAAAGATGACCTTGCACGTATGGAGTATCTGCCGGGCAACTATTACAATTTTCACCCCGGCAGCCATGTGGGGCAGGGAGCAGAAACAGGAATCCGAAAAATTATTGATGTACTGAATGAAGTCCTCACTCCTGAGCAGAACACAACCGTCTTGTTGGAAACGATGGCTGGCAAAGGAACCGAGGTTGGCCGCAGCTTTGAGGAACTGCGCGAAATTTTGGACGGAGTCCGGCTTTCACAAAAAGTGGGTGTTTGCTTAGATACCTGCCATGTGTTTGACGCTGGCTACGACATTGTGAACGATTTGGACGGTGTACTAAATGAATTCGACCATGTAATTGGTCTGGAATGCCTTAGAACCGTTCATTTGAATGACAGTAAAAACACCTGCGGAAGCCATAAAGACCGCCACGAGGCCGCAGGAGAGGGCTTTATAGGTATGCTGGCACTTACACGTGTCTTGACACATTCGGCACTGAAAAATTTGCCGTTCATTTTGGAAACACCGCTTGATACAGCCGGCCATGCGCAGGAGATTGCGAAGCTGCGTGCCGCTGCATCAAATGCGGGCTGATTTTGTCTGATTTTGCCTTTACAAATCGGCAGAGCGCGGTATACTGGTAATAAGATTAGCTAAGGGAAAGAAGGACAAAGTACATGGTGAAAATTCATCAGAACCGTTTGAAAGCAGTTACAGAGAACATGAAACGGCAGGGGCTGCCGCAGATTTTGGTTTCTTCAACTGCCTCCGTTTATTATTTGACCGGATTGTGGATTGAACCAATGGAACGATTGCTGGTGCTGTACATTCGTGACAACGGTGAATGCGCGCTGTTCGGAAATGCACTTTTTGGACTGACTCCCGGCGGTGATGTACCGCTGTATGTACATACTGATGCCGATGACCCGCTGCACGACCTTGTAAAGGTTGTACACCCCGGTGTGTTGGGCATAGATAAAAGCTGGGCAAGCAGCCATCTGCTCAGCCTGATGCATCAGCGCCCGGATATTACGCCGAAGGTAGGCAGTGCGCCGGTGGACGAAGCCCGTATGAAAAAGGACAGTCAGGAAATTGAGGCACTCCGCAGTGCTTCCCAGATTAATGATGAGGTTATGGAAGCATCCCTTGCGGCGATTCATGACGGCGCAAGTGAAAAGGAACTGGCCGCTTACGTGGAGCACCAGTTTGCGCTGCACGGTGCTGACCGCGCGACAGAGGGTATGATTGTATCCTTTGGCGCAAACGGTGCTGATCCGCACCACTGCCCGGACAACACACTTGCTAAGTCCGGCGACTCCATGGTGTTTGATATTTATATTCCAATCAACCGCTATTGGTGCGATATGACCCGCACAGTTTTCTTTAAAGAAGCAGATGACGAAAGCCGAAGGATTTATGAAACTGTGCGAAAAGCTAACCTTGCAGCAGAAGCTATGATTCACCCGGGTGTTAAAATGTGCGAGATTGACAGCACAGCAAGAAGCATCATTGAGGATGCAGGGTACGGCCCTTATTTTACGCACCGCCTTGGCCACGGATTGGGCATTGACTGCCACGAGCCGCCGGACAACAGTGCTGTTAATCAAACCGTGGCAGTTTCAGGCATGGTGTTTTCGGTAGAGCCGGGCATTTATCTGCCGGAAAAAATAGGCGTTCGGATTGAAGATTTGGTACTGGTAACCGAAGATGGCTGTGAAGTGCTCAATCACTACAAAAAGGATTTACAGATTATTCGCTGATGCAGTGAGAGCGTTAAAAAAGCGGCAGGACAATTTTTTCACAAATTGTCCTGCCGCTTTTATATCAGTGAAAAATGAAGTGTACAGCAAGCGGTGCAATGATGCAGGCAACAAAATCACCAAACAGCGCCGCCGGAAGGGTGTGGCGGGTTTTGTGTACCCGGATGCTGCCGTAGTATACCGCAATGCAGTAAAATGCGGTTTCGGTGCTTCCTGCCAAAACTGCCGCAACACGCCCTGTAAAGCTGTCTGCGCCGTTTTGCTGCAGGATTTGGGTTAGGACCGCGGTGGCACCACTGCCAGACACAGGTTTCATCAGGACCAAAGGCGCGGTAGCAGGGGGAAGCCCCAGCGCGTGCATGACGGGTGCCAATGCATTTGCCAGCAAATCTAATGCACCGCTGGCTTGCAGCATAGCAACGCCGGTCATGAGTCCGACCAGCGTGGGGAGGATAGAAAAAGAGGTTTTCAGTCCTTGCTTTGCTCCCTCTGTAAAAGCGTCGAAAACGGGAACTTTCCGCGCAAGGCAGAAAACAACAATGCATACAACGGAAATGGGAACAGCAATTACACCTAATTTATCCACTGAAACGCCTTTCTAACAGTTTGGCCATTGTTACAGCTGCCAGCAGCGCACAGATAGAAGTAATCCACACAGCGGGCAAAATGTCAAATGGTTGGGCCGCACCGTACTTTCCGCGCAGCGTGGCCATAAAGGTTGGAATCAGCTGCAGAGAAGAAGTGTTCAGCACAACAAAAAGTACCATTGCGTTGTCAGCAACACCCGATGTGGTGTCCGATTCTTTCTTCAGTTCCTGCATGGCAGCAATGCCAAGCGGTGTGGCGGCGTTGCCAAGACCAAGGAGATTCGCGGTCAGGTTCATACACACAGCGCCAAGCGCGGGACTGTTTTTGCGCAGTTTAGGGAATAACCAACGCAGAATTGGCGAAAGAAGCTTAGCAAGCAGTTTTGTTAAGCCGCCTTTCTCGGCAGCATGCATCAGCCCCGTCCAAAAGCACATCATGCCCAGCGTAGTTAAGCATAATTCTACTGCACTTCCCGCCCCACTCAAAACTGCAGCAGAAAGCTGTTCCATACGACTGGTACAAATTGCACAAATAAAGCTAATAATTATCATTCCGGCCCAAATCCAGTTAAGCATTTTTACTACCCCCAGAGCATGTATACTGTAATAACTGTGGAAATATTCAAAAATGAAAATTTTTCATTTGAAAATATTGACTTTTTTTGGCGAATCATCTACTATTATGGAACAAGGGTATTACATTTTATTATTGGAACTCTAACACAGGAAGGATGCTAAAAAATGAAATCAACAGGAATTATGCGTAAAGTCGATGAATTGGGTCGAATTGTACTGCCGAAGGAACTGCGTAAAGCGCTGGACATCAAGGAGAAGGATCCACTCGAAATCTTTGTTGGTGAAAGCGGCGAAATCATTCTCCGCAAATATCAGCCTGCATGTATTTTCTGCAACAGCATGGACGGAATCATTACATACAAGGGTCACAATGTCTGCCGTCACTGCATGGAGAAACTGGCACACCGCTTGACAGTTGAAGAGGCTGAGGAGTAATTTTCACTTTGAACTGTAGTCAGGGCTAGATTACAGATCATTGCACAACTGCAATACCCGAAGTAAAAAAGAAGCGACCGCAAAACTGCGGCCGCTTCTTTTTATTGAAATTTTTATCAGTGTTTGCTGAGCTGGTACAGAATTTCATCGGAGATCTGGTCAAGCGGGAGCTGTTTGCAGACACCTCCCATTTTATAGGCCTCCATCGGCATTCCATAAACAACACAGGAAGCTTGGTCCTGACCAATGGTGTAGGCACCGGCCTGACGCATACGGAGCAGCCCCTTCGCACCGTCTGCACCCATTCCGGTAAGGATGACACCGATTACCCGGCACTTTGCAACATCTGCAACCGAGTTGAACAGAACATCAACAGAGGGACAGTGGCCGTTTACACGTTCACCGGTTTGGCTGCGGATATAATATCCACGGGCATCTTTGCACAGCCGCATGTGATGTTCACCAGCTGCAATGAGAATTCGTCCCTGTTCAATTCGGTCATTGTCGGCAGCTTCCTTAACAGACATCTTACAGATTCTATCAAGACGCTCCGCATACATATTTGTAAAAACAGGCGGCATATGCTGCACAATCATAACGCCGGGCGTTGTTGCAGGCAAATCCTTTACAACTTCCAAAATGGCCTCGGTTCCGCCGGTAGATGCACCGATGGCAATGATAGTGCTTTGGTTTAGGGGGCGTATCGCAGACAAGCGCTGCGTTAGGCTGGGTGCTGTGACCTGCATGTTTGCTTTATGCACTTTTGCGGTGGAAGCAATTTTGATTTTAAAAGAAAGGTCACGAACAAATTTCTGCATGTCAGCCGGTGACTTTACTACCGGCTTTTTTACGAAATCCACAGCACCGGCGCTTAATGCATCCAAGGCATTGGTCGGAGTGGAGGTAACTACTACCACCGGTACTGGCGTCTGCGGAATCAACTGTTTTAAAAATTCGATACCGCTCATGTGTGGCATTTCCACATCCAGTGTGACCACATCCGGATGCAGAGAAAGAATTTTCTGTTTGGCATCCACGGGGTCAATAGCGGTTGCAATTACGTCGATTCGTGTATCCTGAGAAAGACTCATTTGCAGCTGTTTTCGAAAGACAAGGGAGTCGTCCACAACGAGTACGCGAATTGCCATAGGTCATTACTCCCCTCTTTGATAAATTGCAGGCTGTACATAGCGGAACTTGGTAGCCTCTTTATTAATTACCTCAGAGTGGCCGATAAACAAATATCCGCCGGGTGCAATAACATTATAAAATTTTTCAATCAGCCTGTCTGTGGTGGGTGCGTCAAAGTAAATCATCACATTGCGACAGAAAATAATATCAAATGGTTTTATGAAATGAAACGGTTCCATTAGGTTCAGCGGCTTAAAAACGACTTCTTTCCGAATTTTGTCGCAGACCTGATAAGTTCCGTCTCCGAGAGATTTAAAATACTTTTGTTTCCAGATGGGAGGAACATTTGTCAGGTTATTATCCGGGTAAACAGCAGCTTGCGCACGTTTCAGCACATCCATGGAAATGTCGGTAGCCAGAATGGTTGTGTCCCACAAATGTTTGTTTGCTCCGAAATACTGGTCAATGGTCATGGCCATATTGTAGGCTTCCTGACCAGCGGAGCAGCCTGCGCTCCAAATGCGCAGATCATGGCTGCTGCGGGTACGTTCCATGTAGGGAAGAGCTGTGTTTGCAAGATAATTAAAGTGCTCGTTTTCTCTTGCAAAATAAGAATGATTGGTGGTAATTTTGTTTAGGAATGTGGTCATTTCCGCACCGGTTCGGTCTGCTTTCAGCAAGTCTATGTATTGACGAAAAGAGGAGAGACCTTTTTGATGCAGAGTCTGCGAAAGGCGGCCCTCAATCAGGACCCGCTTTTTAATCAGGTTGATTCCATACTTGGAGTGGACAAAATCCACAAGTGTTTTAAACTCCTGGTCGGTAAGGTGAACCAGGCCGGTTTGAGCACTTTGTTCCATCATAATGAAAAACCCCTTTACAAAGAGAATTATTTAGTATGGGCGCAGGTCAGTGGCAAGAAATTTTTCAAGGTCAATATTCAGTACCGTGTGGTTTTCCCGTTGTACAACTGAGCTAAGAAACTGATTTTCCTGTACGTAAGTTTTTGGCGGGACCGCGGCCTTGTTCAGATCAACCGAAATGACCTCTGATACGCTGTCTACGATCAGTCCGATATGCATGTCCTGTATATCGATTACGATAATGCAGGTCAGGTCGTCATATGGGCGCTCCGATTTATTCATTTTCAGGCGGGTGTCAATGACCGGGACAACTTTACCGCGCAGATTGATCAGCCCCTTTACATGAGAGGGAATGTTGGGTACAGCAGTAATGGACTGAATCCCGATGATTTCCAGAACATTCACAAGGCTGATGCCATAAATGGTGTCCTCAATCGCAAAAGTGAGAAAGCGATTGCTCAAATCATCTGTTGCCATCACAGTAGCCAAAGCAGTATTTTCACTCATCTTTTTCACCTTACCTTTCAGAATTCAGGAGATTGCGGATATCCAGAATCAGACTGATGCTGCCGTTGCCAAGGATGGTACAGCCGGACAGTCCGCTGCTTTTTAGATTGTATTTGTTGAAGAACGGCGGGAATGGTTTGACAACCACCTGCTGTTCGCCGAGAAGTTCGTCTGCAAAGATGCAGGCAATATCACTGCCGCTTTCCACCTGAATAACGATGCCGTCTTTCAGGTCTGTTACTTCGGTGGGAATGTTAAAGTATTCATACAGACGAATAATCGGATAGCACTCACCACGCAGCATAATCATATCAGTGCCGTCGGCGTTGTGCATTATTGGGCTGTCGTCTGTCAGTTTGAAGGACTGCTTAATGGAGGTAATGGGTACGCTGAAGGTTGTTTTGCCGAGAGAGATATCCATTACATCCATGATTGCCAGTGTCAGCGGAATTTTTAATGTAAAGGTAGTGCCTTTGTTTTTTTCACTATGAATAGAAATGTTGCCGCCGACATTTTCTACGTTTTTGCGGACAACATCCATGCCGACACCACGGCCGGAGTATTCCGTTACGTTTTCATTCGTGGAAAAGCCCGGGAGCATAATCAGGTGGAAAATTTCTTTGTCGGTATATTCCTCTTCCGGTTTGGTTAGAATACCGTTGCGCTTTGCTTTTTCCAGAATTCCGGCAGTATCCAAACCGCGGCCGTCATCGGCAATATCAATCAGAATTTCACCGCCTGCATTGCGGGCAGAAAGCGTAATCGTGCCGGTTTCCGGTTTGCCAAGTTGGCGGCGTTCCTCTGGGGATTCGATGGCGTGGTCCATGGAGTTGCGAATCATGTGCATAAATGGGTCAGTCAGTGCGTCGTTGATGGTTTTATCCACCTCAGTGTCACCACCGACTGTGACAAGTTCTACCTTTTTATCCAACTTTTTGCTCATATCGCGGACGATTCGATTCATCTTCTGGAAGTTGCCGGTCAGAGGCACCATGCGGATGGACATGACCACATCCTGCAGCTCATCCGTAAGCTTGCGAAGTTCACGGAAAGATTTTGTAAAGTTGTCCAGTTTCAAACCGACCAAGTCCTGATTGCTGGAAACCATCGATTCTGCGGTAACCAGTTCGCCAACCAGATCCATCAAATGGTCCAGTTTAGACTGATTTACGCTGATAAGGCTCTGCTTGACACCTTTATTGCCGCTGTTGGAATTGCCGGAAGCGGCTGATGTTTGGGCCGGTGTATTGTTCTCTTTTTTGGCAGCCGGTGCAGCCTGAGCAGTATCTTGATTTTCAGACTTTGCCTGAACAGCCGACTTTTCCTCTTCCGCGCCAAGAACTTCATAGGATTTTATGCTGCTGGTGGATTCAATCACTTTGATTACATCATCTAGAGAATTGGAAGGTTTGAGAATTACAACAAAGCCGTTCTTAACAATGGACTCGCACAGGGAGGAGTCGGTTTCCGGATGCGGCGGATCAGAGTCCAGAAAATCACAATGGTCCTTCAACTGTGTCATCAGCATAAAAGCGCGGATGTTTTCCATCTGAGATTCATCAGCAAAGAACACCCGGATTTGTGTAATGTCATCACCTGTAGGTACGGCAGAAGTTCCTTCCTTGGCGGCAGGTGCAGCACTTTCGGCAGCCGGAGTTTCCGGTGCCTTCGCTTTTGCGGGTTCACCCTTCATAATGGCGGCCTGTTCTTCCAAACGATTAATCAGGTCGGTGGGGTCGGCGGCAGTGTAGTCACTGCCGTTGTTTTGAATTGCTTCAATTTCCTGACGCAGGAAATCGGAGGACTGAAAAATGAGGTCGAAAAGGTTGTCAAAGACCATGTTGAGCCGTGTTGGGTCTTCACGAATCAGGAAGAACACGTCCTCTACCGAATGGGCAAGGTTGGAGATTTCACTGAAGCTCATCATTGCAGCAGAACCTTTTGTAGTGTGCATGATGCGGAAAATCTCGTTGATGCTATCTTCACTCAGGCTTTTCTGCTTTTCAGAGTCCAGCATGATTTCATCCAACTGGTCCAGCAGAGAGGTCGTTTCATAGATGAAAGCTTCCAATAAAGAATCCATGCTTGAATCTACTGTGCTCATTTTTACCTGCTCCTTTTTAAATGAAATTGGGTGGATTGTCCTGCTCCTGAAAATGGCGTAAAAGATTTTGCAGAAAACTATTTGCCATAAATAGCAGCAAAACCCAACAAATACTTTTTACAAAAATAAAAAAGAATTATACATATCGTTAAAACCCACTCAATAAAGATTATTGCATTTTTTTTTAAAAACTTAATAGTGAATGTTGAGAAAAGACAAAAAATATATGATAATTATATATAGAGTATATTGTGTTCCGTTAAAATCCTTTTCGGACAGGTACGGTCACAAAAATGAGGTGATTCGTTGGCTGATATCTTAAAGATTACCAGCCCCGTGGTAGATAAAAACCAGCAGACCCAGGTTCGCGCCGGCACAAGTACAGCAGCAACCGCGCCTTTCCAGATGCAGGATATTGCAAAAATTGCGCAGACCACCGCGCAAACCGGTATTTTGAAGCAAAATACCGGCCTTGTAAAAGAGGGAAGCCCCAATATCCTTGAAAATCTGCTGAAAGATCCTTCGGTTACAGAAACTTATCTGAAAAATATTTTTATGCTGGAGGAAATTTTTAAGCTTCTTCCGGCAAATAACCAGACGGTTACGGATGAGATTGAAAATCTTTTTGAGCTGATGTTGGTTAAGCCGGATGAAGTGGCGCAGGAAATGATATCGCAGGAGCAGGCTGCCACTTCGTTTCGCGGCGAACTTTTTACACTGCTGCGTCAGGTTAGCAGCGAAGCAGGGCAGGGTGCCGAAATTCAGCCGGCGATTGCCAATCTGTTGCGGGCGCTCAATCATTATATAGGGAACAAGGATATTCGGGATGCAGTAGCAAACAGCTTTTCATTTCTTGCGGACAAGCTTTCCTCCAGCAAAAGTTTGGCACCGCGGCTGGAGCAGCTGGCAGAACGCTTTCGTGCGCCGGATTCTGAGCAGCAGTTTCAGCAGTTGAAGCAGGATGCACTTTCTTTGCTGCAGAATGTTCGGAACAGTGTGCTTTTTTCACAGAAACTGGAAAAAGTTGTTTCTATAACGATTTACAATCTTTCCCGCCACAACAGCAACAAACAGTTTCTGCAGGAGAGTGCAATCGAAGTTTGGCGGCTGTTGGATTTCAGGACGCGGGGACAGTTTAAAGCACTGCTTACCGAATACCTGCATGCTGCGGATGAAGCTGATAAAAAGTCGGAGATCGCTTCTTCTAAAGTAATGGATACTCTGGTGAAGCTGCTTTCCGGTGAAGCGCAGGGAAAGGTCAGTGAGGCTGAGCAGGGCCGTATGGAAAAAATCATCCGCAGCCTGCTTTCTTCGCCGAGCAATTTTACGCCGCTGCTGCATTTTGTTATTCCGATGGCGTATGAGGACCTGCGCTCTTTTGCGGAAATTTGGATTGACCCGCAAAGCCAGGACCGCGGGGAAAAGCAGGACGAGGAGAAGGGGATTCACGTTCTGCTGGTTATTGACATAGAGGCATTTGGCCGCTTTGAAGCAGAAGTTTATGAAAAAAACAATGAGGTGGACTTTACGCTTTACTGTCCGCCGCCGCTGGTAAAGTCATACCAGAAATTTGGGCAGACAGTATCTGCAATTTTAAAGCCGACTTCTTATTATGCCGGTGCGATTCAGGTTAAGGAACTGCAGAATCCACGCTCCCTGATGCAGGTATTCAAAACTTTACCATACAGAAGGACTGGTGTGGATGTCAAGATCTGAAGAAGAAAAAGCGGTCGCTCTGAAATATAATCCGGAGGATGATAAAGCGCCGGTCGTGATTGCTTCCGGCTATGGAGAAATTGCGGAGCGGATTATTGATATTGCGGAAGAACGCGGAATCCCTGTATATCGGGATGACAGCGCAGCTTCAATGATGTGCATGCTGCAGGTTGGCACTACAATTCCGCCCGAACTGTATGAAGCAATCGCTAAAATTTATGTGGAAATTCTAAAGCTCGCAGATACGGTTAAGAATCCGGATGGTTTGCCGCAGAAACCTGCGGCAAAGCCGAATCCACAGCAAACTGACAGTCCAGCAGGAAAGGAGCCGCCTGTGTCATGAATTACATGGAACGCCGGCATCAGCGCATGCAGGAGGAGGAAAAAAGGGAAAAGCGGCTCAAACGAAGAAATTCACGCATGAGTTGGCTGATGTGTTTAATCGGTATTGCGCTGCTTTTCTTTTACAAAGTCAATATGTCAACTGTAGCAGCAAAAGAAACAAAGAGCAGCACTTCTGCAGCCAGTGTCCAGACTGCGAGTGTGCCTAGTGTTGCTGCTTCCAGTGATAGTGATTCGGCTCAGAAAACAGCCGCACTTGCTGCGGATTGGCGGCTGATACTGGTTAACCGCAGTTCGCCGCTGCCAACTGATTTTGCAGTTGCACTGACTACCAGAAAAGACGGTTCCCGTGTGGATGAACGTATTGAAGCAGAATTGGAAGAAATGTTCCGTGCAGCACAAAACGATGATGTTGCGCTGAAGGTCTGTTCAGCCTACCGCAGTGTTTCACAGCAAAAGCAACTCTATCACGCTGAAAGTTTTGCCTCCGGTACACCGGTATCTGTTCAGCCGGCAGGTGAGAGTGAACATCACACAGGTTTGGCACTGGATATTGTAACAACATCTTACCAGACGTTGGACAGCAGGTTTGTGAAAACACCGGCTTATGCGTGGCTGCAGAAAAATTCTTGGGAATATGGTTTTGTTCTGCGATATCCCAAGGATAAAGAGAAAATCACCGGTGTCATTTATGAACCGTGGCACTTCCGCTACGTTGGTAAAGACTATGCGAAAGTCATGAATGAAAAACAAATGTGTCTGGAAGAATATCGTCAGTCACTGGGCATATGATGCTGTGTGAATTGTGAAGTTCAAATATGATATAAAATTCAGGGAGGAATCCATAAAATGGAAACTTGTATTGTCCGTCAACCGATTATGAATCGTGAAAAAAAAGTCGTTGCATATGAAGTTATGTTTCAAGAGAACGAGTCTTCTCTTTATAATCAGCAGGATACGCGTGCAGCAAACGCGATTCAGGATTTTTTTATGGGACTTGACCAGAACAATTTCCTGGGTGATAAGGATGCATTTGTTACCTTTACGCCTAATCTTTTGATGAAAAACATTCCACGCATTTTTTCTGAAAAGCGCTTGGTAATTCAAATTGAGGATAATGTCATCGTTCATCCATTGGCACAACGAATTATTTGCCGTTATAAAAAGCAGGGCTATCGGCTGGCATTGATGAATTTTGAGTTTACCCCGCGCTGTTTCGGTATTCTGGACAATATCACGATTATCAAAATTAATTTTTCCAATCCGTCTGACCCGAACATTGCACAGTTGGTGAGCGTTGCACGCAGCTTTGGCAAACAGGTTGCAGCGTACAATGTGAACACAGAAAAGGCTATGGAGAAAGCAAACGAATTGCAGGTGGATTTCTATCAGGGCAAGAATGTTGCAAATCTGCTGAGCACAAATGTGCGCCGTATGGATCATTTACAGACAAACTTCTTCCAGCTAATGGTTGCTGCTACCAGAGAAGAACCTAATATGGACGACATTGAGCGCATCATTAGTCAGGATGTTACACTTACATATGCGCTGCTGAAAATGGTGAACTCCAGTTATTTTGCTTTGAGCAATAAAGTTACATCCGTAATGCAGGCATTGATGATTCTTGGCATCGGTCAGCTGAAACAATGGGTTTACCTGATGAGTTTCAGCGGGGAAGAGGACAGTGCAAACAACGAATTGATTCGCACTGCTTTCCTGCGCGGCAGTATGTGCCAGGCACTTGTCGATTTCCTGCCGGATTTTCCTCTTGCTCGTTCGGAAGCGTATCTGTTGGGCATGTTCTCTACTCTGGATACATTGCTGCAGGTGCCGCTTGAGAGTGCATTGGAGGCACTTCCGGTTTCCGAAGAACTGAAAGCCGGTTTGCTTACAGGCGAAGGAAAGAGCGGGGCGCTGCTGCGTTTGGTTGTAAAATATGAAGATGCAGATTGGCACGCGGTTGCAAATGCAGCTGCGACACTTGACCTTAGCATGACGTTTATTGCACAGAAATATTTGGAGTGCGTCGAGTATGTCAATGATATCTGGGATGATCTGATGAATCCGTTTGAAGATCAAAAATCGGATGGCAACAGCGACGACGAAGAAGATAAAACAGATTGATTCTAAAGTCAAAAAAGCAAGGCTCACAGCTATGTTCCTATTGTGAGCCTTGCTTTTTTATAAGAAATTATTCTTGTTGAAAAAATTAAACGCTTGCGCTTTTACTGTCTCGCTGACGCAGCTGGGCAATGCGCCGATAGTTTTGAAAGGCTTGCCGCACAGAATCTTCAAAATCAATTCCAAAAAAAGAAGGAACCAGAAAAGTAAAAATGAAATCGATATCTTCGCCTTCACGCAGGGCAGCCAGCACTTCAGTGACAATTACAGAGTTTAAAAACTGCAGACCGCTAAGGTTAGAACTGACAATGCTGTTATAAAGAACGGTGCGAAGCTGTTCAACAGATTTCGCATCCATGTATATTTGAATTGCATTTTCTAGAAATGGTCCGGCATTTTTGGCACGGCTGCTGGCAAGGAAGTCATCTACTGCGCGGATACCACCCCCGTGTGCGACAAAAGCGAACTCAGCCATTGTATAAATTGTTTGCAGACATTCCTGCTTATCGTTTCTGGAACACTGAATCCGCTGCGCGAAGTACTCTGTATCCATATTCTGCAATCAGCAGACCTCCTTTACTAAAGTAATAGAGCAACACAATAAAGACAGGCAGACGAATGCCTACCTGTCTTTATTACACAAAATGATCAGGAATTGCCACCAATAGAGAGGGCCTTCATTGACATAGCTTTTACAACACTTAATGCAGTCAGATTGGCAGAATAAGCATTAGAAGAGGCTAGTAAGTCTGTCCGTTCTTCTGTGGTATCCACATTTGGGTACATTACATAGCCCTGTGCATTTGCGTTAGGGTTATCAGGGTCATAAACAGGTTTAAAATCGCGGTCACTCTCTACAATCTGACTTACCCGGACACCGCCGCTTTTACCTGTATCCAGTGTATTCTGCGCGTCCTGCAACGATTCCTGAAAAGTAAGAGGACGCTCCTGAAAAACCAACTGTTTGCGGCGATAAGGTTCTTTACCTTTTTCAGCGGGGATACTGGCATTTGAGATATTTTGCATAATGGTATTCATGCGGTAGCGTTCAGCAGTCAGTGCGCTGCCGGCAATATCCATAGAACCCAGAAAAGCCATTGGTCACGCCTCCTTATTTAAATGCATTGTTCAACACATACTTAAAGTTGTTGAACTGAGAGTTCATTTTATTTGTTAGATAGGAATACTGTACATAGCTTTTGTACAGTTCCAAACTTTGTGAATCGGTGTCTACATTGTTGCCGTCCAAACGATTTTGAGTATTTTCTTCTGTATCAACGCTCGTTTTAAATGCATAATCACCGGATGTAGAGGTGTTAGCCATGTTTGAGTTAAGCATATCTTCAAACTTAACACTTTTACATTTATAATTAGGTGTTTCCACATTGGAAATATTTTGTTGAAGAACTTGCTGCTGAAGCCAGCTAGCGTTTAAACCGCCTTCCAGTGCATGAAAAGCTTTTGTATCAAAGAGCAACGAAAATCCCTCGCTTTCATGAAGAAAATGAATTATGCCTGTCCACTGACTGAACTGCCGCGAGAAAGCTTGTCCGCTTTCTCATAAGTCCTTTGAAGTTCAGATATCATTGGAATAATTTCTTCCAATGGAGCGGAATCTTTATGGACATATGCCTGCATAATCTGACTTATGAAATAATCATACAACATATCCAGGTTTTTTGCAATGTCATATTTGAAATCAAGTGTCGTTTTTAAGTATTTCAGCACAGTTTGTGCCTTTTGCAGCGAATCATCAATTTTCGCGTACAAATGAAGGTCTTTTTTATCAAGGTCGATTTTGGCAGCGGACAGTTCTTTGATTACTTTATCGTAAAGCTTTGAGAGCATTTCGCCCGGGGTCATTGTCATTACGGATTTTTTCTGATAAGCTTCATAAGGGTTAATAGCCAAAAAATCACCTCATTGTGTTTGTATCGGGAATATCAGGAACTAAACTGAGATGTAAGCCAACTGGACTGTGAATTATAGTTGGAAAGAATAGCTTCCATACTGTTAAACTTGTTCCAATAACGTGTGCGCTCGTCCTCATATTTTGCTTTTAAGTCGGTAATTTTGTCATCAATATCTTTAATCTGGTTGTAAATATCATTATTTTTAGTGGACCAAGATTTGGTTGTAACACCAGCTAACTGAACCAGAGAGCCGGGACTGGACAAACTGACTTTTGCTGTAGCATCACAAATGCTGCTTAACTGTGATGCTACACCGGATTCTTTGTCTGTAAAAAGATTGGCAACGGACTGGGGGTCATCTGAAAGAGCTTTACGGAATGCAGTTTCGTCAAAAGTCAGTGTGCCAAGAGAACTGCTGCCGGAAGAATATTCTTCTGTTTCAATGCCAATATCGTACATTGCATAGTTTGAATTGGTGGGCTTTGTGTATAAAGCGGAGCGCATGTCATTTAGGAAAGATAAAATATCATCATCATTGCGGAGAAGACCGGTCTTTGCATTCTTTTCCCATGAGGTAATTTCGCTGTCTTTCATTTCTGCTTTTTGCGCATCAGTTAGCGGAGCATATTTACGGTAGGTAGCGTCAGAGTCTGTCTGGTCACGAAGCGCCTTAACCAAAGTGTTATAGTCATCCACAAATTGCTTAACTGATTTTACAATCGTGTCTGAATCGCGGGAAGTGGAAATTGTGGCTGGGCTACCTGCCGCAGTCTTTTTGGTTAGCTCCATGCTGACACCGTCGATTGTAAAACTGTTACTGCTGCGGGTAATCGTTGTGCCATTTACTTTGGCCTGCGCATCGCTGCCGGCGGTGCCAACACTATCAGCACCGGTTGTACTAGCTTTTGCACCAGTACCTAAGTAGGCTGCATTTACGCTCTTGAAGAGTGTAGATTGAGCGCTTAAGTTGGATGCTGTACCAATGAAGCGATTAGCATTAGTGTCAAAATCTAGGTGCAGTAGACTTGCAACAGTAGTGTCAGCAGAGTTAGGACTGTATAAAACAGTATTATTGGTGATAGAACCATTAGCAGCTTTCAATGCATTTTGTACTGTTTCACTAAGTTGGTCAACTGTTGTGGAGGCAGTCGCAATATTCGTTTTACCAGAAACTGAAAAGCCCAGACGATAAGCCAAGTCGGTATCCTGTGCAGATTTTACTTTGTCAGATTTATTCGTTGCAACTGTTGACTGTGCAAACTTTACTATAGAACCGTTATTAATTAACAGGTTACCAGTAGAAGCATCTATGGAAATGTTAGCAACGCTACCTGTAGAATCAAACTGCGTTTTTAATCCTTCATTAATGGTAGAAATAATACTGGAAACTGAATAAGTGCTGCCATCGGTTTTTGTGGGAACGTTAAAGGAATAATCTTTTCCATTTACGTTGAGTTTGAAAGAAGCAGAACTCATGGTGCCAGACAGAAGGCTGGTATTGCCTTCAATTTTTGTTGTGCCCAGAGCGTCGCTGCCAGCAGAAGAGCCTGCAGCGACAGTGTCAGTCAAAACTTTATTAAGTGTAGATTGGTCGATGACTACTTCAGTTGTTTTGCTGGAATCAGAATACCACTTATTAGTTGTAGGATCATTATAATACTTAACTTCAGAGGCATTTTGATAAACACTCAAACCATTTGCGGTTTCCTGTCTTTTCCCCAACAGCTTGGTAAACAAATTACCAGCTGTTTGCTGAATAGAAATATTGTAATTTGCACCTGTGGAGGTTGCTTCCATCTGAAACGTATCAGAAAGGGAGGAGTAACTCATCTTTACACCGGCGCTGCTGTTATTTACAGCATTCATCACGGTGTAAAGTGTATCACTGCCTGTAAAGGAGAATTCTTGGCCGTTGATGGTGAACTTGTAGAGATCACCGGCAGTTCCATCCGTTCCTCCATTTGTTACTATTTCTTTCAGAGTCGAGAAAGAATCCACACGGCTGCTGGTACCAGGTGCAATGCCAATGTTAGCGGCTTTCATGCCGGTAACAGTGAACTGTGAAGATGTTTGGATACCGTTTGAATCATTGCCATCTTCATCTTTTGCGGAAAGTTTGAAAGAATCACCGTCAAATGTTAAATTAATGTAACCGCCGGAAACATTATGAGTCGCATCATCAACCGTGCCGCCGTAAGCGGATGCAATGCTTTGTGCCAATGCTTTTTTAACTGCATCCTGTGTGATATTGCCGCTGGTATCTGCTGTTGGGTCAATCGTAATTTGTTTGCTGACACCATTTAGCGTAATGTTGAAAGTATTTCCGACAGTTGCATCCGGAGTACTGGAACCATAAAGAATCTGTGAATTAAGCGTATCCGAAGTAGTGGAAGCAGAGGTACTGTTCAAACCAAGTGTAGAAAGACCGGTTTCCGTGCTGCTGGTGTTGTCCACTTTGACAGAAGTATCTTTGTTGTCCGTAATAAAAGAAAGTGTTCCACTGGTGGAAAGCTGTACAGAAACCCCCTTGCTGTTTAGGCTTTGATTCAGCCTGTTTACCATATCGGTTGTGTTGGAAACACCAGAAAGGTCAATAGAAATGTTCTCAGGAGTACCGGACGTTTTGGCAACCGTAAATGTAACCTTGCGCGGTTCAAATTTTGTTAAATCGGTGGCTTTGATTTCACCGGAAACAAAATTTTTGCTGAGGTTTCCGCTGCCCGCAATTTTGGCAGCAGAAGCGAGGGCTGTTACTTCAACCGTCATGTTTCCTGTCGAAGCATCGGGCGAGGAACCGGTGATTTTTACGCAATCTGACCCGCTGGTAACGGTTGAGACCATCGAGTTAAAAAAATCAGAATTTGTAAAATCAGTTTTCGCCGATGAGCCAAAGTAGGTGCTTTGGAATTTATTTATGGAAGTAATTACATCACGGTACATGTCCTGTTTCCATTCCAAAACCTGTTTGGACTGCTGCTGCTTATCAATTTTTGACTGCGTACCGGAAAGCAGCTTTTTCACCATGGAGTCTGTGTCCATGCCGGAAACAAGGCTGGAAAGGCCCTTGTTACTATAACTTTGATTGCCGACACTATATGTACTGGAAGAGGTAATATCACTCATCGCAATCACAATCTCCTTTTTAAAAGAATGAGGTCACAGCTTTTGTAAACTGCGCAAAAGCACTTATAAATTTACTTTACAATTATATTATCGCAGGAAATGCAGAAGATTGAAACGACGAATTTCAAAGAAAAAAAAGCAATTTCTCCGGTATTTTTGAAACGTGAATTAGGCGTCACCAAAGTGTGGGCTTCGGCGGGCTACCGGGTAAGTCATATGCGCTGATTGGTAATAGCGGTGAGCAGCAGCTGCAGGAGATTTTTGAGTGCTTTCGAGCTTTTCAAGTAAAGCACTGCGCTCGGTCAACAGACGATCCCTCAGTTGTGGCTCTATTTTTTGAAGTTGAAAAAGAATTCCGTGCAGTTTGAGTGCAGCATCGTAGACTTTTGCATTTTCTGCGGTCAGCCGGCTGACATCGCATTTGTTTTTGGCAGCTTCCGCGGCATCAGGATTTGCCTGAAACAGCGGCTGCAGCTGGCTGTCCAGTGTTTCAATCTGCTTTTGTAAATCCAGGCGCTTTTGCATTTCCTGTTCAAGCAAATCCATGTCTGCAGTGCACATCTGTTTGGAAATTTCCAAAAATTCCGTGAAAAGGCGTGACTTTTCTTGTAAAAGGTGAGCGATTTGGTCAGCTTCCATGTTGATTCCTCCATAATAATGCATTTAAGTGTCTTTGATTAAAGTGGATAATATGATATCCGAAAAGTGGAAAACTTGTTTCTTGCACTGTTCAAATGCTCCAAGTTGTATTATAATAAAAAGGCACAGAAACCTGCTGCGGCATGCGGAAATGCAGAGGAGGACTTGAAACAATGCACGAAACAAAAGGAAGAAGAGGCTTTCCAGCCTTACTGAAAGATATGGACGGGAAAATACTGGCAGAAGGGGAGGCGACTGTTTTTGCGGAAAGCCGTTCTATCGATTTTGCCAGTGACTTTGTGCCAATGTACCGGATGGGTACAAAACTGCAAATTGCAAGAGTGTTTGAAAATAAAGAAATTCATCTTTTTTCCGGTGAAGTTTTTCTTTCAGATAAAAATTTAATCCGGCTGGTATCCATTACAGACCGACTTTTGCCCGGTTCAGAATATGTATATTTTTCAGAAACGAAAATTCCTGCAGTACTGAAATTGGTACAGCGGCATAGGGAACCAAAACCGCCGAAAAAGCACTTGTTCTTCAAAAAGCATCAGGAACCGGTGAAGGTTCCTGAATCGGTTTATGCAATCACGGTCAGTGCACTTTCCGGCAGACAGCTAGAGTTTATATCCAACCAAATATTTGAAATTGGCGACCGTTTTGTAATTACATTGCAGCTGCCTCAGGAACTTCGGGAAATGCCGATTTATATCAGTCAGGCATTTGCTTTTGGAAAGGGATGCATGTACCGCTGTACTTTTGACAAAATGGATGACGAACTGCGTAATGGTTTGAATCAGTTTGTGCGGCACATGAACCAGCAAGAAAACAGCTTCTTTCCGAAGGAGCCACCTGCGGTTCAATCCTGATTTTTAAAATTTGAAATTGCACTGCGCAAATCGGCTGTGGACAGTTTGGCGGCAGCCAAACGGTTATGCTGCATGGTCTGTGCCAGCTCTTTACGCAAAATCTTACAGTTTTGCGGAGCCTGAATGCCAAGGCGAACTTGACCGGGGGTGATTTCAGTTACTACTACTTCGATTACACCGTCTGCACTTTCTATCAGCAGAGATTCGTTGGCTTTACGGGAAAGAATCAGCATTTTCCAGTACCCTCCTTGGCCTGTTTTTTAATGGGGCAGCGTACTGGATAGTCTGCATCCAGTATAACCTGTGCAGCTTTGTGGCTGCTTTGGCTGATTAGAATGGGGCTTTTTAAGTTGATGGTTGCATCTGCAAAATTTTCGGGAATAGCAGTCATGCTCCAGCATTCGCAAACATTGGAACCTGTGACCTTACAGGCGCTTTCAGGAATATTTTCTTTGTATGTCGGGTCAACGATGTCTGGATTTGTTAAAATAAAGCAAAGCTCCGGCTCTTCCAATGATTGCAGCCATGCAAACTGCGGACCGATTTCCTGGTCACACAGCAAAATGAATTTTTTGTATTCATTGAAGCCATAAATTGGCTCGACAAATTCAATTACATCTTTTCTCTGATAGGTTACTGTTCCAAAATCTCTCGTTAAAGTTTCCATAGAATTCAGGACCCTCCTTGTGTTCCATTGTAGAATAAGGGAGCTGCCGTAAAGGACAGAAATCGACAAATTCTCCTGTTACAGTATACTACATTTTCCCGTGAATTACAAACCTGATTTGTGAATAATGTAAAAAAGAGCGGCCAAAGCAGGCCACTCTTTTTTACATTATTCTGCTTTGTAATTTGGATCAGCCGAAGGCGGTACGTAATTGAATCCACCTGTGTATTCGATTTCAACATGAGGCCACTGCGTGATTTTTAGTGTAAATGTACCTGGAATATAATCATATTCCGGCTTTGTGATACTCCAATCATAAGATGCCGTACCAGATTCATACTGATTATTTGCCTGTGCCGGTGACCAGGAAAACTCGGTACCGCCATTCGGAAGAAAGACAGTTACATAAGAGGGTTGCTGCATAGCTTTTTGCTTAATGATGTCACCAATTGTGACTCCCTTTTCAATATGAGAAAGCTGTTTTCCTACATCTACGTATTCCTGTGTTAATTCTTGAATATGCTGCTGGCCGGCTTCTGCCTTGCTGCGCGCAAAGTCAGTGGCATTTAAAAGACCAAAGGCCTCTTTGCGCATATTGTAAGAATCCATTTGGAACTGCGAATTTGTAAAGTGTTGGGTTAATTTTGGTGCCTGCGTTGTAGCAGTAGCAACTGGCTGCGCGGAAGCATTCTTCATTTCCAATCTGGCAGGTTCACAGTGCATTTCGTATTGAATTGGAACTGTATGAATGGATAATAACTGCATAATAAGGCCCTTCCCTTTCTTTGGGACGAAAATACGTTCCAAGTATTATCGAAAATACATTTTACTTAATAAAGTCCATCAGAGAGGTGGGAATCACAGAACTGCCCATACGGTACAGTGCATTTACAACAGCAGTATTAGAAGCCTGATCAATCGCTGCCTGTGAACTGTCGGTTCCAACGAGACTGCTCATTTTTTGGTCCAGTGTATCAGCAGTGTCTTCCAGCCGGTTGGAGATAGTTGTCAGGAAACTCTCTTTAGAGCCTACATCAGTAATTTGGGTTAAAAAGTTACTGCTCATACTCTTTAATTGTTTACCAAGTTCACTGAGTGTGTTGGTGTCAGCAGTGGCAGTTGCGTCAGTGGTATTGTTTAGAACTTTGGTAATTTGATTAATGACGTTAAAAATATTATTCTGCTTTCCGTCGCTGGTTGTACCAAAGCCAAGCATATCCGGGCCGGAATAAGTAACATCAAATCCGGTTTGCGGGTCAACGTTTGCTCCAGTCATGCGAATACCCAAACCAATATCCATATAAACTTTATCATTCATTGGAATGTCAGTAGGCTGGTTTCCGTTGTTTGCGTCTAAATAATAATAGCTGCCATCATCACGCTGTTTGATTTGGTCTACGGCTATTCCGTTGTACATCAGATTGCCAGTGGAATCCGTTGTAAAAGGTGCACTGTAGTTATTTGAACCGCCATACAAGTATTTTCCTTCATACTGTGTATTCAGCAACTGAAGGATTTCTGTTTTGGTGCTCTCAAATTGCTGACCATAGATTTTGCGGCTGGAAGCTGAAGTACTGTCCGTTGCTGCTTTTGTCAGCTTTGAGTCCAGTTCTGTAAAAAGGTCATGCATTTCGGTCATGGTGCTTTCAGCAGTGCTGAGTGTATCTTTAATATCGTCAACATTGGATTTATAGACATTTGTTTTATATAATGAAGCTTTGGTGCTCATGTTTTTGACACCGGAAGCAACATCATCCGAAATTTTCTTAAATCGATAACCAGAGTCAATCTGCTCCATGGTCTTTTGTTGCTTATTTAGCCCATTGTTTAAGTAGCGTAAGTAATTTCGGGTGGCAGAGCGGTTTGTAACGCGCATGGTTTAACAATCCTTTCTGTTAAGTTCAATACAATCAACGGCCAACTGTACCGGTACTGTTAATTAGTTTGTCCAGCATATCATCCAGCACTGTCATCAGACGGGCAGCAGCATTGTAAGATTTCTGAAATGTCATCATGTTGGTGGTTTCTTCATCCATTTGCACGGCGGAAACTTCATCACGGCGATCCAACAGGTCATTGGATACCGTTGAAGAAACAGACTGCAGATTATTGTAATAAGCAGTATCTGTACCAATTTTGCCAGTATAGTCAATCAGGTATTCTTCAAAGGTACCATTAAATTTTTCACCATAAGACTGAAAAGTGGTGCTGGCACCTGTCAGTGCATTACTCAGCTGATTTGCATAGGATGCATTTGTTTTGCTGCCGGAATCACTGAACAGGTAGGAAGCCTCACCAGTACTCCACTCGTCGCTGACAGAGATGTTGGCAGCCGTAATCATGGAATTTGAATCGGTAGTACCGTTTGACTGCTTTGCTGCAATCAGTGTTTTAAACACCTTATTGCCGTTTGCATCTACTTTTTGCGTCATTTTACCGGGAGTACCTTCCATATCAGGCACAATGTTGTTTACTACATTTGCAAAGGTCTGCGCAAGTGTGTTCAGACGGTCTTTGTAGTAAAGAACACCCTGTACGGAGGTTTCTCCCGGATTTTGTACATTCGCACCACGGCCGTTCAGAACATCGGTATATGCTTTTAAAGCACCTGTAGAAAGTTGTGTAAGGTCACCGCTCGATTTCCATTTCAGTGTAACAGCAGCGTTCTGCGCATCAGTCTGTACCTGAATCCCGTCAAATTCTTTACCTGAAACAGCAATATGACCGCCCATTTCTACGGTAACAGAACCGTCCTTTTCGTTCGTAACGGTTATGTTGCCATAGCTTGCGAGGTCATCCAACAGCAAATTGCGCTGGTCGAGCAATTCATTTGGCTGGTCTTTACTACCACTATTCAAAGCAATAGATGCATCACTGCTGATTTGATTGTTTAACTGAGCAATCTTCTGCAAAGTAGTATTGACCTTATCAGTGGCAACACCTAAATCATAAGTTTGCTGCTTTGAGACATTGTCCAAATCATTGTTCAGCTTTTGAAGGACCTGTGTCATGTTATTAAAAGAACTGAGGACCAGGTTGGCAATCGGGGTGGAAGTTGGCTGGCCGGAATAATTGTTCAGTGCAGTATACATTTGCTGGATTGCGGCCGCGACCACATTGCCGCCTTCTGTAACATCGCTTGCGTCTCCCAGTGCTGACTGTACATCAGACAGCATGGTGGAAGTTTGAATGTAATAGCTTGAATTAGAGTATTCGTCACGAAAGCGCTTGTCCAGAAAAGCATCGCGTGTTTGAGAAATTCCGGTCATTTCTACACCCTGTCCCGCAAGATCCGTGCGGGAAGATGCAACGCGGACGTTATTGGTGGAGGGCGCTACAGCAGCAGAATTGACCCGCTGTCGGGTATACCCGGCGGTATTGATATTCGCAATGTTGTTGCTGACAATATCCAGTGATTTCTGGTTGAGATTGAGAGCGGACTTCGCAGTTTCAAAGCCTAAAAAAGTTGGGCGCAAGGCAAACTCCTCCTTGAAGTAGAGTAAATAAGGAAATGTTAAATTTTAATTTTTATTGAAGAGCCATTATTCAGTTCATTCGTCTGCGCACGGTATGTGCTGTATGTTGTGCGGGAAGCAGCATGTGTGCGAATGGTCTCGGCATTTTCCCAAAACTGCAGGCTTGCCTTTGCAAGTTCCGTTGCTTTTTCGTTGTAAGCTTTCAGCTCTTTTGCAGCTGTCCGCAGTTCATCAAAGCAGTTAGTCAGGCGCTCTTTATCTGCAGCAGAAATCTTTTCCAGTATTTCGTTTGCAGTCAGACCGGAAAAACCAGCCTCCTGCTGCAGATGAAGCCGCTCTTTTTCAAGATTCTCAAGTTTCATAACAGCAGCCTGTTGGTCGCACATCATATGCTCCATACGTGGTACATCGTCGGAAACTAATGCTTTGCGCTTTTCCTGTTCCATGGGAAGCATGGTGCGTATTTGTTTTGTACATTCCGTTGTTGCGGTAATGAACTTATCCAGTAATGCACTGCTCATACAGATACCTCCTTGGCTGACGGCCCGCGGTTCAGCATGCGGGAAACAATGTCGGCAGTAGAAACCTGATAGGTTCCGCTGCTGATTTGTTCACGCAGGGAATCCAACCGCTGCTGTGAAACAGAAGGCAGGCTGCCGGCGGCCGCGGTTGCCTTTGCAGCAGTTTGCAGCAGAGAACCTTCTGCACTGATGCAAATTCGGTCGGAAGAGGCAGAACTTGCTTTTGTTACGGGAGCAAGCGATACTTTTGATATGCTGTTATTATATTTATTTTTGCTATAAGTGGCGTGGTACAAGCTATCCAGAGAAGCAGGACTAATCATCATTCAGCAACTCCTTTTCGTAACATTTATATAATGTAAAGTAAAAGCAGCACTCTGCTGCTTTTTATTCATCATACTAATATTATTATCGCGGCGGTTTCTAAGAAACTAAACGTTTGCAAGTAAAAAACTTTACAAAGGCGCAGGCAAAAAAGGTATGCAAATGGTATATTTACTGAAAAGAAATTTTGACTAGCAAAAGAAATAAAATTTTGTTGAACAGACACAAAAAGTTGTCCATACGGAAAACGCCTGCTGAAATTGAACTATATTTAGTGGAACAAATAATAGATGAATATAAATAAATGACCGCAGATGTGCTTATTCGTGTATTATTAAGGAAAGAAATTTGAAACCGCCGCAGATCGAAACGATATACAAATATTGCAGGAATGGTTTGAATGATATGGCTAAATAGCCTGGAAATTGCCGAAAAAATAGCTAATACATAAATAGAACAATTAAAAATATATATTCAGAGAACTAACCATATGGACCATATGGGAAATAATGTATATTGATTATGGAATAGATTAGTTAAATGTACATGCTTTTTCGACAAAAACACGTATTTTCCAACTTTTTATAGCGCTAATACTTGATTTATCCTTTATAAGGACTTATAATTAACACTAAAAAGTGATCGCTTTTTACTGCATTGTTCGTAAAATATAGTGGCATTAGATAATTAGTGGTTAATAACTCGATATATCTATTTCAGAATATAATGCGGCTCAAGCTGTCACGCCGAACAAAGATGTTCAAGATTAAGAGGTGTAACAATGGCCAAGGTTATTTGCTTTGCAAACCAAAAGGGCGGTGTGGGCAAGACCACATCAACAAACGCTTTGGCAATGGGTCTGAAGCACAAGGGATACCGTGTGTTGTGTATCGATTTTGACCCACAGGGAAATCTGAGCTTTAGCATGAATGCAGATACAGAACCGCCTACAATTTATGATGTGGTTAAGCGAAAAGTAAAATGCCGCTTTGCCATTCGTCATACGGACCTTATTGATATTATTCCGTCAAACTTGCTGTTGAGCAGCGTTGAAGTGGAATTTACGGGCAATGGGCGTGAATTCCTGCTGAAAGACTGTATCAAGCAGGTTTCACCCATGTATGATTACATTTTGATTGATTCTCCGCCGGAACTTGGTGTTCTCACCGTAAATGCCTTTACTGCGGCAAATGTGGTTTTGGTGCCGGTATTGACGGATGTTTACAGTTTACAGGGAATCACCAGACTCTATGATACACTGGAGCATATCAAGCGAACGTTGAATCCGGATCTCAAATTTGGCGGGATGCTGCTGGTTCGCTATAACGCCAGAGAGGAACTCAGCCGTACTGTTTTGGCAACAGCGGAAATGGTAAGCAAAAGCTTAAACATTCCACTTTTAAGAACGCATATTCGTTCCAGCGTTATGATCGCGAAAGCGCAGGCAATGCAGAAGGATATGATTCAGCTTGCACCCGGTAACCACGCAGTTATGGACTATATGCAGCTTACTAATGAACTGCTCAAGGGGGTGCTGTAAATGTCACAGAATTCACTGGATAAGGATTTAATGTTCCAAAAAATTATGCCTTCCAGTAAGAAAAAATCTTTAGACAGTCAGCAGGAGGCTGAGCCTTCTCAAGCAGGTGACCTGCGTTCCCGCCTTTTCGCTCAGGCAGAGGAAAGCGGCATTTCTATGGGTGGCATCAGAGCAGTTAATCTGATGGAAGAAGTAGTTATGCAGCACTTGGATGCAACGATTGAAAAATTCAACTGCTGCCGCTGCGACCAATGCAGAAGCGATGTAATCGCTTCTGCATTGAATGAATTGCCGCCCAGATATGTTGTGGGTGACGCGGAACATATTCGCGAATTGGCAGAACAAATTCCAACTAAGGATGTTTTGGCAGCGTTGGTTCATGCAGTCATTAAAGTTAGGTCTAAACCAAGGCACTGAAAGATGCGACTCAATTTGTCGAATTTTGCAGAAATTGGGTTGGAATTCTGCCACAATAAGCTGAATGTTGATGAAATTTTTAAAAAGTTGTAGAATTTTGAAGAATAATTGTGCAAATTCAATTCTAACATGGTATAATAAAACAATAAATGAAACGTTGCAAATGAGATTATGACCGAACAGCTGCTGGCATCAGTTCCAACGCGGCCGTCTGTAATACGAAATTTTGAAAGGTTGTGTGCCCAATGACATTTGATTCCATAACGCCGATTAAGCCCATGAGCTTTGGCACAGAGAAAACAAATACGATTTCCAACAGTTCTTCCTCTTCTTCAGTTCCGTTTGCGGATGTGCTGCAGAATGCTGTTAGCAATCTGCAGCAAACACAGGAAACATCTGCACAAGACTCCTACAATCTTGCAACCGGTAACACGGATAATTTGGCACAGATTATGGTGAATTCCAGCAAAGAAACTGCTGCGATTCAGTTTACAACAGAACTTTGCACGCGTGCGGTCAATGCATATAAAGAAGTTATGCAGATGCAGATTTAAAGCAATCGGCAGAAAGCTGCGAAAGACCTAATCAGCAAAGGCCACGAAAGGAAGAACGATGCCGATGAGCGCGAACGAAAAAGATACTGAAACCCAGGAAATTCCGGCACAGAAAGATCCAGCCCAGCCAGCTGCAAAAGCTGCAAATATACCGGACAAGAAAAATGCATCTGCAAAAAAAGGCAAGGGCCTGTTTGGAAAAAAGAAAGGTACCGATAAAAAGTCCGATGCTGGCGGCGAAAACCTTAAAGAAACAGTTTTAAAGGTCAAGGAAACGTGGACCGAACAGTCACCAAAACGAAAAATTATTATGATTGCGATTGCAGCCGCAATCGTAGCAGTAGCGATTATCGCAACGATTGCTTTGAACTCGCAGCGAAGCCAGTATGTTGTCCTTTACCCCAGTCTGGAAGCCTCTGAAATCAATGATGTTTATAACGCTGTTAAAGAGAAAGGCGTAATGCCGAAAATTGAAAACGGCAATGTAATGGTTCCGAGCGACCAGTATAACGGCCTGTTGCTGGAACTTGCTTCTGAGGGCTACCCGAAATCGAGTCTTACATATGATATTTCAGCGAAGAATGACAGTATAACCACAACAGAATCTGATAAAAAGACTAATAATTTACATCAGCTGCAGGATCGCATTCAGTCTACGCTTAAAAGTATTTCCGGTGTCAGCAATGCGATTGTTACCCTGAATCCTACGGATGACAGTAACTATGTTTGGCAGCAGGCTAATAGTACTGACAAAGCCTCGGCAAGTGTACTGGTGTCAATGTCTGGCAACCATACATTGAATGAAGCACAGGTAAATGCTATTAAAAGTTTGGTTGCGCATAGCATGGCAAACTTAACTAAGGATGATGTTGCAGTTATTGATTCAAAAACCGGGCAGGAACTGATGGGGACAGATAGCTCTTCATCAGGCAGTTCCACTACAAATACAACTGCTCTGGAATGCGAACAGCTTTATCAAAAAAAGCTGGAACAAAATGTAAAAAAGCTGCTCCAGTCCCGCTACGGAAGCACAGGTGTAGTTGCATCCGCAAAGGTCACACTTGACTTTGATAAAATGATGCAGGAGAAAAAAGACCTTACCCGTGCAACGGATGGCAAAGATGCGGTGAAACATAAGGAAAATACCTACACGGTGAATGGTGCGCAAACGGCAGCTTCCGGTATTGCCGGAGAAGAAAGCAATACGGATGTGCCAGTATATAAGAACAGTACGAGTCCTACTGCCAGTGGCGGTACTACACAGTATACAGAGAAGCAGGATATTGATTTCGGTTACATAAAAACGCAGATTGAAAAAGGACAGCCGGAGATAAAGTCCGCTTCTATTTCTGTCATGGTCAACGATGCAAATCTTGCAGCAAATAAAGCCGATTTGGTTAATGCGGTTGCCAAGGCGACACAGATAGGAGCCGACAATATCAGTGTGATGGCAATTAATCCGAATGCAACCCCGACTACTCCTACAACGCCTGCACAGAATGCACCGCTTACCACACAGCAGATCCTGCTGCTGCTTGCAATTGCCGCCGCACTATTCATTATTATTGTAGTAGCACTTGTGTTCCGTTCCAAGCGTCGCGCGAAAATTGAGGCTGCACAGATGGTTGCGCAGGCCGAGGATCAGGCAGCTGATACAGCGGATAAGATGCGCAGTGAACTGGAAGCTTACAAACAACAGCTGGAAGATAACGCAAGAGCTAAGGTGAATGAAAAAGACCAGGTCGCAGCAGATGAGGTTCGTAATTTTGCGAAAGAAAATCCTCAGATTACAGCTGATTTGCTGCGTTCATGGCTGAAGGAGGATGGGCAGTAATGGCGTCGAAATCGTCAAAACAGATTGCTTCGGCTGCAAAAGCCGCCGCCGTTATTGTTTCGCTGGGTACAGATGAGGCCGCAGAGGTCTATAAGTATCTTGGCGAAGAAGAAATTGAAACTCTAAGCTATGAAGTAGCAAAGCTGGATCATGTTTCTGATGAAAATATGCAGTCCATTATGGAGGACTTTTATGGACTGTGTGTTACCAAAAAGGTAGTAGCTGACGGCGGCGTTATCTATGCGAAAAATATTTTAGAAAAAGCCTTTGGCCCCGAAAAAGCTGAAGACTATATGAACCGTGTTTCCAAATCTTTGCAGACTCGTGCGTTTGAGTTCATTCGGAAGGCTAATTACAAAAACTTGCTGATGATGCTGCAGAACGAACATCCGCAGACGATTGCGTTTATTCTTTCTTATGCACGTGCCGAACAGGCTTCGCAGGTACTTGGTGAGCTGCCCAAACATCAGCAGATCGACGTTTTGTGGCGGATGGCTAATCTTGAAAGTGTCAGTCCAGCTGTTGTTTCCATGGTGGAAGAAGTGATGGAGCAGCGTTTTGCTTCTGTTGTTTCTGTGGATATGACGGAGATTGGCGGCATCAACTATGTGGCTGATGTAATGAACCACACTGACCGTACAACCGAAAAGAACATTTTCGATGGACTCAACGAAAGAGATCCGGCGCTGTCCAACGATATCCGCAAGCGGATGTTTGTTTTCGAAGATATTACACAGTTGGACAACATTTCCATTCAGCGTTTCCTGCGCGATGTCAATACGCAGGATTTGGCTGTGGCTCTCAAAGGTGCAAACGACGATGTCAAGGAAATCATTCTCAACAATATGTCCAAGCGCTCGCAGGAAAATATCCTCAGCGATATCGAATATCTGCATAATGTTCGTATGCGTGACGTTGAGGAAGCACAGCAGCAGATTGTTGAGGTCATCCGTAAACTTGAGGAGAGCGGTGAAATCGTGATTTCCAGGGGAGGAGATGACGAGATAATTGCCTGATATTTATAAGAATTCCAAATTCCTTGAAAATCAGGATGCTGTTCTGATACCGGATTTTCAAACTTCCCCTCCGCCAAGTGAAGAACCGCAGGATCCGCCGCAGGATGACTATGTAGTGACGGAAGAAGACGACGATTCCGTTTACGCAGAAGAAGAGGAAGAAGAAGCGCAAGAGGTACAAGAGGTACAGGAGCCGCTCTGCTATACGGAAGAAGATTTTCAGACCGCAGTTTCAGCGGCAAGTGAAAAAATTCGTGCGGAATTAAAGCAGCAAGCCTACCGTGACATTATTGCTTCCGAGGGAAACCGTATTCGGGAAAGTTTGGCTAAGGTTGATGATTTGCTGGCGCAGCTTGAAGATGAACACGAGGCATTTATGAACAGCTACCGTGACAATCTTGCACAGACCGCGATTGCAATTGCGGAAAAGGTAGTTTTGCATCAAATCAGCGAAGACGATACTTGCTTAGAGCAGTTGGTGCTGCAAAATGTAAATGCTGCCAAAAAGGAAGAATGGATTTCCGTTAAAGTTTCTGAAGAACTGCGTGATTTAGTACAAGCTTTGACCAAAGAATTTAAAAAGCCGGAGTATGCAAATGTTACGCTGGAGCCCGGTGCATATTCGGAAGGAACCTGTATGGTAGAATCTCCGAATGGAGTTGTTGATGCGTCTGTACAGGAGCAAATTAAGAATATAGGTGCTGATTTGCAACGGGTACGCTGATGACTGACATAGGGAGGAGGTGATTGGGTGGAACGCGGATTTTGGAAAACAGAAGCCTATAAACAGGCAATTCGGCTTTCTGAACCATATACGCATTACGGAAAAATTGTGCAGATATCCGGCTTGACGATTGAAGCGACCGGTTTGGTATGCAAGATTGGTGATGTGTGCCGAATTGGAGTAGATGACAGAGGCAAGGATATTCTGGCAGAGGCAGTTGGCATTTCCGGTCATAAAGTATTTTTAATGCCGTATCAGGATACAGACGGTATAGGCTTTGGCAGCCTAGTGGTCAACACCGGCCGCAAGTTGATGATTGGCGTTGGCGGCCAGATGGTTGGGCGTTCCGTCGATGCACTGGGTAACCCGATAGATAGCGGGCCGCCGATTCCGATTGAAGCGTACTACCCAATCAATGGTGCTCCCTGCAACCCTATGGAACGTCCTCCAATTTCAGAAATCATGGAACTCGGTGTAAAGTGCATTGACGGATTGATGACCATCGGCAAGGGTCAGAGAATGGGAATCTTTGCAGGCAGCGGTGTTGGCAAAAGTACGCTGATGGGTATGATTGCGCGTAACGTAAAAGCAGACATCAACGTAATTGCGCTGGTGGGTGAACGTGGACGTGAAGTCGTGGAGTTTATTAACCGTGACTTGGGCGAGGAGGGTATCCGCCGTTCCGTCCTTGTAGTGGCGACTTCTGACCAGCCGGCTATGATGCGCCACAAATGTGCGTTGACTGCCACCACAATCGCCGAGTATTTTCGTGACCAGGGGAAACATGTACTGCTGATGATGGACTCCCTAACACGTTTTGCAATGGCACAGCGTGAAATTGGTTTGAGTATTGGTGAAGCGCCGGTTGCCCGCGGTTATACACCGTCTATTTATACGGCTCTTCCGAAATTGTTGGAACGTTCCGGTAATTTTGAAAGGGGTTCAATCACCGGTATCTATACGGTTCTGGTTGAAGGTGATGATACCAACGAACCTGTGGCCGATACCGTGAGAAGTATTATCGACGGACATATCATGCTGTCCCGTAAAATTGCTGCACAGAACCATTATCCGGCGATTGATGTGTTAAACAGCGTCAGCCGTCTGATGAGCGAAATTGCAGGGCCTGAACAGAAAGATTCCGCTGGCCGCCTGCGTAATATGATGGCGGTTTACCGCGACCATGAAGACTTGATTTCAATCGGTGCTTACAAAACCGGCACCAATCCGGCTCTGGATGAAGCAATCCGGCATATTAAGAAAATCAATACCTTTCTTTGTCAAAAGGTTGATGAAAAGTTTGATTTTTTGGATACCGTTGCTCTGCTGAAAAAGGCGGTAAGCTGAAAGGACGGACAAGATGAAAAAGTTTCACTTTACGCTGGCCCGTATGTTGGAGTTCAAAACGCAGATTTTGGATAAGGAAAAGGACTTGCTTGGCAGCATTCGCGCGAAAAAGAACGAAATTGATGAGAAAATTGAGCGCTTTGAGCAGGCCGTTCAGGAACTTTCCGACAATCTTCTGCAGGAACAGCTGAAAGGCATTACCGTGGAGCACCTGCAGTTTTACAGTATGCAGATTGAAAATGCACGCCGCTGTTTGGTTCAACTGCGTATTGAGCAGTTGGCTATGGAGCAGGAACTGCAGCGCCAGCAGGTGGTGGTAGTAAAAGCTTCACAGGAGGTCAGCAGCCTCGAAAAGCTGCGGGACAAGCAACTGGAAGAATTCAAGTACGAAGAAAAGCGTGCCGGTGAAGAAGAAATGCTTGAATTTGTTACAGGTCGGTTGGTTCGTGCCAACAAAAACAGCGCTTAAACTTTTAGCAGGTTATGAAACAGCGAAAGGAGGTGAGAAAATGGAAACAGCACAGGTACAGCGTGATGCGGTTCCAATGTCCAAACTTCGAAGATTGGATAAGGGAAGCAATGCGACCAGCACAGCGGTGCAAAGTGGGGATGCTTTTGCAGCTATCTTTGAGATGATGGCGCAGTCCCTGCAGCAGGGAAATAATTTCCTGTCACCCGCAGCGGGTGACAGCAGTACACTTACCAGCGGAGTGCAGCAGACAGCAGACGGTACACAGAAAGCCGGAAACAGTCTGATGCAGCAGTTGGCTGGTGCATTGCTTGCACAAAACCCGCAGCTGGCCGCTTTTTTGCGGGCGGATGACACACAGGCGCAGCAGATGCTTTCCAGCCTGAAACTGCCCGCAGACGTTCAGCAGATGATGCTCTCTTTGCGTCAGACAATGGCTGCGGAACTTGGGCAGCAGACAGCGGCGGCTCCGACAGTTCAGACTGCGGTGCAGACATCAGTGCAGGGAGCAGCTGAAAATACGGCTGCGGTACAGCAGACTGCAGTACAGGGCAGCAAAAATACTGCGGAAAGCACGAATTCTGTTCAGAATCAGAACCTCTCCACTCTAAAAGGAGAAGCATCTGCTGAGGAACAGCCGGATACAGTTTTACAGGCGGTAAATCAGTTCGTACAGAATGTACGGGAAGCAAAAAAGCTAATGAACAATCCACAACAGAAATCCAACCAGAGCACGGGAAAGGACGAAATCGACGTGGATGCTTTACAAAATCATGCGCAGGCTTCCCGCCCGACAATAAATGCAGCAACATTGAAATCTGTCGGAGATTTACAGACGCAGACAGCAGACCTTACTTCCCAGATTAAAAAGGGAATTGCGGAAAATTTGCTGACTGGAAAGCAGGACTTTGTAATTAAACTGAAACCGGATGGATTGGGCGAGATTACCGTTAAGCTCACTGAAAAAGCCGGCGAAGCTACTACCCTGCATCTTTTGACTGCCAATGCGGAAACTGCGAGGCTCATTAACAGTGACCTTGATTCTTTGAAGGATGCCATGCGGCCGCTTCAGGTTGTTGTTGAGTCGGCACAGTCGCAGCAGACCGGCAATGGTTCTGAGCAAACCGGCCAGCAGATGACGCAGCAGCAGCAATTCAACGCTTTTGCGCAGCATTCCGGAAACCGGCACAACTATTATGGACTCCAGTATTCCGAATCAGACGATGCGGCGCAGGAAGCCGCTTCCACAGCAGAAGTTCAGAGTGAAAGTATTCTGAACTCTTACATTTAAAGAAGGGAGCAGCAGAATGGCAGGGGTAAATGCTTACGATTCACAAAACTACAGTACCGCAAACCGTGTAACCGGTACAAATTACGGTACTACAGTTTTTACCGACAAAAAGAACAACAGCAATCTGGATTCCAGCGATTTTCTGAATTTGATGGTTGCTGAACTGAAGAACCAGGATTTTATGAGTCCGATGGACAATACAGAGTATGTTTCACAGATGGCCCAATTTTCCAGCATGCAGGCTATGCAGGAACTTTCCGAGTATTCAAAAACGAACTACGCGATGTCACTTGTTGGCAAGCAGGTTACTGCTTCACGCAACACGGTCAGCGGAAAACTGGACACCACAACAGGCATTGTTCGAAAAGTTTCTTTGGTGAACAATGAATATGTGGTCTATGTTGGCGGGAACGGCAAAAGCTACTCTCTGGATCAAATCATGAATGTGCAGCAGCCGCTTGAAAAGGGCGAATGTGAAGTTGATACAACAGGATTGTCCCCGCTTTACTCAAATGTGACCGGCACCACGGCAAACGTAAATTGGGCATATTCCACAGAGGAAATGTCAGTTCAAAAGGGCCTTACCTATGACGTGTACTACTCAAAAGACGGTCCGCTTACTACAATAGACAAGGTTAAGGCTGCCACAAAGGTTTCCGGTTCGCTTACGGGCATTACAGACGAGTCTGAATTGAAAAAGACCCTGACGAATCTTGATCCGGACACCACCTATTACTACAATGTTTTGGTTACAGATTCCAACGGAAACCAGAACATCTACAAATCACAGACCTTTAAGACGAAAAGAGCAAGCTAAAAAACGGAAAAAACAGTAACGCAGGGAGGCGAGTCTGTTGAGTGAACTGAATATCTATCGAAATACTTCGATTGTTACCGGAAAGCCCGCACTTCGGCCGACTCCGGAAAAGACACAGATTCATCAGGAGGAAACTTCCGCTGAATCATTTGAGGCACTGTTTAGTCAGGCACTGCAGAACAGGGAAAGTTCCAGCAGCGTATCTTTTTCCAAACATGCTGCCGCACGAATGCAGGAGCGAAGCATTAATCTTACAATGGATGGTATGGAACGACTGAACAAAGGCGTGGAGCTGGCAAGAAACAAAGGCCTTGATGATACGCTGATTCTAATGGATAAAAATGCGTTTGTAGTCAGCGCACAGAACAAAACGGTAATAACCGCAGTTGACGGAAATGAATTAACAGGGAATGTGTTTACAAATATTGACGGAACCGTAGTGATTTAAAGCCGGACCCCGTGAGGGAAGCTTTCCGTGTCCCGAATGACAGAAGGACACGGCGGTTCCGCAACAGGAGGATTGATTACCATGAGCAGAGCAATGTTTTCCGGTGTAGCCGGCATGAAGGCTCACCAATCTAAGATGGACGTTATCGGTAATAATATCGCAAACGTGAATACATACGGATACAAATCTCAGCGTGCAGTGTTCAGTGATGTATACTATCAGACACTAAACGCTGCAACCCGCGGTACTGCCACTAAGGGCGGAACTAACCCCTCTACAGTCGGTGTTGGTTCCTCTTTGCTGGGTGTACAGACCATGCAGACGCAGTCAGCTATGCAAAACACAGGTTACGGCATGGACGCTGCCATTGCCGGTGAAGGTTATTTTCAGGTAATGGACGGCTCCGGCAATGTTTACTATACCAAGGCCGGTATGCTCGGCTACGACGCAAACACCGGTTATCTGACCGATGTCAACGGCAACTTTGTGCTGGGCTATCAGGGTACCAACAAAACCGGCACAGGCATGCAAAAAATTAAACTGGACCAGGTTGGTTCCGTACAGCCAAAGGCTGCAACATTTTCCCAGCCAATCAATGGCAACAACTTTACCCTTACCGCTACCAACCAGACCAAAGAAGGAAATTTATCCGTGAACATCGCTTCCAGCGATGCGCTTCCGGTTGGGCAGGCGGTTGAAGCAGTTATTGCAAACGGCACAATTACTGTTACGCTGAATTCCCGCACAAAGTTCACTTCACTGGACGATTTGAACACCAAGATCAATTCTGCGATTACCGTTGCAAACGGCGGCAAGCAGATTGACGCAGGCGACCTGAACCTTTCCGTTGATAATGCGGAAGCATTCCCAGCGGGCGGCCTGACAGGCAAGCAGATTGCGGAAACCAATTATGGTTATGATTACGGTACCATTGAACTTGGCACTGGCGGTATCTTTGGCGGGTTCAAGCTGGACAGCGTTGGCGCAACCTTTGCGAAGGAAAATGACACTGATAAAGCAACATTCGGTTTGGTACGTCATCCGGCGGACACCGCAACCAACACAGAAGAATATTTTGAGATGTCCTGCAAAATAGGCACAAAAACATATACCGGAAAAGTAACAAAAAGCCAAATGACAAATCCCGGCAAAATGGTACTTGCCAACGGTGACAGCACAACTGATACCATTACAATGAGTTACCCGACTTATTCTACGGTAATGAACAGTGCAACGGTTAATGTCGGTACTACTTGGCCAAGTTATGATACGAATGTTACAGAAGGCCTGAAAAATGGCACCATTCTGGGCGGTATTAAAATTTCTGGTTTGGCAGACGGTGAGTCCGTAACGAAAGTGGACGTGACCGCAACCAGCTCGGGCACGCCGCCGGTTTGGTCTGTTCCGGTCAGCGTAACTACAAGCACCGGAACAATATACTCTGGCAATGTCCTTTCCAGCAGCTTTACAGGTGGTTCCATTACATTGAATGGTGCTGGCGGCAAAACATTGACTATGTCTCTGCCGTCAAAAGCAGAATTTTTGTCTGCTTCTAATATGGCTGCTTCCACAGGTGCTGCAAACGGTATTGCTTTTACAGATGAGAGTGGCAGCCCGGCGGCAGCAACACAGTACAATGTAACCAGTACCACAAAATCAAAAGATCTTGGTTTGAGCGCCGGTTCGTTTGTTATGACAGGCGGCACAGAAGGCGGTGCGGTTTCGCTGAATGAAATTTCCGACATTGCCATTGGTTCCAATGGCGTGGTCACCGTACATAACTCAGATAAAGGTACTGTTCAGGTTGGTCAAATCTGCATTGCAACCTTTGCAAACCCTTCCGGTCTGCAGGCAGCAGGCAACAACTATTATACTTCGTCTTTGAACTCCGGCGACCCGCATGTTACAACACCGGGTTCAGACAGTTCCGGCAATTTGAAAACCAGTGCTTTGGAAATGTCCAATGTTGACCTTTCCTCGGAGTTCGCGGATATGATTACGACGCAGAGAGGCTTTCAGGCGAATTCCCGAATTATTACGGTATCCGATACGATGCTGGAAGAACTGATTAACCTGAAGCGTTAAGTTGAACATTTGAATTCCGTGCCCGGCAGCACAAGCTGCCGCCATGGGCAAGCAGAAAAGGTTTTTCCTGCTTGCCCATGGCGGTGAAGCCAAAATATTATGGAGGAAAAGATTATGATTATGCTTACGAAACTGAATGGTGTGGAGTTTGCACTCAATGATGAGTTGATAGAAACTATCTCTGAAATGCCAGATACCACCATTACAATGACCAATAAAAATCTGTATATTGTGCAGGAAAGTACAAGCGAAGTTGTTGACAAAATTGTCGATTTTCGCAGAGAAGTATTCCGCGGGTTAACCAATGTGAAATGATATGGCTGCGGAAGGAGGAGTGAGCGGAAATGGATCTTAACTCAATTTTAGGCTTGATACTTGGCATCGGTCTGATTGTGATGGGTATATTGACGAACACAGATTCGGCAACGCATGCAATCAAAACATTACCAGCCAGTACGCTGTTAAACTTTTATGACGTACCAAGTATTCTGATTGTTATTGGCGGTACGGTTGCCTGTTTGATGATTGCTTTCCCGATAAGCCAATTCAAAAAAATTGGGAAGCACTTGAAAATTATTATTTCACCAAACAAGTATGACCCCAGCGATTATATTGCGAAAATTGTAGAATTTGCTAAAAAAGCACGTGTCAGCGGACTGCTCGCCCTGGAAGAAGATATTGAGAACGTAGAAGACCCATTCATGAAAAGCAGCCTGATGATGGTAGTTGACTCTGTTGACCCTGAAAAAGTAAAACAGCAAATGGAAACAGAACTGGATTACTTGGAAGACAGACATAGTCAAGACCGAGCGCTGTATGACAAAGGCGCGGCTTTTGCTCCTGGCTTTGGTATGATTGGCACATTGATAGGCCTGATCAATTTGATGAAGCATTTGGATGATGCAAGTGCTGTTGGCCCAAACATGGCTGTTGCATTAATTACAACTTTTTATGGTTCTTTCATTTCCAACATGATTTTTATCCCGATTTCCAACAAGCTCCGTGTGCGTCATGAAGAAGAAATGCTGTGCAAAATGATTATATGCGAAGGTGTGCAGGGCATACAAGCAGGTGAAAACCCGAAGTTTATTGAATCCCGTCTTTCAGAACTTCTGCCGCGCGGTATGTATACTTCCACTGAGGGTGAAGAGTATGATGGAAAGCCAGCCAAGAAAGGTAAGAAGGGTAAAAAATAATCATCATGAAAGCAGCATTTTGAATTGCGCAAGGAGGTGGGCATATGAGTAGAAGGAATAAAGGCGGCGATGAGGATACCGGTACATGGCTGAATACATATGCAGATATGGTTACTTTGCTGCTGACTTTCTTTATTGTCATGTACAGTATGTCCAGTGTGAACCAAGAGAAGTTTCAGGCGCTGGTAAAAGTTATGACAGGCAATGATCCCAATGGTAAGCAGGTAGTAATTATGCAGAATGATACCAGTACATCGGGTGGTACTTCCGGCTATGTCAGTGGTGCAACTGCAAGCGGCAGTGAATCACTTCCGAGTACAATGGATGCTCTGTATCAGTACCTTTCTGATTATGTGAAAAATAATAAAAAAGAGGCTGACATTGAGGTTACCAAAAACGGAACCGGTGTTGTGTACATTAAGTTCAGCAACGCGATGATGTTTAAGCCGGATGATTCTATCCTGACAAAGGAAGCTCAGGTTACTCTTGATTTTTTGGGCAAGGGTTTAAAGAATATGGAGTCGAAAATTCAGCGTATTCAAGTGGAGGGTCATACGGCAGACACCGGCGACCCGAACTACCCGGTAAATGACTGGAAACTTTCCGGTGAACGCGCCGCAAGTGTGGTTACATTTCTGGACGACAATAAGGATATTAAAGATTCTTTGTTTTTGTCTATCGGTTATGGCAACAGCCACCCAACTGCTGACAATTCAACCGAGGCTGGCCGAATTAAGAACCGCCGTGTTGAAATTAAAATTTACGGCACAGAGTCGAATTTGAAGGCTGCAGATGCTATTTTAGCCGGTACTTATGACCCCAGCAAATACCCGACTGCTGAAGGAAATTTGGGAAAAACCACAACTTCCAAGACGACTTCTCAGCCTGCCTCATCAAAGGCATCCGTTTCTTCGGGCGCAGCCTCTGCCCAGTCTAAAGTATCTCCCTACAAAGACTGAATCAATTTGCTGCTTGGCGGCATAAAGGAGTGATTTTGATATATGCCAGAAAATCTGTCACAAAGTCAGATTGACGAATTGATGAAACGGATGCATTCCGGTGCTGTTGACACAGAAACGGAAAAAAAGCCGAAAGTCAAGGACTACGATTTCAGCTCCCCTAAGAAATTCACCAAAGAGCAGCTCAAATCTCTTAATGGCCTTCATGATAACTTTGCGCGGGTGCTTTCGTCCTACTTTACTAGTACGCTGCGGGATGTCTGTGAAGTGGAAGTCCTTCAGATTGAAGAAGAACGCTACTTTGAGTTTAACAATGCTCTGCCAGATAATTCGTTGACCGGAATTATTGACTTTAAACCGGAAGATGAGCATTACGAAGAAACCTCTTTGATTCTTGACATGACAACGAGTCTGGGGTATCTTTTAGTAGAAAGAATGCTTGGCGGAACCAGCCACAGTGGGGAAGTGTTTGTTCCGCAGCGCGATTTTACGGAGATTGAACTGACGCTGCTGAACAGCATTTTTCAGCAGATAACGAAGTATCTGCAGGAGTCCTGGTGTTCCTATGTACCAGTGGCAACTACGCTGACAAGTCTTGAAACAAACGCAAGACTTCTGCAGGCTTTTTCACCGCAGGATGTAGTTGTTATTGCGGCGCTTAGCGTAACGATGGACAATTACTCGGGGACCATAACCATTTGCCTTCCGGCGGAAAGCCTGGAGGAAGTGGTTGACAGCTTTAAAAGCAGGTATTCACGTGCTATTAAACAGCAGGATCCTGAAAAAGAGCAGGAAAAGCGCAATTTAATCATGGATTCCATTAAGCATTCTGACATTGAAATCAAGGCAGTCCTTGATTCTTTTCAAATGTCTTTGGGTGATATCCTGCAGTTACAGGTGCAGGACGTGATTGCATTGAACAAAAATATTAACAGTGACATATGCGTGATGGTTGATGACGAGCCTTGGTACAACGCCAAACTTGGTGTTTCCAAGCTGAAAAAGTCGGTCAAGCTGATCGATGTAGTTGCTGTATAGAAGTGGGGGATAAACTGTGAGCACTAGCCAGAATGCCAATCTTTCGACCGAAGACAGTCAGTTTACTACTGATGAACTGGATGCAATCGGTGAAGTAATGAATATAAGCATGGGCTCGGCAGCAACATCGCTGTCATCTATGCTGGACAGGCAAGTGGTTATTACAACACCAAGAATGAACATTAAGCCCATTCACGACGAGGATTATGCAGACCTTGAGCCTGCCTTGGTTGTGAAGATTGAGTTCATTGAAGGTGTTTTAGGAACCAATATTATGGTGTTTCGCCGCCGGGACATGCAGATTATTTTGAATCTGCTGATGGGTAATGAAGATCTGCCAGATGAAGATGATTCCTATGAATTTGATGAATTGAGCATGAGTGCAGCCTGCGAGGTTTCCAATCAAATGATGGGCGCTGCTGCAACAGCTCTTTCAGAAGTGTTTAATCGTTCCGTTAATATTTCCACACCGGATGCCTTTGTTTCTAAAACAGGTGAAAGTATTAATGAGATGGTATTTGGCAGCAGTACAGTTGAGGATATGGTTGGCATTTCCTTTGACTTGACAATTAACGGTGTCATGAACAGCAACTTCATGAGTGTGCTGCCGGCAAGTTTTGCAAAGGAAATTATCAATATTCTGATGGACCCGCAAAAAGAGGACGAGCCACCAGTTGAGCCGAAGAACGCGAAGCCTGCATCCACAACTGCCCCAACACCGCAGGCGGCGCCGCAGATGCAGCAGCCGGTACCACAGGCAGCGCCGCAGATGCAGCAGCCGGTACCGCAGGCAGCGCCGCAGATGCAGCAGCCGGTACCGCAGGCAGCGCCGCAGATGCAGCAGCCGGTACCGCAGGCAGCACCGCAGATGCAGCAGCCGGTACCACAGGCAGCGCCGCAGATGCAGCAGCCGGTACCGCAGGCAGCACCGCAGATGCAGCAGCCGGTACCGCAGGCAGCACCGCAGATGCAGCAAATGCCACAGATGGGAATGCCGATGATGCCGCAAATGATGCCACAGAATGGGTATTATTATCCGCCGCAGATGATGCCACAGCAGAACCCGTCTTTTTCGGGCCCAATGGGCAGTATGATGCAGGAACCAGCTGTAAATGTAAAGAAGGCCAAGTTCCCGGATTTTTCTCAGCAGGAAAACAGCATTACCTCTCTGAACAGTATCAATATGGGTATGCTTATGAACGTTCCGCTTGATGTTTCAGTGGAAATCGGAAAGACCAGAAGACCGATTAAAGAAATTGCTGATTTCGGCCAAGGAACCGTAATTGAGTTGGAAAAACAGGCGGGTGCGCCGGTCGATATTATTGTAAACGGCCAATTATTAGCTCACGGTGACGTGGTTGTTATAGGAGATAATTTTGGAGTACGCATTACTGAGATTGTTGGTACGAAAGAATTAATGGACTCCTTAAGCAATATGTGATATAAATAAGGTATAAAAATTTCGTTTCAAGGAAAAAAGGAGAATCACCATGTATAAGATTATGCTTGTAGATGACGCCGGTTTCATGCGAATGATGATCAAAAACTATCTGACAAAAGCAGGTTACACGGATTTTGTTGAGGGTGAAGACGGTCAGCGCGCAGTTGAACTGTATCAGCAGGAAAAGCCGGATTTGGTGATTATGGACATCACAATGCCGAACATGAATGGTATCGACGCACTGCGCGAAATTAAAAAAGCAGATGCAAATGCAAAGGTCATTATGTGTTCAGCAATGGGCCAGGAATCCATGGTTATGGATGCCATTACACTTGGCGCAATTGACTTCATTGTTAAACCATTTAAACAGGATCGTATTGTACAGACTGTCAACAAGGTTCTGCCTCTTTGATTGTTTGTATTCTGGGAGGTAGCAGCGATTGCCAGATACAGTAAACAGTGTTTTTTCAGTGCTGGGTACACTTGCACTGATTATCTTGATTTTTGTAGGTGCTTACTGGTGCACAAAGCTTGTTGGTAAGCACTACGGCGGTAGAATGGGCGGTGCTTCATCCAGCATGAAAGTGTTGGACAGGCTTACTTTGGGTGCAGACAGTTCCCTTGTAATAGTGAAGGTGAATGAAAAAGTTCTGTTGCTGGGCGTTGCGCAGCAGCACATTACTTTACTGCAGGAACTGGATGCAGAACTTTATCCGGATGAAAAGCCGCAGGGTACAGATGGAAAGACCGCCCCGTTTTCCGACGTACTAAAAAATTCATTACAAAACTGGGGCATTAAGCTCCCCGATAAAACAGGAAAGAAAGGGGACTGACTTATGACCAGACTTCCGTCACGGGCAGAGGTCAGCCCTGAACAGCGAAAAAGAGAACTGAAACGGTACATATTGCGTTTCTTCGTTTCATTGGGTGTGTTTTTGGTACTTGTGCTGTTTTTGTTTGCAACAGGTGCACATGCAGCTAAATTCAATGTCACCATGGATACAGGAAATGACAAGGGTACTTCTACAGGGCCGCTGCAGGTATTGATTCTATTTGCAGCAATTGCACTGGCACCGACAATGCTTTTGATGATGACCAGTTTTACACGTATCATCATTGTGCTTTCGCTCCTGCGAAATGCAATAGGTCTGCAGACGACTCCGCCAAACCAGGTGTTGATTGGTATAGCACTTGCGCTGTCCCTGTTCGTTATGGCACCAACCCTGACCGAAGTCAACAATACGGCTGTACAGCCGTATACCAACGGAAAGATTACGCAGACACAGGCAATTGAAAACGCCAAAAAGCCTTTAAAAGTATTTATGCTGAAACAGACCGGTGTTAAGGAAATGAACATGTTCCTCGAACTTTCCGGTCAGAAGCATGAGCTGAAAAAGGTAGAGCCGAATGAATTGCTGAGTTTGGGATTTCGTGTGATTATGCCTGCTTTTGTTACAAGCGAATTAAAGCGTGCCTTTACCATAGGATTCCTGCTGTTCATTCCTTTCATGATCATTGATATGGTCGTTTCCAGTGTGCTGATGTCCATGGGCATGGTAATGCTGCCGCCTTCCATGATTTCACTGCCGTTTAAGCTGATGCTGTTTGTGGTAGTAGACGGGTGGGGGCTGCTGTTTGATTCGCTTGTGAAAAGTTTCCATTAGCGGCAGGATACTGAGGAAAGGAGGCCGTGCCTGTGACATCCGAACAAGTACTTACAATTTTTCGTGAAGCAATCATGACAATGCTGAAGCTTGCAGTTCCTTTTTTGGTTGTAAGCATCGCCATAGGTCTGATTGTTGCTATATTTCAGGCTGCCACGCAGATTCATGAACAGACAATTACCTTTGTACCGAAAATTATAGTGATTGCCTTTATGATGCTGATGCTCGGTTCCTGGATGATTTCAGTCATGAGCGACCTGTTTCAAAGTATCTGCAAAATGATTATTCAGGTGTAGGTGGGGCATTCATGACAATACAAATGCAGACACTGCTTGCCTACCTGCTGGTCTTTTGCCGAATGTGCGGCATGGTGGTGTTTAATCCGCTGCTGATGAGCAAAAATGTTCCGGCAAGAATGCGTGTTGGGCTGGCAGCCCTGCTGACGGCCATTATTGCGCCGGGTTTGCTGCAAACAGCTCCGGTCGGTTTGACTGATGTTGGTCTTGTGCTTGCCATTGGCAAAGAAATGCTGGCCGGTCTGGTTTGCGGTTTTATCTTTCAGATATTCTACTATCTGCTGATGTTTGCCGGTGATGTGATGGATACCACCTTTGGCTTAGCAATGGCAAAGATTTTTGACCCGGGCACAAACATACAAATGTCTCTGTCTGGCAAGGTGCTGGATGTCATCTTTGTACTTTATTTCTTTGCAACTGACAGCCACTTGGTGCTGATTCGCATTTTCACTTCTTCTTATGATATTATTCCAATGGGGCAGTTGGCACATATTCGCCAAACGGGGTCCTTCTTGCTGGATTTGTTTACCAGCGCATTTTCTCTGGCGGTGAGACTTACGCTGCCGTTCCTTGCGGCAGATTTGCTTTTGGAGGTTGCCATGGGTATCCTGATGAAGCTGATTCCGCAGATAAATGTTTTTGTCATCAGCATGCAGCTGAAAATTCTGCTGGGAATTGGCTTGATGTTCCTTTTTGCCAGTCCAATCTGCAACTTCATTACAAACTACACAGATACCATGCTGAAAGCAATGGAGCAGGCTCTGTATTTGTTAAAACCGACGGGATGACAATTCGTTTGCAGGCAGCGAAGGAGGTGGTGAAGTGGCGCAGAATTCAAGCGGTGAAAAAACAGAGCAGGCTACCCCGAAACGAAAGACGGATGAACGAAAAAAAGGCAACGTTTTTCTCAGTCAGGAAGCTGTTACTGTGGCAACAATGCTTGCCTCCTTTGCAATTTTGAAAGCACTTGGTTCCACTATGCTGGGACAGCTTCAGTACTCTCTTCGTGACTTCATCAATCTGGGTGCTACGATGGAAACCGTGAGCACAGATGATGTTTCTCAGCTTTTTATCAAGGGCTGCATTACCTTTGCAATCGGTGCTTTGCCAGTTGCGCTGATTTGTTCTGCTGCGGCTGTTGCACTTACGCTGGCGCAGACCAAATTCCTTTTCTCCGCAAAGGGTTTTGCGTTTAAAGCAAACCGCATGAATCCGCTGAATGGAATTAAAAATCTGTTTTCCATGCGTGGCGTTATGGAACTGATAAAGTCCATTCTAAAAATCCTTTTGCTGGGCATTATTGTCTGGAATGTTTTAAATGGCTGGATTTTGCAGCTTCCACGTATGATGGATATGCAGGTAGGGCAGGCTTTTGCAAATATTTGCGATACCGTTTTTAACATGGCAATACAAGTTTCAGTTGTATTTGTTGCGCTTGCTGCATTCGATTATTTCTTTCAGTGGTGGGACTACAACAAAAAGCTGCGCATGACGAAGCAGGAGGTTAAGGAAGAATATAAAGAAACAGAGGGTGACCCGCAGATTAAAGGCCAGATTAAGGATCGCCAGCAGGCAATGTCACGCAGACGTATGATGCAGAATGTTCCAAATGCGGATGTTGTTATTCGTAACCCGACCCACGTCGCGGTAGCGATTCAATATGATTCGAAAAAATCAAGAGCACCGGTTGTGGTCGCAAAAGGTTTGGATTCTCTGGCACTGCGAATCGTTGCAGTGGCAGAGGAGAACGGCGTTTATATAACAGAGAATGTGCCGCTCGCCCGTGGCCTGTACGCAGCAGTGGATCTTGATCAGGAGATTCCGGAAAAGTATTACAAAACAGTGGCAGAGGTTTTGGCCTTCGTCTACAAACTCAAGAAAAAGGACAAGAATAGATGAAGAAGATCTTTCACAACATTGTAGCTATATTTGTAATAATCATCGTGTTCCTGCTGATTATCCCGCTGCCGACGCAGATGCTGGACTTTCTGTTTATTACAAACCTTGCACTTTCTTTTGTGATTCTGCTTACCACCATGTACATACAGGAGCCGCTGGAGTTTTCTGTTTTTCCGTCTTTGCTGTTGATTACGACTTTGTTTCGGCTTGGACTAAATGTTTCTTCCACGCGTTCCATCCTTTCTAACTCCGGTTACGCCGGCGAAGTAGTCAAGACCTTCGGCTCTTTTGTTATCGGTGGCAACCTTGCAGTTGGTTTGGTTATCTTCTTTATCATCGTTTTGGTGCAGTTCCTGGTTATTACAAAAGGTTCGGAACGTGTTGCTGAAGTTTCTGCCCGCTTTACTTTGGATGCAATGCCCGGTAAACAGATGGCGATCGATGCGGACTTAAGTTCCGGATTGATTAATGAAACACAGGCGCGTGAGCGCCGTACAAAGATTCAGCGGGAAGCTAACTTCTTCGGTTCTATGGATGGCGCTTCCAAGTTCGTAAAAGGCGATGCAACTATTTCCATCGTCATCACTGTTATTAACCTGATTGGCGGCATTATTGTCGGTATGATGCATGGCGGCGATATTCAAACGGTTATGGCCACCTACTCGCAATCCACGGTTGGCGACGGCTTGATGTCTCAGATTCCGGCGCTGCTGATTTCTGTGGCTACCGGCATGATTGTTACCCGCACGTCGTCGGACTCCACTCTGAACGAAGATGTAGTAAAGCAATTTACCCGCCAGCCGCGTGTCCTATTTATTTCGGGCCTGGCAATGCTTTGTCTGATACTTATCGGTTTCCCGCCGGTACAGGTGATCATGTTGGCAGCACTGCTGATGGTAGGCAGCTACATGATTAACAAGAAGATGAAGGCTCAGGAATCGCAGCCGCAGCTTGCGGTAGAGGGTCCGCCGGTAAAGCAGGAAGTTACCAGTGATGTAGAGTTTTACAGGAATTTGGACAACGTATACAACCTGTTGAATGTAGACCCAATCGGCATGGAATTCGGCTACAGCCTGCTTCCTCTTGTTGATGAAAAGAGCGGCGGAAATTTTGTAGACCGCGTGGTCATGTTCCGAAAACAGTTTGCGGATGAAATGGGCATGGTTATTCCGTTTGTCCGTCTGCAGGACAGCGGTCAGCTCAACCCAAACCAGTATGAGATTCGGATTAAAGGTGAAAGCGTTGCGCAGGGTGAAGTGCTGATTGACCACTTCCTTGCATTGGTGCCGGAAGACCGCCCACAGGATGATATAGATGGTATTGACACCGTTGAGCCGGCGTTTGGCATGCCTGCAAAGTGGATTAGCAGCGACCAGAAAATCAAAGCGGAAATGGCAGGGTATATCCTGATTGATCCGACTTCGGTTATCATTACACATTTGTCGGAAGTCATCCGCTCCCATGCGGATGAACTGCTGAACCGTCAGGAAGTCAAGAACATGATAGAGAACCTCAAGAAAGTCAACTCTACCGTTGTGGACGATACGATTCCCAATATTGTTTCTGTGGGTGATTTGGAGAAAATCCTCAAGAATCTGCTGCGTGAAGGTGTGCCGATTCGGGATATGGAAACTATTTTGGAAACAATGTCTGATTATTCTGCTACCATTAAGGATACCGATATCCTTACTGAATACGTTCGGCAGTCCCTGCGCCGTGTCATTACGCATCGTTTTGCAGAGGCAGGTCAGCTGAAGGTGGTCAGCTTGGATGCCGGTGTAGAAAACATGATTATGGGTTCTGTCAAAAAAATGGACGGCGGTTCCTACCTTTCTCTGGAGCCGGATATTATACAGCAGATTGCTTCGTCTACAACAGAAAAAGTCAACGAAATGCGAAAAGTGGTACAGACACCGATTATCCTTACGTCACCGGTTGTGCGTATTTACTTTAAAAAGCTGGTTGACCAGTTCTGCCCTAACGTAACGGTACTTTCTTTTAACGAAATTGACCCGTCTGTACAGATACAGGCGCTAGGCACGATTGAAATTCCCAAACAGGAGTAAATTCGGCAGAAGGAGGGGCACAAATGAATAATCTCGCAGAAGCAGAAGCATATGAAGACTCGGCTGATCCGGCAGAACTGATGCTGCGCTACAAACAGACCGGCGACTTGGAAATTCGTAATCAGCTTGTTATGCATTATTTGGGTTCTGTGAAAAAAACAGTTATGAGTATGCGCTCCATCCTGCCGGCAAATATGCAGTATGATGATTTTATTAATCAGGGTGTGCTTGCACTGATTGACTGCATTGATAAATTTGATCCATCCCGTGGCGCAAGTTTTGATACTTATATTTTCAAGCGTCTGCGTGGTTCTGTGCTCAGCTATATGAGAAAGCAGAGCTGGCTGCCGTATCGGGTGCGCTCGGCACGCAGGACAATTCTGCAGGAACAGGATGCGCTGACCGCAGAACTGAGCAGAGAGCCTACACAGGCTGAACTGTGTGAGCGCTTGGATATGAGTATGGAGGACTACGACCGGTACATTGCGGAAATCGCCAATGCGGAAATGTATTCCTTCGAAGATTTGCTGGAAAATGCTTCTCAGCTTATCAATCATGCTGGTTCAGAAGACGGTGAGCAAATTTCTCCGGAAGAAAGAGTGATGCAGGAGGAATTGTGTCAGGTACTTCAGCAGGCGATTGATGCGCTGCCAAAGAGGGAGCGGGAAGTGATTACCCTCTGTTACTATGAGAATTTAAATCTGCGGGAAATTGGAGAAGTGCTTGGCGTTAGCCAGCAGCGTGCTTCCTGTGCCAGAACTTCTGGTCTGGCAAAACTCAGTAAAAGACTTTCTGATTATTTAAGTGAAAGGGAATAAAAACCATGCTTAGTGGATTTTATACGATTGCTTCCGGGCTGATGACTCAGCAGAAGAAGCTGGAAACCGAAGGAAACAATGTTGTCAACAGTCAGACACCGGGTTACCGTACCCAGCGTGTAACAGCGACTCCTTTTGAGCAGGAACTGTACACAAGGTTTGAAAACGGCAATACGGAAAATATCGGCTATGCAAGTCCGGCAACTATCGTAAAAAACTTGACAACTCGCTTCAATGCGGATAATATCAAAACAACGGATCGCAGTATGGATGTTGCCATAGATGGAAACGGCTACTTTACGATTGCTGGTTCGGACGGTAAAAAATACATCACGCGCAATGGCGGCTTTGATGTAGATGATGAAGGTTACCTTGAACTGCCAGACTGCGGGCGTGTGCTTGGGACAGATAAACAGCCAATCAAGGTGGGGGACACCAACTTTACGGTGCTTTCCGGCGGCACTGTGCTTACCAGCGCTGGCCAGCAGGCAGGGACCATTATGTTAACAACACCAGCAGATGATGCTGAGCTGACGCAGTATTCCAATGGGCTTTTTGGTGCCCCGGCAAACGCACCAACAGGTGCTGCCGGAGGAAGTGTAACCCTGCGCCAAAAAGCACTGGAATCTTCAAATGTTGATTTGAACCGTGAGGTTTCCATGCTGATGGAGGCACAGAGTGCTCTCAAATCCTGCAGTTCAGCGCTGCAGATTTATGATCAGATTAATCAGAAAGCCGCCTCTCAGATTGCCAGCGTGTAAAGGAGAATAAGCCATGAATATCGGATTTTATACCGGCGCTGCCGGACTTGTTGCATTTCAAAGTGAAATGAACGTTGTCGGCAACAATATTGCAAACAGCAGTACAACCGGTTTTAAACCGACTACAACCTCTTTTGAAGATTTGCTGCATTACAAAATGTATGTGAATAGTACAGATGAACCCTTGCAGGGTACCGGCACACGCAATGTGAGTACGGGCATGAATATGGATCAGCAGTCTTTGCAGCCGACTGAAGGTGACCTTGACTATGCGATTGTTGGGGATGGCTTCTTTGCAGTAGACAACAACGGTACACCGGCCTTTACTCGCTGCGGTTCTTTTCAGGCTTCTCAGGATGGTACAGGTAAATATTATCTTGCGGACGAACAGGGTCGCTTTGTGCTGAACAGTCAGGGCGCACGGATTCCGATTGCACGTGATGCAGTGGCAGGGCGTTTTAAGGATGTGTCCAGCCAAATTGGAATTTTTCAGTTCAAAAACCCGGAGGCGCTTACGCAGCTTACGGGAAATCTTTATGCAGAAAATACAGCTTCCGGTCAGCCTGCAGCAGCTGCGGGGGTCCAGCTGAAAAACGGATATCTGGAGCAGTCCGGCACTTCCCTTGTAGATGAAATGACTAATATGATTCAGGCACAGCGCGGCTTTCAGCTGAGTGCCCGTGTACTGCAGACGAACAATGAAGTGGAAGATACTATCAATGACCTGCGTTCATAACTCTTATACTGAATTTGTCGGCAAGATTTAAGAAAGAGGGAATTTTTTCATGGCTTTTCGTGATTTGACGGATTTGAATGATATGCACCTTGATGTGCTCAAGGAAATTGGCAATATTGGTTCGGGAAATGCGGCATCAGCGCTTTCCGCTATGCTGTCGAAGCCCATTAATATAGAGGTGCCCAAAATCAACATTTTGGATTACAACACCGTAGTGGACAGTCTTGGCGGCCCTGAAAATCTTCTGGTCAGTCTGCTGTTCACCATGACAGATGATGTAAAGGGCATGATGATTTTTCTGCTGCAGAAAGATTTTGCACATATGCTGCTCAATACATTGCTTGGCTGTGAACTTGAAAGTTTCAATGATGTGGGAGAAATGGAGCTTTCCGCCCTAAAAGAAGTCGGCAATATCATGGCAGCTTCTTACGTGAATGCTATTTCCACTTTGGCAGATTTGCGAATGAATATTTCTGTACCGGATATCTGCATTGATATGGCAGGTTCCATCCTGAGTGTCCCCGCAATTCATTTTGCAAATATCAGCGATAAGATTATTTTTATCAACGATGAGTTTAATGCAGATGGGCAGAGTGCGTCCAGTCAGGTTCTCATGATCCCGGATATGGAATCGCTAGAAAAGATTATGAAGAATTTGGGGCTGGATTTATGAGTCAGGTTGTAACTGTCGGAATTTCCGACTTAAATGCAGTAAAAGCACCGGATGTGCTGGTGACGTATGCACTTGGCTCATGTGTGGGAATCTGCCTGTATGATCCTTCTATGAAGATAGCGGGGCTTTCTCACATTATGCTTCCGTCCAGTGTGCAGATGTCTGCTGATAAAAGTCAGGCCATGAAATTTGCAGACACGGCCATCGAGATTTTGGTGCATCGTATGGAAAAAATGGGCGCACATATTTTTCGAATGAAGGCGAAAATTGCCGGAGGAGCGCAGATGTTCTCAGGCGTTAACAACTCCTCACTGGCAAACATCGGCCAGCGGAATGTCATTGCGGTGAAGCAGGAACTGCTTCGGCTGCACATTCCGATTATTGCAGAGGATACCGGAAAGAATTACGGCCGTACATTGTACTTTGGCGCGGATGACGGTTCCATGCGGATTAAGTCTGTAAATCGCGGTGAGTGGGTCTGGTAAGACTGAATACATACTTTTTCTGATAAATAAAGGCCAAGTGTTCAAAAGGAGGAGATTTGAATGGAAATATACTTTGATCCCAGGCTGATGACAGCATCACGAACATCAGGCTCTGCTGCAGCGGCTTCCGGAACTTCGGCAGTTTCCTCACAGCCGTCTTTTCAAAATGTGCTTAGCCGTACGGCTTCCGCGGCATCCGTTTCTGCACCCAGCACACTGGAAAGTATTTTTGCAAAGGCTTCACAGAAATACGGTGTACCGGAAAATTTGCTGAAGGCTGTTGCAAAGGCGGAATCTGATTTTCAAGCGAATTGTGTTTCTTCTGCAGGTGCTTCCGGCATTATGCAGTTAATGCCGGAAACGGCAAAAGAATATGGCATTACGGATATATTTGACCCAGAGCAAAATATCATGGGTGGTGCGCAGGAGCTTGCAGCCAACTTGAAGCGCTACAATGGTGATATTAAATTGACTTTGGCAGGTTACAACGCTGGCTGCGGCAATGTTGCAAAATATGGTGGTATACCGCCGTTTGCAGAAACGCAGAACTATGTCAAAAAAGTTATGAGTTACATGGGGCAGGATATTCAAGTGCCGAATACAACTTATCAAGCCGCATCTGCTTCTGCAGGTACAAGTGGTGTGGATACTTCCGGCCTTGCAAATCTGCTTTCCGCCGGTTCTGCTTCCGGTACATCAACCGCAGACAATACAGACTTTACATATCAGGATTATCAGATGTTTGTTGGTCTGATTGTAAACGCACTGAAAAACGGATGGGATTCTGACAGTTCAGAAAATTCCAGAAGCAGTTATTGGTATCGCTAAAAAATATGCAGATAATAAAGTCCCTGCTTTTCGCAAGCAGGGACTTTTTACAGTTATGTAACTCTATCTGCGCTTGCAGCAAAAAAGGAAAAGTGTTACAATAAACTGGATGATATTTCATAATTTGCATATCACGGTTTGAAATCGTGGGAGAGGACGAGAACAAATGCATTTTCAGTTCAAAATTCAAAAACTGCTGCCGGCATTTTTGGCCGCAGTCATCGTTTTGCAGCCACTTTCTGCGGCACCTGCTTATGCGGTTGCGGCGGTCAATGGGATGCCGCTGTCGCTGGCTGCATCGGTCGAAAGCGTAACAAATAAAACGGTAACCCCGGGTTTAACAGAAACACGTTTTTCGTATATCGGAAAAGATAAGTACCGCAATACTTGCTTTATGCTTAGCTACAAAGCAGGCGACCCACGGGTTTCTTTGGTGGCAGGCACACCGCATGACAGCGAAAAAATTGGATTGTCTACTGTACGGAATCAGGCCAATGCAGTAATTGCAGAGGGGAAACAGGTCGTTGCTGCGATTAATAGTGACATGTATAACATGAACACCGGTGACCCATGGGGCGTTGTTGTTAAAAACGGTAAAGAAATTCACCCTTATGCACCAGTTCGCACATGGTGGAAATTTTTTGGTTTAAAGCGTAATGGTGCACCAATTTACGGTGACCGTACAGTTTATGAACAGAACAAAAGTGATATTTGGCAAGCCATGGGTATTCACAGCGTGTTGGTTGATGACAGCAAAGTTGTGAATACAGACCACAGCGCAATACCGGCACCGCGCGTAGCGGTTGGTGTTCGCTCAGACTATACGATTTTCTTCCTGATGGTGGACGGACGTCAGTCACCCTACTCTCATGGCTTGACCCTGGATGGCATTGCACAGATGATGAAAGACCTCGGTGCTGTTTGGGCAGGCAATATGGATGGCGGTGGTTCTGCCACTTGTCTGACCAAAGCAGAGAACAGCTCGGCACTGAAGGTTCAGAACAGGCCATCAGACGGCTCAGAACGTGCAGTGGCAAATTCCTGGCTGTTTGTGCTGGATGCTCCGCAAGGAGGCGATATGGCTTCTGCGGACGTGAAAGCGGCATATGATTATTACACACCAGGCAGCTTAATTCAGTTTTCAGCATTGGCAAGAAGCAATGACGGCCGTCCGGCTGAAATGGCTTCCTCCGGACTGAGTTGGTCACTTGCCGCGGGGTCAGATGGAATTATCAATTCACGAGGTACAGTAACTGCCGGAGCTTCGACTGGTACGGTGGAAGCACAACTGAATTTGGACGGTCAGGTAATGGGCACGAAAATGGTTCATGTCGTGCAGCCGGACAGCCTTGCCCGCAAATCTGCTGACATGCGTGTGCTGCCGGGCAGTACCTTAAACCTTGGAATTACGGCGTCCTGGCAGGGCCATCCTGTTTTAATCAATCCGGCAGATTTGTCCTACGAGATTCCGGCGGGACTCGGCAGTGTGGATGGAAACGGCGTTTTCCATGCATCCAATACTGCTGCATCAGGAAACATTACAGTACAACTGAAAGGTACCGGTGAAACGGTTCGCATACATATTTGTGTTGGTGAACCGGAGATCATGGAAAGCTGTGAATGGCTGACCAACGACCGTGTGGCGATGAATAAATGGGCAGCAAGCGCCAATTACCGAGATTTAGCAGTGAATTACGGAAGCATGACATCACTGGTGCACAGCGGTAAATACGCCATGCGCGTCAGTTTTGATTTCCGTAAAGCAAAGGAAACTGGTAATTTAGCGGTTAACTTTGGGCCGCGTTGTGCCCGCAGCAGCAGCGGCAGTGCGGCTGCCTTGGGAATGTGGGTGAATGGTTCTGCCTGCCGCGGTGACAGCCTGTGGGGCTGTGTTTACAACAGCCGCGGCAAAAAAGTGTATATTTCCATGCCCGGTACGGTGAATTGGAGCGGATGGAAATATATCGAAATGCCGATTTCTCATAACGAAAAAGGTCCATTTTCAATCCGCGGTGATTCCATCAGCATTGTTGCGGCGGGGAAAAATGCCTGCCGCAAGGGCTACGCAGTAGTAGATGACATACAATTTACTTATGATAGAAACAATGTAGATGCTGCTGCACCGATTATCGATGAAATTAGTGTGGATGGAAAAACCTATTCCAATTACAAAGCAGATGTGGAGATCAGATGCCATGATGCCGGAACAAATGGCATGACATCCGGAATCAACTGGAACAGTATGAAAGTTTGCGTTGACGGTGTGAATTACATCAATGCGCAGGGCTATGCCTGCGACAAAAACGGTACAGTTGCCATCAGCGGAAAGTCATGGTCTGCAGGCAGGCACCGTTTGGATGTCAGCCTTGAAGACAATACAGGCAACTGCTGTGGAAAAACAGTATTCTTTACGGTTACTGATTAATAGAAAAAGTAAAAGGTCACTGCAGAATTAACTGCAGTGACCTTTTTGGGTTAATATTATGTGATTTGGCGCGTAAAGCTGTCGGCACAGGTGCGCATATCCTGTAAAGAATTTACGCGAAAAGCGTGTGTGCTCATTTCTTCTTTCACTTCTGCGGGAAGTTCTTCAAAGTAGGCTTTTGCAGCGGGTTCTTCGCGCATTAAAGTAAACAGATCACGGTAAGCTTTGGTCGGCTGCTCCATTCCTTTATCACCTCTCAGTACTAGTATTTCCGCAGTGAGGAGCAATATGGAAGGCAAAAACTACAAGGTAACTCGGAAATAACTGTATAAAAAACAGGAACGTTTTTCAGCGTTCCTGTTTCCAGAATTATTTGCTTTTCACGGAATTTTTAGCGCCTGCACCGACTGCTTTTACTTCTTTCGCAAGTTCCGGCTTCTGCTCTTCATGGATGCCCACAGGCTGTGTTCCTGCGGCTTTTACAGCTGGTATTGAAGCAAGCTTTGCTTCGGCAGCTGGTTTAATGGCAGTAGTATTTTCAGTGGTGACTGCAGCAGTAACCGGTGCAGCAACTTTTTTAGCGGCACGGCGGCCGCGGCGGTGTTTGGCAGTCGGAGCCGCTTTCTGCGGTTCCTCGTTATCATTCGGTGCGAGCTGAAGCAGCTTCCATTCCTGATTTTCACCGTCAACGTTGTCCCAAATCTGAAGATGCGCACCTTCTTCATTGGAAATGTCAACGATGTCGGCACATTTTCCACTTGCTTTGGAAATCAGCTTGTAGCACCCGCGGGAAGAGGATTCCAGCTTCCACAGCTGGGTGTCAGTGTCACAGGAATCCCACTGATGCAGCCATGCACCGTTTTCAGTTCCACCGTTAATAACATCAATGGATTTGCCTGAAGCAGTGTTGACAAGGCGGCAGTAGCCGTCAGCAGCAGGTTCAAGCTTCCAGAATTGTGAAGCTGCATTTTTATCAGGGGTATTCATTGCAAGCAGTGCGCCATTGCCTGCATCGCAGTCTTCCACGCTGATTGCCTTGCCACTCTGTTTGGAAAGAATCTGATAGAATTTGCTGTTAGAGGCGAACTTTTCGGTCGCTGTTTTTTTTACTGCCATAACAATAAACGCTCCTTTTATGATGATGTATTGAATCGACAAAACTGTGCAGTTTTTACGCATCTGTGCTTTACATTTTTATTCAATTATAGCATTTAAAAAGGTGATGTCAATCATTGTAAATTAAAAATGGCGATTTAATGGTAATATCTGTAAACCGTCATTCGCTTTTTGTTGCAATTCCCCGCAATATCCGTTATCATTAAAAATATCGCCGTGCCAATCGGCGCTTTTGAGTAGGATGAATTTAGCGGAGGCATAAAATGAAAGACAGAGGCTACAGGCAGATTATTGTTACAAAAAAAGCGGAGGCATCCGTGGCAAACGGACACCCGTGGATTTATGATACAGAAGTTTCTTTGGTGGGAGAAGCACCGGAGGACGGTAAACTGGCAGATGTGCTTTCCGGCAAGGGCCGCTATTTGGGTACCGGGTTTTACAACAGTCATAGTAAAATCCGCGTACGTCTGATTTCCAGAAACGCAAATGATGTTTTTAATCAGGAATTTTTTGAGCGGCGCATTCGTTATGCATGGGAGTACCGCAAAACAGTGATGAACGGTGACACAGACTGCTGCCGCATTATTTTTGGCGAGGCAGACCAATTTCCCGGATTAACAGTTGACCGTTTCGGTGGAATCCTCGTAACGCAGACGCTTTCCCTTGGATTTGAAAAAATCAAACCAATGCTTTTTGCGGCACTCTATAAAGTGTTGACAGAAGACGGCCAGAAAATAGATGGTATTTATGAGCGCAACGATGTTGCCATTCGGGAACTGGAGGGTCTAAAACAAGGAAAAGGTTTTTATCTGCTGCCTAGTCTGCCGATACCGAAAAGCACCGAAACAGAAATTACGGAAAACGGAATTCAATATTTGGTTGACTTCGAAAACGGACAGAAAACCGGTTTTTTTCTTGACCAGAAATACAACCGTTTGGCCGTTTCCCGCTTGGCAAAAGGGAAACGGGTGCTGGATTGTTTCACGCATACAGGTTCTTTCGCACTGAATGCGGCAAAAGGCGGTGCGCAGCATGTACATGCTGTTGATATCAGCGAAGAAGCGATTGCAATGACGCGTGAAAATGTGCGGAGAAATGGTTTTGAAAATGTAATTGACTGCGAAACAGCAAATGTGTTTGACTTGCTGCCGACTTTACAGCCAAATCAGTATGATTTTATTATCCTTGACCCACCGGCCTTTACGAAAAGCCGGCGTACCGTGGAAAAGGCCGCACGCGGTTACAAAGAAATTAATCTGCGTGCCATGAAGCTGCTCCCACGCGGTGGCTACCTTGCAACCTGCTCCTGCTCGCACTTTATGCCGGATCCGCTTTTTTGCAAAATGCTGCATGCGGCGGCGGCAGATGCGCAGGTTTCTCTGCGGCAGATAGAAGCACGTCAGCAGGCACCGGACCATCCGGTGCTTTGGAATGTACCTGAAACAGATTACCTGAAATTTTACCTCTTTCAGGTGGTTTAACAATTCCTTTACAGGAGGCAAGTAATGGACTTTACACAAACATGGGCGAAGTTTTCAAGCGGAATGAGTGATTTTTTACCGAAATTAATTGAAGCAGTTTTGGTAATTGTGATTGGCTGGCTGTTGAGCCGCGTGGGGCAGCGCTTTTGCAAAAAAGCACTGGTGAAAGCCAATCGGGATGCGGGAGTGGTTTCTTTCCTTTCTTCCGCCACTTCCATCCTGATTAAAATCGTTGCAATTATTATGGCACTGTCATCTCTTGGCCTCAATACCAGCGTTATTGTGGGCGGTTTCAGCGCGGTTGGGCTTGGCATCAGTCTGGCACTAAAAAATAATATGGCGAATGTTGCGTGCGGCATTCAGATGCTTTTTACAAAGCCGTTCCGTGTTGGAGATTACATTGCCACAGAGGGCGTCGAGGGTACTGTGGAGCGTGTGGAACTGATGTTTACCACGCTGCATACCTTTGACAATAAAGAAGTGGTTTTCCCGAATTCCCGCCTTGCAGACAGCATTATTACGAATTATACGGCATTGGAAAAACGTCGGCTCGACTTGGAATTTAACATTGACTATAGTGATGACTTGAAAAATGCAAAAGCACTGCTTCAACGCTTGGCGGGGGAGAATAGCAAGGTGCTGGCAGAGCCGGCACCATTGGTCGCGGTAAAAGCGCATGGTGACAGCGCGGTTGTGCTGACTATGCGTATGTGGTGCAAAACAGAAGAATATTGGGACTTGTACTTTGAGATGCAGGAAACAGTAAAGCTTGCCTTTGACGCAAATGGCTTTCATACCCCATTTCCGCAGATTGATGTACACAATAAAACTGAAATTGCCTGACAGCACAAAAGCGCAAAAGAGCTTTCGTTACACACTTATGTGGCGGAAGTCCTTTTGCGCTTTTTATACCTTTTCCCCGTAAATTCCCTGTACAACTACTTCACCGGAACCGACTGCGACTGTGGAGTTATCCGGCAGTACCACAAGGAGCTCTCCATCGGGTGTAATGCCGCGGGCTTGCCCGATAAAAGTTTGTCGGTTTTGTGTAAAGCTTACCTGCTTGTCAAGGGAAATACACAAATCCGTGTATGCCTGCGGCAGTATTCCCACTTCCAGCAGCGGTTCAAATTTTTCCAGAACCTGCTGCAGTACGGTACAGCGGCTCTGCGGTTTTCCGGTTTCCAAAAGCAGGGACGTGGCGCGGTATGCAAGTTCTTCCGGGAAAGCAGTGTTGTTTACATTAATACCGATTCCCACGGCAGCCCAGCTGACTCTGCCGTTTTCAAATCCGGCTTCTGCGAGGATTCCGCAGATCTTTTTGCTGTCCACAACAATGTCGTTGGGCCACTTGATGCGTGCATCCACACAAAAAAGTTCCCGTAGAGCAGTACAGACAGCAAGCCCCGCAAGCAGGGTGATGTTCGTCAGCGGCTCCGGCAGATGCTTCCCGCGCAGAAGAACTGTAAAGTAAAGCCCGCCGGTGGGGGGGCTGTCCCACACACGGCCAAGGCGGCCTTTGCCGCCGGTTTGGCGTTCAGCAGTGACAGTAGAGCCGTCCGGCGCACCGCTTTCAGCAAGTTTTTTCACTTCTGTGTTTGTTGAATCGGTAACAGAAAGGCAGTCGATTTTTTGGCCGAGAACCCTTGTTGAAAGGCCGTGAAGTATTTCCTGCGGGGTCAGCGCAGACTGCTGCTGTATCATATGGAACACTCCTTTGCAAATTAGTGCTACGGGATAAGTCAGGTAGCAAAGCCAAGCTTTCTGCTGTTAATATTACACAGGAAGGAAATAAAGTGCAAGTTTTGTGCCGAAAAGAAGGAGAAATTCATAAAAAGGATATTGTTTCCGCCGCAGAGGAATGCTATACTTATAACATATGTGCACATGCGAAAGGAGCGGTGAGGATGGATGTTCGTCCCGGTGATTTGCTGCTGATGAAAAAACCGCACCCGTGCGGGTGCGGTACGTTTTTGGTTTTGCGTGCAGGTATGGATTTTAAAATCCGCTGTACCTCCTGCGGCAGAGAAATTATGCTGCCACGGCGAAAATGCGAAAAGAACATCCGCCGAATCACACATCCAGCGCCAGAAGCGGGTGAAAAGCAGAATACCTGACGCATTCCATTCCCAGTTTGGAGCACTGCCCCGAAAGGAGTTATTCCATTTATGTTTGAAAATCTTGCAGCCTTTGAAAGACGGTTTGAAGAACTGAATGTGCGTCTTTGCGACCCGGCAGTTACTGCAAATCAAAGTCTGTATACAGAATTGATGAAAGAATACAGTGGACTGGAACCGCTTGTGGTACACTATCGCAGTTTCCAAAAAGCGGAAGCAGACCGCGCGGAAGCGCAGGAACTGCTTGCAGACAACAGCAGCCGCGACTTGCACGAGCTTGCAGCGCAGCAGCTCAAGGAAGCAGAGCAGGAACTTGCGCACCTGACCGAAGAAATCAAGATCCTACTTTTACCGAAAGACCCGAACGATGACAAGAATGTGATTGTTGAGATTCGCGGCGGCGCAGGCGGTGAGGAAGCCGCATTGTTTTCCGCAGTGCTGTACCGCATGTACTCCATGTACGCACAGAATCGTGGCTGGAACACAGAAATCTTGAATGTTAATGAGACGGAACTTGGCGGGTACAAGGAAATCAGTTTCATGGTTTCCGGACAGGGCGCGTGGTCCCGCCTGAAATACGAAAGCGGTGTTCACCGTGTGCAGCGTGTTCCGGAAACAGAGGCGCAGGGGCGTATCCACACTTCCACAGCGACGGTAGCAGTGCTGCCGGAAGCAGACGAAGTGGAACTGCAGATAGACCCGAAAGATCTGCAGATTGACACATTCCGTTCCAGCGGTGCGGGTGGTCAGCACATTAACAAGACCAGCTCTGCTATTCGCATTACGCATCTGCCAAGTGGCATGGTAGTAGAGTGTCAGGACGAACGAAGCCAGTACAAAAACAAAGATAAGGCCATGCGCGTTCTGCGCAGCCGGCTGCTTGATATTGAGCAGCGCAAGCATGATGATGCAATCGCTTCCGAGCGCCGAAGTCAGGTTGGCACCGGTGACCGCAGTGAACGTATTCGCACTTACAACTATCCACAGAGCCGTGTAACGGATCATCGCATCGGCCTGACGATTTACAGGCTGGAGGATATTCTCAACGGTTCATTGGATGAAGTAATCGACCCGCTGATTTCAGCTGACCGCTCCAGTCAGCTGGAAGATTCTGTACAAGGCGGGCAGGAAGCATAAAGGAGGAAGATCTATGCAGACAGAATCCCTGCAGGCAAATGATGAGGGCTTTGCGCGCGCCGCGCAAATATTACGCAGCGGCGGCTTGGTTGGTATTCCTACGGAAACTGTTTACGGACTTGCCGCAAACGCACTGGACGGTGCCGCTGCCGCAAAAATTTTTGCGGCGAAAGGACGCCCGGCAGACAACCCACTGATTGTCCATATTTCAAAGTTTGAGCAGATTTATGATTTGGTTGCGGAAGTGCCGGATTCGGCGAAAAAGCTGGCAAAGGCTTTTTGGCCGGGGCCTATGACCATGATTTTACCGAAGGCTCCGTGTATTCCAAATGAGGTAAGTGCCGGCCTGCCTACAGTGGCAATCCGCTTTCCGTCACATCCGGCAGCACAGCGGATTATTACGGAAAGCGGTCTGCCGCTTGCGGCACCTTCTGCAAATACATCCGGCAGGCCCAGCCCGACTACTGCACAGCATGTACTGCATGACCTGAGCGGTAAGATTGATGCGGTGCTGGACGGTGGTCCCTGCGGAGTCGGTGTGGAAAGTACGGTAATTACGCTGGCAACCAATCCACCGCGCCTGCTTCGTCCCGGTGGAATCACCCTGGAACAGTTGCGTGCGGTTCTGGGTACCGTCGAAATGGACGACGCGGTACTGCACCCGCTGAAAGAGGGTGTACGTGCGGTTTCACCGGGCATGAAATACAAACATTACTCCCCGAAGGCAAATGTCATTATTTTGAAGGGAAACGACGCACAGTACGCGGCATATGTCAATGCACATGCTGAGCCGGGCGTTATGGCGCTTTGCTACAACGGCGATGATGAAAAGCTGCAGGTCCCGGCAATCTGCTACGGCGGCAGTACAGACGACGACGCGATGGCGCGGGAACTGTTCGATGCACTGCGTGAGTTTGATGAACACGGTGCCAGTACGGTTTATGCACGCTGCCCGGAGCCAAAAGGAGTGGGGCTTGCTGTTTACAACCGCCTGATGCGTGCAGCCGGATTTGAGGTGCTTTCCCTTGCATAGCAGGATAATCGGCCTGACCGGGCCTACCGGCGCTGGAAAGTCCACATGGTCGGCGGCATTTCGTACGCTTGGCTGTGCGGTCATTGACTGCGACAAGCTGGCGCGGAAAGTGGTTGAGGATCCTGCCGTACAAAAGGCGCTGCAGATGGAATTTGGTGGGGATATCCTAAAAAACGGTGTGCTGGACCGGCGTCTGCTGGCAAGCCGCGCTTTTGCGGATAAACAGTCTGTGCAGCGGCTGAATGCGGTTACACATCCGGCAATTCTGGAACAGATTACTCATGAAATTACGGAGTATGAGCAGCGGGGAATCGGCATTATTATCATTGATGCACCACAGCTGTTTGAGGGCGGCCTTGAAAAAATGTGCACTTTGGTTGCCGCTGTACTGGCACCGCAGCAGATCAGGCTGAAACGAATTATGCAGCGTGACAAAATCAGTGAGGAAGAAGCGTGGCTGCGTATGGCATCTCAGTATGGAGATGACTATTTTAAAGAGCATGCAGACTGCATATTGGACGGTTCACTTCTGCCGCAGGAAGTACCCCAACATGCCCAAAAGCAGCTGCAGGCTTGGCTGGGAGAGAGTATATGAGCAGAGTTTCCGACAGCGCACGGACAAGAGTGCACCGCATGATTGCTATTCGCAACCGTACATTGATCGTGATGGCAGTTGTGGTTATATTTGCATTGATTGCGTATGTCTGTACACTGTCCATGCAGAAGTCAAGCCAGCAGCTGGAGTATGCTTCTTATCCGCGCACCTATTCTGAATACGTTGAACTGGAAGCAAAGGAATTTCATGTTGAACCGGCTTTGGTTTACGCAGTCATCAAGCAGGAAAGCGGCTTTGACCCGAAGTGTGTGTCGCAGGCGGGGGCGGTTGGCCTGATGCAGATTATGCCGGATACTTTTTCCTGGATGCTTTCCACAATGGATAAAAGCGATAAAAAGCAGTATACAACAGATGATTTGTATGACCCGAAGGTGAACATTCGCTTTGGCTGCAAATATCTTGCTACTTTAGAAAAACTGTTTCCAAATCAGAGCACCACTCTTGCGGCTTATAATGCCGGTATGGGAAACGTCAGCGGCTGGCTGAAAAATAAAAATTATTCTGCTGACGGAAAAACACTCAAACAGATTCCTTTTTCTGAAACGCGGGCATATGCGAAAAAAGTTATGGATAACTACGCACAATATAAGAAATTATATTATACACACAATTCGTCATCAGTGACGAAATGAATGGAGGACTACAAATGGCTAAAAAAAATGATAAACCAGATGCAAAGGAGCTTGCAGAGAAATTGTTAGTGAACCGTAAAAACGGTTTTTTCTCTGTCAGCGATTCCAAAATTAAAAAGGCGGATGCTTTCTGCGAGGGTTACAAGGATTTTCTTGAAAATTCCAAAACAGAGCGTGAAGCGGTTACCACTGCGGTTAAAATTGCAGAAGATGCAGGTTTTGTACCCTTTGATGCAGACAAAAAATACAAAGCAGGGGACAAAGTCTACTACAACAACCGTTCTAAGTCTTTGATTCTGGCAGTTATCGGTACAGAGGGCTGCAAAGAGGGCGTTCATATCGCTGCTGCGCACATTGATTGCCCACGTTTGGACTTGAAGCCGCATCCGTTGTTTGAGCAGAACGACCTTGCCCAGCTGAAAACGCACTACTACGGCGGTATTAAAAAATATCAGTGGACAACCATTCCGCTGTCCATGCACGGCCGCATCTGCCGCAAGGACGGCACCAATATTGACCTGCGTCTTGGCGAAGAGCCGGGCGACCCGCTGTTCACCATCAGCGACCTGCTGCCACACCTTTCCAGTGAGCAGTCCAAAAAAACGGCTGACAAGGCAATTGAGGGTGAAAAACTGAATGTTCTGGTTGGCAGCCGCCCGGTTCGCGACGAAGACGGTGAGCGCCTGTTTAAGCTGAATGTAATGAAGCTGCTCAACGAACAGTACGGCATTACAGAGGAAGATTTTGTTTCCGCTGATATTGCGTTTACACCCGCATTTCATCCCTGTGACATTGGTTTTGACCGTGCGCTGGTTGGTGCCTACGGTCAGGATGACCGCTCCTGCGCCTATGCAGAGCTGATGGCAGCTGTTAAAACCAAAACACCGAAGCGCACCGCGATTACGGTCCTTGCTGACCGCGAAGAAATCGGCAGTGTTGGCAACACAGGTTTGGATTCTAACTATCTGCATGACTTCATTGAAGACCTTGCAGACGCAGAAGGTCTGAAAGTTCGCCATGTGCTGGCAAAGTCCCGTTGCCTGTCTGCGGACGTCACAGCGGCGTTTGACCCGAATTACCCGGATGCATATGAGGCAAACAACTCCACTTATCTTAACAATGGTGTTGGTATGTCCAAGTATACCGGTGCACGCGGCAAGTATGACACCAGCGATGCCTGTGCAGAATTTGTTTCCGAGATTCGCCGTCTGTTTGACGAGAACGAGGTCCTCTGGCAGATTGGCGAGCTTGGCAAAATCGACGCAGGCGGCGGCGGAACGGTTGCTATGTATATTGCCGGCATGAATGTTGACGTTGTCGATGTTGGTGTGCCGGTGCTGTCCATGCATGCACCGTTTGAAGTTACCAGCAAACTGGATGAATATATGACGTATCAGGCCATGAAAGTGTTCTTTGAAGCCGAATAAATAGAGAAGCGGGCATCCGGTCTGCGGAAAGTGTATGCCGGAGCGCCCGCTCTTTGTGTTGAAGGAGAGGTATTGGGCAAATGCAGAGTTTTGAATATAAATGTCCTACAGAGGTCGTATTTGGAAAAGATGCCGAACTGAAGACAGCCGAAAAAATCAAAAAGTATGGCGGCAGCCGCGTGCTGGTGCTTTACGGCGGCGGCAGTGCCAAACGCAGCGGCTTGATTGACCGGATTGAAACGGTTTTGCAGCAGGCGGGAATCGCGGCGGAAATCATGGGCGGTGTGCATCCGAATCCCCGCCTGTCGTTTGCCAGAGAAGCTGAAAAACGCGCAGAGTTGTTTGGCGCGGACTTTGTACTGGCAGTCGGCGGCGGCAGCGTCATTGATACTGCCAAGGCAGTTGCCATTGGCCTTGCACATCCGGGAAAGGATATCTGGGATTTCTGGACGCGTAAAGAAGCAGTGACCGGCGCTTATCCGGTCGGCGTGGTTCTGACAATTCCGGCGGCGGGCAGCGAAACCAGCGACTCCGCTGTTTTAACTGATGAGGAAACGAAGCGCAAACGCGGTTTGAACACGGACTTCAACCGCCCCCAATTTGCGGTGCTCAACCCGGAGCTTACATACACGCTGCCGAGTTTTCAGCTTTCCTGCGGCATTACGGATATGCTGATGCATACGCTTGACCGTTACTTCACCATTGACCGCAACAATCAGCTGACAGATGAAATTGCAGAAGCAGTGATGCGCGTAATTGTCCGCAACGGCCGCGTGGCACACTGCGACCAAACAAATTATGATGCCATGAGTGAGCTGATGTGGAGCGGCAGTGTTTCCCACAACAACTTGACCGGCCTTGGCAATGAAAAAGATTTTTCAGTCCATCAGCTTGGACATGAGCTCAGCGCTATGTTTGACGTTGCTCACGGTGCCAGCCTTTCTGCTGTGTGGGATTCCTGGGCAAATTACGTAATGTCCAGTGCGCCGGAGCGTTTTGCACGCTATGCGGAAAAAGTTTGGGGCGTTTGGAACGGCGAAACAGAGGAAAAAGCGAAAGCGGGCATTATGCTGACGGTACGCTTTTTCCGTTCCCTCGGCATGCCGACCTGTTTCTCTGAACTGCAGGGAGTTGGTATTCAGTCTGACGAAGTGCTCAAACAGCTTGCCTCCAACTGTATGTACGGCGGTGAACGTACAGTTGGCACGTTCTGCAAGCTGGATATTCCGGCAGCTTATGAAATTTATAAAAACGCCAATTACTAAAATATAACAAAACGGTCTGCGCAGACTTTCTCAGTCGCGCAGACCGTTTTGCTTTTACTTGCGGTTTGCTGCCAAATCCTGCAGAGACATACTGCGCAGAATTTTTTCAACCTTTCCGTCAATGACGTTCCAAACGTGGTCCGTTAAATACTGGCGGATAGGCGGCATGGAAGTTTCCGGTTCCGTTACGGAAAGACTGCCTTCCAGCGCACGCAGAACTTCATAAACGCTGACTTGGTCAGCGTGCCGGGTCAGGCGGTAACCGCCTTGTGCACCGGTTACGCCTATGACCAAATCAGCACGCTTCATCTGGGAAAAAATACTTTCCAGATAGTTCAGCGAAAGGGACTCTTTCTGGGCAATCGTGGAGAGGGAGACCAACTCATCATCATTTCGAATGAGTGCCAGCATGGCGCGCAGGCCATACCGGCCTTTCGTGGAAATTTTCATTCTTTCTGTGCCTCGCTTTCTGCCAGAAAGCCGCTGCGCAGATCTTCCATCGTCATGCTGTCCAGCGTACTGGAAATTGCGTTTGTCACTTCAATCCACAGTGGACGTGTCGGGCAGACAGCCAACCTCTTGGTGGCGCACTGCTGCGGATCTTCAACGCAGCTTACTGGGGAAATCGCTCCGTCAATTGCACGTACGATCATGCCGGCGGTAATTTCCTGCAGTGGCTTGGCAGCAACAAAACCACCTCGGCTGCCGCGAATGGTGGAAGTGATGCCGGCCTTTTTCAGCAGAAAAAAGATCTGTTCCAGATAGGCCATGGAGATGCCGGTTTTCTCTGCGATTTCTTTTATTGGAACAGGCCTGTCCTGCCCATATGCGGCTATGTAAAGCATTCCCTCTAAAGCGTAGCGGCTGCGTGTGGATAATTTCATCCGGCTCCTTCTTTCTGATTTTCCGGCTGCGGTGCAGGCTGCCGGAAACATTACTAAATTTATTTACTATAACTATACCGTATTTTGCGGCGGGGTGCAAGCGTTTTGCTTTTCATCTTATGATGAAAAACTTTTCACGGGCTGTTCACATGGATAGATTATGTTTAATTCAGAAATGATAATCCCTACACTGACAGGATTTGCAGGTCGCCTAAGGGTGCGCTATAATAAAGTAATGATTGGGAGAATAACTGCTTTTTGAGGAGGAATTCAGATGTATCGTATTTTAGTGGTTGATGATGAGGAAAAGATTCGCCTGCTGATACGCAAGTATGCGGAGTTTGAGGGCTACGCAGTTGTGGAGGCCGGGGATGGTATGGAAGCGGTACAGACCTGCCGCGACCACCCGCGGGATTTCGACCTGATCGTTATGGATGTTATGATGCCGGAACTGGACGGTTTCTCTGCTGTGAAAGAAATCCGCAAAGTCTGTGATTCACCGGTACTGATGCTTTCTGCCCGCGGTGAGGAATACGATAAAATCCACGGCTTTGAACTTGGCATTGACGACTATGTTGTAAAACCGTTTTCACCAAAGGAACTGATGATGCGTGTGGGTGCTATCATTAAGCGCGCAAAGTCCGGCAGCGGTCCGCAGAAAGAGGTCGTTTCTTTCGAGGGACTGACGATTGATTTTACCGGCCGCATTGTAACACTGGACGGGGAAAAAGCTGAACTTTCGCCGAAAGAATATGACCTTTTGTTCTATATGGTCAGCAACCGTAATATCGCTTTGACGCGTGAGCAGCTGATCACCAATGTGTGGGGCTACGACTTTTATGGGGATGACCGTACACTGGATACGCACATTAAGCTGCTGAGAAGGAGTCTTGGCCCCTACGCAAAATTCATTGTGACACTCAGGGGAGTGGGGTACCGTTTTGAAGCAGAATGAGCCGCTGGCGGCACAGAGCAAACCGGTGCCGGCTTCGCCGGAACAAAGGCCGCCGCGTGGACCGCACCGTGTTTCTGTAAATCATCTGTTTGAATCATGGAAAAACGTCAGCATCAAGTGGCGCATATTTGGTTCCTTTGCGGCTTTTGCCGCAGTGGTACTGGTGGTGCTCTGGCTGTTTCAAACGGTTTTTTTTGATCAGTTTTATGAGCAGACGAAGCGAAACGAACTTAGCGAGGCTGCGGAAACGATTCAGCAGAATCTTTACAGCCCGAATTTAAGTGATATGATTGAGAACACCGCCCGCAGCGGACAAATTTATGCGGTCGGGATCCGTGCGGATGGCCAAATTATTTTTAACAATGATTTTTCGCCGAACCGTTTTTCGGTTTTAATTGGCCAGCACTTAATGGAGGTGCTGCAAAAGACCGTGGCGGAGGGTGGCAAACATTATGAAATCATAGATAGTAAGGGCGGCGGTAAAGATAGTTCCAACCGTGCGCAGGTGTACGCAACGGTGAAGCAGGACGGCAGTGGGAACGAATACATGATTTTCCTTTACACGCTTCTGACCCCGATGGATGCGACCATTCGCACTATCCGCACACAAATTATTTGGTTGACACTGATTCTGCTGGGGGTAGGTGCGCTGTTGGCGCTGTACCTTTCTCACCATATCAGTTCCCCGATTATCCGGATTACGGAAACCGCCAAGGAACTTGCAACCGGCGATTATGATGTTTCATTTGATGAAAATGCATACCATGAGATCTCACAGCTGGCGCATACGCTGAACTATGCGGCACGGGAATTGGGCAAGGTCGAACATCTTCAGCGAGATTTAGTGGCAAATATCAGCCACGACCTGCGTACACCGCTTACCATGATTTCCGGCTATGCAGAAATCATGCGCGACCTGCCCGGCGAAAACACGCCGGAAAATGTGCAGATCATCATAGATGAAGCGAATCGGCTGACTTCTTTGGTCAATGATACGCTTGACCTGAGCAAATTGCAGTCCGGTACGCAAAAGATTGAGAAAACGGAATTTGATTTGACAGACAACATTCGCAGTATTCTGCATCGTTACGATAAAATGACCGACTGTGTGCTGACCTTTCAAGCGGATGAGGATGTCGTTGTTTACGCGGACGAGCTGAAAATTTCGCAGGTTGTATATAATCTCATTAACAACGCAATTACTTACACCGGCAGCGACCACAGGGTGATGCTGCGGCAGGTAGTTGACGGTTCTCAGGTAAAAATAGAAGTGACCGACACCGGTGAGGGTATTCCGGAAGAAAAACTGCAGGATATTTGGAAACGCTATTACAAAGTCGACAAGGAACATAAGCGCGCGCAGATTGGCACGGGCTTGGGTCTGTCGATTGTCAAAACTATTTTGGATATGCACGACGGTGCTTACGGTGTGCGCAGTGCAATGGGAAAGGGAAGCACATTCTGGTTTTCCCTGACAATCAAGCAGCAGCTGCCGAACGTTGGGCCGTCAGCATTGCCGGAACAGAGCGCGGGCAGCAGAAAAGCAGAGGAGGAGAACACAAATTGAAGGTTACAGTATGTGGATGCGGCCGCTGGGGCAGCTTTCTTGCGTGGTATGCGGCACAGCAGTGCAGCCATACGGTCACACTTTACGGTCGGGAAAATTCGACACACTTTCAGCAGCTGGTGCAGACACACAGTAATGAGCTGATTACGTTTCCGGATACGGTGCAATTCAGCAGCAACCTGCGCGGTGCGGTGCAGTCGGCAGAAGTGATTGTTATTTCGGTGGGAGCGCAGAGCCTGCGTAGCTTTTTGCAGGAGCTTACTGCAGCAGAATGTGCCGGAAAAACGTTTGTGCTCTGCATGAAAGGTATTGAAGCCACCACCGGTCTGCGACTGACACAGGTAGTGCGGGAATTTCTGCCGGATGTGGCTTTGGCGGTGTGGGTCGGGCCAGGCCACGTGCAGGATTTTCTGCAGGGAATCCCAAACTGTATGGTCATTGACAGTGATTCCATGGAAGTGAAGCGGCGCGTCGTAAAAATTTTTGAAAGTCCGCTGATTCGCTTTTACTTTGGGGATGACTTACTGGGCAACGAAGTGGGCGCGGCAGCAAAGAACGTAATCGGTATTGCCGCCGGTATGCTGGATGGTTTAAATAAAACTGCCCTGAAAGGTGCTTTGATGAGCCGTGGTACGCGCGAAATTGGCCGCCTGATTCAGGCAATGGGTGGCAGAGAAATCACCGCTTACGGCCTTGCACACCTTGGCGACTATGAGGCGACTGTTTTCAGCCGGTACAGCCACAACCGCAAGTTCGGTGAAGACTTTGTGCAGAATGTGCATTATGAAAAATTGGCAGAGGGTGTGCCGACCGTGACTGCTTTGCTGCAGCTGGGGGAACGCTATGCAGTAGAACTGCCTATCTGCAAAGCAGTGGATTCAGTCATTAACGGCGGGCAGGAGCCAAACCGTGTTCTCAGCGGTTTGTTTCTGCGCTCCATTAAGATGGAGTTTTAACTTGACCAATCTGCTTATATTTGACAAAAACCGGATTCTTCTTTATGATAGGTAATTGTGCATTGGAAGTATAATACAGGAGTGATTACAATGAGCGAATGTACGCATGACTGCAGCAGCTGTGGGGAAAACTGCGGCGAGCGCAAAGACCCGCAGAGCCTTTTGAAGGAGCCAAACCCCAAAAGCAGTATTAAAAAAGTAATTGGGGTTGTCAGCGGTAAGGGCGGCGTTGGGAAAAGCTTGGTAACTGCCATGATGGCAGTCCTGCTGAACCGCCGTGGCTACCACACCGGCGTTCTGGATGCAGATATTACTGGCCCGTCTATTCCGAAAGCGTTTGGCATTCACGGCCGCGCACTGATGCAGGACAAGTGCATTCTGCCCTGTAAAAGTGGAAAAGGCATCGACGTGATGAGTGTCAACCTGATGCTGGAAAATGAAACCGACCCTGTTGTTTGGCGCGGACCGATTATCGCTAATATGGTTACACAGTTCTGGACCGATGTACTTTGGCAGAACGTTGATTTTCTGTTTGTAGACATGCCTCCGGGAACCGGCGATGTACCGCTGACGGTGTTTCAGTCCATTCCGCTGGACGGCATTCTTGTGGTGACCTCACCGCAGGAGCTGGTTTCGATGATTGTTTCCAAGGCGGTTACAATGGCCGGCATGATGAACGTACCGATTCTCGGTGTCATTGAAAACATGAGTTATGTGCAGTGCCCGGACTGCGGAAAGAAGATTTATGTTTTCGGTGAAAGCCATTTGGATGAAGTCGTTAAAAAATACAATCTGAATGTTTTGGCACGTGGTCCTCTTGACCCACAGATCGCCTCTAAAATTGACAGCGGCAGTGCGGAGCAGGTGGAAGCGCCGTGGCTCGACGCAGCTGCGGATACCGTTGAAAAGCTGCTGAAAAATTAAATTTGCGTAAAAAATACCGCTGCCTTCCAACACGGAAGCAGCGGCATTTTTTGTGGACTCAGCGGGTTTTATAGCCCGGACATTTTTCTTTCAGCAGCTTGCGCAGGTCGTCTTCCGTACCTTTGGTAAAGGAATGTTTGTTGACGATGTAAACATGGTTTGCGCCAAGGTAAAGGTAGAAGTAACGTTCCACTTCATAAACGTGAATAATCTGCACATAGGGGTAAACGCCGGAGAAAACACCGGAAACACGGAAATCTTCTTCCCGGAACTGATAATGTATTTTGCGGCTCTTCATTTTGCGGAAACTGCCTTCCTCGTTTTGGAACACTTTGCGGGGAATCAACAGCGGGCGCAGAATACAGAATACTGCGCACACTGCGGCAATTACTTTGATCAGCGGTGTAGAAACCGCCACCGCCGCTACAATACAGAGAATGGCAGCAATCAACATGGAAATCCAGGTTCCCTTGCGGTTCAGCAGCAAATCGACCCAGCTGAAACGCTTCAGTGTCTTTTTAACACACTTCGTTGTGTTTTCAATCAATGCTTCCGGCTCCGCAGGCGGCAGCCCTTTTGCGCGGGCTTCCGCTTCAATTTCATCCTGGTGTTTGCGGTAGTCAGTAATGCGTTCCAGAAGCAGTGCTTTCCGCTTGTTTTCCCGCGAGCGGCGGAAACGGCCGGTAAGGTAGACTGCAAGAACGATGGCCACAATGAGGAACAGCGGAGAAATCATCAGGAGAATGGTTTTTGTGGAACTGGAAGAATCCTCTACAGGCTTATCTGTAAATTTAGTGACCTGCAGGCTGTCTACCAGTGCCTTCAGGCTTGCAGTCTGCACAGCGGTGAGGTTTGCGTTTTCTTTATAAGTTTCAAATGTATAGCCACAGCCATTAATAACAGTGAAGTATGCGACTTCTTTTACACTTTTACCTTCAATCGTGCCTTTCATTTCCATATAAATGAAAGGCAGTTTCGCACTGCTTGTGTAACGTTTTGCAGTGCTCGCTATGGCAGAAGAATCATCCGTTAAAGAGGATTGGGGCTTGCTGATTTCGTCCATAAGGGACTTTATGTCAGCATCAGACATGGTGGTCATATTGTAATATTTTTGCGTTGTAGAACTGTTTTTCTGACCAAGATTGATGGTGTACTGCTTTTGCGGCGCACAGACCATGAGCACGGTGCTTTGATCCTGCATGGTTTTCTTTTGTGAAATCCAGTTGTCAATGCCGGCTTTTGCAAGATTTTCGTCACTGACGTCTGTGTCCTGCGTAAAGGCATACAGCCCTTTGGGAATGGTCATTTTGAGGTAGGTGTTTTTCAGCTCAAACGGAGTTCCCTCTGCAGCAGAGGCAGAGCTGCCTGCTGCTTGGGAGGAAACAGCTGGGGAGGATGAGGCGGATACAGGCACAGTAAAGGCTGCTCCCGCGCAGAGCAGCAGAGCAACCAATGCTGCCGGTAATTTTTTCATATTTTTGAACGCTCCTTTACATATGGCAGAAAGCCGCAGGTGACATAGCTGTATTATAACACAGCGCGAAAGCGGATACAATTCTGCTGTATGGCAGAAAACCACAAAAACAGAAAATTTACAAATTCGGAATTGTCCGTTTCTGCGTGCTTTTTGCCGGTAAGTGACCAAACAGCAGCAATTTGCATATACTGAAAAGGCAATTTGGCGGCAAGGGGGAAGTTAGAATGAATCCATGTTCACTGACAGTTGGGGTTTCAGCATTTGCTGCGGTGATTTCCGAGAAATTGAGTGATGAAGAATTGGCGGTAGCAGCAGCCGCTTTCGTACAACTGGGGGATTCGCTTGCAACGATTGCGGCACAGCGGGCGTGTATTTGTGCAAAAGCGTCTTCAAAACCAGCAGCAGTCGAAGTTCTGCCGGACTGAAATATGGTGTGGTTGGCATAAAAAGGGCACACATCTGTAATGAAGTGTATGCCCTGTTTTTGTAGTATTCTTTTTACTAGAGCAAGAATCCTTCGTTATACGGCAGCGGGTTACTGAGCGGGAAAAGCGCCTGCAAGCAGGTAAACCACCGTACTGAAAAAGCAGAAGACTGTGCAGAGCAGGGAAAGCGCCCATGTAATTATCTTTCTGCCGCGTGTAGGAACCAGGCGGGTGCGCTCCAGCACAGAGCCGACTCCTGCCGCACCAATAAGCACGGTCGGAATAATGTAGCGAAAACTTTGTGTACAGGCATATGGCTGTGAGAAGCAGAACCAAACGTAGAAGCCAAGAAAAGTGATATACAGCACGGCAAAGAAAAGTACCATAATGCGTGTTTTGCGCGGCTCCAGTTTGTATGGCTCCATTCGAACTGTATAGGACAGAAATTCTTCGTCATTTCGATGCAGATACTTTTTCTGCCGCAACAGTGTGGTTTCGCTGCCGCGCACCGCAAATACAACGGTTACTGCCATACAAACCAATGAGGCGGCCATCAGCAGCAAGTTGCTCCAAAACAGTGTTTGCGCGCAGAACAGGCCTGCTCCTTCTGTAAAGAGCTTTGCTTCATCAAATAGAGAAGTCTTTAGCATGGCAAACAAAAGGTTGTACTCAAAAACATGGTTTTGCCAATCCCAATTTTCAAATACGGAAAGATGTTGCCAATCAATGCCAAAGAAGCGCTGTGAAATACTAAATCCGCCGATATACTGTGGATTGTCCGGCGTCAGGGCAGTCAAAGCACCCACCGGCACACCGAAGCGCAGCTTGCAGTAAACAGTCCACCACAGGCCGAGCGGTGCGCAAACCGCCAGAAATGCACCGAATTGCTGCCAGAGCGCTTTGCGCTCTGTTTTTGTTTTCAGCAGCTTTATAAGGAAAACGACTGCCACCGCTGGGGCAACTAAAACACCGGAGGATTTGGACATCATGGCGAGCCCGATGCAGGCAGCTAGCAGAAGAATGTTTTTTAGAGTGGGATTCTGGTACCAGCGGATGGCGTACAGAATCGCAGCCAGAGAAAGCAGAATGCACAGCATATCATTGTTGATGCTGCCTGCAAGCAGGATCAGGGATGGGTGGAAGCAGAGAATAGCAAAGCAAGCGGTCAGCGCACTGCCGTCAAAGTGCAGCGCACGCAGAATCCGATAACAGACAAGGACGGCTGCGCAGGAGTAGAACAGCGTCAGGAACTGGACATTTTCAATCGCCACAGCGGTGTCTGTTCCAAACAGCATTTGCAGCTTTACCCACAAAGCACTGAGGAAATAGTGCAGTGGGGGATGGTAAAATTCCCAGACAGAGGTGGGGTCAAAGTCCGGCAGAGCAAAGTTGTGGTTCACAAAATACAGAATATAGGCCTGATGCCCCAAAGATTGATTGACCGGGTAAACGTCATGCTGCCGTGTCAGGTAGGAAGTATAAAGGATGTATACCGCACGGAGCACCAGTGCAGCCGCCCCCAGCAGCATGCAGGCGCGGCGGGCAGTCAGCCGGTGAGAAATCTGCAGCCAGATGCCAATGCCGGCTAATGTGAGCAGTACAAGCAGTGCAAGCATTTCCAGCTGATATTGACTGCTGCAGTAAATGAAAAACAAGCAGCCTGCGCAGACAGCGATACAAATGCAAATCAGAACCTGTATGGAGTCAAAATGCAGATTTTCAGTGACTTGTTTCTTTTTGGCGGGCTGCCGCCAGAGATACAAACAGATGCAGCCGCTAACAAGCAGGGCTGCCAAACAGCCGTTTGTGCGGGCATCCAGCACATTGTTCGTATTGCCCTGCGGAAATAGAATATAGAGCAGCAGGCAGCCGAGTATCAGGAGAAGATAGGGGTGCAACAGGCACCTTTCCCATTTTTCACGTTCATGCATGAGGAACAACTCCTTTACTGCTCAGTTTTCTTTTCTTCCTGATAATCCTTTTCTGTATTGACGTTCCAAATAGCTTCCTTATCGGTGCTGCCGGTAAGAATGCTGTCAGCTGCAAGGAAAGCGGTCATCATGGAGTGGTCCATGTTGTTGTAGCGGTGCTGACCGTTGCGGCCAATGCAGAACAGATTTTCAAATTGATTCAGATATGCGGTAAGTTCGTCCATTTGGGCGTAGGTGTCAAAGTAAGCCGGATAGGCTTTCTTTACACGCTCACGGTGAGAATCCAGAACATCGCCTGGGGAGGAGAGGATACCCATACGTACCAGCTCTCCCGCAGCAAATGCGGTGCACTGCTGGTCGGTCATGTTCCAAAAGCTGTCGCCCTCTGTGCAGAAATATTCTAAACCAATCCAAACGGTTTCATCCGGTTTGGCAACCATATAAGGTGACCAGTTGTTAAAAATCTGCAGTCGGCCAAGACGCACGTTGGTGTCCTGAATGTAGATCCAGCAGTCCGGCACAATGTTGCCGAGTGTGCGGATTTCGGTTTCGTTTTTCAGGTTTAGTTTTTTAACAAGCAGACCAACTGTAACAAAATCACGGTACGGCAGACCCGCTGCAATTTTGGCAATGTTTTCGGGAACCTGCGGCATTCCGCCAACAAGGTCTTTAATTGGCATGGAGGACAGGAAGTAATCGCCACGGATTTCTTCGGCGCCATTTTCAGTCTGTACGGTAACGGAAGTGATGCGGCTGCCACTTGTGTGAATCTGCTTGACGCAGCAGCCTTTGCGCAGAACACCGCCCATCGCGGAAATTTCCGCTGTGGTTTCCTCCCAAAGCTGACCGGGGCCAAATTTCGGGTACTGGAACTGTTCAATCAGGGAAGTTTCGGTCTTATCATTTTTTCGGCCGGTGGCCTTTTTCAGCATATCTTTCAGCACGGCGGAGACAGACAGCCCCTTTACACGCTGGGAGCCCCAGTCAGCGGAAATGTCGCGGGGATGGCGTCCCCAGAGTTTTTCGGTGTAACCTTCAAAAAACATGCCGTAAAGTGTTTTGCCAAACCGGTTAATATAGAAATTTTCCAAGCTGGTTTCCGGCAGCTTCCGTACACAGGAGGCAAGGTAGCTGCAGCCTGCCTTTGCAGTGGAGGCAAGTCCAAGATTGCGGAAGGTCTGCAGTTTCATGGTAATGGGATAGTCAAAAAATTTCCGGTTGTAGTAGATACGGGAAACGCGCCTGCGCGTCAGCATGACGCGGTTCTCGGTTTCTGGGTTTGGGCCGCCTTTTGACACAGGACTGATGCGGCCAAGCACCTTGTCGTCGTAGGGCAGGGAACCCTGCGCAGGCATACGCTGTGCCCACCAGCGATTGACACGTTCTTCTTTGGAAAAGAACCGGTGGCCGCCGATGTCCATCCGGTTACCATGCCAGCGCACGGTACGGGAGATGCCGCCAACTTCTTCGCTTTCCTCCAAAATCGTTACTGCGCAGTCTTTGCCGGCACGGGAGAGCAGTTCGTGTGCAGCCGTAAGTCCAGCGGGGCCGGCACCAATGATAATGACTTGCTTCATAAAGGCCTCCTGATTATTCAAAAAGTTTTATGCTTTGCATAGATTAAATAGTTTTCAATTTGTATTATACTGGAAAAGCAGTAGTTTGTACAGTGAAAGTCTTGTGAAAAGCAGGCGTACCAAGTGTATAGCTGCGGACTGTGCAGTTTTCTGTTTGTTCTTAGGAAAGAAAAACGAAATCCAGACGGCAGCGGCTTGACAAAGGACAAAAGATGCGGTATAATCATACTTGCTTGTAAAGCAAAGCACTTTACAGGAAATGGAGGCAGCGGGTTTTGGCAAAGGATTTTGAAATTTCTCTGTTATTGGATTACTATGGTTCCATGCTTACGGAAAAACAGCGAGATGTCATTTCATGTTATTATAATGATGATCTTTCCCTTTCGGAAATTGCCCAGAATGAAGGCATTACCCGGCAGGGTGTGCGCGACGCGATTAAACGCGGAGAAACACAGTTGAAAGAAATGGAAGAAAATCTCGGCCTGCTGCAGAAATCCAAAGCACGTGCTGCTGCATTTTCGCAGATTCGCCAGTATGCGGAGCATATCCGCGACTACAACAGCCGCTTTGTTTATGACAAGTCCATTACGGAACAGATTGAGAACCTGCTGAAGATTCTTAACAAACTGGAATCGGCAGATTGACTTTAAAGGAGGCGCGCAATGGCATTTGAAAGCCTTTCAGACAAACTTTCCGCTGCTTTCAAGCGGCTGAAAAGCAAGGGCAAGCTGACGGAAGATGATGTGAAGACTGCAATGCGTGAGGTGCGTCTTGCGCTGCTGGAAGCGGATGTAAACTACAAAGTTGCAAAAGAGTTTACCAAGAAAATCAGCGATCGGGCCATTGGCAGCGAGGTCATGGAAAGCCTGACTCCCGGTCAGATGGTTGTTAAAATCGTCAATGAGGAACTTACTGAGCTGATGGGCGGCGGAGAAGCCCGCCTGAAAATGCCTTCTTCCGGACCGTGTATCGTGATGCTCTGCGGCCTGCAGGGCGCCGGCAAAACGACCCATGCTGCAAAGCTGGGCCGCCTGCTGAAAAAGCAGGGGCACCGCCCGATGCTTGTGGCGTGCGATGTGTACCGTCCGGCAGCTGTTAAGCAGCTGCAGATTATTGGCGAGCAGGCGGGGGTGCCTGTCTTTGAAGAAGGGCAGGGCAATCCGATTCAGATCAGCAAAGATGCAGTTCGGCATGCCAGGGATTATGGCAATGATATTGTGCTGATTGATACCGCCGGCCGTCTGCAGATTGATGACAAGCTGATGGATGAGCTGAAAAACATCAAAGAAGCGGTGCAGCCGAGCGAAATCCTGTTGGTTGTGGACAGCATGACCGGTCAGGAAGCGGTGAATGTTTCTAAGATTTTTGATGAAAAGTTGGAAATCACCGGTGTAATCCTGACAAAACTGGATGGCGACACCCGCGGCGGTGCGGCATTGTCTGTTAAGGCGGTTACCGGCAAGCCGATTAAATATGCCGGTATCGGTGAGAAACTGGATGATATTGAAGTTTTTCATCCGGATCGCATGGCGTCCCGTATCCTTGGTATGGGTGATGTGCTGACGCTGATTGAGGATGCACAGACCAAGCTGGACGAAAAGGAAGCCGAAAAGACCGCCAAGCGCATGCTGCAGAACAAGCTTGATTTTAACGACTTGCTTGCACAGTTCGATCAAATCAAAAAGATGGGGCCAATGCGCGGTATCCTTGAAAAAATTGGTATGGACACCCGCAAACTGAGTGATGACCAGCTGAATGACCGGTTGGTCGACCGCCAGAAAGCCATTATCCTTTCTATGACTTCGGAAGAACGCGAAAAGCCTGCAACAATCAATCCTTCCCGCAAACGCCGCATAGCGGCCGGCAGTGGTACCAAGGTCGAGGATGTGAACAAACTGCTCAAATCGATGGAGCAGATGCAGAAAATGATGAAGATGATGAAGGGAAAAAAGGGCAAGCGCCGCTTTATGCCGCCAATGGGCGGCATGCCCGGTGGTATGCCTGGCGGAATGCCGTTTTAATTTTTGATAATTCACGGAGGCGGCGGCTGCAGGCCGGGCGCTCCTGATTTATACATTTTATAATTTCATGTACGTTTTACTTTGGAGGTAAAAAACAATGGCAGTTAAGATTCGTCTGCGCCGCATGGGCGCAAAGAAAAATCCGTTTTATCGTATTGTAGTCGCTGATTCCCGTGACCCGCGCGACGGCCGCTTCATTGAGGAAATCGGCTATTACAATCCGCTGAAGGAGCCTGCGGAAGTTAAGGTTGACGCTGAAAAAGTTCAGACTTGGATTAAAAACGGCGCACAACCGACCGATACCGTAAAGCGCCTTTTCAAACAGAACGGTGTTCTCTGAGTAAAGGGAGGTTTGTTCCATGGAAGAACTCTTGATCTCCATTGCGCAGGGGCTGGTTGAAGACCCTACGGCTGTAACTGTTACCGTGGATGAGCCTGCCGAAGATGGCACAGTCACTTATCACCTGCATGTTGCAGAAAATGATATGGGGCGTGTAATCGGTAAGCAGGGAAGAATTGCAAAGGCCATCCGTGTGGTTATGCGTGCAGCAGCCACCCGGCAGGACACCAAGGTGTCCGTGGAAATAGACTGACAAATTTCAGAATTTCTGCCGCAGGCTTTGCTGCTTGCGGCAGTACTTTTTTGACTCATGAATTTTAATTAAAACAGCGTGGAGGGCATACATGAAAGCAGAGTATCTGGAAGCCGGACGGATTGTGGGTACCCATGGGGTTCGCGGGGAACTGCGGCTTGAGCCGTGGTGTGACTCTGCGGAATTCCTCAAGCAGTTTCAAACTCTGTACTGGGAAAAAGAGAAAACCGCAGTTAAGGTGCTTTCGGCCCGTGTGCATAAAAGTCTGCTGTTGGTCACACTGGAGGGCATTTCAACGGTGGAGCAGGCGGATGCGCTGCGCGGCCGGATATTGTGCTTTCGCCGGGATGATGCCGCGCTGCCGGAGGGAGCCTATTTTCAGCAGGACTTAATCGGTTTATCCGTGCGCAATTCGCAGGATGGTGAACTGTACGGTACTTTAACAGCTGTGTACGGCACAGGTGCCAATGATGTCTATGAAATTACAGATAAAACTGGAAAAACAACGTTGATTCCCGCAGTCCCGCAGGTTGTGCACCGCATTTCTCTGGAGGAAAACACAGTGGAAATTGAGCCATTGGAGGGTATGTTCAATGCGGATTGACCTGATTACACTCTTTCCGGAAATGTGTGAAGCTGTGCTGGCGGAAAGCATTGTCGGCCGTGGCAGAAAGCGCGGGGCGGTGCAGATTGTGCCGCATCAGCTGCGTACCTATGCGCATGACAAACACAGTACGGTGGATGATACGGTTTTTGGCGGCGGCAAGGGCATGCTGCTCATTGCGGAACCGATTGCGGCCTGCTTCGATGACCTTACCAGAACACTTGGGAAAAAACCGCATATTGTTTTTATGAGTCCACAGGGAAGACCTTTAAATCAGCCGCTGCTCAAAGAATTGAATCAGTACGAAAATCTCTGCATCCTCTGCGGACATTATGAGGGTGTGGATGAACGGGTTCTGGAACAGTATGTAGATGAGGAAGTTTCACTTGGCGACTTTGTGCTGACCGGCGGCGAACTGCCGGCACTCTGCCTAATTGATTCCCTTGCACGCCTGCAGCCGGGCGTGCTGGCCGCAGACGAGTGCTTTGTTGAGGAAAGCCATTACAATGGGCTGCTGGAATATCCGCAGTACAGCCGCCCGCAGGTCTGGCGCGGTAAAAGTGTGCCGCCGGAGCTGATGACCGGGCATCACGCCAATATTGCTCGCTGGCGGCGGCAGCAGAGCCTGCTGCGCACCCTCCGGAAACGTCCGGATATGCTGGAAAAGGCACTGCTTACAGATGAAGACCGGACATTTTTAATGCGTTATAGGGATAACAGCGAAAACGATACCAGTACGTGAAATTGACCATTTTTGCGCGCTAACTGTAGCAGACAGACTAAAAATTTTCAACAAATATAGCAGATTGCACGAATATGCCTGTTCGTTAAGACCTTACACTTAGGTATAAACCCGAATTTTCGACGCGGTGATTGACCGCATTTTGAAAAGTGCTATAATACTAGTTAAATACAGTGTTAGTATTTAAACTGCCATCCATTTATTCAGGTATATTTGATTTGTGGTTTCAAATTTAAATCGTTAGGAGCTAATCAGAATGTGTGTTAAAGAAGTTTTAGTTCAGAATCAGGTTGGCCTGCATGCTCGTCCGGCTACTTTCTTCATTCAGAAAGCCAACGAGTACAAATCCTCTATCTGGGTTGAAAAAGAAGAGCGCCGCGTTAATGCAAAGAGCTTGCTCGGTGTCCTTTCCCTGGGCATTGTTGGCGGTACTACCATCCGCATTATTGCGGACGGTTCTGACGAGGAAGATGCTGTGAACAGCCTTGTTGAATTGGTTAAGTCTGGTTTTGCTGAGTAAGTTGCGGCAGACTGCTGTCCCGTGAACACGGTCTTTTCCGTGCCGGGGCAGCTTTTTTGTTTTTATAAAGTTCTGAAAGAGGAGGCAGGGTAGATGATCAGTGAGGAAAAGCGGCGGGAACTGCGCAAAAAAGCAATGAATCTGCCGCTGCATCCCGGTGTCTACATCATGCATGACAAAAGCGGCGAGATTATTTATATCGGCAAGGCTAAAGCATTGAAAAACCGTGTCAGCCAGTATTTCGGCAGTGAAAAGAACCATGAGGAAAAAGTACGCCAGATGGTTGCCCATGTGGATTGGTTTGAATATATTTTGACAGACAGTGAGTTTGAAGCACTGGTGCTGGAAGCAAGCTTGATTAAACAGCATACGCCAAAGTATAATATTCTGCTGAAAGACGACAAAGGTTATCATTATATTAAAATTACCAATGAAGCGTGGCCGCGGCTTTCGCAGGCGAAGCAGATTGCGGACGACGATGCGAAATACTTGGGGCCTTATGTCAGTTCCTGGGCAACGAAAGAGAGCGTGGATGAAGCACTGAAAATTTTCCGTTTGCCGGACTGCACCCGCCGCTTCCCACAGGATATCGGGAAAAAGCGACCTTGCCTGAACTATTATATCCAGCAGTGCTGTGCTCCTTGCCTTGGAAAAATCACAGAGTCCGAATATCGGGAGCTGATTGATGAAGCGGTTGACTTTGTGCAGGGCGGCAGTGCCGCTTCTGTGAAGAAGCTGGAACAGAAAATGCTGGAAGCCAGCGAAAATCTTCAGTTTGAGCGTGCGGCACGCCTGCGTGACCGACTTCAGGCGATTAAACGCATGGCGGACCGGCAAAAAGTTGTTGCCAATTCTATACCGGAACAGGATGTGATTGCGCTGGCGCAGGGACCGTCCGCTGCCTGTTTTCAGGTGTTTCGATATCAGGATGCACGGCTTTGCGACCGCGAGAGCTTTCCGATGGGGCCGGTCGGTGAGCCGGAGAGCGCACGAAGTGAATTCATTGAGCGGTACTATTCAATTCGTGACCGAATTCCGCCGCGAGTGATGCTGGACGCACCGGCGGAGAATATGGTTTTGCTGGAGCAGTGGCTTTCTGCCAAAGCCGGCCGTGTGGTACATTTGGTAGTGCCGCAGAAAGGCGAGCAGGCAAAGCTTGCTGAAATGGTGCGCAGCAATGCTGCGGAGCAAGTGGCTCAAACTACCGGGCGTACAGGTCGGGAAACCAGTGCACTGGACGAGCTTGGGCGGCTGCTGGGGCTGCAGAATCCGCCGCAGTATATTGAATCTTATGATATTTCCAATTTAGCCGGTGAAGATAATGTAGCCGGTATGGTTGTTTTTGAAAACGGCCGTCCGCTGAAATCCGCCTACCGGAAATTCAAAATCAAAACCGTTGAGGGGCAGGATGACTACGGCTCTATGAATGAAGTGCTGACGCGCCGCTTTCAGGAGTATGAGCAGCACAAGGACGAAAACGAAGGCTTCGGACGCCTGCCGGATTTGATTTTGCTGGACGGTGGCAAGGGGCAGGTCAGCGCGGTGCGCCCTGTACTGGAACACTTTAAGCTGCAGATCCCGCTGTTTGGTATGGTGAAGGACAATAGCCACCGCACGCGGGCCATCACCGGCGATGGTGGGGAAATTGCCATCAATTCACACCGGGCGGCGTTTACGTTGGTTTCCAGTATTCAGGACGAAGTGCACCGCTGGGCAATCGGGTATCACCGGCAGAGCAGGAAGAAACACGCTTTTGCTTCTTCACTTACACAGATTGAGGGAATCGGAGAAAAACGCGCAAAAGCGCTGCTGCATCATTTTCGCACAATAACGGCTATTCGGGAAGCAACACTGGAAGAACTTGCGTTTGCGCCGGACATGACCCGCCCGGCAGCACAGGAAGTTTATGATTACTTCCACGAAATCGAAAAATAAGATAGAACCCGCCAATTTTGCTGAAACTTTTTCAGGTGAAGTTGACAGATTCAATCTGTAATGCGATAATAGTAGCCATGGTGTGAAAAACCACAAGAGGAAAGGGGTTCGAATCTATGCGTGTAATCACCGGTACAGCCAGGGGCCGCCGCCTCACTACACGGGAAGGTTCTGAAACACGTCCCACACCGGAGCGCGTAAAGGAAGCCATCTTCAGCATCATTCAATTTCAGGTGGAGGGCCGCCGGGTGCTGGATGCTTTTGCAGGTTCCGGTCAGTTAGGCATTGAGGCACTCAGCCGCGGTGCTGCCTATGCGGATTTTCTGGACAGCAGCAAGGAAAGCGTCAATGTTATTCAAAAAAATTTGGAGGCTACCGGACTTGCACAACGGGCTGCTGTGCACCAAACGGACGCACTGCTTTTTTTACAGCGCAAAGCGATACCTTATGACCTCTGTTTTTTAGACCCGCCTTACCGGACCGGACTGCTGCAGCAGGCACTGCCGCTTTGCGCGGCGGTGATGAATCCCGGCGGTGTGATTTTTTGCGAACATCCTGATGATGAAACGATGCCGGACTGCGCTGGTGATTTTGTAAAAAATCGCACGTACCGATACGGTAAGATTATGGTTACTACCTTCGTGCATAAGGATGTGTCAAAGTGAAAGAAGAACGAGTGGCAATTTGTCCGGGCAGCTTTGACCCGGTGACGCTGGGACATCTGGATATCATCCGGCGTTCCTGCAAATTGTTTGATAAAGTGATTGTGGCCGTGCTGGACAACCCCGAAAAAAAGACCGCCTTTACAGCAGAGGAGCGTATGGACATGCTCCATCGCTGTACGCTCAACCTGCCGCAGGTGGAAATCGACAGCTTTCACGGTCTGCTGGCCGAGTATGCGCGCCAAAAACAGGCAGTGGCTGTTGTGCGGGGCCTGCGTGCCCTTTCGGATTTTGAGTATGAATTTCAGATGTCACTGACCAACCGAAACCTGAACCCGAACCTGGAAACGATTTTTTTTAATACACAAGCGGAAAATATGTTTTTAAGCTCAAGCGTTGTAAAACAGATCGCCGTATTTGGCGGTGATATTTCAAAATGCGTGCCGCAGTGCATTATGCAGGACATAAATGACCGGATTTATGCAGGAGGGAACAAACATGAATGAAGAGAATACCGTGAATTCGGAAGATTTGATTGACGAGATGTATGCTTTGTTGGAAAAAGCATGGAGCCTGCCGCTCAGCCATGGCCGCACGGTTGTTGACGGCGACGAAGTCCGTCAAATTCTGGATGAACTGCGCGAATCCCTTCCGCAGGAGGTTCGGAAAGCACGGGCAATTGTTGCTGACCGCGCAAAGATTTTGGCAGATGCAAAAAAAGAAGCCGACGGTATCATCCGTGTAGCGGAAGAACGTTCTAAGGTTCTGATGAATCAGGAAACAATTCTCCGGCAGGCGCAAAAGCAGGCAAATGAGCTGATTGCAACTACGCAGAAGCAGACGCGTGATATGCGCCGTGCAAGCAGTGAATATGTAGACGACCTGATGCGCCGCGCGGATGAGAGCCTTTCGTCCAATCTGACAGAGCTGCGCAACACACGGCAGAGCCTCAAAGCTGCTGCTTCCCATGCCGGAAAAACGCATGGCAAAAAATAAAGATTTTTTAAGTCCTCCTCGCCGCTAAGGTGACGGAGGTTTTTCTTACAAAACGCGATTTTACATAGTAAAGAGGCAAATATCAATGTGGGTTCTATATGCGTTTGGTTCGGCATTCTTCGCCGGTATTACAGCGGTTTTGGCGAAAATCGGCATTCAAAATGTCAACTCACACCTTGCTACGGCACTGCGGACGATTGTGGTGGTGCTGTTTGCGTGGTTAATGGTCGGTATCGCGGGTTCAGGCGGCACAATTTTTACACTCAAGTCGCAAACATGGGTGTTCTTGATTCTTTCCGGTGCGGCAACCGGTGCCAGCTGGATTTGCTATTTTCGTGCACTGCAGCTTGGCGATGTCAACAAAGTAGCACCCATTGATAAATCCAGTACTGTGCTGACAATGGTCCTTGCATTTTTGTTCCTGAACGAAGCGTTTTCTGCTAATATGCTGATTGGCATGGTATTGATTTTGGCGGGTACTATGCTGATGATTCAGAAAAAAGAAGGGGATGCTCCTGCAGGGAAAAGCAGAAGCTGGTTTGTTTGGGCAGTCCTTTCGGCGGTATTTGCCAGCTTGACGGCCATCCTCGGTAAAGTAGGCATACAGGGAGTGGAGTCCAATCTCGGCACGGCAATACGCACCGTGGTGGTATTAATCCTTGCATGGGGCATTGTCTTTGGACGCGGACTGCACAAAGAAATCGGAAAAATTGATAAAAAGAGCTGGCTGTTTCTGGCACTTTCCGGACTTGCGACCGGCCTTTCCTGGATGCTGTATTACCACGCACTGCAGGAAGGAAGCGCAAGCATCGTTGCGCCGATAGACAAACTTTCTATTTTAGTCACCATCCTGTTTTCATTTATCCTGCTGAAAGAAAAACTGAACCGAAAGTCGGCTGTGGGTTTGGGATTGTTGACAGCAGGGACGCTGCTGTTGCTCGTTCACTTTTGAATGTCCAGCGCGAAAGCTACATATACTTACTGAACAGCGGAATGATTACAATTTTATAATGATTTACAAAACTGCGCGAACTGCAGATTGAACTCCACAGAACCTGTGTGACAGACCTCCTGAGTGAAAAAGCGTTTTTTTACTCAAAACCGCGTTTAATTGTTAGAATTTGGTTTCTTTGTCGGTTGTACTGCATTGGAAGTTATGCTAATATATTGTCAATCGAATGGAGGTGAAAAAAATGTGGGATCAGCTTTTGGCAGCAATGCCGTTTGTGTGGCTGGTAATCGTTGTGATTGCGGCGATTGTTGAGGCTGTCACCGTGCAGCTGGTCAGCATCTGGTTTGCTGTTGGCGGCATAGCAGCTGTCATTGCAGCGGCCTGCGGCGCTAGTATTCCGGTACAGTTTATCCTTTTCATTGCTGTAGCGGTTGCAACTTTAGTGCTCACGCGGCCGTTGGTAAAAAAGATGACCCGCTTTCACAAGGCAGAAACCAATGCCGACCGCTACATTGGCAAAACCGGCGTTGTAACAGAGGAAATCGACAACACCGCCGGACGCGGCCTTGTTAAGGTGCTGGGCAGCATTTGGACTGCACGTTCAGAAGATGGTGCGGTCATTGCCGCCGGCGAAAATGTGTTGGTCAAGCGAATCGAAGGCGTCAAAGTAATTGTAAGCCATGCATGAATTTTATTTGCGCTGAAGCAAAACAGTGCACCGAGAGGAGAAAAATTATGCCTACAGGATTGATTGTACTCGCTGCTGTCATTGTTATTTTATTGATTATTCTGATTTCCAACATCAAAATTGTACCGCAGGCACATGCTTATGTTGTAGAACGTTTGGGTGCCTACCATGTTACATGGGGTACAGGACTTCACTTCAAAATTCCGTTCATTGAGAAGGTTTCTAAAAATGTTTCTTTGAAAGAGCAGGTCGTCGATTTCCCGCCACAGCCTGTTATTACAAAAGATAACGTTACCATGCAGATTGATACGGTCGTTTATTTTCAGATTACAGATGCAAAGCTGTACACTTACGGTGTGGAACGCCCGGTTTCTGCAATCGAAAACCTTTCTGCGACCACACTGCGCAATATCATTGGCGACTTGGAGCTGGACCACACACTGACCAGCCGTGACTTCATTAACACCAAGATTCGTACAATTTTGGACGAAGCAACTGACGCGTGGGGCATTAAAGTCAACCGTGTGGAACTGAAAAACATCCTGCCGCCGACTGAGATTCAGGAAAGCATGGAGAAGCAGATGAAGGCAGAGCGTGAGCGCCGCGCTCGTATTCTGGAAGCAGAAGGTCAGAAACAGAGTGCAATTCTGGTGGCTGAAGGTGAAAAGGAGAGCACCATTCTCCGCGCAGATGCACAGAAAGAATCTGCAATCCGTCAGGCACAGGGGCAGGCGGAAGCTATCCGCCAAGTGCAGAGCGCCTATGCGGATGCACTGAAACTTTTGAATGATGCAAATCCGAGCGACCGCGTCATTGCTCTGAAGAGCCTTGAAGCTTTCCAGAAAGCAGCTGACGGCAAGGCCACAAAGATCATTATCCCTTCCGAAATCCAGAGTCTGGCGGGTCTGGCTACCTCTTTGAAAGAAATAATTACCGACCCCAAAGACCCGAAATAATATAGTTTTTTGAATTTTTCAGGAAAAAGCCGGTCACATCTTGCATTTATCTGCATTTTCCCCTACAATAGAGATATTAAAGTTTATTGAGGGGGCGAGCAGATGCATCAGATTTCCGGCTCTCCCTATACGCAAAAATAGGCTGTACCCGTTTTGGGCACAGTCTATTTTCTTATGTGTAAATAAATTTGTATACAGGAGTGGTTAACAATGGCAACGAAAAAAGTAGCGGTCATTATGGGCAGCGACAGCGATTTTCCAACCGTCAGCAAAGCAATTAAAAAACTGAATGCGCTGGAAATTCCCTGCGAAGTACATGTAATGAGCGCACACCGTACGCCGGACGCGGCTTCTTCTTTTGCACGCAGCGCGAAAGAAGCCGGTTTTGGGGTCATCATTGCGGCGGCAGGTATGGCGGCTCACCTTGCCGGTGTGCTGGCTGCAAGCACAACTTTGCCTGTAATCGGCATCCCGATTAAGTCTTCCAACTTAGGCGGCATGGAAGCACTGCTTGCCACCGTACAGATGCCAAGCGGCATTCCAGTTGCTACTGTGGCAATCGACGGCGCGGAAAACGCGGCAATCCTAGCGGCGCAGATGCTGGCACTTTCGGATGACAAACTGGCGGCAAAGCTTACGCAGGCAAAGAAAGACATGGCGGAAGGTGTTGCGAAAAAGGATGCTGCCATTCAGGAGAAGCTCAAAGAACTGTAAAGCGAACAGCAAGTGTAGTGGAACTGGAAAAAGGCGAAAGCGCAATCAAAATTCGGAGGAATAATATGAACAAGAATAGTTACAGCAACAGCTACAAAGAGGCCGGCGTTGATGTGACCGCTGGTTACAAGTCAGTGGAACTGATGAAGCAGTATGTTGCCCGCACCAAAACCGCCGGGGTGGTTTCCGGCATTGGCGGCTTTGGCGGCCTGTTCAAGCCGGAATTTTCCGGAATGCAGGAGCCTGTACTGGTGAGCGGCACCGATGGTGTCGGTACAAAGCTGAAAATTGCGTTTTTGATGGATAAGCACGACACAGTCGGCATTGACTGCGTCGCGATGTGTGTCAATGATGTTATCTGCTGCGGTGCGCAGCCGCTGTTTTTCCTGGATTACATTGCGACCGGCCGGAATTTCCCGGAAAAAATCGCAACCATTGTCGGCGGTGTAGCGGAAGGCTGTGTGCAGGCAGAAAGTGCACTGGTCGGCGGCGAAACCGCAGAGCACCCCGGACTGATGCCAGACGAAGAGTATGACCTTGCCGGTTTCTCTGTGGGTATTGTGGACAAGGCAAAAATCATTGACGGCAGCAAAGTGAAAGCAGGTGACGTCATTGTTGGGTTGCAGTCTTCTGGCGTTCATTCCAATGGCTTTTCGTTGGTGCGTAAGGCGCTTGGCATAGATGAAGCAAGTGTGAAAAAGTATGTACCGGAATTGGGAAAGACATTGGGCGAAGCGTTGCTTACCCCAACGAAGATTTATGTAAAATCCATGAAAAAGCTGATGCAGGCAGTAGAAGTCAAGGCAGTTTCTCATGTGACCGGCGGCGGCTTTTATGAAAATGTTCCGCGCATGCTGCAGCCCGGCATGACCGCGAAAATCAAGCTTTCCTCTATCGAAAAGTTGCCGATTTTCACGCTGATTCAGGATGCAGGCAAAATTTCTGACCATGATATGTACAATACCTATAACATGGGTATTGGCATGTGCTGCGTTGTTTCACCGGAAGATGCTGACACAGCGGTCAGCATCCTGTGTGACGCAGGCGAAAAAGCCTTTATCATCGGCGAGATTGCAGCCGGAGAGGACGGAGTCGTATTATGCTGAATATTGCGGTTTTGGTTTCCGGCGGCGGAACCAATCTGCAGGCGCTGATTGACGCACAAAACCGCGGCGAGATTCCGAACGGAAAGATTTCTCTGGTCGTTTCCAGCCGCCCGGATGCATACGCGCTGGAACGTGCCCAAAAAGCCGGCATTGCCGCAAAAGTGCTGCGCAGAAAAGAATTTGCCCAGCAAACGGCATATGATGATGCTTTGCTGCAGATTTTAGCGGAAAATCAAACCGGGCTTGTCATTTTGGCGGGCTTCATGACGATTATTTCCGAGCGTATCATTCACGCATACGAAAATAAAATGATCAATATCCATCCGTCGCTGATTCCCTCTTTCTGCGGCGAAGGCTTTTACGGTCTGCGCGTTCATGAAGCGGCACTTGCGCGTGGTGTGAAAGTGACCGGCGCAACGGTTCACTTCGTCAATGAAGTGTGCGACGGCGGCCCGATTATTTTGCAGAAAGCGGTGGAAATTCAAGCAGGCGATACACCGGAAACCCTGCAGCGGCGGGTGATGGAGCAGGCGGAATGGCATCTGCTGCCAAAGGCGGCGGCGCTTTTCTGTGCGGGCAGACTGCAGGTGGAAAACGGCAGAGTAAACATCAGGGAGGCAGCAGAATGAGAATCAAAGAACTGGCGCAGGAACTTTCCTCCTGCACGTACCCCGGCCGCGGCATCATTTTGGGCCGCAGCGAAGACGGCAAGCACGCAGCGATTGCGTACTTCATTATGGGGCGCAGTGAAAACAGCCGCAACCGCGTATTTGTACCGACAGAGGACGGTATCCAGACCAAAGCGTTTGACGAAAGCAAAATGACTGACCCGTCCCTGATTATTTACGCACCGGTGCGGCAGCTTGACGGAAAAACAATTGTGACCAACGGCGACCAGACCGATACGATTTATGAGCATATGCAACAGAGCCACTGCTATCGCCATGCACTGCTGACACGTACCTTTGAGCCGGACGAGCCTAACTTTACGCCCCGCATCAGCGGCGTTGTAAAGCCTAACGGCGACTTTAATCTTTCCATTCTGAAAAGTGATAATAATGATGCCAGCGGCACGCTTCGCTATTTCTATGAGTACGAAAATCCGAAAGCAGGACAGGGGCGCTACATTCACACCTATATGGGCGACGGCAGCCCGCTGCCCAGCTTTGAGGGCGAACCCACACTGGTGACGGTTCCCGGTGATTTGGAAGCTTTCACCGCGCAGGTTTGGAACAACCTGAATGTGGACAATAAAGTTTCGCTGTACACTTGCTTTATTGATTTGAAGACCGGCAAGCATGACTGGAAAATCACAAACAAGAATGTTTGAGGAGGCAATCATGAAAGAACTGGAACTGAAATACGGATGCAACCCGAACCAAAAACCTGCGCGTGTGTTTATGCAGCAGGGGGAACTGCCCATTACAGTGCTGAACGGCCGCCCCGGCTATATCAACCTGCTGGATGCTATGAACTCCTGGCAGCTGGTGCGTGAGCTGAAAAAAGCAACCGGCCTGCCCGCGGCGGCTTCCTTTAAGCACGTCAGCCCGGCCGGCGCCGCAGTGGCGATGGAACTTTCCGATACACTGAAAAAAATCTATTTTGTAGATGATTTGCAGCTTTCGCCGCTTGCCAGCGCATACGCTGCTGCGCGCGGTGCTGACCGTATGTCCTCCTATGGCGACTGGGCAGCACTCTCTGACATTTGCGATAAGGAAACAGCGCTGCTGCTCAAGCGCGAGGTTTCCGACGGTGTGATTGCGCCGGGCTACACCGAGGAAGCACTGGAAATTTTGAAAGCAAAGCGCCGCGGTACTTACAACGTGGTGCAGATGGGCGCTTCCTATGTTCCTGCTCCCGTGGAACACAAGGACGTTTTCGGCGTAACTTTTGAGCAGGGACGCAATGAGTTTAAGATTGACAATGATTTGCTGAACAATGTGGTTACCAAAAACAAGGAACTGCCGGAAGCCGCGAAACGTGATATGCTGATTTCCTTAATTACACTGAAATACACGCAGAGCAACTCGGTTTGCTACGTTAAGGACGGCAAGACTATTGGCGTCGGCGCGGGACAGCAGAGCCGTATTCACTGCACTCGTCTGGCGGGCAACAAGGCGGACGTTTGGTGGCTGCGTCAGCACCCGAAGGTGATGGCACTCCAATTTGTGGATGGAATTCACCGCCCTGACCGCGACAACACGATTGACAATTATATTTCCGATGAATGGGAAGACCTGCTGAAAACCGATAACTGGAAGCAGTTCCTGAAAGTAAAGCCGGAGCCGCTGACCCGCGAGGAGAAGAAAGCTTGGCTTGCAGAACTTTCCGGTGTAACCCTGGGCAGCGACGCGTTTTTCCCGTTTGGCGACAACATTGAGCGCGCACACAAAAGCGGCGTGCAGTATGTAGCGGAGCCGGGCGGTTCCATTCGCGATGATAATGTCATTGATACCTGCGATAAATACGGAATGACCATGGCGTTCACCGGTATGCGTCTGTTCCATCATTAAAGAGGTGCGGTTCATGAAAATTCTGGTAGTTGGCGGCGGCGGCCGTGAGCATGCGGTTATCCGCGCTCTGATGAAGAGTAAACGTGCGGAGAAGATTTACTGCGCACCGGGCAACGGCGGCATTGGCTGTGATGCGGAAAACGTGGCGATTTCGGTCAGCGATATTCCGGGCATGGTCAGTTTTGCAAAAGAAAATGGAATTGGACTTGTCTGCGTTACACCGGATGATCCGCTTGCGGCGGGCATGGTAGATGCGTTTGAAGTGGCTGGTATTCCAGCATTTGGGCCGAACCGTGCGGCGGCACAGATTGAGGCAAGCAAGGTTTTCAGCAAGAATTTGATGAAGAAGTATCAGATTCCCACAGCGGCTTATGCAGTTTTCGACAATCCAGCGGATACGCTTGCTTATATTAAAAAGCAGAATCAATACCCGGTTGTGGTAAAAGCAGACGGCCTTGCACTGGGCAAAGGCGTAATCATTGCGCAGAACGAGGCAGAAGCCGAGGACGCGGTGAAAACGATTATGGAAGATAAAGTTTTCGGCGCTTCCGGCAGCAAAGTGGTTGTGGAAGAATTTCTGACCGGACCGGAAGTCAGCGTGCTTGCCTTTACAGACGGCAAAACGCTGAAGCCGATGGTGAGCAGCAAGGACCACAAACGCGCATTGGACGGCAACAAGGGTAAAAATACCGGGGGTATGGGTACCATCAGCCCGAATCCGTTTTATACGGATGAAATTGCAGCAGAATGTATGAAAACAATTTTCATGCCGACACTGCACGCAATGAATGAAGAGGGCAGACCCTTCAAAGGCTGCCTGTACTTTGGCTTGATGCTTACGCCAAACGGCCCGAAAGTGATTGAGTATAATTCCCGCTTCGGTGACCCGGAGGCACAGGTGGTGCTTCCGCGCCTGAAAACGGATTTGGTGGACATTTTTGAGGCAACCATCAACGGCACCTTGGACAAGCTGGACATTCAATGGAAAGACGGCGCTTGCGCCTGCGTGATTCTGGCAAGCGGCGGCTATCCCGGAAGTTATAAAAAGGGAATCGAAATTCACGGCTTGGACGAAAACGGTCAGGTTGCGGGCGCAACGGTATATCACGCCGGAACGGTGAAAAAAGACGGCAAATTTTACACAAACGGCGGCCGTGTGCTGGGCGTTACCTGCACTGGTGCTACCTTGGACGAAGCACTGAAAAACGCCTATACGGCGGTAGATAAAATTACATGGGATGGGGTACAGTTCCGCCATGATATTGGCAAAGTGTAAATTAAACAGCATTACCGTATAAAAATAACCGCTGACAGTTCAGATTTGTGAACTGCGGCGGTTGTTTTTTTGTACCAAATATTTCTTCTTGCTTTCTTACAGCAATCTTTAAGGAGCTTCTTTTGCGTGTAATTTCGAAGATTGTGATAGAAAGCCCATGCTCTTATAAGGCAATCGTGCGGGTGGCAATTTTCTCAACAAACCGGCGGTCATGCTCCACAAAAAGCATGGTCGGTTTGCTGCCGAGCAGGAGATTTTCTACCTGCACACGGGAAAGCACATCCATGTAGTTCAGCGGCTCATCCCATATATACAGATGTGCGGGTGTGCAGAGATTTTGCGCGAGCAGCACCTTTTTACGCTGCCCAGCGCTGAAACTCTGCATCTCTTTGCAGAACTGTTCCCGCGGAAAGCCGAGTTTGCGCAGCAGTGCTAGAAACAGCGGCAGATTCAGCTGATTTCTGTCTGCGAATTCCTGAATACTGCCCTGCAGGAATGAAGTGTCCTGCGGCAGGTAGGCAATCGTTAAGCTGGAGGCGGTGTGAACCGTTCCTGTGTGCGGAATATTCTGCTCGCAAATCAGTTTCAGAAGGCTGGATTTTCCGCAGCCGTTTGCTCCTAACAGGGCAACACGTTCCCCGGGGGCTAGCTGAAAGCGGGGAAGTTCACAAATCTCTCTGCTGCCGTAGTGGATTTTTACAGCATTCATTTCCAACAGCAGTTTTGCGCGGCAGGGCAGGGGGGAAAGTGTCAGTTCCGGTGCTTCATCTACATTGCGAAGCAGCGTTTCTTTTTCCTCCAGTGCTTTACTCTGGCGCATTTGCACCGTTTTTGCGCGTTTCTGCATTTTGGCGCTTTTGTGGCCGAGGTAACCGCGATCCGGGCGAAGCCCTGAATTTTTGTAACCGCATTTTCGGGATTCTATCGCGTCACCCCAGTCGGCGGTGCGGCCAGCCGCTTTGCGCAGGCGGGCGGCTTCTTTGCCAAGCTTGTCATATTTTGCGGCTTCAAAGTCATCTTCACGCGCCTTGTTTTCTTCCCAGGAACTGTAGTTTCCGTGCTGAAGAACGATTTTCTTCTTTTCAATGCACAGAATATGGTCGGTGCAGCCGTCAAGAAAGGCGCGGTCGTGCGAAATAACAAGGAATCCGCGTTGGCGGGCAAGGTAGCGGCTGATTACTTCCCGCCCCTGCAGGTCCAGATGGTTGGTTGGCTCATCCAGAAGCGGCCAGACATCCTCCTGCAAAAACAGCGCGGCAAGCAGCAGTTTGGTCTGTTCACCGCCGCTTAGTGAACAGTAGGGCTGCTCCAGAAGCTCCGGATTCATCTGCAGCTGGCGCAGTTCCCGTTCCAGCTGCCAGTCTGCCATATTGGGCAGCACCTCCAGTACTGCTTCGCGGGCGGGCATCTCCGGGTGCAGGATTGCTGCGGGGAAGCAGGCGCATTTTTCGGGCAGGGAAATGGTACCGCGGTATTCCTGCGTTCCGCAGAGCAGTTGGAGCAGCGTGCTTTTGCCGCGTCCGTTGCGGCCAATCAGGCCTAGTTTCCAATTTGTGTTAAGCTGCAGAGAAACATCCTCGAAAACAGTGTCGGCGCTTCCCGGCCAGCCAAAGGTCAGGTGTGAAACAGCAAGCATTGTCATAAAATCTTATACCTCCTTTTGCAGCGCACTGCAAAACAAAAAATGGCCGCAGGAAGTTTTTAAGCTTCCGTGGCCATTTTCTGTGAGAGAATAAAGTTTCAGACATAGAAAAAGGGCGTGCAAGCCTCCGAAAACTTCCTGCAGGAGGTACAAAAGGGCATAAAAGCCCTTCAGTGTGTACCTCTATCAATTAGCAGGAAGTTTTACGCAAGTTTTACATACCCTTTCTTTTCTCAAGTGCAATCAGAATAGCAGACTTTCCGAAAAATGTCAAGCAAAAGGCGAAAACACACAAAATTCTGTATGTTTTCGCCTGTAAAGAAGTTTTATTCAGCTTCGGACAGCGCACGGGTAAGCCATGCATCTGCAATGTCCATGGCAAGGTAAAGCCCGGGCTTTTCGCTTGTCTTAACTATTTGCTTGCGGGCACGGACAGCCGGATCCGTCAGCATCAGCTGGATGGCGACCTTGTCGGCAACTTCCATGTCGTTTACTTTCTTTTTGCTTTTAATCTCAAGTCGGCAGACATATTTGTCCTTCATACTGCCATAGTACAGTACGTCGCCGCTGCGAACCAGTGGCTTTCCCTTGTACATTGGGAACTGAGCTTCATCTTTCTTTTCGCTCATAGGAGTCCTCCTTTTCAGGCGGCAGCCTGACAGTTATGCCTGCAGATACGATTTTACCAGTACCTGCAGCAATTCATCCCTGTCAATTCTGCGGATAAGGCTGCGCGCATTGTTGTGGGTGGTGATATATGTTGGATCCTCAGAAAGGATGTACCCCACAATTTGGCTGATGGGGTTGTAGCCTTTTTCCTGCAGAGCAGCATATACCGTACTCATGATTTTTTTAATGTCCTCCTCACGGTTTCCACCGATGGAGAAAGTCATTGTCTTATCCTGCATAGGATCACCTCCTGATATAGTTTTATCATACATCAGCAGGGGATGGAATGCAAGGGAGAAATTGTGAATTCTTGGGTGTGCACCTTGAAAAAGCAGCAGTTTTTGCTGCATTTTTGGGAAGAAGCTTTATGCACGCAGGGAAGCACCCACACTTTCCAGTTCCTTGATTGCTTTATTGATAGCACCGCTAATCTGTTCATCCGTCAGCGTTGCATCCGCACTGCGCAGAACAATGCTGAACGCAACGCTCTTCTTTCCGCGGGAAATCTGCTCGCCGCGGTATACATCAAACACCTGAATGTTTTCCAGCAGCTTGCCGGCGCCGCGCTTAATTGCTTTTTCAAGGTCAAGCACCGGAACTTCCGCGTCGCAAATCAGCGCAAGGTCACGGGAAACCGCGGGAAATTTCGGCAGTGGCTGGTAAACGTGGTTTGTCTGCGCGTGCTCGCGCAGAACATTTACATCCAGCGTAAAGGAATAAACACGGACGCCAATTTCAAAGTTTTCGGCAACTGCCGGATGAATCTCGCCAATGATGCCGAGTTCATCTTCACCGGCAAACAGCTTGGCGCAGCGGCCGGGGTGATAGCTGTAAGCGTCTTTGCAGACGGCAATGTCCCAGTCTTTTATACCGAAGCGGTCCAGCAGCACTTCCACCATACCCTTGGCAGAAAGGAAGTCGTAGTTCTCGCCGTACATGGCTGCAACCAGCATGGGCTTTTCTTCTGGAAGTTTGTCCGGCTGGGTTGGATGATATTCACAGGCAAGCTCATAAAGGCAGGCTTCTGGGTTGCGGTTGTTATAGTTGCGGGAAATGACCTGCAACATGGAGGGTAACGCGGTGGTGCGCATAATACTGGTATCCTCGCCAAGGGGGTTGCGGATGGTCAGTGAATTGCGCAGCGGGTCATCGGCAGGCATCAAAATTTTGTCATAATCCTTGGGGGAGAAGAAAGAGTACGTCATGATTTCATCTGCACCCAAAGAAAGCATATACCGGTGCAGTGTGCGCGTGAAGTGTTGTTCTTCGGTAATAATACCCTCCGCGCCGCCGGGCAGCTTTTTGCTCTCAATTTTATTGTAGCCGTAGAAGCGGGCAATTTCTTCGGCAATATCCGCCTTGTGAACCAAATCGGGGCGGAAAGTCGGCACCAGAATTTCGTCATCGTCAAATTCACATTCCAGCTTTGCCAGAATCGTTTTCATTTCTTCTTTGGAAATGTTTGTGTGCAGGAACCGATTTGTCCAGTCCGGCTCCAAAAGGATGCGGTGCTTCTCATTGCTGGAGTGGTCATCAGCAATGATGCCATCCATTACGTCACCGGCATCCAACAGCTCCACCAGTTCACAAGCGCGGTTGATGGCCGGAATGCAGTTGTTGGGGTCAAGCCCTTTTTCATAGCGGCCGGAAGCCTCTGTGCGCATTCCCTGGTCGCGCGCGGTAACACGGACATTGGTACCGTTGAAGTTTGCGGATTCAAACACAATCGTTGTGGTGTCATCCATGATGCCGCTGTATTCGCCGCCCATAACGCCGGCAATGGCAATTGGCTTTTTGCTGTCGGCAATTACCAGCTGCTTTTCGGTCAGCTTGCGTTCTACACCATCCAGTGTGGTGATGGTTTCGCCAGCCTTTGCACGACGGATACGGATGGTACCGTCTTCTACGCTGCGCAGGTCAAAGGCATGCATCGGCTGCCCGTATTCCAGCATAACGTAATTTGTAATATCAACGATATTATTGATAGGACGTACACCCATCGCACGCAGGCGCTCACGCATCCACAGCGGGGAGGGCTTCACACGCACATTTTTCACAATGCGGTTTGTGTAAATCGGGCAAAGTTCCGGCGCTTCGATTTTTACATCCAGCAGACCGGAGCAATTGCCTGCACCGCCTTTTACGATCGGGGTATGCAGTTTCAGCGGCAGGTTAAAGGTTGCGGCCGCCTCACGCGCAAGACCGATTACCGAGAAGCAGTCCGGACGGTTGGAAGTGATTTCAAATTCAACGGTTGTGTCGTTAAAGCCGAGCGCTTCGTGGATATCCATGCCAAGCTGCAGTTTGCAGCCGTCTTCCACAGTCAAGATCATGATGCCGTCCTCAATGGCAGAGGGGAAGTCATGTGTTGTCAGACCGAGTTCGGTAATGCCGCAGAGCATGCCATTGCTTTCCACACCGCGCAGTTTGCCCCTTTTGATTTTTTTGCCGCCGGGCAGCGTGCTGCCGTGCAGCGCGACTGGTACAAAGTCGCCGACGTGCAGATTCTGCGCACCGGTGACAATCTGCAGCGGTTCTTCCGCTTCGTTGACGGTTGTCTTGGTAATCCACAAGTGGTCACTGTCGGGGTGATGCTCCAAAGAAAGCACTTTGCCGACAACTACTTTGGAGATTTCTTCACCCTCGGTGCTCCAGCTTTCCACTTTGCAGCCGCTCAGGGTAATTGCCTCAGTGAACTGGCGCAGGGGCATTTCGGGCAGGTCTACAAATTCTTTTAACCAACGTTTTGAAAGGTTCATTTTATGATTAATCCCACACTTTCCAGTAATAATTCAATAAAAGCAATTATTTAGAACTGCTCCAGAAAACGAACATCATTTTCGTAGTAAAGGCGCATATCGTCCACATTGAACTGGCGTTGTGCAATGCGCTCCAGACCAATGCCGAAGGCAAATCCGGAGTATTCCTCCGGGTCAATGCCGCAGTTGGAAAGCACCTTGGGGTGTACCATGCCGCAGCCGAGAATTTCAATCCAGCCCTCACCTTTGCAGATGCGGCAGCCTTCGCCGTGACAGTTAAAGCACTGCATATCAACTTCAGCGCTCGGCTCGGTAAAGGGGAAGTGATGCGGGCGGAACCGCACGACGCTGTCCTCGCCGTACAGACGTTTAATGAAAGTTTCCAGTGTGCCTTTCAGGTCGGCAAAGGTAATGTTTTTGTCCACAACTAAGCCCTCAATCTGATGGAACAGCGGGGAGTGGGTGGCATCCACTGCGTCACTGCGGTATACACGGCCGGGTGCGATAATGCGAATCGGCGGCTTTTGTTTTTCCATGGTGCGAACCTGCACCGGGCTGGTTTGGGAACGCAGCAGGATGTTGTCAGTAATATAAAACGTATCTTGATCGTCGCGGGCGGGGTGGTCTTTTGGAATATTCAGTGCTTCAAAGTTGTAGTAATCATATTCCACTTCCGGTCCCTCTGCAATGCTGAAGCCCATGCCAAGGAAGATTTCCTCAAGGTTTGAAAGCGTGACGGACAGCGGATGGCGGTGGCCAACCGCCTGCTTTTTGCCGGGCATGGTAACGTCAATCGCTTCCGCACGAAGGCGGTGTTCCAGTTCCAGCTTTTTCAGCTCTTCCGTACGGGTCGAAATAGCTTTTTCAATGTTGGAACGCACCTCGTTTGCCAGCTTGCCGATAACAGGACGTTCTTCATTTGAAAGGTCCTTCATCTGCTTTAAAATGGAGGTCAGTGTGCCTTTTTTGCCCAGATAACGTACACGCAGTTCTTCCAGCAGCTTCTGCGTGTCGGCGGCGTGCAGGTCCTGCAGCGCCTTTTGGTCGATTGACTGCAGTTCATCTTTTATCATTTGCGGTTTTCATCCTTTCTTTGCAAATCAAAAAGCCTCCGCCCCACAAAAAGGGGCGAAGGCTATGACTTCGCGGTACCACCCTATATTATACTCTGACAGCCGCTAACGGGGCCAACCGTCCCCGCCTACTTTCTGCTTAAACAGTTGGTTCAGCGGGGCCACTCAAAAGGGAACTTCACAGCTCGGTACAGGCAGGTGTGCTTTCAGCCAATGACACACCTTCTCTGTGTCTGCGGTCGAGTGCTACTTCCTTTCTCACAGCGTTTTATTTATATGCATCGATTATTATAGCATGCATAAGCACAGATTGCAAGCCCCGCCGCATGAAAGCATAAAGCCGCGGCAAAGAGCAGTTTTCATAAAAAATGTTTGTGTTTACATGGATTTTGTTTGTAATTGTCTGCCGCCTATGATACAATAAAAAAAGACTGAATTTACGACATCGGAGGAAAACTGAAAATGGACATTTTCTGTGAACAGATTATTAAAAGAAAAATGGGCGCAAAGGACTTTGCTATTATGGCGGCAACTGTTGTCGGTGCATTGGCAATATTGACTTTGACCATGTTTATTAAAGAACTGTTTATGTTCTCACTGCTGATTTTGGTTGGCGTTTGCTTTGCTATCTATTATATTGTTACATCAATCGACTGGGAGTTTGAGTACAGTATTACAAACGGCGACTTCACCTGTGATAAAATCATTCATCGCCGTAAGCGCAAGCGCCAGTTTTCCATTGACCTGCATGATGTTGATGAAATTGGTACTTATGATGCGCAGAAACTGGCAGGCAAGCATTTTGACGCAACCTATCAGGTAGGTACAACTGCAAACGGCAGCAGCGGGGAATGGTACATGACCGGTCATTTTGACAAATACGGCACGATTTTGGTCGTGTTCAGCCCGGACGAGCGTGTGCAGACGGCTGTGAAAACATCACTGAAGCGCACTGTCAGCATGGCGGCTTTTCCGCGCGTGCCGCAGCACTGATGCTGGCGGTGGGAATCGACCTTTGTGAAATTGACCGTATTCAGCGGTCTATGAGAAATCCGCGTTTCTGCAGAGAAATTTTGGGTGAACAGGAGTTTGCCCAGCTGCAGGGGCGCGGATTTCCTGCACAAAGCGTCGCTGCTTCTTTTAGTGCCAAGGAAGCGTTTGCAAAGGCAATGGGCACTGGTCTGTGCGGCTTTTCCCTGCGGGAAGTGGAACTGCTTCGCCAGCGAAACGGCGCGCCTTATCTGCACCTGACTGGTCGGGCTGCGGCTTTAGCAGCAGGGTGGGAGTTTTCTGTCAGTATTTCCCACACTGGCAGTACCGCAGCTGCAGTTGTTGCGGGGGAGCGAAAGGAAGCATAGAATGGAACTGATTTCTTATGAAATGGCTGCTTCGGTAATCAAAAAGCGCCCAATCGACAGCAACAAGGGGACGTTTGGCCGCTTACTTTGCATTTGCGGAAGTTGTGGTATGGCGGGTGCAGCAGTACTGTGCGCGGGTGCAGCACTTCGGTGCGGTGCGGGGTTGGTGGATGCGGCGCTGCCAGCATGTATTTACCCGATTGTTTCCGCACATTTGTTGGAACCGATTTATACGGTATATGATGAAGATTTTTCGCCTGTGCTCTATTCTTTGAAAAAGGCGACTGCCTGCGTGATGGGCTGTGGCTTCTCAACTGCCCATCCGGGGTGGGTGCGGCAGGTGCTGCAGCAAATTCGTGTCCCCTTGGTTCTGGATGCGGATGGACTGAACTGTATTGTTAAAAATTGTGACGTTTTGGATCAGTTGACGGTTCCTGCAGTGCTGACACCGCATCCGGGAGAAATGGCACGGCTGCTGGGCTGTTCCGTTAATGAGGTGCAGGCAGACCGCCAAGGTGCGGCATCTGCTTTTGCACGAAAATATGATGTAGTGCTTGTTTTAAAAGGTGCGGGTACAGTCGTTGCATCTCCAGACGGCCGCATTATACAGAATCCAACCGGGAATCCGGGCATGGCGCGCGGCGGAAGCGGCGATTTGCTGGCAGGCATGATTGGCGCGTTCCTTGCACAGGGGGCAGAATCATTTACGGCGGCCTGCGCTGCAGTTTATCTGCATGGACTGGCGGGGGACAGGTGCGCGGCACATTTGTCGCAGCAGGCAATGCTTCCACATGATATGCTTGCGGAACTGCCACAAATTTTTTTGAAAATTGAAAAAGAGCTTTGATGTTTCAGCCGTTTTTGTTTTTCCAATCAAGCAGAAACGCCAAAAAGCACGGAATTGCATACACTGTTACCAGAAGCACAGATGTATAAAATCTGGTACTTCTGCCAATGCTATCTGCAGAAAACAAAATGCGGAGCGTGAGTGTAATGCAAGTAAAGCGTGGAGACATTTTTTACGCGGATCTAAGTCCAGTCGTCGGCTCAGAGCAGGGCGGGGTCAGGCCGGTTCTCATCATTCAAAATGATGTTGGAAATCGCTTCAGTCCAACTGTGATTGCTGCGGCAATTACAAGTCAGCGCGGAAAAACAGACCTGCCGACACATATTCGGCTGAATGCCGCTGCCACCGGCCTTTCCCGTGACAGTATTGTGCTGTTGGAGCAGGTACGTACCCTTGACAAACACCGCCTGCGTGAGCACATGGGCAGGCTTGGGGAAGAGGGTATGGCGGAAGTGGATCGTGCTTTGTCTGTCAGTTTTGGCTTATCAGAGCAGCCGATGCATAATCATTCTCATATTGCAAATATGCCAGCGGCAGCGGCACAGATTTCTCATGGAGCTGCTACATAAAGCGTTCCATTAGAGTATATTTCGCCATTGCAGATTCAGCACAGCGGTAAATCCCTGAGGACTGCCGCTGTGTTTTTGCTTTCGGTTTAGGAGAAAAAAAGAAGGCTGCTTCTCAATGCGGAAGCAGCCTTCTTTAATCATTCTATTATTCTGTATGCGTGAACTTATTTGACAGCTTTTTCATCGCCTGCATAAACGATCCCACGGTCAGAATCCAGTGTTACAGTTACACCGCTGCGCAGAATCTTTGTTGCGTTCTCCGCACCGACAATCACAGGTTTGTTCAGGGAAAGCCCCACGATAGCGGCGTGAGAATTCATGCCCGGTTCCTCGGTAATGATACCGGAAGCTTTGCGCATATATTTCATAACGTCATTACTGGTGGTTGGAACAACAATGATGTCCCCTGTGTGAAAATTTTGGGCGAGCTCTGCCTCATTTTTGCAGACGCAGAGGTTGCTGCACACACTGCCTAAGGAAATACCGGCACCGGTGACCAAAACATCACCGACCAACTGTACCTTTACCAGGTTAGTGGTGCCGGAAATGCCCAACGGCACGCCTGCGGTAATGACAGTAAGGTCACCGTTTTTGACTAGGCCCTTGCTGCGCGCAACATCAACAACGTGGTCAAACAGCTCGTCCGTGTTGTCTTTTTCATCAACCATAATCGGGATGACACCCCAGGAAAGGTTCATCTGGTACCAGACCTTGCGGCTGGTAGTGCCGCTGATAATGGGGCAGGCAGGACGATACTTGGAAATGGTACGTGCAGTGCGGCCGGATTTGGTTACAGTCATAATGGCAACTGCGCCGAGGTCATGCGCGGTTGTGCAGGTCGCATGAGAAATAGCAGACGTGACATCAGTCCGTTCTGTCCAAGTGCTGGTGCGGAAGCGGCGTGTGTAATCAATGCTCTGCTCGGTGCGTTCCGCAATGCGGGACATTGTTTTCACGGCTTCAACCGGGTATTTGCCGGCAGCGGTTTCACCGGAAAGCATAATGGCGCTGGTACCGTCATAAACGGCGTTTGCAACGTCGGTTGCTTCTGCACGGGTCGGGCGCGGATGCTGAATCATGGAATCTAACATTTGCGTTGCGGTAACGGCCAGTTTACCGGCTGCAAAAACCTTGCTGATGATTTCCTTTTGCAGTACCGGAACTTCTTCCATCGGAACTTCTACACCAAGGTCGCCGCGGGCAACCATGATGCCGTCGGAAACACGAATAATATCATCAATGTTTTCAACGCCGCCGGTGCTTTCAATTTTGCTGATTACCTGCATGTCGTGGTTGCCGTTCTTTTCCAGTTCACTGCGCAGACTGAGGATATCATCGGCACAGCGAGTGAAGGAAGCAGCAATCATGTCGAAGTTCTGCTCCACGCCGAAAGCAATATCGGACTTGTCCTGCTCACTCAGGAAAGGCAGGGACAGATTGGCACCGGGAACATTGATGCCTTTATGTTTGTTGATGCGGCCGCCGTTCATGACTGTGCAGTGTACTTCAGTGCTGGTGGTGTCATCTACACGCAGTTCCACCAAGCCGTCATCAATCAGAATTCGTGTACCGGTTGACACTTCATTTGGCAGATTCTTAAATGTAATACCGCAGCGATTGATGTCACCGGGAATATCCTCGGTTGACAAGGTGTACTTTTGACTGTCGACCAAGTCAACTGGTTCCGGGAAGTCAAGCGTACGGATTTCCGGCCCTTTTGTGTCCAGCAGCAGAGCTACCGGCAGGCCCAGCTCCTCGCGCAGTTCCTTCACAGTATCGATGCGTACCTGGTGTTCTTCATGTGAACCGTGCGAGAAATTAACACGGGCCACATCCATCCCGGCAAGCATCAGACCGCGCAGGACGTTTTTATCGTCAGTGGCAGGTCCAAGTGTACAAATGATTTTTGTTTTACGCATACAATTAATGACCTCGATTCTAAAAAATCAATTCATCAGGCGCAAAGCAGAAACCGCGGAACAATACTGTTTAACGTCCAGTTGCTGCTGGCTTTATCGAAAAAGAATGCAAAAATGTCCGCAAGACATACGAACTGCTACTGATACTGACAAGCATATCCATTTTTGATAGAAGGCAGCCGCAGAGGAAGCGCAAATATTGTTAAAGCGCTTTCAAAATTTTGCCCACTTTATATTACAGCAAAATATTCAAAAATGCAACCGTTTTTTTTACGTTCGCAAAACACCTTGAAAAGTATGTCAGTGGGGATTACAATAGGGAAGATGATACATGCATCCGGCAACTTTTGCTGAAAAATACTTAAAATGGATTGGGAGAAAAATATATATGCGTAACAATCGACAGGAAAGAGTGTTGGCGGACACTGCTCCGCGAGGCGGCTCAGGTGCTGGTATTCGGCGCTTGAAGCACTGGATGGCAGCGCTGCTGGCCGTCATTCTGCTGCTTGTGGCTTTGCTTGGAGTGCTGGTGTGGCAGGCGCTGCGCCCGCAGACCGGCAAAAATTCCGCTTCTGCGGTTTCTGATGTTTCCACTGTGTTGCAGCAGGAGGATGTTTTGCCCGTGCCGGACGACAGCTGGGCGCTTACCGTTGTTTCGCCGGATAAAAAAATCAGCAGCAGTTTTACAGCACAGCTTACCACTTATGAAAATGTGCAGGTGGACAAACGAATTTTACCGGCGCTCAAAAAAATGCTGGCAGATGCAAAAGCAGCGGGATATACACTGCAGGTTACGGGCGGCTATGTAGATGCGGATGCACAGGAAAAATTATATCAGCAGAAAATACAGGAACTGATGCAAAATAAAGGGAAGACCCGTGCAGTGGCGGAAAGTGACGCTGCGGCAGTGGTTCCGCCGGGCGGCTGCAGCGAAAATCAGACCGGCATGGCGGTTACTTTTCCATCTGATTCGGCCTTTTTGTCCTCTGACGGCTACCATTGGCTGCTGAATCACTGTGTGGAGTATGGCTTTGTCCGCAGATATACAGACGACAAAGAAGGCCGCACCGGCCTGCAGGATGACCCCAGTCATTTTCGGTATGTGGGCACCAACAATGCACAGACAATGCGGAAAATGGGCCTTTGTCTGGAAGAATATGTGACTTACAAAGGTAATCAGACGGTTAGCAACTGATTTATTTGAATAAAAAACTTGCTTTTCATTTCCGTATGTGTTAAAATGGCGAATGTTTAGAGCCCATTTGCGCTGTTTCGTGTTTGTTGCGATCAACCACGCAGACCGGGCTGTTATGCTGCAGCTTTTGCTGAAAGAGGTGACAACTCATGAAAAAAGGTATCCATCCTGAGTATAAGGATACAACGATCACATGTGCCTGCGGCAATGTGATTCACACTCGTTCCACGAAAGAGAACATCCGCGTTGAAATTTGCTCAAAGTGCCATCCGTTCTTCACCGGCAAGCAGAAGCTGGTGGATAGCAGCGGCCGTGTCGATATGTTCAAAAAGCGTTACGGTTCGGCAACAAAGTGATTCGCTTTTCTCTGGAATGCTGAGGACTGCCGCACAACAGGACTGTTTTGTCAGCCCTGCTCTGCAGCAGTCCTTTTTTCTATATGCGGAGGTGCGGAAAATGATAGAGTACCTTACACTGAAAGCAGAGGGTGCAAACGAGTTTACTGAGAAAAAATCCCGCTTTTTGGGTGCAGCGGCACCTGTGCAGACGCAGGAGCAGGCTGTGGCTTTTGTGGCACGCTTGAAAAAGCAATACTGGGACGCAAAACACAATGTTTCTGCCTATGTGCTTAGAAGCGGCGAGCAGCACTGCTCTGATGATGGAGAGCCGCAGGGTACAGCCGGGGTGCCGGTTCTGAATGTTCTGCTGAAATCAGGCGTTACAGACGCGGTGGTTGTGGTTACCCGCTACTTCGGCGGTATTTTACTGGGTGCAGGCGGCCTTGTGCGTGCATACTCACACGGCGCGTCTATTGCAGTGGAGCAGGCAGGGATTGTCTGCATGAAGCCCTGCCTGCTGCTGCAGGCAAGCTGCACCTACAGCCAGTATGGCAAAGTGGGGGCACTGGTTCCGGAACATGATGCTGTAGTGGATGACACTTCTTTTACGGACTTGGTTACGCTGCAGTTTCACATGGAAGCGGAGCGTCTGGCAGGCTTGAATGCGGCACTTGCGGATGCGACGGCCGGTACTGTGCAGGTACGGCAGATTGGTGAGAAGTATTTTTCAGTAGCTGCAGTGGTGGACTAATTGTGAATAATTTTTAAATATTCAGATTCTTTTTGCAGATTTGCAGGGGAAATCGTTTTTTCTGCGTATAATACTATGAACTGGTTTGAAAATTGCCAAAATGCTGCTTAAAACAGCATAACGGAAAGGAGGACTCTGTGAATACTCGTGAGCAGACGGAAAAGATTGAACAAATGACGCTTTCTCCGATTGCAACTCACGCTTGTGATACAGCAGGCAGACAGTACCCGGAAGAGGAAGATGACCTGCGTACGGCATTTTCGCGCGACCGTGACCGCATTATCAACTGTAAGGCATTTCGCCGCCTGAAACGGAAAACGCAGGTGTTCCTTTCTCCGGAAGGTGACCATTACCGGACCCGTTTGACCCATACACTGGAGGTTGCACAGATTGCGCGCACGATTGCCCGCTGTCTGCGCTTCAATGAGGACTTGACAGAGGCAATTTCACTTGGACATGACCTTGGCCATACTCCTTTTGGTCATGCGGGTGAGCATGCACTGGATGAAATCTGCAGAGTTCATCCGCTGGAGGATGGCAGCACATCGTTTCACCACTATGAACAAAGCGCGCGGATTGTGGAACGTCTGGAGAAAAACGGACGTGGGCTGAATCTGACGGAAGAAGTGCGGGACGGCATCTTGTGCCATACAAAAGGGACACAGGCAAAAACACCGGAAGGCCGTATTGTGCGGGTAGCAGACCGCATTGCATACATAAATCATGATATTGATGATTCGGAACGTGCGGGAATTTTAAAGGAAAGCCAGCTGCCGCCGGAAATTACAGCAGTGCTAGGCAATTCCAAGCGCGAGCGGATAGACTGTCTTGTGCGTTCAGTTGTATGCTGCAGTGCGGACGGTGTAATTCGTATGGATGAACCGGTGCAGGAAGCGTTTGACAAGCTGCACGCATTTATGTACAAGTCTGTGTATGTAAATCCACACGCAAAGTCGGAAGAAAGCAAGGTGCCACTTGTAATTGAAAAGCTGTACGAATATGCGCTTTCACCGGAGCACCTGACTGCAGATATGCGCGTCATTGCACAACAAGATGGCATCAGACGTGCTGCGGTGGACTATATTGCCGGTATGACAGACCCTTATGCAGTAGAGCTGTTTGAAAAAATTTATGTGCCGCATTCCTGGCAGCTCAGATAAACTGCATGACAGAGCCTGCCAGCCGGAGCAACGCAGGAAAGGGGAACTGAAATTTGCCGCTTCCGCAGGAATTTGTTGAAGAACTGAAAGCCCGCAGCAGCATTGAGGACGTTGTTTCAAGCTATGTCAGCCTGAAGCGGCGCGGACGTACGTTGGTTGGGCTGTGCCCGTTTCACAGCGAAAAATCACCGTCCTTTACGGTTTATCCGGATAACGGTTCATTTTACTGCTTTGGCTGCGGTGCGGGCGGCGACGTGATTACCTTTATTGAAAAAATCGACAATCTTGATTATATGGAGTCGGTGCGTTCTCTGGCACAGCGGGCGGGCATGACGGTACCGGAAAGTGATACTGACCGCGGGCTGGCAAAGCTGCGCATACGGCTGTATGAACTGAACCGGGAAGCGGCGCGGTACTACCACGGTGTTCTGCTTTCCGCGCAGGGGCGTGCCGGCATGGAATACTTTGAAAAGCGCGCGCTTGCTCCAAAAACCATCAGCAGGTTTGGCCTTGGCTACGCGCCGTCGGATCGTTTTTCGCTGGTCAATTATCTGCGCAAAAAGGGCTTCAGCGAACAGGAAATGATACAGGCAAATGTTGCTTTTTCCAGCCGGAACGGACACGCGATTGACCGTTTTCATGACCGCGTGATGTTTCCAATTATTGATCTGCGCGGAAATGTAATTGCATTTGGCGGACGGATACTGGGTCAGGGAGAGCCGAAGTACCTGAATACCAGCGATACGCCGATTTTCAGCAAGGGACGCAATCTTTTTGCAATGAACTTTGCAAAAGATTACGCTGAACCATATCTGGTACTTTGCGAGGGCTACATGGACGTTATTGCGCTGCATCAGGCAGGGTTCCAAAACGCAGTTGCGGGGCTTGGTACCGCACTGACGCCGGAACAGGCACGCTTGATTGCACATTATACGAAGGAAGTAGTTGCTTCCTATGATGCGGATGCAGCAGGGCAGAAAGCAGCCTCCCGCAGTATTCCTCTGTTGCGGGAGGCCGGACTTACGGTAAGAATTTTGGTTGTGCCGGACGGTAAGGACCCGGATGAGTTTATCCGTACGCACGGTGAAAGCGGACATGCACGTTTTCAGCAGCTTTTGGACAGCTGCGGCAATGATGTGGAGTATCGCCTGACGAAGTTAAAGAAAGATATTAATGTGCAGACGCCGGAGGGAAAGATTCATTACCTGAATGAGGCGGCGGCGGTGCTGTCTGCGCTGGACAGTGACATTGAACGCGAAGTATATGCCGGAAAACTCGCAGATGAAGCTGGCATTCAGCGTGCAGCTGTTTTGCAGCAGGTTAAAATGCTGCGGGAAAAGAAGCAGCGTTCTCACCAGAAAAAAGCGTTTCGCACGTTTCGTCGGCAAACAGCAGGTATGCAGGATAAAGTCAATCCGGAAAAATCGCAAAATCTCCGCGCAGCGCGTGCTGAGGAGGCACTTTTGGGGGCAATGATCGATTATCCTGAAAATTCCGCGTATATAATCGCCGAATTACCGCCGGAAAAGTTCATTACGACGTTTAATCGCCGTGTATATGGAATAATCATGGGCAAAATGAAGGATGGCAAGGCAGTTAGCCTTACAGATTTGGCAGACAGTCTTTCCCAAGGCGAAATGGGGCTGGTGGCTGGTTACTGCGCGCGGCAGGCAGGGCTTAAAGCTGGCAGGCAGGAAGTGGATGCTTACATCCGTGTCATCCTTGAGGAAAATGATAAGAACAGTGCGCAGACCAGAAGTGATGATGAAATTCAGCACTACCTGGAGCAGCTGCGTGCAGAGAAAAAATAAGGGGGTTTTCAAATGGCAGCAGCGGCCGCTACACCAGATAAGAAAACAGTATTGCGTGACTTAATTGAGCAGGGTAAGACAAAGGGTTCACTTTCTACAAAGGACATCCTTGACGCAATCGGTGAACTTGACTTTGAACCGGAACAGATTGAAAAGTTTTACGATATGCTTGAGGGGCTCGGTATCGAAATTGTTGAGGACCTTGGGGAAGATATTCTTGGTGACCTGCAGATTGGGGACAACAAGGATAATGAAGACGAGGGATTGGATGTTGCAGTCAATACAGACGGCATTGCCATTGATGACCCAGTCAAGGTCTATTTAAAGGAAATCGGCCGGGTGCCTCTGCTGTCACCAGAAGAAGAAATTGACTTGGCAGTGCGCATCAAAGAGGGCGATGAAGCTGCGAAAAAGCGTTTGGCAGAAGCTAACCTGCGTTTGGTTGTCAGTATTGCGAAGCGTTACCTTGGGCGTGGTATGCAGTTCCTTGACTTGATTCAGGAGGGCAACCTTGGCCTAATCAAGGCAGTAGAAAAATTTGACTACACCAAAGGGTTTAAGTTTTCCACCTATGCAACTTGGTGGATTCGGCAGGCAATTACCCGCGCGATTGCTGACCAGGCGCGTACAATTCGTATTCCGGTGCATATGGTTGAAACCATCAATAAAGTGAAAAAGGTTTCAAGCCAGCTGCTGCATACAAACGGTCATGAACCCTCTGCTGACGAAATCAGTGATGAATTGGGTATGCCGGTCGATAAAGTTCGTGAGATCCTGCGTGTGGCACAGGAACCTGTTTCGCTGGAAACCCCTATCGGTGAGGAGGAGGACAGCCATCTGGGAGACTTCATTCCGGATGATGATGCACCCGCTCCACAGGATGCAGCATCCCACACACTTTTAAAAGAACAGCTTGATGAAGTGCTGGATACACTGACTCCGCGTGAAGAAAAGGTTCTGCGCCTGCGCTTTGGTTTGGAAGACGGCCGTTCCCGTACACTGGAAGAGGTGGGTAAAGAGTTTAACGTTACCCGTGAACGTATCCGCCAGATTGAAGCGAAAGCCCTGCGTAAGCTCCGCCATCCCAGCCGCAGTAAAAAACTGAAAGACTTTTTGGATTAAGGGGCGCCCCAATGGTCATCACACTCGAAACCGATTATGCGGTGCGGATTATGGAGATGCTGACCCGCACGGAAAACAGGGCAGATGCCCGTACCATCGCAGAAAAAACAAGAGTCACACAGCGGTTTACACTGAAAATCCTGCACAAACTGGTCAATGCGGGGCTGGTGGTTTCTTTTAAGGGTGCACACGGTGGGTACAAGCTGGCACAAAAACCGGAGCAGATTACACTGCTGCAGGTAATTGAGGCGGTGGAGGGACCGTATATGTTCAGCCGCTGCCAACAGGAGGAGTACAGCTGTGACCACAGCTGTACTACCAGCTGCCATTTTCATAAGATATATGACGAAGTGACCGTATTGGTGCGGGATAAACTTCGCTCTTATACATTTGCGGATGTCTTGTCACCCATGCCCTCAAAAGCAGAGCAAACGCAAGAATAAAAACTGCCTGCGGATGAAACAGTTCTCATCCGCAGGCAGTTCCTTTATAAAAAATCTTTTGACAGGCGAACAAATAGTAGCTAAAATAAAAGTGAACAAGTATTAGCCTAAAACATTAAGAAAGATGAATGCCTTTTATCAGCAGTGAAATCGACCCATCCGGATTGTTGATAAACTGAACGCCGTCGCCGCTGTTGTAAACATCGATTGGAATCTTGATTTCAATTCCGTTTTCCGTTTTAATGGACTGCTTTTTCAGCCGGTTTGCGGCGGTGGGGGAAACGCGGACGGTGTCTGACATATGCAAATCTTTTTCTGCAACTGCTCGTGTGAATTCTTCTTTCACTTCAGCGGGGGAGCCGCCGTAGATTGAGTCGCACAAAGCGTCCAGTGTGGCGGCATCGTCACTTCCAGCCTGTTCACACAGCACATTTGCCACGTGTACTTCAATTTCCTGTTTGTTGTCAAAGAATTTTTCATTGACGGTTTCCACCGCTTTCTGTACAGCGGTCAGCTTCTGCTTTTCGGAAATGCCAAAACTGCATTCCAGTATTTGTTCGGAAAGATAGCAGGCTTTCTTTCCGTCAATTTCGTATTTCTTTTCCATCAGGCGGACTTCATCACCGTTCAAAGAAACCAGCGCGCCCTCGTCAATTTTGCTTTTGGGCTGCGGCAAAGTTGTACGCTGCCGCATAATGGTGTTGGAACGTTCCTGACCGTCCGGACTCATGTAATAGTGAATGTAGGAATCACGGTAGTTCAGCTTCAAAAGAATCAGGTAGGGATGCTCATCAATTTCCGCCTGCGCAAAGACCAGATCGCCGGCAGGAATATCCGGATTCTGTTTCATAACGGTAAAAATCTGGCCGGCAATGTCGCGGGTAAACGGCAGAAAGTGTTCGCCGCACTTGGCGGCGGCAGCCTGAAATTTACTGCCGCCGAGGAAGCGGCAAAGCTTGCAGTCGTCGCTGGCATACAGCCGCTCTATGTGACCGCTTAAAAATGCCTCTGTGTCCGGATCAAGTGTCAGCGGAGTGTCAGAAAGAACCGGCAGATCAATGTTAGTGTCAAGTACGTGCAGTACAGCCTGTGTAATCGAAACCATTCATTTTTGTCCCCTTTCATTCTTGTATTGTACCATATCGGGGCAAAAGGTCAAGAAAGCTTTTTTCAAAAAAGGAGAACAAACCATGCAGAACAGCGAACTGACCGAATACATGAGCGAAACCATACGAAACATATTGGAAAATGTAGCGAAAACGGCGCTGAAAAATCCACGGGAAGCAGCTTTTCTGCTGCAGTTTACGAAATATGCAAAGGAAGCACAGGAGCGCCGCGCTGCCAAGGAACAGCAGGGAACCCATGTGCCGGCCTTTTTGATGGCCAGCATTACCGGAAGCTGCAATATGCACTGTAAAGGCTGCTTTGCGCGTGCCTGCGGAACCTGTCAGGATGAACCGGTGCCGGAACTTTCAGCAGATGAATGGGAAGCTGTTTTTACACAGGCGGAAGAAATCGGTATTTCATTTTCCATGTTAATAGGCGGTGAACCGCTGATGCGCCGCGATGTAATTGAAACCGCAGCAAAGCATAAGCGCATGATATTCCCAATCTTTACAAATGGAGTTCTTGCCACTGAATATCAGGGACTGTTTGTAAAAAGCCGTAATCTGGTGCCTGTTTTTAGCATTGAGGGGCTGCAGGCGCAGACGGATGAGCGCCGTGGAAAAGGAACGTTTGAAAGAATTTTTACACAGATGAAAGCATTGAAAAAAGCCGGTGTGCTTTTTGGCGTTTCTGTGATGGTAACAACTAAAAATTTGGAGGAAGTGACGTCAAAGGACTTTTTGCGGGGACTTGCGGATGCAGGCTGCTGCCTGATCTTTTATGTGGAGTATGAACCCGTAAACGGTATGGGGCTGGATTTGGCGTTTACAGAGGAAACCCGACCAGCGTATGAAGAAAAAGTCGCTGTAATACGTGCCGACTTCCCCAATATGGTATTTCTATCATTTCCGGGTGACGAAAAGCATGTTGGTGGTTGTCTGGCGGCGGGGCGCGGATTTTTCCATCTCAGCCCGCGCGGAGCAGCGCAGCCGTGCCCGTTCTCACCGTATGATGACTGCAATGTTCGGGAAAAAACACTTCTGGAAATTTTACATTCTCCGCTGTTCTTGGCACTGCAGGAAGAAAATTTGGTGGGCGGGCCGCACACCGGCGGGTGCACACTCTTTACGCATTCCGCACGCGTGCAGGAGCTGGCTTGCCACAGTTCTCAGGAATAATTACATAGTATAAAGAAACGCTGTGCTTTCAATCGAGAGCACAGCGTTTCTTTATACATTTTTTGTTTTATTAAGGAAGCAACAAAGTATGTAACTGCCCCACTCAGGGCTTTTAACTCTGCCTGCGTACATTTCCAGCTTGACCACTGTGCCGTCCGCACGGTGCAGGTCGAACAAAAGATACATTTTCCCGTCTTTGTGCAGTTTTTGCTGCTCATTAATGATGATTGAAAAATCAGTAGGTGCGATAAAGTGCTCCAGCCAATCTCGTACACTACCAAAAGTAAACAGTTCTTCAATAGAGTATCCGGTTAACTTTTTGACGCCGTCAGATGCGTAAAGCAGTCTGCCGCTGTCCTCATCAAACCCAGCCATGCCGCCCGGTACGACATCAAAAATGGAATCTGTTACAGAGCGAACAAGAAAGTTGGAGGTACTGGCAGTATAGGGATGCTGGTCAGCTTCAACCGGGTAGGTACCGTGGTTTTCCTCCATCAGTTTATCAAAGTTTTCACAGGAAAGCGGCTTGGAAAAATAATAGCCCTGCACAATGCTGCAGCCCATACCTTTCAGGTATTCACACTGTTCCTCAGTTTCTGCGCCTTCGCAGAGTACTGTCATTTGCAGCTGGTCTGCAATCCGAATCAGGTTGGGAATCAGTGCGTCATTGCGTGGCTTTACTTTTGGATCGCTGGAAAGGAACTTCTTATCCAACTTTAAAATATCAAAATTCAATTCCTGCCAAATGTTAATGCCCGCGTAACCGGAGCCAAAGTCATCAATGGAAACTTTATAGCCATAGTTACGAAGCGCATCAATCAAATGTTTGACACTATCGAATTCATCCAACAGCAAGGTTTCAGTCAACTCAAACTCCAGCAAATAGGGTGGAATGTCATAGGTGCTGGCCACTGCATGCAGGATATCAGCCGTGTTGCTGCGCTGGGTGTGCAGCCGCGAAAGGTTTACGGAAATTGTGACAACAGGCAGTCCCTGACGAAGGCGGTCAGCAAGATAAGCGCAAACTTTGCTGAAAATCAAATAATCCATTTCAATAATAGAGCCGTTTTGCTCAAGAAAGGGGATGAACATATCCGGATAAACCAGTTCACCGTCGGCAGAGATACCACGGGCCAATGCTTCTGCACCTACAATTTTTCCAGTGTGCAGGTTGACCTTTGGCTGCAGATAGAAGCAGTAGCGCTTTTCCCGCAAGGCAGCTTGCGCAAGATGTGCGGTGCTTTTCTCCAATTCAATTTGTTTCTTTAAGTTGCTGTCAAACCATATGACTTTTGTACCTCTGTGCGACTTGGCGCGCTTTCGGGCTGTATTGGCATTGTCGATTGCTGTAACAAGGCCTGTGTCATCAACAGTGCACAGACCGCAGGCAATGTGCAGCCGGCAGTCCGGATGGCAGGGAAGCTGTTCCTGCAGGAAGCGCTGAAGCTTCAGCTGATAGCTGGTAGCAGTAGTTTCTGTTCCGGCTGTACTGTGCATCTGGGCAAGGCAGATAAAATGGTCTGAAAAAACCCGCCCGCAAAGACATGTGTTAAGGGTAGAATTTAAAAAATCTGCAAAAGCAGACAGAAAACGGTCGCCTTCAGCAAAGCCGTAAAAAGTATTTACCGTTTGAAAATCAGTAATGTCGGCATATATAATTATAAAATGTTTTTTATCAGATGCTTCTTTTATAAGCGTCTGGCTCTTTTCTACAAATTCATCGTAATGATTTAGGTACAGTGCCGAATGGGACTGCAAGGTGGCAGGGCCTTTTGCCGCTGCCACAGTTTGAGATGCATTTTCCATTTTGTAAGCCTCGATTTATCAATCCATTGATTTGGCTGAATTCCCTTTGAATTTTCTGAAAAATTGCTTTGCTGCTTTGGTAAGCAGAAAAAAGTCAATATTTGACTGATTTGCAGTTATCAGACGAGCTTTACGGAAAATTCAGCAGATAAAGTTTTAGATATACAGATTAATTAATTAACTATGTTTACCTCATTTTTACGTTATCTGCCTGAATTTTGAATGTGCTTATTATAGAATAATATTTCAAATTAGTCAACAAAATGTAATAATAATTCAAAATATTTCTTATAATCAAACTCAAATGCATCAAATAAGTCATTTAAATTTTGAAAAATCTAAAAATTTAATTTCACCGGATGCAGCTAATAAAAAGTGATTACTCACGAAATCATCATAGACTATTTAATTATTATACAGTCTATAATCTACAAAAACTGAATATAAAACAGCCCCGCACAGCGAATCAGACGTGCACCTCTTGCATCAAAAAACTGCATAAAAAGAAAAAAGCCAAGGCAAATCGTCACTTTTGCCTTGACAAACTAATAGAAATGGAATAGAATATTAAACTGCATCATCATAGAATCGTGCACCTATCTCTTGATTGCTCCTATCATATCACAATAGATTGAAAAAGGCAAGAGGCTTGTGCGGCAGAATATGATGAAAAATGACGTACGCGGATAGGCGGCTCTTAAAAAAAGGATTGGAGTGATTGAGCCAATGGTGAATGTCAAACCGGTGAAGGTAGGCAGAAACACACGCATGAGCTTTTCCAAAATTGATGAGGTATTGCAGATGCCAAACCTTATCGAAATTCAGAAAAATTCTTACGAGTGGTTCCTGAATGATGGCCTCAAGGAGGTCTTCAAAGATGTCTCCGGCATTACCGACTACACGGGCAACCTGGTCCTGGACTTTGTTGACTATAAGCTGGATACCGAAAAGCCGAATTATTCCGTGATGGAATGCAAGGAGCGGGATGCAACCTACGCAGCTCCTCTGCGCGTAACAGCCCGTCTGCTGAACAAGGAAAGCGGGGAAATCAAGGAATCGGAAGTCTTTATGGGTGATTTCCCGCTTATGACGGAAAGCGGTACCTTTGTTATCAACGGCGCAGAGCGCGTTATTGTTTCTCAGTTGGTGCGTTCCCCGGGCGTATACTATAAGATGGAATACGATAAGACCGGCAAGGAACTGTACAGCGCAACGGTTATCCCGAACCGCGGCGCATGGCTGGAATATGAAAACGATGCGAATGATGTTTTTTATGTTCGTATCGATAAGAACCGGAAGCTGCCGGTAACTGTTTTTATTCGTGCACTGGGCCTTGGCAGTGATACAGAAATTCGTGAATACTTTGGCAGCAGCGACTATATCGATGCAACGCTCGAAAAAGATCCCTGCAAAAACACTGAGGAAGCACTTTTTGAAGTCTACAAAAAGCTGCGCCCAAGTGAACCGCCTACACTGGACAGTGCTCAATCTCACATTAACGGCTTGTTTTTTGATTCCCGCCGTTATGATCTTTCCCGTGTTGGCCGCTATAAATACAATAAAAAGCTGAATCTTGCCGGACGCATTACCGGGCAGGTATTGAGCCGCCCGGTTGTAAACCCCTCCACTGGTGAGCTGATGGCAGAAGCTGGCCAGGCTGTTTCGCATGAGCTGGCCCGCCAGATGGATGATGCCGGTGTTTCCGTCGCATATGTAACCATAAACGAACGTGAAGTAAAGGTTATTTCAAACGGCATGGTGGACATCAAGAATTTTGTTTCCTTTGATGCAGGGGAAGAATGTGGCATCAAAGAACGTGTGCGTTATTCTGTGCTGGCTGACCTGCTTGAGGCAAGTGCCGGCGATGAGGAGGCTTTGAAAGAGGCAATCCGCACGCACGTGGAAGAGTTGGTGCCGAAACATATTATTATTGACGATATTTTTGCTTCTGTCAGCTATATGTGCAACCTGCAGGTCGGTCTTGGCACAACAGATGACATTGACCATCTGGGCAATCGACGCATCCGTTCTGTTGGTGAACTGCTGCAGAACCAGTTCCGCATCGGTTTCTCCCGCTTGGAACGTGTGATTCGTGAGCGCATGACATTGCAGGCACAGGATTTGGAAGTGCTGACCCCACATTCCCTGATTAATATTCGTCCGGTTGTGGCTGCAATTAAGGAATTCTTTGGTTCCTCTCCGCTTTCACAGTTTATGGATCAGACCAACCCGCTGGCGGAGCTGACACACAAGCGCCGCCTGTCTGCCTTGGGACCCGGCGGTTTGTCCCGTGACCGCGCAGGATTTGAGGTTCGAGATGTACACTATACCCATTACGGACGTATGTGCCCGATTGAAACGCCTGAAGGCCCGAACATCGGCCTGATTTCCTATTTGGCTACTTTTGCACGCATCAATGAATATGGCTTTATTGAAGCGCCGTATCGCCGTGTGGATAAAGCAACCGGTGTGGTTACCCGTGACGTTGTCTATATGACAGCGGATGTAGAGGACAATTACATTGTGGCGCAGGCAAACGAACCACTGGACGACGACGGACACTTTGAAAATGCAAAGGTAAATGGCCGTCACCGCGACCAGTTCGTGGTTGTGGAACGTGAAAAAGTTGATTTTATGGATGTTTCTCCGCGAATGGTTGTTTCCGTTGCAACAGCAATGATTCCGTTTCTTGAAAATGATGATACCAACCGTGCTCTGATGGGTTCTAACATGCAGCGCCAGGCTGTGCCGCTGATTAAGACGGAATCCCCAATCGTCGGTACTGGTATGGAATACAAGGCCGGCGTTGACTCCGGAGCCTGCGTACTGTGCAAGCATGCCGGTGTGGTTAAGAGCGTCAGCGCTGACGAAGTGCGTGTCATTACAGATGACGGAGACCTTGACATTTATCCGATTATAAAGTTCCTGCGTTCCAACTCCGGTACCTGCTTCAATCAGGTGCCGGTTGTGAATCGCAACGACCGTGTCAATGCTGGCGACGTAATCGCAGATGGCCCGGCAACAAAGGACGGCGAGATTTCCCTTGGCAGGAATGCCCTGATTGGCTTTATGACGTGGGAAGGCTACAACTACGAGGATGCTGTTCTGATCAGCGAAAAAGTTGTGCGCGACGATGTGTTTACCTCCATTCATATCGAAGAGCATGAAGTGGAAGCACGTGACACCAAGCTGGGGCCGGAAGAAATCACCCGTGATATTCCGAACGTCAACGAAGATATGCTGCGTGACTTGGATGACAGCGGTATTATCCGCGTCGGTGCAGAAGTGCATGCCGGTGATATTCTGGTCGGTAAGGTAACGCCGAAGGGTGAAACAGAGCTGACCGCGGAAGACCGCCTGCTGCGTGCTATCTTTGGTGAAAAAGCGCGTGAAGTGCGCGATACTTCTCTGCGTGTACCGCACGGTGAGTACGGTATTGTTGTTGATGTAAAGATATTTACCCGTGAAAACAGCCGCGATGAGCTGAGCCCGGGCGTTAATAAAGTGGTTCGCTGCTACATCGCACAGAAACGTAAGATTTCTGTTGGCGATAAGATGGCTGGCCGCCACGGTAATAAGGGCGTTGTTTCCCGCATCCTGCCGGTGGAGGATATGCCTTATCTGCCCGACGGCACACCGCTGGACATTGTACTGAACCCACTGGGCGTGCCTTCCCGTATGAATATCGGACAGGTACTGGAAGTGCATTTGGGTATGGCTGCGCGTGCACTTGGGTGGAAGATTATGACGCCTGTATTTGACGGCGCACACGAAGAGGATATTCGTGCTGCATTCCGCGAAGCAGATATGAGCGAAGACGGCAAGTTCTGGCTGCGTGACGGCCGTACCGGTGAACGCTTTGACAACCCTGTTACCGTTGGCATTATGTACTACCTCAAGCTGCATCATCTGGTTGATGATAAGATGCATGCTCGTTCTACTGGCCCATATTCACTGGTTACGCAGCAGCCTTTGGGCGGCAAGGCGCAGTTTGGTGGTCAGCGTTTCGGTGAAATGGAAGTTTGGGCACTGGAAGCTTACGGTGCTGCCTATACACTGCAGGAAATTCTGACTGTGAAGTCGGATGATGTTGTCGGACGTGTAAAGACCTATGAAGCAATCGTTAAGGGTCAGAATATCCCGAAGCCGGGTGTGCCTGAATCCTTTAAGGTCTTGATTAAGGAACTGCAGAGTTTGGGTCTGGACATGAAGGTACTGGACAAGGACAACAAGGAAATCGACCTGCGCCAGACCTTTGACGATGACGATGATATGGGCTTCTCACCAAACGGCGGCAACTTTGACGAGCCGGATGTTGCTGACAATCTGGACGGCTATTCCGTGAATGAAGCAGACGATGCCCTTTATGACGGCCCTGACAGCTATGTAAGTGGTGACGGTGACGACAGTAGCAGTGAGGGCACAGACGGGGAAGACGACCTGGACATTTCACTGGATGATATTGATACGGCAGACTGACAGGGGGATTTTGCTACATGGAATTTAACACACTGGAATCAATCAAAATTGGCCTTGCTTCTCCCGAAAAGATCCGCGAATGGTCCCATGGCGAAGTGAAAAAGCCGGAAACCATTAACTACCGTACGCTGAAGCCGGAACGTGACGGCTTGTTCTGCGAACGCATTTTTGGGCCTACTAAGGACTGGGAATGCCACTGCGGCAAGTACAAGCGTATCCGCTATAAGGGCAAAATCTGCGACCGCTGCGGTGTTGAAGTTACCCGCGCTAAGGTTCGCCGTGAGCGTATGGGTCACATTGAGCTGGCCGCTCCGGTGTCGCATATCTGGTACTTTAAAGGTATTCCGTCCCGCATGGGATTGATCCTGGATATTTCACCGCGTATGCTGGAAAAGGTTCTGTACTTTGCAAGTTATATTGTAACAGACCCCGGCGATGTGCGTGAACTGCAGAAAAAACAGCTTCTGACTGAAAAGGAATACCGCGATCTGCGTGAAAAGTATGAAGATGATTTTCAGGCAGGTATGGGTGCGGAAGCTATTAAAAAACTGTTGGAAGAAATCGACTTGGAAAAGGAGTCCAAGGAGCTGAAAGCTGAATTGGAAAACGCGACCGGTCAGAAGCGTGTGCGTATTCTAAAACGGCTTGAAGTTATGGAGGCATTCCGCCAGTCCGGCAATCGCCCGGAGTGGATGATTCTTGACGCTGTTCCGGTCATTCCGCCGGACTTGCGTCCTATGGTACAGCTGGACGGCGGTCGTTTTGCGACTTCCGACCTGAATGATCTGTACCGCCGTGTTATCAACCGCAACAACCGCCTTGCGCGTTTGCTGGAACTGCATGCACCGGATATTATTGTGCGCAACGAGAAGCGCATGCTGCAGGAAGCAGTGGATGCGCTGATTGACAATGGCCGCCGCGGCAGACCGGTCACCGGTCCGAACAACCGCCCGCTGAAGTCTTTGTCTGACCTGCTTAAGGGCAAGCAGGGACGTTTCCGCCAGAACCTGCTGGGCAAGCGTGTTGACTACTCCGGCCGTTCCGTTATTGCGGTTGGTCCGGAACTGAAAATGTATCAGTGCGGCCTGCCAAAGGAAATGGCACTGGAACTGTTCAAACCGTTTGTCATGAAGCGCTTAGTGGAAACCGGAACAGAGGGAAACATCAAAGCTGCCCGTAAAGCGGTTGAGCGCGCGAAGCCGGAAGTTTGGGATGCGCTGGAAATTGTAATCAAAAATCATCCGGTTCTGCTAAACCGTGCACCTACACTGCATCGTCTGGGCATTCAGGCTTTTGAACCTGTACTGGTTGAAGGCCGTGCCATGAAGCTGCATCCACTGGCCTGTACGGCATACAATGCGGACTTTGACGGCGATCAGATGGCTGTTCATGTGCCGCTTTCCAGTGAGGCACAGGCGGAAGCACGCTTCCTGATGCTGGCAGCCGGCAACCTGCTGAAGCCTTCTGACGGCAAGCCGGTTACGGTTCCTACACAGGATATGATCCTGGGCTCTTACTGGCTGACGCTTGACCGTGACGGCGAAAAGGGCGAGGGTAAGATTTTCAAGGATGTCGATGAAGCGATTATGGCATATGATGCCAAGGCCATCGAGATTCATGCAAAAATCAAAGTTCGCCGCCGCCTCGAGATTAATGGGGAAATGCGCGAATCACTGGTGGATACCACGGTTGGTCAGATTATCTTTAACCGCCCGATTCCACAGGATTTGGGCTTTATTGACCGCTCTAAGCCCGAAAATCTCTTTAAGTTTGAGATTGACTTCTTGGTTGGCAAGAAGCAGTTGGGCAAGATCATTGAAAAGTGCATAAAGACCCACGGCACTGCAAGAACCAGTGAAGTTCTGGACAGCATTAAGGCACAGGGTTACAAGTACTCTGCCTTGTCTGGCATTACGGTTGCTGTTTGTGATGCAACAATTCCACCGCAGAAGAAAGAGATTCTGCAGAAAACAGAAGAGCGCGTGGATATGATTTCGGATCAGTACAAAAACGGTTTTCTCTCTGATGCAGAACGTCATATGGCGGTTATCAGCACATGGAACAAAGCAACCGATGAAGTATCTGACGCCCTGCAGAAGAACCTTGACCGCTACAATCCTATTTTCATGATGGCAGATTCCGGTGCTCGTGGTTCTATGAGTCAGATTCGTCAGCTGGCCGGTATGCGTGGACTGATTGCAAATACCTCCGGTGAAACCATTGAAGTCCCGATTCGCGCGAACTACCGTGAAGGTCTGAACATTTTGGAATACTTCATTTCTTCCCGTGGTGCCCGTAAAGGTTTGACCGATACTGCTCTGCGTACTGCTGACTCTGGTTACCTGACCCGCCGCTTGGTTGATGTTTCTCAGGATGTTATTATTCGTGAGGATGACTGCGGCGCTACTAGCGGCCTTGAAATTTATGATATCAAGGAAGGCAATGAAGTCATTGAATCCCTGCATGAACGTCTGGTTGGCCGCTTCCTGGTGGAAGATTTTGTTGACGAAGAAACTGGCGAAGTGCTAGTCAGCAAGGACAAAATGATGACGGATGCAGATGCGGACATTATTGTTGGCCGCGGTGTAGAACGTATTATGATTCGTTCTATTTTAGGTTGTCGTTCTAAGCACGGTGTCTGCAAGAAATGCTATGGTCTAAACCTTGCGACCGGCACGGAAGTGACCGTTGGTGAAGCTGTTGGTATTGTTGCGGCACAGTCCATCGGCGAACCTGGCACACAGCTGACCATGCGTAACTTCCATACCGGCGGTATTGCAAACGCCGAAGATATTACACAGGGTCTTCCGCGTGTTGAAGAACTGTTTGAGGGACGCAAACCAAAGCATCTTGCAATTATCAGTGAGATTCCTGGCAAAGTTACGTTTGAAGAAATCAAGAAGAACCGCCATGTTGTGGTCACAGGCGATGATGGGCAGTCTAAGAGCTACCTGATTCCGTTTGGTTCTCGCGTTACAGTGCAGGAAGGACAGCGTATCAAGGCCGGCACCCGGATTACAGAAGGTTCTGTGAATCCGCATGATGTTCTTGCTATCAGCGGTGTTGAAGCGGTGCAGGATTATCTGATTGAAGAAGTGCAGCGCGTTTACCGTTTGCAGGGCGTTGATATCAACGATAAGCACATCGAAGTTATTGTGCGTCAGATGATGAAGAAAGTACGTGTTGAGGAAGCCGGCGATACCGATCTTCTTCCTAGCTCCATGGTGGAGAAGCTGGAATTCGAAGCTGTCAACCAGCAGATTCGCGACCGTATTGCTGCGGGTGAGTCCAATCTGCGGGAAGCAACCTGCACGCCCACCCTGCTCGGTATTACAAAGGCTTCTTTGGCAACTGATTCCTTCCTTTCTGCCGCTTCTTTCCAGGAAACAACGCGTGTGTTGACCGACGCTGCCATCAAGGGCAAGGTTGACCCGCTCATGGGTCTGAAGGAAAACGTCATTATCGGCAAGCTGATTCCTGCCGGTACAGGCATGAAGCACTATGCAAATGTGCAGCTTGAAAAGACTTCTTCTGAAAAAGGAGAAGAGGGCTTGACAAATACAGCAGTATAGCTGTATAATAACGAATTGTGATGGTTTGGCACGAGATTGCGGCCATTTCATCGTAAATCGCATACTTTCCCACCTCTGCAAATTGCCGGGGTGGGATTCGGTGTGTAAAGCAGCTGTTACGCAGAGAAATCTGCATAACATAAATTGTCCAAAATCTGAGTTAGGAGGTGTACTATGCCCACATTTAACCAATTGGTTCATACCGGACGTGAAGTCGCCGAAAAGAAAGCAAAGGCTCCGGCACTGCTGAAAGGCTGGAATGCTAAGAAACGTGCGGCTATCGACCAGAACTCCCCGCAAAAGCGTGGTGTCTGCACAGCTGTGAAAACTGCTACGCCGAAGAAGCCGAACTCTGCTCTGCGTAAGATTGCCCGTGTGCGTCTTTCCAACGGAATGGAAGTTACAGCCTATATCCCCGGTGTTGGTCACAACCTGCAGGAGCACTCCGTCGTTATGGTTCGCGGCGGCCGTGTTAAGGATCTGCCTGGTGTACGTTACCATATCATCCGCGGCACATTGGATGCGCAGGGTGTTGCCAAGCGTATGCAGGCCCGTTCCAAGTACGGCGCTAAGCGCCCCAAGGCAGGAAAGGCTGCCAAGTAAGACAGGACTGAAACTGACGAAAACCTTACGGCTGCCAGCTTCTGCTTTAGCGGGAGTTGCAAGCGGCGTTTATATAAGCGCTTTTTGCTGGCCTGACGGGAAGATTCATTTTCGAGTACCTATGATATCATTTATGTGAAGGAGGGAAGTAAAGTGCCAAGAAGAGGCAATATTGCGAAGCGGGACGTGCTGCCCGATCCGCTGTATAATTCGAAGTTAGTCACACGTCTCGTGAATAATATCATGATTGACGGTAAGAAGGGCGTAGCCCAGAAGATCGTTTATGGCGCTTTCGATATTATTAAAGAGAAGACCGGAAAAGAACCTCTGGAGGTTTTTGAGGCTGCCATGGAAAATGTCATGCCTTCTCTGGAAGTTAAGGCACGCCGCGTTGGCGGTGCAACCTATCAGGTCCCTATGGAAGTCCGTCCTGAGCGTCGGCAGACTCTGGGCCTGCGCTGGATGACAGCGTATTCCCGTTTGCGTTCTGAGCGTACCATGAAAGAGCGTCTTGCAGGAGAAATTATGGATGCTGTTAACGGTACAGGCGGCGCAGCCAAGAAGCGTGATGATACGCATAAGATGGCTGAAGCAAACAGAGCTTTTGCACATTACAGATGGTAATGCTGCAGGCGTTTGCAGAACGAATGGAGGGTAATTAATGCCTAGGCAGGTATCACTTGATCACACTCGTAATATCGGCATCATGGCTCATATCGATGCTGGTAAAACGACAACAACTGAACGTATCCTGTACTACACCGGTGTTAACCACAAGATCGGTGAAGTGCATGACGGCGCAGCCACCATGGACTGGATGGCACAGGAGCAGGAGCGCGGCATTACCATTACTTCCGCTGCAACGACCTGCTTTTGGACTCACAGCGAGTTCTTTGGTGACCCCGATAAGAACAGAAATTATCGTATCAATATTATTGACACCCCCGGCCACGTTGACTTCACAGTTGAAGTTGAACGTTCCCTGCGTGTGCTGGATGGTTCTGTAACCGTCTTCGCAGCAAAGGGCGGCGTTGAGCCGCAGTCTGAGACTGTTTGGCGTCAGGCTGAGGAATACGGCGTGCCGCGCATGGCGTATGTCAATAAGATGGATATCATGGGCGCTGACTTCTACAATGTTATTGACATGATGAAGGAACGTCTGAACTGCACACCGGTGCCGATTCAGCTGCCGGTTGGCGCAGAAGACTCTTTCCGCGGTATCATTGACCTTGTTTCCATGACAGCAGATATCTATTATGATGAAATGGGCAAGGACATGCGCGTGGAAGAAATTCCGGAAGACATGCGTGAAAAGGCAGAAGAGTACCACACTTCTCTGATTGAGCACGTTGCTGAGCAGGACGATGCTTTAATGGAGAAATATCTCTCCGGCGAAGAAATTACAAAGGACGAGATTGTTGCTACTCTGCGTAAGGCAACCATTAACAACAAGCTGGTTGTAGTTACCTGCGGTACTTCCTATAAGAACAAGGGTGTTCAGAAACTTCTGGATGCGATTGTTGACTACATGCCGGCTCCGACCGACATCCCGGCTATCCGCGGTACAAATGTGGATACTGGTGAGGAAGAAGACCGCCATGCATCTGATGAAGAGCCTTTCTCGGCTCTTGCATTTAAGATTGCAACTGATCCGTTTGTTGGTAAGTTGTGCTACTTCCGCGTTTATTCCGGTAAAATGAATGCCGGCGATACTGTTTACAACTCCACAAAGGATTGTGACGAACGTATCGGCCGTATTCTGCAGATGCATGCAAACCATCGTCAGGATTTGGAAACCGTTTATGCAGGCGATATCGCTGCTGCTATCGGTGTGAAGAATACAACGACTGGTGATACACTCTGTGATGAAAAGCATCCGGTTATTCTGGAATCCATGGAGTTCCCGGATCCTGTTATCCGTGTTGCCATTGAGCCGAAGACGAAAGCTGGCCAGGAGAAGATGACAATCGCTCTGGCAAAGCTGGCTGAAGAAGATCCGACTTTCAAGGCTTACACCGATGAGGAAACAGGCCAGACCATCATCGCCGGCATGGGCGAACTGCACTTGGAAATCATCGTTGACCGTTTGATGCGTGAATTCCACGTGGAAGCAAATGTTGGTAAGCCGCAGGTTGCTTATAAAGAGACAATCCGCAAGCCTTCCGATGTTGACTGCAAGTATGTACGTCAGTCCGGTGGTAAAGGTCAGTACGGTCATGTTAAGATTCGTATTTTCCCGAACCCGGGTGAGGGCTATGAGTTCGACAACGTTACAGTTGGCGGCTCTATCCCGAAGGAATATATTCCTGCTGTTGATACTGGTATTCAGGGTGCAATGCTCAGCGGCGTAGTAGCTGGCTACAACGTTGTTGATGTCAAAGTTGAACTGTATGATGGCTCTTATCATGAAGTTGACTCCTCTGAAATGGCATTTAAGATTGCCGGTTCTATGGCATTTAAGGATGCTATGCGCAAGGCTGATCCGGTCATCATGGAGCCGATCATGAAGGTTACTGTTACGGTACCGGATGAGTATATGGGCGACGTTATCGGTGACCTGAACTCCCGCCGCGGCATGATTGAAGGCATGGATGCTATCCATGGCGCACAGCAGATTCATGCTATGGTTCCGCTTTCTGAAATGTTCGGCTATGCAACCGACATGCGTTCTAAGACACAGGGCCGTGGCCAGTTTACAATGGAACCTGACCACTATGCTGAAGTGCCGAAGAATATCGCTGACAAGATTATTACCGCCCGTACGAAAAAGGACGAGTAATCTCAAATTCTGCTTGATTTTTCCCTGTAATCTTGTTAAAATATATTTGCATTCTTAACAGGGAAAAACGATTGAAAAATAAAGGAGGAACTTCCAATGGCTAAGGAAAAATTCGACAGATCCAAGCCTCATGTAAACATTGGCACCATCGGTCACGTTGACCATGGTAAAACTACTCTGACCGCTGCTATCACCAAGGTGCTCAGCTTTGATGGCGATGCAGAGTTCAAAGATTACTCCAACATCGACTCCGCTCCTGAAGAGCGTGAGCGCGGCATTACCATTAATACCGCTCATGTTGAGTATCAGACTGCAAGCCGTCACTACGCTCATGTTGACTGCCCCGGCCATGCTGACTATGTCAAGAACATGATTACCGGTGCTGCTCAGATGGACGGCGCTATTCTGGTTGTTTCCGCTGCTGATGGCCCGATGCCTCAGACTCGTGAGCATATCCTGCTCTCCCGTCAGGTTGGCGTGCCTTATATCGTTGTATTCATGAACAAGTGCGATCAGGTTGATGATCCTGAGCTGCTTGATCTGGTCGAGATGGAAATTCGCGACCTGCTGAACGAATACGACTTCCCGGGCGATGACACTCCGATTATCCGTGGCTCTGCTCTGAAGGCTCTGGAATCCACTTCTACTGATATTAACGCTCCTGAGTACAAGCCGATTCTTGACTTGATGGCAGCTGTTGACAGCTATATCCCGACTCCTGACCGTAAGGCTGACCAGCCCTTCCTGATGCCTGTTGAGGATGTATTCACAATTACTGGCCGTGGTACAGTTGCTACCGGCCGTGTTGAGCGTGGTACAGCTAAGGTTGGCGAAGAAATCGAAATCATCGGCCTGACCGACGAGCGCAAGAAGAGCGTTATCACCGGCCTGGAGATGTTCCGTAAGACTCTGGACTTTGCTCAGGCTGGCGATAACGTGGGCGTTCTGCTCCGTGGTATTCAGCGTGAAGACATCGAGCGTGGACAGGTTCTGTCCAAGCCCGGCACAATTCATCCGCACACAAAATTCAAGGGTCAGGTTTACGTTTTGACTAAGGATGAAGGCGGTCGTCATACTCCGTTCTTCAATAACTATCGTCCTCAGTTCTACTTCCGTACAACTGACGTAACAGGTGTTATCACTTTGCCGGAAGGCACTGAGATGTGCATGCCTGGCGATAACGTTGAAATGAACGTTGAGCTGATTGCTCCTATCGCTATCGAGGAAGGTCTTCGCTTCTCCATTCGTGAGGGCGGCCACACTGTTGGCTCTGGCGTTGTTTCCACGATTAACGAGTAATTTGGTTAAATAAGAAGTCCTGCCTGAAAAGGCGGGGCTTTTTTTATTGCTTATTTGCCTTTTTCTGTTATATTGTTAAGTGCACAATAGTGGAACGGTATTGCAAACCATCTATGGTCCTTCAGCAGAGGACGATGTTGCCTAGAAAAAGTGACGGGGCTGTTTGTCCGGTTATGTATGCATTCGGCAACCTAATTTCAACACAGGAAAATTCACAGAATCTGATTGGCGGTCAGCTGACGGTTACATATGAGAAGAATGCAAACGGAAAAGTAAAATTTTCTGACATGAAATTTAAACCAACTGTTACCTATTATGAAACAGAGGGAAAAAACATTCACGTGCAGATGCTGAAAAATTTAACAGATTATATGGCACAGCAAAGCCGGACATGGGAAAAAACGGATGGTGAGTTTACACCCGGCTATGCAAAAAAAGTCGTGAATCAGAGTATTCCGCAAAAATATCAGGACTGGACTTGACAGCGGATGCAGAATCGCATATACTGTTACTTGTAATTGAATAATTCTTCGGGGCGGGGTGAAATTCCCCACCGGCGGTAATGCAGCTTTGCTGTTAGCCCGCGAGCGGTTGTCAGCCGCAGATTCCGGTCAGATTCCGGAGCCAACGGTTAAAGTCCGGATGGTAGAAGATGTGGAATAATCTACGCCCCGGTGTAATTTTATGCACCGGGGCGTTTTTAAATCCATTCCATGTCTCAGAAGGAGAAACTATGGCGAGTGAAACAACTACCCTGAAAAAAGCAAAATTGACAAATGTGCGCAGCATTGCAGTAATTGGTGTGCTTGGCGCGCTGGCGGCTGTGGTAATGATATTTGAGTTTCCGCTGCCGTTTTTGCCGCCGTTTTACAAACTGGATTTCAGCGAAGTGCCGGTCATGTTGGGCGGCTTTGCTTTGGGGCCGGCTGCGGCGGCAGTCATTGAAGCAATCAAAGTAATTCTGCACATGATTCTTGGCGGTGGAACCCAGACCGCCGGTATTGGCGAATTTGCAAACTTCTTGTTTGGCTGCGCACTGGTGGTGCCAGCGTCAATGATTTACCGTATGCACAAGAACCGCAAAACAGCGCTGATTGGCATGGGTGTGGGAACTGTAGTGATGGCTGTTGTGGGTGCGCTGATTAATGCGTTCGTTCTGCTGCCAGTTTATGCCACAGCATTTCACCTGCCGATGGCGTCGCTGATTCAGATGGGTACTTCCGTAAACAGCGGTATCACAGACCTTACAACTTTTGTTCTGCTGGCAACAACACCGCTGAATCTGATTAAGGCAGTTCTGGTTTCGCTGATTACATTTCTGCTGTATAAATACGTCAGCCCGATTTTACATGGACGTGTGAAGTGAGAATTTGAGTAAACAGAATAATTTGTCGCGATTTTTGACAATTTCTTGATTTTGTTTATTTACTCTTTTTGTGTTTTTATGCTATACTGCTGACTGTAGCAAAACTTAATATTATCACCCCTTATCAAGAGTGACGGAGGGAACAGGCCCTATGATGTCCGGCAACCTACGAAAGTAAGGTGCCAAATCCTGCGGTGAAGCCGATAGATGAGGTATCGAAAGATAAAGCGCTGTCCGCATTTCACCGGGTCGTGCTTTTTTTGTTGCTCATTTTACCGGGTAATTAATTTAGGAGGTTCTAACAAATGGCAAAACATTTCTTTACTTCTGAGTCCGTTACAGAAGGACATCCCGACAAGGTCTGCGACCAGATTTCTGACGCGATTTTGGATGACATCATTGCAAAAGACCCGAATGCACACGTTGCCTGCGAAGTAACCGCCTGCACGGGTGTTGTTCATGTAATGGGCGAAATTTCTACCGAATGCTATGTGGATATTCCTGCAATCGTGCGCAGTGTTGTGAATGACATTGGATACAACAATCCATCTTACGGTTTTGACGGCAATACCTGCGGTGTTCTGACTTCCATTGATGCACAGTCACCGGATATCGCCATGGGTGTCAACGAGTCCTATGAAGTAAAAAACGGTGCTTCTGACGCGGATGACCTCATTGGCGCAGGCGATCAGGGCATGATGTTTGGCTTTGCCTGTGACGAGACAGAAGAAAAAATGCCGCTGGCAATTTCTCTGGCTCACAAGCTTTCCAAGAAGCTGGCCGCGGTGCGTAAAGACGGCAGCATTTCTTACCTGCGTCCTGATGGAAAAACACAGGTTACCATTGAATACGATGGTGACACACCGGTTCGTGTAGAAGCAGTTGTTCTTTCTACCCAGCACGATGAAGATGTTACGTTGGAGCAGATTCGCAAGGATATGATTGAAAAAGTCATTAAGACAACGATTCCTGCGAAATGGCTGGATGAAAACACGAAATACTATGTGAACCCGACCGGACGCTTTGTAATTGGCGGCCCTGTCGGCGATTCCGGACTGACCGGCCGTAAAATCATTGTCGATACATACGGCGGGTACGGCCGTCACGGCGGTGGTGCTTTCTCCGGCAAAGACCCGACAAAGGTTGACCGTTCTGCTGCTTACGCGGCACGCTGGGTTGCAAAGAATATTGTAGCCGCAGGCCTTGCAAAGAAGTGTGAAGTACAGCTTGCCTATGCAATCGGCGTTGCTCGCCCGGTATCCATCATGGTGGATTCTTTCGGTACTTCCAAGTACACCAATGACCAGTTGGCAGCTGCTGTGGAAAAGGTCTTTGACCTGCGTCCGGCTGCAATTATCCGTACCCTTGACCTGCGCAAGCCGATTTACCGCAAGCTTGCAAGCTATGGTCAGATGGGCCGTGAAGACCTGGGCGTTTCCTGGGAGAAGACCGACCGCGTTGATGAACTGAAAAAAGCGCTGAATTAATTAGTCTATACGATAAAGTTTTCGCCAGCCTTGTTCACAAGGCTGCGGATGTGGGCGGCGCCCATGGCCTGCTCTTGCCCGTAAAGCCCTTAATCTTCAGAAGAGTTCGCGGGCTTGGGAGCCTGCAGGATAGCTTTTTTGCGGCGTGGCTTCGCAGCCGCAGGGGAGCGCTGCTATGTACCTTTTTTTGTATTACAGTAAGGGGCTTTAAGGTCAAGAGCCAAGGCCGTGGGCTTTGCCCACACCTACCGCCCTTGAAAGGGCGGGCGGAACTTTTGGTGTACGGGCTAAAAGTTTATTTTCTTTCAATTCAATAAATTTGTGCGCATCCATCACCTCTTTGCATACATTGTAAAGAGGTGATTTTTTATGGCTGCGGGTCAGGTGATAATTGTTTTGCTGGCAGTGGTCGGGCTGTGCAGCCTAATGCAGTGGCTGATGCACATTCTCTACCGCACCGGCGGGAAAAAGGGAACACTGGTGCTGGTGCTGCATCTTTCCGGCCACCAGGAGGATGTAGAGTATGAACTTCGCTGCGCGAGGGATAACCTGCGTGAAGCAGAGGGCTTCGCACAGAAAGAGCTGCTGGTGGTGGATGAAGGCATGGACAGCGACACCAAGCGTCTGTGCACGCTTTTTTTGCATGGTAAGCCGGGTACTTCTATTTGCAGCGGAGAAGTATTTGCAAACATGGAAAAAGTGCGGTATACTGAAACAGAGTAAGACGCACATATGTGCGGGAACAGGCCGGGGGTAAGTGTAAATGGAAGAGCAAACGCTGTTGGAAATGGCAGGTACTGTGGAACGAATCACGTTCCGAAACGAAAAGAATGGGTATACCGTTCTGGAACTGAATAATGGGGAGGAGCTGACAACTGTGGTCGGCTCCCTGCCCACTGCCGAGCCAGGGGACGAGCTCCACGTTGTCGGTACATGGACCGAGCATCCATCTTTTGGGCGGCAGTTCAGCGCGCAGATTTACGAACGGATGCAGCCCACAACTTCCGAAGCAATTTTGCTGTACCTTTCCTCCGGTGCAATTAAAGGAATCGGGCGTGCTATGGCAAAGCGGGTTGTAGAAACCTTCGGGGAACATTCGCTTGAAATCTTGGAAAAGGAACCGGACAGGCTTTCACAGATAAGCGGCATTTCGAAACGGAAAGCACAGCAGATTGCAGAGGAGTATCGCCAAAAACTCGGTATTCGTGAAGTGATTCTTGGTCTGAAGGAATTTGGAGTAACCCCAGAAGAAGCTGTGCGGGTTTATCGTGTTTATGGCCCGGAATCGGTCACACAGGTGCGGCAGGATCCGTATTGCTTGTGTGTGGAGGATGTAGACCTCGGTTTTCAGCGGGCGGATGCGATTGCGGAAACACTGGAACATCCGGCAGATGACCCGTGCAGGGTGCGGGCGGGAATTCTGTATGTTTTGCAGCACAATGTCAATAACGGTCATACGTATCTGCCGCAGGATAAGCTGCTGGCTACCGCCGCTTCTATGTTGGGCATTCAACCGGAACAGGTGCATGAAAGCTATGATGAACTGGAGCATGAGGCCAGCGTTGTTGCCTGCACGATTCATGACCGTCGGGTGGTTTACCTGCCGCGCCTGTACCATGCAGAAGTTTTTTCTGCTGCACGTCTGCAAATGATGATGGAGTACCCCAGCCAGCCGATTCCAGATGCGGAGCAAGCGGTAGACAAATTTGAAGCGGAACTTGGAATTGCATATGCACCGGAGCAGAAGGAAGCTATTTTGGCGGCACTTTCGCACGGCCTGTTGGTGCTGACCGGCGGCCCAGGTACAGGCAAGACAACGACACTGGATGCTATCATTCGTATTTTGCAGAAAAAGGGTGAAAAGGTTTTGCTGGCAGCGCCGACCGGACGTGCCGCAAAACGTATGAGCGAGCTGACCGGTGAGGAAGCAAAAACCCTGCACCGCCTGCTGCAGGTGGAATGGGACGAAACGGACAGTCCTGTTTTTGCCCGCAATGAGCAGAAGCCGCTGGAGTGTGACGCGCTGATTATCGACGAACTTTCCATGGTGGACATCTGCCTTTTTGAAGCGCTGCTGCGGGCGCTGCCCATGGGCTGCCGGCTGGTGCTGGTGGGGGACTGCGACCAGTTGCCGAGCGTTGGCCCCGGCAATGTGCTGGGAGATTTAATTGCGTCTGAAATGCTGCCAGTGGTGCAGCTGCGCCACATTTTTCGCCAAAGTATGCAAAGTTTGATTGTTACCAATGCACACAAAATCATTGCTGGAGAAATTCCGGTACTTAATGACTGCAAAAATGATTTCTTTTTCATGCAGCGTACGGAACCCACCCAAATCTCACAGACCATACAGGAGCTTTGCAGCAAACGTTTGCCTGCTACTTATGAGTTTTCGCCTATGACGGATATACAGGTGCTGTCGCCCAGCCGCAAAGGGGAGTTGGGTACGGTACAGCTGAATACCGTGCTGCAGGGTGTGCTGAACCCGCACGCCGCAGGGAAAAAGGAAATTAAAATCAATAGCCGTCTTTTCCGCGAAGGCGACAAAGTGATGCAAACCAAGAACAACTATACCCTTAGTTGGGAGAAAAGTGACGGTACGATCGGTGAAGGTGTTTACAACGGCGACATCGGCATCATTCGGGAAATTGACAAAGCCGCTTCTGCGCTGACGGTGGATATGGATGACAAAGTGATAACCTATGAGTTGGAAACTGCTGCAGAATTGGAACTTGCCTATGCGCTGACCGTTCACAAAAGTCAGGGCAGTGAGTTTCCAGCGGTAGTTATGCCGATGTATCCGGGTCCGCGCCCGCTGTATTATCGAAATTTATTTTATACAGCGATTACGCGCGCAAAAAAGCTGCTGATTCTGGTTGGCACACAACAGACTGTACGTATGATGGTTGAAAACAATCGCCGTACACGCCGCTATTCTGGTTTGCGGGAATTTCTGACCGGTGAGGCAATTTTCGATGAAAACGCATGATTTATCTGGACTGGCAGACATTTTTTTCCCGCCACGGTGTCCGTTCTGCGGTGAGGTCATTCGGCACGGTGAGCAGACTTGCAGCGACTGCACAAATGTTCAGCCTATCTTGCATAGAAAGGAACTTTTCTGTGCAGATGAACTGACGCTGCCCTGCTATACAATTTATCCATACAAGGATAAGGTACGGGATGCAATGCTTCGGTTCAAGTTTGGAGATGAACCCTCCGTTGGTGTATTTTTGGGGAATCAGCTGGCAATACTTCTAAAAGAATCCTGCGCAGACTTTGCCTTTGACTGTGTCACAGCGGTTCCAATGACACGCTGGCACAGAATGCGGCGCGGTTACAACCAGAGTGAGTTGTTGGCTAAAACGGCGGCACAAAAGCTTGAAGTTCCCTACGGTCGTTTGCTGCGCAAGATACGGCGTAACCGCGTACAGCATCTGCTTTCCGCGGAAGAACGCTATGAAAATGTGCAGGGCGCGTATGCAGCTTTGCCAAATGCGGCAGGCAAGCGAATCCTTTTGGTAGACGATATTGTTACGACTGGTGCGACTTTGTCTGTCTGTGCGGAGGAACTTTTTCGCATGGGCGCGGAACAGGTAATCTGCGTGGCAGCTGCAGAAGCGCAGCCGGCGACAGATAAGGATTGAAAATAGCAGTAGATTATATTATAATAAACTGTACGGCAAAAATGTGAGAAGGTTTCTTCCTGCAGTTGGCACCTTGTACTGGGACAGGCCATTAACAGCAGGATTCGCATAGCAGAGCGATTTATTTTACAGATTGGATGTGATTATGTGCTCGGTACCGATATAGCAATCGACCTTGGTACATACGCGGTCAAAATCTACGTTGAGGGCAAGGGCATGGTTGTAAACGAGCCGTCAGTGGTTGCGGTTCGTGCGGATAGTGATGAGGTGCTGGCGGTTGGCAGCGATGCTTTTGCCATGCTGGGGCGCACCAGTGATAAAATCAAAGTGATTCATCCGCTGACAATGGGCGTTATTTCAAATTTTGAGCTTGCACGCTATTTGGTGAATTATTACATTCAGCAGTTGGGCGGAAGCAAGCTGATGCACACGCACGTAATGCCGCGTGCGGTAGTTAGTCTGCCGTGCCAGATTACCGGCGTGGAGCGCCGCGCTATCGTTAATTCCGTCAGTCGTGCGCGTGTGCGCCGCGTTTATTCCATCGATGAACCGGTGGCGGCGGCTATGGGTGCCGGCGTGGACGTTGCCAATCCGCATGGCTCACTGGTAATTGACGTTGGTGCGGGTGCAACAGATATGGGTGTTATCTCTTTGGGCGGTCTGTCCATCGCACGTTCCATCAAAGTAGCAGGTTTTGCATTTGACCAGGCAATTATTCGTTATGTACGCAACAAATATGATTTAATTATCGGTGACCGCATGGCGGAAAGCTGCAAAGTCGCGGTCGGCGGCGTGCTGCAGCGTCCGGAACCTTTGGCGTGCCGCATCAAAGGTCGGGATGCCAATACAGGTCTGCCCGCATGGGTCGATGTAACGAGTGAAGAACTGGTTGCGCCGATGCTTGATCCGGCTGCTGAAATTGCACACATTCTGCAGGAAATGTTGGAAAAAACGCCGCCTGAGCTTCTGGGCGATGTTTATGTGGACGGCGTTGTTATGACCGGCGGTTCGGCTAAGCTGTTCGGTCTAAGTGAATACCTTGCAGACAAAGTAAAAATGCCGGTTCATATTGCGGAGGATGCGGATATCTGCGTTGCACTGGGTGCCGGTAAGGCTATCAGTTTTATGGATGACGCTGAAAATAAGGAGTACGGTATTATTAATCCACTTAGCGCGGTTTATTAAAGAATTTATAGCAATCGACAAAATTATTACAAGTTCAAGACCCTGGGTTTGCAGCCCACCTCTTACCAGTAAAGGTCAAGGACAGGAGTCGTGGCGCTGCGCGCGCCACACTGCGGTCGCTTTTTGAGAAAGCGGCGGAAAGCAATTTTGTATTACCGAAAATAAAAGCTGCTGCAATGTTTATTAGCATTGCAGCAGCTTTTTGCATAGTATAGGGAAATTTATTTTGCGCGGGCTTTGTAGCGGTCAACAATCAGGTTTGCACACTGATAAATGTTGCCGCCGCCCATAGTCAGTATTAGGTCGCCGGGTTTTACATGTTCCATTACATAATCAGCAATTTCGGGAAAAGTCTTGCGGTAAACCGCGCCGGGTACCTTTTTTACAAGGTCTTCCGCATAAACGTTGTAGGTGTTGGTTTCGCGTACTGCGAGGATTTCGGAAACAATGGCATGGTCGGGAATCGTCAGTGCTTTTGCGAAGTCATCTAATAGCAGCGCGGTACGGCTGTAGGTATGCGGCTGAAAAATCGTCCAGACTTCATGAAAGCCCATCTGCATGGCGGCAGTCAGGGTAGCAGTCAGCTCTGTGGGATGATGTGCAAAGTCATCAGCAATCGTAATGCCCTCATATTTGCCGAGCATTTCAAAGCGGCGATGAACACCTGTGAAAGCATGCAGGCTCTTTGTCAGCTGCTCGGTGGAGATGCCCATAAAGTCGCAGACCGCAAAAGCAGCCAGAGCATTGTAAATGTTGTGCTTGCCCGGTATGGAAAGTGTAACATTGCAAAGAATCTTGCCATCTTTCATGACGTCAAAGTTTTCACGCGCTTCTTTGGTGTCAGAAATGTTCACAGCACGGTAGCTGCAGGCTTCTCCCTTACCAAACGTAATGATTTTTGCGTGGGTCAAACCGTCAATGGCTTTCATGGTGTTGCTGTCATCACCGTTGACGACTAAAACACTGGAGGTCTGCTTTGCAAACTGCCGGAAAGATTGAATGATGTTTTCCAGGTTCTTGAAGTAATCCAGATGGTCGGAATCAATGTTCAGGATAACCGCAAGGTAGGGATGCAACTGCAGAAATGTATCTACATATTCGCAGGACTCTACAACGATTTTATCGGAAGAACCGGCCCGGCCGTTCGTGCCAATGCTGGGCAGCTTGCCGCCAATGACCGCAGAGGGATCGGTACCGGCATCAATCAAAATAGAAGTGATGAGACCGGTGGTAGTAGTTTTGCCGTGCGTACCGGAAACGCAAATGCTTTTGGGGTAACGGCTGGTGACCATGCCCAGCATGACGCTGCGCTCCACACAGGGGATGCTCAGTTCCTTTGCGGCGACAAGCTCCGGGTTGTCGGCTTTAATGGCGGCGGAATAAACGACCAGTTCCTTACCCTGCACATTTTCAGCACGCTGCCCCATGTAAACTGGGATGCCGTAGGACTTAATGCGCTGCAGTGTGTCAGACTCGGCATTATCAGAACCGGAGACTTCAAACCCACGGTGAATCAGAATCTCTGCGATGGGGCACATACCGCTGCCGCCGATACCGACAAAGTGTACTTTCTTGACACGGGATAAAATATCGTTCATAAGAACAGCTCCTTTTATTTGGAAAACGCCAGAACAGCGCAGATTTCGTTTCATTTTGAAACGCCATTACTTATCATAAACATTTTTCAGTACGAATGCAAGATATACCTGTAAATTAGCGGCAATTTATTGTGCCTGCAAAGCACAACATTTCTCGGTTTTCCATAGTATGGTACATGAATTTTGGAGGTAATCAGCTATGATGATAGATCGCAGCAGCTTTGGTGTTATCGGCGGGGACCGTCGCCAGCTGGCACTTGCAGAATCCATTGCCGAGGATGGGTTTACCGTGTATGCAAGCGGGTTTGAAAATGCGGATTTCAGCGAGGATGTACAGAAAGCAGACTTGCGCAAAACTGTATCCGCGTGCACAGTACTGCTGCTGCCGCTGCCGGTAACCACAGATGGAGCAGCCGTAAAGGCAGAGTACAGTAATCATCCCATTGTTTTAAACGAAGATTTTGCCCAGCTGCTTGCTGGACACAGGGTGTTCGGCGGAATGATTGGCAAAGCACTGGCAGCCTGCCCACAGCTTGAGGAAGTGGATATCAAGGACTATTATGCCCGTGAAGATTTCGCCCTGCGCAACGCGGCTGTGACCGCTGAAGGTGCCATTGAGTGTGCTATGCGGGAGTACCCGGGTACTATTTGCGGCAGTCGGTGCCTGCTTGCTGGATTTGGGCGTATTGGCAGCCAGCTTGCGCCGCGCCTGCGTGCGCTCGGGGCAGAGGTTTCCGTTACGGCACGGCGCTCAGAAGTTGCAGCCGCTATCGAAGCAATAGGCTGTCATGCGGTTCCTATTACTAAACTGGAGGACGGCGGGGACTATGATATTTTGTTTAACACAGTGCCGGCTGTGCTGTTTACACGCAGGGTACTGTCTGTTTATCCGCGCGGAACTCTGCTGATTGATCTTTCTTCTGCACCCGGTGGGGTGGATATGGAGGCGGCGAAAAAACTGGGTATCTGTGCAGTGCATGCTTTTTCATTACCGGCAAAGGTTGCACCGCGGGCAGCAGGGGAAATCATTAAGCAAACCGTTTACGAAATGATGAAGGAGTGAACGAGGTGGGAAAAGCAGTTCTGGGGTTTGCCATGTGCGGCTCCTTTTGTACGTTTGATAAAGCCATTCAGCAGATGCGTATTTTGCGGGACGCAGGTTACGAAATTGTGCCGGTAATGAGTGAAACAGCCTGCAGTACCGATACACGCTTTGGCCGTGCATCTGACTTTTTATGGGAGATCGAGGATATCACAGGCCGACCGGCGATTCAGACGATCACTGGCGCGGAACCAATCGGTCCTAAAAAGATGGTAGACCTGATGGTTGTTGCACCTTGTACGGGAAATACGCTTGCGAAACTTGCAAACGGTATAACAGATACGTGTGTCACAATGGCAGTAAAATCCAATCTGCGGGTGCAGCGACCGGTGCTGCTGCATATCGCTACTAATGATGCGCTTGCGGCTTCCGCACAGAACATCGGTCACCTGCTAAACGTAAAGCATATATACTTTACACCTTTTCGGCAGGATGATTCTGAGAAAAAGCCCTCCTCTGTGGTGGCGGATTTTTCGCTGTTGCCTAAGGCGGTGGAAGCTGCGCTGGACGGCAGACAGCTGCAGCCAATTTTGTTGGCGCCGCTTCTAAAAGACAAAACTTAAAAATTCATGCAAAGCGACAGCATTTTTAATAAGCTGTCGCTTTGCAATTTTTGAAGGAGAAATATATAATATTTAGTTACTTTTTAAATAAAAGGTAAAAATCGAAAATTGCAATAACAAATTGAACACTTTCACAGAATAAAGTACTCCGGGATTAAATCTTGTAAATTTGGTCGAGGTATTCTTCGAATAACTCCTCAGGAGTGCGATAACTCAGCCGCTTTCTGGGCATAGCATTGATTTCATCCGAGAACATGAGAATTTGGTCATCGGTGTAGTTTCTCATGGATTTTCCCTTGGGTATAAAACGACGGAGAATTCGATTGCTGCGTTCATTGACCGGGCGCTCCCAAGAGGAATATGGATGCGCAAAATATACCTGTGTACCGTAGGCCTCCATCTCAGAAAATGCGGCGAACTCGCTGCCGTTATCGGTAGTGATTGTGCGAATTTCCAAATTCTTTCCAAATTCATGGTACAGTTGCCGCATTGCATTGGCAACACCCTGCGCAGTTTTTCCCGAAATGCGAATGGTGAGATAGTACCTCGTCAGGCGTTCCACAATCGTGAACGTCGCTGGTTCAACCTTCTTTTTTCGCCCAAGGACTGTGTCGGACTCCCAATGGCCAAATTGAACTCTTTTTGCCACTTCCGCAGGCCGAAGGTCGATACTTTTGCCGTTTAAGCGTTTAGAAATACGTGGCTTGCCATGTTGTCGCCTGCTTAGCGCCTCTGGAAGCTGAAACGGCGTTACAGGCAAGTCACCATTCCAGAGTAGGTTATACAACGTTTTTGTGCAAGGAATGTTGTTGTCCCGCAAACCGCTTCAATAGCCTTGCACGGCCTACGCAGGTGTCGAACGACCAATTATGTGCGGTGATTTTCTCTACCGCCCAGCGAAGAAAAGAACTATTTGCAAGATGTCTTTTGGGGCGGCGGCAACGCACTCGATTGGCTCGATATACTGCCGCCCTGCGCTTTGCAGAGTAGCGGGGTCTGCGCCCTCTCCCAGAGTATTCTGGTGTTCCCCGCCTTAGCTCATAACCCACAGTTGATGGGCTGCAGTTTATCTCTCGAGCAATCGCTCGATTTGAAAGTCCAATTCGTTTCAATCTCTGAATTGCTCCACGTTCTTCTGCACCTATTTACAATTAACCAAATTATAAAAGTTTACGTTTAGTTTTCACTACTGGATTATTTTATAAACATAGCGGTAAAGTAGTATTGAAATCAGGAGGTAAAGTTGAACTATAGTCAAGTAAGTAGACACAATAATTAGGGAAAACATACTGGAAACAGGAATTAAGCCTGATTCCAGAACAGTTCTTCTTTCTCGTTAGGTGTTAGCATTCGAAGAGAGCCATGAGGCCTTCTTGAGTTATAGTATCCTTCAATATATTGGAATATGGACAACTGTAATTCCTGTAGGGAGTGATAAGCTTTCCTGTTGGTTTCTTCTTTTTTTAGATATTTGAAGAAACTTTCACAGCAAGCATTATCAAAAGGATAGCCCTTTTTGGAAAATGATTGCACAACATTAAGAGAATCTAGAAGCTGTCGAAATGAAAAAGCAGTATACTGAGATCCTCGATCAGAATGAAACATAAGTCCAGAAGGGCAGTTTCTTCTATCATAAGCTTTTTTGAACGCAGTCATGACGAGGTCGACATCTGGCTTGCCTGATATGTTCCAGGAGATGACTTTGCAAGAAAATAAATCCATTACAATACAAAGATAATACCATTTGCCGGCAACTTTGATGTATGTGAAATCACTTGCCCAGACAATGTTTGGAGTTTGCTGATTGAACTCCTGGTGAAGGTGGTTGGTACACTCGCCGTTGTCCCGATGCTTATAATTTTTATAAGGTTTTTCGGTGGACATCCGTGGAAGTTTTAGAGTCCTCATCAGTCGGTACACTCGTCCGACACTGATGTTAATGCCATAATCACGCTGGAGAACATAGGTAATCTTGTAAGCTCCAAGACGTTTGTTATAATCTGCGTAGATTTTAAGAATAAGCTTTGCAATCGTTTGATTGTCTTTTGTACGATCAGCCGGTTCGGTGTTGTAATGCTTATAGTAAGTACTTCGATTAACGCCAAGAACCTTACAAAGGAGCTTGATATTGTGTTGGAAACGGAGCTTATGAATAGCTTCTAATCGTTGTTTGAGTGTGGCGTGAAGATGGCAATCGCTTTTTTTAGTATAAGGAGTTCCTCCTCAAGCTGAGCATTACGCTTTTGGAGGTCTTTGACCTGCTTAGCAGTTAGTATTTCGCCATCATCCGTTTCGACGATTGAGTATTGTTTAATCCAACGGCCAAGTGCGGTGATAGAAACGCCATACTCTTTACAGAGTGCTGCTTGTGATTTGCCGCCAGATTGATAAAGGTTGACGAGAGTTCGTTTGAAATCTTCGTCATATCGGGTTCCGGTTTTACCAGTGGACATGAGTAAGTGCCTCCTTTTGGGTGTCTACTTAATTATAATTGATAGTTACTTCAGGTGTCCACTTATTTAATATAGATCCAATAAAACTTAAAAACGCTATTGAAGAACTAAAATCGAAAGGAATTGAAGCAGAAGCATTTGCCTGTGATATCTCAAATCGAGCATCGGTGGACAAGCTGGCTGTACATGCCAGAGAATTAGGCAAAATATCTTCCGTCATCCATGCAGCAGGTCTGTCCCCGCATATGGGTGATGGTAAAAAGGTCATGGAAGTCAATGCCTTAGGCACAATTAATGTAAACGAAGCCTTTTATGAAGTTATGGATGAAGGTTCCTGCCTGATTGATATCTCATCCATGTCAGCCTACCTGACTCCGGAAATCGTTATGCCAAAGAGGAGATACAAGTACAGCAGAATAAACAAAGATAAATTTATGAAAAAGATGATGGCAAGGGTAAATCTTTTTCCCAAACAATTAAGATCGAGCATGGCATACGGAATCTCCAAGCATTTTGTGATCTGGTATGCTAAAACCGACGCCGCTAAGTTTGGCAAAAAAGGAATTAGAGTGGTTTCAATTACACCGGGAACCTTTGAAACGCCGATGGGTAAACTTGAAAAAAATGAAGCGGACGAATTTATCAATTACTGCGCAATTAAGCGTCCGGGTAAAGTAGAGGAAATTGCAAACCTTATAGCTTTTTGCGCCAGCGATAAGGCAGGTTACCTGACTGGAGCGGATATCATTTGTGACGGCGGCTGTGTCGCATCCGGATGGAGCCCTATGAAGAAATAAAACGCATGGTAAGAACCCGCTACATATTCAATTTGCTTAAAACTTTACGATTAGTTTACGTTAGGTAAATACACTTTAACCATAATAAAAGATAGGGTGCAAGTGACGAAGAAGGAGATATAAACATGAAAAATAGAATCTATTTAGTAACCGGCGCAGCAGGAAATCTTGGTAGCAGTGTTTGCAGTCAGCTGCTAGAAAAAGGTGCAAGGATTCGTGCTTTAGTCTTAAAAGGGGACCCTGCGGCAGAACGAGTGCCAAAGGAAGTAGAAATCGTAATTGGAGACGTCACAGATACGGCGTCGCTGGAACGGTTTTTTACAGTTGAAGACGGTACAGAGGTTATCGTAATTCATTGCGCGAGCATTGTAACGGTTTCCGGTGATTACAGCGAAAAACTTTATGAAGTTAACGTTGGCGGAACGCAAAATATGGTGGACAAGTGTCTGGAGCACAAGGTTAAAAAGCTCGCTTATGTTAGTTCCACGAGCGCTATCCCCGAACTTCCAAACGGACAAAAAATTACCGAAGTAAGCCACTTTACCGCAGACGGCATTGTCGGGCATTATGGAAAAACAAAAGCATTGGCTTCCCAAATTGTTATGGACGCAGTTCATAAAAAAGGATTAGATGCATCTATCGTATTTCCGACGGGAATCTGTGGTCCTGACGACTTCGCTTACGGACCAGTTTCCACCTTTGTCATAGACTACGTGAACGGCAGAATGCCCGGCGGCGTAGCAGGCAGTTTCAACGCAGTGGATGTGCGTGATCTGGCGGACGGTGTTATCAGCTGCTGTGATAACGGCCGCAAGGGAGAGGGCTATATAATGGGGAACGTCTGTGTTTCCATGAGGGATATGTTCCGCTATATCAGCAGCGCAAGTGGTGTAAAAGAAGTTAAAACAATCCTGCCGATTTCAATTGCTAAGATTTTTGCCCATTTGACCTCTCTGGGAAGTAAAATCACCGGAAAGCCGGCACTCCTCACTATGTTTGAGGCTGTGTGAAAACGAAAAATGGCTTTAGGACGAAGACAAATAATGGTATAATAAAGGAAGCAGGAATTAGGGGGGCTGGATAGAATGGAGCGATACAAAAGTGTTGACAATCGAGACCAGATGAATCTGATGCTTATGTGCATGGATGACATGATTTCCCCTGATTCTGAAGTTAGGGCCATTGATGCCATAGTTGATAAAATGAATATTCCGTCCATTGGATTTACATATTCGGTGACGAAGGAAACCGGCAGAAAGCCATATAATCCGGTAGACATGTTTAAGCTGTATGCGTACAGCTACTTTAACGGAATCCGTTCGTCTCGGAAAATTGAGCGGGAATGTTATCGGAATATTGAAGTCATGTGGCTGATTAACGGCTTAAAGCCCGATTTCAAAACAATAGCAGATTTCAGGAAGGACAATAAAAAACAAATCAAGCTGGCTTTTCATAAGTTCAGCATGATATGCGATGAGTTGGGCCTGATTGGAAAAGAAATGGTTGCCGTGGATGGCAGTAAATTCAGAGCCAGCAACAGCCGGCTCGCGTACCACAGCGAGAAAAAGATTGAAAGAAAGATTGAGCACTACAACAAGACAGTCGAGCAGTATTTAATATTGCTGGATAGCTGTGATGAACAGGAAAGCGACAGCATTACGCCCAAACTGAGCCGAGCAGAAATTGAAGAAAAAATCGAAGGCATCAATAAAAGGCTGGCTGAACTTGAAGAATTGAAGCAACAGGTAAAAGGAAACGGCACAATTTATAAGACTGATCCGGACTCCAGAATGATGAAGGTCAGTAACAAAGGCTGCGACATATGCCATAATGTGCAGATTGCCGTTGATGATAAGAATCATCTGGTTGTAGCTGTGGATGTTACCAGCGAACCGGTTGACAAAGGACAGTTCCACAGTATCGCCTTACAGGCCAAAGAAGAATTGGGCGTTGAATCAATTACCGCAATCGCTGATAAAGGTTATTATTCGGCTTCACAGTTTGCAAAGTGTAAGGAAGACAATATCATCCCTATTGTTTCAAAAGCTGATAATTCCTTTATGGCTGCGACGAAAGAGTATGGGAAAACTGAATTCAGATATGACGCAACCCAAGACGGATATATCTGCCCGCAGGGCCATTTGCTAAAGGCGTATCATCACAGAAAGGAATACACACAGGAAACGGACGTCAAACGGTATCAAAACTATGAAGCGTGCTCCCATTGCCCCGTAAGGGAGAAATGCAGTAACGGTAAAAAAGGAAGAACGATACAGGACAGACCATTCCAACGTATAGCCGATGAAGTTGACAAGAGAACCAAGCAGTTCGCTGATATGTATAAAATACGGAAACAAACGGTAGAACATCCTTGGGGAACAGTCAAAAGAGCTATGGGGTTCTCATATTTTCTGACCAGAAGGACAGAAAATGTAAGGACTGAATCTTTATTGCATTTTTTAGTCTATAACATGAAACGAGCTATCAATATTGTCGGGACAAGGCAATTAGTAGGGATAATGCAGGGGTAATTCTCCCCACATTATCCCCTATTCTGCTTATTGAGCAACATATTGAAGCGGAACCGCTTATTTTAGCTGCAATATTACTGTGTTTTCACACAGGCTGGTTTATTAGTTTTGATTCGACAAAGTTGAGCTGCTGCACATTAGCGGAATAATGAGAAACCAGCACAAATTCAGATTATTTATAAACGGGGAAACAAACTTAATTTTCGGGGTGAGCGCATTGACGCCTGTTATTGATCATATCCATATTACGGTTTCTGATATTGATCGTGCCGAGAAATTTTATGATTGGTTTCTTCCGCTTCTTGGATTTGACTTATCACTCAAAGAATACGATGATGTTCCGGAATACGAGTATCGGATTGTAGAATATCATAACCGCAACTTTTCCTTTGGCATCGTCAATCAGAGAAAAGAGTATGCCAATGAAACAGTGAGCAGAAGAAGGGCTGGGGCATTGCATCATCTCGCCTTCCATGTTGAAAGTAAAAATAAAGTTGATGAATTGTTTGAAAAAATAGCGGCGATTCCCGCATTAATCGTCCATGCTCCCCAATACTATCCTGAATACTGCAAAGACTATTATGCGTTCTTTTTTAAGGATACCGAGGGAATCGAATTTGAGATAGTCAGCTTTGCGAGACACGACTATTTTACGTAAGTCTTTCAAAATCCAATTTAAAAGATATGTGTAGATGCCGATAATGAGTAAACTCAGCAGTTCGGAGTATTCTCCCAATTGCTCATTATGTTTACTTGATTCTGTTCCGCGGAACTTGATGCTACATATAAGCGGAATAATGAGAGATTAAACACAGAGTCAGATCGTCTCAATGACGAAAGTAAAATCGAATGATAGCCTTTATCTATATGGAGGATAGAATGAATATATTAGTATTAGGCGGTACTAGATATTTTGGTGTACATATGGTTGAAGCTCTCATTCAAAGAGGACACCATATTACAATTGCTACAAGAGGACTGAAAAAAGATAATTTTGGCAATAGCGTTCACAGAATGGTTATTGAACGCTCATCACCCCAAAGCATAGCGCAGGCATTTAGCGGTAGAACTTTTGATGTAGTATGTGACAGCCTTGCTTATTGCTCCAATGATGTAAAATATGTATTGGATTCTGTACACTGCAAGCGCTATGTGATGACATCATCAGCGTCTGTGTATCAGCTGCATGTCAATACAACAGAAAGTGACTTTAACCCTCTCGAAAAGTCACTAAAATGGTGCAACAGAGCAGATTACCCATATGATGAAATCAAGCGGCTCGCAGAAAGCGCTTTATTTCAGGCATATCCGTTACAAAGCAGCGTAGCCGTACGGTTTCCCTTTGTTATTGGAAGGGATGACTATACAAAGCGGCTATACTTTTATGTTGAACATGTTGTAAAAGGGATTCCAATGTTTATTGACGATATAGATGTACAAATGGGATATGTAAGTTCCGAAGAAGCAGGTAGGTTTCTGGCCTTTTTGGCAGAGCAAGAGTATACTGGTTCAATTAACGGAAGTAATGGCGGTACAATTTCGTTAAGTGAGATAATCAAATATGTCGAGGAAAGGACAGGAAAACACGCGATTTTATCAAAAGATGGTGAAGTCGCTCCATACAACGGTGGAGTGGGCTACAGTTTAAACACTGAGCTTGCATCAAAGTTGGGCTTTAGGTTTTCTCCCATTAAATCGTTTATATTTGATTTGTTGAATACGTTTATTGAGGCTGCAAAAGTTTAATTCCCTTTATGAGCAAACTCAGCAGTTTGAGGCGCAGTGCGAATTTCACAGTTTGTTTATTCCACACAACTTGGAACTTGTATACTAGAATCACAGTGGCAATTGATATTAGTCCCCTTCAGCCAACCTGACTGAGAGAACTCTTATATTTGGAAATGATTGTATTGAGTTCGATGGAATTTGCGCTATTATTAACATTATAGAGTCTCAGAGAAACCGATGGCATTAAGACTGAGTAAACTGTCGTTTGGCGTTCATAATATGGGAAGTCAGACACATGAGCACACATTAAAGGGGATTTTCACAATGAAAAACATTGCAGCTTTTTTTGATATCGACGGGACGATCTCCCGCGAAGGCCTAATCAGCGAAATGTTCAAGAAGATGATAAAATACGAACTGATTGACAACAGCAAATGGTATAACGAGGTGGAACCAGCCTTTACAAGATGGGACAAGCGTGTCGGCGATTACGACGACTATCTGCAGAAGATGGTAGATATTTATACCGAAACTGTCAAGAACACGGATTCCTTCCACATTGCATATATCGCAAAGAAGGTGATTGAGCAGAAGGGGGAACGCGTGTATACCTATACGCGTGAAAGAATTAAGTGGCATAAGGTGCAGGGACATCTAGTCATCGCCATTTCTGGCTCCCCCATTGAATTGGTTCGCGAAATGTCAGCAAAATACGACATGGATGACTACAAAGGTACCATCTATCAAGTGGACGACAACGGAATCTACAATGGGGAGATACCCCTATGTGGGATGCCGAAAGCAAACGAAAGGCGATTTTTGAAATCGCGGAGAAATATCATATCGACCTTTCATCCAGCTATGCTTACGGGGATACGAATGGTGATTTTGCAATGCTGAAGCTCGTCTGCAATCCCTTCGTAATCAATCCAACCAGGGAGTTGCTTGCAAATATCCGGAAGGACAATCCGCTCAGCAATAAAATTAACATTATCGTTGAGCGCAAGGATGTGACTTACCGGCTGAATGTGGACCAACTCGACCTACTTCAATAAAACCATACAACTATCCGGACGTATTTATATAAAGTTTCCACGACTTCACGGCTTCGCTCTGGGAAATATTCTCGGACAATTGCTGCTTTTGCTCTGCATACTATTTTATCTGGCTTGGTGGATCATTTCTTGCCGCCCGGGTTCCCCCGACAGGTCAGGTGGTGCTGGCGCTCTTGTGGAAATTTACCTTCTTTACGAGCTTTACATAATATTTACTTAATTCCGTTCCGCAAATTCTGGATGCTACATGTAAGCAGAATAATGAGAAATAAGTACAATTAGGATAATTAATAAAACAAGAAAATTATATTTTAACTAACGGGATATTCTATTCTAAGCCAGTGGAAAGAAGAAAAGCCATGTCAATTCACAACATAGTTATCTTCACCTTGGGTACAAGAGGGGATGTTTAGCCATATATTTACCTTGCACGAACTTTAAAAAGGGTAGGATTTGCTCCTGTCATTGCAACACACCCTTGCTGGAAATCTCTGGTTGAAAATGCCAATGTCGACTTTTCTCCTATTGGACCGGACATTGATATTTCTTATGAGGCGGCTGTAATACGAGGAAGATCCATCCATTGGTTCACTAGCGCCATCAAGACCATGCAGTTCGTCTTTAAAATCATTGAAGGGAGCACCGATGAGATTTACAAACTGTGCCGAAACGCAGATCTGGTGATTGCTTCCCACAGCCACGCCGGGGCAATCGAAGGGCAAGCCTGCCAAAAGCCGGTCGTCAGTGTCACTTTGCAAACTGAGGCAATTTCTCAACCGCATAAACCGCGCACAGGATGGCAGAAGTTTACCGAGACATTAATAGGGATTGCTATTAACCCGATGATGGTCGGCCCATACAATAAAATCCGAAAAAATACAAGATGAAGCCGATTAAGACAATCGACGAAATCATGTCGCCATATTTAAATCTGATTCCTATCAGCACCTATATGGTGCCACAAAATCCGTATTGGGAGAAAACCAATCAGGTCGTTGGATACTGGTATGAGGAAGAAGAACCATTTGAACCGACTCCCGAGTTGCTGCAATTTATAGAATCGGGCAGCGCGCCCGTAATCGTAGCTCTTGGTGCTATGGCCTTTGAAAGCAAGGAAGAAAAAGATAAACTGGATATTCTTATTCATGCGTTTCAGCAGACGGGCATGAGAGCCGTCATCCAGGGTTTTGACGAAACGCTGAAAAACTATGTATTGCCGGAAAGTGTTATGAAGGTCGGTTCTGCTCCCCATAGCTGGCTTTTTCGCCAAGGGTATTGTATTCATCACGGTGGCTTCGGCACCTCGGCGGCCGCAATGCTTGCCGAGAAACCGAGTATTGTGATTCCGCATGTTCTTGATCAGTTCTTGTGGGCAAACAAAGTTTACGAATTAAATGTCGGAATGAAACCAATCAAGTCTAAGGAACTGAATGAGAAGACTCTTGTCGCAACTATCGAGTTACTGAAAGCGAACTATAATCAAATGACTGATAAGGTTCATACATTAAGTGAAAAAATGAAAGAGGAAAAGGGATTGCAGACAGCTGTGACCAAGATACAAAAAGTATGCGATAGGCTCTGAATATGTGTAATGAGCGCACTAGAAAATGTAGTGACGCATGTGCACATAAGCGGAATAATGAGAAACCAGCACAAATTCAGATTATTTATATTTTATGAATAAATGAAAAACTTGAAGGGAGTATGAGAAATACAATGATAAAGAAGCAAGCCGGAAAGGATTTAGGCATAATACTATCAATTAGTTTTATTTTTGCCGCTCTTTATATCTTTTTGGGAAATTCAATTATGAAATATGGCAGAAATGGTGAAAATCCACTGCTTTTACGCTTTATTCCGGTTGCAGCCATTCAGTTCGGAATGGCTGGTTTAGGACTTTTGATTGTAAAACGGAAAAACAAAGAAAGTTTCAGAGAATACGGGCTTATTCTGAATAATGTGATATGGTCTGTATTAGGTTGCTTACTCGTTTCTGTTCCGACAGTTCTTTTCTTGTATTTTACAAACGATATTCATGGATTTCTGCCCTTCCAAGGGATGTTCTTGACGAAACCCATTCTCCATGCGAGCATGCCGTGGAATATACTGGGCTACATATTAATAGCAATAATTTGGGGGTTTTTAGAGGGTATTAACTATGTAATCATTGCAGAAAAAGTGAATATCCGATTCCCATGCAAAGGTAAATGGCTGAACTGCGGAGCCCTTGTGTGCGCTATGATGTGCATATTAATACACGGTATGTTTAGATTTGATTTAAAAGGAATTATTGAGATACTAGCTACATTTATTCTCATGTATGGGATGATCCTCGTAAAAGAAAAAACAAATAATGCATGGGGGTGTATTGCGATATTTTTCGTGATATGGAATGCTTTTTAGTTTAAACAGAATACAGATTATGTTTACCATTTACCATTAAAATTCCCGGAGGCCATCTATGTCGCACACATACCTTACTGCAAATGTCTATTGCCGACGGCTGTTTGGCAGCAAAGTCTATAAGTTAGCGCTGTCCGCTGCAACTGGCTGCCCCAACCGGGACGGCACAGTGGGCGTGGGTGGCTGCGTGTTTTGCTCGGCGGGCGGCTCCGGGGATTTCGCCGCGTCGGCTGCGCTTCCGGTTTCACGGCAGATCGAGGAAGCGGATACTCGGCACTAAAGGCAAGGGGCTCAAGTACATTGCGTACTTTCAAAGCTACACTGGCACTTACGGCAACTGTTGTGGTCAAGCGTTTTTGTAACACCCTTGTCTAAATCGACCTGATCCATACCTTGCCTCATATGGGGTTCGATAATTGTTGTATGAGTGTGGACGAAGCTGATTGTACCAAACATAAGCAAACTCTGAAACAGCATGTGCCAATTCTTCATCGGTTCGGAAGTTGAAGAGGTTGACCAATTCTGCCTTAAGAGTATTGCAATAACGTTCCATTGGAGCATTGTCATACTGAGGGCTTTTTATTGCTGTAAGGATGAATTGACACACACGTGTGTCACAATGGCAGTAAAATCCAATCTGCGGGTGCAGCGACCGGTGCTGCTGCATATCGCTACTAATGATGCGCTTGCGGCTTCCGCACAGAACATCAGTCACCTGCTAAACGTAAAGCATATATACTTTACACCTTTTCGGCAGGATGATTCTGAGAAAAAGCCCTCCTCTGTGGTGGCGGATTTTTCGCTGTTGCCTAAGGCGGTGGAAGCTGCGCTGGACGGCAGACAGCTGCAGCCAATTTTGTTGGCGCCGCTTCTAAAAGACAAAACTTAAAAATTCATGCAAAGCGACAGCATTTTTAATAAGCTGTCGCTTTGCAATTTTTAGAGGGAAAATATATAACATTTAGGGTACCGTTCGAATAAAGGATAAAATGTCGAGAAAATCTGAAATAGCAATCGGATTAAGTTCTATAAAAGTTTCTATTTCCTCAATGAGTATGTAATGAAGCATGTTTTGATCTATATTATATATAAATGAGAATGAATCCACCGTGAGCAGATTATGTTGATTTTGGCTCATTGGATATCCAGTTTTTGAAAAACATATAACAGACTGCTTTTCCGTTTTTTTGCAGGGGGATTGACTTTCTGTACAGAAAAACATATGATTTATTTGTTACCAAACACACTGTATGGCAACGCCAGTTCCGTTTCAAGAAACATATGCTACTGTTTGTACGTTACCGAACAAAAGCATCAAATCGTCCGGAAGGGATTTATCACGAACAGGAGGAAACGAAAATCAAAATAGTAGATATTTGGTGTATTTAACAGCCTGCTGACACAGAAAAAATACACGGAATGCATCATTACACACATTCTTTACCACTTGCGGGACAACCAGAAGAATATGCTTGGCATTTTTAGCGGAGAATCCGGAGATATGTTTTTCAGATTCTTCAAGCAGTATCTGATTCGGATTTTTGAAGCAGAGTTAAAGGATGAACTGAAAAAAGTTGATGTTCCTAACAACTATCTCTATCACCATATCTCATGCAGCTTCGTAGAAACGCTCCGATGGTGGATACAAAGCTAAATGTTCAGCCGCCGGAATGTCAGCAGGCGGGGCAATCAGTGCGCCGGTTTTAAGTCGGTCTTTCAGACGATAGGATTCGCCCTGGATGTTTATGTAGCTTTTTTGAGTTGGATGTTGAAAAGGACTATCAACTGTATGGTTGGTATCATTGGTTGATTTTAGAACATGGAATCAATCGCTGTAGAAAAACGCCCGTATGTGATCCATGCGTTTTTGAAAATGTATGTAAAAATACCGATTGTTCAAACGATAAAACAAACTGAAAGTTGGAGAAATAAGAATGTACTCACTTTTACTCGCAATTATTTATTTGGCATTTATCAGCCTTGGATTACCCGATTCGCTTCTTGGCTCGGGATGGCCTGTGATGCATAATGCGTTGAATGTTTCGATTTCTTTCATGGGAATCGTTTCTATGGTTATATCGGGTGGCACAATTGTATCCAGTCTGCTGTCGGATAAACTGACAAGAAAGTTTGGCACCCATATCGTAACGGTTACCAGTGTATTACTTACGGGGATTGCTTTGCTTGGATTTTCCTTTTCAACTCAATTCTGGATGCTGATTATATTTGCCATTCCTTACGGTTTTGGTGCCGGAGCAATTGATGCCGCACTGAACAACTATGTTGCGCTTCATTATACCTCAAAACATATGAGTTGGCTGCATTGCTTCTGGGGTGTGGGAACAATTATCAGTCCGTTTGTCATGAGCTGTGCGATAAAGAATTCAACATGGAACAATGGATACCGCATTGTCGCGTTCATTCAACTTGGTATTGGCATGCTTCTCCTTGCCACTCTGCCTGTCTGGAAAGTCAATCAGAAAAAAGTCGGAGCGGAAGACGGTGCCAAAAGCATTGGCTTGATCGGTGCACTGAAAATCAAGGGCGTTCCTACCCTGTTAATCGGCTTTTTCGCCTATTGTGCTGCGGAGGCAACTGTGATGAATTGGGCGAGCACCTACATGGTTGAAGTCAAGGGTATAGCAACTGAACAGGCGGCCAGGTTTGCATCATTATTTTTCATAGGACTGACTGTGGGTAGATTTATCGGCGGTTTTATTATGAACAAACTCGGCGACAGAAAGATGATTATTCTCGGTACTTGTATTCTATCCTGCGGAATACTATCCTTGGTGATTCCCGTGCAGAATCTAACTGTTTCACTTGCCGGATTTATCATTATCGGGCTTGGATGTGCGCCAATCTATCCCTGCATTATTCATTCCACGCCGAGCAATTTCGGTGCAGAAAATTCTGGTGCGATTATCGGGATTCAGATGGCAAGCGCCTATGTCGGTTCAACCTTTATTCCGCCATTGTTTGGACTCCTTGGTAATTCAATTAGCTTCCAGATACTTCCCGCTTACCTTGCAATTTTCATCATTGTAATGATAATTATGACAGAATTGACATTCAGAAAAACAACCCAAAAGGGCGGTAAGGCTTAATTTGATGGAATTTGCACCACATAATCCAGATTATAAATAGCGATTTCCACTTGCAGCGATGAATTACATTATTTTAAATTTCGCAGTATGAGCATCATGGATAACCCAACATGCCAGCTGAACTTCACATTATATTTAAACTCAGTAGCAGAAGAGATATATAATTATTAATAACAGCACCATTTGCTTGCCATAAATGTATTATTTTTGGATGAGGAAAAGAGAATGAATAATGGACTTAATTCCTTTAAAGCTTAGTGTCACCACCTGATATCTACTTAAAACTCCGGGGCATACGGTTGATTTCGTCAGCATTTTGTTCCCAGATGGAGACTGTCTGGTGGGCGATGTCGCTGCACATATGCTTCCATTTGCAGGTACTCATTATTGCGTTGTTTTTATCTGCAACTTGGATGAATACTATAATAGCTGGGAGAAGATGATCTCAGCGGGTGCAAAACAGATATTTCCCGCACACGGAGAGCCTTTCCCTGTGGACAAATTGGCTGGGAATATACATAAAAATAAATCTGAAAATTTGGTCTTTTACTAAACTTTACTTAACAGTGGAATCTGAAGGAGAAATAATTTGAATAATAAAAAAGAAGAATATTTTATTAGGAATGAGCAAGCGAAAGATCTGCGTGAAGTGGAAGAATTGACGAGAAAGGCCTTTTGGAATTTGAATGTTCCAGGTTGCAGCGAACATTATTTGGTACATGTTATAAGGCATCATCCGGACTTCATACCGAAACTGGATTTTGTTCTTGAAAAAGGCAATCACATCATCGGAAATATCATGTATACAAAAGCAAAACTTATAGATGAGGAGAACCATGAAAAACAAATACTGACTTTTGGCCCACTGAGCATTCTTCCAGAGTTTCAAAGAAAAGGATACGGTAAAGCACTGCTTGAGTATTCGTTTGAAAAAGCAAAAGAGATGGCCTATGACGTCATTGTAATCTTTGGCAACCCTGATAATTACGTTTCCCGTGGGTTTAAGAGCTGCAAAAAATACAACATATGTATCAATGAGGATTTCTATCCGGCAGCCATGCTGGTAAAAGAATTAACAGAAAAATATTTGGACGGAAGGAAATGGCGCTATATAGAGAGCGATGCGTATCAAATCAATGAAGAGGCAGCAGAACAGTTTGATTCTGATTTTGAAAAAATGGATCGAAAATTTCAGCCCAGTCAGGAGGAATTTTATATCCACAGTCATTCAAAGATCATTTGACCCTATAGTTATGTTATGAGTATGTTGGGCTACCGACACCCAAACTTTCTATTGTAATTTTACCTCCAAAGGAGTCCTGAGCATGACCCGGTCATTCAACGGGTCATATCTCATATCTGATTAACAGTAAGGATGGTCCTGTTCTCATCACAGGTGACGCCTGTATCCGCAATAAAAGTTTGGAGATAGGTGTGGGACCTGGCACATCATCTTTTAATATAGCGAAAGCTCAAAGAACACTGGACAAAATATGTGCATTTGTAAAAAATAATCCTACTGTAAAAGTATGGTGTGGTCATGATTTCCCGAAATAGTTTTCCTATTTTGTTATGGGTATTGCAAATGCGGCTTTGCCGCAAACTATTGGTGGAACAGATTTCAAAGACTTTTTTTCAGGTGCTATGATAGGGATATCAATTATTGAAATGCTTACGGCATATATATGTTAGTCACCGCACATCAGCTAAATAAAATTTATTTTATAGAAAAAAGTGAAAATTTATAGTACTGATACAAAAAAGCCACCCCGATTGAGGGGCGGCAAATGTAAAACGAAATCATTTAGCAGAAAGAACCGATGTTAAAGCAACGGCAGATGTAGCTCCAAAGTGAACACATAACGCTGACCTCCTTTACAAAGCAATTGTTCTGAGAACAACGTAATTGTAACAGACCTGTAACTAATTTGCAAACGAAATTATTACCAAATCGATTGGAATTATGGAGTTACATGCAATGCATTTTTTCACACAAGTGGTAGAGATAAATATAAGTACATATACTTCTGCGCTGGCAAATAGACTGCCGTAAAATCTAAATAGCATTTTGGAGGTGCAGCAGCTTGAAAAATACTCGATTATGCACTTTTTGGGAATATTTGTTTTTGTTCCTTTTTGGCGGAACAGCTTACTGCTTGTTGGAACTGCACTGGCGTCATTGGACGCACTGGTCAATGTTTTTAGCCGGTGGTTTAGTATTCTGTATAATCGGTGTGGAAAATCAGAAGATTCGCTGGGAGTGGCCGCTTGTAAGTCAGGCACTGCTGGCCGGATTGACAATTACAGCCATTGAGTTTCTTTTTGGCTGTATTTTTAATCTTGGTCTGCACATGCATGTGTGGGATTATTCAAAGCAGCCGTTCAATCTGCTGGGACAGATTTGCCTGAAATGGTCGCTGCTGTGGTGTGGGATTGGTCTGGTTGGGGTTATAGTAGATGATTTTCTCCGCTGGAGGATTTTTGGCGAAGAAAAACCGCATTACCGATTGCTGTAGATATTCGTTCTAAACATATTGGCAGGGCCTACAAATGCGTGTGAACCGGATGGACTCCTTATTTTGCATATTTTTTGAGCGCTTTTATAAAGTCACCCTGAACGAGAGTAGCAACTTGGTCGGCAATATCCTCGGGCTTTTCTTTCATGCCGGTGCGAACCCAGTCAATTCCTACGGAAACGACTGCGAGACTGTAAAAATGTGCAATAAACTTTTTATGCTTTGCTTCGACATTTAAACCAGTCGCTTGTTCCTCTACAACAGGATAGATGACCTGATACAGAACACGGTACATAAATGCTTCTAAGTATTCCCGACTTATGGAGCGGTACGAATTAAGGACAAGGTTTTTGTTTTCCTGCATCCGCTGAAGCACGTGGCAGTAACCTTGCTTCCATGTATCGATATCGCGGTTCTTTGCCAGAGCCGCTGAACTTTCCTCAATAAAAATCCACTCAACAAGATCATAGATGTCTGAAAAATGATAATAAAATGCTTGACGGGAAACTCCGCAGTCTTCGACAATGTCTTTTACGGTAATGTGATCTAAAGTCTTTTGCTGCAGCATCTTTTTTAATGACTCTGCAAACATCTCCTTGGCGTTTTTTAGCATGGAAGAATTCTCCTTTCCCAAAAATATATTTATTGTATCTATTCTTTTTAACAAGGGTATGAACAGAATTTTACTATTGTACCAGAGCTTTACACACAGTGCCATCTGTAAATATTGCTTAACAGTAATGGCAATGTGTCAATTCTGATTTGCCTTCTTCCATACTATACTGATTTCAGAACAAAATGAAACACGAACAAATTAAAAGGAGATGGTTCGGTATGAATATTTATTCCACGATGTATAGGCCAAGAAAACCGGAGGGAATCGAGGAACGAAAAGCGTACATCGTAGGCGGCGGTTTGGCTGGCCTGGCGGCAGCAGCATTCCTAGTTGATGACGCAGGCATGCCTGGTGAAAACATAACCATCCTTGAAAAACGGAATGATGTTGGTGGAAGCATGGATGGCATGCGCAATGAATTCGGTTACCTTTGCCGCGGCGAGCGTGAAATGGAACCCTATATGGAATGTCTGTGGTATTTGTTCAGTAAAGTTCCTTCGCTTGAGAGCAAGGGCCGTTCTGTGCTGGATGATATCGTGGAGTTTAACCGTGAGGAGCCGATTCACTCAGAGTGTCGTGTTCTGGTGAACCGCGGCGAACGGTACAGCAAGGTCCACGATTACCGCCTTTCCCAGAAGGACATGGCAGATATGCAGCACTTTTTAAGCCTGCCGGAGTCTGCTCTTGAGGACAAAAAAGTGTCCGATATTTTTGACGATTCGTTCTTCAAAAGCAGCTGCTGGATCAATTTCCATAGCTGTTTGGCTTTTAAAACATACCACAGTGCATTGGAGTGTCAGCGCTATTTTCAGCGCTTCGCACTGGAGGTACGCCACGAATACCTGGAAGGCATCATTCATACGAAATATTGTGAATACGACGCGATGATTAAACCACTTATGACATGGCTTTGCAGTAAGGGTGTTAAGACGGCATACAACTGCTGGGCATATGATATTGAAATGGACGCGGCTTGCAACACGGCAAAAGCACTGTTGGTCCGTCAGGGGGAAAAAGAGAGTACGATTTCGATGGATGAAAAAGATATTGTTTTGGTCACCAATGGTTCCATGACTACAAACAGTGCTTTTGGTGACAACCAAACAGTAGCTCCGACAAACCGCAGTACCGACGATTTGGGTGCGTTTACCCTTTGGCAGAATCTTGCCAGGAAAAATGAGAAGTTTGGGCATCCTGAAAAATTTGTCGGCCAGATTGATAAAACAAAATGGGTTTCCTTTATGCCAACCATTAAGGGATACCCGGAACTTGTAAGGCGCATTGAAGAAATGACAGGAAGCAAGGCTGGCACCGGCGGCGCAATTACGATACTGGATTCCAACTGGGACATGTCCTTTGAGCTGCATCATAATCCGTTCTTCCTGAACCAGAAAGACGATGAGCAGGTGATGTGGGGATATGGCTGCTACGGCGAAAAAGAAGGCAACTATGTAAAAAAGCCGATGTGTGAGTGTACCGGTAATGAAATTATGACAGAGCTGCTCTATCATTTGAACATGCTGGACATTAAAGATGAAGTGCTGCAGCATTCCTACATCTCCACTTGCATGATGCCTTACGTTACCAGTCAGTTTATGCCGCGCAAAATAACGGATCGCCCGAAAAATGTGCCGGATGGATGCACAAACATTGGATTCCTTGGTCAGTACGTCGAAGTGCCGGAAGACGTAGTCTTTACGGTTGAAATGTCTGTGCGTACTGGATTGATGGCGGTCTATCAGCTTACCGGGCTGGAAAAGGATGTACTGGAGGTTTATCCCTCAAAATATGATGTTCGGTACATTGTGGAACGGCTGAAAAAATTTGCGGGTAAGACAGCCGCTGACCGCTTGACTGTGGATGATGTACCAGCCATTCAAAATCTGAACGAAGATCAAATGAAACATATGGCAATCGCCATGTTGAATTCTTATCCGCCGTATTACCATATGTACTTAGGGCGTGACCAGACGGTTCCGCTGAAAGAATCGGTACTGCACCCCAAAGCGCCGCTTAGTAAATAAACAGCGGCTTTCCATTTCATGCATGTGATCTTGGCTATAGAGGATTGAAAAAATCTTATCTATAGCCATTTTTGCTGTCTTATGTATTAATTAATGAATCAGGAGGTTTTAGGGTGATGAAAAAATGCAGTTTGAAACGAGTTGTCAGTTTACTGCTAACACTTGCGTTTGGCTTGTGTTTTTCGCTTTCGGTTCCTGTGCAGGCGGCGAAACGCTGTGTTTTGTCTACAATAACGAAGAGTTCAGGGACAAGAACTTTGAGTACCGAAGCAGGCAATCATGATCCGATTGTGCTGGTTCACGGGCTGTTTGGGTGGGGTAATACGGAAATCGCGCACTCAAATTATTGGGGCGGAACTGACAGTTTGCGTGATTTGCTGACGGAAAAGGGGTACACGGTATATACGCCAACCATCGGGCCGGTATCAAGCAACTGGGACAGAGCGTGTGAACTGTATGCCTACCTTGTTGGCGGAACAGTTGACTACGGATTGGCACATTCCCGAAAGTATGGTCACGCAAGATACGGAAGCACTTTTACAGGTGTTCTTCCACAGCTAAATGATACGGACAGTCATTTAAAAATTCATTTAGTAGGCCACAGTATGGGCGGCGAAACAATTCGAATGCTTGCGCAGCTCCTTGAAAACGGTGATGCCGATGAACGGGCTGCAGGAGAAGCGAATACAATCAGCCCACTTTTCTCTGGAAAATGTCGGCACTGGATTGACAGCGTGACAACTATCGCCACACCGCATGACGGCAGTCAATTTGATAATAAGAAATATAAGATAGAACCGCTTACACACCAGTTTATTGCAGCGCTTGCCGCAGTACAGGGAGCGAATATTGACGATACGAACCTGGGCTTGGATTTTAAGCTTGGCCAGTGGGGGATAGAGCGTGAACCAGGTGAATCCTACCATTCTTATTTTGAAAAGGTGATGAAAAGCAAGTTATGGGCTAAGACAAAGGATCTGAGCGCTTATGACTTGGATACGGACGGTGCTGCGGTACTAAACGCATATGCCAAAGCACAAAAGGACATTTATTACTTTTCTATTGCTTGCACTGATACATATCGTTCTCTGACTTTTCCGCATTATCAGGTTCCTTATGCGAATATGAATCCAATCCTTTTGCATAGTTCACTGTATATGGGGCGCTATGTGAACTATGCCTATGGGCATGTCACAATCGATCATACATGGTGGGAAAATGACGGCATTGTGAGCGTTCGTTCCGCAATACACCCGCATAGCGGTTCCAGTGATTCTTTCAATGAAAATTATGGTACTGCGTTGGACGGAAGTTATCAGTTTAAGCCCAATACGCAAAAGGGAACCTGGAATTACATCGAGAAAATTCAGAAGACGGACCATATCAATGTAGTCGGACAGCAAAAGAACAAGCAATTCCTGCAGACAAAATTTTATCAGTTGGCAGGAATGCTTGAAAGCATTCCAGAGTGATAAAGAAAATCGATTTATAAGTTTTTGCAGCTTTATCAGCAACATATCAGTCACTTGCTGAACGTAAAGCATATTTACTTTACACCTACTCGGTAGGATGATTCTGAAAAGAAGCTTTCTTCTGCGGTGGCAGTTTTTTCGCTGCTGCCCAAGGCAGTAGAAACTGCGCTGGAGGGCAGGCAGATGCAGCTGATTCTTTTGACGCCTCTACCAAAAACTAAATTGTATTCTTATATTGGGCGGCAGAATGGCAACAACTCTGCCGCCTTTTTTATGCCTGTACCCCTGCAAATAAAACCTGCGGTTAGAAAATTTGGCAGGCATACCAATGCCTGTCTGCCGATATGCTTATGATACAGGATCTTTTACATCGAATAGAGGAGAGGGTGTGTACATTGGCGGAGATTCCAGTAGTGGAGGCACAGCCGAATCCAACCAGTTCAGAGCGTTATCAGCTGCTGCAGCAGGCACTTACAGAGGGGGGGCATCCGGAGGATTTTTGGAATATTGTAAATTTGCTGAATCCCCCAACCCAAATTACGAAAATATCGGTGCCTCCATTGTGTAAAGGGAAAAGGATTGCCGTAGTTGGCGCCGGCCTTGCCGGCCTTTCTGCCGCATTTGAACTGAGAAAACTGGGATTTGACATTACGATTTTTGAGAAGCAGCGGGAGCGTATTGGTGGGCGGGTTTACACTTATTATTTTGATGAAGGTCAAAACCTTTACGGGGAACTTGGTGCTTCTGCGGTGCCAATAGCGCACCAGACTGTGTGGCATTATATAGACTTATTTCACCTGCGCACACGTCCCTGTTTTTCTGCTGTGCGCGGCGATATTTATGACCGCGGCATTCGGGTGCGCAATGATCCTCTCGGATTGGGCGTAAAAACTTGGATTTACCCGCAGTATCAGCTGACTGCCTGTGAAAAAAATTTGCCGTGGGAAAACTGGCTGGATGTCTATATCCGGCACGACCTGCTGCGCATACTGCCGGAAGAGCGCCGGGAGATTCTGCAGATTAAGCGGCAGTACTGCGATACCATCCGGCAGTATTATGGAATGACGGTTCGCCAGATTTTAGAAAAGAACCGCATGAGCAACGGTGGAACAGAACTGCTTTCTGTTTTGTCACTGCGCAATGCAGCACTAAACGACTGCAGCTACGATTGGAGCCGAAAGTATATTGAAGCGGATGCCTGTATGTATCAAATTGAGGGTGGCTCCAGCAAGCTGGCAGATGCATTTTATCAGTCGCTGCTGTCCCAGACACCGCCTGAGTATCGCAAATTGGGGATTGATGTAGTAGGCAGCGTGCGTTTTCAGCAGGGTGTGTCCGTTACTCAAATTGACGGCAGCAAGCCGAAAACGGTGCGCTTGATTTGCCGGCAGGAGGGAACGGAAGAAACTACGGAAGAGGAGTTTGACTGTGTGATTTGCACGGTGCCATTTTGCGCACTGCGAGGTGTTAAGTTGAATCCGGCTTTTAGTCCGGAAAAAATGCAGGCGATTCGGGAACTGCGGTATATGACCGCACAGCGGACACTGTTCCTTTGCAGCAAACCATTTTGGAAAGAAAGAGGTATTTTTGGCGGACGTTCCGTAACGGATTTGCCAATACAGGAAATTGTGTTCCCGGCTTACCCTGCTTATGCGGAGAATGTGCAGCTGAACACGGCCGTGCTGACAGCAGCTTCCAGTTTGGGGCAGGATGCAGTTACACTTGGAAGTATAGAATCTTCGCAGCGGCTGGAACTAATCAAACGGCAGGTTGAAGCGACCTGTGGCTTGTCGGATAAGGAATTGGATGACATTGTCCTGCAAAGCAAAACGCTGCTTTGGTCGGATGCGGCGGGCTTTTATGGCGCATTTGCCTGTTACAGCCCCGGACAGAAAGTCAGCCTTTCTTCTGCCGCGGCCCAGCCAGAGTATGATGGGCGGGTGCTGTTTGCAGGCGCAGATATTTCTACCCAGCCCGGCTGGATGCAGGGGGCACTGCAGAGCGGCATGCTGGCGGCAAATGAGGCGGCTTACCAGACGTTGCTGCATCCTTTTACGGAGTAACGAGTAATAAAAACGGCGCTTTTCTATGGTACATGAATACCATGGGAAACGCCGTTTTTATACTATGAATTTGTTTGCAGAGCTTTTATCAGACCGCTGTCATTCGTAACGGTGAAGAAACAAAGCAGACCAGCTGTATTAAACTGTGCAGTTCCGGTTACAGCAGCCTGTTTCTGTTTGCCCGCTTTGCCGTAAGAAACTGGTGCGGTAAAGGAATAGCCGCTGTCCGTTTTCTGTATTTTGATTTCGCTGTTTTTTGCCTGCATGGTTTGCCCGGAATCCTGTGCAAAACCGTGGTACAGCGAAAGGTAGTTTGCATGGAAAGTGTCATAGGCGTCCTGTGTAAAGAAAGTTTGTAAAGCAGTCTGCGGTGTGCTGGCAGTGCTTGGTGTCGCTTTTGAAACACCTGCGCCCAGTACCGTACCATTGGTGAGGTAGGCAGGATTCGGTCCATTAAACAGCGCCGTGATAACCTGTGTAAGGGCAGCTTTCTGCTGCTTGTCGTTCCCGGGTGCGGCTGACTGTACACTTCCAGCAACTGCAGAAACAGCCGAGTTGGTTGTAGATGATTGTACGGTAGAAACCGCACTGGAAGTTGGGTCGGACGAAACTTCGTTTTTGACAGAAGTTCTACCTCCAGCAGAAGAAGCGCTTTGTGCACTGCATCCTGCAGCGAGCGGCACGAAAACGGCCAGACAGAAGATAACCAAATGCTTTCTTAAATTCATGGTAACCTCCAAATCAGCAAATTTGATTAATATTCAGTATACTTCGCAGAACTAATTATGTCAATATATGGAATTAAACACACTGAATATACTTTTGCACCGAACTGCTGTATCCGAAAATTCGTTCTTTACCCTTGTGAAGCGCTGTAAAGTATCGTATAATTATAGAAAATGCTTAAGATGTGCGGGAAAGCAAAAATGGGGGAATGTTATGCTGTACTGTTCCAAATGCCATGTGCTTTGCGAAAGTGAATGTCCGGTTTGTGGCAATCGTAAACTGACAGAGCCAAAGGCAGAGAACCCGGCTCGCCTTGCCACAGCGGACGAAGCCAAGGCGGATATGATGGAGGGACTGCTGCAGGACGGCGGTATTCCTTATGAGAAGCGTGCGGCGGTTTCCGCTGGAGAAGCAAGCCGCAGAGTCTACAATTTTTATGTGCCATGCTGTCGATATGAAGAGGCAGAAAACGTGCGCAAAGTCGTTTTCCCGGAGCCAAACACAGAGGCCGCGCCGGATGCGCAGCCGCCAGAGGAGCAGAAGCCGCAGACTTACCGCGTTAAGGGGGAAACCTTTGAGGTGATGCCCCGCAGAAAGCGAATTTTCTGGCGTGCTTTTTCGGTGGTACTGTTTATTGTGGTGGTTGCAGTAGTCGTTTTTGCAAGCGACGCGATCGCCGGGTGGATCAAGGGCTTGTTTGCTTAGAGCAAAAGCCATGCATTGATTGCAATCCAGAAATGGATTTGTATAAGAATAAGGAAGTGTATAAAATGGATCATTCTTATCGGCCGGATACGCTGTGTATCCATGCCGGGTATTCGCCGAAAAGCGGCGAACCCCGTGTACTGCCTATCGTGCAGAGTACTACATTTCGCTACAACAGTGCGGAGGAAATGGGCCGCCTGTTTAATTTGGAGGACGACGGCTATTTTTATTCCCGTATTGCGAATCCAACCGTAGACGCAGTGGAGAAGAAGATTGCAGCGCTGGAGGGCGGCGTTGGCTGTGTTGCCACCTCATCTGGCATGGCGGCAATTTTTCTTGCAGTGCTGAACATTTGCAAGGCAGGCGACCATGTTGTCAGCTGCAGCGCGATTTACGGCGGTGCTTTTAACCTCTTTAATAAAACCATGCGGGACATGGGCATTGACTTTACGTTTGTTCCGCCGGATGTTACAGAGGAGCAGCTGGAAGCTGCCATGAAGCCGAACACCCGCGTTGTTTACTGCGAAACACTTGCGAACCCGGCATTGGTGGTTACGGACATTGAACTCTATGCAAAGGTTGCCCACGCACATGGTGTGCCGCTGATTGTGGACAATACGTTTCCAACGCCAATCAACTGTAAACCATTCCAATTTGGGGCTGATGTTGTTGTACACTCTACCACCAAATATATGGATGGTCACGCTGTACAAATTGGCGGTGCCATTGTGGACAGCGGCAATTTTAATTGGACAAACGGCAAATTCCCCATGCTGACTGAGCCGGATGAATCCTACCATGGTATGGTTTACACAGAACGTTTCGGCAAAGCCGCCTATATTACAAAAGCCCGCGTACATCTGCTGCGCGATATTGGCTGTCAGCCTGCACCGGAAAATGCGTTTCTGCTGAATCTCGGTTTGGAAACGCTGGCACTGCGCATGGAGCGTCACTGCTCCAATGCACAGAAAGTTGCAGAATTCCTGGAGCAGGATGCACGTGTCAGCTGGGTCAACTATCCGGGGCTTAAGAGCAGCCCGTATTACAAACTGGCCCAGAAGTATCTGCCGCACGGTTCCTGCGGCGTTATTTCCTTTGGCGTAAAGGGCGGCCGCGCTGCTGCTGCAAAGTTTATGGAGTCTTTGCAGCTTGCCTCTATGGTGATTCATGTGGCTGACCTGCGTACCAGTGTGCTGCATCCTGCCAGCACCACACACCGCCAGCTGACTGATGAGCAGCTGGCGGAAGCCGGCATTGGAGCAGATATGATTCGGATGTCTGTTGGCATTGAAAATCCGGATGATATTTTAGCGGATATTAATCAGGCTCTTGATAAAGTGAATGCATAAAAAAACTGCCGCCAATTCAGTTTCCCTGATTGACGGTATTTTTGCGTATTGCGCAAGCTTTTGCTTTTCCTTTGGGCAGCTTTCTGCTATAATAAATTTGTATATACTGTAAGAACGGAGTGGTTTTCTTGAAAAAGCAGGATTATATTTCATGGGATGAATATTTTATGGGGGTTGCGCTGTTGGCAGCAATGCGCAGCAAAGACCCGCATACACAGGTGGGCGCCTGCATTGTGAATCAGCAGCACATTATTCTTTCCACAGGCTACAATGGCCTGCCTGTGGGATGTTCCGATGACGAATACCCATGGGAACGGGAAGGGGAAGCGGCCCAGACGAAATATCCCTTTGTGGTGCATGCGGAATTGAACGCAATTCTCAATTCCGGCGGCAAGTCCCTTGCGGGAGCCTCCATATATGTGGACTTGTTTCCCTGCAACGAGTGCGCAAAGGCAATTATTCAGTCAGGCATTCAGGAAGTGGTCTATCTTTCAGACAAGTACGCAAACGAGCCGGCAACGCTTGCCAGTAAACGAATGCTGAAAAGTGCCGGGGTCGTACTGCGGCGGCTCAAACCGGAAAAAACGGAAATCATACTGAATTACACACATGAATAAACGGCGCTGCTGCATAAGAAAAGGCCATCCGAAAGCGGATGGCCTTTATCGTTTTGTTTTGCGGTAAATCGAAATCACCAGAATAAGACACAAAATGAATGCAATGAAAAATCCTGCCAAACCAAGTACAGGTAAACCCAGTACCTGCGGCTTCATGTTGGTGCTGCAGATAATACTTGAGCCAAGCAGCAGGGAAGCCGCAATGATACAGACCACAAGTTTGTTGACCATGCCGTCCAATTTTTCCAGTGGCTCTTCTGAACCGACAATTTCCAAATTCAGTTTTGTGTGGCCTTTTGAATAGGTCTTGAGTGCACTTGCAAGGTACGCCGGCAGGCGGATGCCGCTGCGCAGGCTGCCATACAATGCTTTTCCGGTATGCAGCAGCTCTTTTTTAATGTCCAACTGTTCGGTGAATTCTCCTGCAAGGTGGGTCTTAATAATATCTACGAGGCTGACGTTGGGACAGCACTTTGCAATGACACCTTCCAGCGTTAAAATGCCGCGTGCCAGCATGGTAACGCTGGAGGGAATAGAGATGTCAAAGGAAGTGGCAAGCTGCAAAATCTCCTGCAGCATCTTTCCAAGATCAAGTTCAGAAAGACTGGCGTCACCGTATTTGCGCAGCAGCTCATCCAGTGCGTCATAAAGCCGGGAATGGTCAATGTGCCGGTGTGCAGTACCGATGGTCAGCAGCCCTTCCTCCAGCATGTGAACATCATGTTCGGCAACCGCCTGAAACATGCTTCGGAACAGTTGCTGGTCGTGGCGGGAGATGCGTCCGACCATGCCGAAGTCCAGAAAAACGATTTTTCCGCCGCTGATCCGGATGTTGCCAGGGTGGGGGTCGGCATGAAAAAAGGCATCGTCCAAAACCTGCTTGGAAAAATTTTCTACCAGTTTGGTGCCGATTTCATCCATATCGTAGCCAAGTTCTGTCAGCCGCTTGGTGTCATCTATCGGAATGCCGTCAATACATTCCATTACCAAGATACGTTCTGTTGTCAGGTGGCGGTTGACTTTCGGGCAGGTTACGTAGGCAATGTCCTGATTCAGCCGGACGAATTCCTGCATGTGTTCTGCTTCCTGCAAAAAGTTCATTTCCTGCTGCGCCACAGTCCACATTTCATCTATAACAGCATTGAAGTCAAGCGGAGCGTGTGCGGCGGCACTCATGTGGTTTAGCAGACGCACGGCCTTGTGCATTAGTTTTACATCCTGTTGCATGGTGTCGTGAATGCCGGGGCGCTGCACCTTCACAACTACTTTCTGACCATCTTCCTTTAAAACGGCGCGGTAAACCTGTGCAATCGAAGCGGAACCGAGCGGCGTTTCATCAATTTCCGAAAAAGTCTGAGAAACAGAGCTGCCGTATTCCTGTCGAATCATTTCTTCGATTTCATGAAAAGGAACCGGTTGTACCGTTGCCCGCAGCTTTTCCAGTTCTTTGCAGTATTCACGCGGAAGAATGTCACTTCGCATAGACATGACCTGCCCGAGTTTAACATAAGTGGGGCCAAGTTCTTCCAGAATACTGCGCAGGGAAGCAGGTGTCAGGCCATGCAGAACATCATGCCTGCGCAGAACGCCGAGCAGTTCCCGCAGACGGGAAGAACTGCCGGCAGGGGAGGAGTCTTTCATTGGTTAGCGTCTAGATGTTCCAGTTTGGCTTTCAAAGCGGCACGCTGCTCCGGGGTCAGATTTTCAATTTCATCCAAAATGCTGCTGCCCGATGTTTTTGCAGCGGTGTCTGCGTCTTCCTTTTCTGCTGCTTTGCGTTTCAATTCTTCATTAATTACCTTACCCTGTGCAACAGTAAGTTCGCCCCGTTCCACCAGAGAGTCCACAATATCCTTGCTTTTTTCAAAGGTAACCGCGGCGGCACCAATGCCCGCCAAAACAACTTTTTTCAGGTCTTCACTGAGATTCATTTGTCATTACCTCCTTTTTCATAAGAATAGCACAGACTGTCAACAATAAAAAGTCCGTTTTGCAAAAATTCAGAAATTGTACACAAACACAGGAATTTTTGACGGCAGGAATTTTTTGTGCTATGATTTCAGCGGAAGCTATTTTTGTGCGGGAAAGGAACAGAACATTGGAGAAAAAACTCGAAATTCTCGACCTCTATGAAGAACCGGAGTACAGCGAGGAAAGCTGGCAGAACACACAATCTGCAATTTATGAAAGCCGTCTAATGCCAGTACTGAACCTGATTTTGGCGGTGGTGTTTTTAGCGCCTGCATTTACAGCAATGAGTATGGGACGGGCGTATTGGTACCTGTATCTGCTGTTTTATGTTCTGGGTGCGGCAATGCTGACACTCGGCATTTTTCATTTAGCATCCCCGATTCTGCGCAGGGAGGGAACGGATTTGATTGGCGTCAGCTGCGGGCTGATTCCCAAAGAACACCGCATTCCGCATACCGCTCTCAAAGCGATTCAGGCGCTGCCCGCTGTCGGAACCAAAAAATATTCCAAATTTTTACGTTTTTATGTGGAACTCCAGCCCGAAAACGGTAAAAAAATCAATTTGGGCGAACGCCATATGAAAGAGGATGACGCGGTGGTTCTGGACGAGTACCTTGTGCCTGTGGACTTGCGTACCAAAGAAGCGGAAAAGGTTACCGTGATTCGTCCATTGCTGCTTCTGGAACTTGCTGCTGCTGCAGTCGGTGTTATTGGCTTAATTGTGAATCTTGTGTTGCCCTTGCACTAAAGTTTTCACAATACAGTGAGCGCCGTGAAGCAATGATGTGCATATTTTTAACACCTCTGTGCAGACTATTCTGCGGAGGTGTTTTTTATGAGTCCAAAAGAATTGTCCTATATTGAAGACGCACTTAGCCACGAACAGTTTTTGCAGAAGCAGTGCGAAAATGCAGCTTCCGCCATGACAGACATGCAGCTGAAACAGTGTGTAAAGCAGATGTCCAACAAGCATCAGCAGATTTTTCAGCAGTTTTTCGATTTGGTGTAAAGGAGGAACCGAAAATGGATGACAAAAACACAATGGAAGATCTGCTTTTAGCAGAAAAGAACGCGTGTGATTTGTATCTGCACGGCAGCATCGAGTCTGGCACACAGAATGTGAATCAGGCTTTTACAAAAGCATTGCAGGATTCTCTGACACTGCAGGGTGATTTGTACAAAAAGATGACTGAAAAGGGTTGGTACACATCCCAGCAGGCACCACAACAGCAGATTCAGCAGGTGAAACAACAGTACGCCTGTTCACAGCAGAAACAATGACATTGAGGCCGAAGCGGTTGAAAATCACCTGCTTCGGCCATTTTTCTAAGTCGGCATCAATGCACATGCAGAATCCTTTGCGCATATTCTGTCAAAGAACCATGATGCTGAAAGGGGTTTTACGAATATGTGTGGAATTGCCGGATGGATTGATACACAGCGGTATCTGCCAGACCAGCAGACCGTGTTGGATGCTATGTCCAAAACACTGGAGCGCCGTGGGCCGGATGATCACGGGCAATATGTGGAAGCAAATGCAAGTTTGCTGCACCGTCGGCTGGCGGTAGTTGACCCGGAAAACGGCCGTCAGCCAATGATCGCAGAGACCGGAGAAGAGATTTATGTTTTGGTTTACAATGGCGAACTGTACAACACAGATGATCTGCGCCGACGCTTGGAAAAGATCGGCTGTGAATTCCATTCTCACAGCGATACAGAAGTACTCTTGAACGCCTATGTGATGTGGGGTGATGCCTGTTTAGAAGATCTGAACGGGATTTTTGCCTTTGCTGTATGGGAAAAAAACAGCCGCAGGCTGTTTGCGGCGCGCGACAGGATGGGTGTAAAGCCTTTCTATTATTATGAATATCCGGATGGGTTAATTTTCGGCTCAGAAATCAAAGCACTGCTTGCGAATCCGCTTGTGGCTCCGGATGTGGATGCAGAGGGACTGAATCAGATATTCCTGCTGGGTCCCGGTGCGATACCAGGGCATGCGGTTTACCGCGGTATGAGAGAGCTGGCACCAGGGTACAGCCTTTCTTATCAGCCAGCAGTGGGTGTTAAGGTGCACCGTTGGTGGAAGCTGACAGCACAGGAACATACGGAAGATGAAAATACAACAGTTGAGCATGTACGCAGTTTACTGACCGACAGTATCCGCCGTCAGCTGGTTTCAGATGTACCGTTGTGCACACTGCTTTCGGGTGGATTGGATAGCTCCATTATCTCAGCAGTGGCAGCGAGGGAGTACCATGAGCAAGGTCGGCAGTTGACAACGTATTCTGTAGATTATATTGATAACGCCAAGTATTTCCAGCGCAATTTGTTTCAGCCTGCACCGGATAGTGAATTTATTGGGGAAATGGTGGATGCTATCGGTTCCAATCACCGAAATATAGTGCTGGATAATGCAGCGCAGGCAGATGCCTTGTTGGATGCGGTGCGTGCGCGGGACTATCCGGGTATGGCAGATATTGATTCTTCACTGCTGTTGTTCTGCCGCGCAATCAAACCGGATTATACCGTAGGACTTTCAGGGGAATGTGCAGATGAAATTTTCGGTGGATATCCTTGGTATCATCGGGAAGAAATCCTATTTGAGGATACATTCCCATGGTCACGTTCCGTAGACCTGCGCCGAAGTATTCTGCAGCCGGATGTGCTGAAAGGCGACAGTGCAGAGTATGTACGTGCAGAGTACCTAAAAACACTGGCAGATACCGAAAAGCTTCCGGGCGAAGGCAAGAAGGAAGCGCGGATGCGGGAAATGTTTCGGCTCAATACCGATTGGTTTATGCAGACGCTGCTGACCCGCAAAGATCGGATGTCTATGTACAGTGGTGTTGAAATGCGTGTGCCGTTCTGTGACCATCGTCTGGTAGAGTACGCCTACAACCTGCCGTGGGAATTAAAAAGTCTGCATGGCAGGGAAAAGGGTATTCTGCGCGAAGCGTTCAGCGATATTTTGCCAGAACGGATTGCTTGGCGGAAAAAGAGCCCGTATCCGCGCACGTTTAGCCCAGCATACTTTGACCGTGTGATGGCGCTGTTTTTGCAGGCAATGGAGGAGGGGAGTCCTCTAAAGGATATGCTGGACTTCGACCGGCTGCGCGAGTTAGCAGAGCATCCGGACGATTTGAAAGAGCCATGGTACGGTCAGCTCATGCGAGTGCCGCAGATTTTCGCTTATCTTTTGCAGATTCATTGGTGGATGAAAGAGAACCACGTGCGGATTGTATAGTGCTTTGAAAATAATTCTATAAGGCAACACCGCACAAAAAAGTGTGCAGTAAATGCGGTGAAGTGGTAAATTACAGTTATGAATAAACAAATGAGTTTGTCGGCACTAAGCGATGAACTGGCGACAACGTCCATGACGTTACCGCGACGCCAAAACTGCTTACTGGAGAAGGAACCGTGGTGTATGGTGACAGCGGCAACCTTGGTGCTGACAAACGAGAGGATGCTGTCAAAAAGAACAACTCCTGCGATATTGAAAAGCAGGATACCGAAGTCTGCATAAGCAGACTGCCCGCGCAAAGAGAAATTGAAAATCGTCCACGCTGTTTGCCATTATGGGCAGATGGCGTGGATTTTTGTATGCCATTGTGCGGTGTTGCCTTAGATACAAATAAACCAAAAAGGAGAAAATGATGGCTGAGAATAAAACGAAAAACCGAGCATTTCTCGTAAGGTTTACAGACGAAGAATTACAGCTTGTGAAAAGGAATATGGGGATTGTAGGTATCCAAAATCGGGAAGCCTATATTCGCAAAATGTCTATAGATGGCTTCATCATCAAGAAGAATTATGGTCTGTTACGGCAAATTCTTTATGAAATTCGTAAGCTGGGTGTCAACGTTAATCAGCTTGCACATATAGCCAATACATATAGTGAAGTGAATGGGCAGGATATTAAAAATTTGATGAATGGGGTTCATCAAATCTTAGAGTTGCAATCAAAATATTTTTTGCTGTAAAAGGACAATTCAACTTCCTAAATTACTTTGCGTATGCTTTTTTATTTGAATTCACCGTGCAATTTATGTTAAAATTTAACATGAGGTGAATAGGAATTGGAAAAAGAAGAGACTCTGCGATTCGCGATTTGTGATGATGAGCGAGCTTATCAGGAACGATTACAGGAAGCAACGAAAGCATATATGGCAGAGCACGGCATTCCTTACATACTTGATGTCTTTGCAAGTGGCGAAGAACTGCTTGCAAGTGAAACAATATATGGCATGATCCTGCTGGATGTGCAGCTTACTGGTATGGACGGAATGCAGGTGGCTATGAAGGTCAAAGCGGCCAGCCCAGATACAATGATTATTTTCATTTCCAGCTTCGTGCAGTATGCATCACTGGGTTATCAAAGTGCGATTCGGTACATTTTGAAGTCGCAGTTGGATGAATATTTTGCAGAGAGTCTGGATGCCGCAATCAGCCAACTTTATTTGCAATCGGATACGGTTCCGATACGTTACGGCAAAAAAGCAGTAGAGGTTCCGCTAAAAGAAATTCTGTATTTTGAAAGCAATAAGCGAATTGTAGAGTTGCATTTTGAATCAGAGGGAAAAAAAAGATTTCCAGATCAATGCTACGGCAAACTTGAAGAATACGCGGAGCTGCTGCGAGGCAATAATTTCTTTCAGTGCCACAAAAGTTTTCTGGTGAACCTGAAAAAAGTGGAATGTCTGCAGCAGGAAGCATTTTTAATGCGAAATGGTGATCAGGTGCCAATCAGCCGCAGACTGTCACAGAACACAAAACTCGCCTACAATCAATTTCTAATAAAGAATGGGTGATATTAATGTTACAAACATTTTTGTGTGACCAGATTCCGTCTCTTTTGGAGGGAATTTGGATGGTACTGTTTTTCAACACGCAGATGAAAATTAAAATAAAAAGGGAATGGGCTGTGTAGATTGGAATACCGCTGACATTGACAGTGATTTCTTATGTTATGTATATGTATAATGTAAATTCAATCTTTCCCAAAATGTTGATTGTGTACGGAGTAACCATTGCTTTGGAAGTCTTTTGCTATGACAGTTCAGTTTTAAAAAAAATATTTGTTGGTTTGATTTGAACTATAGTCAAGTAAGTAGACACAATAATTAGGGAAAACATACTGGAAACAGGAATTAAGCCTGATTCCAGAACAGTTCTTCTTTCTCGTTAGGTGTTAGCATTCGAAGAGAGCCATGAGGCCTTCTTGAGTTATAGTATCCTTCAATATATTGGAATATGGACAACTGTAATTCCTGTAGGGAGTGATAAGCTTTCCTGTTGGTTTCTTCTTTTTTTAGATATTTGAAGAAACTTTCACAGCAAGCATTATCAAAAGGATAGCCCTTTTTGGAAAATGATTGCACAACATTAAGAGAATCTAGAAGCTGTCGAAATGAAAAAGCAGTATACTGAGATCCTCGATCAGAATGAAACATAAGTCCAGAAGGGCAGTTTCTTCTATCATAAGCTTTTTTGAACGCAGTCATGACGAGGTCGACATCTGGCTTGCCTGATATGTTCCAGGAGATGACTTTGCGAGAAAATAAATCCATTACAATACAAAGATAATACCATTTGCCGGCAACTTTGATGTATGTGAAATCACTTGCCCAGACAATGTTTGGAGTTTGCTGATTGAACTCCTGGTGAAGGTGGTTGGTACACTCGCCGTTGTCCCGATGCTTATAATTTTTATAAGGTTTTTCGGTGGACATCCGTGGAAGTTTTAGAGTCCTCATCAGTCGGTACACTCGTCCGACACTGATGTTAATGCCATAATCACGCTGGAGAACATAGGTAATCTTGTAAGCTCCAAGACGTTTGTTATAATCTGCATAGATTTTAAGAATAAGCTTTGCAATCGTTTGATTGTCTTTTGTACGATCAGCCGGTTCGGTGTTGTAATGCTTATAGTAAGTACTTCGATTAACGCCAAGAACCTTACAAAGGAGCTTGATATTGTGTTGGAAACGGAGCTTATGAATAGCTTCTAATCGTTGTTTGAGTGTGGCGTGAAGATGGCAATCGCTTTTTTTAGTATAAGGAGTTCCTCCTCAAGCTGAGCATTACGCTTTTGGAGGTCTTTGACCTGCTTAGCAGTTAGTATTTCGCCATCATCCGTTTCGACGATTGAGTATTGTTTAATCCAACGGCCAAGTGCGGTGATAGAAACGCCATACTCTTTACAGAGTGCTGCTTGTGATTTGCCGCCAGATTGATAAAGGTTGACGAGAGTTCGTTTGAAATCTTCGTCATATCGGGTTCCGGTTTTACCAGTGGACATGAGTAAGTGCCTCCTTTTGGGTGTCTACTTAATTATAATTGATAGTTACTTCAGGTGTCCACTTATTTAATATAGATCCAATTTCCAATCCACTGTTGGGAACATTTGATATTTTTGGAATTTGTGCTTTTCAGGCAATAACAGGTGCAAGTATCGAGGCAATTTCAAGCAGTACAGCGGTAGCAATTATTACCAAAGTATTTGCAATTGCAGCGGTATTGCTGTTTAGCTTTGCTGTTAAAAAAGGTCAGCGCAGCTGCCAACTGGAGAAAAAAGAGTGGATTCTGCTAATTTTGTTTGTGGGACTAATCTTGTTCGTCATGGTCAACCTTGTTCGCATCGACTTAATAGAGAAATCATTTTCGCAGATGGATGTTTTAAACGAGCTGGCACTGTTTGTACTGCTTTGCCTTGTCTTTTATATCATCCAAAGTTTGTCCTACCGGCATGCGTTGGAACAGGATAAGACGCTGCTTCAACAGCAAGTTGAGGAAGAAGAACGTGGTGTGCAGGCACTTACAGAAACGCATCAGGCAATTCGCAGCCTATCCCATGACTTTCGTGACCATTTGGTTTGTGTACAGGAATATTTAAAGCATAATGATGTGCATGCAGCGGTGCAGTATTTGGACTCTATTTCCCTGAAAGCAGACCACGAGATTTTGCCTCTGCATACCAACAATATAGCAATAGATGCAATTCTGAATGAAAAATATTTAGTGGGTGTAAAAAGCGGAATTTCCTTTCAATACGCGGTCGGTGATTTGTCACAGATGCCACTGGAAGATATTGATGTGGTGACAATTTTGGCAAATGCTTTGAACAATGCGATAGAAGTGTGTGGAAAGCTACATGGGGAAAAGAAAATCTTTATCCAGATGGGCAGTATGGGCGGTCAATTTATTATTTCAGTTAAAAACCCCGTAGAACAACTTGTGAAAATCCATAATAATCAGATTGCAACAACAAAGAAAGATAAATTTCGCCATGGCGTTGGGCTAACGAATGTGCAGATGGTTGTCGACAAATATCACGGGGATTTATTCCTATCTTGTAATGAAAACAGATTTGAATTTTTAGCGTCTTTTGCAGATTATTCAATAAAAAATATACCAGTTATTACATTTTAGCTACCAGTTATTACAATATGGCTTGAAAATGAAGAAATTGGTGATATAATGTTGGAAAATAAAGGAATGAAAAAATGAAGCTGAAAGCATGGTATAAAAAACTTGCAGATGCACTTGAGCCGAAAACGTTTCGTACAGAAGATGAAAAAGAAATCTACCAATATGGCATTTCACTTTTAATTGGTGGTGTCACCACATTCACATTAGCGCTGCTGATTAGCATTCCGTTTCACCGTACCGCAAATACAATTATTTTTTTACTTTCTTTTCTTATCCTTCGTAAAATGACAAGTGGCGTGCATTCAGCTTCCTCTACTGCGTGTTTTATCAGTTCTCAAATGTTATGCTTGACTGCGGTAAATCTATTGGCACCTCTGCTGCAAAGACTCACCGGATGGTATCTGGTAGCTTTCCTCCTCTTTTCCGGTATCTACATTTTCATTTTTGCTCCGATTCGGCATATCAATCTGGAGTTGAATGCTGAGGAAATTCGGGTATTGCATACAAGGTCGGTCATTGTATTTGCTATTGAATCCGGCAGTTTTTTAGCGCTTTACTTTGGCTTCCACGAGAGGGACAAATCATTCGATATACTTACTGCAATTCTATTGACGGTTATTCTCATGATAGCCGCAAAATTATTTCATCAGGAGGTTTCAAAATGGAAAAGGAAAACGTAAGCAAAGCAGCAATGAAAGAAAAGTTTGCAGATTTGGTTATTCGTTCTACAAACAGTAGTGCTCATTGCGTTTGTTGGATTTTGTACCAGCCCAAGCGTCCTAAAGCGCTAAAGCATAAGTCAGAAAAGTAGAAGAAGTGAGCTTCGCTTGTAAACTGCCTGTGTTTTTCAACGGCCGAAAAAAGATAGGTGGCTTTAAATATTATTTACGTGTTCGAAAATAAAACCATGATGTGAAAAGGAGCGATACATAATGAATGGAAAGAAATCAAAGGTGTCCGGCATTGCAGCAACTATTGGGGCAGTAGCCCTTATGGCGAGTATGGCGGCTCCGGCGTTTGCAAGTTCAACAAATTATTGGTCCAGAAATTTGTATCCACTTTCTGCGGAAACACATATTACAAGCGGGCAAATTTCGGGGAATAATGCTGGAACATACAGCGTTTGGGTTGACAATATTCAAGAAGGCCAAGCTTATCTTTGGGCAGCAGCGAGTAATGGTTCCTCAATAGGTTACGTTACAAAACTCCCTAAGAACAGTGGTGGAACCGGTTCCACTTTGAGTTATTTTAGTAAGCAATCACATGGAGCAACAGTAAATCTTCGTGGAAAAGCTGTAGACCCCAAGGCATATTTTATTTATGCAACAGGTCGTGTCAACTTTGGATAATTAAATCCATATTTCGAGTCGAAGTAAAGGGAATTTTCATTCCTCTTACTTCCTTGTTTTTTAAGGAGGAATTTTATGTGAGGAAAATATTAAAATTACAGTTTCACAATATGCTGCGGGGGAAGTCGTTCTATTTTGCGATGCTGCTTATGTGCGGTATAACGACTGTCTTTATTTTGCAGGTCATATTTTCTTTCAAAAACCAAGATCAAGTGTTGATGCGTCCGGCGTGGTATTTGTGGTATGGAAACGCAATTAAGATTGAGCCAAACACAGGAAACACATGGGATTATGTTACGTTTCTTGGCATGATAGGGCTTTTATTTATCCCCTTTGTGGCGGCGCTGGGCTATGGTGCCAGTTACTACGATGGCCTGAAAACCGGAACTGTCAAAAGCATTTTATCTCGAGCACCGCAAAAAGAATACCTTGTATCCGGAGCGTTGGTTACCTTCATTGGTGCGTTCTTTGTTATTTTGATTCCATATGTATTTGAACAAATTATATTGTTGATTTTATGTGCGGGTGCCCCGCTGCAGAATCCTTATATAACGCCAATTGTAGACAATTGGGGATACTGGATTGATGTGCCGAAGTTTCTTTGGCCGCTGCAAATGAACCACCCGATTTTATTTAACCTGCTTTGTTGTCTGAATCCCGCCATGGTCGGCGGTGCCTTTGCTGTCCTTTCTTTTTCTATTTCGCTATTTTGGCATAAAAATCGATTCTTGGTACTCACGCTGCCTGGTATTTTGCTTTGGCTTTTGGTGGACTATCTTATCGGAATGACGCATTTGCAGGGAAAGGTGTTATCATTTTCTTCCTTAGTACAATTCTTAACGGGCACTTCGTATGTCCTTTGGCCGGTTTATGTGATTGTCCTGCTGCTAATCAGTAGCTTTTTAATATATCTAAAGTGTCGTGTAAAAAAGGATGTGCTGGAATGAAGCGAAAAAAGCTGCTGAGCCGTCTATTGTATTGCATCCTTGCGATTCTGGCCTTTTTTCTGCTTCTGCATCAACAGGGGAGCATGCCACTGGATAAGCATATGGATACCTATTTTTTGCAGGTGTTTGGTGGTGTGCGGGCAGATACCACAGATACTTCGGTTATCCTGAGCATTTTCTTTTATAACATTCCGTGGATTTTGTTTTTGTATGTATTTGCACCGCTTTTCCAAAAAGACTTTGAGGTGCAGTATGTGTATGTGTTTACGCGCATTGGCAGTAAACAGAAGTGGCTGCTGCAAAAGACAACCCAACTGTTTTTGCAGATTTTTGTTTCGTGGGGATTACTTTTTGCGGCGGCCTTTGCGTTTGGTGCGGGGTTTGGATTTGCACTGCGCGGACCGGCACTACTGTATATTCAGCTTTTTGCATTGCAGGTGCTTGGAATTTTTACGCTGTCTTTTGCACAAAATCTGCTTTCTATAAAAATGGGCATTACACAATCGTATATCGTTACACTTTGCTGTTATGCGCTGGCAATTATGGTAGGTGTTCTGCTGTATCAAAATGCCAATGTAACAGGTTGGCTTTTCCCACTGCTTCCGACGGCGGGGCAGATGCTGCTTTGGCACGCAGACGCTGCAGTTTTGCCGGAAACGCTGGCTGTATTTTTCGCGGGTGCCGCTGGATTTCAGGTTTGGAAAAGTATTGCGGTAGATTTAATATATATTGTTGTACTATATGTGGGGACAGCATTTTACCTGCAAAAAGCAGATTTGATTGATTTCATCAAGGAGGAAAACTGAATGTTAGCAGTCGATATGCATGATTATACAAAAATTATAAAGAAACGCGAAATTCTAAAGAATGTCAATCTGCAGTTGGAAGCGGGCGGCATCTATGGACTGTATGGGCACAACGGTTCCGGCAAATCTATGTTGATGCGCGCAATTTCTGGACTGATTATGCCAACCAGCGGGTCGGTTTCAGTATTTGGCAAAGAGGTTGGGAAAGAAATTCCGTTTCCTGATGAGATGGGTTTAATTATTGAAAATGTGGGATTTTGGCCGCATTACACAGGATTTGAAAATTTAAAGGCACTTGCTTCTATTCGCGGTAAACTTACAGATGGGGAAATACGAGATGTGATAGCCCGCGTGGGGCTTGACCCAATGGATAAGCGTGCTTATCGGAAATATTCACTGGGAATGAAACAGCGGCTTGGTATTGCACAGGCGGTCATGGAGCAGCCGAAACTACTGCTGCTGGATGAGCCAACCAACGCGCTGGATGAAGATGGTGTAGCACTGGTACGCAAAATTATCCGAGAAGAAAACGACCGCGGTGCCACAGTTATTTTGGCAAGCCATAATCAGGAGGATTTAACCAGTTTATGTGCCAAATTTTATAAAATGAATGATGGCGTCCTGAAAGAGGAGGCGCTGCAGGCATGAAAAAAAGATGGTATTTCATACCTGCTGCCCTTCTATGTGTGTGTGTCGTTCTTGCCTTTGCAGTGCGGACAACTTACACAGACACGAGCGCACAGAGAGGACAGTTTGATTATATGTGTTCGACTACTTTGCAGCCAACGTTGGATACTTTAAAGGTAAAGGAAGCGTCAGATATGCCGGAAAAGCTAATCCAGGGTGCAGACTTGATTGTGCAGGTAAAGTTTGACGGTGACCGCGTATTCAGCAGTGATGCGTTTTTTTCGATTGTCAAAGTTACGAGGGTCTACAAAGGGTCACAGAGCTTTCAGGGAAAAGATTTGAGAATTGTTGAAGCAATCAGTTATTTTTCATTTGCGAAGTCTTTGAATGCGGGAAACAGCTTTTCTATTCCGCTGCAAAAAGGAGACGAGTATCTGCTGCTTCTGAAAAAAGTACCGTTCCAGTCGTCAAGAAAGTTGACGGATTTTCAGAAAAATCAATATTATCCTTACACCCAGAGTGCGTTTGGTGCGTTTCGTATGGCGCAGGAAAAACAAACGAAGCTGTTCAGTGAAAATGACAAACTTACGTTGGATACACTGCAGGGTTATGATGTCCCTGCAGGCGACAAGAAGTCACTGGACGCTTATTATCAGGTAAAAGAAAAAGTGATGCAGCTTTTGAAGATACAGTAGTTTAAAACGGGTAGATTTGAGAGTTTCTAAAGATGCAAGAAAGGAATGCTGTAAATATTATTTTTCAGCATTCCTTTCTTGCTTACAAGAGGTATTCCAAATATCCATTTGCAGGCACACATTATTGCGTCATTTTTATCTGCAATATGGATACATATTACAATAGCTGGCAAAAGATGATTCAAGCTGGAGCAAAACGAATATTCCCTGCACATGGGGCGCCCTTTTCTGTAGATAAATTGGTAGAGAATATGCGAAAAAACAAGTCGGATAACTTGGTTCAATATTAGTTCAATTTTGAGATAGGAAAGCGTACAATAAAGTTTGCAATTTGGTAAAAGTATAGAAAAGCCATTGGGGCTCCGGTAAAATGAATGGTGTCTAGACATTCAAAGAAAGAGTTGGTCCCAATGTAGTGGTTGTTGTGCTAAAGTAAAGTTGTAACACCTCAACCCAATAAGATATAATTATCGTAAAGGAAAGAGGAACAAACGATGGCAATGTTTATCAGATTCAATCTCGTGACGGTACCACTAGGAGATATTATTTTTCATATATTATTCTCTTAGCTTCAACAGTGCTGCTTGCACTTCTTTCAATAAAAATTTACAGTAGCGGTGTGATGAATTACGGCAACAGAATCACATTTAATAAGGCTTTCAGGATGATTCTGAAGAGCAGATAAGGAGTGATAATATGAAAAGCAAAGGTTTAACATGGCTTGTCGCAGTTATTCTGATAATGGTTATTATAATGCTTGTACTTCTGCTTATATCCGGTATTCATTCATTGAATAAAGGGGAAATAATAATTTCAGCTATTGCAGTAGTAATTGTATTCATTGCGCTAATTGCAACATTAATTTCTTTAAAGTAGAAAAAGAAATCATCATGCCGTATCAAAAACCGGGAAGTTAAAAATTCGTAAAATTGGATATTTTCAGAATTGGACTTTGTTCTTGCAAACTCGGATGACCCTGTTAGGTAATATATGAGGTTCATGTTCGTCGACCTGTAATTATGTCTCCAACTTCTTTCGAAATTTCGGAGACAAAGAAGTAGTGCAATCGGCTGCAATCAAAAGATTTCATAAAGTTGTTGTGGTCAAGCATTTTTGTACCATCATAATTATATATGCCTAGTTCGACATCATAAGATTTTTCTAGGTAGGCGCATTTTCTAATTAAGCAAAATTACTATCTATGAATTTAAAAATTGTAATTTCTGTAGCAATATAGACAAACCACTCTCCTGAAAACACAGTTGTTATCATGTGTGTGCTAATGAAATGTTTGGTGGATATCCTTGGTACTATCGGGAAGAAATCCTGTTTGAGGATACATTCCCGTGGTCACGTTCGGTTGATTTACGCAAGAGCATTTTGCAGCCGGATGTGCTCAAAGGGGACAGCGCGGAGTATGTGCGTGCAGAGTACCTGAGAACATTGCAAGATACCGAAAAATTGTCCGGCGAAAGCAAAAAAGAAGCGCGGATGCGCGAAATGTTCCGTCTGAATACTGACTGGTTTATGCAGACGCTGCTGACGCGCAAAGATCGGATGTCTATGTACAGTGGCGTGGAAATGCGTGTGCCCTTCTGTGACCACCGATTGGTGGAGTACGCGTATAATCTGCCGTGGGAGTTAAAGAGTCTGCACGGCAGGGAAAAGGGCGTCCTGCGCGAAGCGTTCAGCGATATTCTGCCTCAGCGTATTGCATGGCGAAAAAAGAGTCCGTATCCGCGCACGTTCAGTCCGGCCTACTTTGATCGTGTGATGGCGCTGCTTTTGCAGGCAATGGAGGAGGGAAGTCCGCTCAAGGATATGCTTGATTTTGACCGCCTGCGTGACCTTGCCGAGCATCCCGATGATTTGAAAGAGCCGTGGTACGGTCAGCTCATGCGTGTGCCGCAGATCTTTGCATATCTTTTGCAGATTCACTGGTGGATGAAAGAAAACCACGTGCGGATTGTACCATAAGCCAGGTGAATCAGCGGCTTTAAGCAGTGCTTTGAAAGTGGCAATATGAAAAGTAAAAGCATTCGAAAATCTGGATTGTTTCCGGCTCAGCTCAGGCGAAAGATAATTGTGAAAATTGACAACACGTTTCGGCAGGTTTCCTCATTTCAAAGACGATTCGGAATTGGGCCGCCAATTTCTTTTTTTGTGAAGAATAGGTGCCTATTCTAAAGCAAAAAGCCGGAGTAGCCAATACCTTTGGGTATGGTTACTCCGACTTTTTTATGGCCTGTTTTGTAAAAGTCCCTTTTGTAGACACTCTATCAGAAATTGAACAGTTCATTGATAACCGTCTGTGCTTTTTCGTCTGCTAGGGCAAGAACATCATCGCCGTCATTGATGACAGTGTCCCCACGGGGAATAAAGTTCTCTTTACCGCGGAAAATTGAAATAATGATTGCAGTATTCGGAATATCCAACTCACGAATCCGCTTACCGGCTGCTTTTGACTGTGAGCCAACATGGAACTGAATAATAGAGGCTTTACCACGGTTGATTTTTAGCAAAGTCATCATGTTCTTCATGTCGATTCCCTCAATAATCAAGTGCGCCATCAAATCGGCCTGATTGACACCGATATCCACGCCCATGCTGGAAGTAAACAGCCATGAGTTCTTCGGATTGTTGATGCGGGCAATCACGCGGGGAACACCGAACTCGAATTTTGCAATTGTGGAAGCGACCAAGTTAATCTCATCCTTATCCGTAATGGAAACAAATACATCGGCCGCAGCAATTCCAACCGACTCTAATACGCTGGGGTCGGTGCCGCTTCCTTTGACAATATATTCTTCAGGAAGGTCCTGCTGCAGTTTTTGGAAAACCTTATTGCGGTTCTCGATGACCTTGACGGAGCAATGATTATCCAACAGCAATTTGGCAAGATAGACTCCTGTGTAGCCTCCGCCGACAATGATAACATTCATCGTTTTTCCTCCTTAATCCAAGCCCAACAGGGTTTTCAGTCGTTTTGCAGAAGAGGCCAGCAAAGCAATATAAAGTACATCGTGCTTTTGCAAAGTCATTCCCTGAGACGGCATAAAAACCTTATTGCTGCGGCTGACCGCCACCACCTGTATTTCGCCGTACACTGTCAGCTCATTTATCGTTCTCCCTACCAGAAGTGCAGGCGTTTCTGCCCTGATAATTTCCACCTGACTGTCCCCGATTGTAAGGACACTGTCCAGTCTGTCATAACTGAGCATTTCCATGGCACGCTGAACCCCCCACGTGGTTGTGGAAAGAGTTTGAATCCCCAGACTGTGGTAAATTTCCGCTCTTCTTGGGTCATAAAGCCGGGATATCACGCGGGGTACCCTGTAAATGTCACGCGCGATTTTTCCAATCAAAGCATTGATTTCATCACTCTTACTGCAGGCAATAATAGCATCCGCATGGCTGATATTGGCTTTTTCCAGAATATCCCGGTCAAAACCAATTCCAGCAATAGTTTTACCCGAAAAATCCTTATCAAGCAGTTCAAAAGCATCCGCATTGCTGTCGATGATTGTAACCTGATTTCCTTTTCGGGTCAGAGCTTTTGCCAGCCCGGAGCCCAATTTACCGCATCCGACAATAATGACTCTCATGTTATTTTCCTCCATTTATTTTTTTGTTTCTGCGCGAAAAAAATTTTCTCAATTCATCCAGCGCTACAATTGGAATTGGGCAGCAGATCAGGTAAATCCAGTCAATTGGGTCAATAGGTGCAGTTTGGAAAACTCCCTGCAGGAACGGCACAAACATAATCGCACAGATTAAGAAAATCTCAAAGATGATGCCGAAGGTAATATGTCGGTTCGTAAACAGACCGGCCTTGAAGATAGACTGTTGTTCGGTGCGGGCACATTGCACAACGCCGATTTGGCAGAAAACAATGGATGCGAGCGCCATGGTCGTAGCCTGTTGGTATACTATGCCTGAACTTGCCAGCGGAGCGGACGGCCAGCCGTGCATGATATTGACAAAAAGATATCCGCCCATGGAGATGATGGCTTCTATCAGACCGTACCAGAAGAATGCAAGGGAAATGAGCCTTTTGTTCAGCAATGTTTCCTTTTTGGAACGCGGTGGACGGTCCATAATACCTTCCTCAGGCAATTCGGTGCCAAGGCCAAGAGCCGGAAGCATATCGGTACCGAGGTCGATGGAAAGAATCTGCATGACGGTCAGCGGCAGCGGGATACCACCCTTCGAGAATAAGAATGCAGCGGAAGGTACCGCTTCAGCCATATTACTGTTGAAGATATAAAGAAGGAATTTGCGGATATTGCTGTAGACTGCGCGGCCCTCTTTAATCGCCTTTACAATGGACGCAAAATTATCGTCAGTCAAAATCATTTCCGCAGCTTCTTTGGCGACATCTGTGCCGGACATGCCCATCGCAACGCCAATGTCGGCTTTCTTCAACGCTGGCGCGTCGTTCACACCGTCGCCGGTGACCGCCACAACATGGCCAAGCTCCTGAAGGGCCACGACAACCTGATATTTTTGTTCCGGAGCGACCCTTGCAAAAATCACTTCATCCCTGAGCGCTTCTTTCAGCTGTTCGTCCGACATTTTTTCCAGTTCGTTGCCCGCAATAATACGGGGATGGTCACCTGTAACAATGCCGATACGTTTGGCAATGCTCTCGGCGGTAAGGCCGTAATCGCCGGTAATCATGATAATGCGGATGTTTGCCTTGTGGCACTGCTCTACCGCGTCGGCAACTTCCGGGCGCGGGGGATCCATCATGGCAACAAGACCGATAAAGGTCATTTCCTGTTCAATCAGTTCCGGGGTATAAGCACTCATGGCAGCCGGCAGGTTGTCATTTTCTCCTAGATAACGGCAGGCAACAGCAAGGACGCGCAGGCCGTTCGCGGCATACTTATCATTCTCTTCCATGATTTTTGTGCGCTGTTCCTTGGTCATTTCAATCCGTTCGCCGTTTTTCAGTACGCTTGTGCAGAGTTCCATGACTTCTTTAGGCGCACCCTTGATGTACGCGATCCGCCGGCAACCGTTCACCGGCTTTTCCAGCTGATGAATTGTGCTCATTCGCTTCCTTCTCGAATCAAACGGCAGTTCTCTCAAGCGGGGCGTCAAAGACACTTGCTGTTTCAGGTCAATGCCTGCTTTCTGTGCAACGACGCCAAGGCAGGCCTCGGTCGGATCGCCTAGAACCGTATAATGGTCGTTTTCTTCGTTTGGTGGGAGCACGCGCGCATTGCTGCAAAGCGCGGCAGCTGAAAACAGCATTTTTAGATCAAGGTTGTCCGCAGCGGTTATTGGTTCTTCTCCAGCAAGGATTTTTCCCTCTGGAGCATAACCGAGACCTGTTACATCAAATTCCTGACCGGGCAGCCATGCGTGACAGACTGTCATTTCATTTTGCGTCAGTGTACCGGTTTTATCAGAGCAGATCACCGTCGTACAGCCAAGCGTTTCCACTGCGGAAAGACGTTTGACAAGAGCATGTTCCTTCGCCATTCGCTGTACTGCCATGGCAAGAGACAGCGTAACGGTAGGCAAGAGGCCTTCAGGAATGAATGCCACAATCATGCCCAGCGCGAATATGAAAGCCTGTGCAAAGGGCTGTTTGACGAAAAACAGCGCCGCTATGAAAAATACAACACCGATGCTGATGGCGATTCCTGAAATCTGCTTAGTAAGAATATCAAGTTCTTTCTGCAAAGGACTCTGTTCTTCTTTCGTCGTCTGCGTCAGACTGGCAATCTTGCCAAACTCGGTCTGCATGCCGATGGTTGTGACCACCGCCCGTGCGGTACCGCTGGCAACGCTTGTTCCCGCAAAGATCAGGTTGGGAATCTCGAAACGCGACAGGTCTTCCTTAACAATTGGATCGTGCATTTTTCGAACAGGATTGGATTCGCCGTTCAGGGTAGACTGGTTCACCTGCAAATCGTTGCTTGCCAGCAGCCGGGCATCCGCAGATATTTTGTCACCCTCTTCAACCAGCATAATATCACCGGGAACAAGGTCTTCCGCTGAAATTTGTGATTCCTTTCCGTCACGTATAACACGGGCATATGACGGCAGCATCTTTTTCAGTGCCTCAGTTGCCTTGCTGGCACGGAATTCCTGCCAGAAACTAAAAACGCCGTTAATAATGTTTACCAGCCAGATTGCGAAACCAAGCACCGGTGTTCCGGCGACGAACGCGATGAGGCCGCCAACCCACAGCAAAATCGCCATTAGGCTGACAAAGTTTGAAAGAAATACCAAAATGACCGGTTTTCCTTTTTTCTTGGCAAGTACGTTTCTGCCGTATTTTTGCTGTCTTTCACTAACCTGATTTGTGGAAAGCCCCATTGGTCCGGAATCCAGAAGCCTGCAAGCTTCCTCTTCACTGAGAGTGTGAATTGTTTCTACGGAATTGTTCATACAGAATTAAGCCCTCTTTAATTAATATTCTTGCAGATATATGATAAACTTTTATATTTTATATATAGTAGCCCAAAACTTTGTAAAATTCAAGGGTAGATTGATGATAGGTAAAAGTGGACGACATACTGTCTTACTGTATTGGTAAATTAGCAGCAGATACCAGCAAAAATCATGACTTGTATGTGTAATAATCAGATTCCGCAATCATCTGGTTATTACACTTATTCCTTGATGTACAAGCACGTTGCAGGCGTGGTTTAGATAACTTTTTATCAACACAGACGTTGTTATCATGTATGCGCAGATGAAAGTTTCGACGGATACCCGTGGTACCATAGGAAAGAAATCCTGTTTGAGGATACATTCCCATAGTCGCGTTCCGTTGATTCGTGTAAAAGTACTCTGCAGCCGGATGTACTCAAAAGGGACAGCGCCGGTTATGTGTGTGCGGAATACTTAAAAACAAGCAATGATATTGAAAAACTGTCAGGCGAAAGCAAAAAAGATGCGCGCATGCAGGAAATGTTTCGGCTCAATACCGATTGGATCATTTTAGAATTTGGCCCTTTCTCCGGCGAAACAACTGCAGCCACGCGTTAGGATGATGACATAATTTTAATGATTATGGCAATAATGGATTTAATTAGAGAAGGGGGCATGGATTTATAATGTTTCAAAATCTACTAAAAAAAATTCAATGTCAAAAAATTAAAAATAGTCCCTCTGGGAAAAGCACTTCCGAAAGTGGTGAGGTACAATCTCATTCTAAAAAAATGGAAAAATCTTTAGAAAAAAATGTAAATGAAATTCAAAACTGCCTCGGAAATAGCAACGATGTTAAAATTAGGGAATTTTCATTTGGAAACGAACCCGTTATTAATGCAGCGTTGGTGTTTATAGATGGTCTTGTAAACAGCAGCATCATCACAGAGTGTATTATGAAGCCCTTGATGTTATGCACAACACAAATAAAAGGAAATGTAATTGAAGAAGTACAAAAGCACATCATTTGCTCAGGTGACGTAACAGAAGCTTGCGATAAAGATAAAATAGTTGAAAGCTGTTTAGCGGGTGATACTGTACTGCTGATAGATGGAAATAGCTGCGGACTGATTATCAGCAGTAAGGGCTGGGACAAACGCAGCGTTACTGAACCTCAAACTGAAGCCGTTGCACGTGGCCCAAGAGAGGGTTTCACGGAAAATTATAGGACAAACACGTCGCTTCTTCGCAGAAAAATCAGGAATCCTGCACTCAGATTTGACACCTTTACGATTGGAGAAAAAACAAGAACGATGGTTTCGGTAGTTTACCTCAAAAACGTGGCAGATACCAACCTAATTGATGAAATTAAAAGAAGGCTGCGTTCCATACAGGTCGATTCTATATTGGAGTCTGGGTATATTGAACAGTATATAGAAGATGCGCCCTTCAGCTTTTTCCCAACTATCGGTAAAAGTGAGAAACCGGATGTGGTTGCAGCGAAGATCTTGGAAGGACGGGCTGCAATCCTTGTGGATGGAACTCCGTTTGTTTTAACTGCGCCGTTACTTTTTACTGAAAGTTTTCAAACAGCCGAGGATTATTATGCCCGAACTCTTTATGCAAGCGTCATCCGTCTGCTTAGGTTTCTCTCTTTTATGATTGCTGTATTTGCACCGGCTTTCTATGTTGCATGTACTACGTTTCATCAAGAAGTAATACCAACTACGTTAATGTTTACGATTGCGACTGCCCGTGAATCTACTCCGTTTCCGGCTGTCATCGAGGCGTTTATTCTTTTGATGACCTTTGAAATATTACGCGAAGCAGGGCTGCGATTACCGCGGCCATCCGGGCAGGCTGTCAGCATTGTAGGTGCACTGGTAATGGGTGATGCAGCTGTTGCAGCGGGGTTGGTTGGAGCACCGATGGTTGTTACTATTGCAATTTCAGCAATGGCACAGTTTGTGACACCGGAACACCAAGATGCTATTGTTTTGCTGCGTATCGTCATTTTAATTTTGGCGGCAAACTTTGGCGGCTATGGCATTCTTTTAGGCATTGTAGGGCTGCTGATTCAGCTGGGTTCGCTGGAATCATTTGGAGTACCGTATTTTGCGGGAGTTGCACCGATGCACTTAAAAAATTGGAAGGACTTATTGATTCGTGCTCCGCTTTGGACGATGACAAAACGTCCACCAGAATTCAAGTGCCAGGATGCCACTCGGCAAGTTAGCAAAATTCCTCCTGAAGAAATTAAAGTACCCTTAAATGGAGATGACAAGCAGTGAAAAAGCGACACTGGTTTTCCTTATCAGCTATATTTGTGCTTATTTGCTTCTTGCTGACAGGCTGTATGGGCAGTAGGGAACTTACAGATATTATGCCGATTCTCGGTATCGGCATTGATAGTGCAGGAAATAATTTGACAAAACTCACAGTGCAGGCGGCTAAAATGGGCGGTTCCAAGGATCAGGGCTCAACGAAACCCAATATATTAATCTTTGAGAAGACGGACAAAAATGCTTTTGATATGCTAAGAGAGACTACACACGAAAATAGTGATAAATTATTTATTGGGCATAACCAATGCATAATCATCGGAAAAGATGCAGCATCCAAAGGAGTAAAATCGGAACTGGACCTTTTTTTGCGTGACCACGAAGCCAGAATGGGGGTGTGGATACTAGTCTCTGATTCCACTGCAAACGAAATTCTAACAGCAAAAGAAGACGACGCAAGTGTATCTGCGCTGGAGATCAAACAAATGCTTAGTGAGCAAAAGGAAAATTCAGAATCGGTAGATGTAAATCTTCTTGAGTTTTCGGTAAAGCTTATGGGAGGAACAACATGTCCTGTAGCTAGCCTAATAAAAATTGATAAAGAATCAGGAAAACCAAGATTAAAAATAGCAGGTATGGCCATTTTTAAAAAAGACCGTATGGTTGCGGAATTGGACGAGAATAAAACACGCGGCTATTTATGGACGATGAATAAAATTGAAAGCGGTGTTGTCAACGTGGAGACAAAGTCCAGGAAGGCATGCCTTGAAATAGAAGCCAGTGAGGGCGGCTTTACGCCGTATCTAAATGCGGATGGTTCGGTTTCATTATCCATTCATGTGAAAGCAGAATTGGGCGTTCGGGAAATGAGTGGCTTTGAAAAAGAGCCGGCAGTGACCGCAGCAAAAGAACTGCAAAAAGCTGCCGAGGAGGAAATTAAAAGCAGCGTGCTTGCTTGTTTTCAGACAACACAATTTCATAAGGCCGATATATATGGGATTGGAACCGAAATTTACAGAAAATGGCCGAAAAAGTGGAGGGAAATGCAGGCAAGCTGGGACAAACTATATGTACAAATTAATCCCGAAATTACGGTGCAGGTGGATATAACGGATATGGGAAAAATTTCACAAAGTTAACATTGAGGAAGCCATGGAAAAAAATAAAATTAGTTATTCACAATTACTTTTTATGTTTATCTGCTATATTCAGTCTTTTTCTCTCTTAACTTCGTTCTCCTTCGCAGTGGCTGGAAGAAATAATTGGCTGGCGGTGCCTATAGGCATCGTTATCGCCGTAATTTTCCTCCTGATTCAATTAAGTATCATGAAAAAATATCCCGGGAAAAGTCTTTTTCAAATTAATGAAAGTGTATTCGGAAAATATGTTGGGCCTTGTTTTTCGGTGGTATATTTGCTTTATTTTTTCTGCTTGTCTTCATTGAACTTGAGAGATGTAGATGATTTTGTCACTTTTGCTGTGTTGCCGAGAACATCGTCGATGGTGACTTCCATTTCTTTTATGATTCTATGTAGCTGGGCGGTTATGAAAGGCATAAGAGTGATTATGAGATACAGCACGGTTGTGGCTGTGCTCAATTTCATAGTGTTTTCCTTATCTGTGATTTTTGTTTGGGATCGAATAGACTGGAACAATTTGCTGCCGGTCTTATCTGTCCCTCCAATAAAAGTTTTTCAAAGTGCAAATATGATTGCAGTTATTCCATTTGGAACTCTTGCTTTTCAAATGGTTATTCCTAATTGTGACAATCAAAAGCATTTGTTGAAATGCTTGCTGAGCGGCCTTTTAATTGGAGGATTGTTCTTTTTTGCAGTTCTTGTTCGGGATACAGCTGTACTTGGAGATCTTGTGAAAATATTAATGTTTCCCACTTATTCGACCTATCAAATCGCCGGATTTACCGAAATATTTCAGGGCGTAGATGTTTTATATGCATTGATATTCATTATGCAGTATTTTTTGAAAATATCATTTTTATTCTATGTCACGGTAACCGGAATCGCCGAGCTGTTAAAACTAAATTCTTATAAGCCATTGGTTTTTGTGGTTGCTGTACTCATTATACTTTTTGCCCGTACCGTTTATCCATCTGCAATGGAGCATATGAAATCTGCACAGGAAACGATCCCATTTTTATGGCTGCTGTTTGAATTCTTAATGCCATTAATCACGTGGATAAAAATTGTGGTTTCCTCAAAAAGCTCAAAACGCATAGAAAGGAAAAAGGCTGAATCAACATGATTGCAGTAGTAGTTATAGGCTTTGCTATACTTCTTTTGCTGTCTTTTCCGTATATTCGAGCTGAAGAAGGAAAAAAGATAAAAATTGTTTATGCGGCTTTTTATATCACAGCATTTATCCTTTGCACTGCTTTTGAATGTGGGAAAAGATTGCCCAGCCCTCTTTTAGCAATAGGGGATTTCATGAAAGCAGTTGGTTTATACTACCCTTAATTCTTGTAAAACTTTTTTAGCTTACTGCATAGTAAGCTAGTTAAAAGCGACTGGTACAGCTTCACTGACATAACCGAAAACAATGTGCAGCATGCTAGTAAAGTACTCTGAAAATGGTTTCTTCACACACGAAGATATGTTATAATAGCTGGTATCGTGAGGAAGGAGCCGACGACACAATGGGATATCAAGAAGAATTTGTGGAGATTTACAACAGTAAAATTCAGCGGAACGGCGCGGCCGAACTGCTTGAGTGGCTGCAGCGTACGGACTTTTTTGCAGCGCCTGCCAGCACGCGGTACCATTGTGCGTGTGTTGGCGGTTTGGTGCAGCACAGTGTCAGCGTGTATCAAACTATGATGCACTGGTTTGAGCCGGAAACAGATAGTGAAGAAAGCTTTGCAATCTGTGGGCTGCTTCATGATGTCTGTAAGGCGAATTTCTATAAAGAAAGTGTCCGCAATGTAAAAAATGAGGAGACCGGCCGGTGGGAGCAGCGGCCGTACTTTGCAATTGACGACCAGTTCCCTTACGGGCACGGTGAAAAGTCGGTTTTTTTGATTGAACGTTTTCTGCGTCTGCGCACAAGTGAGGCAATGGCGATTCGCTGGCATATGGGCGGCTTTGATGATGCGGCGCGCGGTGGCTGTACTGCAATTTCGCAGGCATATCAAAAGTATCCGCTGGCGGTTAAACTGCATTTAGCAGATTTTGAAAGTACCTATCTGCATGAGAACGGTACCTCTGTGGTACCAAATGGACACCATCCAAAAACAAACGGTTGAAAAGCACAGGAAGAGATACTGCGGGGCTGAATACCTCTGAGTATCTCTTTTTTTAATATTTTTCAAAAACTACTTGACAACTGCAAATTCCTTATGTATTATTGTATTAAGTTATTAGTACAATAATACAAAATCAAAAGGAGGCGGCGCAATGGCGTGGAATTTATCTTCTGACAGGCCAATTTATGCACAGCTGGTGGAGCAGGTGAAACTGCGTATTGTTTCAGGGCTGTACCCGGCAGGCAGCAAGATGCCAAGTGTACGGGATTTGGCAACAGAGGCATCTGTTAACCCAAACACCATGCAACGCGCTCTGGCACAGCTGGAAACAGAGGGACTCATTTTTCCCCAGCGCACCAGCGGCAGATTCGTTACCGATAAGGAGGAAGCAATCATGGAGTTAAAAACAGCTTTAGCAAAAGGTGTAATTCGTGACTTCCTGACGCAGATGGAGCGTCTGGGATTCTCCCGCGAGGAAGCAGCGGATTTGGTACGAACAGCTGAACCAGACAAAGAAAGGGAGGAAGCCTGATGGAACCAATTCTGCAGTGTAGGGGAGTGTGTAAAAATTATTCCGGAAAAGAAGCGCTGCGCGGTATAGATTTGACCATTGAGCGCGGCCGCATTGTGGGGCTGCTGGGGCCAAATGGCAGCGGCAAAACCACATTTATTAAGCTGTGCAATGGTTTGCTAACACCAAGCACTGGTATTTTGACGATTAACGGTGAGGTGCCGGGGCCGGAAACAAAGAAGATCGTTTCTTACCTGCCGGAACGTACCTATTTGAACGACTGGATGCGTGTGAATGATCTGCTGGATATGTTCGCGGATTTTTACGAGAATTTTGATAAGGCAAAGGCGTTGGATATGCTGCAGCGCCTGCATATTAACACGTCAGATCGCCTGCGCACCATGAGCAAAGGTACGAAAGAAAAAGTACAGCTGATTCTGGTTATGAGCCGCAACGCCCAGCTTTACCTGCTGGATGAACCAATCGGCGGTGTCGATCCGGCTGCAAGAGATTACATTTTGAACACCATTATTAATAACTACAATGAAAATGCAACAGTGATAATCAGTACGCATCTGATTGCAGACGTTGAGTCTGTGCTGGATGAAGTGATTTTTATCAGTAACGGCAGCCTGGTTCTGCATACTTCAGTGGATGAAATCCGCGAGCACGAGGGCAGCAGCGTGGATGCGTACTTTAGGGAGGTTTTCAAATGCTGAGAAAACTGATTAAATATGATATGAAAGCTACATCCCGCAACTTTGCAGTGCTTTATATCATTGTTATGGCGTTGGCTGTTCTGTATTCTATTTTGGACAAAGCCTGCGGAAACTTTCATTTTCAATATGCTTTTAATCCGCTGCGTGTGACCCAAGGAATTTTTGCCGTTTTATATGGTCTGTCGCTGTTTGGGGTAAATCTTTTTACCGTGGTTTTGTGTATGCGCTATTTTTACGACAACTTGTTTAAGGATGAGGGATATTTGATGCACACCCTGCCGGTCACACCGGCAAAGCTGATTTGGAGCAAGGTAATTATCAGCGCAATCTGGGGTGTTGCAACTGTTGTCATTTCCATTATCAGCCTGATGCTGGTTGGCGGAGAAATGGGGCGTATCAATCCTTCATGGTTTAACATCAACTTTTTAGGCTTTCAGCAGCATCCGATTTACATCGGTGTGTTGCTGATGGTTCTGATAACCGCTGTGGTTTCTGTTGTCTTCATTGAACTGTGGGTATGCGCTTCATTAAGCATCGGCAGCCTGATGCCAAAGCATCACCGTGCCATTGGTGTCGGTATGATTATAGCGTTTGGGGTTGTGCACGCGATTATTGCAGTTTTCATTATCGCATCTACTGTAAATATTCAAGAGAGCAGTTGGCTTGTACAAACTGCCAATGCACTGACCTATGGTACGGACGGCGGGTATAAAGCGGCGATTCTGGTTATGGCCGTTCTTTCAGGATATATGGCACTGTTTAGTGTGGTTTATTTTATCATTACGCAGGCAATTATGAAAAATCATTTAAACTTGGAATAAACTTAGAGGAGGCTGCATTAAGAATGAAAAAAGTTCTTGACAAAATGTGGTACTATTTTATTGGACTGCCAACCTGCTTCATTTTTGGTGCAGTTCTGTTTATGAAAGCAAAATCGGGTCAGCTGTTGTAAACAAATGCGATGGGAGAAAAGAATGAAAAAAGAGATGCTTTTGAAGCACGGTACAGTTCTTTTGGTAAGCATTCTTGTTGCGGTAGCCTGCACTGGCTGTGGTTTTGGCAGCAAATTTGGAGATTTTGACTTTTCCAAGTTGGAACCCAAAGACTTTTCCTCTGCAAAGGTAGTCAAAACAGAGAAAGCCGAACTGGATGGTATTCAGACGATTAAGCTGCATGGAACACCTTTAAAAGATGCGGAAAACCATTGGGTCGCCACACTGCTGAATGTTGAAAATTCCCCAGACAGTTCGCTGCACGTTTTTGTAAAATCCAGCAGTACCATTTCAAATGATAAGCTGCCGACTCTCAATAAAGATGGCAGTACCCTGATACTGGAGGGGGACTCTGACCACTGGGACAGCAACTTGCATTTAGGCAGTGACCATACGGCGATGGTGGCCGTACAGATCCCGAAAGACTATCAGAAAGAACTGAATATTGAAGTTGATGCCTGTGCCTTCAATGCAGACCGTCTGCAGAGTGAAAAGTTCAGTCTGCTGCTGAATGCCGGCCGCGTTAAAGTTGGTGCTCTGACTGGCAAAGGAAAAGTAGGAGTCAATGCCGGTCAGGCGGATATTGACAGTTTTACCGGAAGCGGAACAATCGATGTAAATGCAGGGCAGGCCAATATTAAAAAAGCAGTTATAAAGGATGACCTTTCCCTGCAAGTAAGTGCCGGTCAGATGAACTGTGCTATGACTTCGGACAGTAAGTTTCAGTTTAAGGGTGTAGCCAGTGCGGGCAGCCTTAAGACCTACTTTGATGCAAAGCAGAGTGGAAACGCAGCGGACAAACGGTTGACAGCAGACGTTAACGGCGGCGGTTCTTATACGGTAACGGCTGTTGTAAGTGCTGGCGAGTTGAATCTTACAAAGGCTTAAAATATAGCGCAAAGCGAATTTTAGCACTCAGTTAAAAAGAGTGCTAAAATTATATATGCGTACATAATTTATACACAATACGTTCATTTTCTCTGGATATACTAACTTTTGTAAGATGCAGGGAGGTTCCCGCAGCGGGACCTTTCCGGTGCCGAAAGACACTTTTAAAAGCTGCTTCTTTTGAAGGAGTGAGGAAAAATGAATGCACAAAATTTTACGCAAAAATCTCTGGATGCCGTACAGCGCGCGCAGAGCCTTGCACTCTCGCACGACAATATGCAGATAGAGCAGTCACATTTGCTCAGCGCCCTGCTGACGCAGGAAAACGGCCTGATTCCGCAGCTGCTGAAAAAGCTGAATGTGGACGCACAAACTTTCCTGCAGGCTGTGGATGGCGCGATTGAAAAAATACCCGGTGTTTCCGGGCCGGGCCGCGAGCCGGGGCAGATTTATATTTCCCATGATGTGGACGTCGCCCTGACAGAAGCGGAGTCTGCCGCAAAACGCATGAATGATGAATATGTTTCCGTTGAACATATTTTTATTGGTTTACTTCGCAAAGCGGACAGCACACTGAAACAACTTTTTAAGGACTTTTCTATTACGGAAAGCAAATTTCTTGAGGTGCTTTCCAACGTTCGCGGCAACACCCGTGTGACCAGTGACAGTCCGGAAGAAACTTATGATGCACTTTCCAAATATGCAACTGACCTTGTGCAGGCAGCGCGTGATCAGAAACTCGACCCGGTTATCGGCCGTGATTCTGAAATTCGGGATGCAATTCGTATTCTGTCCCGCAAAACGAAAAACAACCCAGTTTTAATCGGTGAACCAGGTGTTGGCAAAACAGCAATCGCTGAAGGGCTTGCACAGCGTATCGTACGCGGGGACGTGCCAAACAATCTGAAAGACCATAAACTGTATTCACTGGATATGGGCGCGCTGGTCGCTGGTGCAAAGTACCGCGGCGAGTTTGAGGAGCGCTTTAAGGCAGTGCTCAACGAAGTCAAAAAGTCAGAGGGCCGTGTCATTCTGTTTATCGATGAGCTGCACACGATAGTTGGCGCGGGCAAAACTGAGGGCAGCATGGACGCGGGCAACCTGCTCAAACCGATGCTTGCGCGCGGCGAGCTGCACTGCATTGGTGCAACGACACTGAATGAGTATCATCAGTATATCGAAAAAGATGCCGCACTGGAACGCCGCTTTCAGCCGGTCATGGTGGATGAACCGACAGTGGAGGACACCGTTTCTATTCTGCGCGGTTTGAAAGAACGCTATGAGGTTTTCCACGGCGTGAAAATTACCGACCAGGCCCTGATTGCTGCCGCAATGCTTTCCAACCGGTACATTACGGACCGTTTCCTGCCGGATAAGGCAATCGACTTGGTGGATGAGGCCTGCGCAACCGTTCGCACCGAAATTGATTCGATGCCGAGCGAACTGGACGATGTTTCCCGCAAAATCATGCAGCTGGAAATTGAGGAGGCAGCCCTGAAAAAAGAGGATGACCGCCTCAGCCAGCAGCATTTGGTCGATTTGCAGAAAGAGCTTGCGGAACTGCGTGAAAAATTCAAAGCCATGAAAGCGCAGTGGGAAAACGAAAAGCAGGATATTGAAAAAGTACAGAAGCTGCGTTCCGAAATCGAGCACTGCAACGCAGATATTGAGCAGGCACAGCGCGATTACGACTTGAACAAGGCTGCAGAGCTGAAGTACGGCAAGCTGCCGGAAATGCAGAAAGCACTGGAAGAAGCCGAGCAGCAGGCCGAAAAGAATGACCATCAACTGCTGCGTGACCGTGTGGACGAAGAAGAAGTAGCACGCATTGTTGGCCGCTGGACGGGTATTCCGGTCAGCAGGCTGATGGAAGGGGAACGCGGCAAACTGCTGCGTTTGCCGGACACACTGCACCAGCGTGTGATTGGTCAGGACGAAGCAGTGGAAAAGGTCAGCGAAGCGATTCTGCGTTCCCGTGCAGGCATTCAGGACCCGAACCGGCCAATCGGTTCGTTCCTGTTCCTCGGCCCGACCGGTGTCGGCAAAACAGAGCTTGCCAAAGCACTGGCGCAGGCGCTGTTTGACGATGAACGCAATATGGTGCGTATTGATATGTCGGAATATATGGAGAAGCACAGCGTTTCCCGCCTGATTGGTGCACCTCCCGGCTATGTCGGCTATGAAGAAGGCGGCCAGCTGACGGAAGCGGTACGCAGAAAGCCATACAGCGTGGTGCTGTTCGATGAAGTGGAGAAAGCACACCCGGATGTGTTCAATATTCTGCTACAGGTCCTGGATGACGGCCGCATTACCGATAGCCAAGGACGTACCGTGGACTTTAAAAACACGATTTTGATTTTGACCTCTAACCTTGGTTCGCAGCAGATTCTGGAGGGTATTCAGCCTGATGGTACCATCAGCGAGGAAGCCCGCAAGGGTGTGCAGGCGCAGCTGCGTATGCAGTTCCGTCCGGAGTTCTTAAACCGTCTGGATGAAATTGTGTTTTATAAGCCACTGACGAAAAATGAAATTGATAAAATCGTTGACCTGCAGGTTGCCTCTCTGCGCCGCAGGCTTGCAGACCGCGAACTGAATGTGGAACTCACAGATACTGCACGTACCTATGTGGTGGAGCAGGGGTATGATCCGGTTTACGGTGCGCGGCCTCTCAAGCGTTTTCTGCAGAGTAAGGTGGAAACTCTGATTGCAAAGAAAATGATTGCTGGGGACATTGCGCCGCGTTCTACAATCGTTGTGGATTACAACGGGCAGACTTTGACAGCAAAAACGGTATTGAACGCTGAACTGGCAAATGGCTGATAAATGTAATACATTATTACGGGATACAGGGAACGGCTGCTGCGGAAAAATTTGCGGCAGTCGTTTTCTTTACAGAATATTTATTGACAAAATCTGAAAATCAGGTATGCTTAAAACAGAATATTAAAAATTCGCATTTTCTGCAGAACTGGAGGCCCAAAAAGGCTGATGGACGCAATTTTTACAGAACGGCTTACCAAATCATTTAATAATACAACAAATGCATTGGACACTTTGGATTTAAACATTGCTGAAGGTACGGCTTACGGCTTACTTGGCGGCAGCGGCTCAGGAAAGACCACAGTGGTAAAACTGATGGCTGGTCTAATTACGCCAACCAGCGGCCACTGTGAGATACTCGGTATGGACCCACTGAAAAAGTCTGCTCGACTGCACAAAGTCTGCGGCGTTATGACGCCATCTGCCAAAATGTATGCCTGTATGACTGGGCAGGAGAACCTTGTGTTTTTCGGCGAGGCATCCGGAATGAAGGCTGCAGATGCGCAGACTCGCACAGCAGAGTTAATGAAGGACTTAGGAATCTGGCAGGCACGTGATCTGCCGGTAAGCCAATTTCCTACTGGTATGCTGCAGCGGCTTTCTCTGGCACGGGCACTTATGACACATCCGCAGGTACTTTTACTGGACGAGCCGACTGTTGGCTTGGATACTGAGGGTGCTGAAGCGGTGCTTGGCCTGCTTTCCGGGCTGGTAAAAAATGAAGGAATAACAATTTTCCTGTGTACGCATCAATTTCCCTATGCGCAGCAGCTTTGCACAAAGTTTGGTATTCTCAGTGAAGGCAGCGTGGTTGCGGATGGTTCCTTAGAAGTGCTGTGCCGCAAGGCTGGCTGCCGTGTCCGAGCAGGTTTTCGTCTGCCGGAAAAGGACAGCCTGAAAGGATTTCAACAGCGTGCAGATGGTTTTTGGGAACATGAAATTGACAGTGCAGATGAAATGCCGGAACTTTTGCGAAAAGCTGTGGCGGCCGGTCACGATATATATGAAGCACGGCTGTGCAGTCCGACACTTACGGACGCTTACATGGCACTGCTGGGCAAGGAGGGATTGCTGTGAGACCGCCAAAATTTTTAAGCAGGCTGATAAACGTCCGCCAGACGGCACTGATAAAAAAAGATTTTAAGGAAATGTGGCAGAACCTAATTGTACGTACAATGCTAGTCATCGTTCCGCTGAGTTTTGTAGTATTGTTGCCAATCCTCTTTATGGTACTTGCGAATATCTTGCCCTCTTCCAGCGTGGAGGGTATGGAAAAAATGCGTGTTCTGCTTTCAGAAAAGCAGAACTACATGAACGACCGACAAACTCTTTTCTTTATTTACTCCGACTGTCTTGGCCCTATGCTGTATTTGATTGTACCGCTGATGACCGCCTGCGTAACGGCGGCCAGCAGCTTTGTCGGTGAAAAGGAGCGCGGCACGATTGAAACGCTCTTTTTAACGCCATTTACCACAAAAGAGATTTTCAATTCCAAGGTGTTGGGCTGTGTGGGGCTTTCTGCATTAGTATCACTGATTTCGTTTGTCTTGTATGCGATTGTAATGTCCGTTGGCGATATTCTGCTGGGCGTTACGGCATTTTGGGCAGATCCAAGCTGGATCACCATGGTATTCCTACTGGCGCCCGCGCTGATTGTGTTTGGCGTGCTGTTTATGGTGCTGGTTTCGGGCAGAAGCCACAGCTTTATGGAGTCGGTACAGATTTGCGGTTATGTGTTGTTGCCGCTGATCCTTTTATATGTCGGACAGTTTTCCGGCATGTTCCGTTTGAGTGCGTGGCATTATTTTGTAATCAGTGTATTTATGGCGGCGGTGGATTTCATCATTTGGAAAATTACTTCTGCACATTTTACGCCTGAAAAGCTGCTGCAGTAATCGTAAAAACGACGAAAAATGACAGCATAGGGTGCCTCCTTAGTTGATTCCCCTTTCATTTTGTTTTATAATAATGAAGAAAGATTAGGTATCACATAAGAGGAGGTCTTTTTTTGGCTGCGGATTTGCATTGCCACACAAAAATGTCAGATGGCACGGTGAGTATTGAGGAATTGGTGATGCTTGCAAAAAAGCGCGGACTGAGCGCGATTGCGGTAACAGATCACGATACCTTTGCCGGTGCGGGCAGAGCTGTGATTTATGGAAAGAGAAAGGGCATTGAGGTCATTCCGGGTGCGGAATTTTCAACAACAGACGGCAAAACGGGACGGAAAGCACATATCCTTTGCTACTGCTGCCCACATCCGGACAGACTGCTGGGGCTTTGCCACCAGATTGCAGAAACCAGAAAGCGTGCGACTTTAATCATGCTGCAGAAGGTGCTGCGTCTGTACCAAATTCCAGTGGAAATGATTACCCACAGAGCACAGGGAAGTACAAATATTTTTAAACAGCACATCATGCATGCATTGATGGATGCCGGTTATGCAGATTCCATTTTCGGGGAGCTGTATGACCGGTTGTTTGCCCCTGGAGAAGGAATTGCCTATGTACCGGTGAAGTACCCGGAAACGCGCGATGTTATTCAGCAGATTCATGAGGCTGGCGGGCTTGCGGTGCTGGCGCATCCCGCGGAATATGACAGTTATGATTTGCTGCTGGAGCTTGCCGCGTCTCATACACTTGATGGCATTGAGGTTGCACACCCAAGGGGAGTGCCGGATGATGAAAAATGTTTTACCGCGCTGGCAAAGCAGTACGGGCTGATCATGACCGGCGGCTCGGATTTCCATGGTATGTATTCTCAGCAGATGAATCCGCTGGGCAGCTATTCTACTGATGATGTTCAGCTGAACATGATGAAGCGGATGGCGGAAAGCGCCTGATTCTATTTGTAAATTGGAGGAAGCAGTCTATGGAATATCGTTACAAAACAAAAGGAACTTGTTCCCGTGAAATTCGCATCCAGCTGGACGGCGATATTATTCAGGATGTACAGGTAATCGGCGGCTGTGACGGAAACCTGAAAGGCATTCGTGCTCTGGTAAAGGGAATGAAAGCGGAAGAGGTCATCAGCAGATGCAGCGGTATCCGCTGCGGTTCAAAGCCGACCTCCTGCCCGGATCAGCTGGCACAGGCGCTGCGGGAAGCATTAAAAAAGTAACGCAAACAAAGAATAGAAGGGCTGCGGGTATTCCCGCGGCCCTTCTATATTATAAGACACTATTCAGCAGAGTGAAACCTTAGCAGCCACAGCCGTTATTGTTGCAGCCACATCCGTCACCATTGCCGCAGCCACTGAAGCCGCCGCACAGAATGAGGATGATGATCAGGATAATCCAGCAGCTGCTACCGCCGCACCCACAACCATTGTTACACATATTGCATTGCCTCCTTGTTTGTTGTTACAGTCCAGTATATTGCGGAGGACATAAATGTGTGAGAAACTTTTTAAAGAAAAACAGCTGTTTCATATCTATTTCATAATCCCGGTGTATAATCCATTAGAATACCTGCAGAAAGGACGGATAACCTTGATATGTCAGTCCTGCGGGGAAAATCCCGCAACTATAAAAGTAAAAACAATCGTAAATGGACAGCTTACTGAATATGCCCTGTGTGCGGCCTGTGCACATCGGTTGGGCTATACAACACTGCTGACTGGATTGGACCGCGGTTTTGGCAGCATCCTCAGTGACTTTTTAGGAGAGGAACAGTCTGAACCGGAGGAGGAGCGCTGCCCGTGGTGCGGTGCTACCTTTGAAGAGATTGCACGTACCGACAAGGTCGGCTGTGCGCACTGCTATGAAATTTTTGCAGACCGGCTGCTGCCGATTGTGCAGCGTTTGTACGGCAGTGACATTCACTGCGGCAAAACACCCGGTGAAAATTTACCGCAGCCACAGCCGCAAAGTCAGATGGTCTTAATGCAGGAAGTGCTGCGGCAGGCTGTTGAGCAGGAGAAAAAGGAGCGCAGAACCCTCCAGCTGCAGGAAAGCCTGCGCCGTTTGGGAGGAGGTACTTCCAATGAACCGTAAGTGGTACGAAAATGCCGGGCAGGACAGCGATGTTGTGCTTGGCTCTCGTGTCTGCCTGATTCGCAATATGACCGACTTGCCGTTCCCAGCGCGGATGTCCCGCTCGGATATGGAGCGCAGCCGCATGCGCGTAGAGAAGGTACTGCGTAAAATGAATTTAGAGTTCCTTTGTGCAGATTTGGAGGACTGTGAGGAGACAGCACGGGTTTCGTTTGTGGAGCGCCAGCTGTGTACGCCGGAGTTTATTGCCCAACCGGCAGGCAAAACGCTTTTTTATACAGCTGATGAGAGCGTTAGTGTTATGGTAAATGGTGCTGACCACGTGCGCTTGCAGCTTGTCCTGCCGGGGTGCCAGCCGGGTAAAGTGTTGTCCTCTGCGGACACGCTTGACACCCTGCTGGACCGAGAACTTCGCTTTGCGTTTCATGGGGATATTGGCTACCTGACACAGAGCCTGACAGATTTAGGCACCGGCATGGTGCCTTCTCTTCTGCTGCATCTGCCTGCTTTGCAGCAGGGCGGGGCAGTAGAACGACTTTCCAGCGATGTGGCGCAGCTTGGCTTTTCACTGCGCGGCGTTTTTGACGGTGCAGTGGAACCGGCGGGCGCTGTTTATGAACTGACCAACCGCATTACGCTTGGCATCAGCGAAAAAAATGCTGTTGAAAACTTACGCTCCATCGGCAGTCAGCTGATTGAACGGGAACGTCGCGCTCGTACAGAACTGCTTGGTACAATCGAAGCACAAGACGCAGTGTCGCGGGCGCTTGCCGTGATGCTCAGTGCCCGTATGCTGGAATTTAGCGAGTTTCTGCGGCTGTATGCCAATGTGCGAATGGGACTATGTTTTGAATCAGTGCATGGTTTGCGGCCGGAACAACTGGACAGCCTGCTTTTTGCGGTGCAGCCGGCGACTATGACACTCCGAGCAGGGAAACCCTTGACACCGCAGCAGCGGCAGGCACGCCGTGCACAGCTTGTGAACAGTGCATTAGCGCCTGTGCAGGCACTTTAAGGTTTCTGTTCCGTAAAAACAGTCTCAATGACTTTGCTGCTTTCCGGCGGCGAGTACAGAAAGTGATCCATGTGTTCTCCCGTAAAGTAGTAATGCGGCGGTTCCGGTTTGCATTTCAGATCAAACGTATCAATAATTACCAGTTTTACTTTCATGCGTGCGGGCAGAACGCTCTTAATATACACACTGGCCTGCTGCCCTGTGGTTACACTTTCCCGGCACTCGGCAAGTCCTGCAAGGTTAGGTGTGAGTTCCACAAAAATTCCGTATGGCTCAATGCTGCGCACAATGCCGCCAACGGTTTCTCCGCTGTGGAAATGTGCGGCGTTTTCCTCCCATGTGCCTAACAGCTCCCGCTGGCTCAGTGTAATTCTGCGGCCCTCTATGCTGCGAACAACAGTGCGGATGTCCATGCCGGTTGTAAAACGTTCCCGCGGGTGGTCAATGCGGGAAACACTGATGGCATCAATCGGCATCAGTGCAACAATCCCACAGCCAATGTCCATAAATGCGCCAAACGGTTCCAAATGCGTTACACGGGCATCCAGCACATCTCCGGGCAGCAGCTTGCTCAAGCAGTCTCGCCAGCAGGATTCTTGCGCGGCACGGCGGGAGAGCAGGGCAGTAGTGCGGCCGCTTTCCTCCGAAAAGCCGGTTATGTAAAAGCAGACTGGCCGGTTCACGCGTGAAAGAAGCGCAATATCGCGCACAGTACCTTCACGGATTCCCATAGCGCCCTCCTCCCGGGGGATTACGCCCTGCATGCAGCCAAGGTCTACAATCAGGTTGTGGCCGCTGTCACACAGAACTGCGCGGCCTTCCAAAATCTGACCGGCCCGTGCGGCTTGTGCCAGCGCTGCGGGGCTGCGCAGTGCCGCACGGTTTTCTGTTTTATCTATCCGCCAGCCCTCGGGTTCGTATCCAAACATTTGACTACCTCCTTTTTGCCGATACTTTTTACTTATATGCAGCGAATGCCCCGTGAATGACGATGGACAGGGCTTGCATTTACAGAAAGGATTCTGTACAATAAAAAATGTATATTTTCTGTCTTAGAAGACGGAGAAAGAAATCTGCAGGTTTTTCTGCGGAATATTTTACAAAGGATGAGTAATGAAAATGCAGTTAAAGAAACGTTTGGCGGCCGGTGCAGTAGCTTTGGCAGCAGCATTGACCGTAACAGGATGCGGCGGTACAGCCTCCAGTTCTTCTTCACAGGCAAAAGCTGTGTCCAGTCAGGCAAAGAGCACATCACAGGCCGCTTCCTCCGCAAGCTCCACAGGGCTGCGGGCAGATGACGGCAAAAAATTGGGATATCAGTTGGGAAAACCGGCTGCCGGCGAAGAAGTAGCAGTGTTGGAAACTACGATGGGCACTATTAAGATTCGTCTGTTCCCAGAGGCTGCACCGAAAACCGTGGAAAATTTTAAAGGACTGATTCAGAAGGGCTATTACAACGGCCTGACTTTCCACAGAGTCATCAAGGACTTTATGATTCAGGGCGGTGATCCAACTGGTACCGGTACCGGCGGTAAAAGCATTTGGGATAAAAGCTTTGAGGATGAGTTTAACGCAAACCTTGTCAATCTGCGCGGTTCCCTGGCTATGGCGAACAGCGGCTACAACACCAACGGCAGCCAGTTCTTTATCAATCAGGCGCCGAAGGTGAGCAGCAGCACCTGGAGCCAGGTCAATACTATGTATGAGCAGCTAAAAACCTATGATAAGAGCCAGTGGCCGCAGATTGCGCAGCAGCAGTACAACATTCTTGACCCGAACAAGCTGACGGATGCTTATAAGGCTTTGTATGAGAAGCAGGGCGGAAACCCGAATCTGGACGGTGCGTACAACGCATTTGACCCGCCGCGCGGTCATTCTGTTTTTGGGCAGGTTTATGACGGTATGGATGTTGTCGATAAAATCGCGGCGGTAAAAGTAAATGACAGCAACAAACCGGAAACTGCTGTAAAAATCACAAAAGCAACTATTGAAAAATATCAGGGATAGTGGTATCCTTTAGAGAAAAAGAGCGAATACTGAAACGGAAAGGAAGGATACAAAATGGCAGAAGTGATTCATGCGGACGCGGCGAAATTTTCGGAAGTCCTGAAAGAGAACAGAGTCGTACTCTGCGATTTCTGGGCTACATGGTGTAGCCCCTGCAAAATGCTTGGGCCGGTCATTGAACAGCTTGCAGAGGAGTACAGCGGCAAAGCAGCTGTAATGAAAGTAGATGTTGATGAAAATCAAGATCTTGCGGCACAGTTCAATGTCATGAGCATTCCAACGGTTTATGTTTTCCGTGACGGGAATCCGGTTGACAGCAAGGTGGGAGCACTGCCCATAATTGATTATCGAAAAATGCTGGATGCAGTCTTATAAAAACCATACAGAAAATGACTCGCGGCGGATGCAGACTTTGGCGCGGGTCATTTTTCTGTTCAGCGGCTTTTTCTTGACAAGCACAGGTTCTTCGCGATATAATCATAGTAATTGTTTTTTGTCGGGATGAGGCAAAAAAGAGAGAATTTTTAAGCGTATGGAGGATGTTATGGCAGCAAAATATATTTTTGTTACAGGCGGTGTCGTTTCAGGACTCGGAAAAGGAATTACGGCGGCGTCCCTTGGCCGTTTGCTGAAAGCACGTGGTTTGCGTGTCACAATGCAGAAATTTGACCCTTACCTGAATGTGGACCCGGGTACAATGAATCCTTTTCAGCACGGTGAAGTCTTTGTAACAGACGACGGTGCCGAAACCGATTTGGATTTGGGTCATTACGAGCGCTTCATCGACGAAAGCCTTTCGCAGAACAGCAACGTTACCTCCGGACGCATTTATTACAATGTCATTCAAAAAGAACGCAATGGTGACTACGGCGGTGGCACTGTGCAGGTGATTCCGCACATTACAAACGAAATCAAAGAACGGATCTCCGCCGCGCGTGACAATGTCGATGTTGCAATCATTGAAGTCGGCGGCACCGTCGGCGATATTGAAAGCCAGCCGTTTTTAGAGGCCATTCGTCAGTTTGCAACAGAAGAGGGCCGCGAGAACTGCATGTTCATCCATGTAACGCTGGTTCCGTACTTGAACTGTTCCCACGAGCACAAGTCCAAGCCGACGCAGCACAGCGTGAAAGAACTGCTCTCCATCGGGATTCAGCCGGATGTGATTGTTTTGCGCTCTGAGCAGCCGATTGGCGATGACATTAAGAAAAAGATTGCACTGTTCTGCAACGTTCGTCAGGACTGCGTGATTGAAAATTTGGATTTGCCGCTGCTTTATGAAGTCCCCTTGGCCCTGCGTGATGAAAAACTGGACGAGATTGTCTGCCGTCGACTGGCGCTGGATACCCGCGGACCGGACTTGTCTGACTGGATCAGCATGGTGCACACAGCGCTTTCGCTGACAGACAGCGTCAATATCGCTTTGGTTGGCAAGTATGTAGAACTGCATGATGCATATCTCAGCGTTGCGGAAGCACTGACACACGGCGGCATTGGCAACAATGTCAAGGTCAACGTACAGTGGATCGATTCTGAAAAAATTACAGATGAAAATGTGGCTCAAATTTTGAAAGATGCTGACGGTGTGTTGGTACCGGGCGGTTTTGGCGAGCGCGGTATTGAGGGCATGGTGGTTGCCATTCACTGGGCACGCGTGAACAAGGTGCCGCTGTTGGGTATCTGCCTTGGCATGCAGCTTTGCATCGTTGAATATGCACGCAACGTTATGGGCATAAAGGATGCAAATTCTGCTGAATTTGACCCGCAGAGCAAGAATCATGTCATTGACCTGATGCCGGAGCAGAAAGACGTTGAACAGCTTGGGGGTACTATGCGTCTGGGCAAATATCCCTGCAAGTTAACGCCCGGTACATTGGCAGCACGTCTTTATAACAATGAGCCGCTGATTTATGAACGCCATCGTCACCGTTTTGAGGTCAACAATGACTATCGCACCCGCATGGAAGAGGCAGGTGTGACCTTTGCAGGCAAAAGCCCAGACGACCATATTGTTGAGATGATGGAAGTAGATTCCAATTCATTCTTCATCGGCAGTCAGTTTCATCCAGAGTTTAAGTCCCGTCCGAATCGTCCGCACCCGCTGTTTAAGGGCTTGATTGCTGCTGCAAAAGAATATAAAGCGAATAGGGAATAATGAAAATAGCAAGTGGCGAAGAATCACTTGTAGATATTGATAAGTAAAAAGAAGCTGCTGCAGAAAATTTTCTGCAGCAGCTTCTTTTTGTAGATTTTATTTTTTTGTTGGTTCGTGAGAGGCTTCCGGATTGTTGCTGATACGGTAACATAGCGTCAGCAGGCTGTCATTCAGATGCACATTTTCAACAACAGCATCCGGATATTTCATAGTGATATCATAGTGACTGAAATTCCAGTAGCTGTGTATGCCGAGGGGGTACAGCCGGTCAACCGTAGCTTCCACCGCAGTGCGGGGAATGCACAAAGCAGCCATTTCAGGCTTGTTGTCTTTGCAGAAATCCTCAAATGAGGCAGTGTTCAGTACTTCCATTCCACGTATTACAGTCCCAACTTTTTGGGGAGCATTGTCAAAGATACCAATCAGCTCAAAGCCCAGCTCCTCAAAGTCCATGTGGGCTGCAATGGCACGCCCAAGGTTTCCGGCACCAAAAAGCACCGTGCGGTAGTTGTGCGCAACCCCCAGAATTCGCCCAATTTCTGCAGCAAGCTGCTCCACAATGTAGCCGTAGCCCTGCTGACCGAAACCACCAAAACAGTTCAAATCCTGCCGAATCTGCGAAGCGGTTAAGCCCAGCTTTGCGGAAAGTTCAGTAGAGGAAATGCGGGTTACACCATCTCGTTTCAGCTGATTTAAGAAGCGGTAGTATCGCGGAAGTCGGCGGATTACGGACATAGAAATATTTTCACGTTTAGGCATAAACGTACCTTCCTTCTGCGAAGCAGCCGACTGCTGCTCCGGAGGCGGCGCATATTGCGCGCGTACTCAATTTAAATTTAATGGACCTGAAATCACAGTAGTGCGTTCAGACGAACCGCCACTTCTTTCAGGAATGTTTCGGTATCAACCTTACGCTTGTTTTTCAGTGTGGAGAGCTGATACATATCGCCGGTCATGACGCCTTCTTCAATAGTCTGAATGGCGGCCTTTTCAAGTTTACAGCCAAAGTCGGAAAGACGGGGCAGATTATCCAGCTTGCCACGTTTTTTCAGTGCACCTGTCCAGGCAAAAAGGGTAGCAACGCTGTTTGTACTGGTGGTTTCACCTTTCAGATATTTATAGTAGTGACGCTGCACAGTACCGTGTGCTGCCTCATATTCATAAACACCGGTCGGGGAAACCAGTACGCTGGTCATCATGGCAAGGCTGCCGAAAGCAGTTGCCACCATATCGCTCATCACATCGCCGTCGTAATTTTTGCAGGCCCAGATGTAACCGCCTTCACTGCGGATAACACGTGCAACTGCATCATCAATCAGGGTATAGAAATAGGTGATGCCGGCTTTCTCAAATTTGTCTTTATACTCTGCATCAAAGATTTCCTGGAAAATATCCTTGAAGCGGTGGTCATATTTTTTAGAAATCGTGTCTTTTGAAGAGAACCAAATGTCCTGCTTGGTGGTCAGTGCATAACTGAAGCAGGCGTGCGCAAAAGAGGAAATGGAAGTGTCTAGATTGTGCTGTCCCTGAATAATGCCTGCACCATCAAATTTATGAATGGTTTCGCGGGTTTCTTTGCCGTCCTTGTCGGTTACAACCAATTCTGCTTTTGCACCAGCGGGTACGGTCATTTCAACGTTTTTGTAAAGGTCGCCGTAAGCGTGGCGGGCAATCGTAATTGGCTTTTTCCAGGTTGGAATGAACGGTGTCACACCTTTTACCAGAATCGGAGCACGAAATACGGTACCGTCCAGAATTGCACGAATCGTGCCATTTGGGCTTTTCCACATCTGGTGCAGATCATATTCCTTAACACGTGCAGCGTTTGGGGTGATGGTGGCGCATTTTACGCCCACACCATATTTTTTAGTTGCCTCTGCGGCATCCACGGTTACCTGATCGCCGGTTTCGTCGCGATGCTTCAGCCCGAGGTCATAGTACTCCGTCTTTAAATCAATGTAGGGCGTAAGTAAAATGTCTTTAATCATTTTCCAGATAATGCGGGTCATTTCGTCGCCGTCCATTTCGACCAGCGGCGTTTTCATTTGAATTTTATCCATAAAGGATTACCTCCGAAGTGTAAAGACTGCCGAAAAATTAAAGGACAATATATTTAATCAGTCCAAGTAAAAGCAGATGGGCGGGGTAAAACACATAGAATGCCCATTTATTTAGCTGAGGGCAGCTTTCGCCGCCGCGTCTGCCATTATAAAGTACTAAGGGAATCAGAGCCAGCAGGACACACAGCTGCATCAGAGTAAACGGAACGGCGTGTAAACTGCGGTAAGAGAAACCAACTGCCATAATAACTGCTGCACCCGCAAAAACGAGTGCCTGTGCACGGAAGCTACCGCGGAAAATCCAAAAAATCAGTGTAAATACCACACAGAAAATTGGCCAGTCACCGATTTGCGTCGCAACTGCACAGATCAACACCCCAAGCAATTTCAAAACCGGATTGGAAATTTTGTCAAAGGCACAGACAGCCAGCAATGCAAAGAACAGTGACCAAATCATTCCCATTCTAAAGGTCAGCGTACCCGTTTCGTAAAACGAAAAGCAAGGCCAGGAAATCAGAGCAAAAACGCCGAGCCGCAGCAAATATTTTCGAACGCTGTGTGTGTGGCTGTAACCTTCTACAATGAAATAGCACATACAGGGTGCGGTTATTCTGCCGAATGCGTGGAGCGTAAATCCCAGCGCGGAAAAAGTAGGCAAAAAAGCCCATGCCACATGATCGGCAAACATACAGGCAATGGCAAACCATTTGATGGTGCTTGCAGACAGACCGTAATTGCGGTGTGACGATGTTATTCTGCAGTCGGCTGTATTCATCCGTTCTGCTGTTTGGTGTAGTTCAAGAGACCGCCTGCCAGAATCATGTCACGCTGACGGTCGGTAAGCTGTGCGTTTGTGTGAATGGTAAAGCCTTTTGTTTCGTCTTTAACGGTAATCGGCTGACCGGCTTCCAGTTCTGCACGGATGTTTGGCATGGAAAGGTCGTCCATCTGGTCAATACGGTCATAATCCGCCTCATTTTCAAAAACCAGCGGCACAATACCGGCATTTACCAGATTCGCACAGTGGATACGCGCAAAACTTTTCACCAAAACCGCTTTGATGCCGAGGTAAAGCGGAACCAGTGCAGCGTGCTCACGGGAGGAACCTTGTCCGTAGTTCTGGCCACCGACAATAATGCCCTTGCCGTATTCTTTTGCGCGGGCGGGGAATTCCTTGTCACACACCGTAAAACAAAAATTGGAGAGGTAAGGGATGTTGCTGCGATAAGGCAGAATCTTCGCGCCTGCAGGCATGATGTGGTCGGTTGTGATGTTGTCGCCGACTTTCAGCAGTGCTTTTGCGGCAACGGAATCTGCCAGCGCAGTGGTAACAGGGAACGGCTTGATGTTTGGACCGCGCAGGATTTCCACGTTTTCTGCTTCTTCCGGAGAAGCTGGTGCAATGACCATGTTGTCATTGATCAGGAATGAATTTGGCATGGCGATTGCGTTTTCCTCGCCAAGGGTGCGGGGGTCAGTCAGCACACCTGCAAGTGCACTGGCAGCAGCGGTTTCCGGGCTGACCAGATAAATCTGGCCGTCAGCAGTGCCGGAGCGTCCCTCAAAGTTGCGGTTAAAGGTACGCAGAGAGATACCGGCGCTGTTCGGGGACTGTCCCATGCCGATGCAGGGGCCGCAGGCACACTCCAGCACACGCGCACCGGCGCTGATAATATCGCCCAGCGCGCCGTTTTTGGCGAGCATGTTATAAACCTGCTTACTGCCAGGGGCAATGGCAAGGCTGACGGTGTCAGAAACCGTTTTGCCTTTCAGGATAGAAGCAACACGCATCATGTCGAGATAGGAGGAGTTTGTGCAGGAACCAATGCAGACCTGATCGATTTTCATACCAGCCAGTTCGCGGATGGTTTTCACATTGTCCGGGCTGTGCGGGCAGGCTGCCATTGGTTCCAGTGCGGAAAGGTCAACGGTAATTTCTTCGTCATAAACCGCGTCCGGGTCAGAGACAAGGGGCTTCCAGACTTCTTCACGGCCCTGTGCGGCAAGGAACTGGCGGGTTACTTCGTCACTGGGGAAGATGCTGGTGGTGGCACCAAGTTCTGCGCCCATATTGGTAATGGTGGCACGTTCCGGCACAGTCAGGGAAGCAACACCTTCGCCTGCGTACTCTACAATTTTGCTAACGCCGCCCTTAACAGTCAGCACCTGCAGGACTTTCAGAATCACGTCTTTTGCACTGACCCATGCAGGGAGCTTTCCAGTCAGATTAACACGCAGCATTTTCGGCATATTAATATGGTAAGCACCGCCACCCATGGCAACAGCAACGTCCAAACCGCCTGCACCCATTGCCAGCATACCGATGCCGCCGCCGGTGGGGGTGTGGCTGTCGGAGCCAATCAGTGTTTTGCCAGGAATGCCGAAGCGCTCGAGATGAACCTGATGGCAGATACCGTTGCCGGGGCGGGAGAACCAGATGCCGTGCTTTTTGGCAACAGTCTGGATAAACCGGTGGTCATCCGCATTTTCAAAACCGGTCTGCAGCGTGTTGTGGTCAATATAGGCAACACTTTTTTCGGTTTTTACACGTTTAACACCCATGGCTTCAAATTCCAGATAAGCCATTGTGCCGGTGGCGTCCTGTGTTAGTGTTTGGTCAATTTTCAGGCCGATGTCGCTGCCAACGGTCATTTTGCCGGAAACCAGATGCTCCTGAATGATTTTCTGTGCAATGGTCAGTCCCATTTTACGAAGTCCCCCTTTGTTTATGCAGAACACATTGCCGTTCTGTTAATAACAGCCACAGAAAAGGCATCTGTGCTTTTTACAATATGCTTTCATCTATTATCTACAAAAAATGTTGATTTGTCAATCCGTTCACAAATGGAATCTGCAAGCGGTGCGCAATAGAAAAGCACTTTTCATGTATGAAATGCTGAATTCTTGCACAAAATCGTGCTTTGTAAAAAATTCTGCAGGAAGCGTGCATGTATCTACCCTTTTTAAAAAGCGAACGGACGCTCAGAAATCTGTGGCTGGCAGTGCAATTTTTCTTTTTTTATGGTATACTGATATACACTTCCTGCGGCGCTGTGAAATTATACATATTTTTTTACCTCTGCGGCAGACTAATGCCACGGGGGTGAGAACGTGAAAACGTATAAAAATTATACATCCATGCTGGCACAGGATGAAGATGCTGAAGAAGAGGAAGAAACGCGGGACAATTATGCTGATGCGGGCGCAATCGTAACCGGCAGCGGGCACCATACCATCCACTGCCTGACGATTATTGGTCAGATAGAAGGACACACTATTTTGCCAAGTTCCAGTAAAACCACCAAGTATGAACATGTAATTCCGCAGTTGGTCGATATCGAAGAGGACAGCAAAACCGAAGGACTTTTGATTTTGCTCAACACTGTCGGCGGGGATGTGGAAGCGGGACTTGCACTGGCAGAGCTGGTGGCAAGCATGACAAAGCCGACGGTCAGCCTTGTGCTGGGCGGGGGGCACAGCATAGGAGTTCCGCTTGCTGTGGCGGCAAAGCACAGCTTTATTGTACCCAGTGCAACCATGACCGTTCACCCAGTACGTATGAACGGCCTGATGCTTGGGGTGCCGCAGACAATGGATTATTTTCAGCGCATGCAGGAACGCATTACGCAGTTCGTGACATCAAACAGCCGGATTTCACCGGAACGTTTTATGCAGCTTGCCATGAATACAAAGGAACTGGTGATGGATGTGGGTACCGTGCTGGACGGTGAAGACGCCGTGCGTGAAGGGCTAATTGATTCACTGGGCGGCCTTTCGGATGCGGTGAACTGCTTATATGACATGATCGACAGCCGAAAGAAAAAGGATACAAAAGCAGGGAAGTCTGCAAAGACAGCAAAAAAGGCGCACAAGTAAAATAGGCGTGCCGTGCTTTCTTTTTTCTGCAAAACTTTTGCAGAAATCTCTGCTATAATTATTTTAGACTCATTTTCAATCACTTTTCCGCATTTGCTGCGGAAAAATTACATAAACGGGGAGTATCGAAATTGGCACAGAAGAAGACAGCACGTTCACAGCCTGCAAAACGGCAGGCTGCCAAAAAACCGCCGCAGCGGCAAAAACAGACGGGAGGTCGCCGCACGGCGGAACGCTCGACACGGGCACAGCGCCCAACCAGAGCTGAGCCGCACCCGGTAAACCGCAGGACACCGGAAGCGGAACGGCAGCAGCGCCAGACTGCCGCAATTCTGCTCTTTGCGCTGGCAATCTTTTTGTTTTTTGTTGCTGTTATTCCGGGGGTACATGTTTGGTTAATGCTGCATCATCTGGTGCGTGGACTGTTTGGTGTATGTGCACTGCTGTGGCCGTTGCTGCTGCTGTATGTTGCCTTTTCCACTGCTTTTGAGCGGCAGGGTGACACCATGGGAACCAAAGTAGCGCTTTCGGCTGCGTCCATCGTTTTACTGTGCGGTGCGGTAACAGCATTTGGTGTTTCCAACGGCGGAGCAAACGGAACCTTTGGGGAACAGTTGCTGGCACTGTTTAATGCCTGCAAGGACAGCGGCGGAGCTGGGCTGGTCGGTGGCCTGCTGGGGCTTCCGCTCACGGCAGGATTGGGCAAACCGGGCGCCTGCATTGTCCTGCTGCTAATGCTGTTCGTTTCCCTGATGCTGCTGACTGGTACTACGCTGGTGCGCCTGTGGCGAGGAATTCAAAAACCTGCACAGGCAGTTGGACAGGTAGTCGGCACCGTACGGGAAAGCCGAATGGAGGCGGCGCAGCAGAAACAGCGCAGCCGCAGCCGAGAAATTGACATTCCGCTGGATGATGAAGGCATGCCGATGCACCCGGTACAGACTCCTGTACAGGTTCCGGAAGAACAGCCGAAAGAAAAAGGGGCAGAGAAGCGTTCCCGCTTGAAAGAAATGTTTGGCGGCGGAAAAAACGAGGCTTCCCACAGTACAGCGGTGCCGCCATCCGCTATTGTTGAAAAGAAATCGGTGCGGCGTGAAGCACCTTATGCAGAAGAATCCGCACCAATACCTGCTTCGGTGCAGGAAGACGGCAGTTCCGCACAGGCAGCTGCAAAATACATGGAGCGCGTGCAGAAAGAAGAAAAGGCACAGGGAAAAGCAACCGTTGCTGTGCAGGACAAGGAACTTTCTACAGGTCTGCAGCAGGCACAGGACGGCTATCACACACCGCCGGTTTCCATGCTGGAGGCGGCGGCCATGCCGGATTCTGCGGCGGTGCAGCAAGAGCTGCAGGTTAACGGTCAGCAACTGGTGCAGGTGCTGCACAGCTTCGGCGTTTCCACTAAAATTGTGGATATCAGCCGCGGCCCGTCTGTTACCCGCTATGAGCTGCAGCCGGCGGCCGGCGTAAAAATCAGCAAAATTACCAATTTGGCGGATGACATCGCGATGAATCTGGCGGCTTCCGGTGTTCGTATCGAAGCGCCGATTCCCGGCAAAGCGGCAGTTGGCATTGAGGTGCCGAACAAGCAGAAAAGCATTGTCCGCATGCGCGACCTTGTGGAATCCAACGCTTTTATTACAGCAAAGAGCAGGCTTACTGTCTGTCTTGGGCGTGATATTGCCGGTGCACCGAAAGTGGCTGACCTTGGGAAAATGCCCCATTTGCTGATTGCGGGTACTACCGGTTCCGGCAAATCCGTATGTTTGAATTCCTTTATTGTCAGCCTGCTGTACAAGTCTACGCCGGAGGACGTCCGTTTCCTGATGATTGACCCGAAGGTGGTTGAACTTTCCGTTTACAACGGCATTCCACAGCTTTTGGTTCCGGTTGTGACCGACCCGCGCAAGGCCGCCGGCGCATTAGGTTGGGCGGTTACTGAAATGCTCAAACGCTATAAAATTTTTGCGGAATTTAATGTGCGTGATATTAAATCCTATAACGCGATGGCATCGCAGCACGGCTTTGTAACGGAAGACGGCCTGCCAATGGACCGCATGCCGCAGATTGTAATATTTATTGAAGAACTGGCGGATTTGATGATGGCCGCACCGAATGAAGTAGAGGACAGCATCTGCCGTTTGGCACAGATGGCGCGTGCCGCCGGTATGCATCTGGTGATTGCCACCCAGCGTCCAAGCGTTGATGTTGTTACCGGCCTGATTAAAGCAAATATTCCAAGCCGAATTGCGCTGTCTGTTTCTTCGCAGGTGGACAGCCGCACAATCATCGACACCGGCGGCGCGGAAAAGCTTTTGGGCAACGGCGATATGCTGTTTTCGCCGGTCGGTGCACAAAAGCCGGTGCGTGTGCAGGGTGCGTTTGTCAGTGACGGCGAAATTGAAAGCATTGTTGAGTTTATCAAAAAGTCGCAGGAGCCCGGCTACGACCCGGCTATTGCGGAGGAAATTGAAAAGAACGCCGTCGCCGACAAAAAGGACAGTGCTCCTGCCGCGGAGGCGGATACCGACCCCATGCTGGAGGAAGCAGTCAAATGTGTTGTGGAGGCTGGTCAGGCTTCTACTTCACTGCTGCAGCGCCGCCTGCGTTTGGGCTATGCGCGTGCCGGCCGTATTGTGGACCAGATGGAGCAGTTGGGCATTGTCGGCCCGCATGAAGGCAGCAAGCCGCGGCAGGTATTGATTACTTATCAGCAGTGGCTGGAGCGCAGTATGAACGCGAAAGCACCTGCTGAGCAGGCAGAAACCGGTAAAGCAGCCGGTGATGAATAACTGAAAATGGAAAGGACAGAAACCGCATGAAAACAGTGAGTATCGACCGCTTTGAGGGCACTCTTGCAATTTGTGAGGATAAGGACGGCAGATTCTTCGGTATTGAAACTTCTGAACTGCCGCAGGGGGCAAAAGAAGGCACCATTTTAAAAATTGATGATGCAGAGGGCACACTGTCTATTGATGAGGAAGAAACAACCCGTCGCCGTAAAAAAAATGCGCAGCTGCAAAAAGATGTTTTTGGCGGCTGATAAAAAGTCTAAAAATTGTATATATTTTCCATTTTGTTCCCATACTCCAGTCAGAAATCAAATGGAGGTACTTACAGATGAAATGGAAAATATGGGAACGTGCGGTGGCAATCGGATTGATTTTGTCGCTGGCGTTTAGCTGCACCGGCGTGATTGCCGCAAGTGAAGATATCCCCAGCCGGGTACTGAGGCTGCATGTGCTGGCAAACAGCGATTCCACCGCAGATCAGGCTTTAAAGCTGAAAGTTCGTGACCGTATTCTAAAGGACAGCAGCGTGTGGTTTACCGGTGCGGCCACGCGGGATGAAGCGGAAGCACAGGCGGCAAAGCACCTAAAGGATTTGCAGCAGCAGGCAGTGGACGAGCTTCGCCGAAATGCCTGTCAGGACAGCGTGTGCGTTTCCCTTGAAAATACATGGTTCCCAACGCGGCAGTACAGCAATGTGACACTTCCTGCCGGTACTTATCGTGCTCTGCGAGTAGTGATCGGCAAAGGGCAGGGGCACAACTGGTGGTGTGTGTTGTTTCCGGCGCTGTGCCTGCCTTCGGCAGAACCGGAAAAAAAGCTGGATGATGTGCTGACAAAGCCGGAGGAGCAGCTGACCGGCTGCCAATATCAAATTAAATTTAAAACAGTAGAGCTTTATGAAATGCTGGAAAATTGGCTAAAAAATGCAGCGTAGAACGCTCGGAAAGCAACAGAAAATAATCTTTTAAATCAACTGCTACAAAAGCAGCGGCGGTGCAAAGGTGTACCGGCCGCTGCTTTTGTGGATTTATGACGGGAGGAAACAGAAATGCTTCATCTTTTGTTTGGCAGAGCCGGAAGCGGAAAAACCTGGACCCTGCGGGAGCGTCTGCGGCAGCTTGCGGCGGACGGACAGGAAAATTTAGTGCTGTTGGTACCGGAGCAGGCTTCTTTTGAAAACGAACGCGCCATGTTGCGTCTGCTGGGGCCAAAGGACGCACAGTGTGTGCAGGTGTACAGCTTTTCCCGTTTGTGTGATGCGCTGACCCGGCGCTATGGCGGCGGCGCAGGACGCCGGTTGGATGACGGTGGTCGGGCAATCCTGATGAGTCAGGCGTTGGAGCAAATCAAGGATACCCTGCAGTTTTACCGCCGCAGTGCACAGGGTACAGAACTGGTACATATGCTGCTGGATGCGAACACGGAGTTTAAATCCTGTGGTATCGGGCCGGAAGAACTGCGAACAGCTGCTCGTGCAGCAGAGATGCCACTGCTGGGACAAAAATTGACGGAACTTGCACGCATTTTGGACTGCTACGAAGCACTGGTAGCGCAAAGTTGGCTTGACCCGCAGGATGACCTGACCCGCGCTGCCGCCTGTCTTTCCGTGCACGATTTCTTTGCGGATTCCTTGGTGTACATAGATGGGTTTCAAAGCTTTACCAAGCAGCAGTATGGCCTTCTGCGTCCCATGCTGCGGCAGGCTGCCGAAGTGACAGTGGCTCTGTGTGCGGATGAACTTGCCGACCCGGAGCAGGGCATGGGTGTCTTTTCAATCGTGAAGCAGACCGCTGCCGGATTAATGCGTGCAGCAAAAGAAGAAGATGTGCGGGTAGCATCGCCGGAAAAACTGCCGGACGGTGCGCGCTTTGACGCGGAAGACTTAAAAACACTGGAAGAAAATATTTACCGTACAGAAATAAAATCCACTGGTGTGAAAGCAGAGAATATTTTTCTCTATGAAGCCGCTGACCCTTATGAGGAAGCGGCTTACGCGGCTGCGGCCATTCGGCATCTGCTGGCGAATGGCTTCTGCCGTGCGCGTGACATTGCGGTAATGGCGCGCGACATTGACAGCTACCGTGGAATTTTGGATACCGCTCTGGATACTTACGAAATTCCGTACTTTATGGATGAAGCACGGGATATTACGCATGAACCGCTGATGCGTTTTGTGCTTTCTGCTTTTGCGGTGGTGCGTACCGGATTTGACAGTGAAACGGTTTTTACTTATGTGAAAACGGAGCTGACCGGGCTTTCACCGGATATGACTGCCGCACTGGAAAACTACTGTTTTGTGTGGAAAATCAGCGGAAGAAGCTGGCACACTCCATTTACCGCCAATCCGGACGGTTTTGCAGGCGAGTTTTCACCGGACGCCAAGCACCGGCTTGCACAGCTGGAGGAAGCACGCAAAACGCTGACCGCACCGCTTGAAAAATTTGCAGCCGCGGCGATGGATGCGGATGGATTAACCCTTGCCAAGGCAGTTTACCAGCTGCTGCAGGATGCACAAGTGCCGCAGCACTTAAAAGCCCTGGCGGCTTCACTGGAAAAGGCGGGTCAGCCTGCGCTGGCGGATGATACCCTGCGACTATGGGACTTGCTGATGCAGGTGCTGGACCAGTGCGCGCTGGTTTTGGGCGAACAGCCGGTTACGCGGAACCGCTTTGAAGAACTGCTTCGGATTGTGCTTGCGGACAGCCAGATGGCAGGCATTCCGCAGGGAGTGGACGAAGTGACTGTCGGTGCGGCGAACCGCATCCGCATGGAAGCACCCAAGGTCGTTTTTGTGTTGGATGCCGCAAAGGATGATTTCCCAAAAACGCCGGGTACCGCCGGCATACTCAGCTTCGCGGAGCGCCTTTCGCTGATTCGCGGCGGCCTGCCACTTAACGACACACTGGAGGGCGTAGACGTACAGGAACGTTTTCTGGCATATGCGGCGGTCAGTGCACCGTCACAACGTTTGTATCTTTCATGGCCTGCAGCGGGGACGGACGGCACTGCAAAGCTGCCCTCCTCCATGATTACGCAGGTGCAGGAGGTTTTAAGCAATGTGCGGGTAGAAACCGCCGCAACACTTCCGCAAGGTTGGTTTGCCTGCAGCCGGAAAGCAGCGTTTGCACAGCTGGCCCGTTCCTGGAAACACGCAACACCAGAGGAAGCTGCCTTGCGGAGGCTATTTTCCGGAGAAGCTGATGTACCGCGCCTTTCCGCACTGGAACGCGCGGCAGACCGTTCACCGCAGCACTTTGCGGATGCGGACTGTGCAAAGGAACTGTTCCATAAGGATATGCACATTTCTGCTTCGCAGGCAGAAGTCTATGCATTGTGTCCGTTCCAGTATTTTTGTAAATATGGTTTGCAGGCAAAGGAGCGCCGTGCAGCAGAACTGGACCCTATGGAGTATGGCAGCCTGATGCATTATTTGCTGGAGCATCTGTTTCGGGAAACTGGGGCAGAAAAGCTGAACGCGATGCAGCCGGAAGAACTGCATGATTTAATTTTAAAACTGTTAAACACTTATGTAGAAGAAAATCTGGGCGTTGCCGAAAAAAAAGAGCCGCGCTTTCAATTTCTGCTGGGGCGGGTAGCATCTGCTGCCGCGGTGGTAACGGCGCACATTGCTGCGGAACTGTGCCAGAGCAGTTTTCAGCCGGTTGACTTTGAACTGCCAATTGGGCCTGACGGTGTACCGGGGCTGCATCTGCCGCTTGCAGACGGTGGCAGTGTAGAATTGGTCGGCAAGGTGGACCGCGTGGACATTTGGCAGGCGGATGGCCACACTTGGCTGCGCGTGGTGGACTACAAAACCGGCAAGAAGAAATTTAAAGTATCCGATATTTTGTACGGCATGAATATGCAGATGCTGCTGTATCTTGCGGCACTGTACGAAAACGGCGGGGAGCGGTACGGAATTCCCGCACCAGCGGGGGTGCTGTATATGCCGGCGGCAGTTCCGGCGGCACCGGTGGAGCGTGGCACGCCGCAGGAAAAGCAAATGCAGAAGCAGGCCGCGGAGCTGTGCATGAGCGGACTGCTGCGGGACGACCCTGCCATCGTTGAGGCAATGGAAAAAAACGCGGCGGGGCAGTATCTGCCGGTCAAGCTGAAAAACGGTATGCCGGAGGGCAAAGGCTGTGCTGTTTCCGGGTCGGAACTGGAGTCAATTCTCGCATATGTGCAGGAAAAAGTACAGGAAATGGCAGAACAGCTGCATAGCGGTCAGGTACAGGCGAAACCGCTGGTCGGCAAAGGCTATGATGCCTGTGCGTGGTGCCCCTACGCGCCCGTATGCGGCCGGGAACAGGATGACCCGGTGCGGGAAATGAACCCGCCGAAGCCGGAGGAAGCGCTGCAGATCATCAGTAAGGAGGGAAAAGCGGAATGAGTACACAATGGACGCCCGAACAGCAGGACGCAATTTCCGCCCGCGGCGGTCCGCTGCTGGTTTCTGCGGCAGCCGGTTCCGGCAAAACCGCTGTGCTGGTTGAACGCATGGCCGGGCTGATTTTGAATGAAGATGCACCGATTGATGCGGACCGCCTATTGGTGGTGACCTTTACAAAGGCGGCGGCTTCCGAAATGCGTGACCGCATTGACCGGCGGCTTTCGCAGGAATTGCGAAGCACACCGGAAAGTACATTTCTACAGCGCCAGAAAATTCTGCTTTCCCGTGCACACATCGGCACAGTAGACAGCTTTTGCAGCGAATTAGTACGTGAACACTTCAGTCAGCTCGGTGTGCCTGCGGATTTCCGCATTGCTGACCCGGGGGAAATGGAAGTGCTGCGTGCGCAGACGTTTTCCCATGTGCTGGACAGCTTTTACGAGGCGAATGACGCTGATTTTCTGGAACTGCTGGACTGCTTTTCCGCCGGACGGGATGACCGCCCGCTGGTGCATATGGTGCAGGTGCTTTATGATTTTGTGCGAAGCCATCCGTTTCCACAGCGGTGGCTGCGGGAAAAAGCCGCTATGTATCTGGCAGATGCACCGGATGAAACGCCGTGGGGTAGGGCCGTGCGCATTTACGCAGAGGAAGCGCTGCATTACTGCGCGCAGACAACGAAGCAGACACTGAATTTGCTGCAGGAGGACGCCACACTTTCAGAAAAGTGTGGCTCGGTATTCGTACAGGATTTGGCTGCATTAGTGGAGGTACAGCAGGCTTTGCCGCAGGCAGACTGGAACACAGCCTGCGAACTGCTTTCCACAATTTCGTTTGGCCGCATGGCTTCCGTGCGCGGCTACAAAGAAGACTCGCTGAAAATCGCCGCCGATGCGAACCGCAAGGAAGTAAAGGCAGCGGTGCAGCAGCTGCAGAAATTATTTGGATACAGCGCGCAGGAATGTGCGGAAGATTTTGCGCGGCTTGCGCCGATGGTCGAAAAGCTGTTTGCTATCGTCGAAAAATTCGGCAGGGAACTGGATGCCGCAAAAGCAGAGAAAAAGCTTGCGGATTTTGGTGATCTTGAACACTGGGCGCTGCACTTGCTGGTTGCAGAAACACCGGAGGGATGGCGGCGGACGCAGACAGCAGTGGAAACTGCACAGCGGTACGATGAAATTTTAATAGATGAATATCAGGATACCAACGAACTGCAGGACTTACTTTTCCGCGCGGTTTCCCGTGAAGAAAAAAATCTATTTATGGTTGGCGACGTTAAGCAGAGTATATATGGCTTTCGGCAGGCGGAAGCCGGCTTGTTCCTTGCACGCAGAAATGCTTCTGTGGAGTATGACCGTAAAAATCCACAGTACCCGGCCTGTATCACATTGGGCAAGAATTTTCGCAGCCGTGCGGGCGTGACTGAAACAATCAATTTTCTGTTTCGTCAGCTGATGAGTGAGGGTGCAGGCGGGCTGGATTATACCGACCGTGACGCGCTTTACTGCGGCGCACAGTATCCGGACAGCAATACGCCGGACGCGGAGCTGGATATTTTGGAGCGCCAGACAGAGGAAGGCGACACGGAAATGGCAGAGCTGGAGTGTCGCCGCATTGCCGAATCTGTGCTGGACTTTTTGCAGAACGGCAGTGTTTTTGACAAAGGGCGGGAGCGCGGCGGCAGGTTCAGTGATGTCTGCATTCTGCTGCGCAGTGCAAACCAGTATGCGCCGCTTTATGCGCGTTTGCTGGGTGCACTGGGAATCCCAGCGTGGGCTGACCCCGGCGGCGGATTTTTCGGTACTTTAGAAGTCCGCACGATTCTTTCGTTTCTGCGCACGATTGACAATCCATTACAGGATATTCCACTGCTCGCCGTATTGGTCAGTCCGGTTTACGGTTTTACACCGGATGAACTTGCCAACCTGCGGATTGCGGACCGGAAGCATCCACTTTACATTGCAGTACAGAAAGCGGCTCAAAGCGGGAATGACCGCTGCAAAGAGTTCTTGAACGACCTGCGTGATTATCGTACACAGGCTGCAGCAATGCCGGCTAACCGCTTTATTGATTTTCTGCTGCAGAACAGTGGGTATCAGGACTTGGTACTTGCCATGGACAACGGCGAAACCCGACTTGCAAACCTGCATTTGCTACTGGAATACGCTAGAAAGTATGAAGCGGCGGGCTGGGGTGGACTTTCCGGTTTCATTCGCTTTGTTGACCGGCTACAGGAAGAAGGTGGCGACCTTGGCGCGGCGGCTTCGGGCAGGGAAACAGCGGATGTGGTGCGCATTATGAGTATCCACCGCAGCAAAGGACTGGAATTTCCGGTTGTGATTCTAGCAGGCTGCGGGCGGCGCTTTCACCGGGACGTTGGGGATGTACGGCTCCACCCAAAGCTGGGGCTGGGCGTGAAGCTGCGTGACGAGACTACTGGCTGCCGCTACACAACGCTTCCGCGGGAGGCGGCTGCACTGGAGCAGGAGCGCGACGAGATGAGTGAGGAACTTCGCGTTTTGTACGTTGCTTTGACACGTGCAAAGGAAAAATTGCTGATGCTTTGCTCTGTGTCCAATGCAGAGGCAAAGCTAGCCTCTTTGGCGGCAAAACTGGAGCCTGAGGAACGTCTGCCTGCGTTTTTGGTGCGCCGGGCTTCCAGCACAGCGGACTGGTTAATGCTGTGTGCACTGCGCCATCCGGATGCGGGCAGGCTGCGGCAGGTCGCTTGTGCGGAACATCTGCGGGTGCTGCCCTGCAGCGAGAAATGTACTTTCCAAATTATTCGCAGCAAAGCTTCTGCGGAAACCGCGCCGGAAGAAACAGAACAGCCGCAAGCGGCCGCGGTACTGCCGGATGAAGCTTTGCTTGCACAACTGAAGCGGGAAACAGGATTTATTTATCCGTATGCACAGCTTGGTCGGGTCCGCGCAAAAACCGCTGCCAGTGATGTCGCGGCGGCACCGTTTGAGAAAAAATATGCGGCGCAGAGCCGTCCGGCTTTTCTGGGCAAAGGCGGATTGACCTCGGCCGAACGCGGTACAGCTTTGCACAGCTATATGCAGTACGCCGATTATGCAAAAGCTGCATCTGACCCCGCAGCGGAACTTTCCCGTCTGCAGCAGGAGGCTTTTTTAACAAAAGAGCAGGCTGCTGCGGTGAATTTAGATGCAGTACAAAAATTTTTTGCGTCACCGCTTGCAACGCGCATTCTGAAGAGTCCGCATGTCCTGCGGGAGTACCGTTTTACCATTGAAGTGCCGGCAGCACACTTGGATGCGGCTCTGCCACCGGAAATGGCTCGAGAACCGATTGTTGTGCAGGGCGCGGTGGACTGTGCCTTTGAGGAGAACGGTGCGCTGGTGCTGCTGGACTATAAAACCGACCGGGATGCCGACGAATCAAAGCTGTTGGAACGGTATGGCGCGCAGCTGCAGCTGTACCGGGAAGCACTGACCCAGTGTACTGGTCTGCCGGTAAAGGAATGCTGCCTGTATGCTTTTGCTGCCGGACGAACAATCTGTGCCGCACTTTAATTCGAATTTTTGAATTGCTTAACCAACGGAAAATATTTCTAAAAAACTGTATAGGTTAAAATGATGTGACCCAAAAAAGAGGAAGTCAAAGCCCTCCATATGTTAGAATGAGTTCACCACAAACCATTCAACAGGAGAGGACAGAAACTTCCCATGAAGAGATTAGCACAGGAAGCACGAGTACGTCAAGGCGTAGTTGACTACGCGGAGAAGCACGGCAAGAGTGAGGCTGCCAGGAAATACGGAGTCAGCCTGTCAAGTGTTAAGCGGTGGAGCAAGCGGTACGACGGGACATGGCAGTCATTGCAGGAGCGTTCACACAGACCGAACAGTCATCCCAGACAACATTCAGAGGCAGAAGAGGCAGCCATACGGCAAGCGTTCGTCAAAGCATACGCACGGTATGGCTGGGATGGAGTCTATGCTGAACTGCTGAAAGGGCATGGCTACACACGGAGCTTTGGTGGTATGTATCATGCCGCCACCCGTATGGGCTTAGGCTGGGGGAAGAAATGGAAACGTCCCTCGACGGCGGCACGGCGGTATCCGGAATTGACAACGCCCGGTGAAAAAGTACAAATAGATGTGAAAGAGGTTCCATATTGCTGCCTGAAAGGCGCCGCTAAACGGGACGGAAAACGGCTGTACCAGTGGACAGCGATTGATGAATGCACACGGCTGCGGTATGTGTTCGGCTATGAAGAGCATACCCCCGAGAATTCCGCAGACTTTCTCGGTCGGTTATTAAAGGTGTTCCCCTTCCCGATTCAAACTATCCAGACAGACAATGGCACTGAGTTCACTTACAAATTCATTAGCCGGACGGAAAAAGTCCGTTTGAAAAGGCTCTGGCAGACAAAGGGATTGCACACAGGCTGATCCCACCTCGCACTCCGTGGCATAACGGTAAAGTGGAACGTAGCCATCGTAACGACCAGCGCTATTTCTACGACTGGGAGAAATTTTCCAGTGTGTATGAACTTAATCAAAAGCTAGAAACTCATTTATCATGGAGCAACAACAAGGCTATGCGTACTCTGGCATGGAAAAGCCCTCTCGATCGCCTTGCCTTCTTCCTTGGGTCACATCATTTACAAACACAGAACCAACGGAAAATATTTCTAAAAAACAGGCTTGACAACAGCCTTAATTGTGTTATAATAGCTTAGTCAAAACAAAGCGGGGCAGATGTGCCCACACCTGAGCGGAGCCGTCCGCCGCGGGTCAATACGGGTCCTGTACCTTTTGGGGATTGTTGTGTTGTGCGCGGGCGGAGTATTCTGCCCGCGCTTTGTGCTTTATGAAAACCGACAGACCATTTACGGAGGTGCTTAACCATTAGCAACAAGGAACTGCAGATCAATGAAGATATCCGTGACCGCGAGGTTCGCGTCATTGGACCGGACGGCAGCCAGCTCGGCATCATGTCATCTGCTGAAGCTCGTGAACTGGCCTTTTCAAAGGATTTGGATCTTGTTAAAATCGCCCCGCAGGCAAAACCGCCTGTATGCAAGGTGATTGATTACGGCAAGTTCCGCTTTGAACAGGCAAAACGCGAAAAGGAAGCAAGAAAGAACCAGCACGTTGTAGAGATCAAGGAAGTGCGGCTTTCACTTAATATCGATACGCATGACTTTGAAACAAAGCGCAACCACGCGATTCGTTTTCTAAAAGAGGGCAATAAAGTTAAAGCTTCCATCCGCTTCCGCGGCCGAGAAATGGGTCATCCGGAGCAGGGATATACGATCATGCAGAAATTTGCTGAATCGCTGACGGAGTACGCCAGTGTGGAAAAGTCCGCCAAGCTGGAAGGACGCAATATGCTGATGTTCCTTGCATGCAAGCCAGCTCCTAAGGCGGCAGCAAAAACCGCCGGCTAGTCTGCCGAGCCGACACAGAAGTCTGCTGAGTAAGCGGGGAAAACCCCAAGAAAACCAAGGAGGATCCTTATTATGCCTAAGATCAAAACGCATTCCGGCGCGAAGAAGCGCTTCAAACTCTCTAAGAACGGCAAAGTTATCCGCGCACATGCAAACATGAGCCATCTGCTCAACGGTCACGGCAAAAGCGCCAAGTTTAAACGTAACATGCGCGGCACCTGCGTTGCAGATAAGACCAATGTGGCACATGTAAAGCGCATGATTCCTTACAAATAAGAATACCGTTCGTGCATTTGTTTAAATATTCCCATTATTTGGAGGTAAAATAAAATGGCAAGAGTTAAAGGCGCACTCGCTACGCGTAAAAGAAGAAAGAAGATTCTGAAGCTCGCAAAGGGCTATTGGGGCAGCAAGAGCCGTCACTTTAAGATGGCCAAACAGGCTGTTATGAAGTCCGGAAACTATGCTTTTGCTGGCCGTAAAGCTCGTAAGCGCGATTTCCGCCGCCTGTGGATTACCCGTATTTCCGCTGGCTGCCGTGCAAATGGCGTTTCCTATTCCGTATTTATGAACGGCCTGAAGAAGGCTGGCATCACGCTGAACCGCAAAATGCTTTCTGAAATCGCAATCAGCGATGAAACAGCATTTAAGGGCCTTGTTGAACAGGCCAAAGCGGCACTCTAATAAGCTGTTTTTGCGCCCGGTTTTGTTCCGGGCGCATATTTTTTATCTGTTAAAGCAGCAAAGGAGACTAATCATGGAACATATTACCAGCAGGAGGAATGAAACGGTGCGCGCTGCGACGGAATTGCGCCGTGCGCCTGCCAGAAAACAGCAGAATGCCTTTTTGTGCGAGGGCGCTCGCCTGTGCGCGGATGCTGCTTCCAGCGGAATTCGGATTCTCTCCCTGTTTTACACGCAGAATTCAGCGCAAAAGTATACGGCCTACCTGCAGAAAATCCGTCTGCACGTTTTGGAAGAAGAGTATCTGTTGGAGCCGTCTGTTGCTGAAATCCTTGCGGATACAAAAAATAGCCAGGAAATTTTCTGCGTCTGTGAAATTCCACAGACTGCCCGCATAACTGCACAGCAATTTTTACAGCAGTCTGCTAAAGGCTGCTGTTTGGCGTTGGAGCAGCTGCAGGACCCGTCAAATCTCGGTACGGTGCTGCGCACAGCAGAAGCGCTTGGAATTGAAACGATTCTGCTGTGCGGCGAATGTTGTGACCCATTTTCACCGAAAGCACTTCGTGGGGAAATGGGTGCGGCGTTCCGTCTGTCACTGGTGCGCCTGCCGTCACTGGCAGAAGCACTGCCGCAGTTGCAGCGTGCAGACTGGCGTACGCTGGCGGCTGTTCCGGATGCAAGTGCAGCAAAAATTACGGAAACGACGTTTGATGTGCCAACCATTCTCGCGGTCGGCAACGAAGGCAACGGGCTGCAGCAGGAAACGATTGACGCCTGCAGCGGCAGAGTGACAATCCCAATGCAGGGCAGGGCCGAGTCATTGAACGCTTCTGCCAGTGCTGCAATTTTGATGTGGGAAATGGTGCGTGGGAACGGTGACAAAAATGGATGAGCGCGCGTGGTGGATTTGGCTGCAGCACAGTTTGGGCATTGGTGCTTCCAAACATCAGCGGATTTTTGAGTCCTACCCGTCGATTGAAGATTTTTACCGTGCGGGAACAGAGGGCTGGCGACTGGAGGGCTATTTTACGGAGCGGGAAATTCTGCGAATGCAGAACTTTTCACTGGAACAGGCGCAGGCACAGCTTGAATACGCTGAAAAGTTGGGTCAGCGCATAATAACACCGGATATGAAAGAATACCCACAGTGTTTGCGCGAAATTCATAATTATCCGTGCGTTCTGTATATTAAAGGAACACTGCCGTCGGTAGATACACTGCTTTCCGTTTCCATCGTGGGGACCCGCAAGGCAACTCGGAGCGGTTGTTCAGTTGCACACACCATGGGCTATGAACTGGCCAAAGCAGGCGCTGTGGTCGTCAGCGGCGGTGCTCTGGGAATCGACACGCAGGCGCACCGCGGTGCTGTAGAGGCCGGAGGGAAAAGTGTCTGTGTACTTGGCTGCGGCATTGACGCGGATTATCTGCTTGCAAATGCGCAGCTGCGGCAGGCGGTTACATTGGATGGCGCGCTGATTTCCGAGTACCCGCCGGGTACGCAGGCGATGGCCTCCAACTTTCCAATTCGCAACCGAATTATTTCCGGCCTTTGCGATGCGACTGTTGTTGTAGAAGCCGCCGGGAAAAGCGGTTCTCTGATAACGGCAAACTGCGCCGCCGATCAGGGCAGAGATGTGTTTGCGGTGCCGGGCAACGTGCAGAGCACGGTATCCAAGGGAACCAATCAACTTTTGCGGGATGGCTGCCCGCCCGCAACCTGTGCGTTGGATGTGCTGCATTATTATGAAAGCAAATATGAATTGAATCTGCCGGAGGAGCCCGGTATCAATGTGGAAACGGCAGTACCCGGGGCAGAGTGCAAACAGGTTCAGCCGCTTTCTATGCCGAAGGGATTGTCACCATCAGCGGCAAAACTGTATGCAGCCTTAACTGCTGAACCGAAGCCAATCGATGAATTGTGTGCGGCAGCAGGTCTGCAGCCTGCAAAGCTTTTGGCGGCTGCCACAGAGTTAGAACTGCGTGGCGTGGTACAAGCCTGCGCTGGGCAGCGATATGCACTGATTTAATATTCAAAAAAGAAAACAATGCACTTTGGTGTATTTCGTATAAAACAGATGAAAACGGGCACTGCTCTAAAAAGAATCTGAAATTATTTACATTTAAGAAGCCATTTTGTAAATATAAAGATTGCTTTTTCATGCCAGTTTGGGTACAATAAATTGTTAGACCGAGCAGATGCCCTTTTCTGTGGATCTGTATTACCGTGAAACGAGGTGTTCTTTTGTCAAAGCTAGTAATTGTGGAGTCGCCTGCTAAGGCGAAAACCATTAAAAAATATTTGGGCAGCGGCTATGATGTGGTCGCTTCAATGGGTCATGTGCGTGATTTGCCGGAAAACCGGCTGAGTGTGAAGGTCAGCGATAATTTTAAGCCGCAGTATGCCATTATCAAGGGCAAAGAAGAACTGGTGGATAAATTAAAGGAAAAGGCAGAAAAAAGTGACAGCATTCTGCTGGCAACTGACCCTGATCGTGAGGGAGAGGCGATTTCCTGGCATCTTGCGTACATTTTGGGTTTGGATGTAAACGATACAAACCGTGTTACATTTAATGAGATTACAAAAACCGGTATTGAAACCGGCATGCAGAATCCACGCACGATTGACATGGATTTGGTGAACGCACAGCAGGCACGCCGTATCCTTGACCGTCTGGTTGGCTACAAGCTCAGTCCGTTCCTTTCCCAAAAGATTCGCCGCGGGCTTTCCGGCGGCCGTGTGCAGAGCGTGGCTGTGCGGATAATCGTTGACCGCGAGGAAGAAATCAAAGCCTTCAAGCCGGAAGAATATTGGTCTGTAGATGCCAAGTTCGTACCTGCAAAGGGTACGTTCCGTAAGCAGTTTACTGCAAGCCTTTACGGTACCGAGGAAGGCAAACTGAAAATCAGCAATCAGGAAGAAGCTGACAAAATTCTTGCGGATCTCAAAGAAGCAGATTATGTTGTAACAAAAGTGAAGAAAGGCACCCGCCGCAAGAGCCCGGCACCGCCGTTCATTACTTCTACACTTCAGCAGGAAGCAAGCCGTCGGCTTGGTTTTACCGCACGCCGTACGATGAAAGCCGCACAGGAACTGTATGAAGGCATTGAAATTGAGGGAATGGGTGCTGTTGGTTTGATTACCTATATGCGTACTGATTCTTTGCGCCTGAGTGAAGATGCCATTGCTGCTGCAGCGGAGTACATTGAAGGACGCTGGGGAAAGAAATATCTGCCTGATACCCCCCGCCATTTTAAAACGAAGGCGAACGCACAGGATGGTCATGAGGCTATTCGTCCCTCCACACCCAGTATTGACCCGGAACAGATTAAGGAAAGCCTGACTGGCGACCAGTATAAGTTGTACAAGCTGATTTGGGAACGCTTCATTGCCTGCCAAATGAGCAACTGCCTGCAGGCAACCACGCAGGCGGAAATTTCCGCGGATAAATATTTGTTTAAAGCCAGCGGCTATACCATTACATTTGATGGCTTTACAGTGCTGTACGAGGAAAAAAAGGATGAGGCAGATGAAAGTACAGGCGGTACACTGCCTCCACTTGAGAAAGACATGCCTTTAAAGTGCAAAGAGATTGCGGGCAATCAGCACTTTACCCAGCCGCCGGCGCGCTTTACAGAAGCTAGCCTGATTAAAGCATTGGAAGAAAATGGAATTGGCCGCCCAAGCACTTACGCTGCGACAATCGGTACAATTTTAAATCGTGAATATGTGGTGCGCGAGGCGAAGGCACTGAAACCGACGGAACTTGGCGAAGTTATGACCAAGCTGATGAAAGAACGCTTTCCAAAGGTTGTAAATGTGAAGTTTACAGCACAGGTGGAAAATGAGCTGGATGAAGTACAGAATGGTAAGGTCGAATGGGTTCAGGCGGTACATGATTTTTACGATGACTTTGCGGAAACGCTGAAAGTTGCCAAAGAGCAGATGAAGGATGTAAAAATCCAGCTGAAAGAGGACGAAACCGATATTATCTGCGAAAAGTGCGGCCGCCGCATGGTCGTTAAAATGGGGCGCTACGGCAAATTTATTGCCTGCCCCGGTTATCCGGAGTGCAAAAATATTAAGAAATACGTTGAGAAAAACGGCGCCAAGTGCCCCAAATGCGGCGGCGACGTTGTGATTAAGCATACCAAAAAGGGACGCGTTTTTTATGGCTGTGAAAACTACCCGAACTGCGACTTTGTCTCATGGGATGAACCGACACAGGAGCTTTGCCCGAAGTGTGGCAAAACGCTGCTGCGCAAAAAGGGTAAAAACCCGAAGTTTTACTGTGTAACACCGGAGTGCGGCTATGAGCGCGTTGGAGAAGACAAAGCGGACGAAGAAAATTGAGTTTGCGGGCAGGAGGAACTATGCGCATTACGGTCATTGGTGCAGGGCTGGCGGGCTGTGAAGCGGCCTGGCAAATTGCAGAAAACGGCGGTGAAGTCGATTTAATCGAAATGAAGCCGGAAAAGTATACGCCGGCGCACAAAAACCCTGATTTTGCGGAGCTGATCTGTTCCAATTCGCTTAAAGCGGAACGAACGGACAGTGCCGCCGGACTGCTGAAAGAAGAAATGCACCGCATGGGTTCTCTGCTGGTGCCGTGTGCTTTGCAGACTCGCGTTCCGGCGGGCGGTGCACTAGCGGTAGACCGTACGAAATTTTCCGCCATGGTTACGGAAAAAATACACAGCCATCCGAATATTCACTGCACTGTGCGGGAGTGTGACAAGATTCCGGCGGAGGAAATTGTTGTAATTGCAACTGGCCCCCTGACCAGCGATGCGCTGGCAGCGGAGATTGCCAAATTATGTGGCGGCGGTCTGCGCTTTTATGATGCCGCAGCGCCGATTGTAACCGCGGAAAGCCTTGACCGCAGTAAAATTTTTGCCGCCTCCCGCTACGGAAAAGGGGACGGAGAGGATTACCTGAACTGCCCAATGAATCAGGAAGAATATGAGCGCTTTTATACAGAGCTTGTCAATGCGGAACGCGCGCCGCTGCATGGCTGTGATGTGCGTGACCCAAAGGTGTACGAGGGTTGCATGCCGGTGGAAGTGATGGCACAGCGCGGTGCGGACACCATGCGCTTCGGTCCGCTGAAGCCGGTTGGCCTGCGCGATCCGCGCACGGGACATCGTCCTTGGGCAGTGGTGCAGCTGCGCCGGGAGGACGCGGCCGGTACGCTGTACAATCTGGTCGGTTTTCAGACAAACCTAAAGTTTGGCGAGCAGAAGCGTGTGTTCGGCCTGATTCCGGGGCTGGAGCATGCGGAGTTTACGCGTTACGGTGTGATGCACCGCAATACATTTTTAAATGCCCCCGCAGTGTTGGACAGTACATTTCAGCTTCGCCGGGACCCGCGTCTTTTCTTTGCCGGGCAGATGACCGGTGTGGAGGGGTATATGGAGTCAGCTTCTTCCGGCTTGCTTGCCGGCAGAAACGCTCTGCGCTTTGCGCAGGGTTTGCCGCTGCTGACACTGCCTGAAACAACCATGACCGGCGCGTTGGCGCACTGGGTGCAGTTCGGCGGAGCAGGGGACTATCAACCACTAGGCGCAAATTTTGGCATGATGCCGCCGATTGAGCCACATATTCGGGACAAGCGTGAGCGCTACGCTGCATTTTCCGAACGCGCTTTGCGCGACTTGGCAGATTTTGTGGCGGCAGGCAGCTGGAAATAGGCGGCACTTTACGGGGATATATTCATACTTACAGGAGGTAATTATTTTGAAAATTATTGTCGATGCATTTGGCGGGGACAACGCACCACTTGAAATTATGAAAGGCTGCGCGCAGGCGGTGCAGGAGCTGGGCATTGAAGTTTTGCTGACCGGCCGGAAAGATGCCATTCTGCAGACTGCCAAAGAAAATGCGATTTCCATGGAGCATATGGAAATCTGCGACTGCCCGGACGTAATTGATATGAACAGCGCCGGCACGGATATTATGCGTGCCGGCAAAAATTCCTCCATGGCAGTGGGCCTGCAAAAACTGGCGGAGGGCGCAGGCGATGCATTCATTTCCGCTGGCAACAGTGGCGCTTTAACCGTTGGTGCAACTTTTTTGGTAAAGCGAATTAAAGGCATTAAGCGCGTTGCATTTGCGCCGGTTATGCCAAGTGCGGAAAGCTGCTTTATGCTGATTGACGGCGGCGCGAATGTGGACTGCAAACCGGAAATGCTGAATCAGTTTGGCTTGATGGGTTCCATTTATATGAAAAAAGTAATGAATGTGCAGAACCCGCGGGTAGGTCTGCTGAACGTCGGCACAGAGGAGCATAAGGGCGGCGAACTGCAGCACGGTGCTTATGCGCTGCTGAAAGAGAGCGGCTTAAACTTTACCGGCAACGTGGAAGCACGCGATGTGCCGGACGGTGTGGTCGATGTGTTGGTTGCAGATGGCTTTTCCGGCAATGTGCTGCTGAAAACCTTTGAGGGCACCGCCATGATGATTCTGCACAAATTTAAATCTGTTCTGACCGGCAGTTTGAAAAACAAACTTGCGGCTTCTGTAATGCTTAAAGACATTGGTGCGCTGAAAAAAACGATGGATTACAAAGAATACGGCGGGGCGCCGCTGCTGGGCTGTGCCAAACCGGTGTTTAAGTCGCATGGTAATGCGGACGCAAAAACATTTTTTAACGCCCTGCGTCTGACTAAGGGCTATGTGGAAGGAAACGTTGCAGGCGAAATTGCGCAGAGCGTTGCCGCCTACAAAGAAAAAGCTTCTCAAGCGGAGGCCGCAGAATGAAAGATATGGCACCATTGGAAGAAAAGCTTGGCTATACATTTCAAAACAAACAGCTTTTGCTGAATGCCTTGACACATTCCTCTTTTGCAAATGAAACACATGCACCCGGCGGCAGCAATGAGCGTTTGGAATTTTTGGGGGACAGTGTGCTTGGCTTTGTGGTGGCGGATTATCTGTACCGTAACTTTCCGGACTGGCCAGAGGGCCATTTAACCAAAACGCGGGCGGCACTTGTGTGCGAGCAGGCATGCTGCGATTTTTCCCGCCAGATGAACGTCGGTGACTCTCTGCGGCTGAGCCACGGAGAACAGAACGGCGGCGGGCGCAGCCGCACTTCCATTCTTGCGGATGCGTTTGAATCTATTACTGCGGCTATTTATCTGGACGGCGGTTTTCAGCAGGCGCGCGATTTTATTCTGCGTTTTACACTGCCTGCGCTGAAAACCCTGCGCAGCAAGGCACCGTTTCACGATTACAAAACGAAGCTGCAGGAAATTATCCAGCGCAATCCGGGTGAAAAGCTTTCTTATGTGCTGACGGGAGAATCCGGCCCGGATCACGACAAGCATTTTACCGTAGAAGTGCATTTGAACAGCAATGTCATCGGCAAAGGCGGTGGCCACACAAAAAAAGACGCGGAGCAGCAGGCCGCCCGCGAAGCATTGGAACTGATGGGCTATTGAAACACGCAAACATAGCGGTTTTTGTACCGCATATCGGCTGTCCGCACCGGTGCAGTTTTTGTGACCAGCGGCTGATTACCGGAGAAACGCACGCACCAACTCCGCAGGAGGTGCGTGATGCGGCGGAGACAGCGCTTCATTCATTAGGCAAAGCTGCTGCCAAAGCAGAGATTGCGTTCTTTGGCGGCAGCTTTACTGCGATTGACAAAGAATATCGAAGGAGTCTGCTGCAGGCGGCTTATCCATATGTACAGGATGGCTGTTTCGCGGGGATTCGTCTTTCTACGCGTCCGGACGCAATCAGCGAAGCAATTCTGGATGAACTGTGTGCATATGGTACCACAACAGTGGAACTGGGCGCACAGAGTATGGACAATGCTGTACTGAAAAAAAACGGGCGAGGCCATACTGCAGAGCAGGTTTGCACCGCTTCGAAAATGATTGCCGCACGCGGTCTGCACCTCGGTTTGCAGATGATGACCGGTTTGCCCGGTGACACGCCGGCGGGCGCACGCTGCACGGCGCAGTGTTTTGCAGAACTGCATCCGCAGGAAGTGCGTATTTATCCGACGATTGTTTTGCCGGATACACAGCTTGCGGCGTGGTATCAGTCCGGAGAATACCAGCCGGAAACGCTGGAGGAAGCGGTTGGCCTTTGTGCACAGCTGCTTCAATTCTTTGAAGAACGCGATATTCGCGTAATTCGCTTGGGGCTGCACGCTTCGCCGGAACTGGAGCAGGAGCGGCTTGCCGGCCCTTGGCATCCGGCGTTTCGGGAACTTTGCGAAAGCCGCCGCTGGCTTGCTCGCATGCAGCAGATGCTTTCCGGAAAGCCGCTGGGTAACTATACTTTTACGGTTCCGGAAAAATATTTGTCACAGGCAAAAGGACAGAAAAAAGCAAATCTTTCCGTACTGGAAACGATGGGCTGGCACGTTGCTGTTACGGCAGGGGACGCGTTCCGCCTGCTGCGTGCGGCCGAACCTGCTTCGAAAAAGGAGACTTGCACATATGCTGATCCGCTCACTTGAAATTCAGGGCTTTAAAACATTTCCGGATAAAACAGTGCTGCAGTTCAATAACGGAATTACTGCCGTAGTCGGTCCAAACGGCAGCGGCAAAAGCAACATCAGTGATGCGGTACGCTGGGTTTTGGGCGAACAAAGCGTAAAAACGCTTCGCTGCACCAAAATGGAAGACGTTATTTTTAACGGCACACCGCAGCGCAAGGCACAGGGCTTTGCCGAAGTTACGCTGAACATTGACAACAGCGACAGGCGGCTTCCGTTTGATAAAGATGAAGTCGCGGTTACGCGGCGGTATTACCGCAGCGGTGAAAGTGAATATCTGCTTAATAAAGCAGCTGTGCGTTTGCGGGATGTCAACGAACTGTTTATGGACACCGGCCTTGGGCGGGACGGTTATTCTATTATTGGACAGGGACGAATTGACGCGATTGTCAGCGCCCGCAGTGAAGACCGCCGGGAAATTTTTGAGGAAGCCGCCGGTATTTCGCGCTATCGTTATCGGAAGGCTGAAAGTGAGCATCAGCTGGATGCAGCAGAGGAGAATCTGGTGCGCCTGCGGGACATTCTTTCGGAATTGGAAGGGCGGGTTGGCCCGCTGAAGGAGCAAAGTGAGAAAGCCCAATCTTTTTTGACACTGTCGGAAGAAAAAAAGGGGCTGGAAATTGCTGTTTGGCTTCAATTAATGGAACAGTCTTCCAAAACACTGCATCAGTATGATGATAAAATTATGCTTGCACACGCACAGCAGGAAGCGGCAGAGAAGCAGCTGGATGAATTGGACAAGGCTGCTGAAAAGAATTTTCAGAATATTACGGATTGTGCGGCGCAGATTGACCGTGTGCGGCAGGAAAGCAGCAGTTGTGAGGAAACCGCCGCAAAAAGAGACGGCGAAGCGGATGTGCTCTGTAATGATGTGCGCCATAGCGAAGAAACGATTGTACGCTTAAAAACCGAACTTTCTGTATCTTCACAGGACAGTACCCGCATGGATACGGAAGCGGCCGGAAAAGCCGCTCAGATTGAAGCCTGTGCGACACAGACCGAAGAATACCGTGCGCAGATTGATGCTTTGAATCAAAAGTTGGAAGAACTGCGTACGCACATGAATCAAAGTTCCGAAAAGGCAGATGTGCTGTCCCGCAGACTTTCTGAACTTTCCACAAAGGCCACAGAAAACAAAGTTGCCGAAATGACCGCTGCTTCGGCAATCGGTGAAATTGGCCTGCGCGTTTCACAGGTCGGCGAAAATATCCACGCCAAGGAAGAACTGCTTGCACAGCTGCAAAAATCTAAAGAAGCGAGTGCGCAGATGCTTGCTGAACTGGAAAAGCATGTAAGTGACCTGTGCAACACAGAGCATGGTTTTGAATTAAGGCTGCAGAATCACCGCAAAAAAGCAGATCAGCTGAAGCAGGAAGCAGACAGGCTGTTGTTGGATGCAAAAGAAAGTTTTCGGCGTGTTGACCTTCTGGAAGCGCTGGAGCGCAACATGGAGGGCTTTAACAAAAGTGTAAAGACAGTGATGCAGGAAGCCCGCCGCTCAACCCTGCCAGGTATCTGCGGGCCGGTTTCCCGCCTGATTACAGTGCCGGATACATATGCAGTGGCGTTGGAAACCGCGCTGGGTGCGTCCATGCAGCACATTGTCGTAGAGTCCGAGCAGGATGCAAAACGTGCCATTCAGATGCTGAAGCGGCGTGACGGCGGGCGTGCTACTTTTCTGCCGCTGAATACGATTCACGGCCGTGTACTGGAAGAACGCGGGCTTGCAGACTGTGCCGGTTTTGTCGGTATTGCCAGTGAGCTCTGTACTTCGGAGGAACGCTACCGCAGTATTCGGGAAAACCTGCTGGGCCGCATTGCGGTTGCCGAGGATTTGGATGCAGCGGTTGAAATTGCGCGAAAATATAACTATCGGTTCCGAATTGTAACGCTTGACGGTCAGGTGGTAAATGCAGGCGGATCTTTGACTGGTGGTTCCTTGGCACGTAATTCCGGTTTGCTCAGCCGGCGCAGTGAGATTGAGCGTATTCAGAAGAAAGCGCAGGAACAGCAAAAGCAGGCGGATGCAGCGGCAGCAGCACTGAAAAGCTGCCAGCAGGACGCGTCCCGTGATGAAGCGGAACTGGCTGCCGCCCGTGGAGAACTGGCAGGTGCACAGGAAGACCGCATTCACATGGCTGCCGACCGGGAGCAGCTTTTAAAGGACCTTGCGGGTGTGGAGCAGGATGTACAGGCACTTTGTGCGGAGCGTGACAGCTCTGCGCAGCGCCTGGCACAGCAGAAACAGGCGCAGGATGCAGCGCACCGACAGTCGGAAGCTACTGCGGAAGAAATTGCGGCTCTGCGTGCGGAGTCTGAAGCGCTCAGCGACAGCCGCAGTGATTTGAACCAGCAAAGTGACGCCTATATCACACAGATTCAGGAAAAGCGTTTACAAATGTTGGCAGCTGAAAAGGATTTGGAAAATCTGCGCAGTTCACTGCAGGACATACGGGAGCGTCTGCAAAGCAGCGCAGACCATGCGGATTCCCTTACTGCGCAGCTGCAGCAGGAAAAAGAACGAATTGCACAGCTGAAAAATCAAATTTCTGCCATTCGTGCCGAAGCAGAGGCACTGCGCCGCCAATCGGCAGAGAGTGGTGCAAAAATCGGGCAGATTAATGAGCGGCGGATGCAGTTGGAACAGCAGAATACTGCTTTACGCCAGCAGCAGCGTGACAAAAGCAATGAAAAAGAAAATATCGGTCATGAACTTGCACGTCTTGAGGAACGGCGCGACAGCTTGCAACAGCAGTATGACAGCGTTGCGACAAAGCTTTGGGAAGAATACGAACTTACCCGGCGGGAAGCGGAACCGTTAGCAGCGAAAATTGATGATTTGCAGCGGGCGCAGCGGCGTCTAAATGAATTGAAAGGCTTGATCCGCGCGCTTGGTTCGGTCAATGTTGCCGCAATCGAGGAGTACAAAGAGGTAAGTGAACGCTATGAATTCCTTTCCGCACAAATTCATGACGTGGAAAAGAGCCGAGATGAACTGCGGCACCTTATCGGCGACCTGACGCACCAGATGCGCGAGCAGTTTGAGCAGAGCTTTGCGCACATTCGCCGGAATTTTACCGAAACATTCCGGGAACTTTTTGGCGGCGGTACTGCCGGATTGGAACTGACGGCGCCGGATGACATTCTATCCTCCGGCATAGAAATTACCGTACAGCCGCCCGGCAAAATTGTGTCGCATTTGGAAAGCCTTTCGGGTGGCGAAAAGGCACTGGTTGCCATCGCGCTCTACTTTGCAATTATGAAAGTTTCACCGCCGCCGTTTTGTATGCTGGATGAAATCGAGGCTGCACTGGATGATGTAAATGTGACCCGCTTTGCCAATTACCTGCGGCGCATGACACGCAACACGCAGTTTATTGTGATTACGCATCGGCGCGGCAGCATGGAAGAAGCGGATATGCTTTACGGTGTTACTATGCAGGATGAAGGTGTCAGCAAAATTCTGGTACTGCATCCGGATGAAATCGCAAAATATAATTAAAAATCGACCGGGTGTTTGCCCGGTCGATTTGCATCTGGATGTATATTTGTGGTATCATGAAAGCAGAATTTGTAAGGACTTGATTTATAAGATCCTGCTGAAATAAGGAGGCCCGATTCATGGGACTGTTTGCAAAAATTAAGGCCGGCTTAAAAAAGACACGCGAAGAAATGAGCAATTCCGTACACCGCATGCTCCACTCCTTTACGAAAATTGATGAAGAACTTTTTGAAGAATTGGAAGAACTGCTGGTAATGGGTGATGTCGGTATTTCTACATCCGAACACATTTGTGATGAACTGCGCAGAAAAGTAAAAGAACGCGGCATTAAGGACCCTAATGCTATTTTTGACTTGTTGCAGGAAACGGTTTCCGAAATGCTTAGCGGTGGAGAAGAACTGAAAGTCAGCACTAAACCCTCCATTATTCTGGTCATTGGTGTGAATGGCGTCGGTAAAACCACGACAATCGGGAAAATGGCCGCCTATTTGCAGAATCAGGGGAAAAAAGTAATTTTGGGTGCGGCGGATACTTTTCGTGCTGCTGCAATCGAGCAGTTGCAGGTTTGGGCTGACCGAGCCAAGTGTGATTTAATCAAACAGAGCGAGGGCAGTGACCCGGCCGCGGTCGTATTTGATACGATTTCCGCTGCCAAGGCGCGCGGGGACGATGTGGTTATTTGCGATACCGCAGGCCGTCTGCACACCAAAAAAAATCTGATGGATGAGCTGGCAAAAATCAACCGCGTGATTGACCGTGAACTGCCGGACGCTGACAAAGAAGTACTGCTGGTTTTGGATGCAACCACTGGCCAGAATGGTGTGAATCAGGCGCGCGAATTTAAAAACTCAGCCGGAATTACCGGAATCGTACTGACCAAATTGGATGGTACGGCAAAGGGCGGCGTTGTGCTGGCAGTGCGGGAAGCACTGGATATTCCGGTGAAATTTATTGGCGTCGGTGAACAGCTGGATGATTTGCAGCCCTTCAATGCAGATGATTTTGCTAAGGCTCTGTTTGACCGCGACCCGGCGGAATATAAAGAACTGGAAAACGGGGAGGAGCAGTAAAATGCAGTATATTCTTGCAACGCATAATCAAAATAAGGTGCGGGAATTTTCCCGCATGTTGGAACCGCTGAAGATTGAAGTGACAACAGCAGATTTACCGGAAGTTGAGGAAACCGGTACAACTTTTGAAGAAAACGCTTACTTGAAAGCCAGTGCCGCCTGTAAAGTGACTGGAAAGCCTGCTATTGCGGATGATTCCGGACTGTGCGTACATGTTTTAAATGGCCAGCCCGGAATTCATTCTGCCCGCTACGCGGGGGAAAATGCTACAGATGCTGACCGTATTGCAAAGCTGTTAGATGCACTGAAAGAGGTGCCGGGAAAAGACCGGCTCGCAAAATTTGTATGTGTTATCTGCTGTGTCTTTCCGAATGGCGACATTTTGACTTCTCGCGGGGAGTGCCCGGGTTCTATTGCGTTTGCACCCAGTGGGGCAGACGGCTTTGGCTATGACCCGATTTTTCTGGTTGGAGATAAAACTTTTGCACAGATGAACAGTCAGGAAAAAGATGCGGTCAGTCACCGCGGGAATGCACTGCGAACGTTTCAAAAAGACCTGCAGCTTTACTGTAACAAACATGAACACTGAACAAATATTTACTTTGCCGCCGGAAGCAGGACTTTCCGGCGGCTTTTGTGTTTAGACGGACTGTGAGACCGGCGCAATCTTAAATTCTTCAGACGCTGATTATGAAGTTATGCACCAGAAGAACAAAATCCGCTATACTATAAGAAGAACAATAAAGGAGGGCTTTGCCATGAATGAGAAAACGCCGCTGGATGCGCTGATTCCGGGGGGTGGGGGGCGAGTGGCCGCACTGACTGCGACCGGTCCCATGCGCCGCCGTTTGCAGGATATCGGGTTAATTGAAGGTACAAAGGTGGATTGTCTGCTGCAGGCACCGTCGGGTGACCCAACTGCATATGCAATTCGGGGAGCGGTGATTGCACTAAGAAAAGAAGATGCGGGTTGTGTGCTGCTGTCTGAGGTTTAAACATGTGTGCGGAAGCAATACCTGCCAATGCACGCACCATTGCGTTGGCAGGCAATCCAAATGTGGGGAAAAGCACTGTATTTAATGAATTGACCGGTCTGCATCAGCACACTGGAAACTGGCCGGGAAAAACTGTAGAAACTGCGCAGGGGCAATTTGTCTTTCAAAATAAAACGTACAGCTTAGTTGATTTACCGGGCACGTATTCCTTGTTTGCACATTCGGCGGAAGAAACAGTTGCGCGGGATTATCTGTGCTTTGGTGAGGCACAGGCGGCGGTAGTTGTGTGTGATGCAACCTGTTTGGAACGAAATTTAAATCTTGTACTGCAAACGCTGGAAATCACGGGGAACGTTGTGGTCTGCGTAAATCTGATGGACGAGGCAAAGAAAAAGCATATTCGAATTGATTTGCAGCGGCTTTCACAGGAATTGGGCGGTGTGCCGGTAGTGGGGGTAAGTGCCCGCAGCGGCGGACTGGATGTTTTGGAAACCGCATTGGCAGATTTGCCGGAACGCCCGGCTGTGCAGATAACTTACCCGCCGGAGGTTGAGCAGGCAGTTGCTTCTGTTCTGCTGCAAGTGGAAAAATATAGACCAGATTCCGGTGCCAGATGGCTTGCACTTCGCCTGCTTGACGGCGATAAGAGCTTTTTAGAGAGCTTGCGAACGTACTGCCCGGCACTTTTGCAAGATCGAGAACTGCAAGGAAAAATCAAGGATGAAAAAGCCACTCTGCGCAAGAATGGATTGTCAGAGGATGCGTTGCGTGATGAAATCACGGCGGTGCTGGTGCGGCGTGCGGAGCAGATTTATCGCAGCTGCGTGGTACGGGAAAACTGCCCTGCCGCAATGCGGGATCGCAAACTAGACCATCTGCTGACCAGCCGTGCAACAGGGATTCCTATTATGCTGGCGCTGTTAGCAGCGGTTCTCTGGTTGACGATTACTGGTGCAAATTATCCTTCTGATTTGCTTTCTACTGGATTGTTTGCACTTCAGGATGCGATGCTAAGCGGTTTGCAGAGTATCGGCGCACCACAATGGTTGACCGGGCCGTTAGTAATGGGCGTTTACCGTACGCTTGCGTGGGTTGTCAGTGTGATGCTGCCGCCAATGGCCATTTTCTTTCCATGCTTTACGCTTTTGGAGGACTTTGGGTACTTGCCGCGTGTGGCATTTAACTTGGATCACAATTTCAAAAAGGCACATGCGTGCGGAAAGCAAGCACTTACCATGTGCATGGTATTTATAAGTTTGCATCAGATGCGCCATTTAATATTTATTGTGTCCTCATCAATCCATATGGATTTAATGAGGGTGGATATCAGAAGCCGCTTTTCTTCAAGTGTTCCCTTCTTTAATAATACGGTATCCATACTCGCAAGCGCTCCCATAAACATTTTCAAAGGCGCATCAATTTCACTTTGGCTAGATGCAAGCTCCTTTTCAAAATAGTTTTTCCTTGTTTGTAATTTATCCATGCGGTCTGATATTTCTTCAATTGGCAAAGAGCCAACCTGGTATAAATCCAGAAGTCGTGCAATCTGTATTTTAATGTCATTAAGGGAACTCTGTATAGCTTTATGTTCATTCGCTTTTTGATTGGTCGGTCTTTGTCCTAAAACTTTATCAAAATATTCTTTGTCGTATTTTATTCGGTGTATCTCATCAATAACCAGTTTATCTAACTCAGAAATTTCATAATTTTTGTTTTTGCAGTTTGGGTCTACAATGTACTTCTTCTCACTTTTGGAGCGTGAGTAGCATTTATAATATCCATGATTCGCTGAATACCGTGCACCGCAATGTTTACAGTAAATCAAACTTGAAAGCAGATAATTTGCTCTGAATGGCGTTTTTGTATAGCCATTCTTTTTTTTTGCACGTTTTGAAGAATGAAAGAGTTGCTGGACTTGTTCAAAGTCTTCTTTGCTGATAATTGGTGTATGTACACCATCAAATTCTTTTCCTTTGAATTTTACTTTACCGATGTAGAGGGAATTGTGCAATACGTTATAGACAGAAGTGGAATTGTTCCAACTACCAAATTTTTCGTGCAGTGTATTGCAAATTGCATTCACATTGGAGCCGGCAAGAAACATTTGATATGCCAAGCGTACTTGTTCGGCTTTGTAATCATCAACGACTAACTTACCATTTACATAGTTGTAACCGGTCGGTGCATTGCCGCCGCCATGAAAGTACCCTGCTTTGCAGCGACCAATTCGTCCCATGGTGAAACGCTCGGTTATCTGGTCCTTTTCCAGCTGTGCGAAAACAGACAGAATGCCAATCATAGCCCGACCAAGTGGAGCGGAAGTGTCAAAGTTCTCACTCATGGATGTGAATTCTACGTTATTTACCAGGAATTCATCTTCAATAAGCGTTAGCGTATCCTTTTGCGACCGGCTCAGACGGTCCAATTTGTAAACAATTATCATATCAAGAAGGCCGGCATGAACATCCTGAAGCATTTGTTGCAATGCTGGGCGGTTCATATTGCCGCCTGAAAAGCCGGGGTCGGGGTAGAATTTATAAATATGCCATCCTTTTGCTTTGCAGTATGCGCCTAAACGCTCAGTTTGCTCACCAATGCTGTAATTTTCAAGCTGATTTTCAGTAGATACTCGGACATAACACCCAACGTGCGTAAAGGATTTTTCCATGGTAATCACCCCAAAAGTGGAACTGGTTCCGGTTTAATGATTGGATAATTATAAAATAGAAGGTTCTCAAGTTGTACCTCTGCTTATGGCGGGGCGTGTCACGCAATGACGTTTGGAAAACCTGTTACTTCAAGTCATTTTCGTTAGGCTGCAGCTTCAGTGTCAATCTTCTATTTGCTCTATCGTTGCCTATTCCATTTCTATGCTGTTACCAAAATCAGTTTGCGTCATATTAAGTGCTTTCCTTATAGATTTTAAATTTACCAAAAACAGGCGGAGGCAGGAACGACCTGAAAAGTCCAGTGAAACAAAATTGACAGGAGGGACAAGCAATAAACCAATTTTTCATGCATAACCATTGTGAGAGGTGATGCACTTTGAAAAAGCAGAAGGAACCATTTCATCCAAAAGTGATACATACCATGGCAGATGGAAGCGTGCGGGACTCAGTTGATGGGTACTATGTACCCGTCAATGAAACTACAAAGGTTGCTTACCAGCTGCTTGTAACAATGGCAAGACGCTATTGCGAAGATTCCGCGAAAGAACAGCCTGATGAGACCGTAAAAAAGATATAAAACAAATGTTCTAATGTGGCTACAAAAGATGCTTGATGAAATTGTAAGCCATTCTCCCGTATCCGTTGGCAGTATTTTAGAAACCTGCTGTACAGGAGTTCAAAAGCGCGGCTATCATAAATTGGCTTGTTGGGTACAGTGCTAAACTATGCAAGATGATTTTTCAAGAAGCCTTTTCTTCCTTATAAAAATCGACGGTGTCATTCCACGAGTAATGGTCAAGCATTTTTGTAACATCACTGTCTAAATTGATTCAATTCATTTCTTGCCTCATTGGGCATTCAATAATCGTTGTACGAGTGTGGGCAGCCCTGATTGTACCGAAATTAGGAAAGTTATGAAACAGTATGTGCCAATTCTTTATAAGTTAGAAAGCTTGAGAAATTGATTAATTCTACCTTAAAAGTATAGTGCCGAGAATTTTGGGCTTAATTACGGATAGACCTAAATAACGTTGGGAGTAATTGTAATGTCTTTTAAGGAATATTCAAACCATCTGATTTACGAGAAGTCTCCTTATCTTCTTCAGCATGCCCACAACCCTGTCGATTGGTATCCGTGGGGCGATGAAGTCTTTACAAAAGCAAAAACAGAAGACAAACCCATATTCTTGAGCATTGGCTATAGCACCTGCCACTGGTGCCATGTAATGGCACATGAGTCATTTGCAGACGCAGAAGTGGCGGCCTCTTTGAACAGAAATTTTATCAGTATAAAAGTGGACCGAGAGGAGCGTCCCGATGTAGATGCTGTTTATATGTCAGTCTGTCAGGCACTGACAGGTTCGGGCGGTTGGCCGCTGACAATCTTGATGACACCAGAACAAAGGCCGTTCTGGGCGGGGACCTATCTACCAAAATACTCTCGTTATGGTATGACGGGACTGCTCAATCTGTTAGATACTGTGGCGTATCAATGGAAGATAAATCGTGAAAGGCTGACAGTTACCGGGGATAAAATTGTTGCCATGCTGCAGAAGACAGAAGAAAATTCACATCTTTCTGCCGAAATTGACAGGAACACACTGCGTAAGACGTGTTTGTGGTTTGAACAAACTTATGACGAACGTTGGGGTGGATTCGGTGATCCCCCGAAATTCCCGACGCCGCATAATTTGCTTTTCCTTTGGGAGTATGCCGGTTTGGAAAAAGATAAAAAAGCCCAAACAATGGTGGAATATTCGCTGACGCAGATGGCTCGCGGCGGGATTTTTGACCATATCGGAGGCGGATTTTCGCGCTACTCCACTGACGAAAAATGGCTGGTGCCTCATTTTGAAAAAATGCTTTATGATAATGCCTTGCTGTCCAGTGTTTATCTTGAAGCCTACCATCGAACCGGGCGTCCACTGTATCGCCGAGTCACAGAACGCACAATCGGGTACGTGCTGCGCGAGTTGAACGGTGAGAATGGTGGCTTTTATTGCGGACAGGATGCGGACAGCGATGGTGTTGAAGGCAAATATTATGTGTTTACTCCTGAAGAAATTCAGCTTGTACTGGGGCCGGAAGATGGGGACACCTTTTGTGGGTGGTACGGAATTACAACGACGGGAAACTTTGAAGGTAAAAGTATCCCCAATCTGATTGAGAACTCGGAGTATGAGGAAACCCCGCCGCACATTAAAGAGCTTTGTAAAAAACTATATCAGTACCGCCTTAAACGAACAAGCCTGCATAAGGATGACAAGGTGTTGACGGCGTGGAACGCACTGATGATTGCAGCGCTGGCCGACGCATGGAGGCTGCTGCAGTTACCTGCTTACCGAACCGCCGCAGAAACGGCTTGGAATTTCATCCAAGAACACCTGACTGATGGAAATCGACGTTTACTCCACCGTTGGCGTGATGGGGAAGCCGCATATGCCGGGCAGCTGGATGATTATGCATTTACTGCGTTTGCACTGCTGAAGCTCTATGATGCAACGTTTAACGCAGACTATTTGGAACGGGCGACGGAAATATCTGATCAGATGATCGAATATTTTTTTGACGAAAGCAAAGGCGGTTTCTTTTTATATGCCAATGACAGCCAGCAGCTTATCACCCGGCCCAAAGAAACCTACGATGGTGCTATCCCGTCTGGCAACTCGGTTGCTGCCTTGGTACTTGCCCGGCTTTCTCGACTTACCGGCGAAAAAAAGTGGACTGAATACAAAGAGAAACAACTTGCTTACCTTGCGGGACAAATACGGCAATATCCAGCTGGACACAGTGCCGCCCTATTCGCTTTTATGCAGGAGCTTTATTCTTCTCAGGAACTTGTATGTGTCACGACTGACGGGCAGAATTCCGCTGAACTCAAGAAATTTTTGCAGGAAAATGAGCTGCCGTTGTTGTCCACACTGATAAAAACGAGAGAAAACCAGCTTGTGCTCGCCAAATCGGCACCGTTTACCAGAGAATATCCGTTTCCGAAAGACGGAACTGCTTATTACCTTTGCAAAGGTGGTACCTGCGCTGCCCCGGTACACAATTTGCACGACTTGAAACATCTTTTAGTCTAATCGGCCAGAAGGTGAGCACCAACTTTCTATCTGGATGACTTTTGAAGGCAGGTCAGGGGTGTTACAACTTTACTTTACCACACCAATTTTGCAGTACCTTGCTTAAACTCCTCACTGTTTCATTTCCCTTGCAGTAGTGCTATTTTGCATTCGTCCATGTTCGCCATCAAATTGGAGCGGTGGAGAGATATAAATGAAAAATGCTGCAATTTTTTAACATTGGGTTGACGAATTAAAAAAAATGATGTATTTTATTAAAGTATCGGACGGTATGAAAATTACCTTGCAAGGTGGTCTGCATTGCAGATTTCCCGGATGGACATAGAGTTTATGGCCAGACAAGATATTAATCTTGCCTGGCCTTTTTTTGCAGTCAAGGAGGAAACAAAATGGGATACTTATTCGTAATTTTAGCTTCAATATTATTTGGCAGTTATCCATCTATTCAGGAACATGTAATGACAACAGGAGCAACACCATTAGGAATGGTGATAGTTTGCAATTCAGTGGCTGGACTGTCGTCTTTAATCATAGGGTTGATAAGAAGAGAAAGCTTTAAACTTGACAAGAAGATGTTTGGGTCATTGGCACTAACAGGAATATTGGGATTGTTTTTGACGGATTATCTGCTTAACACATCCTATACAATGATTCCGGTTGGATTCACAACTATGATACATTTTCTTTATCCGTCACTGGTGTGTATGACCATGGTATTTGTATACAAGGAAAAATTAACTAAGGGAAAAGTAGGAGCAATTGTTCTTTCGATTGTCGGACTTATATTATTGTCTGGAGGCGACTTTTCGGGAGACAAAAGAGGTGTATTCGTCGCTATTGCAACAGCGTTTGCATATGGCTTTTATATGATATCCAATGATAAATCATCTGTTGCAAAGGTACCTCTTATGGCAAGATCCTTTTACTTAAATCTATTTGTAGCAATAGCTGCATTGATAACAAATATTTTTACAAAATCTGCAGTTCTGCCGTCAGGAGCAGAGAACATAGAGCTAAGTGTTTTGGTTGGTATAATGCTTTGCACAGCACTTATCTTGATGAATGCCGGAATCGGAATTTTGGGAGCAGGGAAGTCATCATTTATAAATATGCTCGAACCGATTACAAGCTTCGTTGTCAGTACGATTGTTTTTCATTATTCAATAACTGTTACAGCAATTCTGGGATCAGTACTTATTTTAGGATCCCTTATTCTAGTGACCTTGGGAGAAGAGAAAAAGCAGACTGTTAATTGACTGATATTTTAATTGCATGATGTTAATATTAGAATTACTGGAATAGAGATGGGGCTTCGGTTCTGGCTTTTTCTGGTTGGATGCGCCTTTCATCTTATCGTGCATTCGTTTCATACAATAGAAAATCCATTGCAACAACTCGGCGGCAAATGTGGGCTGCATATTAAATGTTTGTGGAATTCCTTGACAGCATAATTCAATTATTTGTATAATTCAACTAGCAGATAAACCAATTTGCATTTAAAGCGATAATGAGGTGGCAGAATGGAAAATGTGAATACTGATTTTGTAAACCTAATGGCAGAAAATCTTGCCAATGAGCATCTTTGCTGCATTATCCGCAGCAGAAAGCCACATCCAGGTGTTGAGGCAAAGCGGCAATGGCTTTCTGAACGACTAGAGGAAGGCCATGTCTTTCGAAAGTTAAATGCAAAAGCCACGGTCTTTATTGAATATGCTCCCCTTGAAACTGCTTGGGTCCCCATTATTGGTGACAACTATTATTACCTGTATTGCTTATGGGTTTCTGGTAGTTACAAAGGAAAAGGGTATGGGAAAGCGCTGATGGAGTATTGTTTGGCCGATGCCAAAGAAAAGGGTAAATCTGGTGTTTGCATGCTTGGAGCAAAGAAGCAGAAAGCATGACTAACTGACCAATCATTTGCAAAGAAGTTCGGTTTTGAGGTCGTTGATACTACGGATAATGGATATGAATTGCTTGCACTCTCTTTTGACGGAACAACACCCAAATTCACACAAAATGCCAAAGTCTCGAAAATCGAAAGCAAAGAGCTAACAATTTATTATGATATGCAATGCCCTTATGTCTGTCAAAACATCGAGATGATAAAACAGTATTGTGAAACGCATGACGTTCCTGTCTCTCTAATTCAAATGGATACGCTGCAAAAAGCCAAGGAATTGCCTTGTGTTTTCAATAACTGGGGCGTGTTTTATAAAGGGAATTTTGAGACAGTGAATTTGCTGTTAGATGTCAACTACTTAAAGCGAATACTCAAAAAATGAAAATACAAATTCGGCTTCTTAGACAGCGGATTGAATGCTTGCTGTTCATATAGGGTACAATTTTGAAAAATCCAGATGGTTGGTAAAATGGTCAACTGGACATTCGGTAGCAAATACAAATACATATTATGCTTATTTTCTTGATTGCTTTCTGCTATACTTAAATTAATAAGGTTGAAAGTGAGGCACAATAAAATGGATTATCAGGAAGCCGCTTCTTATTGGGAGAAAAAAGACGCTTGCGCACGCCACATGGACAGCGATTCTCTTCTCAAAGAGATAGAGCAATTTGTCTTGGCACACAACACCTGCGCTTTGGCAACTGGCTGCCGTGAATTTATTCGATGCACACCAATCGAATACAATTATGCTAGAGGTAAGTTCTGGATCCTTTCAGAAGGCGGTCTCAAATTCTCTGCACTGCAGGAAAATTCCAATGTATGTCTTGCTATTTATGGCCCTTACACTGGTTTTGACAAGTTGGGAGGACTGCAGGTCACCGGCACTGCAGCAATGATAGAACCGTGGTCAGATGCGTACATGAGTTTGCTGGATTACAGAAAACTCCCGGCTGAATCGCTTAGGAAGTTGCCGAATCCACTGTATCTCATTTGCATTACACCTACTAAATTTGACTTTCTATGGTCCGGATTTAAGAAATTAGGCTATAGTACACGGCAGCATTTATCATTAGGAAATAATGTGGAATTGCGTGTCGTCAGTTGCTAAGTACTTGTACGACCGCCTGACTAGGGAGAAAATGAATATGCGCACATTGATTCTTTATTTTAGCGGAACTGGGAATACCAAAGACATCGCCTGCAGGTTTGAAAAAGCGCTGCTCAAGCGAAACATTTCAGTCGAAATTCACTCAATTGAAGATGGCGCAGACCTTGCAAACACCCAATATGATTCCTTAATCATCGGTTTCCCAAAATATTATGAATACCCTGTATTACATATTTTGAATTATATTAGGAAAGAACTGCCTGAACAAAAAAGGGAAATCCCCACTTTGGCTTTCTGCACACAGGCAGGGCCGCTGCCGACCAATTTTAATGGATTAAGCCGGCTGCTTGATCAAAAAAATCATAAACTGACTGTTTCAAAAAGTTTTTCGTATGCCAATAACATGATGATTTTTTCATCATTCAAATTTACAGATCCGCAGAAGGTAGCAGAAAACAAGCGAAACATACAAGAACAGATCGAACCACTCCTGGGAAAATGGCTAGGCGGAGAAGTTTCTTTGGAACAAGTCCCAGCATGGCAAAGGCCGTTATTCCATCTTATTGCGTCGGGCTGCACCAAGGGAATGCCTGTTTTTGCTATGCGCTTTTCTGCTTCGCAGGATTGTACACACTGTGGGCTTTGTGTTAAGCAATGCCCAATGAACAATATTCGCATGACGGATGACGGCCCAATTTTCCAAAAACACTGTCTGTTCTGCATGCGATGCATTAACGCCTGCCCTACGAATGCAATCCTATATGACAATAAACAATGTCAGCAATATAAATGCGAGCCGTTTAGCAAAGAATAAAATATTTCTCAGATAAAAAAGCTGGTCTGCTCATAATCATTGATTGCAAATTTATAAAGTCCATGTGCATGGGCTTTGGATGCAACGCAGCAGGGGTGACGGGCTGCCGCATTATCGATTCGCCGCGGGAACGGCTAATTGCGATGCTGACAAACAATTTTGTTCCGTGCAATGGACGTTTCCCGACGCTGATAGCGATTATTTCCATCTTTTTTGTCAGTGGTATGGCGGGAATTATGCAGACTTCAATGGCGGCGTTGATCCTTTTTGCAACTGTTGTACTTGGAATTCTTGCAACCTTTCTTATCTCAAGGCTTTTGTCTGCAACGGTCTTAAAAGGCGTACCATCTTCCTTTACACTGGAACTGCCGCCTTACCGAAAGCCGCAGATTGGCCGGGTGCTGGTGCGGTCACTGTTGGACAGAACAATTTTTGTTCTGGGCAGGGCAGTTTCTGTTGCTGCTCCTGCGGGGTTAATCCTTTGGCTGCTGGCAAATTTGAAAATCGGCAATAGTACGGTGCTTGCTATCTGTGCGGGGGCGCTGAATCCGATCGGTCATTTTTTTGGCATGGATGGCGTCATCCTGCTGGCGTTTATCCTTGGCTTCCCGGCTAACGAAATCGTTGTGCCAATTATTTTAATGGGATACTTGGGCATGGGGCAGCTGACCGACATTGGCAGTTACGCTTCTTTGCAGACATTGTTGGTGAGCAACGGATGGACTTGGGTAACAGCCGTTTGTGTAGTACTGTTTTGTCTGATGCACTGGCCCTGTGCTACTACGATGCTTACAATCCGAAAAGAAAGCGGTTCTTGGAAATGGACGGCGCTGGCTGCGGCGCTGCCAACCGGATGCGGCTTACTGCTGTGTGCATTCGTCGCAAATGGTGCAAGGCTTCTTGGCCTTGCGTAAACAAAATCTTAACTGTCCGGCTGTTGTGTGTATACAGCCGGACAGTTTTTTTATTTATCTCTGTTTATTGTCTGCGTCGTCGTGCAATGGTATAATGTAATAAAAGAAATTTTTGCTTATTGATAGGAGGGAAGTTCCATGTGGGCATACGATTCCGTATTTTATCAGATTTATCCGCTGGGGTTCTGCGGTGCGCCGCGGACAAATGATGGCAATTTGCAGCATCGCATTAAGAAAGTAAAAGACTGGATTAGCCATATTCAGAACTTAGGCTGCAATGCAGTTTACTTTGGCCCGGTTTTTGACAGTGACGCACACGGCTATGATACACGCGATTACAGCAAAATTGACTTCCGGCTTGGTACAAACGAAGACTTCGCGGATGTCTGCAAAGCACTGCACGAAGCGGGTATCCGGGTTGTGCTGGATGGTGTGTTTAACCATGTGGGCCGCGGCTTCTGGGCTTTTCAGGATGTACTGAAAAATCGCGGCGATTCTCCTTATAAAGACTGGCTTTATATAAATTTTGACGGTAATGACGGCTATCAGGACGGCTTGTGGTACGAGGGCTGGGAAGGGCACTATGAGCTGGTCAAGCTGAATTTGCAGAATCCAGCAGTGGTGGAGTATCTGTTTGGCTGCATCCGCAAGTGGATTGATGAATTTGAGATTGACGGTCTGCGGTTGGATGTCGCTTATATGCTGGACCGCAACTTTTTACGTCAGCTGCGCACGTTTACGGACAGTTGCAAGCCGGACTTTTTCCTGTTAGGTGAGGTCCTTGGCGGTGATTACCGCCAGACAATGAACGAAGAAATGTGCCATAGTGTTACCAACTATGAATGTTACAAAGGATTGTATTCCAGCTTTAACAACCTGAATTTGTTTGAAATTGTACATTCATTGCTGCGCCAGTTTGGGCCGGAAAATTGGACGCTGTACCGCGGGATGCACCCGCTGTCTTTTGTCGATAATCATGACGTAACCCGTGTGGCATCCATTCTTAGTAACAAAAAACACCTGCCGTTAATCTATGTGCTGATGGCTGGAATGCCCGGCATTCCATGTGTTTATTATGGCAGTGAGTGGGGAGCTACCGGCAGGAAAGAGGATGGGGATGCCGCATTGCGTGTGTGCTTTGATATGCCACAGGAGAACAGCCTGACAAATTGGGTGGCAGCCTGTGCCAAGGCTCATCGAGCAAGCGATGCACTGTGCAATGGTAGTTTTCGCAGCTTGGTGCTACAAAATCAATACTGTATTTTTGAGCGAAAAAGTGAGGGTGACCGTGTGTTGGTGGCTGTGAATGCGGGGGATACTGCGGTACACGTTGACTTTGACGCAGGAGCGGGCCGCGCCCGCGACCTGCTTACCGGCGAAGTGCATGACTTTGGCGGTGGAACCGAACTGCCTCCGTATTTCGCGGCACTCTGGCAGATTTTTTAAGAGTATAACATTGCAAAAAGCGGATACGCGTGCAGAAAAGACTGCGCACGTATCCGCTTTTTGCTGCTTTATTTTTGCAGGAAGTTGTTGTATACAAAATAGATATATTGGAGGGAGATTACTTCAGACTGGCATAGATTTTATCCATGTTTTCTTTTACGCGGGTCAGGTAATCTTTGTTATCTTCAGCGCTTTCGATGGTATAGATGGTTTCTACCTTTGCACCAACTTCATTCGCAAGCGTTTTGGAAACAGCCGGACTTGCCATATCTTCTGCGAAAATGGTTGTCACCTTGTTCTTCTTGCAGTAAGAGACTAATTCAGCAAGCTGCTGCGTACTGGGTTCGCCCTCGGCAAAAACATCTTCAACGCTGTTTTGCTGCAAGTTAAAGTCTCGGCAGAAGTAGGCAAATGCTGCATGCCCGGTGACAAAGCTTTTTTTTGCAACAGATTTGAATTTATCAGCATATTCACTCCGAAGTTTTTCCAGTTGTGCAAGGTAGCTGTCCCGGTTCTGCTCAAAAGTAGATTTGTCTGGTGCATCTGCTTTTGATAGTGCGTCACAAATATTGCGTACTTCGGTTTCGGCACCTTTGACGCTCAGCCATAGGTGCGGGTCATACTGGCCGTGTTCCTTGACTTCATCTGCATCTGTGTTTTGAATCGGTTTTGCACCTTTTGAGGCTTCGACAGTAATTAGCTTGGAATTGTTTGCAGATTTGATTGCTTTATCTGCCCATGCTTCCATCCCAAAGCCGTTGTACACGAAAACATCCGCTTTACTCAAGCCAACAAGATCCTGTGCTTTTGGTTCAAAATCATGTGGCTCAGTGCCGTCTGGAATAATGACGGAGACATTGATTTTATCCTTGCCAACAGCTTTTGTAAATTCAGCCATTGCGTCAAATGTAACAGAAACATTCAGCACCTTGTTTTCGGCGGCAGAGCTTTGGCTTGCTGCCTGAGAAGAAGATACCACTGCGGAAGTCTGCGTATTGCTGCAGCCACTCAAAGCGGCGGCTGCAAGAGAAAAACTGAGCAATGCGGCGAAAAATTTTTTATACATATGGGTCAGCTCCTAAAATAATACTTGCAAATGCATATTGTTTGCACTTATAATAATAATTCAAGCAATAAGATTTGTCAATAGCAAATGGGAACTATTTGCATTTGTAAAAGGAGAGACTTATCATGATTCAAGCAAAAAATTTAACTTTTTCATATACCGGTTCGCCACCATTTATACTCAATCACCTGGAACTGGAAGTACCGGCTGGCAGCTATATTTCTATTGTTGGAGAGAACGGATGCGGCAAAAGTACATTGATGCGCTTGATTCTGTGCTTTTTAAAGCCGACTGCAGGAACTGTATGCTGTGATGCAAATCGGATTGGTTATGTACCACAGAAAGTGAATTTTGGAAATGATGATTTTCCAATCACCGTTTTTGAAATGATGGACTCCTACCGAAAGCTGCTGAAAATCTCCAACAGGCAAGAAACTGTGGATTGTCTGGAGAAAGTCGGTATGCTTGCAAAAAAGAAAGCGGGCATGTCAACCCTTTCTGGAGGGCAGAGCCAAAAGGTACGGATTGCCCGTGCTCTAATGGGGAATCCGCAGCTGCTGATTCTGGATGAACCATCTACAGGTGTTGACGTTCAGAGTCAGCGAGAAATTTATGGTTTGCTGAAGAAATTGAATACTGAAAATCACATTACCATTGTATCGGTAGAGCACAATCTGAATGCTGCAGTTGAAAACTCAACCGGAATTTTCCACATGACAGAGGGCCGCGGCCATATGTGCACTCCCGAAAATTATGCAGAAGAAATGCTGGTAACAGCCGAAAGGGGTATTTAAATGTTGCAGTACAGTTTTATGCAGAACGCGTTCATTGCTTCTGTGTTCATTGCGATTTTGTGTCCGTGCATTGGCATCTTTCTGGTCGTACGCCGCTGCTCCATGATTGGGGACACCCTGTCTCACGCTTCCCTGGCAGGTATTACAGCAGGCTTGCTCTGCGGGCAAAATCCGGTTTTGGGCGCGTTTTTATTTACCTCCGCCTGCGGTGCGCTGATTGAGTTTCTGCGCGGCTGGTTTAAAAAGTATACGGATTTGATACTGACAATCGTGCTGGCCATCAGCGTTGGTACTGCAATAACGATAATTAGTTCCGGCAAGCTGCATGCCAACGCAGATTCCTTTATGTTTGGCAGTATTCTGACGGTAACCGATTCCGATATGATTATGATTTGTATACTGAGTATATTAGCAGTGCTGATGCTTATTTTTCTGTACCATCCGCTGCTGTATATTGCGTACGATGAAGAAGCGGCAAAGATTGCCGGTGTTCGCGTGAAATTGATTAATTATGTTTTTTCCATTTTGACTGCGGCGGCGGTTTCTGTGTCCATCCGCATCGTTGGTGTGCTGGTGCTCAGTTCTATGATTGCTCTGCCGGTTGCTGCGGCGATGCAGTTGGGGCGGGGTTTCCGGCAGACACTGCTGTTTTCCATTTTGTTCAGCGTGATTGACATTATGATGGGGTTGTTTCTCTCGTATTATTTAAATGTTGCACCGGGCGGCTTTACTGCACTTGTTTCCGCTGCGGTTCTGCTTTTGGTAATTGCCACGCGAAAAATTGAAATGTGGATACGTACAGCACGCAGTGAAAAAGAATTGCAATAATAAGAGAACGAAAACGGGCATACGCATTAAAAAAGAATGCAAAGGATGGAGAGTAAACAATGACAAATTTATATTTAATTTCTGGATTTTTAGGTGCAGGTAAAACTACGCTGATTCAAAAGCTGCTGAAAGAACATTTTTCGGGCAGCAAAACAGCACTAATTGAAAATGATTTTGGAGAAATCAGCATTGATGCGGCAATACTGCGCTCCGGCAGTGTAAAGGTGCGGGAAATCAATTCCGGCTGCATTTGCTGCAGCCTTTCCGGGGACTTTACAAAAGCACTGGAGGAGTTGCTTTGCGAACTGAAGCCGGAAAACGTTTTGATTGAACCTTCCGGTGTAGGAGAACTTTCTGATATTGAAAAAAGCTGTCGAAGTCCGAAAATTGCTTCGCTTGCGGTAATCAGACAGAAAATAACCGTTGTAGATGTGCAGCGCTGCCATATGTATCTGGAAAATTTCGGTGAATTTTTTGAGGATCAGATTCATTGTGCCGATACAGTTATTTTGTCCCACCTTACGCAGTCACCGGAAACAATTTGTTCAGCTGAGCATCTGGTTCGAACACTGAACCCTCATGTTCGGATTCTGTCAACTCCACTCACAGAATTGACCGCAGAAAAAATTCTTGGGACTTCTGCCAGCAACGAAACTGACTGCTGTACTCACCATCATGGTTGTACACCCGAACATTGTACTTGCGGCAGTAGGGCAGAGGATGCCTTTCAGACAGTGACCGTGCATACAAAGCATGAATTCACAAAAAAAGAACTGGAGGCCTGTTTTGCAGAATTGGAAGTTCAGTCAAGTCAGGTGCTGCGAGCCAAAGGAATCGTGCGGGGAAAGCGAAAATTTTTTGAGTTGCAGTATGTGCCAAAGAGTTTGGAAATTAAAAATTGTAAAGCAGAAGGCAGTGCAATATGCATTATTGGCAGAAACCTGCCTGCGGAAAAATTCCGAGAGATTTTCTGTGGGGAGTGAGAGCCAATGAATGAGATTTCGGTTTATGTGGTTACAGGCTTTTTGGGTTCCGGAAAAACAACTTTTTGCAATCATCTTTTAAATCTCCCAGACTGGAAAAAAGTGAATTTGCTGTTTTTACAGTTTGAATCCGGGGAAGAGGAGTTTTCCTGTGTCCACGCAAACTGCAGGGTAAAGTGCTTTCCAAAACGGATGCTGGAGCAACAGCTGGAAGAAGTTATCCGGCAGGTTGCGCAAGCTATAGAGACACACCCGGTGGATGAAATTTGGGTGGAATGGAACGGCACAGCGGAACTATCTCAACTGAAAGCTTTGCTTTTTCAGCCACAAATTCAAAAAAAACTTTCTTTGCAGAAAATCATATTTCTTGCAGATGCCGACAGCATTGAAACAACACTGGGACGCACTGGGCAGGCGCTGTTGAAACAGTTGGCTGAGTCTGACCTTGCCGTAATGAATCGGGAGAAAAATTCAGCGCAGTATCGGCGAGTGCGACGACAGCTGTGCAACGTTAATCCATGGATTCCAGTCAGCCGGATAAAGTCCTATGACGCATTTTATGAAGAATGGTTTGAAAAAGAAAGTAAGCCGATAAATTTAACACTTGCGTTTGTTTTGGCCGCAATTATCCTCTATTTTGCGGCACGACCGGTTTGCATAAAATATCAGATTCCGTTTGATACAGTCATCAATTCGTTCCTCGGAATCGTTTTGCAGGCAATCCCGTTCTTATTAGTCGGTGTTTTGTTTTCTTCTGCCGTTCAGGTATTTTTACCGCAGAACGTGGTGGAACGTTGGTTTTCAAAGTCAACAGGTACGGGAATGCTCTTAGCATTGGCAGCGGGTTTTTGCTTCCCAGTTTGTGACTGCGCATCGGTCCCTTTTTTCAAAGGACTGCTGCTGAAAGGCGTACCGCTGCCGGCGGCAGTTACGTTTCTTCTGGCAGCACCGATTGTAAACCCGGTAGTTTTGATATCCACCTATTATGCGTTTGGCGGCAGTTGGCAGATGGTGCTTTCCAGACTTTGCTGCGGCATTATTATTGCGCTTTTGGTTGGTTTGTCTTTTGCACTGCATCCTTTGAAAAATACTGCATTGTGCAGCGGTGCAGTGCAAATGCAGTTTTGCAGGAGTCCATTTTCCACTGCAAGACAGGGCAACGAAGCACTGCAAAAAATTGATTTGTTTTTCCAGCACGCGCGCAGCGAATTTTTCAGCGTTGGGAAGTATTTATTAGTGGGAGCGCTGTTTTCATCTGTTTTTCAGGCTGCTTTCGGCGGCACTTTTACGGCAGGACGCAGCGGAAACGGATTGGCTGTTTCTATTTTATTGCTAATGTTGGTGGCATTTGGACTTTCGCTTTGTTCCACCTCAGATGCAGTGATTGCACGCAGCTTTTCCACGCTGTTTCCAAACAGTGCCGTGTTGGCTTTTCTAGTTTTCGGGCCAATGATAGATGTTAAAAATCTGTTGATGCTTTCTTCCTCCTGCTCAAAACGATTTATCATTCGGCTGGCAGTTTCGGCGGCAGTGCTGTGTTTTGGTATGACTCTGCTGCTTGGCTGCCTGAAAGGAGGAGTATAATATGCGAGGCAGAGATTACAGTGGGCAGGTACTGACAGAGTGTATTTGCGAATTTGGCGGGGGTGTTGTGCTGCTGTTCTTAGCAATTAGTGGGAAGTATCTTGCTTATGTTTCGCCGCGGATATGTCCGTTTCTGATTGTTGGTGCAGCAATTTTATTTTGCATGGGTATTTTCAGTATTCCACAAATCAAGCATTTTCAGCATCACATCCACATGGCACACTGTCTGCTTTTAGTCATACCAATTTTGCTGCTTGTTTTACCGCACAGTACAGCGGCACAAACAGCCACCGCACCATCTGCCGGCCTTGCGACGGCAGTTGCTAAAAGTGCACCTTCTTCTGCAGCACCACTGGAGGAAAAAACAAAGCTTTCCGGTTTGGACTCTGCACATAAGCGGATTACGGTAAAGAATGAGGAGTTTTACAGCTGGATTTCAGAACTCACAGGGAACTTGGACAAATATACAGGTTATACTGTTGTTATGACCGGATATGTTTACAAAGATCCGCAGTTTGTTTCCTCCGGCGAATTTGTACCGGCACGACTTCTTATGACTTGCTGCACAGCAGATTTGTCACCAATCGGTTTGCTGTGCAAGTATGCAAAGGCGGCCTCACTGCCTGAAAAATCATGGGTTACCGTGGAGGGAACTCTCATAAAAGGCAGCTTTCAGGGATCGCCGGACCCGCAGCTGCAAGTGACTAAAGTTACGAAAGCGCAGCCTGTGAATGACTATGTTTACCCATATTAACAAAAAATCAGCTATTTCACTTTTTGGACGGGATTGCCTTGACACATGACTAAACTCATAGTATGATAATTATATCGTGAGTTTAGAAAGCGAGAGATTAAGATGCGTGGAGAAAAGCGTGAAAAGCTGACGCAGTTTAACCGGCAAAACATTTTGGAAGCTGCACAGCAGCTCTTTAGCAGCAAAGGTGTGTCCCAAACTACTATGGATGAAATTGCAGCAAAAGCGGATTACAGCAAGTCAACGGTCTACGTTTACTTTAAAAGCAAAGAAGAAATTTACGATACCATCGTGTTTGAAAGCATGAAGATGCTGAAAAACCGGTTGCAGAATATTTTGCAGAAAAACACAGACTTTAAAAGCTTTTTCTTTGCAATTTGCCATGAAATGACAGTGTTCCAGCGCGAATATTCGCTGTATTTTGACAGCATTCTCGGCGAAATCTCTGTTAAGCCTGAAGATTTTGAGCGGTGCCCAGTTTTGCGGGAGATTTATTGTACCGGTGAAGAAATCAATCAGATGATTTCAGAAAAATTAACAGCCTGCATGGCAAATGGCTCGGTTCGCTCAGAGCTTCAGCCGATTCCAACGATCTTTATGCTTTGGGCGAGTATCGGTGGCATTATTCGTATGGCAGCACAGAAAGAGAAATATCTGAAAAAGCAGATTTTGCGGGAGGACTTTTTGCAGTACAGTTTTACGCTGCTGTATGAGGGGCTAACAGGAGGCAGTAAATGATTTTAGGAATCCTTACAGCAGTTGCTTTTTTTCTGAGCGGTGCAAAGTGGATTACCAAACGGCTTAAGTGGAAAAAGTTGGATTGTTTTGCACTGCAGGTACACAAGTTTTCCGGTACTGCTTTTTTGCTGCTTGCTGTGATTCATGCGGTTTTTGCGTGGCGGCTGCGGTTTCAGCGTCCACTCTGGATGCTTGTACTTGGATTTGTCATGCTTGGTGGTGCAGCAGCAATTTTACTAAGCCATATTTTCACCAAAAGACTAGGGAAAAACTGGCTGAAAATTCACCGCATTGCCTCGGCAGTTGTGCTTCTGTGCCTGATTGGCCATGTTGCATTTGGTATTACCAGCTTTACTGCTTATCAAAAATCGATTCAGTCCCTTTCAACTTTTCAGGAATTGAACCCTGTGGGATTGGCTGATGGAGCATACATAGGAGAGTATGATGCGGGCTATATCTATGCAAAGGTTCAGGTTACTGTGAAAAGCGAAAAAATAGACCAAATTGACCTGCTGGAGCACCGCAATGAGCATGGAAAGCCAGCTGAAAAAATCATTTCGTCAATTACAGAAAAGCAGTCACTGCAGGTTGACGCAGTAAGCGGTGCAACAAATTCAAGTAAAGTGATTAAAGCAGCTGTGCAGAATGCACTGCTGCACCAATAACAACGGGGACTGCTGCTAATCTAGCGGCAGTCTTTATTTTATCTGCTGTGCCGTGTGCATCTTGATTTGCAGTCCGGAAACCGTTACACTTTACCTTGATACAATCAATACGGAGGCAGAAACCATGCAGGAATATCGAATTGATGAAATAGAAAATTTACATCGATTTGGCCGAACAAATGAAATGCGCTGTCCATTAACGCTTTTTTGGTCGGGCAGCGGTATAGAAATTGATGTCAAAGCTACAGAGCTCTGGCTTGAAGTGGAAACGGATTATAATCAGTTTGAGCCATGGATTAGTGTGTTGGTAGATGGTGCCCCGGTTAGTCGGCAGATGCTGCAAAAAGGCCGGTACTGGCTGCCAATTTTGCGTAATATGGACAGTGGCACAGAGCGTGATGTGAAAATATTGCGGGAAGTTCAGCCTATGCGAGCGGATCCTGCGAGTTTTTTACAGATTCATGCGGTGCGCATAAACGGCGAATTTTTGCCGGTGAAAGTGAAACATGGAAAAATTGAATTTATCGGTGACAGCTTGACTTCCGGAGAAGGAACGATTGGCGCTCAAAAGGAAATGAACTGGAATTCAATGGTTTTCAGTGCGGAATATGACTATGCATTTTTAACAGCAAAGCTGCTGAATGCTGATTTCCGCATCGTTTCGCAGAGCGGATGGGGATTCCTTTCCAGCTGGGATGGTGATCCTAACTGCAATATTCCCAAGTATTATGAGCAGGTCTGTGGCGTTTTGCAGGGGGAACATAATAGAGTACTAGGTGCGTTTGAGCCGTATGATTTTTCAAGCTGGCGGCCGGATGTGGTTTCCGTTTGCCTGGGTGCAAATGATGCATTCGTATTTGGCAAGCCCGGAATGTACCTTGACGAAAAAACCGGCGAATTGTTTGAACAAAAATTAACTGCGGACGGTACTCTGGAAGAAAAGAGCCGCCAGCGTTTAATCGACGCGATCGTTCATTTTGCGGAAAAGATCAGACACTGCAATCCAGATGCCCATATTTTCTGGATTTACGGACTGCTGAAAACTTCGATTGATGAAATCCTGGAGGCAGCGGTACAGAATTACGTGAAAAATTCCGGTGACAAAAATCTTTCACTTTTCGGCCTGCCGATTGCTGATTCGGGAACAATGGGTTCCCGCGAACATCCGGGAATTGCATGCCATGCGCTGGCCGCTGAACAGCTGGCCGCTGAAATCAAAAAATATCTGTAAGCGATTTTAAGCGATTTTTGAATAGGAAAAACAAGGAAGGATATTTGCGTAAAGTTTGCACTCATGGTATAATACGAATTCAAACAGAATAAATTTACCTTGCAGGTTCCGCTTTTTGCGGATTAATAGGGAATGAGGTTAAAATCCTCAGCAGCATACTCTACTGTAAAAGCTACAAAATGCATTGCCACTGAATGGAACTTCCGTTTGGGAAGGCTGCAAAGTAGACTTGAAGCTTTGAGCCAGGATATCTGCCTGCATGGTCGGTTAATCCAACGGTGTGGGAGGATTACTTTTGCGCGAATCTGCCTTTCGGGGCAGGTTTTGTTTGCATTGTAATTTTGCACTGCCACTGGCAGTGCTTTTTTTGTGTACCCCAAACATCGCTGGTATGTTTGGGGTATTTTTAATTCGGCGGGTGAGAGGACACAGCATGAATAAAAATAAAAAAGTCCTGAATGCAGTTATGGCTGCTGCAATTGCGGCGGTCGTGCTTTCCGGTGTCATGATTGTCGGAAATATCAAGGGTTGGTTTGATTTTGGTGGTACTCCAGGCAGCGTACAGTCAGCTGCCTATACGGTAGCGCAAAAAAGCGGCGGGGCTAATATTAAGCGGGATGGTGTTTCCTACGCACTGGAAGTGGGAACCAAACTGCGCAGCGGAGATGTGCTGGAAACGCTGACGGGTGGGCAGCTGACAATTACTGATGGTAATAACAAAGTTATCTGCAGCCAAAACAGCCGGGCGTCAATTCAAATTGACGAACATTCTGGTTTAACGGTGCAAATTCAAAACGGAGAGGCTTTCTTTGATGTATTACGGCCACTGCGGGCGAATGCGGCGGGAACGGTGGTTTCCTCGCAAAACAGTACCTTCTTTGTCAGTGCGCCATGCGGCAGTACGAATCTTTACATCTTTGGTGGCAGTGTAAAGGTAGGAAATGATACATACGGAAGCCAAACGGCGGTCAGCATTATACAGAAACGAATAGCTAAATCAAAGCTTTCTGTCAATGCGCTGAATGATTTTTGCATCACTTGTCTGCGGCAGGTAAACAGCGAAAAGCGTCCATCTTGTTTTACGAATGCACAGCTTACTGCTTTAACTGCAAGCCGCAGTGAAGAAAAGACGGCTTCTCTGGAAAGTAAGCTGCAGCAGGAAACGTCCACTGGTATTCCGGACGAGAAAACCGCGGAAAAAACATCTGAGGCAGAATCTAAGTCAACGAAGCAAGGCGGCACTATTCCCGAAACTAAAACACCGAGTATCAAATCGCAGCAGCCGGCTGTTGAGGAAAAGGGTTCGGCTTCAGCTGCCAGCAACCGAAGCGCGGCCTCTTCCACTGCACAGACATGTACGATAGAAATTCGCTGTGATACGATTTTGAACAACAAAAAAGACTTGAAAGCCGGAAAAAATGCGTATGTGCCGGCGGACGGTACAATCCTTTCCACTGTACGTGTGAATTTTAAAGACGGTGAAACAGTTTTTGACGTATTGAAACGTGTAACGACTTTAACAGATATTCAGCTTGAATATGCGTGGACTCCCATGTATAACAGCTATTACATAGAAGGCATTAACAACCTGTACGAATTTGACTGTGGCAATCAATCTGGCTGGATGTACAAAGTTAACGGATGGTTCCCGAATTATGGCTGCTCCAGCTACAAACTGAAGGCTGGGGATAAGATCATTTGGTGCTACACCTGCAAAGGTTTGGGGGCAGATGTAGGCGGCAGTGTACAGTAAATATCGGAGGAGGAGAACAGAATGAAAAAGAGATTTGGATTTAACAGGTTCATTGCATCCTGCATGGCGGTGCTGATGATTTTCAGCATGTTGCCGGTTTCTGCGTTTGCTGCAGAGCAACAAACTCCACTTGGTAAGGTTCGCGTGATTGTTGAAAATACAGTGTACTCAAAAGCAGATGGAGCCTCGTGGGATGGTACGTTGGTGGATAAAGAAGTAGATATTCATGCGGATTCCACTATGATGAGTGCGGCAAAAGAAGCAATCGAAAGCAGCGGCTTTACGCAGAAGGGAGCTGAAAGTAATTATATTTCTTCAATTAACGGATTAGCTGCATTTGACGGCGGTAGAATGAGCGGCTGGATGGGAACTTTAAACGATTGGTTTACAAATGCGGGTTTTGGAAATTTTACAGTCGCTGCCGGAACATTGCAGGCAGGTGATGAAATATGTTTGATGTATACAAAAAAGTTTGGGGAAGATGTCGGTGGTTCTTGGGGAAATACTGATAAATCACTCAAAGCATTGAATGTTTCAGTGGGTACGCTTTCTCCAGCTTTTTCACCGAAGACAAAAGCATATACGTTAACGCTTCCTGCTGGTACTAGCGTGGTCAAAGTTGTACCGACAGCAGCAAACAAGAACTTTCAGGTACGTGTAAGCGTTGATGGTACAGAATATAAACGTTCTGCCCAGATACCGGTCCAGGATGGTACAGAAATCAAAGTTAAATGTGGAGATCCCAGTTGGTCATCTATGAATTCCGCAAATGACATCCCTGCAGAAGAATATACGATTGCAGTTAAAATAGAGAAGAAAAACACTGCACCGTACTGAGACCAAAAGTATCCTGCAACACAAAGTACTTCCATCAAATTGGGTGAATCGTTTTCATTAAAATCTGCGGATGTGTTTCACTTTCGTGATGCGGAAGAAGATGCATTGACTTATAATGTCAGCGTAAACGGCGAAGAACCTGCCGCAGTGGAAACTAATAAAGACGGCATTTATCAACTTACGCCAAAATCGACTGGAACTTATACACTGTATTTCACAGCAAATGATGGAAAGACAAATTCTGCGGATGGCTTTACAGTAACTTTAAATATAAATGACAAGGCTGTTCCGCAGCCGACGAATCATCCTCCTGTGCTGCAGGTAAGTGCGCAGTCAGCACAGAGTATTGTACTTGGCAACGGCTTTTCACTTGACCTTAGCCGCGTGTTTACAGATGTGGATGGGGATGCGCTGACTTACAAAGTCAGTGTTAACGGTGCCGCTTATGTTCCGGCGGAAAAGGCATACAGTTTCAAACCGACAGAGCAGGGACGCACCATTCTTCGTTTTCAGGCAAACGACGGAACAGCGGACAGCACCGATATTTATCAGGTAACTCTGCAAACAACCTCCAGTGATAAAGTTTCACAAGCTTATGCTGCAACCGGAAACTATCTGTACAATACCGTTTCAAATCCAACAGTTGGTTCTGTCGGCGGAGAGTGGGCAGTAATTGGCCTGGCACGTTCCGGCTTTGCAGTAAATTCCGCTTACTATAATAAATATGTTTCCAATGTAATTAATGCTCTGCAGAGTGGAAATGGGACAATCGGCAGTGACCAGTGTACAGACTATGCGCGCGTTACGTTGGCACTGACTGCTATTGGCTATAATGTCAAAAATGTTGCAGGTTATAATCTTTTGGAACACTTTTCGGATTATAATAAAGATATTCACCAGGGAATAAATGGCCCTGTCTGGGCACTGATTGCGCTCGATTCTCATAGCTATGCGATTCCAAAGGCTACTGCCGGCAAAATGCAGGCTACGCGTGAAAATTTGGTAGAAGCGGTTTTGGATGCACAGCTTCCCGATGGTGGATGGGCATTCTTCGGTAGTCAGGCAGACCCGGATATGACCGGTATGGCTCTGCAGGCGCTTGCACCGTACTACAATAACAAGATAAGCCTGCGTATGGAGAATCGGCTGGTTTCAACAGATTCTCTTACTGTTCGCATAAAAAATGCTGTCAATAAAGCGGTTGCATTGCTTTCTGAAATGCAAAATACAAAGGGTGGTTTTGCAAGTTGGGGAACAGATAACGCGGAGTCAGTTGCACAGGTTATTGTGGCACTGACGGCTTTGCAAATCAATCCTGCAGAAGATAAACGGTTTGTGAAAAATGAGAACAGCTTGATTGACAATCTTTGCTCATTTGCTGTGGAGGGCGGTGGTTTTCGGCATACCACAGGCGATCGTGTGAACGAAATGGCAACAGAGCAGGCGTACTACGCACTGGTTGCATATCAGTACTATAAAAATAATCAAAAACCACTGTACGACATGGGAGATATCCCTTCAGATGAACAGCAGCCTTACAAAGCAGTGGTTATCCTAATTGATAGTATTGGTGACGTAACCGTCGATAAGGCAGCAACTGTAAAGGCGGCAAGAACAGCGTATGATAAACTTTCTGCCTCTGCAAAGGAACAAGTCAGCAATTATCAAAAGCTGCTTGACGCTGAAAAAAAGCTGGCAGAATTGATGAAAAATGTAGAAGCTGTGCAAAAACTGATTGCTGAGATTGGAACCGTTACTTTGGAAAAGGAGCAACAGATTCAGCGGGCTGTGAATGCCTATAATGCACTTTCAAAGGAAGAACGGCAGACTGTAGCAAATTATGAATTGCTGGAAAAGGCAGAATTAAAGTTCACGCAATTAAAACATGTAGACAGTGTTGTCAAACTCATTGATAAGATAGGAACAGTCACTAGAACCAGTTTGGCACAAATAACGGCAGCCCGTACCGCTTATGAAAAACTGGATCAGCTTGAAAAAGCATTGGTAAACAATTACGTAATTCTGACCAAAGCGGAAAACACTTACAGCCAATATCAGCATGCTGACAAAGTTGCAAAGCTGATTTCCGCGATTGGACATGTTTCTAAGAATAGCGCGGGAATCATTCAAGCCGCACGGGTAGGCTACAATGCACTTTCTGCAGAGGAAAAAACATTCGTAATGAATTATGGAATTTTGCTTGCGGCGGAAAAAGAATTTGTACGACTGCAAAAGCAGACGATTGTTGTTGCTAACGGTGGCTTACCGCAGATTTCAGCACAGTATAATGCCACTAGTACCGTACAGCAGGCACAAAGGAGAACACACAGCGGTTCGGTTACTGCAAAGAATATGTCAAAATCTGTTGTGGCAGCACAAAGTGTAAATCCGGTCATTTCTGCAATCAGCAGCTTGACTGCAAGTTCCAATGAGCACGCAGTTTTGGCAGCCTATCGGCAGTACAGTTCGCTTTCTGCAGAACAGCAAAGAAAGGTTTCCAACTATGCTGTACTGCGGGCTGAACTGAAACGGTTGAGTGAAGCGAACCATAAAGATGCTTCCACCGGTATTCAGCTGGAGGGTGCTGCATGGAATGTGAAGCTGTCTGTTCAAACCATTTCAAGTGATCAGATGCAGAAAGCAAAGCAGGATTTTGGAAGCAACACACTGCTGAGCATGTATCAGCTTACTTTAACGGATATTCTCACCGGAAAAGAAGTACAGTCAACTGAAAACTTGACGGTGGCCGTTCCTGTGCCGGCGGGTGCAGAAAAGTACAAAAAATTGGCGATTGGCCAGTATGATGACACCGGCAGGGTGCAGTACAGCAGATGTACAGTGAAAAATGGCACAGCTGTGTGGAAAACGAAAAATCCGCATCGCTTTGCCCTGCTCGCTTGTGCAGAAGAATCTACTGCAAAGCTTGCTGTTAAGGCGGCTGCTGCTTCTACAGGAGTTCCCAACTTGGCTTGTGCAAATATGATCGTGTGGATAGCGGTTGCATCTCTGGCGGCAGGTGTTATAATCATAATTGCTGTAGTAAAAATTAGAAAACGGAAAGTAAATGAATAAAAATTGAGCAGTGATGGCCGTCACTGCCCAATCTGTACTGGAGGGTCAGGATGAATGAACCTTTTTCAGCCTATCATCCGGCTGTAAATTTTATATTTTTCACGTCTGCAGTACTGTCTGCAATGTTTCTGCTGCATCCCTGTTTTTTATGCATTTCAGCGGGTATGGCTTTGCTCTATTATGTGCTGCTAACCGGAATCCGCGGTGTGAAGTTCCTGTTCTCAGCAACAGCATTGGCAGTTTTCATTACACTGCTGAATCCGCTGTTTAATACGAACGGCAATACAGTACTTTTTAGGCTTTGGGACAGCAGGCCATACACATGGGAGGCGCTGACCTATGGCTTTGTTGCCGGTGCGGTATTCCTTTCGGTTATTCTCTGGTTTGCCTGCTATAATCGCATTATGACAAGCGATAAGTTTATTTATTTGTTTGGCCGCCTGGTACCTGCCGTTTCGCTGGTGCTTACAATGGTGTTGCGCTTGATCCCAAATTACCAAAGGTCGGCACAGAAAATTTCTAATGCCAGAAAATGTATTGGCAAATTTAATACAGCCGGAACGACTGTGCAAAAGCTGAAAAACAGCATGGCAGAGCTTTCTGCACTTACTTCTTCAGCATTGGAAAATTCGATTCTTTCGGCAGATTCGATGAAAAGCCGGGGATACGGCTGTGCAGAGCGTACGGCGTTTTCTCAATATAACTGGTGTGCAGCAGACAGAATTTTTTTACTGATAATTTTTGTAACAATCATGCTTGTGATTTTCTGCGGACAGGAAAGCACAGCATCTTTTTTGGGCGGTCCGCCGGCAGCCGCTGCGGTACCGGATGTTCCTTTACTGGCAGGTGCGGTAAGTTATGCACTGCTACTATTTCTTCCTTCATTTATTCATATTAAAGAGGAACTGCAATGGAAATATTTAAGATCGAAAATTTGAGTTTTGCTTACCCAGTATCCGGCAGGGAAGCACTGCATCAGGTGAGCCTTTCAATTTCGCAGGGAGAGTATCTTGTGCTTTGCGGAAAAAGTGGCAGCGGAAAAACGACTCTGCTGCGTCACTTGAAATCTGTTTTAGCACCACATGGAAAGAAAAGCGGTCACGTCCTTTTTTGTGGACAGGAACTGGAAGCGGTCACTCTGCGCAATCAAAGCAGCAAAATTGGCTTTGTCATGCAGAATCCGGAAAATCAGATTGTAACAGATAAAGTTTGGCATGAATTGGCTTTTGGGTTGGAAAGCCTCGGCACTGACCAAAGTGTCATGCGTCTGCGTGTGGCGGAAATGGCAAGCTACTTTGGCATACAGTCCTGGTTTCACAGGGATGTGCGGGAACTTTCCGGCGGACAGAAGCAGCTGCTGAATTTAGCGTCTATTATGGCAATGCAGCCGCAGGTGCTGATTCTGGACGAGCCAACCAGTCAGCTTGACCCAATTGCAGCTGCTGATTTTTTGAATACAGTCTGCAAAATCAATCGTGAGCTTGGCACAACGGTGATTCTTTCGGAACATAGGCTGGAGAACATTTTTCCCAATGCTGACCGTGTGGTGGTGATGGAGCAGGGCAAAGTGTTGGCAGATGGGAATCCACGCAGTATCGGGCAAAAGCTGGCAAGAGAGCACAGCGACCTGTTTGTTTCACTGCCAGCGCCTATGCAGATTTATTATGGTGTTCAAAAAAGCACTTTGCCGTGTCCGCTGACGGTTCGGGAAGGTCGGAATTGGCTTTCTGAAAGTTTCCATGGAGAAACCCCGAAGATAACCAGAATCGATAAGCCTAACGCAGAACAAGAAACTGCTGCAGGTGTGCTGGAAATGAAAGATGTTTGGTTCCGCTATGAAAAGGACGCTCCGGACATACTCAAAGGAGTATCTTTACAGGTGCCAGCGAACAGCCTGTTTGCAATCGTCGGCGGTAACGGCACCGGAAAATCTACAACTCTGAAAGCGGCCTGTGGTATTTGCAAACCGTATCGCGGGAGAATCAAGATTTTCGGAAAGCCACTGAAAAAATACAAAACCACAGAACTTTTTCAAAACTGCCTTGCCATGCTTCCACAGGACCCGCAGTGCCTTTTTGTTAAAAAGACTGTAAAAGAAGACCTTTGGGAAATGCTTGCAGAGGAAAATTTGCCGCAGCAGGAAAAAGAAACATTGATTCAAACGGTTGTTTCCCAATGCGGTATTGCGAATCTATTGGAATCCCACCCCTATGATCTTTCAGGCGGGGAGCAGCAGAAAGCTGCTTTGGCAAAGGTTCTGCTCTGCCGGCCTAAAATACTGCTGCTTGACGAACCGACAAAGGGTATCGACAATTTTTATAAAATACAGCTTGCACGGATTTTTCAGATGCTGAAAGAAACCGGTACGACGATTATTATGGTTACACACGATGTCGAATTCTGTGCGCAGTATGCGGACAGCGTTTCCATGTTCTTTGACGGTGCGGTTTTAACTACCAGTGCGCCGAGAAACTTTTTTGTGCAGAACAGCTTTTATACGACGGCTGCCAACCGGATGAGCCGTCATCTGTTTGAAAATGCAGTAACCAATGAGGATGTGATAGAGTTATGGCGGAGAAATTTCAAATAAAAAAAAGCAGCATTGCTTCTGCCGTTTGCATTGCCGCTGTTATTTTGCTTTTGATATTCGGCGGGCGAGTGTTCGGAAACCAGCAGTATTACGCAGTTAGTCTGATGGTTATTCTACTGTCAATGGTTCCATTCTTTCTGGCGTTTGAAAGCAGAAAGCCGCAGGCACGGGAAGTGGTTACGCTGGCGGTTATGTGTGCGCTGGCGGTTGCTTCACGGGCAGTATTTATCTGGCTGCCGCATTTTAAGCCAATGACGGCAATTATTATGATTGCTGGTGCCGCATTTGGAGCGGAGGCTGGATTCCTGACCGGTGCGGTTTCTGCGTTTGTTTCAAATTTCCTTTTTGGGCAGGGACCATGGACTCCGTGGCAGATGTTGGCATTCGGCATCGCCGGATTTTTGGTTGGTCTGCTCTGCAACAAGGGAATTCTCAGCAAAAAACGAATCCCGCTGTCCATTTTTGGCGGTATTGCTGTGCTGGTGTTGATTGGACCAATTCTGGACACCAGTACACTCTTTATGACAGCGGCCTCTGTTACGCAAGAAAGCGCGGCGGCAGTTTATCTTTCCGGTCTCCCGGTCAACGCAGTCCATGCACTTGCAACTTTTTTAACACTGCTGTTGGTATCACAGCCTCTGTTTGAAAAGTTGGACCGCATAAAACTGAAGTATGGCATCATGGAGGCAGACCGTGAAGTTTGATTCGTTCCATCCGGCTGTCAACTTTTTGTTTTTCACAGCCATTTTCGCGTTTACTGTCAGTTCTAATCATCCAGTATTCGTACTGATTTCGTGGATTTGCGCATTTCTGTTTTCGCTTCAGTTAAACGGAACACGGGCATTGGTGTTTAATATCGTTTTAATACCGTGTATTGGCTTATTTGCGGCATTTTATGCCTCGTTCACTCATTTTGGAGTTACCACTTTGTCTATTAATTGGATAGGAAATCGTATTACAGCAGAATCACTGCTGTATGGCAGCATAGTTGGTTTGACAGCAGCGGCTGTACTAATGTGGATTTCCTGCTTTCATGCTACTGTACCGTCTGATAAAATCATCTATTTGTTTGGGCGTGTGGCACCAAAATTTTCACTGCTTCTGTCCATCTGTCTGCGTCTGGTTCCGCGTATAAAAGCAGAAGAAAGCAGCATTAACGCAGCACAGTGCGGCATTGGCAGAGGAAAATGTCAGGGCAGCTTTTTCTTTCGGATGCGGCATGCTTTTCGGGAAATTTCAATTTTGATATCGTGGACACTGGAAAATTTTATTCAAGTATCCGATTCAATGAAAAGCAGGGGCTTCACACTAAAAAAGCGGACAGCCTGTTCCATTTATCGCTTTGACAACCGAGACCGTATTTTTGTGATTTTTCTCTGCGCGCTGATTACAGGAGCAGCGGCGGCAGCCATGTTTGACCAAATGCAAATTCAATATGACCCACAAATCGTATGGAATGATATTACACCGATATCCATTCTCTTTTATGTACTGTACAGTTTACTGTGCCTACTGCCTGCGATTGTGCAGGCAGTTACGCAGATACATTTTCGTTTGCAAGAATCCAATGTATGAGTTTTTAAGGGCCCGCACTGTTTACTGCTTACAGTAAATCACTGTAAACATAAACAGTGCAGGTCCTTTTTACTTGCATGATTTTTGCATATTGATATTTTGGAATGCAATGCTATAATGATAATTGCTAAATACTGTATATTTAGGTGCAAGATGGAGAGGAAGATTTAATATGTATGAGACCTGTTTATCCTTTTGGGATACACTTTCGGATGCACAAAAGGAAAGTATTCACCGTGAGGCGGAACTCATAGAAGTACCGGTGGGTGCTCGGAATCCATTTGGAAAAGAAAAGAATTATCAAATGCTGGCCGTGATAAAAGGGCGCATTCGTGTTTATATGCTTGCCGAGGATGGCAAGGAAGTGACTTTTTATCGTATGGTTCCGGATTCCCTCTGTTCGTTTATGCTGAAAGATTGCCTGAGTGAAGACGGACAGATTGGAATTATGCTGCAGGCCGAAAGTAATTCTGAAATCTTGTGTATTCCGGTGCAGCTGCATGAAGCCCTGCTTACAGAATCAGCGGCCTATTTAAAGGAACAGATGGAATCTGAGCGCGACTGTTGCAGAAAGATTACTGGTGTTGTGAATGATATCCTTTCTAAGCGGTTGGACAGCCGCATCGCCAAGCTGCTGTTGGAAGAAAGCAGCTTTTGCGGAACAAATCAACTGAAAATAACACATGAAGAAATTGCCTGTCATCTGGGCAGTGCGCGAGAAGTTGTTACACGAATTTTAAAGGATCTGCAGAAACGGCAGATGTTGATTTTGCATCGTGGGGCAGTTGTGATTACTGATAGAGAAAAGTTGAAAAAACTGATATAGATAAAATCCATCTGATAAAGATTCCAAATTCCAGTTATTACTTTTATCTAATTGGAGGTTCAATATTAATAAATCTATTTATTACAAATAAGATATCAGATAAAACATCAAAAAAGTTACAAATAGAATAGCAAAGTCCAATAAATGTAACTATGTTACATACAAATTAGCAAAATGATGGTAACATATTTGTTGTCACCAAGAAGAAATAAATTCCAATCAAGTAATTAACCAATAGTTATCACTTGTAAAAGCAAAGCCGATGAGAATCGGTGACGCAAAGCTAAAGGGCCCCTCAGCTAACTGAGGCGGCAGCCAGCTGCCAAAGCAAAGCGGATTTTCAATCCGCAGTTGTTTTGGCATTTTTTTTGCCTGTTTTTAAGCGGAACAAAGGGAGGAAAGTCAATGAAGATTGACGGCGTAACATTGAAACGCAGAATTAAAAAGTCTATTTGTGCTGTTTTGTGCCTTACCGTCCTTTCCTCTGCTGTTTCCATTGAGATTGCGGGAGTGGATGCCAACGCGGCAAGTGCTGCTTCGGTTACTGCACAGGATATTCAAGATGGACTTGGCAGTGCAAGATACTTTGGCATTTTAGCGAATAAACTGGGAAACAGTTCTGCTCTCAATTTTGAGTCAAACATTGCAGTTGCAAATATCACCGGCTCACAAGGGGAAATAGGAAATGTAAAAAGCTGGGGAAAGGCCTCCGCTGGTTCCGGTACAGTTACACTAAGCATCAGCGCACCACAGGGTACTTACCAATTCGGCATCTATCAGGATGCAGCGGGTACGCAGTTACGGGGTGAACCTTTTTGGATAGAACCCAACAAGGACGGCACCGTGCAGAAAACCATTACCGGTCTGACTCCCAACAAAACATATTATGCTTATTTGATACAGAATGGCAAGGTAAACACGGCAGTAGGTGCCAAACTAACTGCAACTTCTCACTCCAGTTCTGATGATTATGCATCTATCAATTACATAAAGGATGTCAATTACCAATCAGACACAACCATTAAAGTCAAAGGTGTTGCCGAAAGCCCCAGCAAAGTTTATTTTGGGGACAGCTGCTCATTAGAACCGATTGGCAATGGCTCCGGTCAGGGATATATTAAAAATAAAAAGCAATATCGCTATTTGGTTGACGAATTTTCGTCTGTTACAACTACAAATCAAGAAAAATTCCCAGTTTCTTTAGGTGCACAGGGAAACGAGTTTGCAAAAGAAACTTATGACAGTTTAAGTAAACTTTCCAGTCAGTTAAGCCAATGCACGGATTCGGCGGCGGACGCGCAGGTAAAGGTCATTAATTTAAACCTACAGTCCCAATATGATTTTTGGTCTGGAGAAAATATTGTATATAGTTCGCAGATAAAAGCAGCTCTGTGCAACGCATTGGGCTATGGAGATTATAATGACCTTGCAAATAAAGGTATTTCCCTTTTTGACGATCAGTATCTGGTAATCAATTTCAACGTTGATAAAAATTGTGACTATATAGATATGCCTGAAATCAGAATCGGCGGGGTAAATCCAGGATCACAATACGATCCCGTTGCACGCAGAGTCTTGTGGAACTTTGGTACGGTTACAAAGGATGTTCAAATATATTCTTCAGCGCAAGCGGGCATGTTGGGAACCATTCTTGCACCAACTTCCGATGTCCAATTATCGAACTGCCTGATAACAGGTGCTGTTTATGCGGATGAAGTCAACATTACGAATGGCGGCGGCTTAAAGCGCGCGACCTTTCAGGTTGGAAGCTCTGGTGTGGCAGTCGTAACAGTACCGTCGCCTTCAGCAGAAGTGAAATTGCAGAAGACAGCTAAAATGCAGTCAGATGGGCGCACCGCAGAAATAACACTGACGCCCACCGGTTCTATCAGCAGCTATACGTCTATTCCAAAGTCAGAAGTTATTATGATGCTAGACCGCTCAACCAGTATGAAATTGTCAGTTGACGGAACAAAACACGGTGGTGATTACTGGCACAGTGATGGTGACTATCCAGAGGATCAGGGAAGCAGTAATTATAAAAAGTATGCAGGGGATTCCAGACTGGCAATTCTAAAGTCCGCCGCTGCAAAATTCATGGGTAAGTTAACGCAAATCAATACGCTGCTGCCAAGTGATAAACAGATTGATGTGGCAAATGGCGGATTCTGTTGGACGAAAAGAGCTGTTGGCAATTCTTATTTTTCCTATTTAAAAGATGATCCGATGAATACCCAGGACTATAACGCGGTCCATAATGCAGATGGGGAAAAAGAGTACAATTATAACTCCTATAGACCCCACAACACTAGCTTCGAGGGTACTTTCATAAACGGATTTACATCGCCGACAGCAGCGGGAAATCAAATCGCTAATCTTTACCCGTCCCCGTATACTTGCCTGGATGCTGCAATTGATAAGGTGTCTTCCGTATTAGATCACACGAATGGAAAGAAAAAATATGTAATTTTCATTTCAGATGGTGAGCCTAATGGGCCGGACATCAACGGAGCTAACAGCGCGTCGCTTGCAAAACAGTATATGTCAAGGCAAGGTATTTCCGGACAAAATGATACCGTGGTTTACAGCGCATTTATCGGAAGCAGCGACCGCGGCGAGGCGGTTATGCGGGCACTTGCCACGTCGGATGAAAACTATTTGCAAGTTACAGACGATGATGCATTGAATAATGTTTTCAAAAAAATAGAAGAAGGCATTCTTTCTTATTCTTTTGATAACAGTACAACGTTGACTGATACGCTGCCTGCTTATTTCATGCTGACAGCAGGGCAACAAAAAGCGATTGCCAGCAGTTATCCCAACAGTACTGTTACCGTTAACGCTGACAATACAACTACAATTACATGGAAAAACCTGACGCTGGGTGCTGCCCAAGATATAAAGTTTCAGGCAACTGTAAGAAATGACTATTTTGCAAATCCCGATGGGAAAAAAGTTTCCACAAACCTTTCTGCAGTGCTGAATTATACGGATCCAATTAGTAAGACACAAAAAACGGCAACTGCGCCTTTACCAATGGTGCAAATTGAAGGTAATGCGGTAGTGACTGGTGGTACCCAGAAAATCAAACTTGGTGAACAAGTCAATCTGCGCAATTTGAGCAAATTTACAAACAGCGATAAAAGTCGTTACGGAGACGGAGCAACGGCCGGCTTTACAACTACACCAAATACTTTAACAGGCTTTACCTGGCAACTGCTTGATACAAACCGGAAAACAGTGTTGGCGACTTCCAGCAATGGTACCGCATGGTACACACAGTCTGGCAAAACACTGACAGTTTCACCAAATGCAAATACAACTTATTACTTAAAAGTTATAAATGCTGGACTGTATAAAAATGCGAACGGTGAAGTCGTTGAAAGAGATTTCAATCAGATAAGGCCCCTTGATATTCAAGTAGAAAGCAGCGGAACTATCACACTGCATAAAGAATTGCAGGGCGGTGGCGACCAGAATAAAGAATTCACCGTACAGGTTCGGGGTGGCAACGGCTACGCGGTTGACTTACCGTTGACTGCTGCTAATTTGACAGGTTTGAAGTTGACTAACTTGCAGCCAGGAACCTACACAATTCACGAAGTGGTTCCGCAGAATTATAAATTTCTATCAATGGCTGGCGCTACTTTAGCAGATTCCGCTGCCAACACTTATCAGGTCGTAATTTCAGCACAGCAAAAGGATTACAATGTTACCGTAAAGAATTCTTATCAGCCAAGTTCTTATTTCTACACAGGTGATTCAAAAACTAACACCTTTCAAACATCCGGTGATTTTCAAAAGCCAAACTAAAAATACTTGGATTTATTCTCTGTAAAAGGAGGTGGCAAAACTGAAACAGATGACCGAAAGAAAACAAAAACGGTTGAAAATTAGTGTTGCCGTGGGGGCTGTATTGGCATTGTCGGTCGCTGTGGCAGGCACAACTTTCGCATGGTTTTCAAAAACGGCAAAGGAACCAAATACCTTTAGCGTTGCTACAAATAAAGTTGCGGTTACGGAAGAATTTACACCTCCAACAAATTGGCATCCGGGTGATCCCGTTTCCAAAAAAGTTTGTTTTACAAATTATGGTCAGTTGGATGTTTATCTTCGGGTTCCTGCGCCTGCCGAAATTTGGACTGGTGCTGATGGCGGCTACTTGAGCAGCCAGTACATAGATCAGAATAAGGATAAACACGATGTGGCTGCAAAATCCTATACCAGCGCATGGAAAAACGAATGGACACAAATCGGTGATTACTATTATTACAAAGCAACCTTAAAACCCGGTGCTAAAACAGATTTGGTCATGGATGCCGTTACGTTAGATAAAAATGTACCGAATCTTGCAGCTTATCAAAATGCGCAATATCAACTGAAATTTACTGTGGAAGCGGTGCAGTCGCTGCCTCAAGCAGCCCAGCAGGTTTGGCAGATGCGGCCGTCGGGCAGCAGCCCAAATTTGAGCTGGACTGCATACCAAGGAACATAAAGGAATTGTCAGAAAAATATGAAAAAAGTTTTAAAGGTAGTTTGGAACATCATTTTTTACGTGGCAATTGCAGCGTTGGTCTTTAGCGTGCTGATGTTTTCTCTGAGCAATAATCCGAATAAATCATTTTTGGGATATCGCTTTTACAATGTTCTTTCCGGCAGTATGACACCGACGATTTACAAAGGCGATATGGTTTTTGTAAAGGTGACTTCTGCTGCGGACATTAGGATTGGAGACATTGTTACTTATGCTGCCTCCAGTGATCCAACTGGAAAAACTGTGGTAACGCATCGTGTAACTGCGGTTAAAAAAGGCAATGACCAACAACCGGTGTTTACTACGCAGGGTGATGCGAACCCAACTGCCGACAAACCCGTTTCCGCAGGCCAGATTGTTGGTGTTGCAGTCGGAAAGCTGCGGTACGTGGGCGGAATTTTGGATTTTGTTAGAGAGCACGTTTTAATTGTTTTGATATTCACTGTTGCTGTTTTGCTGCTTGTTTCCGGTATGAAGTTAATTTTTGGGAAAAAGCGCACCAGTACAGTTGAATGATAGATTAGACAGTAATCATATTAATTTTTTGCAAAATTGAAAGGAGAACAACAATGAACGAAAACAACACAAACGTAACCGAGCAGGAGATTCAGGCAGCTCCGAAAAAATCTGTAAAGAAGAAGGTCTTGGGGGCAGCCTCCGTAGTTTGTGCACTGGGCCTGCTGGCTGGCACATTTGCGTGGTTTACAAAAACACAGTCTAAAGACAACGTATTTTCAACTGATACATTCAATACTAGCCTTGTAGATGTTTATGACCCGATTCCGGTTACCCCCGGCGCGGATATCACTAAGGAAGTCGGTGCAGTCAACAACGGTCAGACAAAGGTTGTTGTACGCATGAAGCTAAACGAGAAGCTGCAGACACTTGTCACAGATGAAAATGGTCCAGTCATTACAAAAGCAGATTCCACGACAGCTGCAGCAAATCAGACTGCAGTCTTATACAGCGATACTGCTTGGAAGTCCCTTGCTGTAGATTACACAGAGAATACCGCACTCAGCCAGAACGGCCTGCATGTTTATACAAAGGATATTTCCAAGGGCAACGAAAAGGGCACCTCTTACCTTGCATACTTTGATGTGAAAGACGGCAAGCAGGTTGTCGAATATACACCAGCAAAAGCAGGAACCGATACAACATCTGCTGTTGCGGCTTCTGTTAAGTACGAATTCTATACAAAGAATGCAGAGCAGGCAGCGGCTGTTACCGACAAGGCTAACATCGACAAACTGATTCAGTTGGGACTGAATGTAAAGGACTGGACTTATAATGCAGACGGCTATTTCTACTACAATAAAGTCCTGAATCCCGGTGACAAAACTGTTAATCTGGTTTCTAATGTCAAGTTTGACAGCACGCTGGGCAATAGCTTTGCAGGTGCTACATATACTCTGACTCCTACCATGGAAGTTACTCAGGCAAATGTAGATGCAGTTAAGGACATTTTCAAAGTGCAGGCAACTTTCAATCAGAATGGTACTGTTTCCTATGGCGCAATTTCGGCAGCAAGTGAAGTTCCGGCTGCATCTTCCACAGCCTCTGCTGTTTCTCAAGCAGCGTCTTCTGTAGCCTAAGTATTGTGTAAAAGCGCAGTAAAATAAAGGGGAGAGGAGGGGCTGATATGTGGAAAAAAGTGATAGCAGGAGTATTGATTTGTGCTGTAATGCTGTTTAGTTCCTCTGCGGCTTTTGCCGAGAGCTATTATGCTCCAATTAATCCACAGATTATCGATGCAGACAGCAATGTAACAGGTCTTACGATAACGGATGAAAAACCCGGTTATTTTGCAAACCAAAATAAGCTGGTGCCCGGTGATACCGTGCAAGGCTCCTATAAGATACACAATACTTCTAATTATGCTTCCTATCAGCTGTATCTGTATTCTGAAACCCCCTCCGGCAGCGGATCTGGTGCGCAGGATCTGATTCATCAAATGAAACTTACACTGACATTGGACGGAAAAGAAATTTACAACGGCACCGCAGATGGTGCAGAGGATGGCAGTGGAAGGACCATGCTCCGTCCAGCAGGCAATACCGGCAGCAATTATCCCAGCGGCGTTTATTTGAATCTCGGTGCAATCAGGCGCAATTCAGAGCATATTTTAAAAGCAGTTTTTGCTGTACCTTCTGTTTTGGGAAACTTGTATCAGAATGCTTCCGGAAAAATCACATGGACGTTTTATGCGGAAGCAAGCGGTTCTCCGACATCTTCAGCGACTCCTCCAATACCGACCTCGTCCGGTACGACCAGTAATGGAACAGGCAGCTCTTCTTCAGCTGACAGCGGTTCTGTATCCAGCGGGCCGCAATTAAATTCCAGCAGTATGGCAAGTAATGGCGGCGGCCAGGAAAGTTCCTCGGCGTCATCTTCGCATACACCAAGCGCGGATGGCACGATTTCCAATTCACATGGTGGTGGAGGCAGTTCTGGCAGCAGTACACCCAATGGGTTCCTGAACAAAGTGTTTAAAACGGGTGATGATGCGCCTATTGCAGGTGCGCTGGCAGTCTTTGTCGCAGCTGAAGCAGTAATATTGGTACTTCTGCGGCAGCGAAGGAAACGTAAATAAGTTTATCCTGTAAAACAGCTCTGAACTGAAAAAATTACAGTTTAGAGCTGTTTTTCGGTAAACAAAAAGCCGGTGCAGATTATCTGCACCGGCTTTTTTAGACTCTGCGAACAGTTGCCGAAGAAGAATTTAAAATAACCTTTTGGTGAGAGGAACAGGCTTTGTTCCATTGGCTAATGGGCATGCTACATTTGGTCATAAACCATTTTTGTCCCGGCAGCCGCAGCGAAATCATCATTTGAAAGGTATTGTGTGTGTCAGCAAAGAAACTGCTGCGGTAAAGCCAAGTATTATGAAGAATAACCGGGTTTGCACTCGGATAAAAAGGTACACCGTTTGTGAAGTGAATCCCGTCTGTAGATTTCGAAAGGAAAAGTGCAAAAGAATACTTTTTGTGATAAAGACCGGTTTGCAGCAGGTAGTAAGTGTTATTGCAACAAACAACATCCTGATGCCAGGGAGTATATCCGGCCGGCAGCGGAATACGGCAGGGAACTACCTGCGACCAATGCGTTCCGTCTGTACTGACAGCATGCATCAAACGATTGGAGCGGTCAGTGTACCAAAATTTATATTGTCCACTCTGATAGTTTACTGCTAAACTCATCATGTTTTGCGGTGCAGTCTGCATTAACTGGGGGTTAGACCAGTGAGTGCCATCAGAACTGAGTATCCGATAGTAAAAATCTTTTGCATAATTTGGCTGCCTTGTTTTGCGGTTTCCAGCATTATAGCGGTACCAAAGTTCCATGCGGCTTTTGCACATTACCAGATGTGAGTCAGAGTAATGCCCGCCGTACCGTACATCTTTTGGAACACCTGTTACCGGATTATGAATTCCACGCGGTGTTACCCAATTGGTCATGTCATTGGAAACGACAATGCAGGGGTTTTCATAGTCGTCATTTCCTCCAGGATAGGGTGTAATTGACATCCAGTAACGATAACCATGCCAGCCGTTTGGAAAATACAAAATTTTGGGATGTGTGGATTGATTGGAACCGTCGTAGGTTGGAACAGCCGCCAGATTGTATTTCTTTTGCAGACGCAGAAAATCCAGATGCATAACACTGCGTACGCCATCATTACGCAGTGGCTGCGGCTTTGTGAGTGCAGCAGCGGCAGCTCTTTTGCTTGAGGACGGTATTGTTTGAAGCAGAGTTTTACGCACAACTGCTGATGAAGTTTTTTTCGAAGCAGGCTGCACTGAAAATTTTACAAAACTGCACCCGGAGGAACAGAGAAGTGCGGCAGAAAGCAGGCAAACTGTTGCAAACTTATTTATTTTTCGATTCTTCATATTTTACCTCCATTTTACAATTATTGGGATTATAATAAACTCTTCTACGAAAAAAATCAAGATACAAGTTGTGAACAATTCCAAAAATAGGAATAATTACAATACTGAAATATTTTTTATGCCGGGTATTAGCAGACAGATGCTGAGCTTTATATCATTAATTTAATTTGAATTACATATATTAACTTTTATGGATTTCATATTCAGAGTGTTTTAAGAATTTCAAACCATTGTTCATGAATTGTTAATTAAATTTGTAGTGGAACTATAGTAAAATATGATAGACAGAAATAATGAGTGCTAAAAGGACGGTTTGGCTTGTTTGGTTATATCAGACCGAAAAAATCTGAACTTCTGGTACGCGAATATGAAGCCTACCGCGGAATTTACTGTGGGGTATGCAAAGAACTGGGAAACAGCTACGGTGCGGTTTCCAGATTGTCACTGAGTTATGACAGCACCTTTTACGCAATCTTTTTGTTTGCCTTGAACGGTAACTGCCCTGATTTTCAGTCTGGACGCTGTGTTGCCAATCCACTGAAAAAATGTACTTTTTGCATGGGTACTGAACCGCTGCTGCGGCAGGCGGCTGCTCTTTGCGTACTACTGACGGTTCAAAAATTGTGGGATGACTTAAAAGATCACGGAAAAGGACACATTCGTGCGCGCTTCTTGTTGCCATTAACGCATCATGCACACCGCAAAGCGGCAGCAGATTATCCTTGGATGGAAAAAATCGTACAGACATATATGGAGAAGCAGTCTGCGGCAGAACTTCAGCCGGATGTAAATTTGGATTCTTGCGCGGCGCCAAGTGCGGAAATGCTCGCGGAAATTTTTGCGCATGAAGCACAGGAAGAAAAGCCAGAGCGCCGTGTCCTGTGGGAGATCGGTTATTTCCTTGGCCGATGGATTTATTTGATTGATGCGGCAGATGATATGCAGAAGGATGCCAAAAGCGGAGACTTCAACTGGTTTGTAAGGCAATATGGCATTACACAGGATAGTGATGAGGATGACCTTGCTAACGCACGTGAGCAGGCAAATGGGTGTTTAAACCTAACGATGTCTCGCTTGTGCGCAGCTTTTGAATTATTGGATATGAAAACGTTTGCTCCGATTCTGCAGAATATTGTGGAACAGGGGCTTCCGGAAATGCAAAAACAGCTGCTTTTTAAAAAGGAGAAAAAATAAATGGCTGATCCGTATCAGGTCTTGGGCGTGTCCCCAAATGCAACCGATGATGAAGTAAAAACTGCATATCGCAATCTCGCAAAGAAGTATCACCCCGACAATTATGCGGACAGTCCGCTGGCCGACCTTGCAAGCGAGAAGATGAAGGAAGTCAATGAAGCATACGACAACATTATGAGCCAGCGGAAAAACCGTACGCAGGGTAATCCGTTTGGCGGCAGTCCTTATCAAGGTGGTTACACCGGGCCGCGGCAGAATCCTGCTTCCGGTTTTTCGGATGTACGTTCTTTTATTATGAATGGGCGTATCGCTGATGCAGAACAGATATTGGACGGTGTTCCGGCGGAAAGCAGAAATGCAGAATGGTATTTTTTGAAAGGAACTGTCCTTTACAAACGCGGTCAGTTGGAGCAGGCAGCTTCTTACTTAGGGCATGCGTGCCAGATGGACCCCGGCAATATGGAATACCGTGCGGCATTTAACCAGATCAGCAACCAGCGAACCGGCTACTATGGCGGCTATGACCCAGCAATGCGCAACAACAATGATAGTATGAATCAGGCGTGCAACTGCTGCGGCAATCTGGTCTGTGCAGATGCGTGCTGTGAATGCATGGGCGGTGACTTGTGCCCCTGCATTGGGTGTCGGTAAACCAAGGAGGCTTTCTTGTGAAGCAGAATCATACCCTGAAAATCGCTTTCTGTGGTATTATGACTGCACTGGCACTGGTGTTTATCTGCTTGGGCGGTCTTATCCCAATCATGACCTATGCAATGCCCGGCTTGGCTGGCCTGATGCTGATACCGATTGTTGCTGAGCTGGGGCCTGCATGGGCATGGCCTGTTTTTGCTGCATCATCCGTACTCGGTACTTTGATTGGCCCGGATAAAGACGCAGTGCTGGTGTATGTAATGCTGCTGGGTTACTACCCGATTGTGAAAGCACTGATTGAGCGCCGCCTGCAGAGCCGTTTGGCTCGCTTGGCTGTGAAGCTGGCTTTGTTTAATGTTGCGGTGATCCTTGCTTTCTTTATCAGTGTGAATTTGCTTTCGGTTCCGCTGCAGTCCTTCACCATTGCGGGTGTTTATCTGCCGGGTATCCTTTTACTGGGCGGCAATGTTGTGTTTTTACTGTATGATTACGCAGTCAGCGGCGTGGTTGTATATTATTTTCGAAGACTGCATCCTTTTGTCAGAAAATGGCTTTCCACAAAATTTTGAGTGCTCTGAAAATAGAAGTTCCTGCATATTTGGAGCTGCTGTAAAACATTTTCAGTGTTTTGCAGCAGCTCCCATTTTGCGGTTTCTAGAAGTTTTTTATTGCCGTTGCGGAAAAAAATATCCACTTTTTGGAAATTTATGACTTACATAAAACCACTTGAAATTACACGGAACGAGATCTGTACCGCTTAAGAGCACGAATGAAAAGCAAAGCAGGGCATAATTCCTGAAATACTTTGAAAAATCAGACCTTTTCAAAGTAAAATGCAGGATTCTCAGTTTTTACTTGCTTTTTGGGGCTCAAGGCTTTAAACTTGTTACCGGGAGTTGATAAAATGAATGACTTTTTAACTACGCGAATTCAAGAGAAGATGGGTACCTTCTCAAAAGGTCAGCGCCTGATTGCTAATTATATCATGGAGCATTACGACAAGGTCGCATTTATGACTGCTTCGCGTTTGGGTACTACAGTGGGGGTCAGCGAATCCACAGTAGTGCGTTTCGCTACAGAAATTGGCTATGCAGGTTACCCGGAACTGCAGCGAGCTATGCAGGAAATGATTCGCAGCAAACTGACCATTGTGCAGCGCATGGAAGTAACGCGGGAACGCATTGGCCAGAATGACATACTGGATGCGGTGCTGAATCAGGACAGCGATATTATCCGCCGCACGATGGAATATACTTCTCATCAAGATTTTTACATGGCTGTGGATGCAATCCTCACTTCTCGCAAAGTTTATATTCTGGGTGCGCGCAGCTGCCAGGCATTGGCGTCTTTCCTGTCTTACTACTGCGGGCTTCTGCTGGAGGACGTTATGCTGGTGCAGGCGACCAGTGAAGCGGAGATTTTTCAACAGCTGATTCATATTAATGCGCAGGATGTAGTGATTGGCATCAGCTTTCCGCGTTACTCGCGCAAAGCGGCGAAGGCTATGCAATTCGCGCACAACTGCGGTGCAAAAGTAATTGCCATTACAGATACAGCGGTTTCTCCGCTCGCGCAGTACGCGGATTATGCACTGCTTGCCCGCAGTGACATTGCTGCTATTGTGGATTCGCTGGTGGCGCCGCTCAGCCTGATTGATGCGCTGATTGTTACGCTGTCCCTGAAAAAGGAAAACAGCATGGACAAAACCTTTGATCGTTTGGAAAATATTTGGGAAGAATATCATGTCTACGAAAAAGTAGATAATACTGCTGAGGATGATGCAAAAAATGCAGACGCCTGATGTTGTCGTTGTTGGGGCAGGAGCCGCGGGGTTAATGGCTGCCGGAACAGCTGCACACCGTGGACTAACGGTATGGCTGGTTGAAAAAAATGCACAGACCGGGAAAAAACTTGCAATTACAGGGAAGGGTCGCTGCAACCTGACAAATGACTGCAGTGTGCAGGAATTCCTTGAAAATGTTCCGACCAATCCGCGCTTTCTTTATGGTGCTCTGAACCGCTTCAGCCCAGAGGATACGAAAGCTTTTTTTGAAGGACTTGGCGTTCCACTGAAAACAGAACGCGGACGCAGAGTCTTTCCACAATCTGACAAGGCTGAAGATATTGTAAATGCATTGACAGATTGGACAGTTGACGGCGGAGTCAGCATAATTCGCGGCAGCGTCAGTCGCTTGCTGACCCGTGCGGGCAGGGCTGCTGGAGTTCGCCTTTCAGATGGGCGGGAAATTGAAGCACAGCAGGTCGTCCTCTGCTGCGGCGGAGCATCATATCCAACTACCGGTTCTACAGGCGCAGGATATAAAATTGCTGCCGAAGCGGGGCATACCATACATCCATTGTATCCCTCACTGGTACCGCTGACCTGCGCGGGGGAAGAGTGCAGGGACATGATGGGGCTGTCCCTGCGCAATATTTCCTGCAGATTTTATGACTGTGTTAAGAAAAAAGTCATTCATGAAGAGTTCGGTGAAATGCTTTTTACACATTTCGGCGTATCCGGGCCAGTTATCCTTAGTGCAAGTGCACATTTGCGAAATATGGCAGCAGGGCGTTACCGAATTGAGATAGACCTAAAACCTGCACTGAGTCCGGAAAAACTGGACGCACGCTTAATTCGTGATTTGGGAGAGCATCCAAACCGTGCGTTTGCGAATTCGCTGACTGCACTGCTGCCGCACAAATTGATTCCGATTGCAGTGAAGCATTCCGGTATTGATCCACAGACAAAGTGCAGCGAAGTTACACGTGTGCAACGCCATGCCTTCGGCGAATTACTGAAAAAATTTCCATTTACGGTTACCGGCTTTCGTCCAATCGAAGAAGCAATCGTAACCAGCGGCGGTGTTGCAGTGAATGAAGTTGACCCCAAAACGATGCAGTCTAAAAAAATCCCGGGGCTGTACTTTGCGGGTGAAATGCTGGATGTGGATGCTTATACAGGCGGGTATAACCTGCAGATTGCATTTGCAACGGGCCACATGGCCGGTGAAAATGTGCAGCAAGTCTGAAAAAACACAAAAAAGGATTTGAATTTGTGCGCGTTTGTAGTATACTTAACTGTATATGCTGCGCGCATTTTTGCGGTACAGTGAATTTGTTCTTCGGAGGTCTGTTCATGATCCATATTGCGATTGATGGTCCGGCCGGTGCCGGCAAAAGTACAATTGCACGTCGGCTGGCTGCACAAATTGGCTTTATTTATGTCGACACGGGCGCCCTTTACCGTGCAGTCGGCTTGTTTGCGCTTCGCAGTCACGCTGAAACGCATGATGCAGCGGCAGTGACGGCACTGCTGCCGCAGATTGAACTTTCCCTGCGGTTTGAAAATGGTGTTCAGAAAGTTTTCCTTAATAATGAAGATGTTTCAGAAGCAATCCGTACACCGGCAGTCAGCATGGCTGCGTCCGGTGTTTCGGCAATCCCACAGGTGCGGGAGTTCTTATTTGATTTGCAGCGCAAAATTGCATTGGAAAGCAACATCATCATGGACGGCCGAGATATCGGAACTGTAGTGCTGCCTAATGCGCAGTTGAAAATTTTTCTGACTGCTTCTGCAGAGGACCGCGCACAGCGCCGTTTTGAAGAATTACAGGTAAAAAGTCAGCCTGCAGATTACCGGCAGGTTTTAGATGACATTCGTCAGCGTGATTATCAGGATATGCACCGTGCTACAGCACCGCTGAAGCAGGCAGATGATGCAGTGAAAATTGACACTACCGGAAATACACTGGAACAGAGCATTGCACTGCTGCGCGGAGTAATTCGGGAAAAACTGGGATTGTGAAACGGGAAAGGACAAAACCTGCTATGAAAATGACGCCCATGTACCGACTGGCAAAAGTTGTACCGCAGTGGTTTGCCAGACCAATTCTGCCGAACTGTGTGCACGGAAAAGAAAATATTCCGAAAAGCGGTGCAGCGATTATCTGTATTAATCATATGCGAAATTCCGATGCTGTAAGAATGTTCCTTTCCTGTCACCGCCAGATTTTTTTTCTTGGAAAATCCGAGTTATTTGAAAATAAATTTGTAGGTTGGGTTCTGCGCTGTGTTGGTGTTATTCCAGTGCAGCGTGGTCATGGTGATGTCGGTGCTATCAATTCTGCCGGTCAGCATTTGCAAAATGGTGATTTGCTTGGTGTTTTTATTGAAGGCACCCGCAGCAAGGACGGCTCTTTGGGTCAGCCAAAAGCTGGTGCTGCCATGCTGGCGTGGCGCTATCATGTCCCGGTGATACCGTGCTGTATTACGGCGAAAGATGGACGTCTGCCAAAGTCTTTTGAAAAATGCTGTGTGACCTACGGAAAACCGGTTATGCCCGAGGAACTTGGCCTTGTCAACGGTAAAACAAGTGAATTTCGCTCAGCAAGTCACATGATTATGGACAAAATCAAAGAAATCCGCGAAAAGGATTTGAAGGAGTTTCGAAAATGAAGCGCCCTCTGTTTCTGTTTCGATTGATTTATCAGTTTTTACTGCGTGTAACATCACCTTTTGGAGTGTTGCTGCTGCGTATTCGGTTCCATGGTTTGAGGAATGTACCCAAAAAAGGGCCATACATTCTTTGCTGCAATCACCGCAGTGTAATTGATCCCTATATGATAGCAATGGCTGTTCCGCAGCACTTGTATTTTATGGCGAAACGTGAGCTTTTTACAGATCACGGCCCGCTGGCTTCCGGCTTTTTGCATGCCATGGGCGCGTTCCCAGTTCAACGGGACAGTGCAGACATACAAAGCCTGCGCAGTGCCGAGGAGATCCTCAAACGAGGCGATGCACTGGCAATCTTTCCGCAGGGTCGGGTTGTGTTTGACAACACATCATTTCGTCCTAAGGCGGGTGCGGCGCTGATTGCCGCGCGCACAGGTATGCCGATTTTGCCGGTTTCCATTTGGTGCAAAGGCGCATGGCGGTTTGGAAAGCGCGTTACAGTTCGTGTGGGACAAATGCTGCCTGCACAAATTTTCTCTGGTTCAGAAAAGAGCCGCAAGTTGCTGCATGAATCAGCAAAACTACTGGCGGACAGGATTAATCATCAACTGGAAGAGGGACACGGCTTTTGAAAATTGAAGTAGCAAAATCTGCCGGCTTTTGTTTTGGAGTAAACCGCGCGGTTACGTTGGTTGAAGATTTATTGAGGCAGGGGAAAAAGGTCTGCACATTAGGCCCAATTATCCATAATCCACAGACGCTTGCACACTTGGAAAAGTTGGGCGCACGCATTGTGGAAGAACCGGAACAGGTACCTCCCGGCAGTACACTGGTTGTTCGCAGTCATGGCGTTTCCCGCAGCGTAGAGGAGCAAATTGCACGGCTTCCGATTGAATGTGCCGATGCAACCTGCCCGTTTGTAGAAAAAATCCACCGTATTGTAGCGGAACAGGGGCAGGCGGGCCGTATCGTATTAATTGCCGGAAATCCTGAACACCCGGAGGTTCAGGGGATTTTAGGGCACTGCACCGGTACGGCATTTGTCTTCCCAACTGCAAAAGAACTTGAAAAGGGCATCGAAAGATGGCAATTTTCACAGAATAGTGCTGTATCTGTTGTGGCACAAACCACATTTAGTGTTGCAGAATGGCGAAATTGTCTAGAAATCCTGAAAAAGGTATATACAAACGCCAAAATTTTTGATACAATATGTAATGCGACTGCTAGCCGTCAGTCTGAGGCGGAATCACTGGCCTGCACCTGCGATGCCATGATTGTCCTAGGCGGTCGGCAAAGTTCCAATACGGCCAAGCTGTATGAAGTGTGCAGTAGGCACACGCAAACTATTTTTGCACAGTCGGCAGCCGAAATTCCCCGTGAGCTTTTCGCTGGGGTGCATCATTTAGGTATTACTGCCGGTGCCTCCACACCGGCAAGCATTATAAAGGAGGTACTAGTTACCATGGCAGAAATTAATGAGGGCGTGCACAGCCCGGAGACCGCAGAAAGCGGTGACAACTTTGCAGAGATGCTCGAGGAGTCTCTGAAAAGTTTAAATACAGATGAAAAGGTTCACGGCATTGTCGTTGGCATTACCCCGACAGAAGTCCTTGTAGATGTTGGCCGTAAACAGTCTGGTTTTGTTCCGCTTTCCGAGTTGACCGCAGACCCCGGTGCCAAAACAGATGACTTGGTAAAAATCGGCGACGAAATGGATCTGCTCATCATGCGTACAAACGACCAGGAGGGCACCATTATGCTTTCCAAGCGCCGTTTGGATGCTGCCAAGGGCTGGGATGAAGTTGTTGCAGCCGAAGAAAATCAGGAAATCCTGACCGGTACAGTTGTTGAAGTTGTTAAGGGCGGCGTGATTGCTGTAACAAAGGGTGTTCGCATCTTTATCCCTGCTTCTCAGGCAACTGCTTCCCGCAGCGATCCGCTGGACGCTCTGCTGAAGAAGGAAGTTGATTTCCGCATCATCGAAGTGAACCGTGGCCGTCGTCGCGCAGTTGGTTCCATCCGCTCTGTCCTGAAGGATCAGCAGAAGAAGCTGGCTGAAAAGTTCTGGGAAACCGCAGAAGAGGGCAAGGAATACGACGGTGTTGTGAAGTCGCTGACTTCCTATGGCGCTTTCGTTGATTTGGGCGGCATTGATGGCATGATTCACATCAGTGAGTTGTCTTGGACTCGCATTAAGCATCCGAGTGAGGTTGTCAGCGTTGGTGATAAGGTTCATGTGTACATTAAGGGCCTTGACCACGAAAAGGGCAAGATTTCTTTGGGATACAAGCGTCCCGAGGACAGCCCGTGGGAAGTACTGAAGCGCGATTATCCGGTTGGTACGGTTGTTGAGGCTACTGTTGTTGGCATGACAACATTTGGCGCATTTGCCCGTATTATCCCCGGCATTGACGGCCTGATTCATATTTCTCAGATTGCTGACCACCGCATTGAGAAGCCGCAGGACGAGCTGCAGATTGGCCAGACAGTGAAAGCTGTCATTACTGACATTGACTTTGACCGTCACCGTGTCAGCCTGTCTATCCGTCAGCTGCTGGAAAACAGCGAAGAATCCAACACAGCCGACGAGTCTGCTGAATAATTTTTGAAACGCGAAGCGCGCAAAGAGACCCTCGGTTTCTTTGTGCGCTTTTTTCATTGTGCTTTGCAGGAACCATTTTTCCACATGCTGCTTATACTGGTGGCAGAAAGAGAAATCTTTTTCGGAAAAATGGGGTGGATGTATGAGAAGGCATTATCGTGGCAGACCAATCGCATGGGGGCCGCTGGTATTGGCGGCAGCCTTGATCATTGGTTTTATTGGTCTGGACACTGCACTGAAGCCCTATATGTACGCGGTTGCGGGCTATGAAGCGAAAAACTATGCGGTGCAAACAGTAAATTTTGCCGTACAGAGCGAACTTGCGGCAAAAAGCGTGAACTATGATAATTTGGTGCAGATTACACGGGCAAGTGACGGTGCAGTACAATCAATCAGCAGCAATATTGAAGCGCAGAATACTTTGCAGGCGCAGCTAACTCAAACTGTGCAGAAAGCGATTCAGGAACAGTCCCATACAACGGTGAATATTCCAGTCGGTACGCTGACTAGCAGTTCCATACTGCATGGCCGCGGTCCTAGTTTGCCACTGAAAATCACGCTGTCAGGCTGTGTGCAGGCGCAGTTGCAGAGCAACTTTGACAGTGCCGGTATCAATCAGACGCGTCACAGGCTGTTTCTGCGTGTCACAGTTTCGCTGTACACTTATATGCTTGGGAAAAACGCCGACCAGCAGGTTACAGTGGATGTGCCGGTTGCAGAGACGGTAATCGTTGGGGAAGTACCCAGTGTTGCATTGTCGCAGTATGCTGCTAAGGCCAGCAGCTGATTCTTTCCATACGCCCCGCAAGATTGCATAAAAAATTCGGTACAGGAAATGTACAGAATGAGAGGAACTATATTGCAGCAGAATGAAGCAAAAGCGCGCGCCGCACAACTGCGCGAACAGATTCGGTATCACAACCGGAAATACTATGTGGAAGACGCTCCGGAAATAGACGATTTTGAGTACGACATGCTGTACAGAGAACTGCAGAATCTGGAAGAACAGTTTCCACAGCTGCGTACAGCAGATTCGCCTACACAGCAGGTTGGCGGCGCACCCCTTGCGCAGTTCAGCAAAGTGCGGCACGAAGTTGTTATGGAAAGTCTGCATGATTCCTTTTCCCACGCGGAACTGCGTGACTTTGACCGCCGCGTTCGGGAAACAGCGGCAGATGTGACATATGTTGTTGAGCCGAAGTTCGACGGCCTTTCCGTTTCACTGGAATACCGTGACGGTGTTTTTACCCGCGGTTCAACCCGCGGTGATGGTACCGTCGGCGAGGATGTTACAGAAAATCTGCGTACCATCCGTACAATTCCTAAAATGCTGAAGCGCCCGGTGCCGTTTCTGGAAGTGCGCGGAGAAGTTTATATGTCACACGAAAGTTTTTTCAAGCTGTGTGCGCAGCAGGAGCTCGCCGGTGAAAAAGCTTTCAAAAATCCACGCAACGCTGCCGCCGGTTCCCTGCGGCAGAAAGACAGCCGCATAACGGCAGCCCGCGTGCTGGATATTTTTGTTTTTAATGTACAGCAGATAAGCGGAGACACACTGCACAGTCATGATGAAGCACTGAATTACCTGAAAGACTTAGGTTTTACCGTAACACCTTTCTTTAAAACCTGCCAAACGATTGACGAAGCAATTGAGGAAGTGGAGCGTATTGGCGGTCTGCGGGGCAGCTTGGGCTACTCTATAGACGGTGCGGTAATTAAGGTGAACAGCTTTGCGCAGCGGCAGGAACTGGGCAGTACCGCGAAGTTCCCCAAATGGGCGGAAGCATTTAAATATCCGCCGGAAGAAAAAGAAACGAAGCTGCTGAATATTGAGGTGAATGTCGGCAGAACCGGTGTGCTGACACCGACCGGCGTGTTTGAGCCGGTTTCACTGGCAGGTACTACCGTCAGCCGTGCAACGCTGCACAATCAGGATTATATCACAGAAAAAGATATTCGCGTCGGTGATACGGTAAAACTGCGCAAAGCGGGTGAAATCATTCCGGAAGTGGTTAGCGTGGTTTCCCATGCTGAAGATTCTGCTCCATATCAGCTGCCGGAAGTCTGCCCATCCTGCGGCAGCCCGGTTGTGCGGGAGGAAGGGGAGTCGGCTGTACGCTGTACCAATGCTGCCTGCCCCGCACAGCTTGCCCGTCACCTGATTCACTTTGTCAGCCGCGATGCAATGGGCATCGACGGCTGCGGCCCTGCAGTTTTGGAACAGCTGATTGCAGAGAAACTTGTAAAGTCGCCTGCAGATTTATATACTCTGACGCTTGCGCAGCTGACACTGATAGAGCGTATGGGAGAAAAATCAGCGCAAAATCTGCTGGACGGTATTGAACGAAGCAAACAAAATGATCTTTCACACCTTTTGTTTGCTATGGGCATCCCACATATCGGCCAGAAAGCAGCAAAACTACTGGCGGCGCGTTTCGGCAGCATGACCAACGTCTTTAAAGCTACTGCGGAGGAAATTGCCGAAATAGACGGCTACGGCGAAATCATGGCGGAAAGCGTTCAGGAGTTTTTCAGCCTGACTGCTACTGCTGAACTGGTGGCACGCCTGCGCGATGCTGGTGTGAACATGGAAAGTCAGCAGCAGGTGCAGGACACCCGTTTTTCCGGAAAGACTTTTGTATTGACCGGTACTTTGCCGAACATGACTCGTGTACAAGCGGCAGAAGTCATAGAAAAGTTCGGCGGAAAAGTGAGCGGCAGCGTCAGCAAAAAGACAAGCTATGTCCTTGCCGGAAAAGAAGCCGGCAGCAAGCTGACAAAAGCGCAGACCCTCGGTGTACCAATCCTTTCAGAATCGGACTTTGAGGAACTGCTGAAGTAAAACTATAAAATTTTAAGGAGATTCATATGCTCACCAGCAAACAGCGCGCATATCTGCGCAGCCTTGCCAACCCGCTCGAAACCATCCTAATGGTGGGAAAAGGCGGCTTATCCTCTGACATTGTGTATCAGGCCGATGCAGCTCTGGAAAAGCGGGAACTGATTAAAGGACGTGTTTTACCGGAAACCTGCCCGGTTTCTTCCAAAGAAGCGGCCGAAACTTTAGCCGGTGAAACTCACTCTGAAGTGGTGCAGGTAATCGGCTCTCGGTTCATTTTATACAGGAAAAACCAGAAAGAACCGAAAATCACTCTTCCCAAAGCGCCGAAAAAGTAATACAATAGAATTTGTATAACAGTTTTCTATGAAAGTGGGCTGTAAAAACAAGGGGATGCACGATGGACAAACTTTTGGTGTATGGCGGTACCTTTAACCCGATTCACAACGGGCATGTGCACCTTGCGGCCTGCTTTGAAAAAATTACAGGTGCGCAAAAGGTTTTGCTGGTGCCGACCCGTGTACCGCCGCACAAGGAAGTAAATGGTTTGGTTTCTGCAGAACACCGGCTTGCTATGTGCAGGCTCGCGGCAAAAGGCCGCGGCTGGCAGGTCAGTGACATGGAAATTCGAAGGGCTTCCCCAAGCTATACGGCGGATACATTGGAACAGCTTTCTGCTGAGTTTCCAGATACCAAACTTTACTTCGTAACCGGAGAGGATATGTTCCTTACACTGCTTTCTTGGCACGATCCTGCACGCATTTTGAAGTATGCGACAATTTGCGCTGCACCGCGGAGTACTTCCGGTCTGGACAGGCTTCTGGCTTATGCGGAAAAAATCCGGCAGGAAGGCGGCAAGGCACTGGTACGGGATGTGCAGTACCTGCCGGTGTCCTCTACACAGGTACGCAGTGCTGTGCAGACACACCGGGATGTGCAGTCACTTGTACCTCCTGCGGTTGCAGCTTATATTGCACAGAATTCTTTGTATAGGGAGCCGAAGTAATGAATATTACAGAATACAGGAGAATTATACGGCCGCTGCTGGGTGATTACCGTTTTCACCATTCCGTATGTGTCAGCGACGCAGCCTGCGAGCTTGCCAGACAGTATGGTGCGGATGAGGACAAGGCGCAGATGGCAGGTATCCTGCATGACGTTATGAAAGATATTCCGCACGAAGAACAGTTGAAACGTATGGAGGAGTACGGCGTTGTATTGACCGATGTAGAACTGCACGCGCCAAAGCTCTGGCATGCAATATTGGGTGCCGCTTACCTGCACCATGTGCTGGGCATCAGTGACCCGGAACTGCTGGATGCGGTTCGGTACCACACCACCGGTCGCGCTCACATGACGCTGATGGATAAAATTATATTTACCGCGGACTTCATTTCAGCAGACCGCACTTATGATGGCGTTAAAAAATTCCGCAAAATGGCAAAGGAAAGTCTGCCCAAGGTTATGCATGCGGAACTTGCCTACACCATTGAAAGTTTGGCTAAGGATGGTATTCCAATCCATCCAGATACACTTGCAGCGTATAATGAAGTTTCACTGGAAATTATTTCAAATAAGGAAGGCTGATAAGCATGGAACCGAGAGAACTGGCCGAAAAGGCCGTAAAAATTTTAGATAAAAAGAAGGCAAAGTCCCTGAAGCTCATTGGCATCACCAATGTTTCCAGTTTGGCTGATTATTTTGTCCTTGCTACTGGTACCAGCAGCACGCATGTGAAAGCACTTGCAGACGAAGTAGAATTTCAGTTGAAAGAAGAGGGAACTGCTCCAAATCATACAGAAGGATACCGCAGCAACTCCTGGATTCTGTTGGACTACGGTTCAGTCATTGTTCATGTCTTCACGAAGGATGCACGTGAATTTTATGATTTGGACCGCATGTGGCAGGACGGCGAAACCGTGGATATTTCGGCACTGCTGACAGAGGAATAACTTTCAGAAGTTTTTAGGAATAGAGGGTTAGAACATGAAATACGACCATAAAGGAATCGAAAAGAAATGGCAGGACGCATGGGAAAAAGCGGGCGTTTTTCACGCAGAGAACAACAGCACAAAGCCAAAGTACTTTGCCCTTGTTGAGTTTCCCTATCCATCCGGGCAGGGACTGCATGTAGGTCATCCGCGCCCCTATACCGCTCTGGATATTATTGCACGCAAGCGCCGCCTGCAGGGTTACAATGTGCTTTACCCAATTGGTTGGGATGCTTTCGGTCTGCCAACGGAAAACTATGCCATTAAAAATCATATTCATCCGGCACAGGTGACGAAGAAAAACGTTGCCCGTTTTAAGGAACAGATTAAAAGCTTAGGCATTTCCTTTGACTGGAGCCGTGAAATCAACACAACCGACCCTGAATATTATAAATGGACACAGTGGATTTTCCTGCAGCTCTTCAAAAAGGGCTTGGCTTACAAAAAGGAAATGAATGTAAACTGGTGCACAGGCTGCAAATGCGTACTGGCAAATGAGGAAGTTGTAGAAGGTGTTTGCGAGCGTTGCGGCAGCCCTGTTATTCACAAGGAAAAAAGCCAGTGGATGCTCAAAATCACAGATTACGCGCAGAAACTGATTGACGGACTGGACGATGTAGACTATCCTGACCGTGTGAAAGCACAGCAGAAAAACTGGATTGGCCGCAGTGAGGGCGCAGAAGTCGATTTTCAGACCACAGCCGGCGACGTGCTCACCGTTTACACAACGCGTCCGGACACCCTTTTCGGTGCTACTTATATGGTTATTTCACCGGAGCATCCAAACATTGAAAAATGGCAGGACAAGCTTTCTAATATGGACGCAATTCGGGACTATCAGGCAAAAGCTGCCCGCAAAAGTGAATTCGAACGTGCTGAGGTTGCAAAAGATAAAACCGGCGTTCGGCTGGAGGGTGTTGCGGCAATCAACCCGGTAAACGGCAAAGAAATTCCGATTTTTATTTCGGATTACGTGCTTATGACCTATGGCACTGGTGCAATTATGGCTGTACCGGCACATGATACCCGCGACTGGGCCTTTGCCCGCAAATTTGGCTTACCGGTCATTGAAGTTGTAAAAGGCGGCGACGTTGAAAAGGAAGCCTTTACCGACTGTGCGACCGGTGTGATGGTCAATTCCGGCTTCCTGAATGGTCTGACCGTTGAAGAAGCAAAGGCAAAAATCAAAGATTACATGGAAGAAAAAGGCTTTGGTCACAAAAAGGTAAATTATAAACTGCGCGACTGGGTCTTTGCACGTCAGCGCTACTGGGGGGAACCGATTCCGATTGTCCACTGCGACAAATGCGGCTATGTGCCGCTGCCGGAGGACCAGCTGCCGCTGCGTCTGCCGGAGGTGGAAAGCTACGAACCGACGGACGACGGCGAATCACCAATTGCCAAGATGACCGACTGGGTCAACACAACCTGCCCGCACTGCGGCGGCCCTGCTAAGCGTGAAACGGATACCATGCCGCAGTGGGCCGGCTCTTCCTGGTACTTCCTGCGCTATACTGACCCGCACAACGACAAAGCTTTTGCCAGCAAAGAAGCAATGGATTACTGGCTGCCAGTAGATTGGTACAACGGCGGTATGGAGCATACCACGCTGCATTTGCTGTACAGCCGCTTCTGGCACAAATTCTTGTATGACATTGGTGAAGTACCCACGCCGGAGCCGTATGCAAAGCGTACCAGCCATGGCATGATTCTGGGCGAAAACGGCGAAAAAATGAGCAAATCCCGCGGCAATGTCGTGAATCCGGATGACGTGGTTGCAGAGTACGGTGCGGATACTTTGCGCCTGTACGAAATGTTCATTGGCGACTTTGAAAAAGCCGCGCCGTGGAGCACTTCCAGTATGAAAGGCTGCCGCCGCTTTATTGAGCGTTACTTTGCTTTGCAGGATATTACTGTACCCGGTGACAGCATTCGCACGGAAATGGAGATTTCATTTAACAAGACCATTAAAAAGGTAAGCGAAGATATCGAGAATTTAAAATTCAATACTGCGATTGCAGCGCTGATGTCTTTGCTGAATGAAATTGCGGCCAGCGGTTCCATCACACGGGAAGAACTGCGCATTTTCACAATTTTGCTTGACCCGTTTGCGCCCCATGTGGCCGAAGAAGTTTGGGCTGTACAACAGTTCAATGATCAAATGGCCTGTCAGCAGGCATGGCCTGACTTTGATGAAAGCAAATGCAAAGACGCAACCGTTGAAATTGCGGTGCAGGTAAACGGAAAGGTGCGTGCGCGCGTTTCTGTGCCTGCGGATGTGTCCAAAGAAGATGCACTTGCTGCTGCAAAAGCAAACGAAAAGATTGCAGGGGAGATTTCCGGGAAAAACTTGGTTAAAGAAATATATGTTCCGGGCAAGTTAATCAATCTTGTTGCAAAAGGTTAATTCAATACAATGAAAGCCGGTTTCCTTACTCTCACAGTAAGAAAACCGGCTTTTTGTGTAATTAAACGAAGTGAAAATACCAAAGCAGACCAAGCAGCACTTGCAAAAGTATAATGACCGGAATTCTGACCATAAATTTCGCGTGTTTCGTTTTGTGCCGGATGCACTGCATAGTCAAGTACATGGCGGCACTGCCGCCTAAAGTAGAAAGCAACAGTAGTGTTCGCTCCGGCACACGGCGGCGGTGCCGGATGGCTGCGCGTTTGTCATGTATAGTAACTATAACAGCTGTCATGCTGATTACGCAGAAGTAAATAAGTAAAAATTTCTGAAACACTGACATTTTGCGCTTTTTCTTCTCCTTTATTTTCTATAATCATTACAGATTGGTTACAAAAGCAGGAAAGATAATGGACAGGGGATGGAAAGCATGGTCATTTCATTTTTTCACAAACATCGGCAGATTGTTGCTGTGATGATGTTGGCTGCAGTGGTGCTGATTACAATGGCGGTCAATCGGCTGGATAGTGGGGAAAAGCCTGTGGCGACAGTGCAAACTGCAATTTCCGGGCAGACTGCAGTCAACGCCGCAGCAAGCACATCCGGGGCACCGGCACAGTCCGTACCGGCGACGACTGCGGCAGCAGCCGCCAAAAATGAAATGCGGGCGGTTTGGGTACCGTACATGACACTAGACAGAAGCGCGCAGTCCGACAAAAGCGAAGCGGCTTTCATCAGTATGTTTACGCAAATTGTGCAAAATGCAAAAGCAAAGGGGATGAACACTTTAATTGTTCATGTGCGTGCATTTGGAGATGCGTTATATCCCTCCAAATACTACCCGTGGTCAAACCTTACCGGAAATACGCAGGGCGTAAATCCGGGTTATGATCCATTGAAAGATATGGTAGACATTACGCATAAAGCAGGGTTGCAGTTTCACGCGTGGGTAAATCCCCTGCGGATTCAGCTGGAAAATACACCGTCTATTTTGGCACAAAACAACCCGTGGAATACCTTTCACAATGATTCTGCAAAATCGAACTGGGCGGTTTCCTATAAAAACGGAAAATACCTGGATCCAGGCTGGGACGGTGTGCGGCGGTACATAGCAGACAGTGTCGCAGAAATTGTGAAAAATTATGCAGTGGATGGTGTACAGTTTGATGATTACTTTTATCCAGATGAAGGAGCGGACTTTGATAAAGCTTCTTACGGGGCTTATTGCACCGGTAAAAAAGATGGAGAGGTATTGAGCCTAGCCGACTGGCGCTGTGCCAACATCAATGACTTGATTTCGCGCACTTATCGGGCAGTAAAGGAGAACCGAGCCGCCGCGGTGTTCGGTGTTTCACCGCAGGGAAATTTAAGTAATGACAGAAAAATCGGTGCGGATGCCGCCGCGTGGTGCCAGGCACAGGGCTACGTGGATTATGTGTGCCCACAGCTTTACTACAACTACGATAACCCTGTACTGCCTTATGACAAGGCAGTACAGACCTGGAAAAGCCTTGTAACCGCCAAAAACGTGAAGCTGTACTTTGGCTTAGGTGTTTACAAAACAGATACGGATGTGGACAGCGGTTCTTGGAAAAACAGCGTAGACATTATTGCAAGGCAGATACAGACCGGCCGCGCCCAGAAGTGCGATGGCTTTATGTTCTACGCCTATGATGATATGATGTCCCAGAACCGGCAGCAGGAAATACAAAACGTAGTAAAGTTGTTCCAGTAAATTATTCGCTGCAAAGAATTCCCTTGCAGCAGTCGCCAATTACATCCGTGATTTTTACCGAAAGAATTTGACCGGAAAGATCTTCTCCGGTTGCAGTGAGAACGGGCGTGTAGTTTGGTGTGTACCCTTCAAAAACACCGGCTTCCCGCCGCTGCTCAAACAGTACCGGTTCAATTTTGCCAATCTGATCTTTCAGAAATGCCTGACGAGTTTCTTCTGCCGCCGCAGTCATTAAATGACTGCGGCGTTCTTTTTCGGCATTGGTCATTTGACCGGGGAAGTCTGCAGCACGAGTACCGGGACGGCGGGAGTAAGCAAAAACGTGTACTTTTGCAAAAGCGATTTCTTTTGCAAAGCGCAGGCTTGCCTGAAATTCCTCTTCCGTTTCACCGGCAAAACCGACCATAATGTCCGTGGTCATTGCAGCATTGTCAAAGGTAGCACGCAGATTGTGTATAATTGTACGGTATTCGTCCGCTGTATAGTGGCGGTTCATGCGCTTCAGTGTTTCGGTGCAGCCGCTTTGCAGCGAAAGATGAAATTGTGGGCACAACTTTTTTTGTGCCGCCAGCCGTTCAATTACTTCCGGTGAAAGCTGTTCCGGCTCCAATGAACCAAGTCGGACACGCTGAATACCGGGAACCGCACAGGCGGCTTCCACTGCATCACACAGTGTTAACCCCAAGTCCTGACCGTATGCGGGCAAATTAATGCCGGTTAGTACAACTTCTTTGTAGCCGTGCTGTCCCAGCGTTTCCAGCTCTGCACGCAGGTCTGCCAAAGGTTTAGAACGAACACGCCCGCGTGCGTAGGGAATGATGCAATAGGAACAAAAGCGGTTGCAGCCGTCCTCTATTTTTACAAAGGCGCGTGTACGTTCATAGAAATCCGTGACCTGCATTTCCTCAAACTTCTGACCGTGCGGTTCGATGTCAACAATCCGTTGATGCGTGGAAAGGTAGTTTAAAATATGCTGGGCAAGTGATGCACGGTTGGAGTTGCCTAATACGATATCTGCGTCAGAAAGGGAAGCGGCCTGCTCCGGAAAAGCCTGCGGCATACAACCTGTAAGGACAAGTATGGCGGTCGGATTCTCACGGCGGGCACGGTGCAGCGTTTGGCGAACTTTATGGTCGCTTTGTGCGGTTACAGTGCAGGAGTTAATCAGTACAACATCTGCTGCACCGTCGCAGAGCGTAAAACCGGCATGCTCCAGTTGCTTAAGCATGGCCTGCGTTTCATATTGATTGACTTTACAGCCGAGCGTTATGGCTGAAACTTTCATTCATAATTCCTCTTTCTTTAGACAAAAATAAAGAAGCGTCAAATTGTTTGTAAATAATTCATAAATGGGGGCTTGAAAATTTTGTTAATCTGCTGTATTATAATTGCGTTCACCTAAATAACAACAAATTTTTTACGTGAATATGCGGAATAATCAAAGCGATTTATCAGGAGGGAAATGAAATGTACACTGCACAAATTATGCTTTCCAGCATTGAGGATGTACGCAATTTTGTAAACCTGACCAACCAGTGTGATTTTGACATTAATCTGACCAATGAAAAATACAAGATTGATGCAAAATCCATTATGGGCGTTTTTAGCCTGGATTTGAGCCAGCCGGTAACAGTTGAGGTAGAAGCGGACAAAGCAGAAGCCTTTATGGAAAAGCTGAAAGTATTCCAGCCGAAAGCAAAATAAGGAAGACAAAAAGAGCCTTTCGGCTCTTTTTTATTTTTCAGCAGATGGTGCGGTGCTTTCCTCGACAGCCTGTGAAAGCTTTTCCCATTCTTCCAACAGGTTGTCGCTTTCCTTGCGGGCGGTTTCCAATTGTTGCGTCAGTTCCATGGCTTTTTCGAAGTCGCTTGCAAGTTCCGGATTGGAGAGCTGATCATTCAAAATGTTTGTTAGGCTTTCCAGTTCTTCAATGCGGTCCTCTACACGGTGCAGGCGGGCTTTTTGTTTGCGCAGGACGGCTTGCTGTGCCTTACGCTGCTGGTACGTATTTTCTTTCGGCTGCTCCTGCTGTTGTGTTTCCTGATTTTTCGCCTGCTGTGCTTTACGCTGTTCCAAAAAGCTATCGTAGCTGCCAATATAGGAAACAGCACCTTCCGGTGTAAGCCAGTAAATGCGGTCCGCGAGTTTGTTAATTAGGTACCGGTCATGCGAAACAATAAAGAGAGTGCCTTCATAACTTTGCAGTGCGGCCTCTAATGCTTCACTCGAGGCGATATCCAAATGGTTAGTCGGTTCATCCAGCAGCAGAAAATTCGCCTTGCTGAGCATCAGGCGCAGCAGCAGAACGCGCGCACGCTCACCGCCGGAAAGTGCAGCTACTGGTTTAAAAACATCTTCGCCGTGAAAAAGGAAAATTGCTAACGCAGAACGTACTTCTGTTTCAGTCATGTGCGGGTAGGTGTCCCAAATTTCATCTATCACACGTTTTTCCATGTGCAGGCCAGTTTGAAGCTGGTCGTAGTATCCCAAATCGATATTTGCGCCAAACTTTACTTTGCCTTCCATCTGCTCATATTGTCCGAGCAGCGTTTTAAATAAGGAGGTTTTCCCGCAGCCATTGGGGCCAAGCAGAAATACGCGTTCACTGCGGTGCAACTCTAAATCGACATTTTGGAACAAGATGCGTCCCTCAAAAGCGAGCGCAAGATTTTCCACTTTTAACACGTCATTACCACTGCGCTGTGCAACAGGAAATTGAAAGTGCATTGTTTCCTGCCTTGCTTCCGGAACAACGAGGGTGCTTTCCAATTTAGCAATCGCTTTTTCCTTACTTTCAGCTTTGCGGATGCTTTTTTCTCGGTTCCACCGGCGAAGCTGTGTAACCATGTCTTCCATGCGCTTGATTTCGTGCTGGGTGTTGTCATATTGACGTTGTGCAGAAAGTTCAGCTAGGTCTTTTTGTTCCTGAAAAGCAGTATAATTGCCTTTGTAGGTAGTCAAATGACCGTTTCCCATTTCAAAAATGCGTCCGCACAGTCTGTCCAGAAAGTACCGGTCATGGGAGATAACAATAAAGGCACCATTCCAACTGCGCAGAAAGTCCTCCAGCCACTCCACACTTTGAATGTCTAAATGGTTGGTCGGTTCATCCAAAAGCAGAAGGTTTGCACCGGAAAGCAGCATCTTGGCAAGCTGCAATTTTGCTTTTTGTCCGCCGCTTAATACGCCGACAACCTGCCCCATCTGTTCATCAGTAAAGCCAAGGCCAAGTAGAGCGCTGCGTGCGCGTGCTCGGCAGGTAAGGCCGCCAAGCTGTACAAACTGGTCATTTAGAAGTATCTGCCGTTCAATCAGCTGATCTGTTGGGTGTGCTGAAATTTCATTATTGAGTTCATTCAGTTCTTTTTCCATATTGAGCAGATTAGAAAAGACTGTAAGCACTTCCGCGTAAGCGGTGCGGTCAAGATCTTTGCAGACGTGCTGCTCCATATAGCCGAGCACCGTGCTTTTTGCCTGATAAATGTTTCCCCCATCCGGCGTGTATTCACCTGTTATAGTTTTGAACAGGGTGGTTTTTCCAGAGCCGTTCACACCGACCAAGCCAATACGGTCACTTTGCTGTACCTCAAAGGATACACCATGAAAAATAACGTCGGTGCCAAAGCTCTTTTCCAGATTGCTGGTACTGAGTAATGCCATGTGTTTCGTCTCCAATATATGTAAAGTGGTTCTGAAAGTCAGATTTATGTAAGGGCCTTTCGGCCCAATGACTTTAATTATACTGAAACCCGGCTGTAAAAGCAAGTTTACAGGAGTTTCTTAAGTTCATCGATGTTTTGCTGTTCGCCTTTCAAAAAGTCCTCCGCCAGTTTGCGGGAGTCACTGTCAGCCTGCGGCAGCTCATTCAGCCGCTTTTGAATGTCGATAATACCCATCGTAGTTCCTTGAATCATCATTTCTGCAAGATGTTCAGGGGTGCTGTTAGCTAGTGTATTCATCTGGATGCTGCCCCAAAGCATAGCCTTTTGCATAGGCTGGGTGGCAACCTTGGGCTTGTCACCTTTTTCCTCAAGCATTTGTGCCGCTTTGTGCGCAGATGCTTCGTAATTTTGCTGCTGGCTGCTGATTTGACTGCGTATTTTTTGATCGTGCACCTTTGGAAGCAGCATTTCCGCTGCTTCTGCTCCCATTGTACTTGCCTTGTAGACTTCATTTAAAATATCGGTATTTTCACCCTGCATGTTATTCGCCTCCATAGGCGTAGTGTTCCCCAAGCAGAACTGTATAATCTGGACGCAGCGGCCTTTTTTGTGTTATACTTATAAAGTGTTTTTTGTAATTCTAAAAATTTGATTCTGCTGAAAGGCAACATATGAAAAAAATTCTGCTGATTGCAACCGGAGGTACTATTGCTTCCCGTAAAACTGAAGACGGTTTGGTTCCGCAGCTGACACCGGAGGTGCTGCTTTCCTATGTACCGGAAGCAGCAAATTTTTGTAAGACGGATACGCTGCAGGTACTCAACATTGACAGCACTAATATTCAGCCACAGCACTGGCTGCTGATTGCGCATATAATTCAGGAACATTATGAAGTATATGACGGCTTTGTCGTTTGTCATGGAACCGACACTATGGCGTATACTGCTGCGGCGCTGTCCTATTTGATTCAGGAACCGGATAAGCCAATCGTTATCACAGGTTCGCAAAGACCAATCGATATGGATGTAACAGATGCCAAAACAAATCTAATGGACAGCCTGCGCTGGGCAAGTGCGGGGGAGCCAGGGGTATGCATTGTTTTTGGCGGCCGGGTAATTGCCGGCACCAGAGCGCGAAAGAGCCGTTCCAAAAGCTACAATGCGTTTTCCAGTATCAATTTCCCGGAACTGGCGGTAATACGAGATGACCGCATTGTGCGGTACATACATGATGCATCGTCACAGGGTGTGAAATTTTCAGCAGCACTTAACACCAATGTTTCTGCTTTGAAGCTGACACCCGGCCTGCCGGCAGAAGCCTTTTTAGCGGTGGGACGGCTGTGTGATGGACTGATTATAGAAAGCTACGGCGTGGGCGGTGTGCCGGAAATCTACAATGAAGCACTTGCGGAACTTTCTCATATAGGAAAAGTAATCGTTGTGGCCACGCAAGTACCGCATGAGGGCAGTGACATGGCAGTCTATCAGGTGGGACATCTGGCAAAAGAGCGTTTTGGCCTTTTGGAAACGTATGATATGACACTGGAGTCAACAGTAACAAAGCTGATGTGGGTTCTAGCACAGGCGCATGAGCCGAAAGAGGTGCGGAAGCTGTTTTACTGCACGGTCAATCACGATATTTTATGGGTCAATTAAGTTTTTACTTTTATAAAACTCCGGTAAAAATGAGGGGGTGTCCGTTTGAAAATCGGAATTTCCACAGCGTGCCTTTACCCGGCACTGCTCGAAAAGAGTCTTGCCAAACTGCTGAAACTTGGTTTTCGGCATTTTGAATTTTTCATCAACACATTTAGTGAGCTAGAACCTAGCTATGTAAAAAGTCTTGCACACATGCTACAGGAGTACCACGCGACTGTCAAAAGCGTGCATCCCTTTACTTCCGGTTATGAGAGCCTGCTGCTGTTTTCCGGTTATGAGCGACGCTTTGAAGATACACTGGAGTTTTACAAGCATTATTTTGAAGCAGCAGATTTATTGGGTGCAAAGCTGCTGGTGCTGCATGGTCAGCGAATTGAGAAACAGGGTGATATGCCCGAAGAAGGTTATTTCGAGCACTATCACCGTCTGCTGGAAACTGGGCGGGCTTTCGGCATTTCAACTGCTCAGGAAAACGTTGATAAGTTCCGAAGCAGTGAACCAAATTTCCTGCGCAGGATGCGTGCTTACCTGCATAACGACTGTGCGTTCGTACTGGATGTCAAGCAATCGGTCCGTGCGGGACACAGTCCGTTTGAAACCTGTACTGCGATGGGGGAGCGGCTGGTTCACGTCCACATTAACGATAACAAACCGGGTAAGACCTGCCTGCTGCCCGGCTGTGGGGAAATGGACTATGCACGGCTTATGCAGCAGCTTGCAGAGCAGAATTTTTCAGGTGACTGTATAATTGAGGTGTACCGCGGTAATTTTGATGACCCTGCCGAACTGCTGCAGGCAAAGCAGGTAATGGAGCATTTTCAGCGTCAGTTTCACAAACTGACTGCCATAAATCCAGTGTTTGCAGGCAAACCTTTCAATATGATATAATTATTAAATAGTAAGGAATATAAATCTTTCGTGTAAAATGATTTTGAGGTGAAATTATGAAATGTCCTTTTTGCGGCCACGAGGAAAGCAAGGTCATTGATTCGCGCCCAACAGACGAGGGAGAGCGCATTCGCCGCCGACGCGAGTGCCTGAAATGTGGCAAGCGCTTTACTACTTATGAAGTCATTGAAACTGTTCCGGTCATTGTAATTAAGAAAGATAAATCCCGAGAAGCTTTTGACCGGGATAAGTTGCTGCGCGGCCTGCTGCGTGCCTGCGAAAAGCGCCCGGTGTCGCTGGTTACGCTGGAACATTTGGTGGACGAAATTGAAGTCAGCCTGCAAAACTCACTGGACAGGGAAGTAGAGTCCTCTAAAATTGGCGAATATGCTATGGAAAAGCTCAAGCACATTGACGAGGTAGCTTATGTTCGGTTTGCGTCCGTTTATCGGCAGTTTCAGGACATTAACACATTTATGGATGAGCTAAATGAAATTATTCAGGCACGGCAGAAATCATCTTCTGAAAAATAAAGCAAGCCGCAAGGAAAAGTTTGTTGTCCCTGTGGCTTGCTTTTTACAGAATATTTTGTATCAGCGGCAGTTCGCCTTCCTGCAGGTTTTGAGCCAGCATCTGCCCACGAGCACATTCACCTGCAAATTGCTCTAAACTTTCGCACTTCGCAAGGTCAGGGAGAATTGCCAAAGTCTGATCTACAGTTTCCAAACGGCTGTGCGGCTGAAAAGTGCAAAGTACCTGATGGGCGTTTTCCCAATCCTGCCCGGCTTGCACACTTAACTGGTAGGCAGCTGCACGGTCATTTTTCTGAGCTGCGTTCTTGGCAGCACCAAGTGTCGAAGCCAAATGGTTTGTCAAATTTTCTGTTACGCAGCTGCCGCTAATGCAGAGTGCAATGGAAGCCGCCAACAGTACGAATGCTGCTGTCATTCGTTTCATACAGTTGCCTCCCTTGGAATGATTTGATAATCTCCGTTTGTGTTGGCAGTCATTATAAAAATATCCGAAACATTGATGTTTTGGTCCCGAAGGGTTTCTTCCAGCCATTTTTGACTTTTTCCGCACAATTGGAGCGATGCGTTGCTGATGACGCCGTCACTTATCACAACGGCTTCAATTCCGCTGTTTGGAACAGCCACCCCCAGCATACCGGCGGTTGGCTGTTCCCGGTCCGGCTTTTTGATGATGCTGATGCGCCCATTGGTTTCCACAATGGCATATGCAACGTCTTTTAGTGAAAATACGTCTTTTTCCCGCAGTTCTTCAAATAAATCTTCTGTAGTCAGACGCAACTTTTTCATTTCCTGCTGCTGCACAATGCCGTTCAAAATAATAATGACTGGTTTGCCGCAGACCATCCTGCGGAATTTGCTGCTCTTCATCATAAACCATGAAGCAAAAAGTTCGCAGACAATCAGCACCGCAATAGGCAGAACACCGCTGACCAGCGGCTGGCCGCTATCCTGCATAGGAATTGCCGCAATGTTGGAAATTAGCAGGGTTACAACTAACTCGCTGGTTTGCAGCTCGCTGATCTGTCGTTTTCCCATTAACCGTACTGCTGCTATAATGAGTATGTATAGCAACAGCGTACGAATAAATGAAATCGTCAATTTACATCACCGTAAAGTAGTATTTGCTGTGTGTTTTCAGAAAATACCTGAAAACAAGAAAAGGGATAGCCGCTTTTAACGACTGTCCCTTTTCTGAACTGCTAGAAAGGCCGAATACTTTCAGCAAACTTTGCAAAATTCTTTTTTCCGTCAAACTGAACTTCCCACTGTGTCCGGCATTGACTGCGCATGGTATCAACTTTGTCAGCTGGCTGGGCTGCTGCTTTCCGAATTGCGTTTGCCAACGCTTCCGGTGTCAGGTCGGCGGGCAGCAGCCAACCAGTTTCGTTTGTATGCACAAGTTCGCTGCTACCGCCGACATCTGTTGCAATCGTCGGTATACCAAAAGACGAGGCTTCCATAATAGAAACCGGAAGTCCTTCACTGCTGCTGGTATTGACAAACACATTTACAGCGGTGGACTGATACAATTTCATCAGCTCTGCATTTGGCAGTGCGCCGAGCAAATCTGTTTGCATAAATGAAAGGCGTTCTGCTGCATAAGTACGCAGAGATTCCAGCGCATCCCCGCCGCCGATATGTGTCCACTTTAAGGTAAGGCCACTGTCCTGAAGCAGCGCAAGTGCCTGTGCAAGCAGTTCGACACGCTTGAGAGGTACAATGTGGCAGCAGCTGACAATATGAAATGGCTTGTCCTGTGGAACAGGGCCTAAACCGTAATCCTGTGTACCCAAATAAGCGGTATGAACCTTGTTTTCAAATCCCGGCCAATTTTTTAAAATGTATTGTGTACCGTTCTGACTGCATGGATAAACAGCATCCAGATTTTTCAGCAGATAGGGGCGCAGAGGAAGATAACTGCAGGACTGCCGTTCTTTGTATAAATCATAGCCATGCGCACGGCAAACTGCTTTGCAGGATTTCGCGGTACAGTATTTTTTTAGCTGGCTCGCAGCAACCGCCACATCATAAAACCAATAAGCATAAAATGTAACACCATCACATTCCTCTAGATGGTGGGGCAGCAGGATGCGACGGCAAGCTTCAAAAACCTGTTCACTTTTTGCAGTGAAGTACAAAAGAAAAGCCCATGCCTTTGGAGAAATATGTGCCGCTTTTCGTTCATCATTTCCAACAAAGCCGTGCCGGCTGCGGGAAAACAGAAGGCGTGCAGTGGCAGCGGGAATCTGTTTGCGAACCGTGCTTGCGGCAATGCGGTGTACTGTTACATTTCCCGGCACAGTTCGAGTTGCTACCGCATTGTCTGCTGCGCTGGTGGCAATTACAATAACCTGGCTGAAAGCCTGCGCCAGTACCGGTATTTCGTCTTCTATAAATTCCTCGCCTTTATCAAACGGATATACTTTAGTCAGCATGACCAGACAGTCCTTCATCCGCTTACCTCCTATTATGCATTTGAAAGCATAAAAATTACATTATACTGCATACAGAATAGCATACTTTCCGATAATTTACAAGGAACGCATTCGGTGTCTGGTAAATTTTCGTTGTATTGAGGTACACAGAATGGTATAATAAACAAATCAGGAATATCTGCAGCCTGCTCAACTGCAGAAACTTCCAATTTTTGTTTGGCAGGCTGTCGTTGTACAGCTGCTGCTGAAAAACGTAAATGAAGGAGCCTGTGATTTTGAAGCTGTCGATTATTGTACCCGTGTATAATGCGGAGGAATACCTGAAAACCTGTGTGGAAAGCATTTTGGCACAGCCTTTTCAGGACTACGAACTGCTGCTGGTAAACGATGCTTCTCCGGATAAATCGCTGGAGGCAGCGCATGCTCTGGAACGCCGAGATCAGAGAGTTACGGTTTATGACAAACCGCATGGAGGGCTTGGTGACACCCGCAATTTCGGTGCACAGCGCGCACAGGGAGATTACCTGCTGTTTGTAGATGCAGACGACTGGCTTGGGAAAGATACTCTGGCCGCAGTTATGGAGCCGACGCTTGCCGCCTGTGCTGACCTCACAGTTTTTGACTTTGTGCGGGAAAATGAAACCGGTGGTATCAGCCGCTTCAGTGGGCTGCCGATTGCCTGCCCATCCGACTGCGCGGAAGATAACCGTAAAATGCTGGAAGAATTGACTGGGCCAGACGCAGTCGGCACGCCGTGGCGCAGTGTTGAAATGATAGGCAGTGCATGGCGCCGTTTGTATCGCCGGGAATGGTTTATGGAGCATGCTCTTACTTATCCAAATGAAGAGGAAGTCATGCTGGAGGATTTACCAGTCAGTATTCAGGCACACTTTTACTCACAGAAAACACTCTTTTTGGATGTACCGGTCTATCATTACCGCTTCAACGGAAATTCGCTGAGTACACGCTACCGGGCAGATAAAATACAGAAACTTTCCCGTTGCTTTACCATGATAGCGGAATTTTTAAAAGGAAAGCATGCTTATGCAGACCTTGAGCCACGCCATTTGGCATGGTATTTGCGCAGTGCCGGACACGGCGCACTGGTCAATGTGTTCAGCAAGGGCAATTTAAAAGATAGAGATGGAAAAAAAGAAGAAATCCGAGGGATTCTAGCCGACCCAATTTTGCAGCGTGCTGCGCAGAGCGATTATCTGCAGAACGGCACTCGCGCTGACCGCATTATTCGTTGGGTCATCAAATCCGGTTCCGTTGGATTGGCTTATCTTTTTTACAGCCAATATGCCAAGCACCTGCACAAAAATGCTGAGAACCAATAGGAGACCATAAATGTCAAAAAAGAAGGTCCTTTTTCTGAATTACAGCTTGCACAGTGGCGGAATCGAGAAAAGTCTGGTTACGCTGCTGTCTTTGTTTGATTACGAAAAATATGATGTAGACCTACAGCTTTTTGCAAATGATGGCCTGTTTTTGCCGCGTGTGCCGAAACAGGTTCATTTACTGCCCCCATTGTTTCCAAAGGAATATAAACTCAATATCCGGCAGGCACTGCCTACATTGCTGCGGCAGGGCCATCCGCTGACCGCTCTTTGCCGCGCCGGCGTAACTTTTGCCGGACTGCGCGGAACAATGGGTGAGCGGTTGGTGAAAATGTGGAAGGTCGAAAGAAAATTTGTGCGTAAAAGTCCAAAGCAATATGACGCGGCGATTGCTTTTATGGAGGGACAGCCAATCTATTACTGTGCGGATAACGTCAGTGCAAAACGAAAAATCGGCTTTATTCATGGTGACTATACCGCAATGGGGCTTGACCGCACGTTTGATGAACCGTATTTTGCCAAGATGGATGCGGTCTGTACCGTTTCCGAATCCTGCAAAGACGCACTTGTTAAAACTTTTCCCCAGTTCGCAGAAAAATTTCATGTGCAGTATAATATCCTTTCCCCGAAATTTTTGCGAAAAATGGCAGAAGAACCGACGTCGGTCTCAGATCATTATCAAGGAATGCGCGTGCTGACGATTGCACGCCTTTCCCAGCAAAAAGGGTTGGACATTGCTTTGCCCGCTGTTAGTCAGCTGCGTAAAAAAGGAATGAATTTTCGTTGGTACATTATCGGTATTGGGCCGGAAAAGGAAGCACTGCAGGCTCAAATTCAGGAACTGGGTATTCAGAATGATGTCGTTTTCTTGGGGGAGCAGGGGAATCCGTATCCATTTGTAAAAATCAGCGATGTTTATATGCAGCCGTCCCGCTTTGAGGGAAAGAGCATTGCTGTGGATGAAGCAATGGCTTTGTGCAAACCAATTCTGCTCACAGATTTTTCTACAGCGAGAGACCAGATTACAGATGGGAAAACTGGTTTGATTGTTCCCATGACGTCGGAGGGAGTCGCGGACGGTTTGGAACGGCTGCTTACAAATGCGGCTCTGCGGAACAGGTTGGAAAATGAGCTTGCGGCACATGACTACTCCAATGAAGATGAGATTTTCAAACTGTATGCGCTGATAGATGGTGTTTCCACGCAGGAAACCCCGGCTGAATGAAGAAAACGAGGTGCTTAATATGACAATTAAAGAATTGCTGAAAGATATATCATGCCAAGTTACCGGCGATTGCAATGCTGAAGTGACCGGCATTGTTTATGACTCTCGAAAAGTAAAACCGGGCAGTGTGTTTGTTTGTCTTGTCGGCAGCAAAACCGACAGTCATGCATTTGCAGCACAGGCTGCACAGAGTGGTGCTGCCGCAGTGGTAACACAGCATGAGATAGAAACGGTTTCCTGTACGGAGATTCGTGTAAAAGATACACGTGAAGCACTTGCACTGCTTTCTGCGGCATGGTTTGGCCATCCCGCGGAAAAACTGAAAGTTATTGGCGTGACTGGTACCAAGGGCAAAACAACTTCTACTTATATGATTCATTCTATTTTGGAAGCTGCGGGTATTCCAACCGGAATTATCGGCACGATTGGCACGGTAATTGGCACACAGCTGATTAAGACCAATAATACAACACCGGAATCTTATGATATACAGAAGTTCATGCGCATGATGGTAGATGCCGGATGCCGCGCGTGCGTACTGGAGGCCAGCTCTATAGGTTTGCGCGACCACCGTGTGGATGGTTTTACATTTGACATCGGACTATTCACAAATTTCAGTGAAGATCACATTGGCGGGTCAGAACACAAGAATATGCAGGAATATCTTGCCTGCAAAGCACTTCTGTTTAAAAAGTGTCGCCTTGGTGTTGTAAACGTAGATGACGGACACTGGCAGGGAGTTACGGAAGGGCACATCTGCAGTCTTATAAGCTATGGTTTCAGTATGGACGCACAGCTGCGCGCAGAAAATGACCGCCTGATTTCCCGTCCAGGCTATCTGGGAGTGGAGTTTGATCTGTGCGGCAGTATGCAGGGCCATGTGTGCGTGGATATTTCCGGTAAATTCAATGTGTACAATGCATTGGGAGCTACCGCAGTTTGTCAGCAGTTGGGTGCTTCTTTAGCGGATGTGCAGAAAGGGCTGGATACCGTTAAGGTAAAAGGCCGAGTAGAACCTGTAAATGTACCCGGAAATTATACACTGCTTATTGACTATGCACACAATGCTGTCAGCATGGAGAATATTTTGACTACGCTGCGGGAATACAATCCGCACCGTTTGGTGTGCTTGTTTGGAGCAGGCGGAAACCGCCCGAAGCTGCGCCGCTATGAAATGGGAGAAATGAGCGGTAAACTGGCTGACCTGTCTGTAATTACTGCAGATAATTCCCGTGATGAGAACGTCATGGATATTCTTGCGGATATTGAAGTCGGTCTGCATAAAACAGATGGTAAATATGTTGTTATTCCAGACCGCAGAGAGGCCATTCAGTTCTGCATGGACAACGCGCAAGACGGCGATGTAGTTGTTTTGGCAGGAAAGGGACATGAAGATTATCAGGAGATTAAGGGAGTGAAGTATCCTTTTGACGAGCGTGAAGTAATTCACAAAATACTTTCAGCAGAAGGAAAGCTTCCACAAAAATCTTAAAATAAACCTATGAAAAGGTACGGCAGCCGCCGTGCCTTTTTGGTGTCCACAGACAAGTGAAAGGTTGTGCAGAAAAATGCAGATAACAATAGGGGAAGCAGCAGAGCTCTGTGGTGGAAAACTGCTATGTGGGAACCCTGAAAATACAATTACAAACGTCTGTACTGACAGCAGGCAGGCAGGCCCGGGTTCGCTTTTTGTTCCGCTGAAAGGAGAGCGTACTGACGCGCACATCTTTATTCCAGCAGTTTTTGCGGCAGGTGCAGCGGCTGCTTTTACACAGGAATCAGTGGAACTGCCGTTGGAGGGTGCACTGATCGCTGTGCCGGATACAGCTGATGCTCTTCAGCAGTTGGGTGCAGCTTATCGTCGTCGTTTCACCGGCCCGGTCGTCGGAATTACCGGCAGCGTTGGGAAAACCACTACCAAAGAAATGGTTGCGCTTGCCCTTTCTGCCCGGTATTGTGTAATGAAAACGCAGGGGAATCAGAACAGCCAGGTAGGCGTGCCGCAAACAATGTTCCAATTTGAGGAAGATACAGAAGCAGCTGTGATCGAAATGGGCATGAGCCAATTTGGTGAAATGGCACGACTTGCAAAAATCGCTGCACCACAGTTTGCGGTTATGACAAATATCGGTGTTTCCCACATTGAAAATCTGCATACGCAGGAAAACATCATGCAGGAAAAACTGCATATTACGGACGGTTTCATTCCGGAATCTGTGCTGGTTCTCAATGGAGATGATAAAATGCTTGCAACGCTGCGTGGCAAAATGCTGTTTAATACACTCTTTGTTGGTACCGCTCCTTGGTGCGACTACCGCGCAGTGCAGATTGAAAGCCAAGAGGGAAAGACCTATTTTGTAATGGAACATGAGAGCAGGAGACTACCAGTTGTTCTGCCGGTTTTGGGAACACATCAGGTCACCAATGCGCTTTCTGCGCTTGCAATGGCAGATGTCCTTCATGTTGACTTGCAGGCTGCTGCGGCAGCGCTGGCAACTTACAAACCGCTCGCCATGCGGCAGCAGATTCACAAGGTGGGAGGCATTACCATCATTGATGATTCCTACAACGCCAGCCCAGATGCTGTGCGCGGTGCCTTGAATGTGCTGTGCAGTTTTCCACATCGCAGGGTGGCCATACTCGGAGATATGTTGGAACTTGGCAGGGTTTCTCATGAAGCACACAAAAGCTGCGGTCAGTACGCAGCCAAAGCCGGCGTCGATCTGCTGATTACAGTTGGTCAAGAAGCTGCAGCGATCACGGAGGGCGCAAAAAGTGAAAATCCTGCACTGCCCAGCATACACTGCGGCGATAATACGGAAGCTGTTCAGGTTTTAAAAAGGGCAATTCAGCCGGACGATACGATTCTTGTAAAAGGTTCACGCGGAATGCATATGGAAAAAGTTGTTGCGTTTCTTTTAAAAAATTATGCATAAAGGTATTTTACAATATACTTTTGCGGAGTAGTTTATCGCTTCTGCTTGCATCTTTTGTGTTTCTGTGTTAAGCTGTAACTAGTTTGTTACTATTGGAAACAAATATGTTACCAATAGATGGCTTTCGATTTTTGCAAAGGGGGAATTGCCTTTGAAGAAACGAAGAGGACTGTTGCCAGTGTTGCTGACTGCGCTGCTTTTTTTCGTTTTTCTGTTTTCAGCTTTCAGTTTTAAAGCAGGAGCTGCCGCTGCCGAAAGTGAAACTGCTTCATATTTACCAAAAACAGCGTCAGCAGATTTGTCAAAGCAGACCTTTTCAGCGTCTGTACCGGCAGCGCAGGCAGCGGGAACAGTCACAGCAAACACGATGCGTGAGCAAACGGCAGGCGGATTTGGCTTTTTGCTGGTGCTGCTCAGTGCGGTACTTTCTGGAGTTGCTGTTTTTTTCTATATCCGCCACAGTAATCAGCAGAGTTTACCAATTGCTCTTGGCTCTGAACGCAGCCATCAGAATGGCGTTATTGTCAGATAAAAAGGAAAATAACGGAATGATAAGGAAAGATCTGTCTGAATATACAGGGCTTTTTTTATGTAGTTATTTGAAAATAGAGTACCTGAATTTTCTGAACCGCATCCACTGCGGCACTACGTTTTTATCCTAGCCAGATAGTGCCGTAGTACTATAGAATTCCCAATTTAAAACGCACCTCACCGTGGAAAGTTAACGAAGCGGCGAGGAGGTGCGCTTATGAAAAATCGTTCAATTTTCAAACAAACAGCGGTGGCTTTGGCAGCAGCGATGTTTTTGGGCGGAATATCTGCAGGTGCAGCGGAGCCTGTGGTACAGCCAGTCAGCACGTCTAGTCCAGTGATGCTCATCCCGTGCGGCCTGCCCTTTGGCATCAAACTGTTCACCAACGGAGTCGTTGTGGTAGGTACCGCAGACTTAGAAACAAGTGGGGGTACGGTAAATCCGGCGAAGGAAGCAGATGTGCGTACAGGCGACGTAATTCTGTCGATAGATGGGCAACAAGTCACCAGTAATGAACAGCTTTCAAAGGCAGTGCTAAACTGCAGCGGGCGGTCTCTAAATTTGGAAATTGACAGAAGCGGGCAAAAAGTAGCAGCTAAGCTTTCCCCAGTGCAAAGCACAGGATGTTACCGTGCCGGACTGTGGGTACGTGACAGTGCTGCTGGAGTAGGTACGCTGACTTATTATGACCCGCGCAATGAAATGTTTGCAGGTCTTGGGCACGGAATTACAGATCCCGATACCAATGAAATCATGCCATTCGGATGCGGTGATATTGTTCCAGTCATCATTTCCGGTGTTCAAAAAGGTGTTCAGGGCATTCCAGGCGAACTGCAGGGATACTTTTCGTCTGATATCCCGAGTGGAACGCTTTATGCAAACAGCGTACAGGGCGTTTTTGGAAAAATGAACCACGCCCCGGATGGCGAAGCAATTCCAGTTTGCCCATCTGACCAAGTAAAGACCGGCCCTGTAGAGATTCTCTGTACAATAGATTCCAGTGGCCCTCAAAAATTCAGTGCGGAAATTGAGCTATTGAACACACGCGCAGCGCAGAGCAAAAATATGATTCTGCATATTACAGATAAACAACTGCTTAATAAAACAGGCGGAATCGTGCAGGGAATGAGCGGAAGCCCTATTTTGCAAAATGGAAAGCTAGTTGGCGCAGTTACACATGTCTTTGTAAATGACCCTACAAGAGGTTACGGAATTCTGGCAGAACACATGCTGGCAGGTGAAGCAAGTACTGCACAAAAAGCGGCAGCATAATTAATGTTCTCAAAATTTTGCCCCTAAATCAAAAAAATTCAATAAAAGTATTGCCATCTTTTCCAGTTTATGGTAATATAATGGTGTAAAAAATCTTAGGGGGACTAAATATGGAGAACACTATAAAACTCATGATTGCGAACGACAGCCCGGAATATCAGCGCGAAAACAACCAAATCTTTGAAGAGAACGGCTTTACGGTTATTTACACGGCAAAAGACGGCGGATGTCTGCTGGAAGCAGTTGAATCCCAGCGACCGGATGCAGTGCTGGCTCCCATTTTTATGCCGGGGCTTGACGCGGTTGGTGTGTTGAATGCTTTGCAGGAACACCATACCGTGAAACTTCCCACGTTTGTTGTGGAAAGCAACTTTACAAGTCCTACGCTTGAGCGTGAGGTACTTTCTTCTGGAGCGTGCTACCTTGCAGTGCAGCCTTATGAAACGGCACAACTTGCAAAACGTATCCGCCAGCTACTGGCTATGGACAACCCGTCAGTGCCCTGCCAAGAAACACTGGAAGTACAGGTAACAGAAATTCTGCATCAAATCGGAGTACCTGCACATATCAAAGGGTATCATTATTTGCGGGATTCCATTTTGATGGCGATTGAAGACCCGGACATTATTAATGCTGTTACAAAGCAGCTTTACCCGGGTGTAGCGAAAAAGTATGACACAACACCTTCCAGAGTGGAGCGTGCAATCCGCCATGCCATTGAGGTTGCGTGGGACCGCGGAGATGTGGACATACTGAATTCCTACTTTGGCTACACGATTCATAATACCCGTGGCAAACCTACAAACAGCGAATTTATTGCAATGATTTCCGACCGTTTGCGCCTCCACATGAAAACCGCAGGATAAACGAAGGAATGGCTTAACCATGCAGATTTTCGGCGAAAATAAGAATCATTCCGTAGCGATAAAAAAATGAAAATCATTGTGAAATAAAATCTCATTACAATAAATTTTTTCTCTCCATGCCGATAAAACTCCTTTGATTTATTGGGTACGAACAACACCTAATAAAGCAAAGGAGTTTTTCCTTTATGGAACAATACAATTATGACATTGACGATTTCCTGAACTATTGCAAATGGCAAAACCTAACGCATGTACAGCGAAACAGCACTCATTTAAGTTGTTCAGGAAGTCTTTGCGCAGGGTGTTTCCACTCGTAAAATGGAGAAACTGGCATCGCCTGTTTTTGAGTGCGGTTAAAATCCTTTGTCCACAAGAGGACCAGATGCTCTTGATAGACGATTTCTTTCAAAAGCAGCTGCAGAGGGAGTACGTGGAACGAAATTCCGTCTGCTGATACACGCTAGTTACCTCGTATGCTGCTGGGCGGCATGACGTGCAAACAGCGCGGCGCGTGTCAACAGGACAGGTTCCGCAGTATCCGCAGAGTGGAACAGCAACATAGTGAAATCGGCAATGTAGCCTACACAGACCATATTGAAAGCCGTACCCGCGGCGAAACACCACTATTAACAGCAAAAGTACCACGCTGACGCCAAGTTGCAGTGTGCCGAACTGCAGTCCAAGCAGGCCACTGACGCCAAGTTGCAGTGTGCCGAACTGCAGTCCAAGCAGGCCACTGATGCCAAGATTCATAGTGGTAAAGGGGTCACAACCTGAAACGGCCATGCGGAACAGTCCCACACCAAGGCCCACCAGCAGAATACCAAAGATAGCACTGGCGGCGCGGAACCCATATTTTTTAAACAACAAAACTGACCTTCTATGCAGAGTATGTGGGTGGCAAAAGTATAAAGAACAGAAAAGGACCTGTACCGTGCGGAAAATTTTCCGCGGCGTTTACAGGCCCTTTTCTGTAGGCAAAAAGATGACTTTTGAGCGACAGGCTTATTTAATGGCACCGTTAATAACACCATTGATAATCTGTTTCTGGCAAATGAGGTAAAAGATAAGAATCGGAATAAGTGCCAGCAGATAGGAAGCGAAAGCGAGGTTATAGTTGGTACTAAACTGGCTTTGAAAATTGAGTTGTGCCAGCGGCAATGTGTTGCTGCCGCTGCCGCCCATTAAAATCAATGGCGTCATAACGTCATTCCAAGCACCAAGTGCGGCCAGCACGGCTACGGTGGCGTGCATTGGTTTCATGTTTGGAAAAATGATGTGCCAGTAAGCTGCCCAAACACTGGCACCATCCACATAGGCGGCTTCATCCAGCGACAGGGGAACATTTTTGAGGTAACCGGTGTAGAGCATCAGGTTCATAGGCAGATAAAAGACAACGTAAAGCACAATGACACCGCCCCAGTTTGCCAGGTGCAGCAGGGCAGTCTGCTTGGCCTCCGGCATCATCAGGATGGCAAAGGGTACAAACATGCCGCTGACCAGGTACAGATAAGCATATTTGTATAGCTTGCGGCGCTTCATGTTACGGCCAATTGCATAGGCGGCCAGTGGATGGATAAGCACACACAATGCCACGGTGCACAGTGTAATGACCAGAGAGTTCAACAGCGAATGCCAGAAGTCTGTGATCTGCATGGCCTGCGAAAAGTTTTCCAGGCTCCATTGTGCCGGTGGCTTCAGTGCACCAAAAATATCATTGGTCATTTCAGTAGGTCTTTTGAAAGCAATGATAACCGTCATGTAAAGCGGGAAGAAAACAGTAAGACAGCCAATCAGAAGCAGAACTGTAATCGGCACATTTTTGGACCCGCCGATTTTGAAGGTTGATTTCGAATTCATAGCTGTTCCTCCTTGCTTCCCAGAAATTTCATTTGGAAAACGGAAATGACGACAATGACAACGAAGAATAAAACTGCATTAGCACTTTGGTAGCCGAATTGCCCACCGCCCATGCCATTGCTGTAGATGAGGTAGGAAATCGATTCGGTGCTCTGAGCGGGGCCTCCCTGTGTTAAAGCCATGATTTGGTCAAAGACCATGAGAGAATTTTTCATGCATAGAACCATGTTGATGGTGATGAACGGCATAATCAGTGGCAGGGTCAGGTGGCGGAAGCGCCGCCAGCCAGTCGCGCCGTCAATGGCACCAGCTTCATACACATCCAGCGGAACGGTCTGCAGTCCGGAAATGTAAATGAGTGTGTTCATGGCGATTGACTGCCATGCAGCTACCACCACCACAGCCAGCCATGCGCGGTCGGTGCGTGCAAGCCAACTGGAGCTGAGGTCAGAGAGGCCGATGGCTGTGCCAAAGGCAGGCAAAATGTAGGTGAAAAAGAAACTGAATATATAGCCAACCACCAGTCCGCCCAATACGTTCGGAATAAAGTAGATACCGCGCAAAGCAGATTTGGCAGAAATTTTTGCATTCAGTCCCAAGGCAAGCACCAGACTCAGTACATTTACCAGTACGGTGGAAACCACTGCAAACAGGAAAGTAAAGCGGTAGGAGTTTCCCACACGGCTGTCCTGAAATAGATCAGCGTAGTTGCGCAGGCCGATCCAGTCGTAAGTGCCAAAGCCGCGGAAGTTTGTAAAGCTGTACAAAAAGCCCTGTATGAGCGGCAGCGTATTAAAAAGGAAGAACAGCGCCATTATGGGCATCAAAATGGCTAGAAAAGATTTTTCCCGACTGCTCATCGGCTGTTTAGTTGCTTGACGATTCATTACACCCAGTACCCCTTTCTCAGGACTTCGAGCTGAAGGAAGCAGAGCCATGTTCGGCTTCATATTTCTTCAGCTTGGCAATGGTA